>JBOFIJ010000001.1:0-8347 GCA_051650105.1 Desulfovibrionaceae bacterium
AGACTTCGTCTTTTTTTCTTTTCTTTTTCTGGGATATAAGCATAAATATCAGTAATAAACCTATGTATTTCTCTACTTTGTAAAAAATTATCTAATGTTGAAGGGGAAAGATGGTATTTAGCGGGTGCATAAGCACTATCATATTGCCATATCATAAAGCCTTGGTATAATTCTATAGAAGCATACTCTGTTTTTTCTTCGAAGAATAGATTCTTATTGAATGCACAATCAAGCTCTCTTCTAAAAGAAAGAAAAGAATCTGTTAGTCTCGGTATTTCTTTTAACTATATTGAATTTTCCCTCTACCCAAAATATCATGTAAGTGAACAACACCTATTATTTTCTGCTCTTCTGTAATAATAGGCATACTTGTGATAGCATATTTTTCCATAATATCTAATATTTCTGCCACAGAAATATTTATAGTTCCCGTTATAGGGTTTTTCTTCATAGCGCTATCTATATTTTCTTGTGCACTGCCATCTTTTAAGACGTGTCTTCTAATATCACCATCTGTTATAATACCACACAACACCTCATTATCATCTACGACATACACAACACCTATTCCACCAGAATCGATAGTCTTTACAGCTTCCAAGAATATATTGTCCCTGTTTATGGTAGGAATATTTTCCGTATGCATAATACTTTTCACGCTTTGTAAAAGACGTTCTCCCAATGCTCCTTTTGGATGGTGCATTGCGAAATCATTTTGTGTTCTTTTCTTGATTTTTGCTAAACAAATAGCTAAAGCGTCTCCAAGAACAGTTGCTGCCACAAGCGATGTTGTTGGAACAATATTCCACGGACAGGCTTCTTTATCCACATAAGATGAGAGAGAGGCATCTGACATCTTTCCTAACGGAGAAGACGTTTTTGCTGTTATTGATATAAGAGGAATGGCTCTGCTCTTTATTGTAGGAATAACGTCTAATAATTCTACGGTACTTCCTGAATTGGATATTGCTATAGTAATATCTCCTCTTTGCATTCTGCCTATATCCCCATGCAATGCTTCTGTTGGGTGCAAAAAGAACGCTTTAAAACCAAACGATGCAAACGTTGCCGCAAGTTTAGACGCGATAATCCCAGATTTACCAAGACCGAGAAAAAAGATATTTCCACCTATATTATCTAATAAACTAAGAGCCTTCACAAAATTTTCGTCCAAAATAAGGTTTTGTAATGAACAAATGTTTGACGATATCACGTCCTGACCATCTTGTAAATAAGAATTATACTGTATCATAGCACATTATCTTATCTCTTTGTATTGATATATGCCACTTTTACCACCTTCTTTATATTCTAAATGGCATGCATCTATTTGAATATCTTTTTGAACAGCTTTACACATATCATATATAGTTAACGCTGCTATTTGGACAGCAACAAGGGCTTCCATCTCAACACCAGTTTTCCCCTCTGTACATGCCGTTGCTTTTATGTGAATTGCCCCACATGTTTCATCTAATGTAAACTCTATATCCATATAAGATAAGTAAAGAGGATGGCACATAGGAATAAGAGCACTTGTTTGTTTCGCTCCCATAATACCAGCAATCTTTGCCACTGTTAAAACATCTCCCTTTGGAAGCGCTTTTTGTTCCAACAATATAAATGTCTTATCATTAACGTATACTGTAGACACAGCTACGGCTTTTCTTAAAGTAACATCTTTTTTAGCAATATCCACCATAGTAACACTGCCATCCTCTGTTATATGAGAAAATTTTTCCATATACTACTATTCTCCAAAACCCATCTTTTTTGTCAACTTTTTACTAACTTTTTTTAACTTGGATAAAGGACGATTTTCTTCTAGTTCTTTATACTCTAGAAGGATTTTTTCTTGTTCACTTGTTATACTTGTTGGAATATCTACTGTTACATGAACTACTAATTCCCCATAACTTTGGCTATTTAAAATAGGCATACCTTTGGCTTTCATTCTATACACTTCGCCATTTTGAGTTCCCTTACGAATAGAAAGCAATTCCTTACCTGCCATTGTTTCTACTTCTATCGTGTCTCCTAATATAGCTTGAATAAAAGAAATACGTTTTACCACTAATAGATCGTTTCCCTTTCTTTCAAAACGTTTATCTTCTTGCACATAAATATTTACATAAAGGTCACCATTCGTACCACCGTGCGTACCAGGTTCTCCTTCACCAGTCATACGCATACGAACACCGGTGCTAACACCTTTTGGAATAACAAGGGACAATGTTTTTATATCCTCAATAAGACCAGAGGATTTACATCTAGGACAAGGCTTATCTATTGTTTTCCCTCTGCCTTGGCAAGCCACACATGGCACAGCTATACGAAACATTGCACGTCGCTGAATTACCTGACCTGTACCATCACAATGGGAACAATCAACTACAGATCCACCCTCTGCACACCCACTCCCAGAACAATCTTTGCAAAGTACTAACGTTGGAAGTTTTAGAGAAACTTCATCTCCCATATATGCCTGATCAAGGCTTATCGTGAGATTATAACGTAAATCTGCACCCCTTTGGCCATATTGTGTTTCTCCTCCACCTGAAAAGCCACCAAAGAAATCTGTGAAATGAGAAAATATATCTTCTACTCCAGAAAAACCCATACCACCAGAGCCAACCTGACCATATGTATCGTACTCTGAACGGGTTCTCGGATCCCTCAAAACTTCATACGCTTCAGATATTTCTTTAAATTTTATTTCTGCTTCTTCATTATCTGGATTTTTATCGGGATGGTATTTAAATGCCAAAGCTCTATAGGCTTTCTTAATTTCTTCGTCAGATGCACTTCTTGACACACCTAAAATCTCATAATATTCTCTTTTCATAATACTATTTACTTCTTTTCCTCATTTTCACATTCATTGTGCACCTGTATACCTGGTATTTGAACATTGGCATAATTGCCTGATTTATCATGTGTTAATCTTCCCATTGATATTTCACGAAGTGCGGTCACTATTTCCTTATTGCGAGAAAATACCATTGGAGCACTTCCTTCCCTATACTGCTTTACTCGCTTTATTACCATCTGTACTAATAAAAATCTATTTGATGTATGCTTTTGACAATCTTCTATTGTAATACGTGCCATTTCCCTCTAAACCTCCTACAGGTTAATACTAGGCCCATTCTAGCTTCTTATCCTTTTGTTTGTCAAGTTTCTTCTCATCTCAGTCTATTAAATAGTCATTATTTTTATCAAATCATTAAAGCTTCTTTACTTTATACCGATCCAATGTTAGGATAGGCGGAATTAATTTACTGTTGACCACGGGTTTGTAGTCTGCATGTTTGGAATACGGATTGCTTACGAAATTGTATATAGTGTAAAAATATAATCTCGCAGTCGTCAAAACAAAAAAATTAAGTTGAGTTGGGGAGTATCATGTTTGGAAAATACCAAGTAATTGCATTTAAAGATGGGGAACATACTCCTAGGTCATTTAGTGTTAATTCGGTAGCGCTCATTGTACTTTTCATCTTCTTTTTAATTCTTACGAGTACTAGTTTTATTTTTTGGGGAAGTCTTTACAAAACGGTTTCTCTTGAAAAAAAGCTTAAACAAAAAGAAACCCTAATTGAAGCTCAGCAAGAAAGAATTGTTTCTATTATCGGTCAGGTGCAAGAATTACAAACAACTATTGAGAGGGTCCAGCAATTTGATTCACAAATTCGTGCTATGACTAATTTACAAGTAAGACCTACTTCGGATAATACTTCAATGGGTGGTGTTTCCTCAAGTGAATTTTCTAGTACATATCTTCCATTGCATAAACAAGAACTCCTCACGAAAAAAATACAAAATTTCCTGAGACAGCTTGAAGCAAATGTACGACTTGAAGAAGTAAGACAACAAGATTTAATGCATTCTCTTGCGGATCAGAAAGACCTCACTGCTTCAACACCTTCTTCTTGGCCAGTTAAAGGCCGTGTTTCTTCTCGTTTCGGGATACGTCCTTCCCCTTTTGGAACCTCTGCAGCAGATTTTCACAGAGGCCTTGATATAGCAGCTCCGCAAGGAACACCTATTAAAGCCCCAGCGAAAGGTGTTGTTGTCTTTGTGGGTAGAGACGGAGGTTATGGTAATGTTGTTTTCATAAAACACAGAGCGGGTATCACAACTCGCTATGCTCACATGAGAGAATATGCTGTTAAAAAAGGACAGAAAATTAATAAAGGTGATATTATTGGTCGCGTTGGTAACACTGGAAGAAGTACTGGTGCACATCTTCATTATGAAGTTCGTGTTGGGGGCGTTAGTGTTAATCCTATGAGATATATCATAAATTAATCATGAAAAAAACCTTATTTGTTTCCACTGGTGGAACAGCAGGACACATATTCCCTGCTATTGCGTTTATACAGGAATTACAGGACTCTTTCCCCAATATACATGTTATTTTTATTGCAGGTGCGCGAAAGGAAGATAAAAACCTTGTTGAGCAATATGGCATTACCTGTACAGCTCTTCCTGTTCGGGGAGTTATGGGGAAAAATATTTTACAGAAAGGCATTGCCTTATTTTTTTTGTTGTATTCCCTTTTGTTAGCATTTACACTATGTCTTAGAAAAAAGCCCATTGCTTGTGTCGGTTTTGGTGGTTATGCGTGTTTTCCCTCTGTTTTTGCTGCTAGTGTACTAGGAATTCCCACCATACTACATGAACAAAACTCTGTTCCTGGTAAAGCTAACCTTCTTTTAGCAAAATTTGTTGATACAGTCTGTATTTCTTTTCCTTCTTCAAAAATTTTTTTTAAAAAGAATAACGTGACCTATACTGGAAACCCAGTAAGAAAATCTTTACTTCGTCACACTGTTGACACTCAAAAAAAATCTTGCAAGAATATTCTCATTTTAGGTGGTAGCCTTGGTGCTAAGCAAATTAATTCCTTTGTACTTGAAATTGCACACGAGCTTCTTGAACAAGGCTTTTCACTCTATCACCAAACAGGTGCCTCAGATTTTCAAAGAGTAGAAAAATGTCATAATGCCCTTTTTTTACGCAATCCTTTCCCTAACGTTCAGGCATACCGTATTCAACCATTTATACAGGATATGCTTGATGCCTATTCTTGGGCCGATTTCTCCCTATGCCGTTCTGGAGCAAGCACTATTTCTGAATTAATTGCCATGAATGTTCCTGCTATATTTATCCCTTTTCCTTTTGCAATACACAATCACCAGTGGCACAATGCTTCTTCTCTTGTACAAGAAGACCTTGCACTTTGTTTAGAAGAACAATCTCTTACTTCCAATGTGTTACTGGAAAATATTATTGCCTTTGCAAATAATAACAATCTCACACGTATTCGCTCTCAATTATACACTAAAGAATCTTGTGAAGCTGCCAAAAAAATTGTGTCTATTTTGGAAAAGTTTATACATATTCATTAAAGAGTTGCCTTTTCTTCGTATGTGTGGTTAACTATTTGCTATATTCCGAGCATCTTTATTCTTTTTATAGGATTTATAACTTTATGAAAAAATATTATTATTCTCTTATTCTTATTTTTGGTATATTTCTTCTTCCTGGTTCCTCTTATGCTATCGATAGCTATCTTGCTGTAAAAGGTATTGGTGGCTATGCACCCCTTTCTCTTAAAGATTCTTCTGGAAATTCAAAAACTGATACCCCTATTAGATGGGGTGGTGGGCTTGCATTAGGACTTAAAGTAGACCTATTTATTGTGAAGTTACGAGCAGAAGCTGAATATTTATACAAAACTTCTGCTAAATCTTTTAAGGAACCCCTCCCTTCTAAGTTTACTTTTTCTAATCACAACATCATGGCAAATGCATACTTAGATCTCTCTTTTGTTCCATTTATTACTCCTTATGTTTCTGCTGGTGTCGGCTATTCTTTTAATGATGGGAAATTTACACCAAATGATGCTGGTTTGGCTCTCTCAGGTGCCAGTTCTAAGGCAACAAATTTTATTTATCAATTTGGTCTTGGAATATTTGCCGGCTTTGATTTTGTCGGTATAGATCTCAATCTTCGCTATTTAAATAATGGAGAGACAATTAGTGGAACATATGCGGCTTTTTCTGGCAAACAATTCACTTTTTCTGCTAATCCGCATTCATTAGAAGCCCTTCTTGCTATACGGTTTACATTCTAACATGCCGAAGAAACCCCCTATATACCAAGATGCTTCAAAAAGAATTGAATCTATACATAGGGGGCTTCTTAAACCTACTTCCGCACTGTATCAAATAGCTCTTTTACTCGGTAAAAGAACAACACCACCCTTAAACCTTTTGCAAGAAAGTTCTTTTTTCGTTTTTTTTGCTCTTCTAGGCACAACTATCTTTGAAAAAATCTATGTATCAAATTTTCCTTCATTTAAAGAATATAATAACTATTTTTTATCACACATTTATCAATCTGCCCACACAAAAGCTATTTTATGGACTGACTTTTGGAATAATTTTTTGCTCTTTGATAATAAAAAACATTCCTTCCATATTCCTGTTCTCTCCTTTCACTATTTTACTCCAGAAGTACTCTCTATAATACAAAATGCCACTGTACATAATGATGATTTTACGCATCTACTTGACTCCATTCAGAATATCTTTATAGAATATTCTCTCACAGTTGCAGATCTTGGACCTCTATATGAATCGCTCATTCCCCTTTCTCTTATATGCGATAATAACCACAATATTATTTTTACTAATACTATTTCTCAAAAAACTACCGCAAGCTATTATACACCCTCTGTATTTTCTCAATTTCTTGTTAAGGAAGCTATCGATAATTGTCAAGACACTCCTGAAACTATTTCTATCCTTGATAATTCTTGTGGTACTGGAAATATTCTTCTTCACGCTTTGTACTACCTTACAAAAAACCTTAGCCCTAAAACAGAAAATACCATATTGAATTCAATACGTAATAGCACAAATAAAAAAACTATAGAGATGCACAAATCTATCTATATTAAACGTTATTTTATTCAAAATGCTCTTTATGGTATTGACACAAATTATTTTGCTATTTCTCTTTGCCATTATAGTTTATCAATTGAGGGTTTTATCCCTTTTGAAGAAGCACTTTCTCCCCATAAAACTATACGATTTGGTAATGCACTCCTTGGAGTACGCTACGCGACAGTTCTTGCTTTTACGAATGATATAGAAGAAAAAAATACAATTCAAAACCTTTTTACACAATTCACACTCACTGTACAAAACAAAGAAGAAATATCGTATACATATAAAATTGCCTTACAAAAATATTTTACTACTTTTTTATATACACATTATTTTAGTAACTATGTAGAAGAACACTCTTTGCACACTTTAGCAGAAGAACTCATGCAGACAACATTTCACTATGAATTAGAATTCCCGAATATTTTCCTAACAGAACGAAAGGCTTTTAGTGTACTTATTGGAAACCCTCCATGGGACAAAATGAAACTTGACAATGCACTTTTCTTCGGACAATTTTATCCCTCTTATGGAGCATTATTAAATAGTGAAAAACAGCATATTATGGATAATCAAGAATCGATAACAATACAACAAAAATCTGATCTTCTTGCAGTATATTCTCTTGCAAATTATTTTTATAAAGAAAAATATCCCTTATCTAGAGGATCTGGGGATGACAATCTTTTTCGTTATTTTATAGAAAAAGCGCTTAGCAAAGAGGAACACCTTATTAAAGAAGGTGGAAATGTCTCTCTTCTTATCCCAACAGCTTTTTTAACTGATGAAAGTTCTTCTTCCTTGCGAATATATTGTCTTCAAAACTTTTTTTTACGTTTTTGTCTTAGCTTTGAAAACAGAATGAAACTTTTTCCAAAAGTGGATATGAGGTATAAATTTTCTCTTGTACAAATTATTTGTTCCCCTCAAAATCCTAAAATACCATCCCAAGTACTCTTTATGGAATACTCTACAGATGTCTTACACAATACTTTTACAAAAACACTTCCTATTTTACCAGAAGATATTGCATTTCTTTCACCTAAGAATAGAGCACTTTTTGAAGTATCTCATGAAAAAGATATGATTCTATTAAAAAGGATATTTTCTGAAATACCGAGACTAACAGATTCTTTTCTTTCTTTTAGAAGAGAGCTTGATTGTGCATTCAATAAGAATCTATTCTTCGAAGAAAAAACAGAGTATGCTTCTATAGAATTATACCAAGGCTTTATGATATGGCAATATAATAGTGCTTATGCACCCGCTAAATACCATCTTTCCCCTTCAACATTAGATAATTTTTTACAAAGTAGAGAAATACATAGGTTTATTACTGATATTTATGCTTATATCCCAGAAAAAGAAAAGAAAAAAAGACGAAGTCT
>JBOFIJ010000002.1:0-21615 GCA_051650105.1 Desulfovibrionaceae bacterium
CCAATTGGGATTAGAAGAATCTGCTCCTGTTCCACCAAGAGGAGGGATCATTCCACCAAAAATGATATCATTACCTGCTCCACCTAGAATACTATCGGCTCCACCGCCACCAACTATGCTATCGTTACCTGCTCCACCATCTATGAAATCATTCCCTGAACCACCATCCATTGAAACGGTATTCCCATTAATACTACCATCTCCAAGGAGCATATCTCCGCCAGAACCACCAAGCAACGTATCATTACCAGCTCCACCAACTCCTAGGTGCGATCCTGACGAATTCGAGAAATCGAAATTATTATCATTCCCATCTCCTGCACCATAATACGAATTACTGTCCCCCACATTCGCTATAAAACCATCTACAACTTTATCTCTATAATTAACTAAAAAATCGCCCGCTACAGGCTGACCATCTCCTTGCACAATAGTAATGCTCCCTTCCCTATAACCTGTTTCTAATGACGAAGCATCACCTATATTGTCATTGAAATAGCCTAATCCTTTCAAAAAATCTTCTATTTGGGCAGGGCTTAATACAGCACCCGTTGCACTTGTGATTATAAGAGTTATTGTCCCATCTCCAGCCTGATTTAATACAACAAGAAGCTCCCCAATCCTATGCTCTGTATTCATTGCTGAACCATCTGGGAAAGAATTTGAGTCAAGATATACTTTATCGCCTACCATACCAGCTATAGTAATATTCACTGTCGAGATACCTACAGATGAATCGACAACCACACCACCAAAAATCGACACATTACTAGGAGCTGGAGATTCACCATGTATCCAATTTGTCCAATTTAAATTTCCTGCCACCAGCTTAAGTGCTGGCGGAGCTACAGCAACACTTGGCCCCTCCACAAAAGAAGATGTTACACTCTGGCCTGTAGGACCATGCAGACTCGTAGATGAGAAAGACAAAGGATCTAATACAGCAAATGTGGATATCCCTTGCACTAATTCTGTACCAGAATCTTTATATTCTCCAATACCACCACCAGATACTGTTACCCCAGCATCTGCCGTTATTGTGAGCTCTTCAAATATTTCTTCAGAAGGAGCAGCCTCAAAAGACTCTACTTGAGATTCTCCGTCCACAGGATCACTGTATAAGTCAAGTAAGCTTTCTCGTAAAGCTACTTCGTCTATAGCACTTTCTTCAATAGGAAGCTCACTCTTCTCTTGCCCTGTTTTATTTTTTACAGGAATATCTTCATTACCTGAACGAGCATTCGCTATATTTTTTGAAGGCACAGGGAAGCCAATGACATTTTGGGATAATATTCTTGAAGAATTCGGAATAGTATATGCTGCCTCCACATATACTTCTTCTGAAGAAGTATTAATTTCTGCCAGAAGGGATAATACATTACTATTCTCTTTATCAGAAGAATCGTTACTTATGCCATCATCTCCCATAGCAACAAAATTATAAGCATTTGATAATTGCACTCCCGATAAACTTACACCCTCTTTAAAAGAAAGCATCGGAAATTCCGAACTCGTCGCTCCTGAAAAGAAATTCTCTAAGACGATAATGGAGTCGTTAGGAAAAGAGATAATAAGGTTGGCTCCCTCTTGCTGCAAATTTATTCCCTCTATCGAGAAACAAAGTGACACCTCATCAACATCATTCACACTATACTGAACTTTTGCACCCTCTAATAATGGCTCTCCAACTGTCAACATATGCAACTCCTTCCTAAAACAAATTCTTACTTATCATGCTTCGTGAGATAGTAATACATACTGTGTAAATAACAAGGGCTTTCTTCACTAACTTATAATTTTTCCTTTTAATTCACTACATTATTCTTTATGTTACTTCTTTATTTATGCATATCTCCTATAATAATTATCTTATAGCCTTATAAATATGTACAATACCACCATTTAATTTATTATACATAACGTTAGAAAAACCGCTTTCATATAACTCATCTATCATACACTCTGGTTTTGGAAATGATAGAATACTTTTTGAAAGATATTCATATGCTTCTTTATTGGAAAAACACATCTTCGCGAAAAAAGGCACAATATTTTTTAAATACAGAATATACGATCTCTTCATCATACTTGACATTGCCTCAGGACTACCAAATTCCAATATATAAAAAGGAGCACCCTGTTTTAAGCATTGCGCAGTCTCTGTAAAAACATGCTCTCGAGGAACTATATTGCGAATACCAAAGGACACCACAGCCACATCTATACTTTTCTCTTTTAACGGAAGGCTACACGCATCGGCCTGTATAGCTGATATAGTGGGGTATCTACATATCTTTTTCTTACCCCTCATCATCATTTCCAAAGCCAAATCAACAGCAATAATCTGTACTTTTTTTCTTTTTAATAACGACAAAGAGACATCAAACGTTCCTGTAGCCATATCCAACACAACTGCACCAACTGAAATCTCTGATACAATGCTCTTTGTTAAAACACTTCTCCAATACACATCTAAATAGCCACTTAAAAAGTGATTCAAAAAATCATATTTTTTAGATACCCCAGAAAACATCTCTTGCATCTGTGTATTAACTTCTTGCATATATCATTTCCAATATCCTTACTGTGAAGATTTTTAATACAAAAGAAGTCTCTTTTTCCCTCATTATCTCATATTTTGTAGAACACTCTCGTAAAATACTAACACGCTGTACGGAATATACTTCTGCCATCTATTTGCTCTTTTACTATATAGTATAAACAACCTTTATTGCAGTAAATATACACACAATATATAACAGCTTCACTCTTTTAATTAACATCACAGCACTCATAATCTCTATAATATTTTGCAATGAAAAGCAAGATTTTTTATTCCTCCATCTTCTTTCTTATCTTTCTCATATATAATATAAAAATATTTTTACTCAATAATCCTCATACATTACCTACTTCACATATATTTCCATATATCCATACATAAACTTTCGCTCTTTTCTTACCGATCTACATTCTTTAATAGTTCCCTTTCTTCATAAAGTAAAGGAGGATACTACTATGGGTAGCAAATCACTAACATTTACACTAAAAAATATCTATACATCCATTTATAAAGCTACCACTATCCCCCTTGTGTGTACCTCTCTTATTATTGGAACGTCTTTGTTGCCAATTTTCCCCAATAATACATACGCAAATCAAGAACAGAATAGCAAAACCTCTCTTATTATTTTGCAAAGTATCAATAATTCTTTACTGCAACAGTATACACCATTACCCACTTCATTCTTTAACAACTCAAATAGCAGTACTATTTTTATTGCTTTCTCTGCTAATACGGTATCCAAAGAACACACCCACCACACCATAAATAGACTTCCTATATCTTCATTTTCTCCTAAAACACCGCTTCCTCTATTCCCATTTACAGAAAAAGTACAAGGAGAATTTCTCACACAATCTCTTCTTCACAATAAAGATATTGTCTTCGCTGAAGATTATATTGCAGATCCATCTTTCTATGAACCTACAGTGAAGACCCCTTCTTATAGACAAAATATATCTTCTATCCCCTTAATAACACAAGCCATACATCCAAGCATACTTTGTATTGATTCTGTATTACATAACACACAGCCCGCTCACCCCTATATTACTAACCAACAAATAACTCTCGCTCGCAATACTATAAACTTCAAGAAAATAACTCTCCCCACAAATAATAAAGAATATTTTTCTCAAAAGGATAATGACACTATTGTATCCGAAAACAACATTATAAAAGTGCCTGAAAAAACGAAAAACAGCTCAGAATCACAACATTTTTTCCCTAGAAAAATGCTACAGAATATGCCACAAGTACGTTCTCTTACCATTAACTCTGGACAAGACATAACCACCAATCCAACATATAAAATTATTATGGCAGATGATTCAACTGTGCGACTTCTTCCCAGGACATATACGAATTTTGAAATCGACCATGACAATACCAATAATCATATACTCTTTTCTGATAGGGATGGAGAGTACCTTTTCAGCAAAGCTTTTGAAATGGGTGGGGGAGTATTCCATGCTGATGTTAAAGAACTGTTAATTAACAATAGAGATCTCGTAGGCTACAGCTTTGAAGCCTTTAGGGCTGTTAATGTTTATTTATCTGCAAAAGAGATTATTCAACTCGGAGGCACACTAAGAACTAGCACCGAAAATGATACTATTTATTTAAACAATGTAAAAACAGGTGGACACATTCAAACTAATAGAGGAGACGATCATTTCACTCTTGTAAGTAATAATACTGGATCGAACATATGGACTGACAGTGGTAATGACACCATTATTATTTCTGGTAACAACAATCATTTTGGGGAAATATATCTTGGAGAAGGAAATGATTCACTCCACCTCAATAACAATACATCTTTAACATCCCATCTATTAACTTTTGATTCAGGCAATAACAGGCTTTATCTCGGCCAAAATGCAATTCTTACAATAAATTCAATTACTTTTGGAAATGGTGCAGACCAATTTCATATCCTTGGAAGTATCGATACTAGACAAATAACCATGGGAGATGGAAATGATACCATCACCTTTACGTCCTCTGGACGATTTCTTAACAGTATTTCAATTGATCTTGGCGCTGGAAACGATTATTTTACTATAGCGACTAATTTTCATGGAGCCTTCTCCCCTGGTGTAGGAAATGATACTGTGAATATCTCATCTTTAAACACAAATTTCACCGCTTCAAACACGATTTCTGTTTCCTCTGGGAGTAGCCTTACTTTTTCTGGACGAGGCTCCTTTTCTTTTCCAGAAATACGTAATTCTGGAACACTTATAATACATTTACAAGAAAGCAATAGCCAAGTTTCTGGAAATATTACTGGCAATGGAAATGCTAATATTACGATGGAAAATGGTGCCACCTTTCGTGCTTCAAGCATCACTTTTGGAAACCTTGCAGATACACTCGTTTTACTAAATGGAGGCTCTTTTATTGGCAATGCAAACCTTGGAGATGGTGCTAATAATATTCGGCTTAACGCAGGGTCTTTAAACGGCTCGTTAACAACTGGTATAGATTCAGATACGATTTCTCTCACTCGTTCCACTATCACTGGTAGTCTCTCTATTCGTGGTGGCAATAATAAGATAGAACTTCTCGACAAAAGCACCCTTGCTTCTCTTTCTATCTCTACTGGACAAAATACTATACAATTAAGAAATAGCACTGTTACAGGAAACATTTCTGCACTTGGTTCGGAGAACCAGAATATACATATTAGTGATAGATCAGAAGTGCGCGGAAATATTAGATTAGGAAGTGGGCATAATTTATATGTTGTTGAAGGGAATAGTAGTATTATTGGTGGGTTCACATTATTAGGGGGAAACGATACCATACTATTTCAAGATACTGTCAGTATCGCTGGAGGTGTCCATACAGGTGAAGGGAATAATAGTCTTAACCTTTTTAATCGCTCTACTGTTGTGGGAAGTTTCTCTAGTGGTAATGGCAACGATATTGCTTTTATACGCGGATCTTCGCATGTTCAAAACGACGTTTCCCTTGGCAATGGAAAAAATACATTTACCCTACTTGAAGAAAGCTCTATTGGAGGTAGCTTTAGTTCTGGAACAGGCGACGATAGCATTCTTATTGATGGCCGTTCAACTATTGGTGGCTCTGTCCATTTAGGAAATGGGGACAATAGTATTCAAATATATGGTCAAAGTACTGTTGCACTGCTTACTATTGGGAGTGGTTCTGATAGAGTTGTGCTAGACAACAAATCTGCTATTACAACAAACCTTAATCTAGGCGATGGAAATAACAGACTTGAAGTAAAAGGATCTAGCTCAATTATTGGTGATATCAGTGCCCAAAATGGGAATGACAGCATCCTTATTGATGCTGTCTCAGAAATTGGCGGGAATGTTTCCTTAGGACACGGCGATAATACATTTTCTCTTGATAACCAAAGCTCTATTGCAGGTACATTAACCCTTGGAAATGGGAATGATAATGTTATTATTGCTAATCAATCTGCACTAACAACAAATCTTGAATTACACGAAGGGGATAATCGCCTAAGTCTTAGTAAACAAAGTACTATTACAGGTACCTTAACTACCCTTGCTGGCGCCGATACTATTATTATTTCCGATAACTCACAAATTCAACAAGATGTGAATGTGGGTGCTGGGAATAATACCATACATATGACACAAGGCATCATTGCAGGTTCTCTTACAGGGGGCAATAATAACGATAGCCTCGTATTAACCACATTTAGCGTTATTGAAGGGGGTGTGAATCTCGGGCATGGTGTAAACCTTGTTAACCTTGAAAATAATAGTACAATTACGGGAAATCTTCTTATGGGTCTTGGAAACGACAGCATAAATGTAACACGCAGTAGTCGTATTACAGGTGATATTCTTGCTGGACAAGGGAACAATACTATTTATGTTACAGCATCATCTTTTATTAATGGGAAAATTGAAACGGGAGATGGCGCCGATACCATTACTATTTCAGATCGATCCACTGTCACTGGTGGTATATTTGCTTTTAACGGAAACAATAATATCACTATAGAGAATAACAGCTCCATAGATGCTCTTACCATAGGTTCTGGACATGATACCATAGTAATTAATAATAATGCATCCTCTACTAGAGAAATAGTGCTTGGTGAGGGGAATAACAGCCTTTCTGTTAGACAAAATAGTGCTATCGATGGCTTTGTTTCTGGAGGCTCTGGCGCAGATACACTCACTCTTTCCACTAAATCGCATATTACTGGCAATATCAATTTAGGTAATGGCACAAATCTTGTGCATATTTCGGATAATTCACGCATTGGCGGGGAACTTCGCACAGGAACACATACAGATAATATTACTATTATGAATTCAGAGATACAGGGAAATATAGTAACTGGAAATGGAAATGATACCCTTATACTGGAGAATATTCGTATTACTGGGGGCGTGCGTACTATCACAGTTGGAGAAAATAACCCAAGAGATAATGCTGTTATCACACTGAGTAATTCCATCCATTTTGACAGCCCTGGCGGGATGATTTCTCTTCTAGAGGGAACATATCTTCTTACCTTAAACAATGTCAATTTTGGAAATCAAACTGGAATTACTATGACAGGAAGAGGAAATAATACCCTAGAAGCCACTGGACTTCTTAGAAATGTTGGGGATATCCTTATGGGGGATGGTTCTGCATTTATTAACTTTAGAGATGTCACAAGTGCTACTGGAGATATTGGAAATATTGTTGGTGGCTTATTGCAAGATTCTGTGCTTTTGCACAACAGTGATTTCTTTGGAAATATTGATTTTAGAACAAGTGGAACTGTTGCAGATACATTACGTCTTTCTGGAAGAACAGTACTTTCCACCGCAACCGGAGTAAATGCCAACGGACAAATTAAAATATACACTCATGATACATCACGTATTATTGGTCCAGTCACTCTAAATGACTCAAGCTCTATTGTAATGGAAGGAAGCTCTGTTTTACAACAAAGTTTCTCCACCGCAACAGATAAACTTGTTACATTGCGAATGGGGGATAAATCAAGCCTTATGGGTGATATTATCACTAGCCCAACAGCAAATTCAAGACTGACAATCGATTTATTTGATGAATCGCTCCTTAATAGTAATATCTATATGGGTTCTGGAAATGATAGCTTACGAATTACGTTCAATAATACAGCACGATTAACAGGGAATATTGACACTGGCGCGGGCAATGATAGCCTTTACGTTGATGGCTCCACACTTTCACCAATAGTACCAAATGCTATACAAGCAGGTGATGGGAATGACCTTGTGGAATTTTCCAGACTGCACCTCACAGGGGCCTTTGATATGGGAGATGGGAATAATACTCTCTCCATTATTGGCAATACAACACTTGCTGGAAATACTTTCTTAAATACCACAGAAACAGATCTTGTCCAAATTCTCAATAAGTCCACACTTATTTCTCATATTACTGTTAATGGAGGCTCTGGTACCTTTGTACTCACTCCAGAAACTCTTCTTGAAGGAAATATTGCAGTTCAAGGGCAAAATATGGCCCTAAACCTTGATAACCAAAGCACATTAGATGGTTCTGCTTCTGGTGGAGCCGGTATAAATACAGTAACATTAAAAAGAGCACATATTTCGGGAAGCGTTCTTAATCCTTTAGCTGGAACACTCTCCATAGATAGTAGAAATAGTACTATCTCAGGAGATATTATAAGCGCTGGCAGAGGAAACTTTGAAATTATAGACAGTGCTATTGAAAATACCCTTGTTGTTTCTCACGGCGGTGCAGAGCTAAATGCTTTACGAAGCCAATTCCTCCGCAGTATTACACTTACTGGTAACAACATGGTTACTATGAGTGCATCAACTGTTACAGAAGGGTTCTCTGGATCTGGTGGAGAAGGCTTCTTCACATTTAACGATATGACATTCTTACGAGGTATTTCTTTAGAAAGGGGAGATTCCCATGCGACAATACTAAATAGTTCTATTGATAGCAACCTTGTCTTTAACTTCAACAAAAACGTTACTCTTAATGCCAGTAACAATACCATTATACGGGGCAATATTATTCTTTCAAACCCAGACAATACCGCTATGAATAATATTACATTACAAAATGCAGAAGTTCATGGGGCATTTTCTGCTGGAAGAAATAGTGGTGGAGGCACATACACATTTAATAATATACGAATAGGTGGTGAGGTCGAACTTTCAAGAGGACAAAGCACTATTAACTTCAACATTGCTACACTCGTATCCCAATTAAGCCTTTATGATACAGAAGGGACAATATCTTCTAGCACCATTGGTGGAGATATCGTGTTTAAGGGAAAATCCTTACTTACCATACGTAATTCTGAAATATTTGGGGAACTAGACTTCACAAGTTTCATGCTTAAAGAACAAAATATAACGCTTGATAACAGTACGTTTACCGGAGATATTAGCCTTGGTAATGTTGAGAATTCTATTACATTTATTTCTACAAATGTCTCTGGGAATGTTTTTGGGAATATAAATAACGATAACATCACATTTTCAAACAGTATTATTTCTGGAAGTATCGATCTTGCTATTGGTGCTGACGACAAGATTACTTTTTTAGGAAGAAATGTTCTTCTTGGAAAAATACGAAGTACTTCTGTTGACATTATGGGAGAATTATATATTACAAGCCCAACGAACAGCAAAGTCAATGTTGTTTTACAAACACCCACCAATAGCCCTGGTATTACTCTGCATGAAGGAGGCTCTATTATTCTTAATGAAGGAATTGTTGGAGACCTTCTCACATTTAAGGGAAATCTCACTATTACCTCAGCTTCTGAAAAAATGTTCTTCTTGGATACAAATTTTTATACTGGAGAAACAGATCGTATTACCTTTGACGTTCTCTCAAATGTTACAGGAAATCCTTTTGGAATAGTTATTAAATCTCACATTGTGGCAACAGGACAAGCCGACCCAATGGAATTTATTCCAGGCATTATTACCACGAATGGAGTACCTATACCAGACCCAAAACTTGCTGGAAAATATGCATCCATTGGTGGATCGATATATAGTTTGCTAGAAAATGAACATATTCCAGGACAGTGGGATTTAGTACTTACAGGAAAAAACCCTGTTGCACATGCATATAGTGCTATGCTTGTTAGTAGGCGCAACTATGAAAGAATTCTTTGGTCTAAAGTAAGCCAAAATGCCTTTACAGGTGCGTTAGAGGCCACACAAAATCAATATATTTATTCAGACATTACAAAAAGGAAATTTGCAGATCATATTTCTACATGGGCCGATGTTCAGTATTCTAACAATGCTACTTCAACAAAACAAAGTATCAGTATGGTAGAAAATCTTCTCGCATTTAGTGGAGGGTTCAATCTAGAAAGACTAGAGCTCACTCCTAAAGACCTTATTAGTGTTGGTGTTTTCACAATGTATGGAAATTCTCCCATCACTTTTGAACATACTTCTTTACTTGGGGAATATTTTAATTTTGGTGGAGAACTTACAGGAATAACTGGTGGTGTGACTGCTATGTGGGAAAATATTCGTGGAAAGGCAAAAAGACGACTGTATATTTCTGCAGGATTTTGGGGAACTTTTTATGAACATACTGTAAAAAACCCCTTTGGATATAACGACGATACATGGAATACATATGCTCTTAATTCTGTTATAAATGCTGGATACCGAATACATATTAAACGTTTTACTATTGTTCCACAAATAGAATTACTGCACACATTCACAAAAGGGCTCTCTATGATTGCTTCTGACAATACTCTTGTAAAATTTGCAGATGAACACAGAATAACAACTCGGCTACTCACACTGTTTGCCTATAACTTTGATTTTGGACTACAACCCTTTATCAAATTGACCACAGAATTTCCAGTACTTAATACAACTACAGATAATGCTACCTCTGTGGCCGGTGATATTTATAACTATGCTTCTCAGGGAAATTTATATTCTGCTGCTTTTGGTATTAACTATAATCTTGAAGTTAAGGGTATTCTCATAAAAACATTTATAGATACCTCTGTCCACTTTGGAAGAGAAAAAGGTATTGATGCAAGTCTTGGTTTTTCTGTCCGTTTTTAGAGTGATATTACATTACTCATTATTTTTCACCATATATAGTATATTTCTTGTGTTTCTATATATTCTACTATTTTTATCTTATTACTCGTTTATATCTTTTATTATTAGCACCATTTCTATACGCAAATAGCTACAGTATTCTTTCATCTAGAAGGAGCCAACACAATACATCACCTCACACAGTGTTTGTAATACAGCATGTTCTCTATGGTGTTCTTTCGTAGCATACTGGATTTTTATCCCACAAAATAGCGCCTTCATATATACACGTTTTATAAATTCCATTGTATTTATAACAATGTTATTCACCTCATTTTATTTGTTATCCTCACATAAAACCCTTCTCTTCATTTCCCCATTTATAAAAAAGACAATCTCACACGTTCTTTTATAGAAACTTATTGCACAAATCCCTTCGCTTTCCCACATTTTACAAGAAACCTCACGACTCCATGATAGTAATAAAAACACATAGAGGAAGTTCAGATATTTTGTGATAACTATACTAAAGAATAGTATTCTCACCATATTTTTTCCGAATTTTATATATTTTGTAAAGGCTTATAGTACATTCTTCCTATACAACAAACATAGATACCACAATATTAGAATAGCCTTTTACAATACATCAATCATAATAAAATAGCATGCACAGCACAACATGGCATAATCCTTTCCTCCAAAATACCACATATAAAATTGATATATCTACTCATTCTTCCAAAAAATATCAGATAAGCAACACCATGCTCTAAGAAAGGTACTATAGCACACAAGAACAACAGTATTTGTAACTATCCTATATAAATTTTATTCATAACTCTCTTGCAATATTTCAAACGTCTTGATATTATCCTATTTGTGAAAGTGTCCCCTCATTTTGTAGAGCTTTCATTTATTCTTGCAAAAAAGCAAATTTACATATAAGATACATCCCTTAGCATACACTATTTATAGTGAGGAGGAGGATTTGTGAATCAATTTACCAAGAATATTGCTGTGTGGCTAGTTATTGCTTTTGTTGTTGTCACACTTTTCAACATGTTTGGTACTTCCCCAGAAAGTGGTATAAAATACTCCTATAGCGAATTCATACAGCATGTAAAATCAGGCTCTATTGCTTCTGTTACAATAGAAGGTGACAGGATTTCTGGAAAAACAAAGGCAGGTTCTTCTTTTCAAACATATTCTGCAAATGATTCCTCTCTTGTACAAACACTCCTAACTAATAATGTAAATGTGAATGCACAAGCCCCTGCCTCAAGCCCTTGGTATCTTACTATCTTAATATCCTGGTTCCCTGTACTCCTTCTCATTGGTGTATGGATCTTTTTCATGCAAAAAATGCAAGGCGGTGGCGGAAAAGCTATGTCCTTTGGGAAATCTCGAGCAAAAATGCTTAATCAAGATAGCACTGTTGTTACATTTCAGGATGTTGCTGGCGTGGACGAGGCAAAGGAAGAACTAGAAGAAGTTGTCGAATTTCTTGCTAATCCTAAAAAATTCACAAGATTAGGTGGAAGAATTCCAAAAGGTATTCTTCTCGTTGGATCTCCTGGAACTGGAAAAACACTTCTTGCTCGTGCTGTTGCTGGAGAAGCTGGTGTTCCTTTTCTTTCCATATCAGGTTCCGACTTTGTTGAAATGTTTGTTGGTGTCGGGGCCTCGCGTGTACGAGACCTCTTTATTCAAGGAAAGAAACTTGCTCCTTGTCTTATTTTCATAGACGAAATAGATGCTGTCGGAAGACAACGTGGTGCTGGTATGGGTGGTGGGCACGATGAACGTGAACAAACATTAAACCAACTCCTTGTTGAAATGGATGGATTTGAAGCAAATGAAGGAGTCATTCTTATAGCTGCTACGAATAGACCCGATGTTCTTGACCCAGCACTTCTTAGACCAGGACGTTTTGATAGGCAAGTTATGGTATCTCCACCAGATGTACGTGGACGAAGAAGGATTCTTGACGTTCACACAAAGAAAACCCCGCTTGGAAAAGATGTGGATCTTGATATCATAGCAAAAGGAACTCCTGGATTTGCTGGAGCAGATTTAGAAAATCTTGTTAATGAAGCAGCGCTCCTTGCGGCACGCCAAAATAAAGATATTCTTTCTATGAAAGATTTTGAATATGCAAAAGACAAATTACTTATGGGGAAAGAAAGACGAAGCCTTGTCCTTACTGAACAGGATAAGAAAATAACTGCCTATCACGAAGCTGGGCACACACTTGTTGCAAAATTACTTCCTGGGACCGATCCTCTACATAAAGTAACAATAATACCGCGCGGAAGAGCACTTGGTGTTACTATGCAGTTGCCTGAAGATGACAAGCATTCCTATTCTAAAGAATATCTCAAAAATAGGCTTGTTATTCTTTTTGGTGGAAGGGTTGCTGAAAAAGTAGTTTTTAATGAAATTACCACAGGGGCTGGAAACGATATAGAACAAGCAACGAAACTCGCTAGAAGAATGGTATGTGAATGGGGTATGAGCGATAAGGTGGGGACTCTTGCTCTTAATGAACAATCTGACGATATCTTTCTTGGACGGGAAATGAAACAACCTAGGAATTTTAGTGAGGAAACAGCTGAGCTTATTGATTCTGAAATAAAAATATTAATAACTGATGCTTATGACAAATGTACACAGCTCATTACTGAAAATAGGGATTTTTTAGAAAATCTTACACAAGCTCTTCTTGAAAGAGAAACTATTTCTGGTGAAGATATCGAGAAAATATTTAGGAATCAGAAACTAGAGCCTTTGTTGGATATTGATAACAACAACACCTCCCATAAGCAAGATACCAACGATCTCTTACTCACTATAGGCGATGTTAATGACTCTATCCACATCAACAAAGAAAGCTCCTCAGAATAATGGTCTTTATTGGGGTATAAAAGATAAAAAAGTACTTTCATTTACCACTCCCCCCATTATGGCCATAGTCAATTATACTTCGCATTCCTTTATACCTAGTACAGTTGCCCATTCAACACATGAAGCTGTGGTCCTATGCAAGACAGCACTAAATGAAGGAGCAAATATTATCGATATAGGTGTGCAGAGCACAAAGCCTGATTTTGTGCCCATGGATCCCAAAAAAGAAGCACTCGCTATTGCAACAATATTAGATGCTATTAAAGATGATACTTCATGTGAGAATGCTATTATTTCTGTCGATACTTTTAATGCTCCAACGGCCACTGTTGCTTTGCAAAAAAATTGTAGCATAATAAATGATATTTCTGGCCTACAACTCGATCCTGCCCTCATAGATGTTATTCAACACTATAAACCAGGATATGTCTTAACCCATTTTACGAGAAATAATACCTCTCATACACACAATATCCACTTTTATTCAAAAGATATTCTTTTAGAAATTAAAAAGTATTTCTCTAATAAAATTAATGATTTACTAAAAATAGGGCTTCCAGAACACAATATTGTTCTTGATATTGGCATAGGTTTTGGTAAAAACATCGACGAGACTATGGTACTTTTACGCTCTCTTCAGGATATAGCTTCTCTTGGAAGACCTTTACTTATTGCTTTGTCATATAAAACATTTTATCAAGAGGAAAAAAATGCCTCTTTAGAAGAAAAAGAAAATGCCACACAGGTAATTACAGCTCTTCTTGCCTCACAATGTTTTTGCATACATAGAGTACATAACGTAAAAAAAAGTAAACAAACACTTGCACTTACCAATTTATTGACCTAGGATCCTATTATATGAATACCTTTATGCATATGCCAAGTACTTGGAGAGATTTCTTAGATATCCTCCTTGTTACGGTGTTGGTGTATCAAATTATCCTTTGGTTACGGGATACAAGAGCTCTTTCCGCTATTTATGGAATACTGCTCTTAGGTATGCTTTATATTACCTCTATTTATACTGAATTATATACATTTACTTGGCTATTAGAGAATTTCTTCGGATCACTTTTTCTTGTTATTGTCATACTCTTTCAGCAAGATATCAGAAGAGCTCTTTCTCTTATGGGCTCTCAAAGCTTTTTTCTTAGACATAAAGACAAAGACACTTCACAAGAAAAATCTGTACAGATACTCTCCGAGACACTTTGGTATCTTTCACAGCGACGTATTGGTGCTCTCATTGTTTTGGAAGGCAATACTGCTCTTGGCGACACAATTACAGGTGGAGTCATACTAAATGCTGTACTAAGTCAACAACTTCTTATTACTATATTTATGAATGGGACCCCTTTACACGATGGTGCTATTGTTATAAGAAACAACATTATTGCCGCTGCTGCTTGTATTCTTCCTCTTGCCAATGTAGTTGGACAAAATTTTGGAACAAGGCATAGAGCTGCCATTGGTATTACAGAAGAAACAGATGCCATTGTTCTTGTTGTTTCTGAAGAAAAAGGAACTGTGAGTATTGCTCATAGAGGCACCTTGCGCGTTATTGAAGCCAGCCTGTTAGCACAAGAATTAAAAAAGTGTTGGGAGGCATAATATATGCTAAAACGTTTACACTTTCCCTCTTTATTTCTTGCTATACTCATTAGTATTGTTCTTTGGTATATGGTTATTGGTAGAGAATTTGTTGATACCATAATGGAAGTTCGACTAGATTATAAAGGAATTCCACACAATACAGTTGTGCGTTCTGGATTGGAAAATAAAGTACTTGTCCGAGTGCGAGGACCAAAAGGATTAATTAGTCTGTTGAACAACAAAAAAGAATCTTATACTGTTGATCTTGCTAATATCGCAGACGGCGAGAATATTGTACCTTTAAAAATCACTCCTCCACACTCTGCTTTTGCTATTATGGAGACAACACCCTCAAAATTACACCTTATTGTAGATACCCTTAAAGAAAAAGTTGTGCCTATCAATGTCACTATTAATAAAAAGCTCTTTCCCGATGCAGAAATTACATCATTATCTCTTTCCC
This sequence comes from Desulfovibrionaceae bacterium, assembly GCA_051650105.1. Classification (GTDB taxonomy): domain Bacteria; phylum Desulfobacterota; class Desulfovibrionia; order Desulfovibrionales; family Desulfovibrionaceae; genus CAMWXW01. Next base: position 15,590 of record JBOFIJ010000002.1, read on the forward strand.
AAAATACAGTTACAATTAAAGGACCTCAAAAACTTCTCGAAAATATTTCTGAAATAAACACAAGCATTACATTACCAAAAGAACAACAATCTGGGCTATTACTTCTTGATATAACACCACAAGCCCCGCCTTCTGTAGATATTACTCCAAAACAAGTAAAAGCAACTGTTACTATTAAAATAAAAACAAAGAAAATTACTTTAACAAAAAATATTATTGTACGAGACGTTGAAAAAAACCTTTGGACTACAAAGCTTTCTCCAAACACTGCAACCGTCACAATGATAGTTCCAGATTCTATAAAAAATGAAATACTTCTTAATAGTATTCAGCTTTATGTAAACCCTTCCCGTTTTATTAAAAAAGGAAGTTCTCGGTTACCTATTAGGTTTTTTACCAAACTCCCCTCTGTAGAAATACTCTCTATCACTCCTCGTATCATTACTCTTACTCTTGAACAGAAAGAATAATATCATTTACAATACTATTCACGGCAACATTGTCTTCTAGAAATTACTGCCACGCATTCATTATTACCCAATAACTTTTTAATAAAACTCTTTATAATAACACTATACTTATTCCTTATAGATATCTTTTAATAATTACATAATATGTTATGGAGTATATTACCACATTGCTTCTCTATATTATATTTTAATATATTTCTAATAACATACAGAGTATAATAATCTTATATTATTTCTCAATGCGGATATCTTATTAAAGGAATATACATTTTAGCTATTTAACCATTTTTATCATCTATAATAGAGAAATATCTCATTTTTTCAATATTTTTCCTCATTATTCCTCATATTTTTTCTATTTTATATGAATTATATATCATTATTACGTCTATTTCTGTAGATATAGTTACATATATAAAGTAAAAAAATATTATTTTACTAAAAACACCATATAAAATACTATTTTCTGCACTCTCTTATTACTATATTTTTATGAAATATCTCAAAAAGTGCTCTATCTTTACGTGAAAGAAATGTAATACCCTCCAGTAAAATAAGTAGTATTTTTGTAAAGGTATTGTGCAAAATATCTGTAGAGCACTCCATGAAAAAACGTGGGAAAGTATTTTAGAATTTTTTTGAGAAGAACAAATACTTTGCACAAGAAAGAATGTATGCCTCATACCTACTTTTGAAGAAGACTTTCTTTTATATATAAGGGAATATCACATAACACATACTATCATGCTTACATTATAATTAGTATACACAGCGAACAATTCTTAATACTAAGCATATATGCTTTCCTCATGGAAAAGCATTTTAACAATCGCTCTTTATAAAACAGCATCACAATATACACAATTTCTATATTCCCTTTACATATACATATTTTTTCCTACCTCGTGTTAAAACTTTGCACCTATATTTATCCCAGCATAAAAACCTGCTTCATAAATATAGCCTGGAGCATCTATTGCTGCTGGAGAAATATATAGCGTATTTGTTATATTCTCTGCAATTATATCTACATAATATTGTCGTTCTTTTCCAAAACGAAAACCAGTACGCATATTTAATGTTGCCCACGGATCAAACTGAGTCATCACTCTATTAGAAGCCTCATAGCGCACTGAAGATGCAAACCTCCCATACGTATCTATAAAATAGAGAAATCCATACTCTATAAAATCCTTTTCATAACGTATTCCAACTCTTCCCATAAACTCTGGTAAACCAGAATCAAATGTTGAGAAATTTTCATATTGATACTGCCTTTTCATCCAAGACATCGAAATATATGGTTCTAATTTCACCACAGGTATGAGATATGAAAGCAATAATTCTATTCCAAATGTTTGTGCCACAGCTATATTACTGTATTTATACGGACCCCTTGCTGGATTATCAGATAGTAATTCTAAATCCATATAATTGTCTGCATAAGAATAAAATACACCTATGTCCATATTTATTCCATAATTAGAATAACGTGCACCCACCTCAATATTTTGTGTTATTTCTGGTTTTAAATTTGGATTTGCATAAAAGGTCTCTGCCCCAATAACGTTAATGTATCTCTCTTGCAATTGAGGTGTTCTAAAACCCTGAGAAAATAATGTACGCAGTGTGAGGTGTTTTACACCACTCCATGTAAGCCCTATATTAAATACTGGATAAATATAAAAATTATCTCCTACCACTCCAGCGGGGCCTTTAAATCCCCCTGCCGCATTACCTATATCTGGAGCATCCCCTGTTAGTTTACTAAGCTCTGTATATACCATAGATAAACGTGTTCCATAGCTCAATGTAAAATCTTGTGGAAGAGTCGATTCCATTTGAGCATATAACGCATTTGTTAGTATATATCCCTCTGCACTATACTTAGTATTTATTACCATTGGTGGAATACCAGGAATTGGCACAAATACTGTTAAATCTGTTTTATTATCCGTATCTAGAAAATCATAATTTAAATCGTAACCCACAATAAGAAAATGATTTTCTCCTATAAGCCAATCTGTTTGCAAACTTGAACCAAATTGCTTATTCTTATTTAATGCTTCCACTCTAACATTAACAGGACGACGACGAGGAAGAAGCGGTGGCACAAGGTTCTCATATTCTTTTTCATTACTCTGTACAAATATATCAAACCGCACACGAGACATATAGCTTGTGATATCTCGTATCTCCACAAATGTTGATATCTTATTACGAGTCCATGAAGGCATATCTGAATAAAAACCAATATCACTCCAATCTGGACCATAGGCTGTGGATTCTATATATGTTCTAAAATAATCATAATTTATACCAACTTTTGTATTCCCAAAATCATAATCTAAATAGATATTAGCATCTGATGCATCATATTTAGTATGATTCTGTGTGCCAATTGGCGTTCGAAGATCACTTTTAGCACTGTGGCTTATCGACCCGCGATAAGAAAAACCATTCTTCTTACCAAAAAGAGATGCGTATCCATTATAACCAAAAGAAGATGCTTTATCCATAGAGCTATTGTATCCAGCAGAAACCTCTCCCTCCAATACCTTACTACCACCTTTCTTTGTTATAATATTTATTACACCACCTAGTGCATCCGCTCCATATAAAACACTTGCTGGTCCTTTTATTACCTCTATTCTTTCAATTCTTGCAGGATCTATTAATATAGGAGTCCCTTCTAACGATTTATTTTCTGATATGCGTTGCCCATCTATTAAAATAAGAACACGGCGAGGGCCCTCACCACGTATTGTAATTCTTTTTAATCCCTGTGTACCACTATTTGAAACCTCAACACCTGGAACATCTTCTAATAAGTCTCCTATAACATTTTTACTAGATTCTTGTATCTCATCCGCTGTTATAACTGATACAGATGAAGGAACATCTTGCAACATTTTCTCTTTCTTTGTAGCCGTTACCACGACTTCGTTTGTACGAATAATTTCTTTATCTTTAGAAAAAGCAATGGCAGAAAAGAACATCGAATAAAAAACCGTAATACAAGCAATAGCCAAATTTTTCATCATTACCTCAATATATATATACCTCTATTGATTAAAGTTTCCCTAACAATACAGAGGAAAAATTCGTATTAGGTATAATATATATGTGGTGAATATAAGGCAGATATCTCTTTACACACAACGTATCCACCATAGAGGATTCTACAATAAATAATTAGTATGCACTGCCATTTCACAACTGCCCAATATACAGAAATAATATTACAATGACAGATATCCCTTATTCTTTTTCGCCATCATACAGTTTTATACCATATACTTTCCCATCGTATAATACTAAATATATCCATGCAAGCACTTTCCTCTTGTCGCAAAGCACTCTTCCACTCTTCTCTCTATATTAGTGTCTTCTAATAATGGTGGTGCATGAAATGGTTTTATACGTGCATCTATTAACAGAGGATTACAACATGCCCAGTGTTTATTTTCTATTCTCTCTCTCATTCCATATATATCTGTTGATGGATGAGACCGTGTGAACGTAACCCATAAAAAATTCTCTAACGATTGCATAACAAAATTGATATCATCCACAACAACACATAAACCCACTCCCTCATACCCCATTTCTCTATAACTTAGGTATTTTACTAATTCTTTCATATCCATAGATTGTTCATCTCTATTAGATACATTCTTCTCACCCTCAATAAGCACAATCCCGGCACTAAATAACAAGGCCTTAGAAAATATCTTTGGTAAAGAAAAATCTATAGGGAGTTCTCTTGCTAATTCCCGCTTCTTTTCCCCTGCTACTGCCCACAGCATCTTCGAGCCTTCATTTAAAGCACTTCCAGTATAATCCAAAGTATCTATTGTCGTTCTCGTTATAAAATGAATATCCCTTGAAAAATCTGTTCTTTCTAACATATGCTCAAAAAAAGCCTTTATATCATGTGCTGATAACATTACAGCGTCTTCTTCTGCTACTATAAAGAGGTACTTTGCCAATGAAGTTTGCGATTTACCAAGCAAAGAAAGACCTAGCGTAATAATTTCCTGAGGTCTTCTTTTTTCTGCATATGGAACGTAACGTTCTTTACCAATTGCTAATAATAATGGATGCACCCCTGCACAATCTACAGCATTTACTTGCGTTATACCTTTAAATTCCTGTGGAAGAACATCTTGTGTGATATCATGAATAAATTCTCCAAAAACTGTGTCTTCTTGCGGAGGTCTACCGACTGTTGTAAAAGGAAAAATTGCACCTTTTCTATGGTATACATTCTCCACCTTAATAATTGGAAATTCATGCTCTAAACTATAATACCCTAGATGATCCCCAAATGGGCCCTCTGGTTTATTTTCATTCACAAGATATCCACTTATGCAAAAATCTGCTTCTACAGGCATCAATAAACCATTTGCCGAATGAACATATGGAATACGAAAACCACTTAATGCTCCAGCAAAAAATATCTCTGGAATATCCTCTGGTAGAGGCATTACTGCAGATATTGCCAATGCAAGAGGACCACCAATGAATATATTTATTGGTAAAGGAATAGCATTTTTTAACGCTTTTGCATGGTGTGCAGCTATTCCTCTATGTATTTGATAATGTAAACCTACTTCTGCATCTTTTACTAAATACTTACTAGAAATTTGAATCCGATACATTCCCAAATTAGATCTTGAAAAGCTATTCCCTTCTGGATCCTGTGTATATACCTCAGGCAACGTAATGTAAGCCCCACCATCTTCTTTCCAAGAAACAAGCTGAGGTAATTGAGATAACGTTGTTAGGTTTTTTAAAATAGGAGCACGTTTTTGTATTTTTGGTCTAGTACTCCACACTGATGATAATGCCTTAAGAAGATACAAAGGTTTTTTTAATCCAAGCATAGGGTCTGCTTTTAAAGACAGTAATGCACGCAGGGATGCTATTGAATCTCGGAATAAAAATTCAACACGCTCCCTTGTGCCATATACATTTGCGAGTGCAGGAAAAGGGCTATTCTTTACTTTTGTAAATAATATAGCAGGAGACTTCTTTTTATAGGCTCTGCGTTGAATTATCCCCATTTCTATATAAGGGTCTACCTCTTCTTCCACCATTAATAAATCATTATGTTTATATAAATCGTGTACACATTCTTCCATGGTACGGTATTTCATACTATTCTCCCTTCATAAAGGAAGATACTATATATTGTTTTATTTGCATAGTCTTAGCTTTATCCCACAGAAAGTTTTTATATCTTTTTACTATATAAATAGTAAGTATATACTCTTTTCCGCATTCTATAAGAAATTTTACCACCTATATCAATGCACTTTCTATTATACAAAAGTACATTATCTTAGCTTTATTGGTATTTTTGCAAAAGAAGATATTTTATATCAGGATAGCATCTTATAGCAGATCTATCCAAGAGCAGCAATAACACTTCTTTCATCTGTATTTCTTGCTATTGCACGCAATGCGAGCCTCCAGTGCATTCTTTCAGGAACAATATATTCTATAATTTCAGCTTTACTTTTTTGTAAGAAATTAAGAGTTCCTTGTATT
>JBOFIJ010000003.1:0-118512 GCA_051650105.1 Desulfovibrionaceae bacterium
CCATTCCGAACATACTTATATTATTAATAATGATAATAAATACAATTGATAAAATAATTATTCTAACGCATAATATTTTATATTATTTAAATTCATAATTTTTATTATATAAATGATACCTTGTAGAAAGAGGAGAATAGGATGTTTTTTATTTTTTTAGAAATAGTAATTTCGTTAGAGAACATATTTGTATTTCAAGAATTTTTTATAAAAATGTATTGTGTACAAAGATAGTGAATGTTGGGGATGTTCTTCAAAGTGAACGCTCTCTTCAATAAGTACTATTTTCTTTTACAGCAAAAATATGTGATTTCTACAAAGTTATACTATTACGATGTTGTTAAATATCACGTTGTCTTACTGAGTTCTTGATAGGTATATGGGATAGCGTAAACTAAGAAATATTACACACTTACTATAGAATAAGATGGTTCTTTTTGTAGCTATACCTTTGACGGGTGTTTTTTTGAAGTTTCGTATATGCCTTTTGCTTCTCTCTTGCAAACACATTCTGGCATTTCTCTGGAGCTAATGGAATTGATATTTCTTTCTTCAAAACTAGGGTAGATAAAACGTCTAAGCTTTGAGTAGATACCTTATCTATGTTTTTGTGTTTTATCACTTTGTTTTATTTCAAGCCATTTTGTAGCGATGTTGCTCAAGATATTTTCTCTTTCTTCTCATAGTAAGTGCTTAAATGTCTTTTCTCAGCAGCAGGATCTATACTTTGTTTAAGTTTTATTTTTATCTCATTGAGTTTTTGTCTAGCCCCTATAAGAGATATGATAGGGTATTCACCAATGGTGTATGTTTTCGTTTTTTCTCAAAGGTAAAATCAATATGAAATATCTTCTTCCCCTTTTGGGTAACGTAAATATATAGTCCAGCAGTATCAGTTTTTTTATAGGGCTTTTCTTTTGCTTTTAGATTTCTTAGTACCGTATCGTTTAACATGGCATATATCCAAAAATTACGGTATAAAAAAGAATATACTATTTTATACTGTGAGATATACCGTAAAAAACGTGAGATACAAGGGAAGCATTATACCTAATGGGACTATAACTTAGGTATAATTTACTTGTCTTGTAATTGTTTTAATATTAAAAGAGATTTTATGCGATAGACAAATGGTGGAGGTGGTGGGAATCGAACCCACGTCCGAAAAACTTCCATATCTAGCGTCTACAAGTGTAGCTTAGATACAAAGTGTCTGTCTTATTCTAGGCCTCTAAGCACGCAAACAAGACATATACTCTATAAGGTTTCGCATAAAAAAGAAGAGTCCACTTTATTACACTAGCTTACAGTATATACCTTCCCAAAGCGTAAGCGTCTTGTAGGTTGGTCACAGCGTATAAACTACGCTGCTTGGAGTTCTAATTGATCGTTGCCAATTAAATGTGTGCCGCTTTTTACGAGGCCAGCGGCGCCTCGACTTGCAACTAGTACTTTCATTTCTCGTCGAAACCAGGACACCCCCATAAAGACATAATGTCATAGCTATTGACTATAGAATGCATTTATATAAAAGTCAAGAGTACTAGAAAATACAAGATATAGGAAACTACTCTATAATAGGTAATGTGAGAGATTGTTCACAGGTATATTCTAGCAATTCCAAATCGTGTGTAATAAGTAAGATTAACGTGCTTTTTGCTATATTTTGTAAAGCAGAAGCAACAAGTTTCATATTAACACCATCTAGCCCACTTGTCGGTTCATCTAAAATAAGAATACGTGGTTTCTTTGCAAGTCCACAAGCTATGGCAAGTCGCTGTTTTTCTCCGCCAGAAAGAGAAAGTGGATGGCGATGTGCCAATGGCATAAGTGAAAAAGTGCTAAGAAGTTCTTGTAAACGAGTTTCTTGCTCATTTTTAGCTAACATCGAAAGAGATGCACAAATTTCTTCTGTTACAGTTCTCATATGTAATTGATGGTCTGTGTTTTGTAATACAATACTCACATGTTGAAGGAGGTCTCTTGCAGAAATAACCTGACCTTCAATAAGAAATGTTCCTTTTTCTGTAAGTGTTAATCCCGTAAGTATTCTTGCAAGGGTTGTTTTTCCAGCACCATTTTGTCCAAGAACAGCAACAATACCTTGTGAAAAAGAAAAAGAATTATTTTCAAAGAGAGATTTCTTTTCAGTGTCATAGGTAAATGTGATATTTTCTGCAACAAAGAACGAATTTTCCGAAGAAAGAGGTGTAAAGGAATTTCTTGGGTCGTGTAAACGTGTTTTTCTTAATCCATAAGAATTCTGTATTTCCTCGGATTCTAGAAGGGAAAATGTTCCTTTAGCGGTAATAGTACCATTATGCATTATTATTGTGGAAGTAATAAGGTCTTTTAACCAGTGTATTCTGTGGTCAACAATAACAATGGTAAGACCAGATTTTTTTAATTTATGGAGCAGTAAACAGAGCTCTTTTGTTGTTTCTTCATCAAGATTGGCTGTTGGTTCATCAAGAAGGAGTATTTGAGGTTTTTGAATAAGTAGTGAAGCAATGGCTACTTTTTGTTTTTGTCCCTCAGACAGCTCATATATGGAGGAATGAAGAATATCCTCCATTTCAAGAAAGGAAATAATTTCAGTTATCCTTGCTTTCATTTCATCAACTGGAATATTTTGTATTTCAAGGGCAAAAGCAAGTTCATCTTCAACAGTAAGAGCAAAAAATTGTTGTTCTGGATCTTGAAACAAAGTAGCAACTAACGAGGATATTTCACTGAGTTGCATTTTTTTGGTGGTTAGAGAATTGAGTTCTATTTCACCAGTAAGTGTTCCTTCAAAATAATGAGGACAAAGACCATTAATGAGTCTAAGAAGTGTAGATTTACCACATCCACTCATTCCAGTACAAAGAAGGACATCTCCTTTTTCAATTGTAAAAGAAAGGTCATGTACCGTTCTCGTATCTTGAAAGGGATAGGTATAGGTTACAGAAGAAAATGTAATCATTGCATTACCCTTGATGGAGACACAAAGAAATGAGCTAAGATAAAAGAAATAAGTATAGTAATAAGAAAAAGGAGGATTGTCATTGTATCTTTATGAGACCATTTTTCCACTTTATAAATACTTGTTTTCTTATTGTAACCAATACCTTTTAATTCTGCAGCAATGGAAAGATTATCAGCAGTTTTAAGAGACCTAAAAAGAATAGGAACAAGAATAATACGTAGATAAAAAATGGGTTTTGAGCAGCATGCCCGCACAGAAAAAATATAGCCTCTAATTTTAAGAGCTTCTGTTATTTGCTTTACGTCAGATATAAACGTAGGGATAAATCGTATCATGACAGAGGTAGGAAGGTATATATAGAGGGGCAATTTAAGATTCTTAAGAGTATGTAAAAGAGAGTGTATATTAGTATATAAAGCGAGGGGTAAAACAACATTAAGCATAATAGCTATCCGTAAAAAAGGTATTCCAAGATCAACAAAAGAGCTTTCTGGCATTGCAGGAAATATAAATTGCAAGAAAAGCGAAAAGACTGTGGCAACACAAGCGACAATAATAAAGAATATATATGCAAAAAATAATAATCTTTTTTTATGAATAAGCATAGCGTATGAGAGAGAAACAAAAAATAAAAAAGAAAGCGCCACAGAGCTAGCTAGGATGAGAGTAGCAATAGAGGTAATAATACTGATTATTACTTTTGTTCTTGTATCAAGGTTTGCTAATATATGGGAAGAGGAAAAAGAGGAATATCTATCGTTGAATAATGCCAGCATGTCTTAACTCCTTTACAGAATATATCCCAGCTGGGATTCCAAGGCACGAACCTATGTATCCAATAATAATGATTGGTACAATAAGAGCTAGTAGGGAAGGATTCTCTCGCAAAATAATCCAGGAAATTCCAATAGAAATTGCTTTGGAAAGAATATCGTATAAAAAAACAGTTAGTAGGATTATTATATTCCTTTTATATCCTCCAAGAGAGTAAGCAAAAGCCTCTGCAAGAAGAGCCGCAATGAACATAGAGGGAATAAGCATTATACTCCCGCCAAGAAAGAGTAAACTAACTATCGTTGTTACAAGAATAAAGATAAGGAGTGTCCCGAGTTTTTGTATTTTATAAAGCATGATAATAAGAAGAGAAGTGAAGATAAGATTTTTTGCAATTAACCCAATTGGATTCATTCCACCGCTGAGGAGTGTAACAACCAACGTAATTATTTTTGAGGCAGAGGCGAAAACACCGATAAGAATGAGTTCTCGAATCTCCCAGTAATGTTCATGTTTTTTCATGTGAGGTACTCTCCAGTAATAATAGAGACAAGAGGGGCAAAGGTTATTAAGATGACGAGACTACTATATACAATAGGACGAAGAAATGGCAAGCATTATTGTATAGGGCGCCTCATAGCAGAGAATACTCTTGCAAAAGGGAATATAAATATGATATACTAAAATTGTATGCTCTAGGAGGTATGATGATGTTGTTACACAGAACTATATTACCATTACTATTGGCAATAGTGGCAATGCACTTTTCTTTTGAGGACTCAGAGGCACGTCGTCGTATTGGAGGAGGTCGCTCTTTTGGCTCAAAACCGACTATGTCAAGAGAAAGAGCTATGCCAAATAATCAAAACCAAATGAATCGTCAGGGTGCACAGTCAGACGGTGCTACTAAGCAAGCAAGCGGGGGGGGTCTTGGTGGAATGGGTGGTTTATTAACAGGGGTATTAGCAGGAACATTATTAGGGTCTTTATTTTCAGGCAGTGGTTTTGGTGGTGGTTTTCTTGGGCTCATTCTTATAGGACTTTTCGTTTTTGTGGGTTTTAGAATATTTCAAAGTCTGTCTAGGTCGAGACAGCAAGAAAGATATCGACCTGCAGAAGAAACAACTCTGTCAAGGACATCGTATCAAGATTCTGCATGGGCAATGTTAGATAGCGAGGCAGATACAAAAGAAGCTGTACAAAATGTATCTTTTCCAAAAGATTTTAACGAAGAAGAATTTATTAAAGGTGCAAAAATCTTATTTGCTCGTTTACAGGAGTCCTGGGCAAAGAACGATTTAGAAGATATAAGAAAATTCACTTCTACAGAGGTATTTACTGAAATAATTCGTCAGGCTGATGAAGACCCTGAAATTGGTGATGTAGCCATTTTGCATATAGATGCACGTGTTTTAGAAGTAAAAGATACTAATGATGAAAGGCGAGTTCTTGTATTCTTTTCTGCACTATTGCAGGAATCGAAAGAGGCAGAGAATTCAGATGTCAATGAATATTGGCATTTTGTGCGGTCAGACAAAAGTGAGGGTATGTGGATTCTTGATGGCATACAACAAAGTAGATAATTTTTATGATGGGCTGTCTTGTGCATAGTGCTTGTATATGAAGGGGTGTGCCTTTGGGTAATACTCCTTCTTTATTTTGTGCGTTTTTTTGAGGCATTTTGAAAGAAAAGGATGTTCTTTTTTAGATAATTTTAAGAATATATTTTTAAGAGAGATATCAGTCTTGTAGCCTCTAGTATTTTTTCACACTATTTTGTGTTGTGCTATGATTTAGCAATGATATTTATGGATTTTTTTGATAATATTGAATACGTGAAGTTTATCGTACTATATTGTTTTTAGCCGTAGGATTCCCATTTCCTAATAGTATAATTCTCGGTTTTTAAGATTTGCTAAATATGTATGATAGAGTATATTTTCTTGTACTGTGCTTCACAGTAATATCGTTACCACAATATATTAGAATTTGTGCTTTAGTCTCTCTTCTACAGCATGTTTTTGTTCTGGAGTAATCTGTATTTCTAAATTCTTTTTGTATTTTTCTAATTCTATTCTATCTTCATTGGAAATGTCCTTATTTTTGTGTGCTATAGAAATCCATTCATATGCTTTTTCCATATTCTGGGGTAGAATTTCTCCGTCGATGTAAAGAAAGGCGTATGCAACTTGTGCTGGTACATAATTGGTATCAACCGCTCGCTTTAGGAATGTAAGCCCTTTTTCTGTATCTTTATCAACAAGGCTCCCGTCAATATATAGTGTTCCTAAATTATACAGTGCTTTTGGGTGATTCTGCTCTGCAGCAAGAGAAAAGTAGTGCAGACTTTTTGTGAGATCTTTCTCTATAGTAATGCCTTTAAAATAAAATAGACCAGCTTCAAACTGAGCGTCTGCATCTCCAGAATGTGCTTTTTTTTCTAGAATAATAAGGCTAATAGGTAAGGAGGATTTGTGTTGTAGTTTTTCATCTATAGTAAAGGGTTCAATTGCCATTATTTCTTCAGCAAAGGAAGGAAAAGGTACACATAAGATAAATATAATAATAAGAAATTTCATATAAAACCTCACTCTAATCTCGTAAAAATATAATAACACATGTACAAAAGTATACAAGAAGAGTTCTAAAAGTGTTTTAGGAATAATAAAACAATAACAATAAATAATAGAGTTATTCTTTGAAATAACAGGGTATTGCTAGAAGGAGCAGTAAGGAGTTATAAGAAGAGGTAACTAGTATAAAAACGTGTATTTCCAATAAGGAAAGAATAGAATTAGAAAAATATAAAATGAATATGGAAGCATATAGTGTACTGATACAATGTGGAATAATAGTATTCTATAATGCGAAAAAATGTATATTTTCTTCATTAAATTACATGGAATGCAAATGTTGTGGAAATATTTCGAAACAAAGGCAAAGTAAAAAAACGATAGAATATTATTATACTAGGCAGAGCTCTTTTGTTTCAATAAAAAAGTATAAATAAAATAATATTATGAAGCTGTATTATTGAGCTTTTTTTGTATGTATTGTGTTACAGATAGTATAATAATAAAAAGCGGTGGTATAAAGAGTATTCCAAAGAATGTATAAAAAGTGATGCCACCAACAATAGCCGTTCCTAAAGATATTTTACTGGCACTTCCGGCTCCTGTGGCCAAAACAAGAGGAAGACTGCCGAGTATAAAAGAGAGCATTGTCATAAGTATGGGTCGTATTCTTTGTACGCTGGCTTGTATAGCAGCCTGTTCGAGAGAATTCCCTTCCCTGTGAAGTTTTATAGCATATTCTACTATAAGAATAGCCGTCTTTGCGGTGAGCCCAATAAGAGTAATAAGGGCAATTTGAAAATAAAGATCATTTGATAATGCACGTAAATGAGAAAAAGCAGTGGAACCAAATAATGCTATAGGCAAAGTGAGTATAATAATAATTGGAAGAGAGAAGCTTTCATACAGTGCAGCGAGAATGAGAAAGATAAAAAGTACAGAGAACAAAATAGTACTTACTGTTTTTCCTTCTGAGAGTTTTTCTTGATATGCTGGTCCTGTCCATGCTACAGAATATCCTTCTGGAAGGTGTTTTTTTGCAAGGTTTTCAACTATGGCAATAGCTTGGCTAGAAGTATATCCTTCTGCTGCACCACCAAGTATGGGGGCTGCAGAATACATATTAAATCTTTCTAATACAATTGGTCCAGTATCATGGGTAAAATTAACAAGAGAGGATAGTGGAATAGGGGATTTTGTCGTTCGAGAAATAACAAAAAGAGAATGTAATGCTTCAAGAGAATCTCTAAAAGAACTCTGCGCTTGGAGAAGTACTCTGTAGGGTCTGTCAGAGAGTGTAAAATCATTTATATACGTACTGGCTAACGTGCTTTGTAGCGTTTTATAGATATCTTGGATATCAACACCTAATAAAAGAGCTTTTTCTTTATTAATAGAGAGAATTATTTGTGGCGTTGTGGATGTTAATAGTGAATTAATACGTGTAAGCACTTTTTGTTCTTGTAAGAGTACTTTGAAGGAATCTGTTACTTTTTGTAATTCTTCAACAGAAGCATTTGTCTGATTTTGTATATAAAATTTAAACCCACCAGCACTTCCTAGCCGCGGAATAGGTGAAGGTAAAAGAAAAATAAAAGAAGCATCTGCAATAGAAAGACATTCTTTGCGTAATCTATTGAGAATGGCCTGTGCGGATTGATCGTGATTTTTTCTAGAATCCCAATGTCGCAGAGTAATAAAAAGGCTAGCATAATTTTCTTGTAGAGATCCAGTAAGGGCATTTCTTCCAACAGAGGCCATAATTGTTACTATACTTTCTTCTGTACTAGCTAGTTTTCTGAACTCTTCTTCAACGGCCAATGTCCTTTCAAGAGATGCTCCGTCTGGCAGTGTAATAATAACTCGTAATGTACCTTGATCTTCAGCAGGGACAAAAGACTTTGGGAGGGAAGTAAACATTATATAAGAGAGAAGAAAAAGAATAATATAAAATATTCCAGAAAGAAGATACCTTCTTGTAAGAATTTGCAGTAGTGAAGAGTATACTTTTGTAAAGGAGTGCAATATTTTATTAAAAAAGGAGATTTTCGTATGAGCCTCTCTTTTCTTAAGCCATAAAGCACAAAGAGCGGGTGTGAGCGTGAGCGCAACAATGGAAGAAATACAAACAGCAATGGAAATAGTTATAGCGAATTCTCTAAACATTCCACCTGTTAATCCTTGAATAAATGCAATTGGAATAAAAACAGAACATAAAACGAGAGTAGAAGCAATGACAGGCCACGTTATTTCTTCCATAGCTTGTATTGTTGCTTGTATGGGTGTTAACATTGTTGTTTCCAAAATGCGTTCGACATTTTCAATAACAAGAATAGTATCATCCACAACAATTCCAATTGCAAGAACAAGAGCAAATAATGTGAACGTATTGATGGAAGAATTAAAAAGGTATAAACCCGCAAATGTACCAATAATAGAAATAGGAATAGCAAAGCAAGGTATAATAGTCACTTTTATATTTTGTAAAAATAAATAAATAATAAGGATAACCAAAAAGAGTGCTTCAATAAGGGTATATATAACACTTTCTATTGATAATTTGATATATAGTGTTGTGTCATATGCTTTTATATATTGAATACCTTCTGGAAAATGTGCTTGTAATTCTTTTAAGGTTTTTTCAATATCATTAGCAACACGCAATGCATTACCTTCTGGAGCAAGAGAAATGGCAAGAGAAATAGAGGGTTGGCCATTGTATCTTGCTGTACTATGATATATTTCTGTTCCAAGCTCTATTGTAGCAATGTCTTTTAATAAAAGAGAAGAAGCATCTTTTTGGCTTCTCACAATAATATTTTCAAAATCTTCAACACTACGGAGTGTTCCACTGTCTTGCACAGAGTAAAGAACATCGACAGCATTTGGAGATTCTCCAATAGTGCCAATAGGATATTGCTTATTCTGGACAAAAATACTGTCAATAATATCTTGAGTTGAGAGTTTGAGAGAAGCAAGTATATGGGGATTAGTCCAAATTCTCATAGCATATGGTTTTGCACCGTGAATAGTAACATCTCCAATACCATGAATGCGTTGTAATTCTCCCACAACATTAGTGGAAGCATAATTACTAAGAAAAATTGTATCATATTGAGGTAAAGAAGAGCTAAGCAATATAAACATAAGAGTGGAATCTGAGGATTTTCGTACAGTAATACCTCGTCTTTGAACTTCTTGTGGTAAAGAAGATAATGCAGTTTGTATTCTATTATTTACGTGGATGGCAGCCCAATGAGGGTTTGTTTCTGGGGTAAAATATGCACGAATAGTCGCGCCGTCTCTACTAATAACAGAATTGATGTACATCATTCCATCAACACCATTTATTTGTTCTTCTAAAGGAGCTGCGACAAGTGATGAAATAAGTTCTGGGGAAGCACCAGGATATTTAGCAGAAACAGAAACAGTTGGAGGCGTGATAGTTGGATACAATTCAATGGGTAATTCTTGTAAGGCTAAAAATCCAGCAAGTAAAATAAAAAGAGAAATGACTACGGAAAGTACTGGTCTCACAATAAAAAAAGTGAGTAATCTATGCATAAGTAATTCCTACAAAGAGGGCTTTCAAATTGTGCCGTGGACAGTGGCATATAGAGATATATACTCTATATTTTTTTCATCCGTTTACGAAAAGCGTTATATGCCTTTTGTATGGCAGAATTATGTGAAACAATATTATCTGAAAAAATGCTATGAACAGTAGGAGCATAAATTTCACTAGAATATATAATGGAATTGCTTTTTGTGAGGGGAGTCTCTCCTAGAGAATGTCGTATGGAAATTGAATGAAAATACTCCATTCCGAGAAAAGAATGTACTTTCTGTAAAATATCTTCCTTATAATAATGAGCTTCTTGAAGAGCCACAGAGTTGGTAGCAGTGAGCAGTAGGGTTGTTTTTCTCGTGTCTACAGGTGATAGAATATCTTTTATGGGTGAACCCATTATGGTATCCCAATTCTTCCATAGATCCAGTAACTTGTGTGTTAATTCAACAGTCGGTGTTGGTATTTTTTGAGAAATAAGTTCATCTTCGTCGCAAAACAAAGCCATGTTGAGGATATCTGAAAGATCTTTTTTAAATAAGGGATACATAAGAATCCATAAAGAACCATAATAACTTTGTATGTTAGCATAGGATAAAATAAAAATCAAAAAGATTTTTCTACTATTTTTTTTATTACTATTATGATAAAATTAGGTGAAGTATTTGTGGGACATATTTCCCTTTTATGTCTATGTATAATAAGTAATAAAGATTACTAACATGAGAGGAAAAGACCAATTATAATGAATATTGAAGAGATGGCAAAATATATAGAAGGGGAAATTATCTTTGGCAATAATAAAGCAGGAGAGATATATACAGGTACAGTATCGATAAATACAAGGACAAGTAAGGTGGGAGACGTTTTCATAGCGTTACCTGGTATTCGAAATAATGGACACACTTTTGTAGAAGAAGCTGTAAAAATGGGCGCAAGTGCCATTATTGTGGAAGAAGATATTAAGGAGCTTTGTCTTCCAGTTATTAAAGTAAAAAGTAGTCTTCATGCTTTGCTTGCTTTAGCTCATTATAAACGTTCGCAGTATAATGGAATTGTCGTTGCTGTAACAGGGTCTGCAGGTAAAACGACAGTGAAGGAATTATTAAGCTCTGTTTTGTCTAAAAAATATAGAGTAGATAAGAATTTTGTAAATTATAATAATCAAATAGGCATGTCTTTATCCATACTTGCATCTTCTTTATCAAGTGATATATGGATAATGGAAGTAGGAATAAGTGAAGCACATGATATGCAAGAATTAGGAAGATGTTTAACGCCAGATATTGCTCTTATTATAAACTCTGGGAGTGCACATGAAAGTGGTTTAGGAGAAAAGGGTGTTGCATACCACAAGGCATCATTAATAGCATATCTTTCCGCTAAGAGTGTATCATTTTTTGATACAAAGCTCGATTCTTGTGCTTTTGTGTGTTCCTCGTATAAAGACCTTCTGGAGGAAGCTCAAAAAATAGGCACTGTTCCTATACATACGTATTCCTCTTGTAAAGAAGAGGTGAATTCTATGAACCAGGAAGACCTCCATTGTGTTTATATTGGCAAGGAAAAGAATCAAGGCCTATATCGTGTGTGTTATGGTACTTTGGAGGAAACTCTTTTGTTGCCTTATTTAGGTTCATTTATGGCGGAGAATGTCGTGGCTATTTTTTCTGTAGCACTATATTTTGGATTAGATTTTATGGAGATAGTAGAGTATATTTCTAGTAGCCCAAAAATAGAGCAAAGGAATAATCTTGTACAAGTTAAGGAGCACATTATAATAGATGACAGTTATAATGCAAATCCTGTTTCAATGTGTGTAATGGTTGAGACAATAATGGAGTATAAAGATGAATATTCTATGGTATTATTGTTAGGGGATATGAATGAACTTGGTACAAAGTCTAATGAAGAACACGAAGCATTGGGGGAATATATAGCTAAACAATATACTACTGCATCGATACATATTTTTTGGAAGGGGATTTTTTCAGAAAGTGTACTGAGGGGCTTAAGGAAGGCAGGCTTTATGGGTACATTTCTTGCTGTTATATCAGAAGAAGAATTTCTTATAAATATAAAAGAAATTGTAGTGAAACCGACAGCCTTTTTGTGTAAAGGGTCTCGTTCAAATGCATTAGAAAAATATGTAAAAGCACTGTGTATATATCTTGGAGTGGAAGATGTTATATAATTTCTTGTATCCTTTGTCTGAAAGTATTTCTTTATTAAATATTTTCCGTTACATCACGTTTCGTTCTGCAGGTGCATTTTTTACGGCATTACTTATAACAATTTTCTTTATGCCTCGGTGTCTTGAATGGTTAAAGTCGTTAAAATTTAGGCAACAAATACATGAATCGGTAGAAAAACATCAATCTAAATCTGGCACACCAACTATGGGTGGGATACTTATCTTAGTTTCAGTCGTTTTTTCCGTATTACTTTGGGCGGATTTATCCAATATCTATATTTGGTATACAATAAGTATTTTTTGTGCTTTTGGAACTATTGGCTTTATAGATGACTTTACAAAAATCTGTAAACAAAAAAATAGAGGTCTTTCTGCAAAACAAAAATTTGTGCTTCAGCTAATGCTCAGTGTTGGTGTAGTATATTGTATGGTTGAGTACAATAATTTTAGTACAGCAATAGATATTCCATTTTTTAAGAATCTTAATCCAGATCTAGGAATATTATATATTGTATTTGCTTCCTTGGTATTAGTGGGTGCATCAAATGCAGTTAATCTTACAGACGGTTTAGATGGTCTTGCTATTGGTTCTTCAACAGTAGCGAGTGCATGTTTAGCAATATTTATCTATTTGGCTGGTAATTCGTATGTTGCAAATTATCTGCAGGTACCGTATGTGCCAGGTGCTGGAGAGGTAACAGTATTTGCCACAGCATTAATGGGTGCAGGAATAGGTTTTTTATGGTATAATGCGTATCCTGCACAGGTTTTTATGGGGGATGTGGGTTCTCTTAGTATTGGTGGTGTTCTTGGTTTTTTTGCAATATTAGCGAAACAGGAACTTCTTCTTATTATTATAGGAGGGCTTTTTGTGGTAGAAACTCTTTCTGTTATTTTGCAGGTGGGTTATTTTAAGGTTTCTAAGGGAAAGCGTATTTTTTTAATGGCGCCATTACACCATCATTTTGAATTAAAAGGTATTCCGGAATCAAAAATTATTATCCGTTTTTGGCTAATTTCAATAATTTGTGGTTTGTTGGCATTGTCGACATTAAAGATACGATGAGGAAATTATTATGAAATTAATGTTAAGAAAAGGTATGGAGGCAGTTGTTGTAGGTGGAAAGAAATCTGGGATTGCTGCAATTAAGTTATTACATAGTAAAGGTTTTTCTGTTCGTTTATTAGAAAAAGAAGAAAATACTATTTTAGAAGGGGATTTACTATTCTTAAAAGAAAATAATATTCCTGTATTATATGGTTCCCATAATGCTGCACAGTTTTCACAATGCGATATTGTTGTATTAAGTCCAGGTATTCGTATGAAAAAGATATATGAGTTGCTTCCAAAAGAAAAGGCTCCAATTCTTATTGGTGAAATTGAGCTAGCATATGCTTTTCTTGGGGATGAACCTATTATAGGAGTGACGGGAACAAGTGGTAAAAGCACAGTTTCTACACTAATAGCAAAGATGCTAGAAAGACACGGTCTGCGGGTTTTTTTGGGTGGTAACATAGGCGTGCCATTAAGTGAATATATTCTTTCTGATAAAAAAGCAGATGTGATAGTGATGGAATTATCTAGTTTCCAATTGCAAAGTGTAGTATCTTTTTCTCCTAAAGTAGCGGTATTAACAAATATTACGCCGAATCATTTGGATTATCATGAGAGTATTCAAGAATATACAGAAAGTAAAATGAGGCTTTTTAAAAAACAAGGTTCAAATGATTTTGCTTTTATATATTCTAATATGCGTTCTCTATATGATGAATATGGTATACATTCTATCTTGAAAGTATTTGATACTGTTGGGCGGTTCAAAACGCCATATTTAAAGGGAAAGCATAATGATATTAATGCCGAAGTGGCATTCCAGGTAAGTAAAATTTTTGGTGTAACAGAGGCAGAAGCACAGGATGTGCTTTTATCATTTAAGCCATTAAGTCATAGATTAGAAGAAGTTATTGTCGCTAATGGTATAACGTATGTTAATGATTCAAAAAGTACGACAGTCGATTCATTATCTGTGGCTTTAGATACAATAAATACACCTATTATTTTACTTGCTGGTGGTAAGTTTAAGGGTGGAGATTTTGTCGGTCTGCGTGATATGATGCAAGAAAAGGTGAAATATATAGTTTTATTTGGTGGGGGTAGACATATCCTAACATCTGCATGGTCTGGGGTAGCACCTATTGTATGGTACCCTACTCTTGAAGAGGCTGTAGTACATGCAAAAAGAGAGGCAGAAGAAGGAGATACTGTTTTATTATCTCCAGCTAATGCAAGTTTTGATTTATTTCATAGTTATGAAGAGCGTGGTATAGCTTTTAAAAAAGCTGTTTTAGAAGAAGTGCACAAATAGTTTGAGTTTGTAAATGGTATAAAGGGGTATATATTTTCGTGGTCTATACGCAAAGAATAGCTAGTAATGTGAATAATGACAATGTCTTGACAAACGGTTCTATGGATTGGATGCTTTTTAGCATAACAATATTTATTATATTGATAGGAATAGTAATGGTATTTAGTGCAAGTGGCGCAATAGCTACAGTGAAATACCATTTTGTATTAAGACAGGCCATTTTTGCAGTTATAGGAATAGTATTAATGATTGTTAGCAGATATATTCCTTTTACTATTATATATAATATGCATTATCCACTCATGGTAGGATCGGTAGTACTATTGTTAATAGTACTAAGTCCTTTTGGTATTAACATAAATGGGGCAAATCGTTGGATTGTACTGGGAAGTATTAGTATACAACCAATGGAATTCACACGTATAGCATTAGCACTGTATCTTTCTTATTTTTTAGGAACAAAACAAGAATATATTAAAACGTTTGATAAAGGATTAATTCCTCCGGTTCTTGCAACCTCGCTTTTGTGTTTGTTGCTAGTATTGCAGCCAGATTTTGGAGGGGCATTTATACTCGCTTGTATCCTTTTGGTCATGTCTGTGGTTGGAGGAGTGAGATATATATATACTCTTTCTGCTGTGGCTATAACAGCAATAGTTGGGAGTATTCTTATTGTTTCATCACCTTATAGAATGCGTCGGTTCTTGTCATTTTTAGATCCCTTTCAAGATGCAAGTGATTCTGGATATCAAATAGTTCAGTCTTTGTATGCAATAGCTTCTGGCGGAATTTTTGGTGTGGGGCTTGGAGAGGGTAGACAAAAACTTTTCTATTTACCAGAGGCTCATAATGATTTTATTTTTGCTATTATTGGAGAAGAATTGGGCTTTTTAGGAGTGAGTGTTATTTTAGGATTATATATGTTTTTATTTATACGTGCATTTAGAATTGTATTTCTTCAGACAGAATTGCGAGATATGTTAATAACGTTTTCTATGAGTTTTATTTTAGCATTAAGTGTTATTTTTAATTTGGCAGTTGTTGTGGGGCTCCTTCCACCAAAGGGAATTGCATTGCCTTTTTTAAGTTATGGTGGTAGTTCTTTAATTGCATCGTGTATTTGCGTAGGTATATTGCTCAGGTTTTCTTCAAAAATACAGAGTAATATAGTGAAGGGTGTGAGATAATTTTCTTATTTCTTTTTTCATAAAAATAAAGAAATACATGATTTTGTGTAGCATGTTTATGCTAAGAGGAGTTATTGTACTAGTGTATTAAAGAAAAGGTATTGTGTTAGAAAAATAGGAAGAGTGGAGAATGAGGGCTATAATAAAAAATATATTATGGCTTCTTACTAAGCAGTGAAGCATATAAGATTTTTATAAAGAATGGTAAAGAATAAAATTGATCTTAAGCATAAAAAATAATGCTAACATTTCCTTGTATGTATCATGTATTTTCCAAGAAATTATCCGAAAATATATAAGAGGGGATCGTTATTTCTTATTATTCCTTTTAGTCAAAATGCTATTATATGATGAGAAATAAAATATATTCTTTAGTTAAAAAATACTGTGAGAAAATAGCTAAGAAAAATATACCGAATAAATAAAAACAAATAATAGAATTATTATGTATCATCAGGCTGGAAACCGAATATAAAAAATTCCGACAAAGGTTTTCTCTTTGTATAACTCTACTCTGAATGTGCGCGATTTTTTATCTATGGAATATTGTGGAAGAAGATCTTGTTTTTGCAGAAGGATATCAAATTCATTACTAATACCTTTTTTTGTGTAGCCAATAACATTTAGCCTATGGCCTTTAATAGAAGGGATAAAAAAAGATTTGTTGACAGGAATAACAGAAGAGAGTGGAACTATAGAATGTTTACCATCAACAATAATGGGGAGCTCTTTTAAGGAATCATCGAATGGAATTTGTTCAGTAGACAGCCTAGTAAGGAGTCTATTGCCGTAGCGCACGATATACTCTTTTTTGTTTTTAGGATTTTGTTCAACGTGAATGAGTGGATTTTCACTAGAGAATGTGAGTAGTTCAGATTTTATGGGAATATAAGAAAGCTTTGGCCGCACGTCTTTTAGTGGAAGATAAAAAGAATCGGAAAGGGATATATTAACATCATAAAGGGCATTCCAAACACCAGAGGTAGTTAATGGAAAATCTCTTTTAAATTCAATACCTCGTTCTTCCAAGAGTGCTTCTAATGCCAGCAAGTGATAATAAACTCTTTTGGTGAGGGAAAAATTTTTGCTAGCTTCAGAAGCAATAGCAGCTTTGCCATTTTTTATAGTAAACCAGGTGAGAGATTTTTCCATTTCCTTATTGCCTTCCTTAGTTCGTGTATTATGAAGGTGATAGATATGGAGAGTATCAAGGACAGATTTATTAACTTTTGTAATAATATTTGAAGAAAGCTGTTCAATATTGGAATGAGGGATGGTGGGATCAAGAGCCGTTTGGTCAATAATAAGGCATTGTCCCCAGCGTTTTGGGGAAAATTGTGGTGAGAGATATATAGGTCTGTAAAAACCACTCCCATCATGCATATGATAAACGAAGTCAACATTGTTATCGAGAATGAGTTCTTTTATATTCTTTACTCGGAGATAATCTGGATCATTTTTTGAGATAAAATCAAATTTCCTATTCATGTCATTAGATATCCCTCTGTTAGCGGATAAAATGCTTGGAAAATTGAGGTTTGGAACAATCCATAACGCTCCAGAATAGAATGTATACCGCGTAGCAAGAAGGGAGGCTGCAGAGAAAGCACCAGGTTCATCACCTTGTATTCCGGCAATAACGAGAAGTGCTGGATTTGTGTTTTCGGGGTGTTCAAATGTAAAAAGAGTGAAAGACAGATCCTTGTTATTTGATGTAGCGGTGTCTCTTGTTTTTGAAATGGTTTTTGTTAAGGGTATTTTGATAGATCCTTTTTCTTTTTCAGGAGAGGAAGTCACTTTTTGTATGGAATTTGTTGAATCTTCGGAAGTATCCTTATTGTGTGGAATTTCTGCAGAGCGAGGACTTTCTTGATAAGAAAAACCACTTTCTAAGGGAAGAAAAAATTGTATACACAAAATAGTAAAGAGGAAAGTAGAAAATAGAGATTTCATCACAGAACCCTTACATGCCATGGTTCGAACCGAACACCTAACGTGTTTTCATGGGGATAGCGTAATTGAAGATAGCCTTCTTCGGCAAGTTGTTTATATGTTGTTGTATTCATAAATTCTTTTGTAAAATTATTGGCACCAAGCCCTCTTTCTCCAATATCAAAATCTCCAGAACTGTGAAAAGAGTATGCTGGAGGAGCTATAGACCTAGAGGCAAGAGAGATATTGTGTTTGGAATGGGTTGTTTTTTGTAAAAAGAGATGGAATTGTTTCATAATACCTCGGACACCAGAAGTAAGTACTAGAGTATTCCCCATACGTTTTTGTAATGTTAGCCAAAGCTGATAGGCTTTTCCTTTATAGAGATAATTCCCTGAATGGGGTATTTTCAGGATAGTGGAACTTTTGATAGTAGATGTGATCTGAGGCAAGGTTTTTTCACCAAAAAAGCCAAATTGGGAGACGTCGGAATAAAAGAATTCCTCTAAAAGAGCAATTTCTTCTTTTGGAAATTGACAAATATTGGAATATTGTTTGGCATATTTTAGTGCTGTATCAAAACCAAGAACCATAAATCTGCCGTGCCCAACAGTATTTTGTAATCGTGATAACCTTTTTGTAACAGAGAGGAGCAGTGTTTGTTTACTTTCTGAAAGAATAACGTCAGAAGGGTGAGGTTTGTCGAAGTGTTCCATTTTTGAGAGATAATCTTTAATATTTTCGTGCGAAGGATAAGGTGTATTTTCGGCGATCTGGACAAAATTTTGCGAAAAAGCATACCGAGAAGTATAGAGAGATAGAGGAAACATGGTTACAGAAGCAGCTATGTTTTTTATAAAGTTTCTTCTTTTCATTGTTGGAGTCTTTATGTTAATATGTTGCCGAATAGTACAGTATTTATAGCGAATCGTAAAGGTTTTTCTTATATTTATATAGCAAAGAGGAAAAGTAATGAGCTACAACACTCTTACAGCACAATATAGGCCACAATTATTCTCTGAAGTTGTCGGGCAGGAAGTGGTTTGTAAAATATTGTCCAAAGCCTCGAGAATGGATTTAATAGCCCCAGCATATATTCTCAGTGGGACAAGAGGTGTTGGTAAAACGACACTTGCAAGAATTTTTGCAAAAGCATTGAATTGTATTCATGCTCCTATTGCAGAGCCATGTAATAATTGTATTAATTGTAAAAGAATCACTAAAGGTTCTTTTGTAGACGTAATAGAACTTGATGCAGCTTCTAACAGAAGTATAGATGATATACGAGAATTACGAAATACTATGCAATTTGCCCCAATGGAAGGTAAATATAAGGTTTTTATTCTAGATGAAGCGCACATGTTAACAAAAGAGGCATATAATGCACTCTTGAAGAGTTTGGAAGAGCCTCCTAAAAAAACGGTGTTTATTCTAGCTAGTACAGATGTACAAAAATTTCCAGTAACAATAATAAGTCGTTGTCAACATTTAGTCTTGCGTTCTATACCATTTACTAATTTAGTGAAGAACATAAAAAATATTTTAGATAAAGAGCACATAGAATATGAGGAACAGGCTGTGGAGTTAGTTGCAAGACGTGCCAATGGTAGTATGCGAGATGCATTATCTTTATTAGGACAATGTTTAGTGCTTTCAGAAAAAAAACTTATGTTACGGCAGGTAGAGCAATCTTTAGGTGTTGGAAGACGGGAAATATATTATAATTTCTTATACGCAATAATTAAGAGGGATACAGTAGCAATAGTTTCATTAATTAATACAATGCAGCAGGAGGCAATTGATATACGTTTTTTCTTGCAAGAATTGACACAGCTATGGAGGAATCTTTTTTTATTGAAAAAGGATAAGGGTAGTTCTTTTTCTTTATTTGGTATATCAGAAGAAGAAGGAGAACAGTTATTACAAATGTCACAATATATTTCGCTTTCACAAATTCATGCTAGTTGGCAAATGACCCTAGACGGACAAAAACGTATTATGGAGAGTTTGGAGCCTGGGGTAGCGTTAGAATTGCTCTTATTAACAATATCATCTATTCCAGAACTTCTCAATATGAAATCGCTATCTAATGCCGAAGAGTATGTTCTTTCACAGAGAGAAAATAATGAAGATGCTATGAATACGCAAGATACCATGGAACAAAGAACATCGCATGAAGGGGAAAAGTATAAAACGGAAAAAGTATTAGAACCCATTGTCTATCAGGAAGGAATACGTCATGGCTTCGAGCAAAAGTTAATTGATGAAAGAAGTGGAATAGAAGGACAAGAAAGAGAAAATACTAAGAAAGAAAGTAGTGTTAGAAATACGCAAGATACGAAGGAAAAAGAGAATATTCTTCTTGTAGAACAAAAAGAGAAGATAGAAGAGATGAATCTTCAAGATGAAAACAGAAGTAATAAAAAGAGTGATGAAGAATATGTTTCTTCTAAGAATAGCGAAGAAATAAAAGCACTGTTCACACGAGCAATAGAGAATAACAAAAAATTGACACAATATAAAACAATGTATATGAGTTCTTATGAGTTTGTGGACACCACGTGCAATATTTATCCCATATCAGGCAGGGCGTATGTAAAGTTGGTATCGATACAAAATGATATAGAAAAGGTGGTACAGGAAATTATAGGAAATTACGACGTTGTCATACATAAGGCTTCGGATGCAACAAAACAAATTGAAAAACAAATTGCAGAACATCCCGCTGTCATATTGTTGGAACAGGAATTTAGCACTAAATGTGAATACGAAACTACAGCTGTGAAATATATGAAATAATATGAGTAACTTCGTTTTCTAGCCGTGATTTAACAGCCTCTTGAATATGTAAGGGAGAGGAAGAGAAGTTATTTTGTCGAATAGTATACACTTTTCTAATGAAATCGTGTTCATTACTAAAGATATTTCCAGTAGTATTAAGGGCCTGATTTACAATAGAAGATGCTCCAGAAACACCATGTTGAATGGCTGTGCTAAAAAGGGTTTCTTTAATGGCTGTTGTGAGAGGGATACGGTCTTTTACTTCTTGGAGAATTGGTTCATAATAATATTTATTAACGAAATCATATTCTAATTTTTGAAATAGTTCTTTTTCTCGAACTGCTATTGTTTTCCATGTTTCAGGGAAAGCTCCATGTTTATTTCCAGTATTAGTAATGCTGTGTTTGGAAAACTCTTGTGCTATATCTGGAGCAGATTTATTTAAAAATTCTATAAATCTATCGACAGTGCCCATAGTAGATGAAAGTTGATATGTGCCGTAGGATGTTCCTCCAACAGGGTCGTAGCCAATAGTCTGTGATCCCTTGATACCAGATTCAAATAGGGCACTTATTTTGCCATTTCTGTGCAAATTGGAAGGGGCCTCCTCAGCCGGAGTTTCTTCTGGAATATAGAGAAATTTAGAATCACCAGAAAGTAAATATTCTTTTTCGTAATCATGTAGTAGATTGTTAGCAATCATTTCTTTAATAACAGAGGAATATTGTGGTTCATCTTGAAGGAGAATGAGGATATTTGACGATGCAATATTTTGTAATTCCTCGTATTGTGTTGAATGTGTCACAATATTAGGTTCAGAGTATTGTTTTTCTTGTTTAATAGGAAGAGAAAATTGGTGAATATCATTAGGAGAACTGGCATCTATTTGTTTAAAGAGAGTATGAAGTTTACTAAGTTCTTTATCATATAAAGCAGCAGAGGTGATAACCATAGTTGTCTCCAATATGTTTGATAGCGATGTGAAAAGCAAAGTATATACCATTTCTATTCTTGTGAAAATATGTGATGAAAAGCTGGTATTAATGTGTTTTAATGGGTACATAGCGACACTGTGTCTAAATAGTGATATCTGTATAACTCTGCGAGTGTGGGAAATGTCTCTTGACAGTTTCCCTATTCGTGGTTAGCTTCTATGGAGGTGTCTAGGTTTTAGTGTCTGAAATGGGGGCAGTGTCGTATATGAAGAATAATCGGAATAGTATAGCAATGGGTCCAGTGAATGTTGAAAGGCCTCCCAATAATGAGGTTGATTCCGCTTGTATTGTGTCATCGAGTGGACTTCGTCAATCAGATAGAGGTGGTTTTGCGTCTTTAAAGATACAGGAGATAAGTACCTCTATGAAAAGGGTAAATCTGCTTTCGTCGGATTTACTTTTATTGGGCTTAACATCTGTTCCAGGGCTTGCTCTTTTTGAGAGCCATCGTCTGGGGAATTGGGAAAAAGCACATTGGCGTATAAATACAGCAGATGGGGTGAAGGTTGGACAGGGAAAACTTCCTATCTTTCATGACGTTGTTCAAGAAAAATATGATATACAGGTACCAGATGCTGGGGTAACGCTACATTTTAGTAAGAAAAAACATATAAAAGGGCTAGGCCCAATTATAGGAAAGACGAATAATAGGATCTTAAAAAATTCACGTTTGGTACTTGAAAAATTACGAATTTCTTTGGGTGGAAAGATTGTTACCTTGAAGCATGATGAATTACCTACATTACAACGTATGAATTTAGGAGATAAGCAGAGCCGTAATAAAGCCAAGCATTTACCACTATTTCGGGAATCGGTTGCAAAAGAAATGTCGGGAATTCTGGAAAGTGGCCGACATGCATTAAACGACATTCTTTCGGGAAAGCAAGACCAATGTAACATGAGAATGGTAGACTCAATGTTCACTAATTTATTGGTTCGTGCAAAAATTGAAAAGCCTGAAGTGAACAACCCTTTTTGTTTCTATATGGAAGACGTCGAAGGAAGGCTACACAGTGCTTTGTCTTCAAATATTTTTGGAAAAGCTTTGCAAGACAACAAGTTTACAAAACTTCCTTTGAATAGACATGATCCAAACTCGGGTCATATACACATGGCATCAACCCCTTGTGGAACTGTTGTTCTCGCGAAGAATTATGTTGGAGGTCTTACTGATCTAATATCTCGGGAAGAACTTGGTAGGAAAGTGAGTAATGCTTTATTAGTGTTAAAGCCTATTTTTGCTGAGTCTGATCAGAACTTAATGGCGAAACTTAATCGGGGTTTATTTGTGAAAATAAATGAGCTTTCGGAAGCATTAGAAACAGTTAGGACGCGTGACGATGGTATTAAATTAGTTCTTACATTAATAAGTAATTTAAGAAATTTGTTAGCAGAGATTGGTCCCTTTATTAATGCAAGAATAGAAATTGAAAAACTTCTGAAATTATGTCTTTATGGGCATGAAGAGCAGAGCGCTGTGCATGACTTAACGCCATTTCATTTCACCATGTATACGGAAAAAAGTAACCAGATAGATGATGATGATAATTTGCGTGAAGATTCTAGACAAAGAAATCCTAGGCCCTCCATACACAGTGCGCAGAATGTGGGAAGAGGAGAGCATTATGGTCCTGCTACTGTCGATATGACTGCTTTAGGAGGAGATGGAGTATATTACCCAGAAGATAGTGCTGATGTGCTTCCTGGTGCAACATCAATGGATTATTTTGGAGGACCAGAATATAGATCTCCAAACGTGAGAGCAGCTGGAGCAGGTAGCCCTGATAGTCTTGTATATGAAGCTGTTCATCCACAAACAAGAGTAAAGACACATGGTATGTGCAGATTAAATAATCTTTATTTTAATCATTATACTGATGGAGGATATACAAGAAGAGGAAGTAGTGCATCAGAAGGAGAGAGTATCTGGTCTGTTGAATCTAGTGAAAGTGGCACAGAAGGTTTTCATAATTTCAACCTAAATTCTCAGTCAGATAGTGCGATGAGTAATGATGTACAAATAAGAACACAAGCACAAGTTTATGCTGAAGATAGGCCAGACACACCGCTAGAATCTCTTCCTGTTCGATTACTATCTTTCCGGAAACGTGGAACTTCGGCCAGAAGTGGTGTTTCTTCTAGTAAAAGTGAATTTGGTGTTTTTTCTAAGGAAGGCTTGGGAAGAAGACCAGCACAGAGGCGTAGAGGAAAAGTAGAAGAGGAAAATAGTAGAAGGCGAAGCTCTGATGAAGGTACAGGGAATGAAGGGAATGCTTTAATGGAAGAACTCAATATGCGTTTACCAGCACGTCATGCTGGCCTAAAGCCTGTTTCGGAAAGAAATAGTAGAAGGCGAAGCTCTGATGAAGGCACACAGAGTAAAAGGGATGTTCTTCTGCAAGAACTCAATATGCGTTTATCAGCACGTCATGCTGGCCTAAAGCCTGTTTCGGAAAGAAATAGTAGAAGGCGAAGCTCTGATGAAGGTACAGGGAATGAAGGGAATGCTTTAATGGAAGAACTCAATATGCGTTTATCAGCACGTCATGCTGGCCTAAAGCCTGTTTCGGCAAGAAATAGTAGAAGACGAAGCTCTGATGAAGGCACACCGGAAGGAATGAGTGGTCATTTGATGACAGAACTTCATCTTCGTTTGTCAGCCCGTCGTAATGCTATGGAACCTGCTTCGCCAGTAAATAGTAGAAGGAGCAGTGAAGCGTCAATAGTAAGACTTGAAGCGTCTGGCGGAATTGTTAATTCTGCTCTTTCTGCAAAAGAAGAGATGGGTGAGAAAATGATCCTATTCAATGAAAAAGGTTGGGTTTAATAGTACTAAGAGTATTTGGTCACTGAAAGATAAAATATTTATGAAGCTCTGTTGATAGAGATTGTGTTTATTACTTTTGAGTATGAAGAGTATAGTATGTTTACAAAGAACATATATAATGAGCGTCATTTTACATTCTTGACAATTTCCTGTTTTGTACCATATGAGAATAGGAATGGTGAACTTGTTCTTTTTCTATATTGAAGAAAATGTGTAGATGATGTGGTTGTGTTCTTTATATATTTAGAATGATAATATGGTTTTATAATGAATCTTTTGCCATGGAAAGAACAAATAAGAATATATTCATATTAGAGATTGTAATAAAAAGCAGATACAAGAATATGAATTGGAACACACAGAGTAACTAAAATTATAGTTATGGAAGAAAGTTAGGTAGAATGCGTGAAGTGAATATATACTAATTATACATTCTCTTTTATAAAGTAGTGAAGTATAAGTACCGCGGAGCATGGGAAAAGAATAAGAAATAATAACGATAAAAAAGAAATATATTCTGTTAGGATATACGTCGTTTGGAACTAAGATATATAATAAATAGATATATTATGGAGTGTGTATAAAAAAAGGGGCTAATACAAAATGTAAGCCCCACAAAGAGAAAAAGAAAGTATTTAAACAGGATGTGTATGTTGTTTTTGTTCAGAGGTAGAAGTTGTTTGTTTTGTGGGAAAAACGTTTTCACCAAATAAAAGAGGCAAAGCATCATCAATGTGAGCAACAGGGAACACATGGATTTTTCGTAATAAATCTTGTGGTATGTCTTCTAAATCCTTTTTGTTTTGAAATGGAATGAGCACGTTCTTTATTTTTTTTGCTACTCCTGCCAATATTTTCTCTTTTATTCCACCAACAGGAAGTATCCTACCTCGTAAGGTTATTTCTCCTGTCATACAGAAGTCTTTATTAATGGGTTTTCCAGAAAGTGCAGAAATAATAGAGGTGACGAGAGTGATACCTGCAGAGGGTCCATCTTTTGGCACCGCTCCAGCTGGAACATGAATATGAATATCTGTTTCTTCCTGAAAGTTGGGTGATATTCCAAGTTGCTCTGCTCGAGAACGAATATAGCTTAAAGCAGCCTGGGCACTTTCTTTCATAACATCCCCAAGTTGTCCTGTGAGCAAAAGTATGCCTTTTCCTTTCATAATAGTTGTTTCTACCTGTAGTACTTCCCCGCCAACAGATGTCCATGCAAGCCCAGTGGAAAGACCTGGTAATTCCTGTTGATCGGTATCTTCTTCAAGGAAAATGGGTGCTCCAAGTAGAGAATGCAGAATTTTCTGATTGATATTACTAAAGGTTTTCTTTGTGGAAGCTTTTTTATGTGCAAGCTTTCTACAAATAGAAGCAATAGTTCGTTCCAAATTCCGTAATCCTGCCTCCCTTGTATATTGAGTAATAATATGCTCAAGAATTGTGTCAGAAATAAGAACCTCTTTTATCTTTAATCCTGCTTCTTTTGCCTGTTTTGGCAAGATATATTTCTTTGCAATAGCAATTTTTTCCTGCACAGTATAGCCTGAAAGTGTAATAACTTCCATTCTGTCTCTTAGCGCACTTGGAATAGTTTCTAGATGGTTTGCCGTACAAATAAAAATAACTTTTGAAAGGTCAAAAGGAATATTAAGATAGTGATCACTAAAAGAAGAATTTTGCTCTGGATCGAGAACTTCTAGCAAAGCAGAGGCTGGATCACCACGAAAATCGGAAGCAAGTTTGTCCACTTCATCAAGCATAATAACAGGATTCCGCGTTCCAGCAACTTTGAGAGCATTAATAATTCTTCCAGGCATAGCCCCAATGTATGTTCTACGGTGGCCTCGTATTTCTGCCTCATCTCTCATTCCTCCTAATGCAATGCGTTGGAACTTTCTACCCATGGCATTAGCAATAGATTTTCCAAGAGATGTTTTTCCTACACCTGGGGGTCCTGCAAAGCATAGTATAGTGCCTTTTGATTTCGGATTGAGTTTTCTCACACTAAGAAATTCTAAAATTCTCTCTTTCACTTTTTTAAGCCCATAATGATCTTCATTGAGTAATTTTTCGGCTTTTTTAATATCAAGTCTATCCTTGGAAAGAATAGACCACGGTAATTCAGCCATTAATTCAAGGAAAGAGCGGGCAATACTCGCTTCAGAGGAATCAGAGTGCATAGAAGTAAGCCTTTTTAATTGTTTATCTGCTTCTTTTTGTGCTTCTGGAGAAAGTTTTGCTTTCTTTAAGGCTTCTTGTAGCTCATCAAGATCTTCATCCTCAGTTTGAGTGTCTCCAAGTTCTTTACGAATAACTTTTAATTGTTCTCTCAAATAATAATCTTTTTGAGCTTTATCCATGCCTTCTCTAGCAACATGTTGTATTTTTGCTTGCATGGAAGCAACTTCGACTTCTTTTATGAGTTGTTTGTTTATAATACGGAGTCGTTCTGTCGGGTTAATGCATTCTAAAATATTTTGGGCAGCTTCAACTTTAAGTCTAAGATTAGCTGCAATGAGGTCTGCAAGATGTCCTGGGGAATCGATACTATTTAATAGAGGCATAATATCTCTGGTTGAGAGGCCTCTAATGGAGAGTATTTTATCACATTGTTCTCGTGCAGAACGCATAAGTGCTTCTTCTTCACTAGAAATATTATTTTCTTCTTCTTGAAGGGGTTCAATTTCAGCTTCCATGAAAGGGTTGACGGAAACAATGTCTCGAATTCTTGCTCTAGAAAGACCTTGAACTAATATTTTAATACGATTATCTGGAAGCTTGAGAACGCGCAAGACAGCAGCAATGGTTCCAGTTCTATAAATATCTTCTGGAGAGGGTTCTTCAACTTCTTTGTCTTTTTGAGTGCATATGAGAATATGTCTGTTATTTTCTAAAGCGACTTCAAGAGCTTCTATGGATTTTTCTCTGCCAACTATTAAGGGGACAATCATATAATTAAAAACAACAATGTCTCTCACCGGGAGAACAGGCATACTTGTTGGTATATCTGATGAACTGGAGAATTGTTTGCTTTTCATAAAATTACTTAGTAGAATGTCTTTCTCGGCTTCAGATAAGATATTAATATCTTCGTCAGTCACATTCGTAGAATCTGTGGTTTTGTTGTCTTCATCGTTACTCATAAGTACTCCTATTGTCATAGTTGTGGATACATAGTAGAACAAAGACTATGCATAGATGCGCGCAGGGCACCTTTAAATTAAGAATGTATTCAAAAATAAATTTGTTGCGAGAAAAAAATGCACGATAAAATATAGCCGTTATGGTATCTGCAAAAAGAATACTTTACGGATAATCCCATTGTGTTCTGCCGAAGTTTACCTGACAATATCATTAATTTCAAGGTCTTAAGAAGTAATATTTATGAAAAAAGTTATGTGTAGAAAGCATTGAGTATCCATCCTATAAATATAAAAGAGATAAACATAAATAGTGTGAAAATAATAATCATTTTAAGTGAGAGCACTCTTTTAAGAATAATGAGTTCAGGTAAAGAAATTGCTGTGGTGCTCATAAGTACTGCCATTGCTGTTCCAATAGGAACTCCTTTATCTAAAAGACTTGTAATAACAGGAATAATACTGGTATGACCAGCGTAAAGTGGAATTCCAATGAGTGTGGCAAAAGGAACAGCAAGAAGGTTATCTGCCCCGAGATATTTAGTGAAAAAGGTGTCTGGAATATATCCGTACATAAAGGAACCAATGAATATTCCAAGAATAACATATATCCATGTGGAATGGATGATATCCATGGCATCGTTGTGGGCATAGAGAATAAGTTCTTTCTTTGAATAGTGTATAGCTTTTTGTTCAGATACTCTTTCATCTTTGGAACAACAACTTTGATGGCCAAGCTCTTCTTTAACCGCTGGAGTTAAATATCTTTGCAAATTAAATGTATCGCAAAGGTAACCAGCAATAAGAGCAATAGAAGAACCTATTAGGACGTAAAGAATGGCGATATCAATGCCAGCAATACTAATGAGTAGTAATGTTGCTATTTCACTAACAAGGGGAGAGGCAATAAGAAATGTCATAGCAATGCCAAAGGGAATTTGTGCACGTATAAAGCCAATAAAAAGAGGAATAGAGGAGCAAGAACAAAATGGTGTAACAATTCCTAGAAAAATAGCGAGTAGATAGCCCCTAAAAGAAGACGTTTTATTGAGATATTCTTTTACTTTTTCATGGGAGAGTTGTGCTCTAAATAGTGCAATAATGAAAATAATGACATAGAGAAGAAAGAAGATTTCTAAAATGTTCTTAAGAAAATAGTGTAGTGTGGTCCCGAACGTTTCTTGAGTATTAACATGCAAAATATTCGTGATGGCGGAGGCAATGTTAGTAAAAAAAGCATTCATAAGTTCTCTCTTGTATAGGGTGAGCGATATACCGAAAACACGTATTTTCTGCCACGCAGTTCTTATTTGTGTAAGAGGGTGTAAGGAAGGATTCTCTTGTCGACCATGTAAAATATGTGACAAAATGGAATAAACAGGTACGAACGTATGACGCACAGCATACTAAAAGAATCTAGCTTAGTATAGCAAATCACTAAAAGTAAAGCAAGATATTTACTGATGAAACAGTGAATAATATGTAGAAAAACAAATATAAATGGGAGGAAAAATAGGACGTTAAGTGAGATGAAGGAGGAAATTTTGTAGTGGTTTTTAGTATGAATATAGTTGTTATTGTGAAAGGATTTTCTTATGTGTAAATTGAGAGTAAGAAGAGTTATTTGTCTAAATATACACAGTAAAATAAAACAACATACTATATTCCTAGCAATAAAATAATGATGCTATTTTCTTTGTTAGAGAGTGTCATAAAGGAAAATAATAAGACTCATACTGTATAGTTAATAAAGATTGCAATACTACATACCAGAACTTCTAAAATATAGATATTTATTGGTGAGAGGGTAGCATGCGAAAGATGATGAAGGTAACAGCTCCAAGAATGGGCGAAATAAAATCGCTTTCCATTAAGAATTTTGATAAAATTGAAACAAATTTTTCTTTAAAAGATGTACAAGTAGAGCACGGCAAGAATAAGATGACAACACTACATTTCAAAAATGGAGGTGTAATAAAAATAGAAGATTTTTTTAATGGAGAAAATAAAATAATAGAATTTACAGACGATGAAATAATGACTCAATATAACGTGGACAAAATTATTCTGGAGCAGGAGTATATTTCCTTAAATATGGGAGGGAATAATCCAGAGAGTACTTTGGTTAGCAGTGAGAGATCTGAAGATTTTGGAGAAGAGATTTTGGGAGTAAAGACCTCTGGAGTACAAATACAATCGAGTGGGGGGGGATATCCTTTAGATGATGTGGTATATGAGGTTGTTGGTGGCGTTGGTGTTTTGGATCCTTTAGATACAATGAGTAGTGATATAACGGGAAAGACAAGTGCATATGGGAGATTTATAGGAGACATTCAAAATATAATAGATGAAGAAGACGGTGGAGATGGTGGAGATGGTATATTGCCTCCAAGGAATAGTATAGAAGTTATTATGCAGGATAAGGAGTGGAATTCTATTAAAGACCCGAATAATCCGTCATCTGATGGGCAAAGCAATTTGTTTTTTTCTAAGGTATCTATAGGTATTTTAAATATAGAGAGTATTCGTGTTGATATTCATGAAGGAATAGGAGGGGGTAAGTTTTATATTGATGGTTTTGAATTCATTCCAGGAAAAACACATGAAATATATAATAAAGATGGTGTTATTTTATATGCGGAATATAGCAAGAATGCAGATGGAAGTGGGAGTATTATTATAACAAATATGAGTGGCGGTATAATTGACCCACAGATTCTTGAATCGCTATTAAGTTCTATACAGCATTACGATGAAATTATAGGTAAAGAATACAGTGCCAGTGAATTATTTGAA
This sequence comes from Desulfovibrionaceae bacterium, assembly GCA_051650105.1. GTDB lineage: Bacteria > Desulfobacterota > Desulfovibrionia > Desulfovibrionales > Desulfovibrionaceae > CAMWXW01. The sequence goes on from JBOFIJ010000003.1 coordinate 30,102, forward strand.
CAAGATACGTTTCATACAGGTGTTATTAGTGGAAATGTAAGTATTACAAATAACAATGGCCAATCATTTTCTCAAGACATTAAGGTGGAGTTTAGAAAATATATTGATATAGCATCTCAACCTGGAAATGTAGGAGAAGATGGAGCTGGCCATTCTTATTACGTGAAAGGTTCTTCAGGAGATGATATAATAGATATGTCTTCTACAGGTGAGAATGCAAATAATCTTGCTATTGGTGGTGAGGGGAAAGATAGTATTTATGGAGGAGATGGCAACGATTTTATTGTGGGTGATGGTTCTGGATCAATATCAAACGTAAATGTTGGCGAAAGTAATAAGGATGGAGATGATGTGTTAGTGGGGGGGGATGGTAAAGATACTATTTTAGGAGGAGGAGGGAATGACCTTATTTATGGTGGGAATAGGGATCAAACAGATACAGGAAGTAATATTTTAATAGGGGGAAGTGGTAACGACACAATATATGCTGGAGATAAAGGGGATATAGTTATAGGGGGGAGTCGTGAAGATAGCATGGCAAATACGGGAAATAATCTATTGATAGGGGGTGCTGGAAGCGATAGTGTTTATGGGGGTGGTGGTAACGACACAATAATTGGTGGAAAGGGTGTAGGTCCAAAAGGAGATTATATTGTTGGGGGTAACGGTAACAATTTTGTTTTTGCTGGCAGTATAGTACTTCCAGAAGACGGTAATTACAATAGTATTACCGTGGTTGATGATACAGGCAATGATACGATATTAACGGGGTCAGGTAATGATTATATTGTGACGGGTGGTGGAGCAGATAAGATTTATTCTGGTCTAGGCAATGATACCATTATTGTGAATGGAGAAAGCCAGAATACAATAAGTGCGAATGGTGGAGACAATTTCATATATGCGAATAACAATACAGGTTTTATATACACAGGCAGTGGCAATGATACCATTATTATTAATGGTGGAAATAATGTTGTGGTTTCTGGCAGTGGGAATGATGGCATAATAGCTAGTGGCGCAACTGGTTTACTGGATTCTGGTGCAGGTTCTGATACTATTTCTGTTAAAGATTGCTATGATATAATGTTGTTATTGCGCGAAGGAGACAATATAGTAACAGCAGAAAATACCTCTGGACATCTTTTTGGAGACAATGGAAATAACATTATTACCATTAATAAAAGTACATTTGACATTTTGCTTGGTTCTGGAAATAATGCAGTGAATTTTTCAAATAGTACAGTTTCTCTATATGCAGGAGAAGGCAATAATAAGATATTTGTGAGTGATAGCGAGGGATCGATAGTGAGCGGGAGTGGTGCAAATACTATTGTTTTAGATGGTGGGATAATAAAAGTGGATGCAGCAGGTGGAGATAATAGTATTTCAGTCTTGTCTGGTGAAATGGAAATAATGACAAGAGAGGGTAATGATACAATAATCCTTTCTGGTGGGAAATCGACAGTTTCTTCTGGTGGTGGAGACGATTATGTTGAGATATTGGCAGATGATCAGGTGGTTAATACGGAAAGAGGTAATGATAATGTTCTCATTAAAAGTGAATACAATAGTGTGATAACAGGAGATGGATCAGATACAATAGTAGTCCATTCAAATAATAATATAATAATGCCAGGCGAAGGCGATGACAGCATTAGTTTGTTTGGAAATACTAATAAAGTAGATTTGATAGAAGGCAATAATATTCTCACTATAGAGGGCAGCGATAACGCTATTATTGGTGGAATAGGAAATGATACTGTTATAGTGAATTCTGGTATGTCAAATACCATAGAGACAGGCTATGGTGAAGATTCTGTTATTGTGAACAGCAGTGATAATGTTATTAATGTAGGCGCTGGGAATGATAGTGTTATTCTGCATGCGGGGAATAATACAGTACATTTAGGAACAGGTGCAGATTATTTTGTAGGAAGTTCGGGTAATGATAGTGTTATTGCAATAGGAGATACCGTTGGAGATTTCATTGATCTAGGAATGGGGGATGATTATGTTATAATACAAAGCGGAACAAATTCAACAATTTTGGGTGGAAGTGGTAGAGATACTATGGAGATAGTTGGAAATGGAAAAGTAATGGATAGATTTGATGTAGAGATAACAGATGTGGAAGTGCTACATTTTTCAAATATAAAAGAGCTTGAACTTGGTGGGAAGAATTTTTCTGATATGCTGATAGGTAATTCTGTAAAGCATATAGAAATTAAGAATACCTCTGGTAATGATATTGAGGTATTTCTAGATTCATCAAGTAAGGGATGTTGGAAAGCCACGTCGGAGAGCAATGTATATACATATAAAGTAGGAGATAGAGAATACACTATAACATTTGGGGAAGGTTTCACAATAACTATGGATAAGACACATTCTGATGCAGAGGATATGCTGTTAGAAACTGTGTTGTCAAGTGAAATGCTTGGATTTATACTAGATGAGGAAGAAAGTATTGAAGTAAAAGACTTTGGTCAAGAGAGAATGGCAATGAGTATTGCTCCAGCAATTGGAAAAACAATATCTATTGGGGATCTTTTAGATAACAGGGAAGATATTGTGCGAGTGTCATCAGGTTCATCACATTTGGAAAAGGGATATGGTCCAATATTTGAAGAATCGACGACTCCAACTGGAGATCTCACTGAAACAGCGTTTTATAATGCTGGAAATACGCTATCAACTATGGAGATGGAAGCTCAATTACACGGCCTTGTCTTATAAAAAAGGAATATGGTATACATAGTAAATAGAATATTGCTGTGATTGGAGGGTGGTGTGTTTGTGGTATAATTTACTGTATAATATATGTAATAGTTACTCTTTTACGCGTAGCGTTGTCAATACAGAGTGCATATAAATGATGTTTCTCTTGTAAATAGCAGTAAATCTATAGTTATTATGTAGTGTAATAAGAAGAAATACTATAAAAAGCTTTGTCCATAATGTTGTTAATACTATACTATTTTTGTATAGGGGAGAAAGAGTGATAACATTAGCATGGATAAAAAAGAGATACTGTTGTTCACTCAATGTATTCTTGCCAAGAGATAAAAAGATATTTTGTATGAAATGTTTATGGATATATTGAGAACACCACGTAAAGATAGTATGTAGGTATAATACGGTATTGTTATTTTCATTCCTAAATAGTAAGAAAAACGAATAGATTGACAAAATATAACTAAAATGTGTACAGTAATGGCAAAAGAATGTACGGAGTGCCTATGTCTAGTTTTGTCCATTTGCATTGTCATACAGAATATAGTTTGTTAGATGGTGCTATTAGAATAAATGATTTATGCCAAAAAACGGTAGATAATAATATGCCAGCGGCAGCGATAACAGATCATGGGAATTTATACGGTGCTATGAATTTCTATTTGGCCTGTAAGAAATACGGGATAAAGCCAATAATAGGGTGTGAGATATATGTTGCTAATGACCATTTGGATAAGACGTCAGATGTGGCTAAGAGGCGTCATCATCTTATTTTATTAGCAAAAAATAAACAGGGCTATCATAATTTACTTCGCATAGTTTCAGAATCTGCTCTATATGGTTTCCATTATAAGCCTCGTGCAGACAAAAAAATCTTAGAAAAATATAGTGAAGGTTTAATAGCGTTATCTGCGTGTTATGGTGGAGAGATTCCGCGTGTGATACGAGAGCATGGGCTAGATGCAGGAATAAAGATGTCTAGAGAGTATGCAAATATTTTTCCCAATAATTTTTATCTTGAAGTGCAATCAAATGGAATGGAGGAGCAAAAGGCGCTTAACGCTAGCTTATATGAGATAGCAGAGCATACAGGTTTGCCATTAGTTGCAACTAATGATTGTCATTATTTAAATGCAGATGATGTGGAAGCACACGATGTTCTCTTATGTATTCAAACTCAAGCTTTGGTATCAGATACGAATAGAATGCGTTTTAATACAACTGAATTATTTTATAAAACGCCTCAGGAAATGCAAGATGGTTTTTTGGATAGAAAAGATGTTTTAGAAAATACTCTTGCAATAGCAGAGCAGTGTAATGTGGAATTTGAGTTTGGGAAATATCATTTCCCGTTATATAGTTTATCAGAAAATAGGACAGCTGAGGAAGAATTTCGTTATTTATCGAAGGAAGGTTTGAAGAAGCGTTTAACAATATATGAGGGGCAGGAGCCCATAGATGAGGTATTATATTGGGCGAGGTTAGAAGAAGAACTAGATATCATTTGTAATATGGGTTTTGCGGGATATTTTCTTATAGTGCAAGATTTTATCAATTGGGCCAAATCATCAAATATACCAGTTGGTCCTGGAAGGGGTTCTGCTGCAGGTTCTTTAGTAGCATGGGCATTGCGTATAACTAATATAGATCCAATACCTTATAATCTTCTTTTTGAGCGATTTCTTAATAGTGAACGTATAAGTATGCCAGATATAGATGTCGATTTTTGTGAAAGAAGGCGAGGAGAGGTAATAGAGTACGTAAGCAAAAAATATGGGGAAGAATCTGTAGCACAAATAACAACATTTGGAACAATGAAAGCAAAAGGTGCTGTTCGGGATATAGGAAGAGCCTTAGGCATGAGTTTTTCGGAAACAAATGTAATTGCTAAACTTATTCCAGATGAATTAAAAATGACACTTGATAAAGCTATGGAACAAGAACCACAATTGCAAGAATTATATAAGAGTAATAAAGAAATAAAAAAATTATTGGATATAGCAAGAAAATTAGAAGGGCTTTCACGTCATGCCTCAACGCACGCAGCGGGGCTTGTTATATCGGATAAAATGATGCAAGAATATCTTCCTCTCTATAAAGGGAAAAAGGGAGAGATTGTAACTCAGTATGATATGAAAATAGTGGAAAAGATAGGCTTAGTAAAATTTGACTTTCTTGGTTTAAAGACAATGACAGTGATAGAAGATACATTGTGTTGTTTGGAGAGACAAGGAAAGGAGAAGATAGATTTAGAGCGATTAAATTTAAAAGATGAAAAGACATATAGTCTTTATTCTTCAGGGGATACCGATGGGATTTTCCAAGTAGAAAGTGGTGGGATGCGTCAATATCTTCGCATGCTACAGCCATCTTGTTTTGAAGATATAATAGCGATGCTTGCGTTATATAGACCAGGTCCTTTAAAAACAGGTATGGTAGATGAATTCATCAAAAGAAAGCATGGTTTTATCCCAATAACGTATCCTCTTCCAGAGTTAGAACAATGTTTAAAGGAGACATATGGGGTTATTGTATACCAAGAACAGGTGATGCAAATAGTTCAGATAGTTGCGAGATATTCATTGGGTGCTGCAGATATTCTTCGTAGAGCGATGGGGAAAAAAGATGTAGAAGAAATGGCAAAACAACGGGCTGTTTTTATAGAAGGTGCCCGTCTAAATGGTATAGGGGAAGGAAAGGCAGAAGAAATATTTCAATTAATAGAAACATTTGCAGAATATGGTTTTAATAAGTCTCACAGTGCAGCATATGCACTTATTTCGTATTATACAGCATATTTGCGTAGCCATTATCCCATTGAATTTATGGCTGCGCTATTTTCTGCAGATATTGATAATAAAGAGAAATTGCTGAAATATATTTCTCAATCTCGATATAATGGAATTGAGATATTGCCACCTTGTATTATAAAAAGTGAAGAAGGCTTTTCTGTGCAAGATGGTAAAATAATATTTGCACTAGGAGCAATAAAAAATGTGGGAAGTGAAGCAATTCACGAGATTATTTCAGCACGAGAGAAAAAAGCGTTTTCTTCATTGTATGATATGTGTACACGTGTTAATTTACGTAAAGTAACCCGCAGAGTATTTGAACAACTTATAAAAGCTGGTGCATGTGATTGTTTTGGTATGCCTCGACGTGCATTATTAGCTGCTTTGGAACAATGTATAGCAAAGGCACAAAAAACAAATAAAACAAATAACTCTTCACAGAATAATTTCTTTTCTCTTATTCCAGAGTTGGAAGAAATAACTGTGGCTGGTATTGGTTATAGCTGTGAGGAAGAGTCTTTGGCAGAATTTGACGAAAAAGAATTCTTATTTGAGGAGAAATCTGTAATAGGGTTTTTTCTCTCTAGACATCCATTACAGGCATTATATCAGGAATATAATAGATTATCTTTACATACGCTAGAAGAGCTTAAGGAATCTTCAACGTCATCACAGGTTTCAGTTGGGGTTATTGTAACAGATAGCAAGGAAATTGTTACCAAAAAGGGCGAAATAATGGCCTTTATTACAGTAGAAGATTTAACTGGTTCTCTAGAGTGTGTTATTTTTCCTAAGGTATATGCTATTGCTAAAGAGTTATTAAAAGAAAATGTCCCTTTAGTAATAACAGGAACGATAGACTGTGTTGAACAAGAACAATTTAGGACAGTAAAGCTTATTACTGATAAAATAGAGCGTTTTATTGATGTCTCGAAAGAGAATAATGAAATTGTTGAAATAAAGATTCCAAACACAGTAAGAAAGGAGCAGATAAAAGCTCTTCAAGAAATTCTTTCAGGATCTAGAGGACATATTCCAGTGATGCTCTCTCTTTCACTGGAAGAAACAGAGTGTGTTTTTCCGTTATCAGATGTGTGGCATATTGTGCCAAGTAATGAATTTTTTACGAAATTGTCATTTTGGAATTCACAACACTAAACATGGAGTACTGAGTAGTTATTTATCTATCTGTACAAAAAGAGATAGTTTTGTTATACTCACTGAGATATTTTGAAAAAAAGAGAGAGAATCCTTGTATAAAATAGAGCTATAGCCATATTTTATATATAGGATGGTGCATTATTTACTATGCTAGAAGGAGAATATATGTCAAAAATCGTGTACATTATCTCAGGTGAAATAGGAGAGATGGAAGACCAGATACTATCATCGTTGTTGCACGAATTTTCAGAAATTGGAAAAACAATTTTGCTTCATCCAATTGAAAGAGAAGAAAGACTTTATGTTCACTCTGCTGGTGTTCCAATAGAGCAAGTGCGATTATTTACTCAAAAAGAGAGTATAGAATTACATAATGTGGGGGAAGAGCATCTTATCTACGAAGGATGCGTTAATAAAATTGCAGAATTGCGGGCTTCTTTTGATACCATAGTGTGTGTGCATTCTTGTCCTACAGGAGTATTGCAAGTATTTGATGAGCAATTGGCAAGAAATATAGCGAACACAATATCTGCACCCATAATAGATTTAGTAAATATAAAAAATAGTGGTGTGGAGGATATAAAAATAGCATTGCTCACGCGGGAATCTTTATATGAAGAAGAATGTTCAATGTTATTATATACTATAGGTTTTGGGTCTATGCTTAATCAGCAAGAGATACAAGAAGTTGAAAGTTTTTATGGTGTAAAATCAGTATCGAAGAACTTTTTGTGTTTATCAGAATCTGAGGGGTTAAAAGAGTCTGATAGTAAAAAGATTGTTGATTGTATTAAGAAACATACAAAGACATTGACAAATCCCATATATTTTGAGATGCAGTTATCTCAAAAAGCAAAAGAACAACGACAGCGTATTGTTTTGCCAGAGGGAGAAGAGCCTAGAATTTTACAGGCAGCAGCTGTATTACTTCAGCAAGAAATAGCCTACATTATCTTATTAGGCAATGTAGAAAAGATAAAAAATCTTGCAGAGAAGATGTCTTTAGATATACGAAAAGCAACAATAATTGATCCAGAAAAATCGCCGTATTATAAGCCCTATGTAGCGAGTTATATGGAGGTGAGAAAACATAAGGGTATAAGCGAAGAAATTGCTAAGGAGAAAATGAAAGATCCCTCCTATTTTGGTACAATGATGGTGAAAGAATCTGATGCAGATGGCATGGTTTCTGGAGCCATTAATACAACAGCAAATACAATTCGTCCAGCGTTGGAATTTATTAAGACAAAAGAAAATTGTTCACTGGTGTCGAGTATATTTTTTATGTGTTTTAAGGATAGAGTTATTTTATTCGGGGACTGTGCTGTTAACCCTAATCCAACATCAGAACAACTTGCAGAGATAGCAATAATATCTGCAGAAACAGCAAAGTCATTTGGGATAGAACCTAAAGTAGCAATGCTTTCTTATTCAACTGGTGCATCTGGTTCTGGTCCAGACGTAGAAATTGTAAAGGAGGCAACTGCCTTGCTTCATTCTAAGGTAGTGGATTTATTAGTGGAAGGACCAATACAATTTGATGCTGCTATTGATATGGATGTTGCTAAAACAAAGCTTCCTAATAGTGCAGTAGCAGGCCAGGCAACAGTGTTGATTTTCCCAGATTTAAACACTGGTAATAATACGTATAAAGGTGTTCAAAGAGCTGGGAATCTTTTGGCTATAGGGCCTCTTTTACAGGGTTTACGAAAGCCTGTGAACGATCTTTCACGAGGATGTACTGTTGCAGATATTATTAATACTGTGAGTATGACAGCAATTCAGGCACAGAGAAAGTAGGGAATTGTTTAAAGAGCTGGGAATCTTTTGGCTATAGGGCCTCTTTTACAGGGTTTACGAAAGGCTGTGAATGATCTTTCACGAGGATGCACTGTTGCAGATAGTATTAATACCGTGAGTATGACAGCAATGTACATATAAAAACAATAAAGAGGAAAAACATGAATATATTTGTTATTAATTCGGGAAGTTCATCATTTAAGTATCAATTAATAGATATGGATAAGAAAAAGGCATTATGTAGTGGAGCTGTGGAATGTATTGGGGATCCGAATAGTTTTTTAACACATAAACAATATCCAGATACAGACAAGGAAAAGAAATATAGAGAAGAAGGTTCTTTTATAAATCATGAAGTAGCAATGAAACGAGTAATAGAATTATTATCAGATAAAGAGCATGGTGTAATAGAATCTGTGCAAGAGGTAGATGCTGTTGGTCACAGAGTTGTGCAGGGCGGTGAGAAATTAAAAGAAACTACCCTTATGGATGAGCATTCTTTGAAAATAGTAAAAGAAATTATGATGCTCGCTCCATTACATAATCCTGTTCAGATAATTGGAATAGAAATTACAAAAAGGTTGTTGCCACATGCTCCTTCTGTAGCAGTATTTGATACAGCATTCCATACAACAATACCAGAGTATGCGTATATGTATCCATTACCATATTCTTTGTATGAGAAACATGCTATTCGTAAATATGGTTTTCATGGCACCTCTCATATGTATGTAAGCCGTGAGGGGGCTCGTTTTCTTGGCAGAAAACTGGAAGCGACAAAATCGATAGTCTGTCATTTAGGTAATGGTTCTTCTGTTGCTGCTGTGAAGAATGGTAAAAGTATAGATACCAGTATGGGTTTTACTCCTTTAGATGGCCTTATGATGGGAACTCGTTGTGGTAGTATAGATCCAGCAATATCTTCATTTCTTGTAGAACAATGTGATATATCTGAGAAAGAGGTCAATGTACTATATAATAAAGAAAGTGGATTTAAAGGTATTTGTGGTATGTCAGATTTACGTGAAGTTATGGCTGCTGTGGAATCTGGAGATACAAGAGCAAAGTTAGCGTCGGATATGTTTGCATATAGGGTAAAACTGTTTATAGGTGGGTATATGGCAGCGTTGAATGGAATAGATGCTTTACTGTTTACGGCAGGGATAGGGGAGAATTGTCATGAATTGCGTGAATCAATTTGTGCAGATTTGGATCATCTTGGAATTATCCTAGATTTAGAGAAAAATGGTATTCGTTCGTCAGAAATTCGTTGTATAAGTACAAAAGAATCGAAAATACCAGTATTGGTGGTACCAACAAATGAAGAATTAGAGATAGCAGAGCAAAGTATGGCTCTTATTGCAAAACAGTAAAATATAAGAAGCTTATTCCATGATGTTGGTAGGCTTCTTTGTTTTTGGGAGTTATAGAAAAAGCGAAGATTTATGATGTGCAAGATACATTCATGGGTGTGTTTGTATGTGGTATCTGGTGAAAAAAGATATAGTATTTCTTGCTATATAAGAGTAAAGATGACTGTAAAAGAATAACGAGTTTTTGTTTTGTAAAAGAGTACGTTATTATGTGGAATGATGGTATACAGTGAATGCATGTTGTGTAAGGGAATCTTGAGAAGTTGTTCCTTCTCGGACAATATAAAGAATATTTTGTTTTGTATAAAGAATGGTAGATGGTAAATTACCTTGAGGGATATCTGCTTGTGTTATTGGCGTTATTATGATATCTATATATTTGGTAAGAAGTGGGTCTAGATCAGGATATTTAGTAACAGGTGGGCATCCAGAGATATTTGCGCTTGTCGAAATGATAGGGTTATTTTCTGTAAGAGAGAACAGTAGAGGTGTAGAGGGAAGTCTGAAAACAATAGTGTCTTGAAAGTAGGTAAGTCTTTTTTTGAGCGGGAGAATAATGCTAAGAGACGGAAAAAGTGTATATAGTGTTTTATGTATGGGTAAAAGTTGAGCAAATTCCGTGATCTGGGAAATTGTGTGTGCAATACATGGGAGAGGTTTGCTTAATGGGCGTTTTTTTATAGTAAAAATATATTTTATTTTTTTAGAAAAGACAGAAGAACCCATGGCATAGAAGGTTTCTGTCGGGTAAATACAAAGGGAACCAGAATCCAGAAGGTTTTTAGCTTCAAGAATATTTTGTACACAGTGCATTATTTAGTGCTTAGAGTTATCTTGTTTTTTAAGATCTTTGTACGTTTTGTAAGCAACATAGGATATAGCAACAGAAAGAACAATAATAACGAGATAGAACGCACCAAAGAAAATAGTATAGTCAGGCTTCCACCATGGAATATCCTGAGGTAATAGGCTTTTTAGTGTTTCCGTTGGGAGAACCATTGTAATAAGTGAGATAAAAGTATCTATCATAGGGTAAATCTCCTTTTTTCCTCCAAGGAGGATATCATATAGATGAATTTTTTGCAATATTTTTATGAATGCAAATGTATTGTATTTATGATAGAATAATGTCATATAGATGCGACGTACAACATGTTTACCATTAGAGAGAATATTGTAGTGAATATTTTTAAGATATTTGTGAACAGTGTGATGTAATAATGAGGGACGGTATGAAAAAACAATATAATATATTTGTAGTGCGTGATAGCATACGATTGTTGAGTATATTCTTGACATTACCATGGACAATCTGGATTATAGAACATATTTTTGTGGGTGGTTCTTTATTAAATGTTTCTGTATTTGTTCCAGTAATATTTGGGACATTTTTTATATTTGGCAGTTTATGGTGTGGTTGGTTATGTCCTTTTGGAAATGTGAGTTATTTTGTTTCAAAAATAGGTAAGAAAATTTTTCCGAGATTTCAATATAAAATTCCGGATAAAATAGGCCTTCGCGTTGGATATTTACGTTATGTATATGCAGCTATTTTCATATATGCTATGGTGGCAGGTGTTGATAGTATTGGGAAAGGAGAAGCAATGTCTTTTGTTGGGGCATATCTTTTTTTGAAGAAGATAGCAGTTATAATTGTGCCTCTTTTTATAGCAAGATTTTTTTGTCGATATATGTGTTTTTATAAGGGTCTCTTTAATATTATTAACAAAATTTCTCCAACAGTGGCAATTGTAAGAAATAAGACAATATGCACAGATTGTAGTAAATGTACACGTACATGCCCAATGGGATTAGAAGTAGATAGCTTAGATAAAATTGTTGGTTCAGATTGTATTTTATGCTTTAATTGCTTAACTGGGGAATCTGGATGTATTCCAGAGAGTGGTATATTGGTATTACAATTTTTTGGTAAAAAGGTTCATATAGGGTATTTTGCCCTTTTTGGTGTCTTGTGTTATGTTGTTGCGGTATTTTTATATATTATGTACATGAAATAATAAATGTTATTGGGGATGTTATGAGAGAAAGTATTGTTGGGATAGGCATTGGAATATCTATTATTATATTGGGTTTTTTAATACGTTCTGGTTTTGTTGAATGGAAGACACAAAGTAATTATGTTGAAGTCAGGGGTTTAGCAGAACGTAAAGTCTTAGCGGATAAAGGGAGGTGGAGCGGTGGATTCCAAATACAGAGTAAGACAATAGAGGAATTAAAACAAAAAAGAGATTCTTTGATAGAGAAAATACAAGAATTTTTTATATCTCAAGGTTTTGATGCAGGGGAAATAACAATAGCTCCAATACAGGTCACAGACAGATATGCAGACCAATATAATAATAATCGACCTATAGAAAGATTCTCTGGGACGGTAAATTTTGTAATAAATACAGAAAATGTAGAGGCATTATACAATGCAAGTAGAGCAACAAATTCTCTTGTTGATAAGGGTATTTTCCTAACTAATGCAAGGGTGCAATATAATTTTACAAAATTAAATGACATTAAGGTAGAAATGTTGCAAGAAGCAACTGAGAATGCTAGGGGAGCTGCCTTAACGTTTACGAAAGATTCAGGAACAACGTTGTCCTCATTGCAAAATGCTACACAAGGGCTATTTAGTGTGGGTTCGGATAATGGGGATGAATATTCTGCGACACCATCAAAATATAAGATCGTGCGTGTTGTAACACGAGTAAAATATGGAATAAATGATATGTAGAGGTCCTTTTTTAGGAGAAGGTATGCAGGAGAGTAGAAAAAAAAAGATGGGTAGATTGCGAAAATATCTTATTGTATCACTATGTGTAGCGGGTGTTTTATTTTCCATGTTTTATGTAATGCTGGTAGATCCTTTATTTTTATTTAACAATAATATTAAAGATACTAACAAAGAATTTTTGGTGGTAGAAGAGCCAGATAAAGAAAATATTCAAAGCGAAGAAATAGTTGATACTCAGGAAAAGGATCCTTCATTATTGGAAGAATCTATAGCGGAGCAAGTCCCTGTGCATGGTGAGTATGAAGTGAATGAGGGTTATATTGAGTATCCAGTAGAAGAAATATATGCAAATACACGTGTTTTAGCACATTGGACTTTAGAAGAATATAAAAATCCGTTAGTACAAGCACAAGGATATTTTCCAATAAAAGCATTTGTAGAAAAAATGAGAACGTTATCATTGTCATCACAAGAGAATATAGGTGGTGAAAGAACAGTGCCAACTATGGAAGTGCTGCGCCTTATTAATGAATATTTCCCTATTTATATAGATTCTATTATACTAGATAATTCAGGGAGTATAACTCAAAAAGAAAAAATACCTCTTCTTACTTCCTTAGAGCATACGGTAATACAGGCTCGTCTTATTTTACATGAGCTTACTAATAGCTCGCCCAATATGATGATTCGATTAACAGAACTTGCACACAGAAAATCTGTACTATCTACTTTAGAAAAAGATTTAGAAAGAATAGATGGGATTATAAGCAATTTAATAAAAGTGGGGAAGAATGAGGATTTATCTTCATTGGCAGAGAAGAAACATGAATTGATTAAAAGGATACGTGCAGAAAAACAAAATGAAACTGAGAATGAGGATCTTCTGTCGTTTTTATATACAACAGAAGCAATGGAAGCATTTCCAATGCCCATGGTAAAAGAGATAGTAGCTGTGATTATAGAATATACTCCAAGTAGTTCCCCTCAACCATTTATACACACATTACAAAATATGTTATTAAATATGAAAGAACTTATTGAGCGTAAGAAAAAAGATATTTCTTCTTTAGGTACAATATAAAGAGAGTGCCTGTGTGTATTTTATATAAATATTTTTTATGGTGCAGGTAGGAGAAATAATAGTATTTAAGAAATAATATGTGTACTATGTAGCAGGATATTTATTTTGTACTGTAAATGGAATGTTTACTATGAAAATGTGTGGAAGAACAATTCTGTATGCATTATGAAAATGTTGGTACACGTTGTATTCTCTTGTTGAAGGAGAAAATATTCTCAATTTGTAAAAGAAATCTATCTATCCGTCGTATTTGCTATTATAGTAGAAGACGGTATACGTAGCACTGTGCTTATGAAATAGGTAAGAATTATGATGAATATTCTATAGAAAGATATCTATGCATGTGTGTACTTTATTGATTGAATTCTGAAAAGGTATAAAATCTCTTATTGTGAATAGAGAGATATCTCTTTGTAGTATCATTTTCTTAGAGAGCGTGTCACAAAAATGAGATTGCTGTATAAGTAATCAGTACAGAAGTATCTCGTATTATTCACAAAAGCGAATATGGTGCTGTGTTGTAAAATACACAATATGTGTATAAAAGAACACAATCAGTATGATATGGGAAGTGGGATGTATTCTTTTTCCCTTCTGTTACAGTGATATTAAGCTGTGGCACAGCTCTTGCTGCTAGCATATATAGTGAAGTGCAAATATAGATATATTTGGAGTGTTGTATGAAGCAAAAAACTATTAGAAGAGAAATTTCTTCTTCAGGAATAGGTTTGCATAGTGGAAAACCTGTGGAAATTGCTCTGTCTCCTGCAAGGGAAAATACTGGCATTATTTTCAGAATTCATACTCAAGATGGTATTTATCACATCAGCCCGAGTCCTGAATCTGTTGTTGCAACGGGTTTAGCTACCACTTTGGGTGTTTCTTCCGCGACGGTTTCAACTGTGGAGCATATACTGGCCAGTTTGCTTGGAAGTGAAATAGACAATATTTTTATAGATGTGAAAGGTGGAGAGATTCCAATTATGGATGGAAGTGCGGCGCCCTTTCTTTTATTATTAAAAGGTGCTGGTATTCGGAAGCAAAATGCACAAAGGGCTGTATATTCTCTTAAAAAAGAGCTTTTATTTCAGCAAGATAATAAATATATAAAAGCAAAGCCACATAATGGTTTCTTTATAGAATACACTATAGATTTTGCACATCCTCTAGTGGGTATACAAAATTTCTCAATGGAAGTAACACCAGAAAGCTTTGCTACAATTGCTAAAGCTCGTACTTTTGGTTTTTTAAAAGAGATAGAATATTTGCATAGTAATAATTTAGCTCTTGGTGGTTCTTTAGAGAATGCTATAGTATTGAGTGAACAGGAAATTATTAATGAAGAAGGTTTACGGTATGCTGATGAATTTGTAAGACATAAAATATTGGATTTTATAGGTGATATGGCAATGTATGGTAAGCCTATTCTTGGGCATTTTGAAGTATATTGTTCTGGTCATGCTTTGAACAATCAATTCTTGCGATATATATCAAGTCATTCTGCAGAATATTTATTGAGTGGTACCGTGGATGAGAAGGAAGAAGTAAGGAAAAATGAAAAACATAGTAAAGGCGCAATGCTTGTACCAAAGCATTTATAATATATTGTTGTGTAAAAAGGATAATAAGGGAGTGTTGTACTCCCTTTTTTTATGTATTGTAATTCTATATGAAATTTTTGAAGGCTCTTTATTTTTTTTAAAAAATACTGTATATTACGGGTAATAAACAAGTATATTTTGTACAAGGAGAGAGATATGCCTTCTTTTGATGTTGTGAATAAGATAGATTTTCAAGAAGTAGATAATGCGGTTAATAATACTAAGAAAGAGATTGAAACTCGTTACGACTTTAGAGGGAATAAGGCTGAAATACTATTTAGTAAAGCAGACAAGAAGATAAGCCTTCTCGCATCGGATGAAATGAAATTGGATGCCTTATACGAAATGTTCTTAGTAAATTATGCACGCCGTAAATTAGATGTAAAATCTATTGAAATAAAAGAAAGAGAATCAGCCGCAAAGGGATATATCAAACAGGATCTTTTTATTCAAGAAGGTATCCCAGCAGAGGAAGCTAAAAAGATAATTAAATTTATTAAAGAGAGTAAGTGTAAAGTTCAGGCAAGTATTCAAGATGAACAGGTTCGTGTTGTTGGAAAGAAAATAGACGATCTTCAAGAAGTTATTTCTGTTTTGCGTGTTGCAGATGTGAAAGTGCCATTGCAATTTGTTAATATGAAGTCCTAAAATAAGAGGTAAACTATATGATAAAAAGAGTATTTGTTTTAGGGGTTGCCCCAATAGTATTGTTTTCGACGATGCTACTTTTGAATATTATGGAGGTAGAACATGCGAGAGGATGGAATATTTTATGTGTAACTATTTGGATGACATTGTGGTGGGCAACATCAATTATTCCTTTTGCAATAACATCAATGCTTCCTATTATTCTTTTCCCCATTTTTTCTATAGCAGAATCTAAAGATATCTTTCCAGCATATGCAAATCCTATTATATTCTTGTTTTTGGGAGGTTTTCTTTATGCTATTGCACTCCAAAGAAATGGCCTACATAAGAGAGTAGCAATTAATTTAATATTATCTGTTGGAAAAACACCTTCGATGATGATATTAGCTATTATGATAGCAACAGCAATAACATCAATGTTTATGAGTAACACCGTAACTGCATTAATGATGTTTCCTTTAGGAATAGGTATTTGTAATACGTTAGAGAGAATAGGTGCTGAAGGAATAACAGAAGAGACAATGAAAAAATTTAAAATAGTATGTATGTTAGCAATAGGCTATAGTGCTTCTTTAGGCGGTATGGCAACTATAATAGGTTCACCACCTAATATTATAGCAGCAGGGATTTTGAGTGAGAATTTTGGAGTAGAGATAGCCTTTTTGGAGTGGGCAGTGGTGGGTGTTCCGATATCATTGCTCTTGCTATTATTTACATGGAAATTGTTTTTTGTGCAGTACAAGGTAGAGGGTTTTGATGTTAATATATTGCATAAATTTTTATTGGAAGAAAAGAAAGCCTTGGGTACAATCTCTGGGCGAGAAATATCATTAATTTGGATAGGGATATTTTTATTGTCTGGATGGATTTTAAACGATTTTAAATTTATTCCAATTATTTCTCAAATGTCGGATACGCAAATAGCACTTATAGGTTCTATTTTGTTGTTTGCGGTGTCGATAGATGGAAGGACATTAATAGATGGATCGGCACTTAAAGATGTAGAGTGGAATATTCTGTATATGTTCGGTGCTGGTTTTGCTTTAAGCCGAGTGTACAGCACACTTCCTTTAGAACAAATAATATCTTATATAACAGCATCGTTTATAGGACAATCTTTTCTCATATTAATTTTCTTAACAATATCCGCAGCATTAATTACAGAATTTACTTCTAATTCTTCTGTTGCAATTTTAATATTGCCAGTGGTTGCTGTAATAGCTACATCTGCAGGCCTTTCAGAAATGCATACTGTAATGGCTGTGTGTTTTGCTAGCTCATGTGCATTTATGTTGCCAACATCGACACCTTCTAATGCAGTTGTTTTTGGAAGTGGTTATTTTACAATAGAACATCTTTTAAAAACAGGGGTTATTTTAACAGTCGTGTCTGGAATATCGTTAGCGTTGTATTCATACTATGTGATGCCATTTTTATTAAAAGTATAATTATCTTATAATAGTGGGCATATTTCAAATAATCCAGAAAGAGCGATAAATTCTTTTACTTGTCCTTTTGCACCTGTGAAATATAGTCTTGAATTTATAGAAAAAAGAAAGTGGGCGAGGTAGGTAATATTTCTTAGCACCGTTGCGTTAAGGTAGACGACTTGGTTTAAATTGATGGTAATATAACACGGAGGATCGATTGATCTAATAATATCCTCAAAGACAGCATTTATTTCAGGAACAGAAAGTGTTGTTAATTTTCCAGACAGGATAATACTATTTCCATTTTCTGTTGTACTATATGCTTGCACTATAAAAACTCCCCCATATACACATAGTATGTATCGTCAGAAGACATAAATATATTATTCCTTATATAAAAATAAGATAATAATAGCAAAGTTATAGTAAAACAACCAAGATATAGTTATTGTATGGATGAGAAAAGTGCTTATATTTGTGTGAGTTGTTGATTATTATTAAGAATATTGAAAAAATAGTTAAATAAGTGTAATATTTCCATATTGGGGGAAATATGGCAGAGTATAAGACAAAAGGGATAGATCTTACCTTATTAACGCCAGATCCAGGAGTATACCTTTTTAAAGATCATACAAATAAAGTACTCTATGTAGGTAAAGCTCGTTCTTTGCGTAAGAGGTTATCATCGTATTTTAGAGGTGTTTCAACATTAGCAATAAAAACACAAAGAATGTTAGCTAAAGCGCAATTATTAGATGTTATAACAACAACAACAGAAAAAGAGGCTTTATTGTTAGAGGCAAGCCTTATTAAAAGGCATAAGCCAAAGTATAATATTGTATTAAGAGATGATAAAGCTCATTTAATGTTTTGTATTCGTAAAAATACTAAATATCCTCGTTTAGAAATTGTGAGGAAAATACAAAATAAGAAAGATACATACTTTGGACCTTTTGTTTCGGCATCTGGGGCAAAACAAACGTGGAAGGTATTGCATGGCCTTTTTCCTCTAAGAAGGTGTACGGATAGAGTGTTAGAAAATAGGACACGTCCATGTTTATATTATCATATTGGTTCTTGTTTGGCACCATGTACAGAAGAAGTATCAGAAGCGATATACGATGAATATATATATAAAATTGAGTTATTTTTGAGTGGGAAAACTACTTTTTTATTAGAGAAACTAGAGCGAGAAATGAAGGAATATTCTAATCGATTAGAATATGAAAAAGCAATGGGAGTTCGCGACCAAATTTCAATAATACGTAGAACAATTGAGCATCAGGTGGTTATTTTAGATGAAAAGATAGACATGGATATTATTGGTATTTGCGAAGTAGAGGCCGGTTTAGGGTTAAGTATTGTATTTGTACGAGAAGGAAGAGTAATAGATACATTAACGTTCTTTTTTGCCTCTATATCATTGGAAGAATCTCAAGATGTACTATACAGTTTTCTGAGTCAATATTACAATAACACTACATATATTCCAGAAAAGATACTTGTGCCATATATAGCATTGGATTATCAAAAACAATTTTTATTATTAGAAGAAATTATTAGTGAATATAAAGAAGATAAAATATATATTTGTGCTGCACAAACAAGAATAGAAAATCAATTATTGGATATAGCAATTGCAAATGCGAAGCAAGTAAAAACCAGTGATGCTAAGGGTATAGGAGAAAGATTGGCACTGCTGCTTGGTTCTGAGGTAGAAATTGAAACTATAGAAGTGGTGGATGTTTCTCATTTATCTGGAGAACAAACACGAGTAGGGGTATTGCGGTATGAGAAAAGTGATAACAGAGAAGTAAGCACTCATAGAGTATATAAAATTGAATCTGCTGGAGGTGATGATTATAAAGCATTATCCGAATGGATTCAAAGGCGTCTTAAGGATGAATCAATAGCATATCCGGATTTATTATTGATAGATGGTGGTAAAGGACAATTGTCTACAGTAGAAAAATATGTAAGAGATGATTTAGGAGAATTACGTTTCCATTTAATGGCAATAACGAAAGCAAGAAGAGAAGATGGTAGACCAGACAGACGTGCTGGGAATATTTCAGATAGATTATTTATTCCAGGTAGATCGAATGCCTTACACGTAAAAGAAGGTTCAGAAGAATTATTATTCCTACAATATATACGAGATAGAGCTCACGATTTTGTAATAGGCAAACATAGACGAGCTCATAGAAAAGAAATGTTAGAAAGTGAATTATTGCGTATAAAGGGGATAGGAAAAGCGATTGCAAAAAAATTATTGGATGCATTTGGATCAATTCACAATATTGCTGAAAGTAGTATAGAATCGATTAGTAGCATTCAGGGAATAAGTATTGAGAAAGCAGAGGAGATAAAGAATCATCTAACAAGGATATATAAAAAGCAGTGAAGAGAAATTTTTTCCTCTCCACTAGTAGATAAATTGTTAATTAGAATTTATATTGTATTCCGACACCTGCGGCAAAATTATCCTTTGCAAAGTTACCAGCAGTATACATTTTATTGTTTTCAAGCATATAGATATATGAGATACCAAATTGTGTACTAAGATTTTCGTAAATAGCGTATTCAGTTACAAAATTCACAAGAATAGATTGATCTTTAGTTGTCATAGTGCGTGGATCAAACGTTGTGCTTGCTGTAGAAGCGCTACTTGTCCCCAATATATATGCAAATTCGATAAGATGCGTGACATTTTTAATAAAAGTGATATCTGAAAATTCAATTCCAGCACCTTGGTTTGAAGCTAAGAAGTCCCCACCAAGCTGGTCACAAGATCCTCTATAGGTTGTTGCAGCGTCGAATGCAAATAGTGCAGGTATATAAGAAGGGATAAGGGAAGGCATGATTCCTCCACCATTACGTTCAAAATCTGAACTATTTCCAGAGGCATACCAGTATTTTAGTCCAATAGTTACGATGGGTAGAGAGTATTCTACTAAAAATGCTGTATAAAAGCCTTCTGTATTTGGATCATATAATGCTGTTTTTGCTGCAAAACTTCTTTCGTATTCTGTTGCTCCATAAACGAAGTCAAAACCGATAGTGAGATTTTTAACAGCATTAACTTCTAAAGCAACACCAGCCCACCAAACAAGCCCATTATTTTTTGTAAGTGGTGTGTCACTTGGAAGAAGAGTGCCCTGTTTTGGCCTATTGATGATAGAACGTGAAAGAGTTTTTCCTGCAGATCCAGAGAGTATATTATTGGGATCTCCTTGAGTGAGGGAAATAAGAGCTTCTTCTGTAACATTCATTACACCACCCCAAGGTGTAAAGGTCACGCTTGCAAAAGAAAGAGGAAGATCAAAAAGAAATGCATCTGCAGCATCAAGACCAGATGGTGTTGCACCAGGAGAAACGGCTTGTAAGTCCGTTGCAAGAGGAATATATGGTCTAACCCAAGATATACCTAAAGCGACATTTTCACTAATAGCATAATCTAAGGCAATACCGGCACCAGTGTCATCATATACTGGACTACCAAATGTTGCAGAGGGAGTATTAAAGCCTTGTATACCAACACGAAAACTTAAATTAGTAAGGCCAGGTGTCTTCCAATCGATAAATGCATGTCGTACTTTAATAATAAATTGGTCACTGCCTAGTCCAGCACCTTGTGGTCCATTTCCCCAAATAGCATTCCCAATCTCAATACCAATATTTGCATAAAGGTATTCATTTGCTACGGCAGAAAGAACAGGTCTAAATCTTTGTATACCCAAGAAACTGTTGCCATCTGTAAAATTTATATTCCTGTTATACTCTGTACTCATCTGATAGGTTCCAGAGAATTTAAATTCTGCGGCGGAAGCAAGATTTGTTAATGAGCAGAAGAATATTCCAAAGGTGAAGAACATAGACAAAATCTTTTTTATTTTCATTGCCACTCCTTATATGAGGTATAGATTGATAGCGATAAAACATGGCCTTTGGCATGAAATGAGACCAGCAATCTCACGTGACTATTATATTGTACGTTCGGGAATTAAGTCAAGAGTAAAGCGAAATTATTTATTATAATTTGACATAGTTACGTTGAGAATGGTATTTTGTGGAAGATTTTTTGTGGAGGGGCATACCGTGATATATGAAAAAATATCTGATATGATAGATGCAGGAGGAGCGAAAATTCCGGCAGATATAGTAATAGGTAATGGGAAACTTGTTAATGTTCATTCAGCTGAAATATATGAGGCTGATGTTGCAATATATAAGAGCAGAATAGTTGCCATTGGAGATGTGGGAAAGTATAAAGGGGTACATACAAAACAAATAGATGCAAAGGGGAAATATCTTGTTCCAGGGCTGATAGATGGCCATCTTCATATAGAATGTAGTAAAATGTCTATGACAAGTTTTGCAAAGGCCGTTATTCCTTGTGGTACAACAAGCATTATTTCTGGTTTGGATCAATATTTTGTTATTGCTGGTTTAGAAGGTATAAAAGAAATTCTTGCAGAAATAGCATCTGGACCAGTAAAAGTATTTTGGGGAGTTCCTTTCACAGCACCATATACATTACCACAATCTACAGTAGGGTTCACTGTTACAGAAAAAACACATGAAGAAGTGCAATTGTGGGAAGAGGTGTGTGGAGTGTGGGAAACGGTATCAGAATTTATAGAGAATAAGCATGAGGATGTTATCAAAGTGCTTGAACGGGCCAGAAGAAAGAATATTCCTATTTTTGGGTGCGCCCCAATGACACGAGGGGAGAGGTTAAATTCTATTTTATGTGCAGGAGTGAGATTAGACCATGAGAGTTATAGTCATGAAGAGGCAATGGAAAAGATACGAAAAGGAATGTTTGTTCTATTGCGTGAATCATCAATATCTCATTTTTTAAAGGAAAATATAAAAATACTCACAGAAATAAATTCACGAATAGCACGTCGCATAAGTTTTTGTACTGATGATGTAATTGCCTCGGATATTTTAGAAAATGGACATATGGATAAGTTGGTACGCATGGCTATATCCTGTGGTGTAGACCCTATAACAGCAATACAAATGGCAACATTAAATAGTGCAGAAGCGTATAGAATAGACCATGTAGTAGGATCAATAGCACCTGGTAAAATAGCAGATGTTGTTTTTGTGGATAATTTGCAAGATTTTAGAATTTCTGATGTTATAGCAAAAGGAGAACATGTTGTAGCAGATGGGATATTGTGTAAAGAAATGAAAGCCCCACAAAGAAGTAAGCATTTGGGAAATACTATAACAATTCCAAAAATAACAGAAGATGATATGAAAGTGTATGTAAATAAAACGGTAAATAAAGTAAAAGTCCGTTCTCTAGAAGTAGATAGAGAAATTCCTTTTGTGCGTCGTAAAAAAGATATATTCTTATCTGTGGAAAATGGGGTGGTACTGCCTGATATAGAGCAAGATGTGTTATATGCTACAGTGGTTGAACGTTTTGGTAAGACAAATCATAAACCAGTGGCTTTTGTTTCTGGATGGGGTTTGCGTGCAGGTGCTATGGCAAGTTCAAAAGCACCAGATGATAATAATCTTGTTTGTATAGGGACAAATGCAAAGGATATGGCGATAGCAGTTAATTATATTGCAGAACAGGGAGGAGGCCAAGTAATTGTGAAAGATGGCAATATAGAGTGTTTTTTTTCACTTCCTATTTGTGGTATTTGCACAGATGAAGAACCAGAAGTAATTTTGAAAGCGGAAAAAGCATTAAAACAAAAAGCTGAAGAACTTGGATGTTCTTTGCCAGATCCACTATTTTATATGTGTTGTTTACAGATAACAGCAATTCCAGAATATGCTATAACAGATTTAGGCCCAATAGATTTTGCGAAACAAGCTGTATTTAACCCAATTTTAGAAGAATAAAACTTGTATAGTGGTGATATTTTATATACACTGCTTCTACTTATGAAGGTGTACTTCATATATCCATGAATATGGTCAGGAGTTTTTACATCTCGCCGTAAATGAGATACTATGAGGGTATTTAGATGGTCTGAACGACATTGGGGCTGTTATCCCTTTAGTTTTTTAGTTTATGGTTGCGTATTGTATCTTCCTTATCATTATTGTGTAGCATACTCTTTTATCTATTTTATATAGTCGAGGGTACGATAATGCAGTTTCTTAGTGATTATTTTTCAATACAAAAAAGCGGTAGTACAATAAAGACAGAAGTTCTAGCTGGAATAACAACATTTATGGCAATGTCATATATTTTGGCTGTGCAACCGAGCCTTATGGCTCAAGTTGGGATGCCAGCAGATTCGGTTGTGGTTTCTACAGCAATACTTTCTGCGTTTGCAACGATTACAATGGCATTGTATGCGAAGTACCCTTTTGCTTTGGCTCCTGGTATGGGCCCTAATATTTTCTTTGTGTATACTCTTGTTGGAAGCACAATGTTTACGTGGCAACAAGGCCTCACACTTGTATTATGTTCAGGAATATTTTTCTTATTAACAACACTTCTTGGTTTACGAGAAGCAATAGCGCGTTTTCTTCCTTCCTCTATAAAATTGGGAATAGGGGCCACTGTTGGTGTGTTTCTAATTTATTTAGGTCTCCAATTTTCTGGTATAATAACACTCAGCGAAGAAGGAATGACTTTGTCAAATTTTTCTTCTCCATCTACATTACTATCTCTATTTGCTTTTTTCTTTATGTTATTGTTGCACAGTAGGGGTATTGTTGGTTCTCTTTTTATAGGAATTATTATAACAACATTGTTAGGAATTCCTTTTGGAATAACGCAAATACCAAAAGAGTATCTCAGTATGCCTCCTTCTATAACATCAATTTTCTTTGCTTTTGATTTTACAGGAATTGTTCGCATAGAGACAGTAACATTTATCTTATTATTTTTTATTGGTGAATTTTTTGATACATTGGGAACATTATTTGGTTTATCTGCAAAAGCAGGTTTTTTAGATAAAGAAGGCAATCTCCCAAATGTAGAAAAGCCCTTTCTTGTGGACGCGGTATCTACTATATTAGGATCTATTTGTGGGTTAACAACAGTAACTACATATATAGAATCTGCTTCTGGTTTAGCTATTGGTGGAAGAACAGGGTTAACAGCATTTGTTACAGGAATATGTTTTATTGTCGCAATCTTTTTTACACCATTTATGCTTATGATACCTTCAGCAGCAACGGCTCCGTGCCTTATACTTATAGGCATTGTTTTTTTAGATGGCTTACGTCATGTTGAATTTGGAAAATTAGAAGCGACAATAGCACCTCTTAGTATGGTATCTGTAGCAATTTTTACAGCCTCTATTTCAACAGGTGTTGCTGTTGGGGTTATTTTATATACGGTGAGCCAAATAGCTTCTGGTAAAATAAAAGAAATCCATCCAGGTCTATATATATTATGTGCAATTTTTATATATTATTTAGCAACGCGATAAAAATAGTGTATTTCTTATGTATGACAGGCACAGGAATTTATTTTTCCAATACTTTTTCTTTTATTATTATGTTTAGGAAGTGACTATTATATAGATAATGTAGTGCGCTGCACATATACAGTAAAATATTTTTTTATTGTGGAGAATATGATACTGTTTATTTTAAGAGAATGGATATAAATGATCTATACATTGTGATTTTATATAAAACCCTTTTGCTATTTGAAATAGAATTCTTCTAAGTACCAGTATTATTAGTGAATGAATTTTGGTATAGTGTGCAATTGTTGAGAAGAATGTTATTTATTGTAATATAGTGAGGATATAAATTGTATAGGAGAAAAAAATATAAAAATAATCTCAATACTATTTCTTATTAGGTAGATGTATTGTTGTTAACAATGGAAAGGAGATGGTAGAAAAAGAATATACAATAGTGTTTTTTGGGTAACTATTTTACTTTTTTGAATGTGTATCAAATTATTTCATATATATATTTACTTATTGTAAAAAGAGAATTGTTATTATAAGTAGTGTGGTGTACCAGCAAGGATTATACGCGGTTACGTTATTGCTTTTATAGAAGAATAGAAGAAGATAAAGGTATTATATATTCTAATATAATGTCTTATTGATGTTACTTTATATAATAAGAATTGTATAAGTAGAACGTTGTCGTACATATCAAGATGATTTTTTATGTAAAAGCAATAGAAATATTTTTGAAAACTATAAAGGGCAGAGAAAACTTGACAAGTATAGAAAAGTTAGATAGTCTCAGTATTCTGGTGATGAAGGGGCTATAGCTCAGCTGGGAGAGCGCTTGCATGGCATGCAAGCGGCCGGCGGTTCAATCCCGCCTAGCTCCACCATAAGAGTAAGGTAGTATAGTGAGTACTAGTATCTAATATTTAGTGATTCAACCCTATATAATGTTTCTTTCTATGGTGCCTATTCTCATTTTTATAAGGGTAAATATTATTTTAATGGCTATAGTAACTTTTCTTCTTAACTACTGAGAATGTTATGTGTTTCAGTGGTTATTAGTCTTTTTATTTCTTATTCTTTTGTCGTAGAAACTATCAAAATAAAAAATTATTTACGTAGTATATTATAAAAAGAAAATTTTTATAACATTGTGGCAATATACTACAATAGCATAGTACTGAGCAATAACATGATGAGAAAGAGAAGACAATAAGGAAGAGGCATTGCTTCTTGAAATTTAAAAAAGGTTATTGTCTTGCCCACTGTGGTTGCCAGTATAAGGTATGTAGATTGCGAAAAGAGTTCTTTATTGGATGTGCTGTATATAGAATAAATGCGACAAACAGAGATGGTATATCGATTTAGGGAAGATCGTCCTGCAAATTATATAATATACAGGACGATATATAAAAAGAAGTATTATTATAGCTAGTATTTATACAGGATAGCTAACTTCAATGGTATCTCCAGTAGAGATAGAAGAGAATATTTTCTTAGATTCTTCATCTTGTTTTGAAAGGATGAAGGTAAAAGAAGAAGCTTCTTTTGAAATAGTATATTGTCTTGGTTGTTTAAATGCTGCATTAGCAAAAGGGTATATAATAGAGAGATATTCTTTTGATGCAGGAATGGAATGTCCAGCAGGGACTTCTAAAGTAATAATTTTATTAGCACCATCTTCTTTTACAGTGAGTACTTTTGCGGATTTAAATCCTCTCCATCCACCATTTTTTTCCATTTCTTTATACATGTCTTCTTCTAGATTAATAAATATTGTAGCAATAACGCCATATGCTGTTGCCCATGCATTAATAATATCGTCGGTAGCGGCACTTCCAAGAGTTTCTTTTATTGCTCGTAGTAAATGTGCTCCAACAATATCATATTGTTCTTTTGTAACATGTAAACTAACATGTTTTCGTGCAATATTTTTAACTGCAGGCATGAGGTTTTCAAGGTTTTCTATATTTTCTGCGGCAGCAAGAAGTGTAAGAGCAAGACTTTCAGGTTGAATGCCATTTTCTTGTTTTTCCATATTGAAGATATTCTTTAAATTAGGGTGTTCTGAGAGCATATTTTTATAAAATACTTTTGTAATTGCTGTACCATGTTCTCTTAAAGCGGGAACGGTTTGTTTTATTATATCAATAGTTTCTTTATTCATAAGAACTCCATTTTTTAAAGTATAGGCAACCACATATATCATAAAAATAAATAAATGAAAACAGTAATAAAATATATATAGGTAATATCGTGGGAAATGCTACACAAAGGGAGTGTTGGAATAAGTAAGCAAAGAATATTAAAGACAGTGTATTTTTTACAATTTACTAAGGTAAATGTAATTATATTGTCACTTTGTTTATAAGAATATATTTTGCATGGATAAGGAGTTCACAAAAAGGAGAAATGTGTGAATCATAAAGTCGAGTACGATAATAATGGGGAAATCAGTGAGATTTTTTATGAAATAGATGGTGTTCTTTTTCCTCTTCTTGAAAATAATGGTAAAAGAAGGGAGTATAATCTATATGAATATGCAAAAGGAATAGCAGGGCAAAGGGCTAATAAAAGTATAGCCGTTTTCTTAGGAATGGGCTCTTGTGAGGCTATAAAACAATATAGTAATGATACAGAGACGCTGTGCATCGTTGTGGATGATACAGGCCTTGTGCAAGAAATAGGTATACAGCAAAACAATATACATTATGTAGAAAGTATGCAGGAAGATGTTGTTAAACAATGTATAGAAAATATTATGAAAGAAAAGGGTGTGTATTCCATATTTTCTGTAATGCATCCATTTTATGCAAGAAGGTATAAAGAAACGTACAGAGGTATAAAAAAATATATTGATAATTTTAGCGTACAAAATAATGCTATTAGTAAAAGTACTTGGAAGAATGTAAGAATACTTTTTCTTGGTTCTGCTTGTTTTATTAGAAATGAATTTATAAAAGCAGCAAAAAAAGAAGGTATTGAGCATAGCTCTGTTATTCTTCCAAACGTATTAACTGCTGGGGAATATAAGAAAATATTATCACAAGAATATAGTTTAGGACGTCCAAATTTTATTTTAACAACAAATCATACATGTTTTGATAGAAATGCGATATTTTCTGAGATAATTGAGTCATTATCTATACCAGTGGCCTCCTATTTTATGGATAATCCATATCTTGATATAGAGAAGCAACCAGAACGCACAAGAAAATATACTAGTGTTTTTACATATGATGCAGATACTGTGAAATATATAAAATCTTGTTTATTTGAAAATGTATATTATTTACCTCTTGGGACAGATACAGAGCGTTTTACACCGGGTAAGAACCCTAGAAATAGCACAATACATAACAATATTGTGGGTTTTTTGGGTTCATCTCACCAAGCACATATTACAAGACATGCACAGTATTTATACCCTTCTATTCTACGGGAAAAAGCACAAGAGATTTCTTTACGTTACAAAGAAAGTGCAGATTATATTCCTTGTACTTTGCTGAAAAGAGAATATCCACAGTGCTATAATATGTATAAGAAACTGGATAAGTATGTAATGCGAGAATATGAACAATATATTATATATTTGGCTACGTATAAAAAGCGCGAAGAGAACATTATGGCAGCGAGCATTCTTCCTATAACGGTATCGGGTGATACCGGGTGGAATAGTATAAAGGGGAATAAGAATATACGTTTAATGGAAGGAATATCCTATGCCCATGCACAATATTTTTATAGACAAATGGAAATACTATTAAATAGCGTGTGCACACAGATGAAAAATGCCGTTAACCAGAGAGTGTTTGATGTTCCTGCAACAGGGACTTTTGTTCTTACAGAGTATACAGAACAGATTGAAAATGTATTTGATATTGGAAAAGAAATTATTTGTTATAAAAATAAAGAGGAATTGCAAGAATACCTATTGTATTATCACAAGAACGAGAGCGAACGCAGAAAAATAGTGGCTAAAGGAAGGGAAAGAATTATAAAAGAGCATGATTATAGGCATAGGTTACGAGAAATAGTTCAAAAAATGCAAGAAATCTATGGAGTGTAATGTTGTATGGGTGAAGAAGATAAGTATATAATAGAACGCAGTATTTTAGATGGGGGAGAAGAAGAGATAGCAATAACACATTTAGGAGAACGAACATTATTATCTTCTTGTGGTGGTAAAGAGAGAGAAAAACGACTTATACAGGCTGTACACGAAACAATGCCAGAAGAGAGAGAATCGGCAATATTATTGTTGGGTGTTGGCAGTGGTTACAGTATAGAATACTGTATAAAACATGGTATAAAGTGTGTTGTTGTAGATAGAGAAGGTTTGGCAGAATATTTAGAATTTAGTAAGGGCTATCCCGAAATAACAGTATATAGAGAAATAGATTTCACAAAATTGTATGAAAAAATACTATCGTGGCAGGTGAGCCATAAAGGAGTGGGGCTTATTCCTTTTATTCCGCCACTACATAAGAAAAATAATAAAGAATATTATCAGAAAATTTTTACAGATTTTCAAAAAAATATATTCAATAATGTTTGGAAGCAGATACAAGATAGTCCACGATTTATTAAAAATAGACCGTGTAGAATACTATTTATTCCAGAGTATTACTGTTTACGTGCCCATATAGAGAATGCATGTAAAAGAATAGGAGTAGAATGTATTTCTTTACATATGATAAGTGGTATATCTTTAGAAGAACAGGCATCTAGAATTATACAATACTGTATAAAGTGTAAGCCAGACTATATTTTAACTATAAATCATTGGGGTTTTGAAAATAATGTATTAGCACAAGAAGTAATAGAGGCAACACATATTCCTGTGGCTTCGTGGTTTGTAGATAGTCCAGATATTATTCTTGGATACGAGGAAATAAAGGGGATGGAATATTTCCATATTTTTACGTGGGAAAAATCTACTATAGAAAGAATACGGTCAAAGGGCTATACACATGTAGAGTATCTTCCTCTAGCGACAGATCCTACAATATTTTCTCCGAAAAAAAAAGCATTGGGAAAACATTTACAACAGTATAAAAGTGATTTTCTTTTTGTAGGAGCAACGGGTGTAACACAATTTGAACATCTTTTAGCAAGAACACTGCTACCATATAGACTATATACATATCTTGAAGAGTTGGCACAGAGTATTTTTATAAAAGTACCCAATAATATAAAAGATTTTTTGGAAGAAAAAAATATTCCAGAGTATAGGAATCTCTCATTAAAACAAAAAAAAGAATATGCACTGCTTGTTTTCTTCTATGCGAATACATATAAGCGCACTCACTATATGAAGGCACTTTCAGAATATAAAGTGACAATAGCTGGCGATGTATATTGGAAAGATCTCCTTGGGAAATCGTTAAATACAGTATTACCGCCGGTAGTATATATGAGTGAATTACCTTTATTATATCCTCATATAGCAGTGAATTTGAATATAACATCTGTGCAGATGAAAGAATCAGTAAACCAAAGAGTATTTGATATACCAGCATGTGGTTCTTTTGTTCTTACAGATGATCAAAAGGAGTTATATGATCTGTTTGAAGTGGGTAAGGAAATAATAGCCTATTCATGTATAGAAGAGATGAAAGAATTAATGGGTTATTATCTCGCTCATCCTCGTGAAAGAAATATAATAAGCATGGCTGGTCGTAAGAGAGTGTTAGAAGAGCATACATTCGAGAAGAGAATGCAGAATATAACGAATAGTATGCAAAAATATTTTGGCTAAGAAGGGAAAAATATGCTGGCATAGTCCTTGCTCATTTTACATGATATGAAAGAATATTTCATAAAAACAGAGGAAGGTAGGAATCTATGAATTACGTAATAGAATCTTTGGAAAGACAGTATCATGCTTTCATTTTATTGTCAAATCTTCTTGAAGAAGAAAGGGCTATTTTACAATCAGCAAAACCAGATATGTTGGTACAAACAAGTTTTGCAATAAAAGAATTAGTAGAGCAAATAGATAAAGAACGTATATCGCTAAAACAATACACAAATGGAAGCGTTCTAACATATATAGAAAGTTTTTCAGAAGAGAATAAAGAGAGTGTTATGGAATTAGTAGAAAAGGTGAGAACGATAGAAAGTGCTATTAAAGAAATGGCTAGTATGAATATTTTTATAGCTCAGGGTATGGTATCTCAAAGTCACAAGGACGTTGAATTTATACAAGAACAAATGTCTGTGCGTGAAAACATTGGATATATCTCATCTGGAGAATTGAAGAAGAAAACAGTTCAGGGGAACTTTTTAGAAGGAAGATCATAATGTCTATATCAAGTATTTTTCAAATAGGTAAAAGTATTCTCACAGAAACAACCAAAGGACAATACGCAGTATCTAAGAATATAGATGGTTCATTAGATCCCAATTACCACAAAATAAATACATTATTTACCTCAACTCAATATGGTGTGGATGCCAAGTTTACGCGGGCCTATAATCAATATACAGAAAGAAGTTTCATAAGAGAGGCTTCGGATGAAAATAGGTGGACGACACAAGATGATCTATTACAAAATGTTCAGGAACTATTTAACGAAAGTGGAGATAAAGAAGGAATAGGTAAGACGTTAAGTAAATTCTTCTCAAGTTGGAGTGCTCTTGCTGCAGACCCCACAAATACTGGGAATAAAACAGAATTACTCGGTGTGGCAAAAACATTGGTACAGATGTTACAAAATGCGGATCAATCTTTAGAAAAAAGTAAACAGGAAGTTAATGCACAAATATCATCACAAGTGGATGCTATAAATGGAATAGTAAAAGAAATAGCTGCAATAAATGAAACAATAAAGGGCGATAGTGGTGCTGAAAACTTCACTCTTTTAGATAGAAGAGATGCGTTAACAAGGGAACTGTCGCAATATATAGATATTGATATAACAAATAGTAATGCAGATATGTTCACAATAGCAACGAAATCTGGTCATACGTTAGTGAATGGTTCAGATGCATTTTCTCTGTCTTTTGAACAGGGCCATGTATCAAATCAATTACTAGCGGATTCTCTATATACGGGTGGTATTCATTATTCAGGGGCATCAAATTACGAATATACTATAGAAATTCTTCCTCCAGGAGGAGACGTTGGGACCGCAAATTTCAGGGCTTCAATAGATGGTGGTAAAACATGGCTCACAAATCCAGAAACAGGAACACAGGCTTTTGTAACAAGTACGGAAGATAAACCTACAAAAGTGGGCGATTTAGCAATTTCTTTTGATAGCGCTAAGGGGGCGTTAAGTGCAGGAGATTCATTTAGTATAGTTCCAAAACAGGCTTTATATTGGGAAAGTGCAACTCTTGGTAAGATAAATGTAACGCCTCAGGGTTTTGGAAATGGTAGCGATACCACATCTCGTGTAACGGGCGGTTCTTTGGCAGGGTTATTTTTTTATCGAGATAACAACGTAAGTAAATATAAAGACCAATTACACGATTTAAGTAAATCGATAATTTGGGAAGTAAATACATTATATAGCCAAGGAGCAAGTGCACCGAGTTCATTATTCGAAGGGACAGTGAGTATAAAGGAGAGTAGACTTCCTTTAGGAGAATATAATTCAGGTAATCCGTGGTATAATAAAATACAGTCTGGACAATTCACAATACATGAATATGATGCCACAGGCACAGCAATAGCGTCTCATGCTATTGCTTTTGATCCAGCAACAGATAGTTTGGAGGATGTCGTTGCAAATATCAATGCTGCGATGCCAGGTTCTGCCAAAATTGTAGACGGAGCACTTGTTGTAGAGCCAACTGGTGCCAAGACAATAGCGTTTGGGAAAGACTCAACGGGCCTATTGGGTGCATTGGGTATGAATTCATTTTTTGAAGGGACAAATGCAACAGATATCGAGATTACATTGGGTATTGCAAATTCTTCTACATCTATTCATACAGGAAGTGTAAATGCAGATGGCACAATAAACGTGGGTTCAAATGATATTGCACTAGCCATTGCAGAACTTAGTAGTAAAAATGTATCGATAGAGAATAAATTGGGGGTAAATGAGCAAAGTACTCTTTCTGGGTATTATAACGCTATAACAAGTGGTATTGGTTCAGATAAGGCGAATGCAAAGGCACAAAGTATTTTTTACAATGCACAAGCTGGATACTGGTATGCAAAAGGACAATCTGAATATGGAGTAAATACAGATGAAGAATTAATGCTATCCCAAGAGTATCAAAACTTATATGTAGCAGGAACAAGAATAATGAGAGCAGCACAAGAAATGATGGATAGCTTGTTATCTGTGTTTTAAAAGGCGTAAGGAGGAGGTATATATGCGAATAACAAATGCAATGATGTCACAGATACGTTCTCAGGGCGTGAATAGAGCAGGGAATAAGCTTTTGGAAGTGTTAGAGCAGGGAAATTCAGGTGTGAAGGTAAATAGACCATCAGATAACCCAATAGCATATGCACTGGCAAGAATGTACGATAAACAATTATTAGATAATTCTAGATATCTGGAGAATAATATTGTCGCAAAATCGTGGTTAGATAGACAGGATGTGACGTTAAAAAATACATTAGAGATAACAGGAAAGATTTATACATTGGCTGAAGAAGCAGCAAATGGTACTTTGGGCGGTGATGAATTAAATGCAATAGCATATGAACTGCGGTCTTTGTATAAGAATCTGTCGGATATAAGTAGTAATCAATTTAATGGTAATTACTTATATTCTGGGAAAGATTTTCACACGCCACCATATGTGATGGGAACAGCTGTAGACAGTACTATAAGCGTACCAGTTGGAGAATCTATTTCTTTTTCTGGAGATACAGATAAAACAATTACGACACGTGTTCCAGTTGGAAGCGGTGGAGAAGTGGGTACAGATGCACTGACATTTGAATATTCTTCGGATGGCGGTGTAACATGGCAAAGTGTATCAATGGCTGCGGACCAAACAGAACTTGATTTGGGAAGTGGTCAGAAGATATCTTTTCCAGTGGGCACAATTTTGGCAGAGAATGATACATTAAGGATCCGACCCTCTTTGGAATATACTGCTGGAACTGGCAATTTTGATATTGAAATTATGAGTGGTCATACAATTACTGTAAATGGTAATGGTCTCAGTATTTTTGGCGGTAAGGTACCCAGTGGCAAAACCCCGCCAGATACCCAGAATATGTTGGAAGTAGTAGGGAAATTAATTGGCGCTGTTGAGAGTCATGACAAAAAAGAAATATCTGCTCTTCTTTCGTCCATTAAATCATCAAATGATCATATTATCGATTATCAAGCAAAGATAGGTGGGGATTTAAATCGTTTATCAACGGCACAAAAACTTGTAGAAAGTTCAAGTAATGTGGCTAAGGATAGTTTAAGTAATGTACAGGATGTGGATGCGACAGTATTGTTAGAGGATAAAAGTAACTTGGAGATTCAATACAAAATAAATATTGCACTCTACTCCACAATTCAAAAAATGAATATGATTCATTATCTATAAAATATAAGAGAAGGAAAATAGTATGGAAACAAATAAAGATATAATAGAAGTTCAGAGTCGTTTTGGTAATTGTACAATAAAAAAAGAAGAGTGCATTTCTTTTCCAGAAGGATTAATAGGGCTTCCAAAAATAGGAGATTGTGCCTTATTATATATAGGCAAAGACGTACCATTCCTATTGTTACAATCAATAGCAGATAAAAAAACAAGTTTTTTATTAACAAATCCTTTATTATTTATGGAAGAATATGAATTAACACTTAGTAAAACAGATAAGGATATCTTGAAAGTAAATGATGAAAGTGAAGTAACATTATTAACTATTCTTACTGTTCCAGAAGGGTATCCAGAATCTAGTAATATATTTTTATTGGCTCCAATAGTAATAAATTTACAAGAAAGAGTGGGTATGCAGGTTGTGAACCCTGTTTATGAGGGCAAGGAAGCTACATTAACAGTCTCTAGCAATACAGCTTCTGCGGAAGATGTTACAGATTTACATGAAGTTGATTATCAGAGTATTCTATTAAGTGCAAATAGCCAGCAATAATAACAATGTTGTAATGGGGGAGTACAACATAACATGCGGTATTGTTATATTTTCTTTATTAAAAAGAACTATCTGCATTGCTATTGGAAAGTAGGAAGACGTTTTTTTATTATCACTTAGGAAGTCTTTATGTGGTATAAATATATACAGTTATTGTGAAAACTGTGAGAATAGTTTTCTTTTATTGCTTATTGTATAGAAGGCCGTGTTTTGTGGGGTGAACAGTAATTGTTATAGTATGAAAGAGCGACTACAATAAGGTTCGTGGTCTTTTTATACTAAAGAAGAATAGGAGCTCTTATAAAGAGTGAATGAAATCTGCAAAATCTTCAAGCGAGGTCTTAATAGCATTAATAGAAAATTTTTGTAAAAGAAGAAATTCTCTTTTCTCAGTGCTAAGAGGTGTTAAAGAAATAATAAAATCTTTTCTTTCTTGTCCGCCTGATGGCTGAGAGAAAAGTATTTGTATAGTATTTCCATTTTTTAGTGTTTGAGCAGTGTAATGATGAGGATGCTTAAAACGGTGTGTTAACAAAGCGATAAAGTCTTCTAAAACAAAGTGAGGTAGATTGGTTCCGGTAATACTAACAAGAGTGTTATCTTGAGCTTGAATAACAATAGGAATAGAGAGGATTTCATCTGGTATTTCAAACATTTTAACAGACGAAGAGGGAAGAAGATTTGTTTCTTGAAATAGAGAGCTTTCTAACTTGCCAAGCCGCCGTGCAATATCTTTTTGTTGTTGTAGTAAAGACATAACCCCCTGTGCAATAGAGTTCAAAGCGAGATGAAGATCAGAATTATTTTTCTGATTCGCATTTTTCGTTTTTTTCTCTCTAGCAGAGACCCAAGAGAATTCTTTTGCTAGTCTATGATGTATTTCTGGAACAGCCATACCATCTTCGAAATATTCCTTAATTTTTTTACAAACAGCGAGAGAATCTTTTGTAAAATGTATAGGTTTTCCAGTGCTAGATATTGGAATACAGTTGGGGAATTTTCTTCTATAACTTTTAATAGTTGTTACAGAAACGCCAAGTAATTTAGACAAATCAATATGAGTATATAATTCTTCTTTCATGTACTATTGTTAACCTATTACAAAAAATAAGGACGTATAAGCTCAGAAAAGCATGGTGTAAAAGAAGCATCATCCTTGGTGGCATTGTATCTTGTCTTTGGAAATCTTGCAAGTCTTTGAGTATAAATTTTTGTAAGTATAGTTGTCGATAACTTATAATATTCTTCTCAGCGTTGTTAAGAAAGAAGAAAAAATATATGAAAAATGGTTCAGAATTTGCTAGAAATAGGTGGATGAAGAGTATTTTGACAAGGTAATATTATGGATTTAGACACAAGTAATTATTTAACTTTACTTGATTTTATCATACAAGAATTTTTTATTTTTATGCTATGTATGGCAAGAATTGGTGCATTTGTTAATTTCTTCCCAGTAACAAGTGGTCAAGCATTAACGGGGTTATGGATAACAAGAACGGTATTTGTTATGGGATTATCTCTATTTATTTATCCGACAGTTAGTGCACAAATAACAACAGTTGCAACATCATTCAGCGTTTCTTTTGCAATATTAACGTTAAAGGAAATTATAATAGGATATATGATAGCATATTTATTTGCTCCGATAATATGGGTAGCCGATGGGATAGGCGGTTTTATCGATGGCCAAAGAGGAACAGGTCAGGAGAATAATACAGATCTTTTTACAGACGAACAAACGACACCATTAGGTACAGGAATAATTCAAACTGTTATAGTATTAATAATGGTATCAGGAGCATTAGTGAGCTATCTTGGTTTTGTTTTTGAGAGTTATATATTTTGGCCACCGCACACATTTTTTCCAGATTTCTCAAATAAAGAATTATTGGGGCTTTTTATATCCAGATTGGCAATAACGGTGGAGATGGTTCTTTTATTAGCTTCACCGGTAGTAATAGCTACGTTTCTGGCAGATTGGTCTTTAGGTTTAATGAATCAATTTGCGCAACAGCTAAACGTGTATGTATTGGCGCCACCAGTAAAAAGTGCAGTAGCACTCTTGCTATTGGTATTGTATGGAGGTGTTCTCTTTTCTCTTATTTATTCATCGGTAGCGAATACTCCCGTATTTATTGAAGAAATACGTGGTGTGTTTGGTAAAGGAATTTCCTTATAGTGAATATTAAGAACGGATTGATTTTTAGGCTCAATGAATCAATTTGTGCAACAGGTAAACGCGTATGTATTGACTCCACCAATAAAAAGTGAAGTAGCACTCTTATTATTAGTATTCTGTGGTGGTGTTTTATTTTCTGGTATAAATAATAGGTGTTATATTTTTTAGTACAGGGGTGTGTCAGTCTGTTTGTTTTTCTAGTAATGGAACGTGTCTGTTGTTGCAGGGCATGTTTTTTGTGTAATATTTTTATGTAATAATATTTGGTGTTATTTATAAGCAGTAATAAGAATACTGTTGTATTACTGTTTTATTGTATTAGAATATGGCCATTTTTTGTTAAGAGGACTATTCTTTTCCTTGGCAAAAAAATTGCTTTACAATTAGGGTATGTAGTAATAATGCAAGAAGGTACTTTGTATGGCCGATGATTCAGGTGGAGAAAAAACAGAACAGCCAACAGAGAAAAAATTACGTGATGCTAGAGAAAAAGGCCAAGTAGCTATAAGCCAGGATGTAACAGCAACAGCGAGTATAACAGCTGCCTTTGCTTCAATATATTTTTTGTGGGATTATATACGTCATTCTCTTCAAGAGTTATTTAGCATCAGTATAGAATCGATAACGTTGCCGTTTTTAGATGGACTAAATATGA
The DNA here is from genome assembly GCA_051650105.1 of Desulfovibrionaceae bacterium. GTDB lineage: Bacteria > Desulfobacterota > Desulfovibrionia > Desulfovibrionales > Desulfovibrionaceae > CAMWXW01. Next base: position 67,770 of record JBOFIJ010000003.1, read on the forward strand.
TGTTGTATACAGCAATGGAAAAAATGATAATGATTATCTTGCCCATCTTGTTATCTGTAATGGTTGCGGTGATGGCTGCAGTATTTGCACAAATAGGATTATTGTTTTCTTTAGAAAGTGTCACTCCAAGTTTCGATAAAATAAATCCAAAACAATATTTTAAAAAGGTATTTTCAAAGAAAGGATTAGTAGACCTTGTAAAAACATTTGTGAAGGTAGCAGTACTAGGTACACTATTATATTTAGTAACAGTAAATAATATTCCTTTGCTATTGGAGGCTCCTTTACTTGGGAGAGAGGGTGTTTTATATATTCTCGGAGAGATGCTTTTTCCTTTAGTTCTTTTCACAATAGGTGCATTTTCGGTAATAGCGGTATTGGATTTTATAGTACAAAAGAGTATGCATACAAAAGAGCTTATGATGTCTTTAGATGAAATAAAACGAGAATTTAAAGAAAGTGAAGGGAGTCCAGAAATAAAGGGTCAAAGAAAACAAATACATCAAGAGATGGCGATGTCTGATGCGACAGAAAAAGTAAAAAAATCTAATGTTCTTATAACGAATCCAACACATTTAGCTATAGCATTATACTATAAGCAAGGGAAAACAGATCTTCCAATAGTGCTTTCAATAGGAGAAGATTTTGTTGCACTGCGTATGAAACAGATTGCAGAGGAATATGGTGTTCCAATAATGCAAAATGTTCCACTAGCAAGAGGTCTTTTTGTGGAGGGAAAAGTAAACCAATATATTCCCTCAGAATTTATAGAGCCTGTGGCAGAAGTTATTAGATGGGTACAGGATTTAGATCGCGCAAAACATTCGTACTAAAATATATGGAAAGATAACAATATGAATCCTATAAATACTAACACGGTTGGAATACGAACACAAACACAAGATGTGGCACAAAGTTCACAAGCAGATTCTACAAATGATGCTGGGGAGGCTCAGAAAAAAGGTAAAATTTTATCTGGAGCACAAAGTCAACAGGTAAGTTCGTCTGCCTCATTTAGTAAGCAAGATGCGAGTGATGTTGCGCGTTCTGGTGGGGCTGGTCGTTTGCGTACAAGTAAAAGAAGTAAAGATAAAGATGCTAAAAATATTCTTAAATCTATGTCTAAAAATAAACAAGAAGCTGCTGATTCTGTACTGGCAGAGCTAAAGGAAGCGTTGTCTAATGGAGAAGAAGAGTTTACGAATACGGGGGGTGGTGCAAAACAGATGGATGACTTAGTGCAGGAATTTCTTCTTGGTTCAGACTTTGATATTGCAGAACAAGTTAGTCTCTTGGAAGTGGTTAAAGAGGGTATTTCTTCAGATGGTATTAAAGAAGCACTAGAGAATAAAATAGAAGAGTTATTAGATTCCTCTTTGACAGCAAAAATTTCTTTAGCGACATCAAATCTCTTACGCGGTATAGATAGAACAGCTTTTGTAACAGGAACTTCATTAAGAGAAGATATTAATACGATGTTATCTTATGATAATCAGGGAGAATTTTTAACAGCATTAGAGAATAAATATGGTACTGAGAAGATGACAAATGAATTTCCAGCAATATGTAGTCAATTACATTCCATATTTAGTGTTGCAATGAGTTCTCTTAGTTCTTGTAGTATTCCAGAAAAAGGACAACTATTTTCTGCTCTTACAAAAGTGAGTTCTTTACAACAAATATCACATATTTATGGTAAAGCGGCAGAATTGGTTGCAAGCGCTACTAAGCGTCATTCGGTATAGGCTGTATAGGAGTGGAAAAATGGAAAATGTATTTTGTATGCCGACGGCAGTGGATATATTACGGGGAATATTAGCTGTAAAAGATAGTCCAGTTATAAATAAAAATACAGTGGAAGAGGCTTTTCCCTTTTTACAAACACGATATGGAAGTGTTATTGGTATGTTAGGAAGTGGTCTTATACGTATTATTCAAGAAGAGATGCCATATCAAATGTTTGAGAGCATAGATAAAAAGGAATTATTGGTAAAAGCCATAGGAGAGATAGTGGAAGAAGCAGAAATAATAGCAGATCAATCATAAGGCTGTATTTATATTAATATAAGTAGATTTATTGTATATAAGAAAGAGGAGAATATATACTATTTCTACCTATAGTTATTGTGTAGAAGAATATATATGAAAATTGATGTATTTGTTATAACAGGTAGAGAGAGTGTTGTATAATAAAATATTCTCTTATTTTCTATGTAACAGTCGTTTTTAGTAGTACTACAAAAATAAATACAATGCCTTTATTATATTTAGCAGTGTTGTAATGCTCTATGAGTGAAAGACTCGTGTATTTTTTCCAAGGAGACAAAGAACTTCATATGGTATGGTGTCCCACATTTTTGCAAGAGCAGTTGCATCAAGACCTAATGAAGGGTGCATAAGAAAAACAAGTGTATTTTTGGTAACATTTTCTATGTGTGTAATGTCTACCAATGTACTTTGCATACAAATGCTACCAAGAATGGGGGCAAAGTGTCCATTAATAAGAACCATTCCTTTTGATATAAGCCTTTTATAGGCATCGGCGTATCCTGCTGCGATAATGGCAATATTCATATCGTGAGGAGCAATAAACGTATTATTGTAACTTAAATAAGAACCTTTCTTAACCGTTTTATACTGTAATATACGTGTTTGTACTTGCATGGCGGGTTCTAGGGTTATGTTGTTATTGTATTCCGAATATCCATAAAGGATAAGGCCACATCGTACTATATCAAAGTGACAATCGCGATATTTTCTTGTAGCAGTGGAGTTACTCAATGAAAAAAGTATATTAGGGTAGTATGTTGTAATAATTTCTTTTGCATAGAGAAATTCTTGTAATTGCTTTTTAGTATAAAGAGTGTCCTCAGCAAAGGAAAGATGTGAAATGAGATATTCTATACGAAGAGATTTCTTTTTTGCAAAGAGCATGGTTTCTTGAAGAGTATCTGTAGAAAAACCAAGTCTGCCCATGCCAGTATCGTATTTTATAGCAATAGGTAGTGGAAAAGATGTAAGGAGAAGGAGGTCGTCTTTATGACAACATATTGGGATAATATTGTATTCTATGCAGAGTTCTTTTTCTTTTTCGGAGTGTATTCCAAGAAGAGCGATAATATTCTTTTTAATTCCTTGGGATCGCAGTGTAGCACCTTCTTGAACACTTCCCACAAAAAAGAATGAGCAGCCTACATCTTCCAAAACACGAGAAGACTGTATAAGACCGTGCCCATAGGCATCGGCTTTCACAACAGCGCCAACAAGAGCATCTGTTTGTTGTGCCGTAGCTAGGAAGTTATGTGCGATAGCGTTAAGTGAAATATGGCATATGGTATAAGACATAATATACCTCTATACTGGAAAAATATAGTTAGACTCGAAAGTATATATAAATATATAGAAATTTGCAAAATAAAAGTGTATACTTATTGGTAAAATAGAGATTAGACTGAAATAATAGCGGTTAACTAGTGGAACAACAAAGAAGATATATAATAAGTATACTTATTCTTATTGTGTGCACGGTATCTTTTTCTGAAGGGTACGCAGCGATAAGGCAAGAGAATCAAATTGATTTTGAGCGAGAAACTGTAAGTGAATATGTGCTAGAGAAGGCACTGGCATCCTTAAGTATAAATGGAAATAATACTTCTTTTTCAAGTGGAGAAGGATCCTATTCTTTAAAAATGGAGAGTGGATCCCATTCTCTAAAAGATACCTTGATAAATAGTAAGATAAGCACAATTCAATCTGGTAAATGGAAAATTACTGCAGATACGCTGACTTCACAGCGTGATTCTACAATTTTGGAAGCACAAGGCAATGTAACTATACAAAATGGTGATTTGGTTCTTCGTGCAGATTTCATCCGTTATTACACAGAAACAGATTGGGTTTATTTAGAGGGAAATACAGAAATTACGTTTGAAGATTCTATGAAAGTACATGCTCAAAAAGCAGAAATCAATTTGAAAAATTTACATGGTTATATGTATGAAGCATTGGTACGTATGTCTAATCCTTATGTAGAGGTTCGAGGTGAAGTATTAGAAAGAAAAGTAAATAATAAATATCTTTTTAAAAATACAGTTATTACTGTGTGTGACACAGAGACAAAGGCTTGGAGTGTGTTGGCATATGTTGCAGAGATAGATATAGAAGGCTATGCAACGTTGTATAATTTTGTTTTAGATATATATGGATATGAAGTTCTTCGTATTCCCAGAATAGAATTTCCTTTTGCAACAAAGAGAAAAAGTGGTTTTTTATTGCCAGAATTAGCTATAAGTTCTTCCAAAGGTGTGGAGTTTGAAATTGGTTATTACTTTGCAATAGATGAAAAGAGCGATATGTTGCTGTCTAGTAGAATAATGTCTCAAAATGGTGTTATGTTAAGTGGTATGTATAGAGCACGATATAGTCCGGAATCAACACTATGGCTTGCTGGAAATTGGATATATGAAGTAAGTATAGAAGATTATATAAGCCCTGTTACACAGGATAGATATAAAGCAGATGATAATAGGTATTGGTTGCGTGGTATGTATAATACGCTACTTGGAGAAAGTCGATGGCGATTGCAATTGGATGTAGATTATGCTTCAGATTTAGTATTTGCAAGTGATTACAAAAGTGGTATGGTTGGTTCGGACGTGACATTTGATCAAACGTTTGAATTATTTGGTAGAGATTTCAATCCACTTAGGCAGAATCGTAAGAGCAAGGCTGTTATTTCCTCATCATATGATAGATTTGGTGTGGCATTTTCCTCCACATATGAACAAAATCTTCTTGCACAAGATAATGCAATACAAATAAACGATAGCAAGGTAGTGGATCAGCTTCCTTCTGCGCAGTTATTTTTACACAGGCAAAGGGTTTTAGGGGATATTCCAGAAGCAAAATATTTTCCGGTAGAAGTGGAAGGTATTTTGGGGAGTACATATTTTGTGCGTGATTCAGGTGCGAACGGTTTGCGTGCCGATATTACTCCTAAGATATATGTGCCATTTCAATTAGAATATTTTTCAATAACATCTTCTGCTATTTTAAATCAGCGAGTGTATTTTACAGAAAAAAATGGATTAGTTAATAGTGTGGAGGAAAAAGATATATATGTATTTGTTCCAGAATACGCAACAGTGATAGAATCACACATGGCACGTGCATACAGTATTTCACATATATCTCCCCTTGAGGAAGTGGGTGATTCTCGTTGGACAGGTGTAATGCACAAGATAAAGCCTTGGGCTTCATACACAAATAGACCATATGTGAATCAAAATAGTATTCCTAATTTTACTGTAGATGATAGATTGGGAGTAATAAATGCAGTGGGCTATGGTATAACAACTTCTTTAGTGCGTAAGAAAGAGACTGTGGTTATTGCTATAGAAGAGAAAGATGGCATACAAGTGCCTAAGAGGGAATTGTCGTCAGACTATTTAGAATTTTTACGTGTACAAATATGGCAAGAATATTATCCATCTTTAAAGCATACGCCGTATAAAAATAATATTTCTCCTCTTGGATCAGAGATAGAGTATTTTTATGATTCGGCATTATCTCTTCGTGTTGTTTCTCGGTTAGATTTACAAACGGGGGAAATTATTAGAGGAGATGTTACAGTATTCTATACGTTAAAGGATTATTCTTTATCTGTGGGTTACGATTATCAAAAAAAAGCAGAGCATTATGATCAAAATAATAAAATTAGTAGTATTTATGTGGGATTAGAAACGCCTGTTGTTTTTTCAATGCAGGCAAAAATTCGTTATGGCTATGATATTGTTCGCAACAAATCTTCAGAGATATCAGCAGCACTTAGCTATGTTGATCAATGTTATTCAATAGGTTTAAGCTATTATCAAGATTTTTTTGGAACATCGGTGGGATTTTTATTTTCAGTACCTGTTTTTTTCTAATAAATATCGAATAGTATTGTGGTGTAAGTATTGAAAAAAAATAAAAGTATTTGAAAATAGAGAAAGACTATGGTAGGATTTTATAAATTGGTTTTCTGTGTAGGTAGTGCACTTTAATATTGTATGGGGCATCATGATGGATAAAATAAATAATAAATTAGCTACTATGAAGGGTTCATTGCCTTTTGTAGCGGGTATATTAGCTGCTTTGATTGCGGGATGGGTTATTTTCCCAGAGTTTTTATATAGCAAAAAAAGCCAACCAATAAATTTTGATCACAAAAAGCATGTGGAAGAAATTGGATTAAGTTGCAATTCATGTCACTTTACAGGTGAAAATGGAAGTTTTTCTGGTATTCCACCAACATCTGCTTGTGCATCGTGCCATAGTACTCCTCAGGGGGATTCTGCAGAAGAGGCACGTATGATTGCTGAATATATAGAGCCTGGAAAAGAAATAGAGTGGATTGTTTATAATAAACAGCCAGACAACGTCTCTTTTTCTCATGATGCTCACAGTTTAGAAACATGTAATACCTGTCACGATTTTAAACAGGAGCAACTGTGTGGTATGTGTCATCTTCCTGTTTGGACAATGGAGACATTGCCAGATGTACGCGTAAATAAATTAACAGGGTATACAGATTTTTCTCAAACAATGGATTCTTGTGAAAGCTGTCATGCAAATGAGAATCATAGAGATGGTCAAACGAATGCAAATAATTCTTGCTTTACATGCCATAAATAAAGGAAAATATGATGGGAATAGATAGACGGTCGTTTCTTAAATTCTTTGCAGGCGGTGCAGTTGGGACAGTAGCAACGCCTGTTATTTGGAAAGGCATTGATGACGTGACTATATGGACACAAAATGGTTGGTCTCCTCGTATTCCAAAAGGTCCTGTAACTCATAAAACAGTAGTAAGTAAGTTTTGTCCTTCGCTGTCAGGATCAAAAGTGGCATTTGCTAAAAATAATCCTATTAATATGACGACAGATAAAGAGAATCCGTTTAGTTTAGGTGCTATTTCTGCATTTGCTGCTGCAGAAGTACAAATGCTTTATAGTTCCTCTCGTATACGTGCACCAATGAAAAAAAATGATAAGGGTATTTTAGAGGAAATATCGTGGGAAGAAGCATATGCTTTATTATCTTCTAAAATGCAAGAATCTCAATCTTCTGTTGCATACGTATCTGGAGATGATACCTCTGTTGTTAATGACATATTCTTTGCAATAATGGGGAAACAAAAATCTTCTCGTGTTTATTTTATGCCAACAGAAAGGCAACCAGCCCAGAGAGCATGGGATATACTAGGTGGTAATGGTCTATTAGCATATAACTATGGGAATGCGGATGTTATTGTTGCAATAGGAGCGAATGTTTCAGATTCTTGGGGATTGCCAGTGCGTTTTTCTGTATTAATGAAAAATGCAAAGGAAAATGAAGAATCGAAACAAATTGTCTATGTTGGTTCTTATGCAAACAATACGTTTACTCAGTCGGATGTTAAAATTATTGTAGAGCCGGGAAAAGAGGTAGAGTTACTTCTTGCAACACTTGGATATTTGACAAAAAATGGATATAGTTTACCAAATATTGCTGGGCGAGAGAGTATACAGAATGTACTAGATAGTAATGATACTCAGCGTTTATTACATTCTATGGGGATGTCGGAAGAAAGCTTTAAGAAATTTATAGATGTCTTATTATCGGCAAAGGCTCCATTGCTTCTTGCAGGTTCTACAATAGGTTCTGGCACACCTACGGCGCTAGCACTACTAACATTATTACTTACTGTTATGTTAACAGAAAAAAATGGCACGCGAACTATTTCTGTCGCACCGATGCCTCCTGCACTATTTGCTCCACAAGATAGGTATGAGAGTGCTATAAAAAATGATATTGTTGCATTTATGCACAACATTCTTTCTGGTAAAAAATCGTGTTCACTATTTATAAGTTATGATGCCAATCCTCTCTATGCCCTTCCTGCGGTGAAAAGTACAGAAGCTGCGTGGAATAAGATATCTTTTAAAGTCGCAATAAACACATATATGGATGAGACCGCTGCAGCAAGTGATTTAGTCTTACCTCTTTCTATGGGCTTAGAATCTGTAGATGATGTGTATATGCCATATGGTGCAGATGCCTTGTATTATGCTATGTCCGATGCTGTTATTAGCCCAATTTATAATACTCGTGCGGGTTTAGAAATAGCATTGGAAATTGCAAATATGGTTGGAGTGAACACGCTTGGTATGACAGCAGAATCGGTAATTGAGAAACGCACAGACGCTGTGAATGCTGTATACAAGGATATAAAAAATGGTATGGTGTTTGTTGGCGATACAACTACTGCAGTTATATCGAAATGTGATGGATCTGTTATATCATCGTATCTTGCTGCATTGCCGACAAAACCAAAAACACCTGTATTTTCAAATGCAGATATTATGTTATTGCCGTCCTTTGGGTTGTATATAGGTAAGAGTACCACATCAATACCGCCATTTAATGTGAAACGTATACCATATACGGATTTTTTAGAAGAGGAAATGTATGTGACAATGAATCTTCAAACGGCAAGAAATTTATTGTTAAAAAAAGGTGATAAGGTAAAAATATCTGTAAAAGATGATGCAATTATTGCGAGAGTGATAGTGCAAGAAAATATAGTAACAAATGGTATTTCGTTATTGGCTGGTTTGGGACATACAGCTTTTGACAATTTTACGAAAAATAAGGGTGAAAGTGTATTACGAATTCTTTCTCTTATTCCAGAGAATGAGGAAGAGACAACATTTTCGTGGAACCGTAATCCCGTAATAATAACAAAAGTATAAGGAGAAAATGCGATGGCATCAGAGATAGGCGAATTAACAGTACGCTGGGGTATGGTTATCGATGTGGATAAATGTACCGGTTGTGGTTCTTGTATGGTATCGTGTCAGGCAGAGAACAATGTTGCTTTAGAAGATGATTTTTCTAAGAAATATCGAGCAATTTCATGGATAAAGGTGGATAAAATCGATAATGGAAAATCGTTTCCAGAATATGATGAGGTATATATGCCAAGGCCATGTATGCAGTGTGAGAATCCTCCTTGTGTTCCTGTTTGTCCTGTTGTTGCAACAGAGAAGGGATATCAAGATGGTGGTTTTGTAAGCCAGATAGCAGCTCGTTGTATAGGGTGTAGGTATTGCATGGTAGGGTGTCCATATGGTTCTAGAGCATTTAATTGGAAAGATCCAGTATGGCCAGAAGGTATGGAGAATACATTAACACCGCATGCGTCTACTCGTATGCGTGGAACTGTTGAAAAATGTACATATTGTCACCATAGATACACAGCTGCAAGAGAAAAAGCGCGTATAAATGGTGAAGACCCTAATAACCTTGCAGAGGATGCATATGTTCCAGCTTGTGTGGAAACATGCCCATCTGGGGCGCTAAAGTTTGGGGATTTGAATAATGAAGAGCATGAGGTCTATAAACTTTCACAATCACTGGATGCATTTCGTTTACTAGAAAAAGCTGGTGCAAAGCCACAACTATATTTTATGTCCAAGAAAGCATGGGTTCGTGAAATGGCAGATTATCATATTGAATTGATGAATAAGGAGTAGAGAATGGATACAACTCAGCAAGTAGTTGCGCAATACAATGACATTGATAATGGGAATAGGCCTTTTGATGCGGATTTTTTTCCTGAGGGAGTTGATCGTTGTTCTTTTAAGCAATTTCTTATTTGGATGTCTATTCTTGGAGTGATTTTTTTGTGGGGAATGTATGCTGCGTATTTGGTACTATCTAGAGGCCTTCTTGATACAGGATTGAATAATCATTTTGCCTTTGGTGCGTGGATAACATATGACCTTGCAGTTATTGCTCTAGGAGCGGGTGCGTTTTTTACAGGATTCTTACATTATATTTTAAAAGTAAGGGGCTTGGATAAAATAATAAATCTTGCTGTTATTGTGGGCTTTACGTGTTACACTGGAGCCCTTCTTGTTCTTGTATTAGAAATTGGACAACCAATTAGAGCGTGGTTTGTATTTTGGCACGCCAATATACATTCTATGTTAACAGAGGTTGTTTATTGTATTAGTATTTATTGTACCGTTTTAATAGTGGAGTATATTCCATTTGTTTTTGAAAACAGAGTATTAAATAAGAATAAGGTATTGCGTACAATAGCTCATAATTTACATATTGCAATGCCGATATTTGCAGGTATGGGTGCATTTTTATCTACATTTCATCAGGGTTCTCTTGGGGGAATTTCTGGAGTAATGTTTTCTCGTCCTTTCTTTTATAGAGATGGAATATCTGTATGGCCTTGGACATTTTTTCTTTTTGTTATTTCAGCTGCTGGTGTTGGCCCAATGTTCACTGTTTTAGTAGGCACTGCAATGGAGAAAATAACAAAAAGAAAATTGATTCCTTGGGAAACAAAGGTATTAATGGCAAAAATTACGGGCACTATATTTACGATATATTCTGTGTTTAAAATAGCGAGTATTACATGGTGGTCTGTTGGATTATTGCCAACATATGGCTTGGAATTTAGTAAAATGTTCACGGGGTGGTTTTTTGGGGAGTATTTATTGTGGATAGAGCTATCAGCTATTGTTCCAGCAATACTTCTTTTTATTCCAAAAACGAGAGCGAATCCAAAGATCCTATATACTGCAGCTTTTTGGATAGTATTGGCTGTGTGTATAAATCGTTATGTACAAGTTATTCAGGGTCAGGCTTTTCCTGCACTCCCTTCTGCTGTATGGGAATATTATACTCCAACATGGGTAGAGTGGGCGACATGTTTAATGACTATACCATATGTAATGATGATTTTAAGTATTTCTTATAGATATATGCCAATATTTCCCGCAGAGCGAGAACTTAATAAATAATACTATAAATAAAGTATAGAAAGGAGGAAGTTTTATAAATTTCCTCCTTTCTACGTTGTATTATAAAGCAATGTAAATACATCGTTATAGCTCATAGTCATTTTTGTAAAAATATAGGGATATTGTGGCTAGAATGGAGAATAGTACTATTCTTTTATAATAGAGTATTTTACACTGTTCTGTTGTATTTTTTTGTACTATCTTATGTAGAATAAAGAGTATATTATGTATGCGCATTATTATGACGTGTAAAAAAGGTGTGCATAAAAAACAAAGAATTCTTAAATACTGTCTTAGAAAAATATTGAGAAGATAAGGCTTTTGTTAATAAAATTATATTTTCTTCCCTAAATTATGGGGTTTTGGTATTTGTTATATTAAGAGAGAATATATATAATTGCAGTGTATTGAGACGGGATATTATTTTCAAAAGTATTCATTGTTTCTTTTTGAATGCAAAAGGACAATAGAGGGTTTTATGGGATACTATAAAAATAATATTTATTCTTGTATAATATAAGAAAGAGATAACAGTATTTTTATAGAAGAGAGAGATATCGTTTTATTCCTACGAAAAAGATAAAGAATTATTATTGTCTAGTGCATATTTGTACTATTAGTCCTTATTATAAATATGAGATATTTTGGATTACATTACAGTAAATGCTTTCTTAATAATTTATACTATCACTTTTTCACAAGATATATATAATAAAAGAAATATCTTTATATTATAGTTAAGGGAGTTTGTATGGGTAAAACAGTTGTTATAGATGGTCATCCAGATTTATCTCATTCACATGCGGGTGCAACTATATTAGAAGATATTAAAAAAGATCTCTATTCATTAGAAATACGTCATCTAGGCTCATTATATAAAAAATTTGATATCAATATTAAAGTAGAACAAGTTTTATTAATGAAGGCAAAAAATATAGTAATACATTTTCCTTTATACTGGTACTCTGTTCCAGCTATTTTAAAACATTGGTTAGACCTTGTGTTTTCCTATAATTTCGCATATGGGTCTTCTGGAAATAAATTAGAAGGTAAAAATATGTTGTTATCAATTACTATAGGAGCAGAAGAGGAAGCATACAATAGTAAGGGGAAAAATCATTTTACAATGGAAGAATTACTAGTACCTTTAGAACAAACAGCATATTTTACAGGGATGAATTATTGTTCTCCTGTATATTCCTATGGAATGTCTTATGTTGAGGGTATAGGAAATAATATTATAAAAATACAAGAAAGATCAAAAATACACAGTAAAACATTATTAGAGACAATTAGATTTTTAGAAAAGCAAAAATCATAAAATAACTCTTATTTTTTATCAAGAAAAGTACATGTATAATTATTTTCTTGTGCCATATTTTTTAATGCCGTGCCACCCAAAGCAACAACGATGGATTTTTCTTTTGCAACAGAAAGTATTTCTCCAAATCGTTTAAAATCTGCTATTGTTGTGGAGAAAATTTGATCTCGTATAGTTTGTCTCATTTCAAGAGTTTCTTTTGTAAGATATCTAATAAAAGCTTGTTTTCCTTTGGCATCTGGTAAAAGGTATGTATCAACAGAACCAATGGCTCCTATAATGGCACGTTCCAATTCTTTCTCAGAAAGAGAAAGCTTTTGTAAATATGTTGTTGTGTTGTCAAAAATGGCAAGAGTCTCTTTTGTATTTGGGTCTCTGTAAGAAACCTCGGCAAAGAAGCCTGTGGCTTGATTACATATAATAAATACTCCATAGGCTCCTCCTTGTACACGAACTTTTTCCCAAAGGTAATTCATGCGTAAATGTTTGCATATTGGAATGACAGAACCGTGATATGTATAGCCCAAATCGTATAAATTGGCTGCTTTTCCCATATAATTTACCTGAGCAGTGGTAATGAATGCCTCATTATGGTAGGGAAGCATTTCAGGAAAAAGGTTTTCTATTGGATAAGAAGAAAGGGAGAGTGCATTTTTTATATTCATAGCAAAATCTTTGGTTTGTATATAGAAAATTTCTTCTGCAGTTGTGTTGATAAGTAGGTCATTTCGAACAACAATACGAGAGTGTATTTCTTGTAATTGAGACAAGACAGCATCCCAGTTTGTGCTAACGTCATTAATAAGCTTTCTTAGAAATTGAAGGTTAGTGACTCCAGAAATGGATTCTTCAATGCGACCAAGATAAGAGCAATGCGCAAATAATCTAGATAATACAGTGCTGTGTCCAGAGGGAATAAGGCTTTGTTCTGCTCTAGCTTTTTCTTCTAAAAGAATTTTGAGAAAACGCTCTTTATTATTAAATTGAGGGTTGGAAAGAATATCAATAATGAGATCTTGAGCTTTTTCCACGTGAGAATAGGTTGTTTTTAAATCGATAGCAAGAGTTGGGATAACTGTATAATTTGTATATTCTACAAAAAAAGAGGGATCAATATCAAGGTCTCCAAGAGAGGAGGATATTTCTATTCCAAGATCTGTATATTCCTTTGTTGTTGTGCCCATTTCTAATAATGCTCGAGAAAACAAGGAAAGCAAAGGAAGATCTTCTGTACGAATTCTATGAAGACTAAGATAAAACGTAGCATACAGTACACCAGAAGTATCTAGTGGATTAAAATGGATAGAATCAGTGATATATATATCTTCTTTTTCTTTTCTGTTAATGTCTTGAAGAGAAAGTACAGGTATAGAGGCAAGTGCTTCTGGGGAATCTGGAAGTGCTTGTTTTTCTAGAAAACGTTGTGTTTCTTCGATATATGCTTTTTTTTCTTCCCGAGAAAGGGTTTTTTCAATAGATTCAATGTAAAGAGCTTCTTCTTTTTCTTTCTTTTCTTCTAGTGTTGCGTCTGGCACAAGAACAACAGTACTTCTAGAAGAATTATCTAGAAAGTATTTTTGAAGAAGATGTACGTAATAATCACTCTTTTTTGTTTTAAGCGAAGTGAGGATATGTTCAAACTCAAGTAAAAGAAAAGGAGATGCATCATAAAGCCATGTGGTAAGACACCGTACCATGACAGCAAGGCCAACAGGAAAATGAGATGTATTGTTTTCTCTGAGAGAAAATTCAATATTATTGAAGGCTGCATCAATATACTTTTGTTCAATACCTTCTTGTACAAGCTTTTTTAAGCAATCAAAAATGCATTGTTCTATTTTAGTAACATCGTCTTTTTGTATTTCTTTTAATCCGATAGAAAAATACATCTGTCGTAAATCGTTATGTAAACCGCCACCTGTAAGGTCTGTTCCAAGTTCGGAATCGATAAGAGCTTTTCGAAGTGGAGAGCCTGGCATACCAAGGAGAATAAAATCGAGGATTTCTAGTGCAAAATTTACTTCAACATCAGTTGTTTCAGGTAATAACCAGTTAAAAGTTACAAAAGTAGCGTTATCTTCTAATTCAGATTGGTAGGCAAATTCAAGGTTTTTAGGGGTATCAAAATGTTCTTGTAAAAGAATAGTTGAATGTATTTCTTGTTTTTCAAATGCATCTAGTACTTCAGATAATTTTCTTAATCTTGTATCTTCATTATCATCGCCCCAAAAGAAAAAACGAGCATTACTTGGATGATAATACGATGCATGGAAATTTTTGAATTGCTCATAGGATAATGTGAGTATTGTAGACGGTTCTCCTCCAGAATCAAGAGCATATGTGATATCTGGGAAAATACTATTTTGCGATTTTTCAGCGAGTATTGAATCGACAGAAGAATAGACTCCTTTCATTTCGTTGTAGACAACGCCTTTAAAAGAGAGAGCCTTATTCATTTCATAGGCTTCAATGTGCCAGCCTTCTTGTTTAAAAATATCTTCGGTAATATGAGGATAAAATACAGCATCAAGATACACATCCATAAGATTATAAAAATCTTGAAGATTTGTGCTTGCGACTGGATAACAGGTTTTATCGGGATACGTAAACGCATTAAGAAATGTTTGAAGAGAGCTTTTTAGTAATTCCACAAAAGGTTCTTTTGTTGGATATTTTTGTGAACCACACAACACAGAATGTTCAAGAATATGTGGTACACCAGTCGAATTAGAAACTGGTGTTCTGAACGTAACACCAAAGACTTTATTCCTATCTGTATTTGAACAAGAAAGAACTCTGGCGCCTGTTTTTTTATGAACCCATACTTTGGCAAGGGTGTTCTTTTGTTCTGGAATAGTTCTTTCCTCAAATAATTCAAAACCGTGTTGCATGGTATCCCCTTTTTCATAAAATTTCTTTTTTCTTCAATAAATATTGTTTAATAAAAATAGCAATTACACTTTCCATATATGTGCGAGAGAATACAATAAAATCTATATTATAGAGAAGACCAAAAACAGAGAAATGGGTACTGGACAAAGTGGTAAAAAAGCAGCCACCTTGCAGAAAATTTATGAAAGATATGGAAAAGAATGAGTAGTATAGCCTTCTTTCTATAGAAGATAGAGTATATTGAAAAGAAAAATGGAATGCAAGCAAAAATATAAGTTACTTATATTTATAATAAAAATGAAGAAGTGCTTGATAGAGAAAGAAAATAGTAAAGTATTATTCTTAGTATCCCGATAGAGTAGGAAGGTAGATTAAAGATGGGTATTGTTGTATATGGGGGAGGCATGGGAAAAAAATCTTTACTCATAGCGTTAGCAAAGATATATTCTTCAATATATCGAGCAACAACAATCCCTTTATTATACACAAGTATGTTTTGGGGGAATGCCCTATTTGTGAGCCCTTGTTTTGCAGAAGAATCGGTGCGTTCTTCTACACCTATGTCGTACAGTATATTAAAGAATTTACCTCTATTTGCTAGGGAATACCAGATATCTCCTTTATATAGTAATAGTAATAACCAAGTGTATCATGGCCCATTTTATATGCGTGCTTTTGCTTTACATACAAAAGAAGTGCAGAAAAAGTTATCAAATACTGTACTAAATGATAATAAATATTCATTTCCTCGGCTAGAAACACTGCATAAGAGTAGTATATCCCCTACAACAGATACAAGAATAATGTTCGATTTAGAAGATAATGAAAATGGGTTAAGAATAGCGTTACAAGAGAAAAATACAGTATTAAATAGGAATAACCAGATAGCAAATTTTGAGAAAAAGATACGAAAAGAACATTACTTACCTACTAAGAAATATATGAATGATAAGAGAACTGTAGAAGAGAGAGAAAAAAGAGAAATTACATCTAATATATTGTACAGCAATGAAAAGAAAGGTAGTAATTTTAGAATGAACGAAGGGAGTAGTGTTGGCTTTTTCAATTCTCCTGAAATAGAAAAAAGGAATGCTCCTCAACTGCGATATGATATTCACACGTATTTATCTTTTGATAGGGATGCTAGTTTAGATATGGTTACTTATGAAACAATTCTTGCCGGAAGGTATGATATTCTTAATGTTGTAATGATAAACGGAGGGCATCTTAGTATAACACGAGGTTGGAATAGACTAGGTGGGCATGTTGAAATGGGGAATATAGTGTTTAATAATAGTGCACGCTTTAGAGATAATTCTCTCCTAATTACACCACAAAATGTTTCCTTGGAAATGACACAGCCTATTTCTATGGTACAGGGAGATATTACTTTTGACGCTTCTCGGGGTTCTGGTTATGTATTGATAGGTCGTGGTCAAAAAAGGATTATTGATGCACGTAATCTGGAATATAGTCCAAGACGTCTCACTGTTTCTTTTGTGCCTGGTTCGTACGTAACTGGATTTGGCAATTGGTATTCCATTTATTTGCGTGAAAGGGGGAACGATACTGTTCATATTTATGGAGGAGCGAGATTAGAAGATCTAGAGCAGATTAATTTTTATGGAGGGAATAATTATTTATCTGTAGAAAGCTCTGGTACTGTTTCAACACAAGAAATTCACGGTAATGTGGAGTTTGAAAGTGGAAATGACGGTATAAATATAAAGGACATGATATTTAAAGCAAAGAAGATTAATATGGGATCTGGCAATAATTCTGTGCGAATTGTTCGCGGAGAATTGCACAGCGAGTTTTCAACAGGTAATGGCAATGACCACATGTACATTGATGCTGGAATTTGGAAAGTAGTATCGGATTTATCATTTGCTGATGGTGATGATACATTGCATGTTACTGCTCGTGGGAGTATTTCTGCATCTAATATTTATATGGGAAATGGCAATGACAGTGTTATATTATCTAGAGCAGGGAATATTCCATTATTATATATGGGATCAGGGAATGATACAGTTCATTTTTTGGAAGCTCAAAATGGTATTGTGAGTAATCTCATACGTTTTGAATCTGGTGATAATGTTCTTAGGCTAGATAGAAATGTCCACTATGCAGGCCGTGAATTATCCGTATTAGCTAATTCAACGTTAACAATAGATGTAGCAGAAAATGCAACAATAACAACACCTGATAGTCTGAGTAATTTAGGTCTTTTAAATATAAATCTTAATAACAAGAGTAATTATAGAGGAAAGGGAACTATTACAACAGGAAGAGTGCATGCTAGAATTTTGAATGGTAGCTGGATGCACACAAACTTAACAACAGGAAATGGAAACGATACCTTATTTATGTCACAAGGCACTATAGATGGAAGTGTTAATTTAGGAAGTGGTAATAATAGTATTGTATTAGATAGATCGACAATGACAGGAGCTGGTAATAGAATATATGTTGGTACAGGCACTTCTGCAATGGAATTACGCAATAATCTATCTTTTTTAGGTGCAAATTCTTCAATTCTTATGGAAGGTGGTGTCTATTCATTATTAGTTAAAGACCTCAACATGGATAGAAATATAGCAGATATAACTATGACAGGAACAGGCAGGAATAGTGTTATGTTGCAGGGTAATATTGTACGTATGGGTAGGATATCAACAGGAAATGGAAATTCTAGTGTGGAATTTGATGGAGCAAAAACAATAGCGAGTAATATCGGGACAATATCTATGGGTATAGGACAAGATATTGTAAAAATATATAATGGCTCTGTGGTGGAAAGTATACTAAATTTAGGTTCTTCAGGAAATGGTGCAGATTCAATTATTGTGGAGGATACAAGTAGAATTGGCCTTGGTGCAAATCTTATTTTTACAGGAAATTTGCATTTTATGGCAAAAGATAGCTCTATAGTGGATGCCACGCTCAACCTTCCAGGAAAAGCAACCGTTGTACTACAAGATAAAGCTCGTTTTAACAATGGTTTTGTTATTGATACAGAAGAAAAGGTTATTCTTAACATGTTTGGGGAAAGTATTTTTGATGGAAACATTGATGTAAATACAAATAAATCGATAACATTTGAGGTAAGTGGGCAAGATAAAGCTATAATTAATGACGACATTGTTACAGGAAAGATGAATGACTTTATTTCAGTGGCATTGTCTAATGATGCTCTTATCGCAGGAAGTATAATGACAGGTTCAGGGAATGATACTTTGCGGTTGCGTTTGGAAAGTGCTTTAGGCATACAGGGCTTAGATATGGGTGAAGGGAACGATTCTGTTGAAATACTAGGAGGTGTAATAAGCGGGACAACACGCTCATTTGTTTTAGGCACAGGAAATAATACGGTTTCTATTCTAGGAAATACAACAATATATGGCGGAATTATGATAGATATTCCAGCTATTAATACTTTTTTAATAGATAATGGAAATAGATTATTAAGTGATATCTTCACAGGAGTAAGTGAAGGTATTTTAACTATGAATAGAGGTGGTGTTTTAGATGGAACAATAAATGGAGCAACACGTTTAAGTGTAGATATGAAAGGGAATAGCACAATAACAGGAAATATTGCTGCAGGAACAGAGGATGCGACTGTATTACTAGAGCAAAGTTTTGTTGGAGGAAGTGTAGAAAGTAACCAAGGGGGAGATCTGTCTTTTATTGCAAGAAATAGCACAGTGGAAGGTGGGATAACATCAACAGCACCTGGGGTTGCTGTGAATACTCATATAGAATTGCGAGATTCATTAATTCGCGGTAATGTGACATCTGAAGATATTGTAGTATCATCATCAAGGAGTATATTAGAGGGGACACTACGAGTACAAGGTGCATCTGTGATAAATCTCGCTAATAGTACTATTAATGGTGGAATTTCTACATCTGTTGGAAATGCAAATATACTATCGATAAACAGTGTTATTAGTGGAGGTGTGAGTGTTTCAAGGGGAGAGCATACAATAAGTTTAACAGGTGGTTCTGTGGAAGGTGGTATTGTATTAAGTAATTCTATGGCCACAATAACTGGCAATAATGTGGCAATTGTGGGTAATATTACATTAATGCCTTCTGGTGGATTACCATTTACAACAAAGAATTTTGGGAATAGCATTGCTATTTCTGGTGGAAGTATACATGGTAGTATTTTGGGAGAGAGAAATCTTGATAGTAATATAATAACGTTAACATCAACAAAAATGACAGGTGGTATTTATTTAGGATTAGGGGATAATACATTGCGTGTAAATAATTCTCAAATAGATAGAATTTTAGAAATACGTAATGCTGATATGATTATTAATAATGGGTCATTTCTTGGAGAAGGGATTCGTTTTGAGGGAATGAGTAAAACTCTTATTCAAGATAGTATCATCAATGGCACATTGGATTTTTCTTCTAAAACATTGGGCACGCAGATAGTAACATTAATCAATTCAAGTTATAAGGGTGATCTTCATCTTGGAAATGTATTAAATACATTTACACTGCAAAATGTCACAACAACAGGTAATATTTATGGAGGGAGATTTTCAGATTCTCTGTCGTTAATAGGATCTACAATTTATGGAGATATTCAACTTGGTTCAGAGCAGGATACATTGAGTATGAGCGACGGTACACAAATATTTGGAAAAGAAGTCCGTAGTAATATAATTTCTATACGCGGTGATATTGTATTAAAGAGCGTAGATGCATCAAATTTTGTATTAAGTAGTAATGTTGGTATAGATGGGAAGATACTTTTTCATCAGGGTGCTAACATTGTATTGAATCCAGGTATTGTGGGGGACACTTTATTAGTAGAAGGTCTTGTAGAAAATAATACGTTTGGATCAAATTTTACATTGGATACCGATTTTTATACGGCACAGACAGATTCTATTAGAATTGGGGATGGGACAGAAGTAAAAGGAAATAGAATTACCCTACGGTTTACGCCTTCTCATATTATAGATGGTAGTAAGAAATTAATACCATTAATTGAGAATGTTATTATGACAGATAAAGCAATTATGGCAAGTCCAGGAGTACTTGGTGGTGCTGTTGCTGTTGGTGGATATTTATATAATCTTATTCCAAATGAGTATGCAACGGGTTGGAATTTACAAATAGGGGGTAAGAATCCCACAAATGGCGGATATGCAGCAACTGTTGTAAGTAATAAGAATTACAGTAGAGTGATGTGGGAAAATATAGGTGAACGGATAACAAATGGATTATTGGGAAGAGGAACGCTTGATGAAAAAAAGACAAAGAATTGGAATGATATGCCTTTAGGGGATCATTTTAGTGTATGGAGTAATGTACAGGTATCAATAAATACTATTAATGGCCCAGCATTACCCAATATGTCTGAAAAGTTGTTATTGTCTTCGGCAGGAGTGGATATTAAAAATATCGACAGTAATTCAACGGATAGATTTTCTATTAGTGCCTTTGGTGCTTACGGTGCTTCAACGTCGGATTTACAGCATAAAAAATCAATAAAATTCTCTAGTGATCTGGAGGCATTTTCTATAGGGACAAATATGTTGTGGGAGAATTTACGGGGCAAGAAGGAACACCGAATATTCATGACAGCAGCATTTTGGGGAGATATTTATAAAAATACACTTTTCTCACCGTATTCAAGTGTTGCGCAATCGTGGAATACGTATGCACTTAATGCTTCTGTTGGTGTTGGGTATAGAATGGTATTAGGCCAATTTAGTTTTATTCCTCAGGCTGAATTATTGTATACATATGCTGTGGGGCACGAATTAATAGCAGAGGATAAATCCTTAATACTGTTTCAAGATGAGCATCGTATTGTTTTAAAAACAGGTGCTTTGTTTGCATATAATTTTCGTTTTGGTCTAAAGCCATATGTTCGCGTTGGTTTAGAAATTCCAATTGCAAGTGTGGGTAGTGCTTCTGGGACGAGTGTAGCTGGTGAGGAATATAAATATAATACAGATGCAGTATTAACAAGGCTTGGGGTTGGCCTTAATTATACAGTACAGGTATCTGGCTTAGAGATAAATACTTTTGTAGATACATTTATGCATATGGGAAGAGAGCAGGGTGTGAATGCAAATGTTGGTGTATCTATAGGTTTTTAATGTTACTTGTTATTGTGCGTAAAAGTTATGGAAATGTATATTGAAAGAATGCTAATGCCATGCAGAAAAGCATTTCTTTTACATGTGATAGAAATTATACCAAACAATATTGTTTTTTTCTTTGGTAATTATTCTGCAAGAGTATATTTATTATGAAGATCTTTTATTGAAATAGTGTTATTACTGAATTCTAAGCAAGAATGCTATTGTATTTGTTCTCTTATCATTCTTAATTGTTGTGTACAACTGTTCTTATATATAAAGGACGAAGCTTTAGGGTTTTTACAGGTTGTGCGGTATGTGCTATATTGTCATTGTACTATAAATAATATGGTGTAAGATAAATGGGGATATATTATTAAGAAAAGGCCATAGAAGTTGTGCCTGTTGTATAGAGCGTAGTACAGCTATGTATATGCATAAATAATATTATCTATATGCGAATATGGTGAGGTATTTTTTAAAGAATTCATAATTGCTATTCTATAGAGATATCGGTATACTGACCCGATATGGAATATCATGGTATAACACAAATACGAGCGTCTGCTGGCTCTGGAAAAACATATACATTAACATCGTTGTGTGTAGAGCTTTTAGCAAAGAGCACTATGCAAGGAAGTGATTCATACGAAAACGTGTTATATAATGGGATACCATCGTATACATGGATGGATATTGTTGCAATGACATTTACGAATAAAGCAGCTCTTCAAATGAAAGAGGAATGTATAGGTAGATTGAAAAAAATTGCTTTAGGTAAAGAAGAAAATAGAGAAATGGGCGCGGAAAAAGCTCAACAAATTTTTACAAAAATATTGTCTCATTATGACAAGTTGCGTTTTCGTACGATAGATAGCTTTTTACTACAGCTTCTTCGTGTTTCAAGTATCGATTTGGGCCTTTCAAGAAATTGTGATATTGTTTTAGATGAAATACAAGAAGAAGAAATTATTAATGGTGCTTATACTCTTTTTATTGAAGAGGCACAAAATAATACGGCATATCAAATTTTATTAGATAAATGCTGGAAGTTTCTGCTGCGTGATAATAACATTGCTTTTGGAAAAAGGACTATATTTCAAGAAAAACTATTTCCTATAATTAAAATTATGTTGGCAAATGGGTATTTTCTTCCAGAGAATATGCAAGGTACGTCTTTTATTGAAGAATATCAGGATATCGTATCATCATTATATACACACTATTCTAGTGCTACCTTAAAGAAGAAAATAGACGAGCAATCAAAGGCATTATATAATTATTTAGAAAAGCATGATGCAATACTTTCTTTAGATGCACGTGCTGCAAAAGCATTTCAAGGCAACGCTTTTACAAAAAAAGGAGAAGCATCGGTATATATACAAAAGAAATCTTTATTGGAATGTTATAATAAAAAAGCAAAGCCAGTAAGTAAAGAAGCTGAAGAATTATATAAAGAAATTACGTATAATACGTATTTATATACAATATTATCGAAAAGTGTGGAGGGAGCGTATCGTATTGCACCTTTAGTAGAAATTGCACAATATATTATACAAAATATATATGCGTATCAGAAGCAACATTCTCTTATTTTATTTTCAACAGTTCCTAGAGTAATAGAAAACGTATTTACCAAAGTGAGTATTTCTGAGACAGTATGCAAGATGGGGTCTAAAATTCGTCATGTGTTATTAGATGAATTTCAAGATACTAGCAATGGGCAGTGGAATGCAATGCATACTCTTTTTTATGAAATACTTTCTAGTGGTGGGAGCCTTACCTATGTTGGGGATACAAAACAAGCAATTTATGGATGGAGAGGCGGGGACTCAAGATTATTTGAAAAAGTAATAGATATGTTTCATACAAATGTTCAGAAAAAAACATTAGAATTTAATTGGAGAAGTGCAGAGCCTATAGTACGCTTCAACAATATATTTAGTCTTATGGAAAATAGAGAATATGCACGAGGTATACTTTCTTCTCTATTCACACAAGAAGAATATGAATATATAGCAGTGGAATATCCTTATCTTTTAGAGGATGCTATTGTTGAATTAACTAAAACATATACACGTGGTAGCCAAGAAGTTTCAGAGAAAACAATGGATAAAAAGGGAAGTGTCTATATTGTAGAAGTACGTGAACAAGATATTGGAGAAGAGGATCATAAAACGATATATAATAGGAGAAGAGATGCAGAATTGCATGCACGAATACTAACTATATTAGGTGAATATGATCCTGAGGACGTGGCAATATTAACGAAAACAAATCAAGAAGCAGAAGAGATAGCATTATTATTAACACAGTGGAATATTCCATATATAACAGAAGGTAATGTATATATAAAAGATTCTAAACTTATTCAGGATATTATCTCTTTTTTACGTGTTATAGAAGATCCATTAAACGATATTGCTTTTTGTTCAGTGCTGTACGCAAAAATGTTATTTTATTCCTTATTAGAAGAAGAAAAGATATATGATTGGTTACTAAAAAAGAGAACACTTTCTTTGTATCACGCTTTCAAAATAGATCTTGAAAAAGAATGGGAGCAATATTTTTCTCCATTTTGTGCTCTTTCTTCAAATTATGTACATACGTATGTACAAGGAATATATAAACATTTTCAATTATATGAGAGTTATCCACATGAAAAAGCGGTCTTAGATAGTTTATTAGAAGTTATTTATTCTGCTGAGAATAGTGGAGTAAAATCGGTAATAGAATTTTTAGAATACTGGGAACAGTATAAGAGTACATTTATTTTGGGAGAATCTTCTGTTTGTGCTATAAGTATATGTACTATACATAAATCAAAAGGCTTAGAGTATCCTGTAGTTATTATTCCATATACAGATGGAATAAAATACAGGTCTAACTTGCTTCCTACAACAATTGAAGCACTATTACCAGAGAAAGAATATTCTCTTTTTACCGGTATTGCAGATATTCCTATACTAACAAAAAGTGAAAAACCACATGAAATATATTATCAGAATCTACTTAGTGAAGCAGTGGAGCATATAAATAAGATGTATGTTGCATATACAAGGGCAAAATTAGAATTACATATTATATTGTATGAAAAACGAGGAAAAAACAATACATTATTTTCTTCAGCCAATGTTCTTAGATGGATGCTAAAGCAAGAAGATCTTACATTATTTTCTGAGTATAAAAAGCAGGATTCTTATGGAGAAACACATATTTATGAATATAGTACAAAAGAAAAGACAGTACAGCATACCGTAGAGCCATTGCAAAAACAGGAGGAATATTATCCATATAAAACTAGAGAAATACAGGATGTAAAGAATATATCTTCTTGGATGCCAAAGATAACAATACATCATAAAGAGGGAGATAAACAAAATAGAATAACAGCAGTACAAAGAGGTGAGATGCTCCATAAAATTATGTCTTTATTATATTCACCAGATAACGAGCAATATGAACACAGTATAAAAAGGGTTTTTGCGGAATATAGAGTATCTGTAGACTCTAACAAGATGCTATATGAGGATATTTATACAAGAGTGCAATGGTTTTTAGAACAAGAAGATCTTGCCATATATACGAAGAAAAGCCTTGTAGAAAGAGATATATTATATAAAGAGCAATCAAAGATTAAGAGGGTGAGACCAGATAGTATTGTGGAGATAGCAAATAATGAATACATTATTTTGGAATATAAAACAGGAAAAAAAGAAGCAAAGCATAAAGAGCAAATAGATCACTATATGAAGCTTTTTCGTGATATAAAGAACGTTAAAGTGAGCGGGGTACTTGTTTATTTTGATGAAGAGGAGATTGTTAGAATAGAGTTATAGCAATTTTTCACGAAAGAGTGAAGATATGTTATCTAAAGAGTGAATACTATAAAGGCGGGGGAAATAGTTTTACAAAGTATTTTTTCTGTAATGGGAAAGAACGTGTTGAGTGTATTAGTATAGGATAGTTAATTGAGTATAGCACTAAAGAATATGAAAAAAGATAGCATGTTCTCTTCTATTTTTCGTAAATACTTATATATCATTAAATAATGGAGTATTTTTGTGCACACTATAATGGGAAATAGGCATAGTGTATAGAATTGTGAAATATGCTCTTTTGTAATGCTCTTCCAATAGGTA
Organism: Desulfovibrionaceae bacterium; assembly: GCA_051650105.1. Taxonomy (GTDB): domain Bacteria; phylum Desulfobacterota; class Desulfovibrionia; order Desulfovibrionales; family Desulfovibrionaceae; genus CAMWXW01. Next base: position 93,085 of record JBOFIJ010000003.1, read on the forward strand.
GATGAATTTATTATTTTTGGGGTCACTATTATATAGTAAGAAAGATATAGTGTTATAAAAAGAAGACAAAGAAGTTTTTTTCCTAAAAGATGCAGTAGTGATAAAAAAGAATATAATAGTATATTTTATACGAGATCATGTATTTTTCTATAACAAAAAAGCATTTTCTTTTGAATATGGACTGCAGTATCTTTTATAATATTAATCGTCCAATTTAAGTGCAGCAAGAAAGGCTTCTTGTGGTATTTCAACATTTCCCATTCTTTTCATACGTTTTTTCCCTTCTTTTTGTTTTTCCAATAATTTTCTTTTTCGTGTAATATCACCACCATAACATTTGGCTGTAACATTTTTTCGCAGGGGAGCGAGTCGTTCTTTTGCAATAACTTTGTTTCCAATAGCGGCTTGTATAACTATTTCAAATAATTGTCTTGGAATCGTTTCTTTTAACTTTAGACAAACAGCTCTTCCCTGAAAATAGGCTTTGTCTTTATGTACAATAATAGAGAGTGCATCCACGGGATCTCCATTGATAAGGATATCAAGTTTCACAAGAGCAGATATTCTATAATCAATAATTTCATAATCCATGGAAGCATATCCTTTAGTATAAGATTTAAGCTTATCAAAGAAATCAAAAACAATTTCTGCAAAAGGTAATTCATATATAATAACGACACGTTCTTTTGTAAGATAGCGAATATCTTGTTGAATGCCTCTTTTTTCTTCACATAATTTAAAAACATTACCAACATATTCATTTGGTGTATGTATTTCTGTTTTAACATAGGGTTCATATAGAGACGCAATTTGGGTAGGTTCTGGTAATTTTGAAGGGTTATCAATATAGAGTGTTGAACCATCAATATGTTCCACTTGATATATAACAGAAGGAGCTGTGGCGATAAGATCAATTTGATATTCTCTTTCAAGACGTTCTTGTATAATTTCCATATGGAGTAGTCCAAGAAAGCCACAGCGAAAGCCAAAACCGAGAGCCTGAGATGTTTCTGGTTCAAAAGAAAACGCAGCGTCATTAAGTTGTAATTTTTCTAAGGCTTGTTTAAGAGACTCATAATCATCTCCATCAGTTGGATACAAGCCACAAAAGACCATTGCTTTCACTTCTTTAAAGCCTTGAATAGCTTCTGTTGTCGGATTCTCGGCAAGTGTAATGGTATCGCCTACTTTTGCATGGCTTAATTCTTTAATGTTAGCACAAAGAAAACCCACTTCACCAGCACTAAGAGAAGGGATAGAAAGTGCTTCAGGTGAAAAAACACCAAGTTTAATAACGGAATGCCTACTTTTGGTTGATAAAAATATAATATCATCATTAAGGCAGAGTGTTCCATCCATAATTCTAAATAAAACAATAACTCCTTGGTATGTATCATACCAAGAATCGATAATAAGAGCCTTAAGTGGTGCGGATGGATTTCCAGTAGGAGGAGGAAGAAATTCAACAATTGCCTCTAAAACGGAAGCAACATTTTCTCCTGTTTTAGCACTTACATTAATTGCTATAGAACAATCTAAACCAATAGCTTCTTCTATTTCTTCACATATTTTATCGGGGTCAGCACTTGGTAAATCTACTTTATTGAGTATTGGAATTATTTCCAAATTGTGGTCAAGAGCAAGGTAAACATTAGCAAGTGTTTGAGCCTCAACACCTTGTGTAGCATCAACAACAAGAAGTGCTCCTTCACATGCAGCAAGAGATCGAGATACCTCATAGTTAAAATCAACGTGTCCTGGGGTATCAATAAGATTAAATATATACTCTTTGCCATCATTAGCAGTATAAGGAATGCGAACAGATTGGGCCTTAATAGTAATTCCTCTTTCTCGTTCTATGTCCATTTTATCAAGATACTGGGCTTTTTGTTCTCTCTTAGAAACAAGGTTGGTGATTTCTAGTATTCTATCTGCAAGGGTGGATTTTCCGTGATCAATATGTGCAATAATACTAAAATTTCTAATGTATTCAATTTTCTGTGTCATAATAGAGGTAATCCTTGTGTGCTCGTTATACCAAAAAGGCATTCTAGCATTTTTCATTTTTCATAGCAATAAGAATGTATTTGTTCTCTATAAGAGTATTAATATTGATAAAAAGTGATGTTTATGTGTAATAGTATACAAGAATTGTTATTTATATAAGAGATGCTTTTTATGTTATTTCCTAGTATTCCACTATGTATTATATTTTTAATACCATGGTTTAGAGTATATTGAGGACTATTCTTTTTTTGTATGATATTCTTATGATATATAGCATGCTGTTTTAGAAAAAAATAGTATGCATAATTTCTAAGGTGTTTATGCCAGAGAAGCTTATAATGATCACTATTATTATGTGATGTGGTATTCATGTACAAAGAGCATTAGGGTGAAAGGATAGTATTTTGCAAGAAAATTATCTCATCTTTACAAACAATGGAGGAAAAGGTATGGATATGTTCTATTTCATGAAAGAGGACGCGGTGTAGATGATTTCACTTATTATTGTATCTATATGTGTAGGAATATTATTTGTGTTTTTTTGGTATAAAAAATAAGAATTCCAAAATAGATAATGAGAGTATAGTCATTATTATTATGACAGTGAATTCTTTTGACGACGATATTATACGCAATGTTCACCTAATGGGTTATATAATATACTGATAGATGAGATGCCTATTTCATCAACAATGTGCTAGCCTTACGTTGTAATTGTATATTGTTTCCTTTGTTTTTTATATCTATTTTGCTATAGTTCTCTGCCCACACTAGATACTAGTATCAACCTTCTAGCTGAATATTCCGTTATCATATAATATAAGAAATGTTTTACGACAAAATTATATTCAAAAGTGGTATGTTGCGAAATAAGAATATAATTCGTTTACTTATTTTAAGAAAGATTAAACATTCAGCGTGCCTTTCGAATTCTACAGGAGCAATAGTTCATGATATTCTGTTAAGAACTATGTACCAATACTAATACTAATACACTAAAAATAACTTGTGATACTAGCAGAGCCTGTGAGAATATTATATATATTCATTTTCTTTGTAGTTAGTATGTGCAAGATTTTTGTATAAAAGTAGTTTATTGCGTAACATTGTTCTCATGGTGAGAGAAATACTATATGATTCCATAAGAAGGCTTTTATTGGTATTTTTTAATAAATGTATGAATGCAAGCAGATGTTCTTCCAAGTTCTTTTTCACTTAACTCTGGAAATATGCCAACCCAAAACGTATTATTCATAATAAAATCAGTATTCGGTAGCATTTTATAGTGCTCATCTGTTATCGTATTTGATGTTATAGAGGGTAAATGTGCAATTTTAACGAGCACTTCATTATTTAGTAACATTGGTTGTCGTAAAATATTACCAGCAAAAAGTTGGCGTGTCCCCACACCATTTTCTTCTAAATATTCAACAAGTTGTTGTTTTGTAAATGGGGCATTTTCTTTTACAGAAAGTAAAAAACCAAACCATGAGGGGTGAACATTATGAGGTACAGTTGGTATAATAAGATACTCATGTAAATCTGCCAATTGCGCGAGTAAATAATGTGCATTTTGTGTACGTTTTGTGATAAATGCAGGGAGCTTTTTTATTTGAGAAATGCCAAGAGCGGCTTGCCAATCCGTGATCTTTAAATTAAATCCAATATGTGAATATGTATATTTATGATCATATCCAGAAGGCAAATTACCTAACGATAAAGAGAATCGCCGAGCACAGGTATTATCTTTGCCTGAGGGGCACCAACAATCTCTTCCCCAGTCGCGAAAAGAGAGTATAATTTTGTACAGTGCGGAATCGTTTGTCACAACAGCGCCACCTTCTCCCATTGTTATATGATGAGCTGGATAAAAACTATATGTTCCTATGTGTCCTATAGTTCCCAATTTTTTTCCATTAAATTCAGCACCTAATGCATCACAGGAATCTTCAATGAGCCAGAGATTATATTTTTTACAAAGCTCCACAACAACATCAAATTGCAAAGTAGAACCTAATGTATGGGCAATCATAATTGCTTTTGTTTTATTGGTAATAGATTCCTCTATTTTTGAAGTATCGATATTGTATGTTTCAAGTTCACAGTCTACAAAAACAGGAATGAGTCCTTGTTGAATAATAGGGTTAACTGTTGTTGGAAAACAAGCTGCAACAGTAATAACTTCGTCTCCTTTTTTTAATCGTTTATCTCCCAATTTATACGATGTTAGTGCTGATAATGCTAGTAAATTTGCACTAGAACCTGAATTTGTTGAAAGTGCATGTCGTATGCCCAAATAGTTTGCTAAAGAATGTTCAAATTCATCATTGAATCTGCCTGTTGTAAGCCACATATCTAAGGATGCTTCAATCATATTAAGTAAATCACTTTCATCTAATACTTTTCCAGAAGCTGGTATATAGTTGAATGTACGTTCTTTAGCATATACATGTTGATAATATTCTTTTGCACTATCAATAACATTTTGTCTTAATTTTTGTTCCATTGTGCATCCTTCATAAAATCTTCTATCTGTCTTTGTGTAAATGTGAGCATAGTTGTTCTGGCATAAAAGCATTTATACCACTCTGCTGTTTTTCTTAGTGCCTCATCAAGATTATATGTTGGAAACCACCCTAATATTTCCTTTGCTCTATCAATATTGAGCATTAAAAGAGATGCTTCGTGTACGGTATCTTTTTTATATACTATATTTTCTGTTTTTCCCCAATAATGGGCAAATTTTTGTATAACTTCAAGCACAGTGCAAACACTATCTTCATTTGGACCAAAGTTGAAAGCATTGGCATATTCCTGTGGATCCTCAAGTAATTTTTTTCCTAAAAGTAAGTATCCTGAAAGTGGTTCTAAGACATGTTGCCAGGGACGAATAGCTTCGGGTTTTCTTATTTCAATGGTAGTATTATTGTTTAGTGCTCTTACACAGTCTGGTAACAGTCTATCTTTAGCCCAGTCGCCTCCACCAATAACATTACCAGCACGAGCAGTTGCCATTGCATAAGGAAGGCCATTTTGTAAAAAAGATTGTCTATAAGACGATGACATGATTTCTACACAGGCCTTTGAAGAAGAATACATATCATAACCCCCCATAGGGTCATCTTCTTTGTATCCATAAACAAATTCTTTGTTTTCGTAGCATTTATCGGTTGTGATATTCACAAAAGCTTTTACAGAAGGTATTTTGCGTGCTGCTTCAAGCACATTTAAGGTGCCAAGTACATTTGTTTGATACGTTAGAACAGGTTCATAATATGACATTCTAACAAGGGGTTGTGCTGCAAGATGAAATACGATATCAGGTTGAAAATGAGACATAGAATTTTCTAGTTTTTCAGTATCAAGAATATTTCCATATATACCGTTTTGCCCTAGAGCTCTATGTAATGAAGGCTCTGTGTCTGGCGCTAAAGAATAGCCCATAACATCGGCGTGAAGCATAGTAAGCCACAGTGCAAGCCAAGATCCTTTAAATCCTGTATGTCCTGTTAAAAAGACTTTTTTATTTTTATAAATAGCAGTAAACATATCCATTATTTCTTTGGGTTAGCTAGTAAATATACAATGCATTATATTTTTTTAATAGAGATGCGGTGTTCACAAATATTACTTTTGATGCTTTCCCCCTGCCATATTTTCTCGTAAAATATATACCGCTGTGGTATTTGGCTATTATTTTACTTTTTTGTATAGAGATAACGTCTCTTATTGCGCTCTACAAAGATACAATATTTCCATTCTTCGCTACATAGCACATGTAGATTCTGGCTGCATGCTATCATTTTGTAAATAGGAATGCAATAGTAAATATAGTAGAGTTATGCTAAGAGACAATATTCTATTTATTATGGATATATTGTGTGTAGTATTTCTTTTGGAGCATTTTGGTATGGGATTGTATTGTGATAAATACATTTAAAAAATACCATTCATTATTTTTCTATGTGGTATTCTGTAATTAATACTATTACTTTCAAGAATAAGTGTAGCTAAAGTAGAGTTATATGAATATATGTCTTGAAGGTACTTTTGTTGTGTATTCCTATGCTGTGTTGGGAACAGGGGAATGGCCGAATTAGGTGAAGAATGCCATAGCATTGTAGATTTCAGTACAGATGTGGGATGGGTTGTAGATATAAAGTCATTTATACAAATACGCGGTGTAAAAAGCATCAAGAGCTAAATTTTCTTGCGGAGCAGGCACGTATGATATGAGAACCGAAAGAAAGGCAGCATACAAAATAGTATAGAGGTAGTTGAACGTATCGCACCTGTCATTTCATATAATTATATAATGGATGGCAAGAAAGCAATATGCATAGATCTTCAACTTTTCCTTTGTTTGGCATCAGTATATCCTATGTTTTCAGAACAAAAATTGTGTTTTTTTAAATTATCTAAAAAGGTATACTTTGTTGTAAATTCTTGTTTATTCTCCGCTATTTCTGGCAAAAAGGTATTCTAAAAAATAAGAATCTCTTCTCGTTAGGGCACTCTTTAACGTAAACAATGTTTTTAGAAAAATGAGAATCGTATAGGAGGGGCATATAAAGAACCAAAGACTAAATCAAAGCCAACGATATACAGTAGTAGACGTGCGAAACGGAATGATTGGCTTAATATTATTTGGAGAAAATGAATGGCGGAGCAGTATAATCTGTTTAAATATAGCATACAAGAATAGGGCGTGCAAGCAGTGATTCATAAGTAAGATAGTTCAAAAAATACTAAACTAATGTAAATAACAGGGAATTAACAGGGGAAATTTACTATTTTGTATTGTTTTTACTTAAGGGCGTAGTTGTATTGTTGCTCTCTTATACGTGTTTTATAGAAGAACGTGTTTTGATGAGTGTGGAAATAACAGGGAATTTAGTTCTTGGTATTAGGGAATAAAGAAAGTGTATCAAGGAAATAACCTATTTTTTTGAATGAATTTAGTCCTTATGTCTTCTTCTATAAGCATGCTGAAAATAGTTAAGAGATCATTTAGGTATCGAATTTTGGCTCTGGATGTAATTGGATCGTTAAGATTTTATGTCTGTATGTTTTAGTCACATAACATAGTATATAACTTTTTATAAAGATTCTTTTATCTAAGATTTTTATCAATGCTTAAATCTTTTTATACAGTATATACCTCTTTCTTCAAGATCCTCTTTGTAGAGGTATTTTGTTAATTTTGAGAATGTGAAGTAATATATCTATAAAATTTCGTACTCTTAATATAGGAGTGTTAGAATATTTGGTAAATAGATAGAGGAGAAAACGCAAAGGATCATTGTTTTCTTAATGTATATTTTAGGAAGTTCTAAGAATGATCGCAACGACCAGTAATATTTCAAAATCTACATAGTTCCAGTAGACGACTTTTTGGATAAACATTTTTTCTAAAAAGATCTGCTGTAGATCTTCTGTGCCTTAAGAGGGAATACGAACGACCCCATACAGGGAAGCAATATAAAATAACACAAGTTTAAATAATGGAGGAAAGAATGACAATAGAATTGAGATAGTTTTTTAAAAAGTAAGCTAGAAAAATAGAGCAAAACTTTGCAGGAGTTGTTGTAAAGAATATGGTAGATAGGTATAACTTTGAAGCTATATATGGAGGTAAAAGAAGCTTCTTGTATTAAAATATAATTATGTGATACTCTATTGCAAAAGAAACTAGCATGGTAGGTTGTAGTTATGAAAAAACTCTACTTAGGTGGTGGGTGTTTTTGGGGTATGGAGGCATATTTCAAAAGTATTAATGGGATTATAAGGACAGAAGTTGGCTATGGGCATAGTATTGTAGAGAAGCCAACATATGAAGAGCTTTGTAGTGGACGTACAAAGGCTGTGGAAGTGCTTTATATAGAATATGATGAAATGGATATTTCACTGAATAGAGTACTCTTTCATTATATGCAGAATATAGATCCAACAACACTAAATAGGCAAGGTAATGATATAGGCACACAGTATAGAACAGGAATATATTATGTAGATGAAAGTGATTTTTATACAATACAAGTATTCCTTCAAGAGGAAGCAAAAAAATATCCTACTGCTATTGTAGTAGAAGTGATATCAATGGATAATTACTATAGGGCAGAAGAATATCATCAAAATTATTTAGGAAAGAATCCACTAGGGTATTGTCATAACCTAGAAGCAATAGATATGCTCCGTACGATGCCAGGCTATAGGGAGAATGGAAGTGATGATTAAGATAATAGTATATATAGCTATTGTATCAGGAATAGGTAATGGCATTGCTTATGCTGAAGTTACACTAAAAAGGGAATGTATATATATGGTAAAAGATTTTAGTGCATATAAAAAACCAAGCGATACGGAATTACAAAAGATATTAAGCCCACTAGAATACAACGTAACACAAAAAGAAGGAACAGAAAGAGCCTTTCAGAACTCCTATAATGAGAATAAAGACGAAGGTATTTATGTGGATATTGTTTCTGGTGAAGCTCTATTTTCTTCTAAAGATAAATATGATTCTGGTACAGGGTGGCCAAGTTTTACTAAGCCATTAGTAGCAGAACATATTGTAACTAAAGTAGATAAAGGGTTTTTTACAGCTCGTGTAGAAGTGCGTAGTAAGTATGCAGATTCACACTTAGGACATGTTTTTGATGATGGCCCTGCCCCTACATATAAAAGGTATTGTATGAATTCTGCAGCATTACGTTTTATTCCAAAAGAAAAAATGGTTGAAGAAGGTTATGGAAATTATTAAAATGCATTATAAGCAACAGAATATACAGTGTAGCTATACGGAGAGTATAAATATAATACACTAATTTGCTACAATTTTTATTGAAAAGGATAATACTATTTTTTATTCTGTACTGCATGAAGGTTTGGGGTAAGAAGACATTACTGTTGTGTGTTATGTGTGTTTTTATTACCCCAGCCCTTTATGGAGTGTATACGCGTGCATGAGTTTTCTATGGTGCCCATATTAACACACGATGCAATGCCTACTATTTCCTCCTCCCACTCAAATCTAGGATTTCCTCTTGTAAACCACTCAAGAAGTATATCAAGGTATTTTTCTATGATTTGTTGTTTTTCGATTGTTCGGGGAAGTGATGTTTTGATAAAGTTTTTGTAGTGTATCTCCATATTTTCAAGACAGTTTTTGTACCGTTCATATTCACCGCCAGAGAGCTCTTGTTTTGCTTTAGCTAAAGATTCTTGAGAACGTTCTTTTGAAAAGAAATCATTTTCTTTGTCTTTACAATAAGGTAGTTTCTTAGCATGGTCTTTGATTCCAATCAGGATGTGCTCATACGAGAAGATACGTTACAATAGATATGCAATGCTGTGAGATAGACTTTTTCTGAAGGTTGTAGAAGTTCTCTTGTTTTTTTGTTGTTCTTTAATTACTTGATTTCTTTGTCTTTCATTCGCTTTCACTATAGTGCAATGTATTATTCAGATATTGTAACTGGCTTATTGAGCTAAATTGTAAATATTCATCTTGTACAAAAAATTAAGAATATACTAACTATAACATAGTATACAGAAATATGTATTATGTCATCGCTTTGAGAAAAGAGATAACATAATACACAAACCGTATTATTATAGTCATTAATCACTGTTTTTATGAAGTAAGTTCTTTGTAATAGCTTCTTCCATAGAAAGTACAATGTATAGATTGTTGTGTAACACGGAAATCTGTTGTAATGGATCTCTACCATCTAGATGTCTATTTTGTGTGTCAACAATAATGGAGTAGTTTGCCTCTTCTAATTTTGTAATATAGTTGTTTAACATATTTGTAAGCTTAGTATTCGAGATCATCATTGCATTAGGATATACTAAGTATATTGTTTTTGAGGAAGACGTAGAATCTAGTATTTTTTTAAATGCTCGAACAAGATGACTGACAGGAAGAATTGTTTCTTCTGTACTACCAACAGATTGACTATATACTGCCTTTACATTAATAATGTTAGATTCAGGGCAGTATTTAGTTAAGGCCATTCGTGAAGTATTCTCAATTTTTCTCAAATTTAGACCCGTAGCTAAAGGTATTTTTGAAATTATTCGTATTGTGGTATTGTTTGCGGTATTAGGTGGGTTAGAAAGTAAGTTAGCTGCAATAAGGTGCATATTAGGTGGGCATTGTTCTGCTGGTAATTTCTGTGGATCTTTTTTCTTTTGGTATCTACTCTCTACCTTGGTAACTGCACTTTGTTCTGAGGTTGAAGTATATATAGTTTTTATAGGTATATACTCAGAATCTTTTCTTTTGTGTAATCCAGAAAAGCGATCTTCTGGTTTTTCAGCCAGTATATCTTGAGAATTCCTTCTTTCTGGGAATAACGTCCATGGTTCCACACTTCCTGCATCAGTATATTCTATGAGATGATCTTGAGCATACTGCACAGAAAGCGCTGGATCATAAATAAGTTGTTGACATGTTTCCTCATCTTTTTCCCCATTGTTATAGAATAGAGTATTAAAAGCATCTTTTTTAAGGTGTGCTATCATTAGCAAATCGCTTTCATATCTTATATTATTTTGCTTGAATATCTTTTTCTTTTTTTTAGAGGTGTTTCCTTTTGTGTGTATAGGATTATTAGAAGCAATTATCTGCCTGATTTCTGTGTGTAATTGACTATCTTTTGGAGCAAGAACAAGAAATGGTTCTGAGAAAGATGAACCTTGTTTTGCAAAATGTCGTTTTATACTATCACATGCATCTTCCTCAATATGAGAATATATTGAGGGATGCTGTATTTTTTGCATATCTATTGTTGCATCAAAAGGTCTATTTTTATCACGTAAAGGATTATGCGTTCTATAAAAAGTATCTAATGATTTTTGTCGTGTTGGTGTAAGAGGTTTATGAGGAATATCTTCTCTCTTAATATGTAGTAATCTTTGAATATTGCCATCTTTATTTCTGAAATAAGCAGCTTGTTGATCAAGGAAATGCTTAAGATATCCCCCAAAAAGTTGCTTAGGTATAGTATGACGATTTCCCAAAATTATGAAACCTATATTGGGAATTACGTTGTCACGAATCGTATTCTTATGAAGAATATTTTTAAGAATGAGGGTAAAATACTCTGGTTTAGCATCGTGCGATAGTGCTTTACGTATACGGAGATACAGATGAGAGTCATTTTCTAGAGTGTATGGTATCAGTGATCTGAATGAAGATAAATTAATTTCAAGATCTAAAGAAATAGGTTGTGTATCTTTTGTACGAGCATCAATAGAAATTTCCTCTAAAGGAAGCAATGATTTCTTTGTATATTTATATGTTACAGCATTTCTTTGATCTGTAGATACCATATTTTGATATATTACTTTGGTAACCCCAGGAAAAACAGGAGCTAAAGCAGCATTGGGTGTATCACCTGAGAATCTGGAAGGATCAAATTCAACAAAGGCTTGATTATCTATAATACGTAAAGCTTTTAAAGGAAATAGTTGAATATTCTCCTGTATAGAAGGATCTTCTGGTAACATTACATATGTTTTAGTGTGTGAGTCCCAAATACAGGCTGTTTTAGTATCTCCTTCTTTGATATATCCTAAGAATTTATGAGTTACCATTGGAGAGATCTTATCCTGAGGAATCATATCACTGGGAAGAGTACTTGCTTTAACGAGTATATCTTTATCTTTCCTATGTTCTACTTTAATCAGCTCAGTGTGAACACGAATAACTTCTTGTGCATTTTGATTATACCATATTTCTCCTTTTTCACTTTCACTATTGCATCGTATTTGGCTTAATATACTAAGAGGTCTAGAGTACTGCAAAAGGGCTTGATTAAATGCTTGGATAATATCTGTATCCTCATTTAGGTTTAAGTTATAATGATGAAAGTATTCTTCTGTTAAACTCACTAAAGAAGAAATCTCTTGCTTGCCATCAAAATAACCTTTAAGTATAGCCCCATCACTTGTCTCAAAAAATATTTCTCGTTGATATGAAAAAGCATTTTTAATTTCTTTATCTTGAAAAATTGTATATCCCTGTAACAATAATTCGGTATTAGAAAGCCATTTATGATCAACCAAAAGGTCCATGTCTATATTTTTAATAGCAAGAATATGTCCATGTTTACTATTGCTCTTCTGGACAAAGTAATAGGCATATGAACTAGTATCGTCCCCCTCCACAGTTGATAGTGTGATTAATTTGGCTGGAATCCCAAAAGCATCTTTTAGTATAGGTAGTGCTTTACCTGTATTTGTATCAAATTTAAGAGTAAACGAAGATTGAACACGTGATGTAGGTGATATTGTCCTATCAGGAAGTTCTGTTGTAGTCATTTCTTGATGATGATAAGGAATATTAGCAACAATAATACGACCATTGTGATGATGAGAAATGCTTTCTTTATGTTGAAGGATAAGTTCATTTAATTTTGATTTCTCTTCTTCTTGTAATTGTGTATAATCCATATAAACTTCTTGTAGTTCTCCGTGCTCATCAAAGCCACTGGTATGACCTCGTAAAAGCAATCTTTTGTCTCCATTTGTCAATAATATTTTTTGAGGCTCTTGATCACTTGGTATAATATCATTTTCCTCAATGAGATTATCTCGCACTTGTCGGATAATTCTTCTATCTGTTGGACTATAAAAGTAAGATACGTAATTATCTAAATCCATATTCTTAAATACATCATAACCAAGGACAGTATCTTCAACATGAATAAGTTCATAATCATCAGCATGCTGCATGTTTTCTGGCCAATTGAGATATACAACTGTTGGTTTATCTCTCCTATGAATCCGTGAGAAATAAAAACCTTCTTTATGTAATTCTCCAGCTATTAATAGATTCGTTAATTGGAATACAGAATTTTTGAGAGCAGATTGTTCTTTTGTAAGATGACACATAAAATCAGCAAGGCTATCTGCTGTGTCAAATTTCTTATTAAATTGCTCACTTACCAAAGATCCATCAAAGCTTATTGTTCTTAATGCCTTATAATTTCTATCATACTCATAAAAGAGCCCATGAGAACTTATATATACAATTTGAGAGTGTGTGTGGGTTATATCAACATAGGTCTGATGGGTTATATCGTTGTTAGAGGGATCAAGTAATTGTATTATTATTCTTCCATCATCTCTAAGATCAAGTTGATGTACAAGCTCTCCTCCATTCGCGGCAAGATAGCCTTTTACTATAAAGCCTTTATTATTCTCGGAATGATCGTTTAACCTAATGTAGTGCCCTCTGTTTAGATTAATTTGTGTTGAAAAGTTACTATTACCTATAAAGGATGTTTGAGGTAAGATGTAATCTTCTACGTTTATTTTAAGTTTTATAGATAATTCATGACCTACTTCTTTTACATATACCTTTTTTCTTGATACTTCTCTCTGCTTCTCTACGTTTCTGTAGAGGTGTAAGTGAGTGTGTGATCTAATCTTATCTGCACCATAATGAACACGTACTCTCTCTGTATATGTTTCGTATTTTATATCATCTTCCAAATTCAGTGTAGCATCTTTTAGATAGAACAACTTATTCTCTGAGAATTCTTTTGTATTTATAGTAGGACCAATAGCTGAAATCATATTTGCAGAAACTGGTACACTTATAACTTCTCCTCCATCTTTTGCCGTAAGTGCAGGGTTAAATCCTGAGCAATAGCCATATGTCTGCTGAATTTCATTTAATACAAGATCTGGATGATTATATTTTGCGTGATATGTGGAAATTTCTTGCATCAATATAGTATATTGATATTGCATAGGGGGAACAATGATTTCTATATTTTGAGGTAATAAATATTCTTTAACTGTGTTTACTGCATGTTCTTCTTTCTCCTGAATCTGTGTGTCTGTTACACTATGCATACAATGAAGCACTTGTTTTACGTTTTTTTTTGCCACACAAGATTTTTTAGGGAATACTATTTGCTTAGGCCCATTATTTGGTCTTGGGCTATATGCATACTTGTTACGGTCTAGATTGCATGGGATTCTGCTTCTACGATAACTTGCTGCTTCATATCCTACTCCAGAAATATCTTCTACAGTGATAATTAACTTATTATCACGTAGTGTTATTTCTATAATGTCAGAATTCTCTCCTGGGATTATTGCCATATTGTTTTTGAAAATAATTTGTTCATTTTCTAGATTTTCCGCACGTCTTTTTAATTCAAGGGATAACGCTTTAAGATACTCTTTATGCTCTTTCGCTATTGCATCTTTACGTAGTGTCTCCTCAATAACACCAAGAATAGCTTGTGCAGGAACTAAAAAAATAGCTGTCTCTGGGGCTACGGCTATTATTAGATTAATTGATAAATCTGCTGAGGCAAAGCCTATTTCAACCTTTGCCATATAATTTGGATGTTCTTGTAGACTTTTACTTGCTTCAAGAACCCTAAGGGCAGAGAGACCCACATTCACACCCATTGCTGCATTACCAAGCCCGTGAGCTATTGGAGCAAGTTTCATTGAAGATCCAATAGAGAGAGGAAGAAGTCTACCAAGAGCTGAGAATACTGTTGACGAAACGAACAATACATTACTTGCACCTTCTCCAGCATAGCGTAATTTCTGAAGTGTCGTCATTTTATCAAATACTTTCCCTCTATCAAAATAGTTTCTTGCAGCTAGCAATATTCTAAAACAGGAATAATATGAATATCCTTCTAAAGCAACTCCTCCTACCTGTAAAGCAGTTCCTTTTATGGTTTTAAGATATTGTAATACTTTTTCTTTAAAAACAGGAGTTAAAGCAATATTCTTAGTATTCCCTGTCTTTGTATTTATCACCTCTACGTGATTCTTAGTCGTCAATAGCTCTATTTCTTCGAGTCCTGTAGATGTGTGAAGAATATCTTCAATTTCAGGAGAAAGGTATTGCATTTCCTCAAGAGAATTTGCTTCTAATATCTCTTTGAATGAATCTTCAATTTCATGTCCTGCATTTTGTATAGCCATAAGCTGTTCCTGCATTGTTTCCATAGGCATTTCATCAAATGAATCTTGTTGTACTGATAGGCTTAGATTGGGAAAATCTGCTAATGAAGGATTATTGAATAATTCAGTAGCTGTTATCCTTGATCGAATCTCTCCTGACAAATCTTGTTTAAAATGTGTCAAAAACTCTCCCAACGAATCTGCATATTCTGTAGGAAGTGCATCACTCGCTTGGACAAATTCACGATATAAAGTTGTAATCGTCTTTATAGGGTCATTTTGTATATTTAATGCTTGTATGCTGCGTAGTACCCTTCTTAGGTTTTTTAAACTAGCTTCTATTGCAGGATTGTTTTTAGCTGATACTGAAGCAAGTCTTCTATTGACAAAGCTTCTTAAGGAAATAGCACTTTCTTTTATAGTTAAAGAGAATCGCGATATCTTTCTGGCTCGATAGAGTTGTAATTGATAATTTATATCAACTTCTTTATCTAATGGGATTATAAAATCAGGATTATTAATAAATTTATTTTCTATAATCTTATTATATGAGACGCCTTTATAGCGAGTACCATACATACGTAAAGCTTCAGAGTTATGTCCTCCTAACGACAGTGTATCTGGTATACGTTTATATAAAAGTTGGGATGTTCTATCGATATGAGCACCTAGTTCATTCCCATCTGTGAAAGAATAAATCCCAATGTTAGGATCAAAATAACGAACAACAATCATCTTGCTGTTCGTTGCTGGATCTATAACAATTTCTCTATAAAGTGCTGTAGAATGAGCAAGACCATCAAGGGAAAGTGTATATGCTTGATTTTTCTTTAAGTTAGAATTATCAATATTAAAGAGATCATATAGAAGTGACCCTTTATCTTTTCCGAGATACTCAGGAATCTTAGTAAATATTTGTTCTTTTATTAATTGTTCTGGAATTTGATAATCAGCATTTATTGCATTTAATGCTCTTACATAGTCAGGATTTTGAGCAATACTTTCTATATTAATTAAAATGGATTTAAATATACGTTCTCCAATATCATGATTCCTATTCATAGTTTCCACAAATATAGTTGAAAGAAGTCTACAAATTCCACGAGAATCCCAGTAAAGATCTGGACGTAATACACTTTGAGAGAATTTCACAGGGCTAGGTAAGTTATATTTCTCCATAGCGCTTCCTGCAGAACTAGATAAATATTGAGATTCTACATTGCTGGCCTGAGTGTTTCTCACTGTTTCGAAATGTTTCATATACTCTATTTTATTTGTAGCAGATAATTTTGCTAAATACTTTTTAATATTAGGATCATGACCCATAAGCATATTCAATATTGTATATAGTGATTTTTTTGCGAGATGATTGTCAGCATGTTCATTATATCCTAATAAGAGGCTCATATCGATTTCATTGTGAGGATCAGTGCCTGAAATAATATCATTATGAATTTTTAGGTACTCTGGATCTCTCAAATTATGTATATCAAAGCTACGAAAATCTTCTTTAGAAAAAAGGTGATTAACAGATGTAAAAATTCCATAATAAGGTAAAATATTTACTTTTGGATTATTATTAAATACTATTTTTACCTCTGCAATAAGCTTCATAAAATCACTATTAAACATGGGGTCTTGCATATTACCAGAACCATGAATCCGTATATAATCATTCACCTTTTTGTATGACGAGAAAAGAGTAGGATCACTTTTAATACCTCTATGAATGTCTCTAATCAAAAGATTTAAAGGCTTAAGAAGATTTTCTGGAGCTCTTCTCTTTCTAGCTAATTGCATACCTTTTGGGTTCTTATTATCTTCAAATGCATATTCATGTTCTACAGGAGGTATAGTAGCTGTGCGTTCTGTAGGAATGGGTGCTGCATCTGCAGAAGTGAAGAACGTTATAGTAGATTCATGTGCGTTCTTTTCTTTGAATATGTCTTCCTCAGGAACTTGTGTCTGTGAAGGAATATTGCGTACTCGCGTGTGCACAATATGTGGAGTTGTTTGAAGATTAAGAGCTTCAGCGGTATCATCTTGCTGTGGAATATGAATAACCTGTTCTACTTCCACTTGTTCTGATAAGATTCCTTCATGGGGGATTTGATTAGATTGTTTTGTAGGGGTTTCTTTTGAATGTACGCTTTCTTCTTCTTTTGTAGGAGGAAATTCGTTCGTTCTTTGCTGTGCTTCTTGTGGAAGATCTTCATCAACATCCATCAAGATTTCTTCAATCATATCCATTTCTTCAGTTGTTGGGAAAGAAGTGTTTCCTTCTTCATCAAACAAGTTAGAAGCATATACAACGCTTTTTTCTTGTTCTATAGTTATGTTTTTTTTTTGTTTTACTATACTCCGTACTTTTTCTCCTATTGTGATAACCTCTTTTATTGTTGTAATTGTTGTAGATGTAGAGCTTTGTTCTTGGACTATAGGTCTTTCTTCTTTATCCATAAGAACTTTACTATAAAATAATTGAGAAAGGCGTTCCCCTTCTTCTTTTACTGTATCGTATGCTTCTTGAGGAGCATCTTTAGTAAGCTTTTTTATTGTTCGCAATAATGTATGCATTTGTTTTTCAATTTTGTTTAATAATTCTTTAGCTTCTTCTTTATCTTTTGAAGCACTGTTTGAGTCATTCACAATATTTTGTAATTTTGCTAGAAGGATATGTAACATATATATTTTATTGATCTCTTCAGGCTGCATATTGCGATATGCTGTAAATAATTTTTCAGAGAGGATTTGTATACGACTTTGATGAAGAAGCTTTGATTCTATTGAAATAGTTTGTGCTGTTTCAGCAATGTGTGCTGTTAATTGCATACCGACTAAAAGCATTGTTTTAAGAGTAGAGACTTTTTTATAGTTAATTTTTGAATCTGTAGAGATTGTTAAGTCATAGTATTGTGCAAGTTGATCTGTGTAGAGTTGTGCAAGTTTTTTATTTTTTTTCGGATTACTTGGAAAGAGTGCTTTTCTTGTTTTTTCCATTTCTTCATCGAAATTGATGTTTGCTGCTTCTTCATCTTGTTGTATCTCTTGTTGTATTTGTGCAGGGGTAGCTCTTGTAGAGGAATGTTTTTCGTAATACTTAAATGGGTTCTTTTGATTGTCTTCATGTTGTCTTTGTCTTGCTTGATCCTCTTTTCTTGCTTCTGTTGCTTGCTTGTCCATATAGAATGCAGTTTTGTATATAGATTTTGATTTTGGTTCGGCAATGACTTCTGCACGAGAGAACGAGCCAGCAAGAAGGGTTTGAATATAAGAAGAAAGAGCAAAAGAAGATTGAGTTTGCTCTCTAACTTTTTGAGTTTTCCCTTCAACATAAGATTGTCTTCGCTGTTCTCTTAACTTTGTTCTTCTTTGTCTTTCAATTTTTCTTTGTTCTTGTTGTTCTTTTTCTTTAATGTTCTCTTGTGTTAGAAACTCTAGAATTTCTTCTGGAGTCATATGGCTTCCTGTGGAAGAGCTAGGTAGAGGACTTGTGTTTTCTATAGATTTTGAAGAAGAACTTGCTTCATGTGTAAAAATATCTTCTTGAAGAGAAGAAAAATATGCTTTAGGTATTTGGAGTGGACTATGTTTTATAGATTCTGGATGTTTATTTATTTCTTCTAAGTGTGTGTCTTTTCTTTGAATGAAAGAAAGGGAAGCTTCTTGTATAGTGTCTTTTGCTTGGCCATTTTGATATTCTGCAAACAATTCTTTAACTTGTTCAAGAGTTTTAGATTGGGATAGGAGTGTTTGCTTATCTTCATCTGAAAGTCGAATTCTTTTTTGTATTTTTTTGGAAGAAAAAGGAATATTTTGAGAAGATGATGTTTTTTGAGAGATATTTATCACTGGAGATTGTTTAAGAAATTCAGCTTGCAGATGTGAAATTGTATTTTTAGCACAAGAAGTGGTGGATGGTGTTATTGAAGAAGTAGACTCGACTGTAGTAATAGTATTTTTTGGTTTTATAATGGGTAAATTATTTATATGATTGATCATAAAGAACCTCTTTGTATAATTGAACATAAAGAATCTACGTATAACAACGTCAATAAATTGACATTTTTGTAAGATATCATATTTTTGGAAAAATGCAATATATTATTAAATATAACTATACTCACGTATAGTATAAAAACAATGAATAGTAACAGTATGTCGATAGTTAGTAGTATAACTATCGATTATATTAATCTTTATGAGAAAAATAAAATTACTTAATCTGATGGCAGATGTTTTAAAATACTTTCAGGAATAATAAAAGATATTTGTGAATATAAATTCATTGACAATGAATCCTTTAAGCAGATTGTCTTGTGCTATCTTATGTTGGAAGGGAGTCCCCCGAGTGAACATAGTACTGGGAGTTTACGTAAAGAGATAACAGAGAAGATTCTTATGCTGAGCTACGCAGAGAGCATGTGAGGGAGTGGCTAAAGGTTGTGTTATCTGATGCAGTTGCGATGCCTTCATTACGAGAATAAGTTATTCAGTATCAGAATATAATCGCAAATCTTTTAGGAGAGAATATGGAATAAATCAAGTTACGATATTTTTCATTAAGGTAGGATCATACGGTTCTACCTTTTTTATTGTGCAATTGATCATCTCAATCTGGAGGTACTAAAAAGCTTCTACCATCTAACATCCAATCCTTACATCTTTCTCTTTTTTACGCCATGTACTGGGGGGGGGGGCTCCTCCCCCATATTTATCTATTCCCAATAATTCAAACCTTCATTTATCTTCTTCGCATCTTTTGGTGTATCCTCCGGTAATGGCTTGACCCAATTACCATCCATTGGCAAACTTCCTTTCCATCTAGAGCCACTTATGGCAAACATAGTCTGAACATTCCCTCCAAGTACAAATGACTGCTTACCAAGCTTTTTTGCATGTGCAGCAAGTGGATGACCATATACACCACATCCAATTAATGCAACATCGAAATCAACTGATTGCATCTTGCTCTTTATACTATCAAGAGCCTCGAACCAGTCCTTGTACCCCTCAGGAATAGCCCCTGCAGAGCCTTGCACAGCCTTCAATGTAATGATGCCACATCCCCCGTGGGCATAACTCTCTTTGCAAGCAGTTTCTTTGATTGAGATTCAATGCTTTTCGCAAATGGATGAATAACAAGTACTTTTTTATCTGCAAGAGCTGAAGCCCAAGAATTATGCCAGAAATCCTCCAAAGTCTCACCATTATACCCCCTAATTGAGCAAGGGATTATCTTTGGATCGCATTGTAATATTCTAGCCCGTCTGCGTTCATTTGGAACATATCCCCTCACGTTCAAACCGAAGTAAATAATCAAAGTTGTTAATGTCGGCATCATTCTGAATTTCAATAAACCTATCTAATAACTTAATGTCGTTAGAGAAGAACCCTGCATTGAAGCACAACGTATCAAAGAACTTACGTCTTTTAGCATCTGTGCTAATACTACATAATACTCGTATTTCAGACATGCCCCAACCACCTAAGAAAATGGTATTCCATCCCTAATCATACACTTAAGCTCTTCTACCGCCTCCTCATGTGTATAGAAGGGGGGGTAGCTTTGTTGCTACGATACCTCATTTTGCCAATAATCCGTTCTTTGATAAAACGCCTAAACGGCATCTTCCTGTTATAATTAATCAAGAAATCATACATATAATTGTTACCTCCATAAGTAATATTTGGAAAGAGTGCTTTTCTTGTTTTTTCCATTTCTTCATCGAAATTGATGTTTGCTGCTTCTTCATCTTGTTATATTTCTTGTTGAAATGTCTCAAAGAGGTTTTTCCACGTTGTTTCAAGCTCCTCACTAACGTCTATTAGTCCCTTTTCTTTCACTTTTTTACCTAATTTTACTTTCCAACCTAACTCAAGAATGATTTGATTATCCTGAGTAAAATTTTCTAACTGTGGCATAATTGGCATATTAATATCAATTATCTTCTTGTCAAGTTCGTCTTCGGCTTGAAATAAACGATTAAAGTTGTATACAATTATATCGAGGGGAATTAAGTCTTCAATTTCTGATCCTTCCTTACCTGTAAAAGTATCTGTCTCTATAACCTTATGGTTCTCTTTTTTGTACAAATTTTGTTTTAGATTGTTCTGGAACTCTTTTCCAGTTTTGTCAGAATCGAGCAAAGAGATTGGTAAAACACTGTTCGCACCATAAATAATTGAAACAACAGGTTTGACTGCTTTTGTACTACCGACAGGAATAAAGACAATTTCTTTTTTAGGGTTAAATTGATTTTTTGAAATAAGATAGTCTTTTATCATCGTTAAATAAAATTGGTCAGATACACCTTCAACAATAATAATATCACATCCAACAAGTAGGCTTTGTGAGGCTGTTATTCCAATCGCAGCGTTGACTGGTTGTATAGCTCTCTTTTCCTTGTCTGCCTTACTTATGTCGTTTGATACTTTGGTAAGACCTTTTTCTGTGTAAACCGCTTTTACTCTGTCAAGACTGTTGTGGTTAACAAGGAAGGGAAGATGAGTTGTATAAATAAGCTGATTATTCTGCGATAGTTGTTCAAAGAAGCGGATTAAATCGGTTTGAGCATTAGGGTGAAGGTTTAAACCTGGCTCATCGAGCAATAAGATGCAGTCTCGATGTTTATTTTGGCTTTCTGCTAGGAAAATAAGAAAGAAACTGAAAAACCATTGTAATCCTTTACTTCTTGATTCCAGTTCAATTGGTGAAGGGCGCTCATCATCACTCACAAGAATTCTAAAATATTCTCCATCTGCGTTGAAGCGAAATGTGTAATGTCCTTGTGGCCACCAATTTTTAAATTGAGAAGATAGATCAGTTGCAGCTGAGTCAATTTTCGCGAATCGTTCTTGTTTATTACATCTTCCGTCTTCTGAGAACTGCAGTTATTGGAAAGAGTATCTTGTCCAAGCGCAAGTATTTCATCTAGGTTCAAACATAAGTGGTTAAATAATATTTTGAGAGTCCAAGCTTTCATTTGTTCTTTAGACTTGAGAGAGTCGATACGTGCTAAATTTTCCTTAACATGTGGAAGATAAATGTCAGAATCGAGATTTCCATATTCAGAGTAGTAGATAAATTTAGGAATGTGTTTACAAATGTGATCAAATAGGTCTTTACCAATTAGAGGTTCTAAATTATTATTTTTTTGTTCACATTCTTCATTAGAAGGATAGATATAAAAATAACCATTGTAATCTTTCTTAATAAGTAGAATTTTTGATAATTCTATTTTTCTAGAGGTTCTTCAAGTGTTTTTTCTTCTCCTTCAAATAGATTTTGTTTAATAAGTTCTTCATTTTTTTGCTTGAAGTTCCTAAGTTCGTCATCAGTAAGCTCAAAAAGAACTTCAATAAACGGTTCTTGTTTACGGCTTCCATCTTTTTCATCAATTTTTGAATATTCATCACGAGGGTAGTCCAATAACAAATCAATTTTTGTTGAATCATCTGCAGGGTTGAATTTCCAAAGCGGAAGCAAAAGATTTGTTTTGCCAGATTCATTTAGATCAACGAAGCACGTCCACTGATCAGTTTCAATCCAGTCTGTTTCTTTAACAGAACGAAATTTATTAACTTTGTATTTCAACAGGCGCATTGTTAAATCTCCAGGATTAAATTTGTCACTAACATCAAGAACCGTTGCTTGTTTCTCTATTTTTTGTTACTTTATATGTAACTTAATTTTGACTAAAGTGCAATGCATAATGGTAGACTATAGATGTTTACAGTCAAAGAAGCCTCTAGTCATATAAAACTAATTGAAAAGATATCATATAGATTTGTCTTCGAAGGTAAATAATAGAGTTTGCATCAAAAGATAAGAGCAAAAGAGTAAAGTGAAAAATATGGCCGAGGAAAAAATAAAATTTATAGATCTATTTGCTGGAATTGGCGGCTTTCATTATGCTTTTCACCAATTAGGTTGTGAATGTGTTTTTGCCTCTGAGTTAGATGAATCTGCTCGGGTAACATATGAAAGAAATTACAGTAGTCTTTCACCTAATTTATTCCTAAACAACATGTTTAATGATGACATAAGAAAGATATCTCCTGTAGAAATTCCTGATTTCGATATACTATGTGCAGGGTTTCCCTGTCAGCCATTTAGTCAAGCAGGACATAAAAAAGGTTTTTCAGATGGGAAAAACTCTGAACGAGGGAATTTATTTTTTAATATTGTGGATATTATTGAAGTCAAAAAGCCAAAAGCATTCTTTCTAGAAAATGTTCGTGGAATTGTTAATCATAATAATGGTAAGACGTTTCAAACTATCCAAAATATTTTAGAGAATGAGTTAGGATATAGCTTTTATTTTCAAATTGTCAAAGCAAGTGATTATGGACTGCCTCAGCACCGTCCCCGGGCATTCATGATTGGTTTTCGAGATGAAGGTTTGCTAAAAGGATTTGTATTTCCAGAGAAAAAAACTTTAAAATTTAATATGTCAGATGTTTTTGGTGGAAAATGTTCGAGAGAGGTAGGGTTTACCCTACGTGTTGGTGGGGGTGGCTCTAATATCAACGATAGACGTAATTGGGATTCTTACTTAGTAGATGGTAAGATTGTGAGAATTCAGCCAGAGCATGCTCTGAAGATGCAGGGATTTCCTGATACTTTCTTTCTACCTAGCTCTAAACGCGAGGCTATGAAACAATTAGGTAATAGTGTTGCTGTTGATGCTGTGAAAGCCTGTGCAGAATCGTTAATAAATCATTTAAGAAGTACAGACAGCCGTAACAAGAAGGAAAATATAATGACAAGAACGAGAAACAAAGGTGAATGGACAGAACTATACTCATTCTTAAAGATAATTTTAGATAAAAAACTTTATCTTTCCGATAAAAAACTGAATAAAACAGAAGATTTTTTTTATGTTCATAAGGTCTCCACATTAAATATTCAAGAAGAGGTGTCATTGGAATCTGATGGTATCAAGATTGCTCGTGGAAAGCTAATTCAGACTGAAGATGATAATGCTATTTTTGATATAAATGACATAGATAATTTTAAAAATGCTATTCAGGCACATAATAAAACATTTCTGCTTGATGAAGTTGAACTTATCTTTCAAAAAATGGGTATTCACATTGTCAATGGTGGGAATTCAAATCAAAAAGCGGACATAATTCTAGATGTATCTAGAAATGGTTATGTATTTGAAAATGAAGGATTTGGTATAAAGTCTTACCTAGGCTCAAAGCCAACGCTATTGAATGCCTCAGGAAGTAATACAAATTTTATATACGAAATAAAATGCTTTAATGATGCTTTAATGACAGAAGTAAATGCTATTAATAGTAGAATGAAAATAAAAGATCGTATTTCATATATAATTTCTAACGGTGGAAGCTTGGAGTTTTCGAAGATTGAAGCAGAAACAATGCAGTATAATTTATCTGTTCTAGATAGAGATCTACCTCTTATAATTTCGAAAATGCTGCTTAATTTCTATCTAAACAGACAGAATAAGCTGTCGAATAATTTAGAAAGTTTATATAACGACTCTGAACATAGTTTGCATACTTTCATTGATTTAGCAGGCTCCACTATAAAAGTGAAAAGGTTACTTTTGGCTATATTACTGGGTATTTTTTCAGGAAGAAGATGGGATGGTAAATTTTTAGCAAATGGTACTATTGTTGTTAAAGATGATGGTTCTCAAGTTGCTTTTCACATCACGAAAAAGGATATCTTAGAAGATTATCTATTTGATATCATTAAATTTGATACACCATCGACAACTCGTCATCGTTTTGCATCTGTATATAAAGAAAGAGATGGTAAATTCTATTTCAAACTAAACTTACAACTTAGGTTCTAGGCCCTATTATACAACTTTGATCTCTCGTCATCGAATTAAGCCTTTAAGTTCACAGCCACTCATCTAGGTTCAGCGTATGAATTGAACTGACTCTTTGTTGTGTTTTTCCTGTTAATTTTACAACGTAGTGTTAAGTATTGTAGTGCTTTACTACATAGATTGTCAGTGACTAGCCTGTCAGCGATATATCGATCAGGCATAGAATGCACGTTTTACTATCATTGTGTCTTTGATAAGATGGAAGTCTTGAATATTCATAATAAAGATTTTTTTAAATTTTCTTGTAGTTGAAGAACTTTTTGGAAACAGCCAGGCTATAATGATTTAAGTGAAATAGGGATAACGTTTTCTTCAGAAGTATATGAGAAACAATTCGAATTCTTTCTAAGAATGATACAATAAGTTTTCTTATCTCTTCACTCCCCACTATTTGATGATACTTTATTCTTTCCTGTCATGGCTTTCCTCACCCCACTTATATCGAGGATTTCCCGTTGTAAACCAATTAAAAAGCATATCAAGGTCTTCTTTTGCTATATGTTTTTTGTCTACTATATGTTTTTGGATATTGTTAGAAACTCCTCGTACTCTTCTTTCATAGTTTCCAGAAAGTCTTTAAATATGCTATATTCATTTTCTG
>JBOFIJ010000004.1:0-22416 GCA_051650105.1 Desulfovibrionaceae bacterium
AGGAGCAGCACTAGGTGGACGAACACCACCAGCAGGAGGCATAGGAGCAGCACTAGGTGGACGAACACCACCAGCAGGAGGCATAGGAGCAGCACTAGGTGCAGAAGTTTGGAAGCCAGTTTCTGAAAGGATGGCTGGAAATTTATCTATTTTATCCATCCAGCTTTCTGCCATATTTACAAAATTTTCTAAGAGGTTCTCAAAAAGCTCATCATCCAAAGCCATTATGGGATACGCAACGTGCATACCAATAGCATTTGTTGGAATGTCCACAGCTAAAGTCGCCCCGCCAGTTTCCTTAAAAAATGAATTTGATGAGAGAAGATAGCTATAGAGAAGTTCTTTATTATCTGGAGGAACACTTCCAATATAGGCGTATAAAAGAAGCATTTCTCCATCTGCCAAATGCTGAATAACTATCTCCACATCATCAAAAGCGAGCATACTTATACCAGAATCATCCGCTGCAAGACCTGGTATTCCGATTGTATCACCAAAAGCAGCTAAGAGGGAATCGAATTTCTCATTTAACATATGCTCTCCTATGGATGACTGATGACTCTAAAATACCCCATTATCTGTTGCATCCTCTAGTATGGAGGGGGTAGGAATTTCAAAAGCATATAATTCCTCCGCTGCGAACTCGGGAATTTCTGTACTTGAAACAGGTATCTCTAATGTAGCAACAAGATCTTCTTCTGGAAGAAGTGGTAATTCCAGCAATGTACTCTCCGGAAGAGGCACTATTTCTCCCTCTGCTATGAAAAGAAGATCCTCTTCAGAAAGAATAAGCTCTTCTGTAATGCCTTCTGATACTGCAAAAACCTCGCCAGTAACAGCAGAATCTTCAATTCTTTCTCTAACAGATACAGTACTGCTTTCTACGGTATCTTCTTTATTCCAAGAATCTATTATAGATGAAGAATAAATAGTTTCAGCAGGACTTTCTAAAATAGCTTCTTCATTTGTCGGCATTAAAGAAGCATCAAGAACTGAGGAACTCGATTGAGAAAGATGATCCATTACTTCATTATCAGAATGGTGTAAAGAATCGCTTGATTCATTTGGAAGAGAGGAAAAAGAATGCAAGGCATTTTCTGAAAGAGAAGAGTGTTCCGCTTGATTAAGTGGTGCACTAAAGGCTGTAGGAATATCTTGCTCATCCAGTGTAGGTGAAAATGCAAGAACTGCTGCTGCATCTGTAATATTTCTTATGCTTGAACGACTTGCTATTTCTTCCTTAGAATCCGAAAGAAGGACAGATTCTGCACTTTCTTCAGCAACATAAGGAAGTGATTTACTAGATTCCTTAGGAATACCTAAAAGAGGATTACCTTTGGCATCTTCAAATTTAACTGTGTAGTCTATTTTACCAGAGCTATATTTCCATGTGCCATCTAATCCCTGTACCCAGGATCCAGATGAATAATCTAATATGATCTCGCTGATATCATTAGCGACAATAGTGATTGTTTTATCACTGGAGATATGCCCCGCAGTTACCATATCAAGAAAAGATGTAAATTGAGATCCACCGAGTGTCATTAATCCATTTGTTGTAAATGCCTCAACATTGGTAATGGTAACATTGCCACCCATGATAACATCTCCAAGAATCACATCACCGTTAAGAGAAAGTGTATCTTTTCCTTCACCGCCATCTATAATATTTCCTGCGCCAGAAGGACCGAAATTTGTTATATGAAGGAGATCGTTCCCAGCACCTAAATCGATATTAGAACCATTACTGATATTCTCAATACGAACAGTATCATTCCCATCTTCAGAATGTATTTTACCACCATTTAACATAGTAACACTTATGGAATCAGCCCCTGTGCCTGAATTAATATTACCACCTGTCATTCCCCCTTTAATAGTAATGACATCAGCCCCTGTGCCTGAATTAATATTACCACCTGTCATTCCCCCTTTAATAGTAATGACATCATCACCATCGTCGGTATTTATTACACTAGATCCGCTTATTGCACCAAGGACAACAGAATCACTACCACCACCTGTTGCAATAGAGCCACCAGACATTGTTCCTGCAATTGTTATGAAATCTTTGCCACCTATGTCTTTATTCGCAATTATATTGCCAGCTGTCATATTGCCGCCAATATTTATTTGGTCATCTCCATCGCCACCTAGAATGATACCGTCTTCCATGCTACCACCAATATTTATGGTATCATTTCCCGCACCGCCCACAATCATTGCAGCGCCACCAAGATTTTTATCTATATTAATTATATCGTCTCCATCTCCAAGATCGAGAAAACCACCCAACACAGACCCTGTAATTTTAACAGCATCGTTCCCTGTACTCATATTAATAGAGCTTGAAATAATATCACCTAAAACATGTAAAGAATCATTATCTGCTCCCATATCAATAGCTGTATTACCACTAATATTACCATGTATAGTTACGGTGTCCTCACCATCTTTAGTTCTGATTGTACCGCCTTTAACTGCATCTATGGTGGAGCCTGCAAGCCCAATTATCACACTATCATTTCCTGTTCCTGTATCTATAAGGCCAAGCTGTATTGCACCATTCACTATAACAGTATCATTACCATCACCCGTAGTAATTGTACCACCCTTAAGAACATCCACAGACGTACCGACTGTGCCAATGGTTACTTTATCATTTCCTGTACCTGTGTCTATAGTACCATCTTGCATATTACGTGCTACCGTTACTTCATCTGCACCATCTCCAGTTAAAATAGTACCACCTAGTAAACTACTATGAAGCATAACAGTATCATCCCCTGTTCCACTTGAAATGGTGGGAGAACCAAAAGCACTTCCATTCATATTTTCTGTTACTATAATAGAATCATTTCCATCGCCACCTTCTATGGAACCACCTAATATTTTACCATTGATAGTAAGCGTATCATCGCCAGAACCAAGATCTATGTTGCCATTCGTCATAGTGCCATACATAGTTACTAAATCGTGATCATCTCCTGTAAAAAGTTGGCCTCCTGTAAAAACCGGTACTGTGGAACCAATTGTACCAATTACCACAGTATCATCCCCTGAACCTGTTTCAACAAGACCACCAGCCATTGTAGCAATAGTCACTTGGTCTGTGCCTGCACCCGTCATAACATGTGCGTTTTCTATTATTGTATCTATTTTTACAGAATCGTTACCAGCAGCTCCACCTTCTAAAATACTATCTGTCATAATAACGCCACCAGACATGATACCATTTACTATAACAGTATCATCTCCTGCTCCTGCATCTATATTTCCACCAGACATGATACCATTTACTATAACAGTATCATCTCCTGCTCCTGCATCTATATTTCCACCGGTCATATTACCTTCTACTGTTATAATATCATTTCCTTCTTCTGTTTTTACATTGCTGCTACCTGTGAAGACAGGTACCGTAGAACCAATCGTACCAATGAGTACTTCATCATCCCCTGTACCTGTTTCAATAAGGCCGCCAGTCATTTTATTTATTTCTACACTATCATTCCCATTACCTGCAAAAATACTCCCAGCAGACATAATTCCATTTACAACAATGGTATCGTTACCATTACCTGCATGTATGGTTCCACTATTTGTCGCATTTCCAGACATATTACCTTCAATTGTAAGGCTATCGTCACCATCCCCAATGTTAATTGTTCCACCAGACATATCTTTACCTATGGTGAGGCTATCGTCACCACCAATAACGCCTGGAACACTCGAATCTGTGTTAATTGTTCCACCAGACATATTGCCCTCAATGAAAAGATGATCATCTCCTGCATCTGCTTCAATAATACCATTTACCATATTTCCCCAAATTTGTATGGTATCATTACCTTCACCACTTATAATGGTTGCTCCATCAAAACTTATATCTGGAAGAAGACCAAGGCTATCATTTTTACCTATAGAAATAAGGTCATCCCCTACACCTGAATTGATAGTTGCCTCGTTTATATCGCCCCATACTTCTACGGTGTCATTTCCTGCTCCACCTATAATGTGAGCATTGTCTTTCATGTCATTTTCTATAATAAGGCTATCATCCCCATCACCAAGGTCTATTATACCGCCTAACATGCTCCCACCAATAACGAGAGTATCATTACCTCCTGGAATAGTACTTGTTCCTTCAAAATCTGTAAAAATTTCCCCGCCAACCATAGAGCCGTCTATAGCTATAGAATCATTTCCTGCTCCACCAATAATGGTTGAATTGTTCACATCACCAAGTATCCTAATGCTGTCATCCCCACTGCCTGCATCTATAAATGCATTTGATGCATCCTTTGCAACATATATGATATCTGCATCCCCACCAGAAGAAATAGCTCCACCAGCTATTTCATTAATGACAATAGTATCCAATCCATCCTCTGTTATTATTTCTCCATCAGAAAATGTCTTTGACACTACCACAACATTATTGCCAGAGCCAGCATTTACAAGGCCACCAGACATATTGCCTGTTATATTAAATACATCGTCTCCTGCTTCACCAAAAAGAGAATCTTTATCTGCTACACCTGCATGAGCAAAAATAGTATCGTCCCCATCCCCTGCATAAACAGTATCTCTACCTTGCTCAAGATGAATCTCATCATTACCTGCACCAGCCACAACACTATTTTCTGCACTCGTTGAACCGCCTTTGTTATCTACATAAATAGTATCATTCCCTGCTCCACCAAAAATAGTGTCGCTGCTATCAACAACAGGTGCACCTTCCCCAGGCTTATTATCCCCAAAAATAAGATCACCCTTATCCCCAGCAATAATAACATCATTCCCAGCACCACCTACAATAGCATTGGAATCGGTATCTGCAGATACTGTATTGTCGAAGTTGGTATCTGATCCGCCTCCGAAAATAATATCATTCCCAGCACCTCCAAAAATAACATCGGCACCACCACCGCCTACAATGGTATCATTTTGGTTACCGCCTACTAAATGATCATTACCATCCCCAACAGAAATATTTGTGTCTATCTCATTATCGACGCCAAGATTGCCCCCATCACCAACAATAATATTCTTATCCTCTAGAGAACCTATAATGGTATCATTTCCATCGCCACCTACAAGAAGATGATTGTTTATACCACCACCTGCAAGGCCACTTATATTTATGAAATCGTTACCTGCACCTGCATTAATATAATAATCTGTCCCAGCTGAAAGTGAATCTGTCCCACTTGTAATAGTATCATCCCCATCTGTTACACTAAGTATTTTTTCTCTAAAGCCTAAGGCACCATCAAATTCATCACCACCTACACCAGAACCGCCATTCATACCAGGAGCCGTTATAATAATATCTCTAATACCTGTATCTGTATTGCCATCTGCACCTATTTCTGGATTATCGTAGCCAAGTGAAGAAAGAATATTGGAAAGATCTATTCCAGAAAGGCCTGCTGGAGATATAGTGAGAGTGATAGGATCACCCATAGTTAATGTAATTGTATAGGCAACACCACTTACGCTGGTGCCAGAAACTGGAAGACCATCAATTAAAGTAGTTCCATTGAACAAAATAGTATCTTTTGAAGAAGAATTTCCAATTGTTATTGTCGTATTACCTGTTGTGAGCCTGGAATCATTTGAAGTCCCAAAATCTATGCCGTCAAACATAGCTATAGGACCTTGCATCCCATCAGGAAATTGAGACCATTGTTTGCTCGGGTTGACATGATAATTACCCGGCCTTGTGGAAGGAATAACAAAATCTGGATGTATGTCTTTTTCTTGATTAGTTAGTACTGACCCCCCACCTATTCTGTGAATATTTATGCCAGTGGCGCCTAAACCAAGACGATCGATACCTTCAGAGATACCCCTTTCTGTCGAACGATATTCCCCAGCACCACTACTTTGAGACTCCCCACCAGCTGCTACATTGAGAGCTAAAACATCCGCATCGCCCCCCTCAGCAACACGAGTTACTTCCATAACTTCTGTTGGCTGAAGGTCTGAACCCAATATGCTTGCAGAAGCCAGAATTTCACCATCTTCCAACATGAAAGGCGGAGGCGTCTCAGCAATAAAGAAACCTTCAATAACAACCATGGAGCCATTTTCGAAAACAAAAAGTACATCGCTATTTTCTTCTAAGACTTCGACAGAGCTCAGATCAAAGCCCAATTGAAACATATCAACGTCTGACATTTGCAACCGAATTACTTCATTTTTATTAGGCTGATTTATTTGAACGATATTCATAGGGTGTCTCCATTTTTATGGTAGAATATTGACTACCAAGAAAAGTATTTTCTCTCAAAACAAACTTTTAAGTTAAGGCTTACAAGGCAATGCGATTCACGCAGTTCAGCATCCCGAGTATACAGTAATGTAGAGCAAAATGCAAGTACTCTTGATAAAAATCTTACAATCTAGATAGCTGTCTGTTTATTAAACAAAAAATATA
This sequence comes from Desulfovibrionaceae bacterium, assembly GCA_051650105.1. Taxonomy (GTDB): domain Bacteria; phylum Desulfobacterota; class Desulfovibrionia; order Desulfovibrionales; family Desulfovibrionaceae; genus CAMWXW01. Next base: position 6,446 of record JBOFIJ010000004.1, read on the forward strand.
CCTTTTGATTGTTATTCTTCTTTTTTTAATAATATTTTATTAGTTTCTTTTGTTTTATGATTCTCTAAGAAAAAGAAAGGATATATTTTCTTTATACTTATGTGAAATTCTTTTATTTAGTTGAATGGGGGATCTTTATGTAAAAATGAGAAAAATATTCCATGTGATACGTCTTGTAATCATTAGCATTGTTATATTTTTCCTAAGTAATCCCCTTTATTTTATTCTTGACTTGTTTTTTCTTCTCCTATAGGATCAACTCCTACTTCAGCTTTGCTTTTCCTTTTTGAAGGATTTATATGCGTATAAACGGTATTTCTTTTCTCTTCATCATTTTTTATCTTTTGCAGGGGTGTGCTTCTCATGATAAGAGGTATCTTGAAGATTTCATTTCATATGATGAGGTTGAGAAAAAGTACTATGATATTGCGGATAATCGCCCTTTAAATGGAGTTGTTGTTGAATTATATGATTCTGGTGAAGTGGAGCTTGAAACAAAGTATAGAAATGGTATAAAGCATGGGGTGTCGAGGAGATACTACAGAGACGGAGCATGTATGATTGAAGTGCCACATAAAAATAGCGTTGTCCATGGTGTGGTTAAGATATACGCTGAGGATGGCACCTTGCTAGAAAAAATACCATATAAGGGGAATTATATAAATGGAGTTGCTGAGTATTATTCTGTGAAGGGGATTCGTACCAAAACTGTTACTTATACTGAAAGTGAAAGAAATGGTTTATTTATTCAATACTACCCTGATGGTAAACATATTTGTTTTTCTATTATATATGAAATGGGAGTACCTCTCGCGGCCACACTGTATCTTGAAAATTCGCAAACTATTACTGGTGAAGAATTATATGAGTGGATTGATTCTAGTGATGTAGTATGTGCTAAATCAACGGGTTCTTAAGTGTCGTTGTAAATTAAGGAAAAATTATGGATAAAGAGATATGTACACTCACTATTGCTGGGTCTGATTCTGGTGGCGGTGCGGGAATACAGGCTGATATTAAAACTATGACCATCTTAAATACCTTTGCTACATGTGTGCTCACAGCAATCACTGCTCAAACTGGGAAGGGCGTATACGGTATAGTTGGTGTGGAGCCTCGTTTTGTTGCAGAGCAATTATCTGTTGTTCTTGAAGATTTTCCAATAAAAGCCATTAAGATAGGGATGCTTTTCTCGGAAGAAATAATTACCTCTATAGCAGCAGTTCTTAAGAATTATCCTCATATCCCTTTAATAGTTGATCCTGTGTGCGCTAGTCAGAGTGGGCATACTTTATTGGATAAAGGTGCTCTTGGTGCGCTTCAACATCTTATTATAAAGGATGCTTTTTTAATCACTCCTAATATCCCAGAGGCTGAAATGCTAACTGGATTAACAGTGCAGAAAAAAGAAGATATTTTGCCAGCTATTAAAGCATTATATACTTTTGGTGCTAAAGCTGTTCTTCTTAAAGGAGGTCATTTTACAGATTCTTCTTTAATGATGTCCGATTGGTTATATATGCCTGAACTGCACGAAGAGCTTATTGTTCTTTCTCATAAAAAGGTGAAAACAGAGCATAACCATGGGACTGGATGTACTCTTTCTGCTGCCATCACAAGTTTTGTAGCAAAGGGGCTTCCATTGCAAGAGGCTATTGTTTTAGCAAAAAAATATCTTGTAGAGTGTCTACTTCATAGTTCTGCACCTGGAGAAGGAATAGGTTGTCCAAAACATAATGCTGTTACTGCCTTCTTAATGGAAAAATAATAGATAGCATCAGTTTATAATGGTTATTTGGTTTCAGTTATTTTCTTTATTCCATTGTTTTATAAATGGAGGGAATAGTATATATAGAAATATCGTGAAAATATTTTTAGTGAAAGAGTGTAATTTCTTCACTACATGTTTGTGTTTTCTATAAGCTACCTCTTTTTGACATAGATCTTCATTTATTGTACAATATACAGCCAGATTTTTTATTCTTTGGAAGCTCTCTATGAAAAAATTATGTTGCTATGTATTATTATTTTCTTCAATCGTATACTGGGCATCTTCTTGTACTGCTGTGTATGCTAAATCTGTGCATGCAAAAGAGCTTGGTTTAGAATTGAAAACTATTGTTGTTGATGCTGGGCACGGAGGGAAAGACCCTGGTGCCATTGGTAATGGATTAATGGAAAAAGAATTTACCTTACAATTTTCCAGAATTCTGGAAAAACTCCTTCGTGAAAAAGGATATCGTATTTATCAAACAAGGACAAAAGATCAATATATTCCTTTGGAAGAAAGAACTTCGTTTGCAAACAAGAAGAAAGCGGATCTTTTTTTATCCATTCATATAAATGCTAATAATAATAAAGCTATTTCTGGTTTTGAAAGTTATTATTTATCCACAGGCTCCGACAAAAGAGCATTATTGGTTGCTTCTAGAGAAAATGCTGTTTCCCCCAATAATTTAAGTGCGTTGCAGATGATATTGAGTGATTTTACTCTTGATAGTAAACAAAGTGAGTCTAAAAATATTGCGGATCTCATTCAAAAATCTGTTTTAAAGACTGTACGAAATAATAAATATACTTTGCGAGATAGTGGTGTTCGCTCTGCTCCATTTTTTGTTCTGCTGGGCGCCAGGATGCCTGCAATTCTCCTAGAAATGGGATACACAAGTAATGTTGAGGAATCTAAAAAATTAAAAGATCCAAACTATCTCTATCTTTTGGCTCAAGGTATTGTGAATGCTATTGAGCAGTATAAAAGATCATTACAAGGATAAGATATGGCCATACTCATAACAGGAAGTGCTGGTTTTATTGGTTTTTCTATAGCCAGAAAATTGTTAAAAGAAGGATACCATATTATTGGTATCGATTCTTTATCTGATTATTACGATGTCTCTTTAAAAAAAGCGCGTAATGCTATACTGGATACTTTTTCTTCTTATGTATTCTACCACACAGATATTGCAGATAAGGAAGCTATTGATGCTATATTTAAAAAACATAGTATTAAGTATGTTCTTAACCTTGCTGCACAAGCAGGTGTGCGGTATAGTATTGTTAATCCATCTTCATATATTGCCACAAATCTTGTTGGTTTTTCTGTTATTTTAGAAGCGTGCAGAACCTATGGTGTTTCAAATTTTGTATATGCTTCTTCTAGTTCTGTATATGGTTTAAATGATTCTGTTCCCTTTTCTGAAGCACAAAAAGTAGATTCTCCAATTAGTCTTTATGCCGCTACAAAGAAATCTAATGAATTAATGGCTCATTCATATAGTCATTTATATGGCATACCAACAACGGGTATACGATTCTTTACTTTGTATGGCCCTTATGGGAGGCCAGATATGGCGTTATTTTCTTTTACAAAAGCTATTTATGCTGGAGAAGCCATACAGCTATATAATAATGGGGATATGTTTAGAGACTTTACATATATTGATGATTGCGTATCTGCATTACAATCTATGATATTCACTCCAACAAGAAAAAAGGATTCTTCACCTCCTTATGCTATTTATAACGTTGGAAATAATAAATGTGTCTCTTTACAGTATTTTGTTAGTATTTTAGAAAAAGCTATAGGTATAGAGGCAAAGAAAGAATATTTACCAATGCAAGATGGCGATGTCTATAAAACATATGCAGATATCTCGGCTGCGAAAAAATGTTTTGGCTTCACTCCATTTATTTCTATAGAAGAAGGAATACCTCGATTTGTCGATTGGTATAAGAAATATCACTCCATATAAAAGGGAATCCTATGTCTTCTTTATTTTCTTCTTTTTTTTCAAACCCTACAGCATATGCTTTTTTAAAACAAAATATCCTTTTTGCGCTAGAAGAAGATGGACAGGATCTAACATCACAGGCTCTTTTTAAAAAGCAATCTTGTACTGCAAAAATTGTTGCTAAAGAAAAAGGGATTCTTGTTGGGGTGCGATTTATTCCCCTTATTTTTACGTGTCTCACAGAAATGGGCTATAATGCTGATGCATGTGCATTGGAAGCATTATATGATGATGGCGATTGTATAGAAGAAGGTGCTATAATAGCCTATATTGCAGGGGATGTTGTTCCAATTTTAAAGGCTGAAAGAGTTATTCTAAACTATATTAATCATCTTTCTGGAATTGCAACAAAAACATCATATTATGTTCACCTTTTAGAAGGAACGGGTATTACATTGCTTGATACGAGAAAAACTCATCCTGGATTACGGTACCTTGAAAAATATGCAGTAGTAGCGGGTGGAGGAAAAAATCATAGAAAGAATTTAGAAGAAATGATTATGATAAAAGATACTCACATTGATGCCGTGGGTTCCATTACAAAAGCTGTTGAGAAAGTGCGTTATACATATGCTCCATGTCCCTATATTGTAGTTGAAACAAGAACATTGTTAGAAGTTCAAGAATGTATTGTATTGAGTGTAAATAGAATACTCTTAGATAACATGGAAGACACTGTTTTAGTAGAAGCTCTTTCATGTATCCCCTCTACAATAGAAACAGAAATAAGTGGTGGTATTTCTTTGGAAAATATAAAAAGATTTTCTTCTTTATCCATAAAACCTACTTTTATCTCTGTAGGAGAACTCACCCACACTGTGAAGCAGATTGATTGTAGTATGTATATTGTCTTATAAGTAATATTTATATTATCTTGTATAATGTGGTTGTTGATTATTATATGTATTTACCGTATAATAAACTCAACTTTTATGAGGAATATATGAGGTATTGCTATGATAGAAGATATTACGCCCATAATACTTGTTAAAAATGCTTCGCTAAGTATTAGTGCTACGTTAGACGCCCTTACATCTTTTAAATATGTTGTTGTACTTGATAATGCTTCTTCTGATGACACAAAAAAGAAGGCTTTGTCGTATCCCAATGTTTTGTATTACTTTGAAGAAAGAACATTGCCATTTAATGTATTACGTACTATCGCAAATGAATATTCTGTTACGGATTATGTACTGCATATTGATGCAGACGAAGTGCTGTTATATGATGCCATTCCTAGCACGAAAGAACTAAATCCTCTAGTTGGATATATAATACGGTTAGAAAATTATTATAAGGGTAAATATTTATCTGGAGGCGGAGAGACAGATGGCTGGGTGACACGTCTTTACAATAAACAGTATGTAGAGTATGACCCAAAAAAGATAATTCATGAATCACTACAGTTAAAAGATTCGAAGATGGGTGTTTTAGTGCGTGAACCCATTCCTAATATCTGTTTACGACATTACTCCATTCCTTCCTTTCATGTAATGCTTACTAAAATAGATCTGTATAGTACACTAGAGGCGCAAAAAAATCCTAATAAAATTTCTCGTTTTCCTTTATTGCGTCTTTTCACTACATTTTGTAAATTTTTTATTATTAAAAAAGGATATTCTGATGGGTATCGTGGTTTCGAATTGGCTTTTTATAGAGGATTAATTGCTTATTTTAAGTATAAGAAACGAGATGAATTTACAAATAGAAGATAAATTCTCGTGTGAAACTGTATTCCTGCATCATTTGATAATAAAAGTAGAATACGTGTGAAGTGAAGAAATAGGTGAATAGTGTGAAAAAAAGAAGGATAAAAAGAACATCCTTCTTTTTCACAAAATTGTTACTGGATAATTTCGAATTGAGCTCGACGATTTAATGCCCACGCATAGCTATCTTGACCCTCAACAGCTGGAAATAGTTTACCATAACTAATAGTTTCAAGTCTTGATGCATCAATACCATTTTGTATGAAATAGTTATATACGGCAAGAGCTCTCCTTTCACCTAAGGCAAGATTGTATTCTTGTGTACCACGGTCATCACAATACCCAGCAACCTGTATTCTTATTGAAGGATTGTTTTCAAGAACAGTAATTTTTTCTTTTAGGATTTCTTGTTCTTTCTCTGTTAAAATATATTGGTCAAAACCAAAATATACGCGACGTTCCAGAATTGCTTGTGCATCTGGAGCAAGATAGTCCTGTTGTTCTTCTATAATAATTTCTTCCACAATAACAGGTTCTACGATTTCTTCAGCAATAGGATCTTCTATGAGTGATTCCTCTTGCGGTGCAGGCTCTGGCGTAACGACTATATCTGGATCAGCACAACCAGCAAGAACAGCAAAGACAAAAACCATTGTAAATGCTAAATATATATTTTTCAATTTCATCATAAAATGCCTCCGTCCTCCCTTATACAATAAAATTTTATTAAATGCAAGAAAAAACAGGAATCTTTTCTTAGTTTATCAAGCTCCATGTTGGATCTAAGACTAATTGATTTCCTTTTCCAGGCATCACTATTGCGGGAGTCCCCTGCCTTGTTGTTAGGAAAAGCTGACTTTTCTTATTTCTTGTTGAAACAAAAGCAATAAAATAACTATCTGGCGCAAAGGCAGGAGTATCGTCATCTCCTGGGCCGAATGTAATTTGTCTAGTGCGTTTTGTTGTTGTGTCATATAGATAAATTCTGCGGCCCTCTTTAGCCATACGTACATATGCTATATATTTTCCATCATCACTTATGGAGGCATCTGTATTATATCTACCTTCTGTGCTAATTCTATCAACTTTACCTGTTTGCATATTTTTTATAAAAATTTGTGGGCCGCCTAACATGCTTGATGTAAAAACAATAGAGTCGGGGTTTTTTACAGAAAATGATGGAGAGACATTAATGCTTCTTCCAGCAATAAGTTTACCTCTTCTTACAAGGTTTTTATCTACTTCATAAATACTTGGTGAGCCTTTAAAAGAAAGGGCGACTGCAATCATTCCTTTTGGTGTAAATGTTGGGCTTATTACGCTTGTTCCTTGTGGATACACAACACGTTTTATGGTGCGTTTACTTCTGTCTAAGATAGCTAATGTATGCCTTCTTCTGTCTAAATGTGCAAAAACAATGTGTTTACCATCTGGAGAAATATTTGGAGAAAGAATAAGACCTTGGATATTAGTTTCTTGTTTTAAATCAGACCCATTTGGAAACATAGACCATAAATCATATTTAAAAGGCGCTTGTTTTTGAACAAAGAAAATGCGAGATTTAAATAGGGAGCCATTGCCTATAAGGTGTTGTAAAAGGCGAGACATAGCATCATCTGCAGCTTGTTGAATAGAGGCCTGATTGCGAATTTGATATGTTTGTTTAAATATTGTTGACGAAGAAAGAACATCAAAAGCACGTATTTCTACAAAGGTATTTTTCCCATCACTATTCCATAAGAAAGCAAAAAGAAGATCAATGCCCACAGCTTCTAGTTTATTAAACTCAATATTTGTGTTTGGACCATACATAATTTTATAGTTTGAAGCTCTTCGTAAAAAGGGAACATATTTAATATCTTTTAACATACTTTGTTCAAGGGCTTCTTTGTAATTAGGTTGAACATTACCGTAGGGCTGTGCCAAAGAAATAGATAATGTATTCTTTCCTGTAGGAGAAGAAATATCTATTGTTACTGTTTTGGAAAAGCTCGGTGTAGAATGTACTAATAGTATGCTAAGAAAAAATACAGAGAAAAACACGATCTTTTTCATCTTTTTAGTCCTCTAATAGGTTAAAGTTAATAATAAAATCTAAAGGCTGAGAGTCTGGTGGTGATAGGAGAGTTTTTAATGTGGATACTGCTCGTATTGCTGAATTGTCAAAATCTTCTCTACCAGAACTTTCTTCTACTGAATAAGAGAGAATATTTCCAAAACTATCTATTTTTATGCGGATAACAGTTCTAAAATTTTCGTTTCTCCCTAAGCTAGGAAAAAACCACGCACTGCGTATAATTGCACCCACCATTGTTGCATATGTATCAGTACTGCCTAATTCTACACTATTTGTATTAGAGTTGACAAGCCCAGAAAGGGCATTTGCCACACTTTCTTCTTCTGCTTTAGTTTGTGATTCTTCTTGTTTTTTCTCGAGAGAGTTCAGTGCTTCTCGTAGGAGATCTTCTTCCATTTTTTTATCAGGGATTTTTTGTATGCTCTCCTCTTGTCTTTCTGGAGTCTTTGTGGGTATTTCTTCCTTTTTTATGGGAATGCTCTTTTTTGTCTGTACAGGTTTCTCTGCCTTTTTTGGTGGAGTTGCTTTTTTAACAGGCGCTTCCTTAGGAGGCATTTTTTTGGGAGGATTTGCTTTTTCTGGTACAGGTTTTGGTTTAGTGAATTGTTTTATTTGAACTTGTTTCACACCTGTATTAGTGTTAATGGGATTTATTTTTTCAAATTTACGCCAAGAAAAAAACGCAATAAGTAAAAAGAATGTAATATGCAATGACAGCGATATATATATATATTTTTTTCCCACGTAAATATCCCTGTTACTCTGGCGATGCTATCATGCCAATTTCTGAGATACCAGCTTGTTGGATTTCTCCAATAACTTTTAACACTATGTCGTAGGAAACGCTCTTATCCGCTTCTAGAAAAAGGCTGATATTCCCAGATTTTTGTAATGTTTCTAATGTTAAACGTAACTTCTCAAGTGTGGTTTGTTTACCTTGTACAAAGATACCATTTGTTTTTGATACAGAAACTGTGACACCTTTAAATTTTATAGGGAGTGTTTCTACTGCTTTTGTTTGTGGCAGAGATAACTCTATTCCTTCTTCCGTAACATATGGAGCAGAAACTATTAATATAACTAAAAGAACAAGAAGAACGTCTACTAGAGGTGTTATATTTATTTCTGCAATGAAAGAGCTATCATTGTCTGAATCAGATGTTTGCATAAAGTACCTATCCTGCCACAGTACCTGTTGTGGTTTTATTAATGGGAGTATTTGAGGTGGTATTTTGTCTCGCTTGTGAAGATACCTGTGCAGCTGTTAGCTCTCTTTGAATGCAATTTAGTAGGATATCTGCGTAATTTGATAATAATAGTGAGACTTTAGATACTCTATTTTGAAAAGAGTTAAAAGCGATACTTGCAGGTATAGCAACGAAGATACCAACTGCTGTTACAAAAAGAGCTTCGGCTAAACTAGGAGCCACCACAGTAAAAGAAGCTGTTTTCATGGAGCCTATTACTGTGAAAGTATTGATTATACCCCACACAGTACCAAATAAACCTAGAAATGGAGAAGCATTCGCTATTGTTGCCAAAAAGGGCACACAAAAACGTATTTCTGAATTTTGTGTCTTTACAGCTGCATTTAATGTTCTTGTAAGTGTTGTTATTGCTGTATTTGCTGAGCAAGATGTTTTTTTTAGCCTAGACACTTCTAATATAGCTTGTTCCGATATATAGCATAGTGGAGATTTTGGATCTTCCCCTATAATCTGTAGTGCGTCGTTTAACGTTGATTGTTCTTGAAAAGAAGTAATACCATTTCGTATTTTCTTTTCTATCTTTTGAAAAAAAATCCATTTATATAGTATTATAGCCCAGCTCCATATAGACATAGTAAGCAAAAGAACTAAAACTGCCTTACCTATAAGAGTTGCTTCACCTATATATGACAAGAGATTTGAAAACATGGATACGATGTGCTCCTCTCTGCAATTTTTGCCATCCTATTATGCACAAATATGCACAATAAAACATAGTAAGATAGTGTAACATAGTAAAAGGATAATGTATATCTTTATCTCTTTTCCAAAAAGAATCTATCTTGGATAAAAAATAGTTATTTTAGATAGTTATGCAAAGGATATTCCCTTTATACTTAATTTTCATTTTGTTTTAATGAGAGTGTCTGCAATACATAGGAATACATTTTTTTTCTTGAAAATAGGAAAGATGTTTTTGTGTTGTCTTGTTCCTTTTCTTGCATAAATTTTCTTTTTCAAAAAAGTTCTGTAAATCAGAAAAAATGCTATTCTTTAATTTTTGTTTTCTTAAGTAAAGAGTAAAAGAATTCCTTTTGTTTTTTTTTCTGATTTTCTTGTATTTCTTCTAGAATCTGCTCCATTTTTTGTATAGCAAGAATATATGTCTCTTTGTTAGAAATATTTTCCAATATATAATCTGCCTTTGCGCATTTTGAAATACTAGTTTCTTGTGATTGTATGCAATATTCTATTTTTTCCTTCGACCACTGTCGTTTTTGCAAGCGTTCTTTTTGTATTTCTTCAGAAATATGAACACAAATGCTAATGTCGGCTATATTTTGTTTATCAAGGCCTAGCTCAAAATAAAGAGGAATTTCTGCTATACTATAAGAGTGTTGCTTTGTATTCCAAAATGCTTTTAAATCTTCTAAAACATAGTAATGAATGCTTCTTTCAATTTCTTTACGTATTGCTGGTGATTGTAAGAAAGCATGAAGTAATTTTCCCCTATCCACAGGGCTTGTATCATCTTTAATGAATCTATTGCCGTAGGATTTACGCAAATAGTGCCAACCACTTCTCCCAACTTCATATAATTGTCTCACAATGGCATCGGCACTCCATGTTGGGATCGATTTTGTAGAGAAATATTCTAAAAATGTACTTTTTCCAGAACCAGCTGAGCCTGTTATTACAACACGCATATGTGTATTTTCTGCATCAAGAAAGGCATTTACAAAGTCTTGTGGTGGCTCTACAGTGAAAGAGCAACGTTTTTTTGTTGTTGGATGTGTGAAAGCAATATTGTATGCATGAAGCATTGGACGTGGGTACTTAGAATGTGCAGTGCCTTTGTATAGTGCATCTCCTAAAAGAGGGTGTCCTAAAGAGGCACAATGAACACGTATTTGATGGGTTCTCCCTGTTTCTATAGTCACGAGAAGAAGGGAGCTTTGTTTTGCCTCTCTCAATTTTGTTGTGTAAAGAGTTTTGTAGTGGCTAATAGATTTTTTGCCATTTGGAAGAACTGCCATACGCACTTTTGAAATAGGATCTCTTCCAATAGGCGAGGAAATAGTTCCTCTTTCTGGTGTTTTTCCTTCTACCAATGCTAAATATTTTTTTTCTACAGTGCGAGAAGCAAAATCTTGCATAAGTATTTGCCTAGCCCTTTCTGTGCGGGCAATAATAAGTAGGCCTGTTGTGTCTTTATCTAGTCTATGTACTATACCAGGTCGCTCTCCTCCTATGGAACGAATATCTGGATAATGAAAGAGTAATTTTTGTAATAAGGTGTTGTCAGGGTGGCTTGTGCACGGGTGTACAACAGTATTTATTTGTTTATTTATGATGAGGATATCATTATCTTCATAGACTATTTCTACATCTCCTTCTTCTGCTTCCAACATGCTTATTGTTTTTGGAATGTGAAGGGAAATATCCGTGCCCCGTTCTACCTTGTAAGATGCAGAAGAGAGGGTATTCCCATTGCGAGAAATACAACCTCTTTTTATGTATTCTTTTATTCGTTCTCTTGATATCCCGTGTTCAAGACAATACGATGTCTGTGCAAGGAAAAGATCCAAGCGTGTGGGGAGGAGAATACCTTCTGTAGAGAATATTAGTGCAGCTTCAACTGAAGCTGTAGGATCCGATTGTTCAACCATGTGGTTTATCTCGTAGGGATTTATATAGTAACAATAGCCTTCTTGCGATCCAAGGGAAAAGCCCGATGGTGGTTAATAAAATAAGAATGGTTGGACTAAAAATTTGGGAGGGTGTTTCTATAAGGCCAAGTTCTGAACCCGTTTTAACCACAAGCGCAGTTACAGGGAACATGCCTATTTGGGAGACAATGTAATACGTTCGTAAAGGAAGAGATGTTAACCCAGAGAGAACATTTACCAAAAAATATGGGAAGAATGGAATAATGCGTAGCGTAAATAAATAATAGGCGCCTTCTTCTTCTATTCCCTTATTAATTTTCTGATACTCTTTTGGGAAAAAACGTTTGACATGATCTTGAAATAAATAGCGAGATAATAAAAATGCTCCAGAAGCTCCTATAGTGCTTGCAAAAGAATCTATAAGAAGAGCTGTAGAGAAACCCATAACAGAACCACTGAAAAAACCTAGAAAGATGACTCCTGGAAGAGCAAGGGTTGCTGCTGTTAAGTATATAAAGAAGAAAGATATCATAAACGTGTATGGTTTTTCTTTATAGATATTGGCAAGTGTGTCATAAAAATGAGTAAGTGTTTCAAAGGAGATGTAATGAAATAGATCGAAATACCAAAAAATACATAGAATGCTGCTTACTATAAGGAGTGATGTAAGTTGTTTCATAGAAAGTCCTTATTGTTTATTTGTGAATTCGGGTATTATATAGTAATCTGTAAGAAATACAAGATGGATATTGTTACAAAACGTTATTTAGGTGGAAGATATTTGCGTAAGAAAATTCTTGCAATCCATGGTATAATGGCAAGAGAAAATAGCAGTATAAATAATGTGGGTGTGAAGAGCTGAGATGGTTTTTCAATTTCGCTTAATTCTTCTCCTATTTTTGTTACAATAATTGTAGCTGGGAGCATTCCTATTTGTGAAATAATGTAATATTTACGTAGTGAGTATGAGGTGATTCCCATTATGGCGTTAACCACAATAAAGGGAAATAATGGGACAAGACGCATTGTTAGTAAATACATTCCACCTTCTTTAACAATATTGGCATTAATTTTCTCATATTGTTTGGGGAATATTTTTTTTATGCTATCTCTTGCTATATATCTTGATACTAATAGTGCACCTGTTGCACCTGTTGCACTTGCAAAAGAATCTACAAAAACAGCTGTTTGAAAGCCCATGATAGAACCACTTGCGATATCTAGAATAATAATACCTGGGAAATATAACGTAGCAGCAAGAACATACAAAACAAAGAAGGAAGCTGCAAATGATGCTGGTGATGTATTGTAAAATGTTTGCAGGTTTTCGTGATACTCTTTCAGGTTTTCAAATGTGAGATATTTGGCAAGATCGAAAGAGAGAGCGACTACTGCGAGCAGTGCTATTATAATGATTGTGTATTTTTTCATAAGGCTTCCTGTGAAACGTGTATGCAAAATTTGTGATATGTTGAGAATATCGTATTGTGAAACGTCTTGTTTATTGTGTGAAGAATAAGCAGAGTATTGTTAAAAAGAAATGATAAAGTAGTACTATTGTATTATTGCGGCGGTATTGTATCGCTAAAATGGAATTTTTTTATTTTTATAATCCGCATATATTGTCACATATTTTGTATGCAACTTCAGGGAATCGTACCAGTATTGTAGTCTTTTGTAAAATAGTATATTGTTCATTAAGAGGCATTGTGATGCTATTATAGTTATGGGGCACCATATGCAGGAGCATTTTTCTAGAAAGAAAGCACGGTATTATTATGTGTGTATATGCACGGGATTTTGTTATTTCTACATGCCATTTTCTATTGTTGTGTATGTGGAAATTCTTGCAATACTATCTCTTATAAAACATTCTCATATTGTATTTTCTCGGTGTTTTCTATGCACTGCTCATCCATTACTATTATAACAATATTCTTGATGCAAAAATGTACTGTATAGTACCAGGGCTGCTTAGTTTTTGTCTATTATTTTTATCTTGTGCGGTAATTGCTTTTATAAGGCGTTATGCCACGGGCACTCCATGTCTTTACTATACATCTTCTCATTATAGTTATATCATTATGAAAATTTTTTTAATTGATGAAAAATAAGATTCATTGTTCCAGTGGTCTTTTTGTCATTTTCTTTGTTTCATACAGTGCAAAATCTTGTCTTTTTCTAATGTGCTATTATGCTCTTTTTATGTATGAAAATATGTATGTTTTTATTGTTAAAGCTAAGGATATCCATTTTCTGTAGGTTTTTATTAATAGGGTTGTAATCTTCTTGATAAATAGTTATATCTGTGTAATTATTGTGTCTATGAGTAATGTAATACGAAAGCTCCCTATGGATTTATGTAATCAGATATCTGCTGGAGAGGTTATTGAACGTCCAGCTAATATTGTAAAAGAACTTTTGGAAAATAGTATAGATGCAGGTGCTTCAGCTATTTCTGTGCACCTTGAGCAAGGTGGCTTACAATCTATTATTATTCAAGATAATGGCACTGGGATGGGAAAAGAAGATCTTTCTTTAGCTCTCGAGCGACATGCCACAAGTAAAATAAAAGAATTTTCAGATTTATATGCTCTAAATAGTTTTGGCTTTAGGGGAGAAGCTCTTTCAAGTATTGCCTCTGTTGCAAAAGTACAAATATCTTCTGCTCTGAAAATAGAAGAGGAGATGTATGCAGAAGGTAATTATATTCGTGCTGAATATGGAAATATTGTGTCAGAAGGTATTTCGCCAATTCCTTTTGGAACAGAAATTAGTATAGAGGATTTATTTCTTAATATTCCTGTACGGCTTAAATTCCTCTCTTCTCCTGTTGCAGAGCAAAGAAAATGTTTATCTGTTTTTACAAAAATTGCTCTTGCAAATAGTGGAATATCTTTTACCTTATATGCTGGTGGAAGAGAATATATTCATTTTGGAGAGTGCTCTACTGTAAAAGAGCGTTTAGAGCGTATATGGGCTGCAGAAATCGTTAATGAATTACGTCCCATTCAAGAACGTTATTCTACTATTGCATTGGCAGGATATTGCTCTACTCCTAAAAGTATTCAGAAGAAATCGGATAAAATTCTTGTGTATGTTAACAAAAGGCCAGTTCAAGATAAAATAGTCTTAAGAGGAATTCGAGAGGCCTACAAGGGTTATATTACAACAAAAGAGTATCCATGTGTGTTATTGTTTATTGATATTGCACCAGAGGATATAGATGTTAATGTGCATCCAGCAAAGACAGAAATACGTTTTAGGGATGAGGGGAAAATAATTAAAGCACTTATTGTTTCTCTTCGTAAAGTTCTTCAGGATACTGTTGCAAGAGAAAATGGTATAGAAGAAAGTCAACGTGTGGAGAATGGTGTTCTGCAAGAAAACAGTAATTGTGAGGGTGGTTTTAGTACTGTAGAGCATGTTTCTAATAAGGGAAGCAATTGGTCTTTTCTAGAAAGAGATGTTATTTTTTCAAAGAATCTTGAATGTAAAGATGAAAAAGGTGCATATACCCACTCTTTGGAGGCTGAGAGTGTTTCTTTTGAAAAAAAGAGAAAAGGAGAATTTCAAACAGATTTTTACAAAAATGCAGGACATACTGCTTTGCAAGAAGAAAGAAATACAAAATCTTCTGCATTTTTTGAAGAAGACACTATGGCATTTCTTCACGATTCATTTGAAGGTAATAGTTCTTTTTCGGATAATAAAGAAGAGCAAAATGTACATTCATTGTCTCACCATAATAATGCTGCTCGATATTATACATATTTATCTGTCTTATATAAGAATTATTTACTTTTTCTTAGCCCACAAAAAGAATTACTCATTATAGACCAACATGCTGCGCACGAGCGTGTATTAGAGCATATTATTGAAAGAAATTCAAAAGAGAATATTCAGCATATAATGATTCCTATAAGGGTTGCTATTTTACCGACAGAATGGGAAAGAGTTGATGAAGTTTGGGAATCGTTATGTGAAATGGGTTTTTTATTAGAGAAGGAAGAACATGCTATTCAAATTAACGGTATTCCTTCTGGAATGCTTCCAGCCTATGCGCATGTGAGGCTAAAGTCTATTCTTTTGGAAAAAAAAGATAGTATAGAAGATATTTGGCATAGAAAAGCTTGCACAAGTGCTGTGAAAAGTGGCGATATTTTATCGGAGGAGGATTGCTATGTTTTGCTAGAGCAATGGTTAAATACTCCTAACAATATTTGTTGTCCTCACGGAAGGCCAATAGCTGTGCATGTATCTTTAGGTGAGTTGCAAAAACTTTTTAAAAGGCATACCTAGGATAAGAAGAGTTTTTTATTATCAATGCATAAAATATAAAAATTATCATTGATAATTAAGGAATTATATAGTAAACATAGTTTCGTCGCCGTTTTTATAAATAAAATATTGACAAGCATAAAAAATAGTGTATAACAGACTGACGTTGTAGGAACAGTGTTTGTACATTGACAAAAGAATAGAGAGAAGAAGCGAGTTTCAGCAAGTATGCCGAG
>JBOFIJ010000005.1:0-26979 GCA_051650105.1 Desulfovibrionaceae bacterium
TGACCAGAAAAGTAAAATCAAAATGTCTCGAGTAAAAAAGGCGCACAAGCATCGAGAGGAATCGGCGCACGCTTTTCATGAAAGTTATAAAAAACATGCATTGCGTAAAGATGTCGAAAAAAATAGTAAAAAAGAAAAAACTTCGAGGAGTGTAGTAAGTGAGGGTGATCCTCTTTTAAATGTATCAAGTGATACAGAAAAAGGTCTCCATTTAGAGAGTGTCTATAGAGTAGAACCTCTTATAAAAGAAATTCCACATACGACCTATGTGAACCCTCTTCCTGTACTCAAAACTCCTAAAACAGAAAAAGATGTAAAAAGACCTCCATCAAAGAGTATGTTTGCAGATGCTCATTCAATAATGAGAAGGGATGGTATAACTACTCCTACCCATGAAGAATATGAAAGAGAAGAGCTTGGCTCTATTCGTGAAAGAGGTAGTGTTTCTGAAGAGAAACAGAATATAGAAGGATATATTCAAGCAAAAAAGAAGAATATCAACAAACGGGGATTAGAAGATCTGTTACGACCATGGAATAAGGTAATTTTATCAGGAAAAAGGTTTTTAGCATTTAATGAAAAAACAGGAGAGTTATTTCGTAAAGTACATGAACATTTGGAAAGAGATTCTTCTGTGGCATTGTGGAGGAATAGGAGTTTTCGAAAAGATTTATTTAAGTTATATTTAGCATTAAAAAGTATTATTCCTTCTCATTCAGAGAAAAATCCAAAAACAGGAAAACAATATACATTTTCTATGGAAGATTTCTCTAGGATGGATTTTTATCTTCAAGGGTATGATGAGAAATATAAAGAAATGCACCATAAAATATTAGATAATCTTCCTAATGAATCCTCAAGTATCGATCTTACACGTATTCCGGGTTACAGGGCAGAATTGGACTTAGAATCACAAAGGATCTTATTTGTATTACTGAATCTTTTGAGGAAAAATGATTTTGTTAGTTCTGAGTTACTTGCAAAATTTTCTGCAACAATAAAAAGAAAAGGGATAGCAAATGAAGAGATGCATAAGAGAGATGGAATGTTCATCCCTTTATTTTGTGCAAAATCAGAGATAGAGGAGAACGTTCAAGGATATCGTAATTTTGATCTTCAGCCCCATGTGTATTTTGATCATAACACATTGTTCTCAAATGACTATTATTATGGTGACAGTGGAATGTGTCTGCTATTCATAGCAATGATAAATTATCAATTTATAGAACATCCAGAGGATGCTGAAAAAAGGATTAACAATATAGTTAATAAGTTGAATGCCATAACTCAGTTGAACTATGAAGAAAAGATGGAGTACTTAAAAGGTCTATCTGCTCTGAATGCTGATATTCAATTGAATTCGAGTATATTGCGGTTACTCACTGCAGATGAATTGGGTTCAGAAGAGCTTGAAAAAGCTAATGAAGGTTCTAAGTTAT
This sequence comes from Desulfovibrionaceae bacterium, assembly GCA_051650105.1. GTDB lineage: Bacteria > Desulfobacterota > Desulfovibrionia > Desulfovibrionales > Desulfovibrionaceae > CAMWXW01. The sequence goes on from JBOFIJ010000005.1 coordinate 1,440, forward strand.
TAATAGATCAAGTGTTAGAGAAATTAATGGATCCTAATGCTAACTTAGGTAATTCTTTATTAATTGATGTGCAACAGGAGCATGCAATAGGAGTAATTCGTTTTCTTGCAGTTGATCCAGAAACAAAGACTCCCAAAATATTACTGAGACTAAGCGATGCTAATGTAGGTGCTGTAACAGTTACTTCATTAGAAGAAGCGAGAATTGTATTAAAAGAATTTTTGGGTTCAGGATATGGAGAGGTAGATATACATGCAATGCCGTATCAATTAAGAAATATTGATCCTGGGGTGTATAAAAATTCCATGAGCCGTTATGATACTCCTGTAATAGATTTTTTTGAAGGGAACATATTTCCAAATGAGAGATTAAAGGTGCCACTATATCTTGTTGAAGACAAAGAGTATAAATTAAGAGTTTTAGATAATCAACAGGCAGGCTTTTATGAGATGTTAGATGGATATAGCCTTAGGTTGTTGCAAGAGATTCACTTCTCATTGGAGCAATATATCCATAAATTAGGTATAATTTTTACTACTATAAGTTCAGATACAGAAAAAGAATTATTTGCTGCATTGGTGACAGCAGACAAATTCGTTAGTAGCTTGAAAGAAGAAATGTTTTCTCGAGCAGAAATTGGTTTTTCTATTGAAGAAATGAATTTGATGAAAGAGTACGTAGAGAAAATGAAGGCTGCTCTTTTAGCTGATTATCAGAGTAGAAATCAGGAGGAATATAATAATTTAGGGGAATCCGTAAAAATTTTCGAAGAAAAAAGCACCCGTTTAAAGGATTTTATTAAAGATTTAGGAGACGTAATGCTTTCTTCAGGTGAGAAAATGCCTCCTCCGAGTGGGCCTGGAAAGACTTCTTCAGTCCTTTCTGAGGGATCTACTCACTATAGAGGGAAAAGAGATTTTCTTGTGGCTTACAATACTTTTATAAAAACAATGCGTTGGATTTTATATGAAAATCAAGAGATAGGAGATGCATTTAAACAACTGAACAAGGATGTAACGGCAGGTCTAACCCCTAAAAATAGAGAAGATATTCAAAATGGGTTAATTTTTATTGTAGATAGAATAAATGATAATATTCAAGAAAATAGCATTTTTTATCTTTATAAGAATGAAGCTACATTTTTAGCTGTAGAAGATATCAGTCAATTATTCGAACACAGAAGAACACAGAATAAAGAATTTGCTGAATATTATAACGCAGGATATGCTGTTGGTCTAGGGCTAATAAATAGAAATGATGATAGTTCTCTTAAACCTAGTTTCGATCTCGTTTCTTTTTTGAATTTAGATGAAAATTATCTAAATTCAAAAGGACATTACATAGTAATGGTCCTTTCTTTACTCTCAAATAGTAATCAGCATTTTAGTCATGAAACTATAGGCTATTTTGCTGGTCAAGTAATGAATGCTTTTAGATACAAAGAGAGGTTAAAGACGGATGACACCATAAGAGACTTGAGAGAAAAGGGTAATAAGGTTTTTGATGATTATGTAAGGGATAGGAATATACCAGGTCCTTTGGTAAGAGAAGCCTTTAGCCAAGTCAGATGGTTTTCTCCAGATGGAGATCTAGGAATATCGAGAGGGAATGGAGTATGTTATCTTCTCTCTATAGCGAGTATCACTCTTATAAAGAAATATGGTATATCAGTTGGTTTTGAGAAGATATGGGCTATACTAACTTCCTTAGATAGAATAAACATGTTGCCAGAAATGGAGCGTTCGGGATATTTACGTGGAATTCTTTCCCTTAATTATGATCTGCAGGCTATAGTGCCTCTTGACGTCCCAATAGATGATTTTGATGGTCTTCCTACGTCAAAGGTAATAAAAAATAGACAAGTACAATTAGATTTCTTTGAAGTGATGGAGTACTTTAATCAGAATAGAGGAAGAGAAATAAATGTATCAGTTATTACAGAGAGTCATTCTATATACATAGGTGCATATCTTATTGCTGCTAAAAATGGTGGAGTAGCACAAGAATATATTTTAATAGATAGTGAAGTAGGTATATTTCAATGTAAGTCCGTAGATATGCTGGCAACAATGTTGAGATATGCAGCAGAAGATCCTATCTACGGTATAGGAAGTGTACGCTTTAAAATTAGTAAAATTCTTGAAAGCACTATTAATGATGTATTACTAAAGAATACTGTTTCAAAGTTCGGTGGAAGATTCTCTGATTTTATAGAAAATAGGATTTTAGGGAATTATCTTTTGCAAGCGCCTTATGGAACTATAGCAGGAAACAATTATGATAGAATGCTGTCGAAATTACGAAATGGCCAATGGATAGACATAGAGCAGGATGAAGTTTTGGAGATACATCTTAGAGATACATTAGATATTCTTAGAGAGCTTCTAAAGAGTAAGTATAAAAAGGGTCAAGAAAGAATATCCGAACTTGTGGGAGATATATCCGATATTATTTCTTTAAAATCAAGTTTACCTGTGAGTGTTGTTACGGAAAGGGTATCTCAGTTATTAGAGAGGGTAAAAAAAGAAATTAAGGATTTTTATTCTAAAAATACAGATAAATCGTTAGAGGTTGATGATTCTTGGATGCAAGAAGCTTTGGGATTTTTGTTTAATGAAGATCCTGAAATGATGGAAAAAATGGAAGAAGGGGAAGTTTCTTATAAAGATATAGAGGGAGCTGTTAATAAAAAACTAGATGAAGGAGAGAAAGTGTTGTCTGAGTTAACTAAAATAGAGAGCACTATTGAAGAAAACTTAGGAGAGACTTCTCAACAAAAAACAAAAGAAACATTAAAAAGAGTATTGGATACAGATGATAGTAGTGACAGTGATACTGTTGAACAAGACAGTAAGCGGAAGAGAGTTGATGGTATAAAAAAGACAATGACGCAAGGAGAAGAAAAACTAAAATTATTTCAAAGTAAAGCTCAAATGTTACTCGATATGCTCTCTCATATTCAAACTGTATCAGCAGTAATGACTATAGAAGATATTAATAAATATCAAAAAAGTATAAAAGATTTTCAACAAGAATGTGACAAAATCAAACAAGTAGTTGGTGGTTTGGAATTAATGGATAGAACATTGCTATCTATGGATAATAGTAAAGAATTACAAAATAAGCTGAGTCGTTTTGAAAGTTCTTTACAGGATGTTTTTGATGGACAGAATAAGGATTCAAAATTGGCTCAATGTGATGATGCATTTGCTGTATTAGATGATTTGGTACGTGCAATAGATGGTGAAGGACTTCCAGCTTTGGCAGAATCAAAATTAGAGGAAGAGCTATTTAGGAATAAAATGGCAGAATTAAAACAGGATGTTAGTGCAGTAAGAACAACGTTAGATGCATTCTCAGAGGAAAAAGTATGGAGTTATCCAAAAGCATTATCGAAGGAAGCAATGAAGCGTCTAACGGATGATGATGCACTTAGGCTAGTTCTTGAGAGTAAAGATACATATTATGCAGCAACAATAAATGCTGATGAAGGTGCTAGGATAGCAGTATATTCTGAAGGTGATTTAAGAAAAAATAATCTTCTCAATGATGCTGAAAGTATTAATTTAAAAAATCAAATGCATGATTTAGATATAGCATTTGAAAATCTTTTGCGTGATGCAGGGCTTGATCCGAATAAGTATTTTGCTCCAGAGTTAGAAGTTGCAAAGGTAGCTTCTGAATCTCAGGAAGATCTAAAAGTATTAACATCTGAGACACTCACAATAGTTGATGTAGAAACAGGTTCACCTACAATACTTAAAACAGCAGGGACTGTATTTTTAGAAAAAGCACGAAAATTTCATACAAAGATGCTTGAACTTAGTAAGAGAGCAGATATATTTTTTAAGGGAGTGACCTTATATTCGAGTGTGCAAATAATCAGTAATGCTAGGCTAGTATATGAAAACCTAAAAAACTTTGAACATATGGATTCTATGCAACAATTACTAGCTGTGAGTGATACTACTGATATGGTTGTTGATCTGGGAGCAAATACATTAGGTGCAATAAATAAGCTAGCTAAGACGAGTGCTAAAGCAATTAGTTCTATGTCAAGCAAAACGTTTTCCACAGGAGCAAAGGTTTTAGAAAAAGCAGGAAGAGGACAAAAAGTTTTAGGAAACCTTTCTAAAGGTTCAAGAGTATTAGGGCGAATATCTATGGGAGTGGGAGTTATTGCTTCAGGAGTTCGCTTAGCAAAAGCAAGTATAGATTACAATGATGACCCCAATAATATAAATACAGTAACATTAGTGTTTGAGGGCTTAGAGTTATTCACCAACCTGCTTTCAACCGCATATCCTCCAGCTGCGGTAATAACAGTACCTCTTTCTTTTTTATTGGGTTCTATACACGGGGCTATTATTGAAGGTTATTTAGCAAAAGAGCATGTGACATATGCGCAAGGAATAGTGAAGCAGTTACAAGCTGAAGCTGGTAAAGTTTCTAGTCCTCTCCTTACTTTTGTAAATGGAATGGCAATTATGAGAGGGAGTGATGGGGGAATATTAGCTATTAAGATTAGCGGTAATACGATAACATTAGAATTAACAAGAGCTGTCGGTACAGGGTATAATACATACCCTACACCTAATAGTGAAGCAGAGTATTATGCAATATCTCCTCGCAATGAAAACAGTAAGAGGAGTGAAGAAGAGAGTACTGTTTTTCCTCTACGAAATTGTATACGAAATGCAAAATATCTAAAAGATTACATATGTGTAAAACCTCATATACTTTCTAAATATTTACATGGGATTTCTAAGAAATATAAAGCATGTAAAGATATTGACCTATATGAAAGATTAGTAAGACATCGTATAAAGCATGGTGAAGCACCTATAACGCTTCGTGAGCATAGGAATAATCCAGGTAAAGTAAGGGAGTATTTTCAGAGTAAAGAGCCTTTGGAGGTTGTGGTACTTCCAGAACAATATCAAGGGTATAAGGTGGTGAAAGAGGGAGAGCTCTTTGTTAGTAGCACTAATAAGAATGATTTTGCATTTCATGAAAAAGATAAAATGCATGAATTTACTCAGTGTGCTAACATTAATGCTCTTCGTGTGGGGAATATAAAGTATAGTTACTACCCTCAATTTGTTGCAAATTTTCTTAGGAAATATGTGGTGTATGGACATAAAGCAATAACGGTTGATATTGTAGATGATGAAAATAAACAAAATATTATGTTTGTGTGTCCACAAAGTGCTTATCAGGAAAGACATGATTTAGCGAAAGAATTATCGAAGAGAGAGGGGGTATCTGCTAGTGTTCTTCAAGGTGTTCCCTTATATAATGAATATATAATGCGTATGCATAGTAAAAATATAGTTACTCTACTTGCACATGGGAATAATAAAATAAAAGCAGTATCTCCACGAGATAGGGATGGTAATTTAGTGGAAGGTGGAGGTTTCAATATTCTTGTGGGAGATTTATTTGATGGAAAAAGGTCATTAATAAGAGGTAATGATAAAAAATACAGGGTTATAGATTGGGACTCAGAAAAAAGTACGTTAATATTAGGGGGTATGAGTATAGATCTTTCTGGATATCATAGTAAAAATCCTATATTATTAAGGACAAAAGAGAATTTTCTCTATTCTCTTAATAGAAAAACGGGGAAACTAAATCCAATACTATATAACGCAGATTTTAAAGGTGACTCTAGTGCTGGTATTTTCAGCCTATTCCCTCCATTTAATGGGTTATTAAAAGATATTCGTGTACATTTAAGGTGTAGTCCTATAAAAGATGGTTTGATAGAGGTCGACAAAATATTTACATTAAATAGTGTACCTTACTATTATTGGCCAAAAGGGAAAGCTCCAGAGTATGAGAATCTTCGGATTTCTAAAGTAAATAATATGAAATATATCCCAAACAAAGAACATGGGGATAGAGTTGCCTTTATTCATATTTATCCTGTGCGAGAAGGATTATTAAAAGAGATTGATCCACGAAGCTATAATTTAATTCATGTAGATTATAATTTATATGACTACCCAAGTTTTGAAGAGGGGAATGAAAATAATAAGATGGTGTCTTATTTTTATAGTGAACAAGAGGGTAGAGTGATTGCTCAAGTGGGATATCAAGAGCTTTCTTCAGCGATGGTATTTACAGTAGATAAGGCTCCTAAAAGAGTATCTTTTAAGAATGGAGATGAAAGAGTATATATTGAAGGATGTGTCACTATGTATGATACACAGGGGTATCCTTTAGAAATGCATGTTATTGAAGATGGTTTTGGTAAGAATAGAGAAAAGAGTGAGAGAAAGATAAAGGAGACTCTTAAGAGAATGGCACAGGGAGAGCTCCAGCAGCCAGGCTTAGAAAGAAAAGTACTATTAGGTGGCATTAAATATCAAGCAAAGTCTGAAAAAGAATATAGAATAAGGGGGCATATTTCTCCTAAAACTCAAATGTATTCTTTTGAGATCCCAGAACTCATGGGAAAAAAAGTTGCACAAATATCTACTCCAAGCGCTATTATTAATGGCAAGGCATATACATATTATATGGCGAAAGAAGAGGGGGAAGATGGTAAAGTAAATATTTTTCTTTATGCAATGCAAATAATGAGCGATTTTCCTCCAAGTCCTTTGGAAGACGTAGATATATTGGAAGATTTTCTTCCAGATGTAATTCCTCTATTTCAAAATCTAAAAATTGCTAAAGTATTAGCAACTGATTCTAATGTAATTATTAAAACACATGATGGTCTTTTGCTTGAGGCTTCTCTAGATGGTGCTGATAGTAAAACAAAAATTATAGAAATATCAGAGGAATTTTTAAAAGAATATGGCTATGATCCTGAGAATCAAGAAGATGTTGTTGTTGCTGTGCAGCTAGCTTCTTTACTTCATGGGGAATTAGTGAATAATATAGTTTCTGTAAGAGGAGTAGGGGAAGTAGAAGAATCTCTTGTGGATTTACGAACATCAGTAACAGCACCTGTAGTCGTGGACTCTTTTAGAGAGGAGTACACGAAAAAAAATGTACGAAAAGTTGTACCACATATACCGCATCAAAGAAAGCCTCGTGATGTTAGTTCTAGAAAAGATGTAATGTCAGAAGGAAAAAGAATATCGCGATATAAATATGATATTTTAGGATATGTTGTTTATAAAGATAGTGCACATATTAACTGTTTATATTCTAAAGACTTAGAGACGCTGATGTATGAATCAAGCAATGTTAATGTATTTGCACCTGCAGCATATCAAGTAGATAAATTAGAAATTGAAGGTAGTAGAGGGAGAGTTCGTGTGGGTAGACATAATGAGCCTGGTTTACAAAGAGGACTCTTTCTACCGGGTGTTTCTAATCTTATATTTGAATCTTCTCATGCAAAAGTTCGAGGTCGATTTGTGTATGGTGCACTTGAAATGGATTTTGTTGATGAAATAACATTACAACATTTTGAAGGAGAGGGAGAAGTTCCTATATTAGACTTTGTAATACAAGATAGATTTGTGTTTGGTAAAGTTGAAAAATCTGTCATAGCTAAAAGACATGTCTTTGGTAAGGATCTTGTTCTCTATTTATTACGTTCAAACACAAAAGAAAGAGAAAAGCCAAGTTATGTGAAGGTTACATTACATAAGTTCTTTAACTATCCTGAGAGTTCAAACCCTTATAATAATAAAGTTTTTGTTGCTGATAAACCGTTATCTACGGCTGATTTAATGAATCTCTATAGGGCTCCTTTAGAGCCAAGAGGATTGCTTGAAAGAGAATTGAGACCAGAGAGGCACAGAAAGATTGAATTATAAAATATAGATAGAATATTTATATCTAATGAAGAAAAAAAGTTAGAGGGTGATATTATGCGAAAAATGTATACTCCTGGATATATACCGAGTAGGACAATGCAACATAAATTATTAGAAGAAACACAGTGTGCTATAAGTAATCGAAGTGAACGTTCTCTGACTGCAAGCAGAAATATACAGAGAGTCACAACAACAAGTAGTGTATTGGTAGCGGGTCTTATGTTATCCACTATTATTTTTCCTTTAGTGACACGAGCACAAACAACAGAATCTTCAGAAGAAGGAAATGCTTCTTCAGGAGTGGGTAGTAGAGGTCATGTGCATCAAAATGTGCACAATTCTACTAATGGAAGAAGTGAAGTATATGAGAAAACAGGATGTTCTTTATTATTAGATTCTCTGTCCTCTGAGGGGACTTCTGTAAATGCAGAATGCCTTCTTGTTCCTAGTAATAGTACAGAGCAAAGCATGTTGTTACGTGTTGCTTTTGGTAATACTACGGTTCCTAATACTACTGAACCTAATTGTGTTGGAGTTGGTTATCAATCGTCAAGACTTATGGAAGTATGTTTAGATAAAAATGCTGCTGCAAAGATACAGAATTCTTCTTTGTGTAGTGACAGTGCAGTAGATCCAATGAAGACGGATGGAGGGACACAAGAATTATATGATGAGCACCTTCCTCAAGTAGGCTCTGGTCCAGTGAAAAGCTCGTTAGTGTGTTCTACTCTGGAGAAAAATTCTATTTCGGTATCGCAGATAAATGTACTGGAAGAGACAAGAGAAACAAATTGTAGGCCTTTAACAGAAGAGGAACGTCTCAGAGCATATATACATCCTTATCCTAAGCAAGATAATTCAACAGTGAGCAACCACACATGTCCTTCAGAAGTAAAGTTAATATCAGATGGTGTTTATTCTCAAAGTGGAATGAATGTGAGTAGTACATGTATTCCAGTTTCGGTTCGTCAAGCAGGATCATTTTGTACGAATAACGATGTGGAAATAAATAAATCATGTTCTGAGGGGATGTATACAAATGCCAAGGATTGTATTATGGGAAGTGAAGCTGCAGGAGTATTCAAAAGAGCATGTCCTGATATAACAATTTCTGATGTGCGTGCTGTATACCATCAGGCAACAGGAAATATGAATACAACTATACCTATTATGCCTATAACAACTCTTGTGCAGAGTTTAGATCTTGTGCTAGAGGGAGGAGGTAACGTTCCTTATGTATATATTACTCATCCTGGAACACCTATAAAGACAAATAGACATAGTACAAAACTATTACAAGGTTATATTGATAAGCTTCAACAGAAAGGTTGTAGTATCATCTTGGATACAGGAAATGGATCTCTTCCTCAAAATGATATTTTTTCACAAGTAAAGAATATAACCATTGTTAAATCAGTCAAAGAAGCTTTGGAAAGAGGATTCTTAAGAGATTTTGTGAGAACAACGACAGGAGGGACAACGGAAACTTCTTCATCTACAAGTGGGACAACGACAGGAGGGACAACGGAAACTTCTTCATCTACAAGTGGGACAACGACAGGAGGGACAACGGAAACTTCTTCATCTACAAGTGGGACAGAAGAAGCTTCTGCTGTGTCGATGGAATTTTTTGCTGCTCTTTTAGGTAGTCTCACCCTGGCAGGTTCGATTCTTTTGTGTTCTTTAAATAAGAAAAGAAAGAAAAAAGAGGAAGTAAAGGATTCAGAAGAAGTGTTATTGGAAGATATTCCTTCAAATAGTAGAGGTTCTCTAGAAAGAAGAGCTTCTATCCACTTAGTGCCAAGTCTTCTGCCAAGAAGCGAGGAAGATAGTAGAATTGAAGAAGAGACACCATTTAATACAGATATACCATCATCTGGCGAAGTGCAAAATCAGCACTTTACGATTCCAGAGGAAGGAGTGGGCTCTTCGACTGCTCTGCTTCGTGGTAGTGAAATACAAAATAGAGTAGCGTTTGCTTCTGTGGAAGAGATTGCTCTTCGTCCTTTACGCTCGGAACACAGACATCTTAAATTGGATATTTCTCCTGGTAACTATCCAAGAACTAGACAACATAAGGCACAAGGGGCGGAATGTAGTGAAAGAGTACACTTAACTCAACCTATTAAAAGAGAATATGTTGAAAGAAGAAAGAGAGGGGTTAGGCATTATCACGTACCAGATAAACAAGCCAAAAATAAAGAATCTGACCATGATTCTTAAGTAAATATTTTTAGAATTTATCAAACGAGATTTATAGGTACACTTGATATTTGTCACTCCTAGCAGTGTCTTTGCAAGAATATGGATATTGTATGAAAGAATAACAAAGAGAATAGTTTAAATAGGATTCTCTTAATAACCCCAAATGAGGGATTATCTGAGCAACATAAAAAAGAATGTGCACTCTCAGGAATCCGTTCTCACATTTTTACAAAGCAAGATCAGGGATTTTTAACAGGATCAAGTGTAGAGATCCTAAAAATAACAAAGTTAGCCGAAAAAACTGGAAAAAAAACAGTAGCAATAGAGGCTTTTGAGGGAAATAATTTAATTTTATTTGCTTAAAATATGCTAATAAATCTAAGCAGTGCCTTTGCAAATATGGGCATTGTAGAGAACGTTTAAGTAAAGGGATATAGTAAGGGCTATACCAAAGTCAATGCTATGAAAAATAGTATGTGTGAGAGGGGGTCGTTAAGATAAAAGCGTTGGGAGAGATTATATGGTGGGGCAGAAAAGTATACAGAATGGTAGCATACAAGATACAGTGTACGTATAACAAAAACAGGGAAATAACAGGGAAAATTTTTATATTCATGCACTATTGCTATATAAAAATATGGCTAGTATATTTCTCTTGCAATGGAATTATTGTATATGATAATAAAATAGTGTATAAAATAACAGGGAATTATCTTCATAATAACAAGGATACTATATTGTATAATAAGCAATAATATTTTTTTGTTATAAAAGTATTATGACCAGAACCAACATATAGGGATAGCCCAAATTTGTTCTGTTAGTGGAACTATATCGTTTCCATTATAAAGAATAATTCCTCTTTTAAATTTATGTTCTGCAATATTTTTTAATTCAAGCAAACCTGAACAATCTTTAACTGTTACAGATTTACTACTTTTCACTTCAATAGCAACAATATCTCCAGTGGTGTTTTCTAATACAAAATCCACTTCTTTACCTGCTTGTGTCCTAAAATGAGATAGTTCAATCATTTTATTTTTTGAATGTTTTAGTAATTCAGTAGCAACAAAATTTTCAAAAATATGCCCAAATGCTATTGTATCATTGTGATATATTTCTTCGATGCTTCTTTTCATAATATAGGAGAGTAAATTACAGTCTGTAAAATAGAGCTTAGGTGATTTTGTGAAGCGTTTATTCAGTTTGTTAGGCATTGCCCATGCCTTAAGAGAAAAAACTAAAAAACTGTTAAGAGCAAACGTTATAAATTTTTCGTATGTTTTATAGTCCAAACCAATTTCTGATGCAATAGCAGTATTATTAAGAAGTCCACCTGTACGCATAGATAAAACAGCAAGGAGCATAATCATTTTATCTGGGTTGCGAATATCTGATAACGTGCGTATATCCCTATTAAAAATAGTGGTTAAATAATTATCAAACCATTTATTTTTATCAAGATTTGGTGTGGTAATTAGTTCAGGATACGTGGCATGTGTTATACTCTCTATAATATCGTAATTGGGGTATTTTTTTATTGTTAATGGTTCATTAAAAAGTTTTTCTATAATGTCTACATTTACCTGCTTATATTCGTTTGTAGCAAATGGGTATAATGTTATGATAGACATTCTACCAACAAGAGCCTCTGACAACGTTGGTAAAGCCATCAAATTTGCAGAACCTGTTACTAAATAGAGAGGCTTATTGTTTCCATTAAGGCGATTTTCATCTATTTTTATTTTCAAATAGGGGAAAATTTCGGGTGCAAATTGAACTTCATCAATTACATTAAGGGCATCTGTAGGTAAATTATCTATAAATGTTCCAGGGTCTGACTTTGCAGTACTAAGCAATAGTGGTGTATCAAACGTAATGTGATTCATTTTTATTTTTTTTGAAAAATTAGCACATAATGTTGTTTTTCCCACTTGTCTTGCACCATTAAGGTATGTTAATGGTCTTGTTAAGATAGATTCTTCCAAGAGTGTTGTTATATTTCTTTTGATATAATCCATAATGTTCCTTGTTTTTATTGGATTGCAATCCATAAAAGTACATGATATGTATACATTATTTTATTATTCATGTCAAGGTGTTGTTTACTAAAAAGTATCAATGTATAGCCAGTGTATTGCAAAAAATATGCATGATCATGGTAGGTGCTATACATAACAAAAACAGGGAAATAAATAGGGGAATTTTCTACCTTCATGCGTTATTGCCATATATTGACTATACAAAAATACAAATGCTAGAAAATGATAGAGTATTTACTTGGATAGGCTAGAGAACAGTTAGCATATTAAGATATTGTTGTAATTTTTGTTTTACATAGCCCGCAGGCAATAAGAGCATTTTTGTGGAGTCTTTTTTTGGAAAATACTCATGGGAAGTTTCGTAATATTGTTGTTTATCAATAAAATTATATTTATAGGAGCGTAACCATATTATATAAGCATTAAATTGATACATAGCCTGCCAGTGGGTGATCATATTCTTTTAGCTGTCTTGCACGCAATAATAGTGTATTTTATTCTTGAGTAAAAAAGAAGGATGTATTCTACCTATCTTAGGTAGCATACACCAAGTGGGGCTAAAGCGAGTGCAATTTACGATATAACTCATAAAGATTTAGCAAAGTCATTATCATTAGTAAAATTTGTTAATTTAGTAACAAATGTATTCAAAATGCATTCTACAGATGATGAGGTTCTTCTTGCAAAAGAAGCTATTTCTAAGTTAAGAGAATTCTTCAATTCATTAGATATGCCAAAAACACTAGCTGATGAAAATGTAAATGGTGATAGAATAGCAGATATGGCTAAAGGTTCTACTAGATATGGTTACACAGGCTCTTATCATCAATTGAAATACGATGATGTTGTAGAAATTCTAAAAAGAAGTTTATAATTTATACTGTAAGAAAGATGTATGACTTACAATGTAGCAGAAAAACGGGAAGTAAAAATATCTATAAGGGGCTCTATACTTTACATGAGCCAATAAAAGAAAAAACAAAAGAACTTGTATAGATATCGTAACAAAATCTAATGTTTATAACGGAAAAAGTATTGTATGGAACAATAGAAAAGTACACTATCTTTTGTGGATAAACGTATTCTGATATTTTTCATAAATAGCAAGAAAATCTTCTGCTATAGTTTGTGCTACGTTATCACTATAACCTATATATTTCCATGCAGGCCACCACCCACTCTTTTTATATTTATAGTCGAATTCAACACCGCATAATGAGGCATAGAACGCTTGCTGTTCGTCTGAATATTTTTCTTTAGAATCTTCGTTTTGCCAACAAATTCCATATGCAAATCGTAACGGAGAATATCTATCTATCTCAATATTCATGTTTGTTATATCATCAAGAGGTATGTAGTTTCCTAAGTAGGCTTTTTGCTGTAAGCATTCTTCAATAAAATCTTCTGAAAGATTTTTATATTTAGTTTCCAAGCTTTCTTTTAAGGCATCATTTACTATATGCTCTGATAGGTAATTTGCAACATCAGAGTAAAGAGTCTGCATTTTTTTTAATACACTATAAGCAGTATATACAGAAGCAATACTATCAAGTGTATTAACATCAAAATTAAAATTTTTAAGTATATCAATAATATTGTCTTTCATAGTAATCTCACTTTGTGTTTGGTGTGTTAATATTTTAAGTGTATATATATATTGTTCTATAGCACTGCGTAAATCATGTTCCATATTTTTGATTGGAATGTGTTCTAACCATTCAATAATATGATTTTTATAGGAACAATTTATAAATTGTCCTTTATTCTTCAATTCATTTAGTTATTCATCTTTATTTGTACTGTATTCGCTCGCTTCTTTTCCCTCAAGCGTTAAGTAAATAATATATATGTTCTCTAATGGTATACTACTATTTTTTACAATGTTTTTATATTTTTGTAACTGATTTTCTTGATCGCCTGCATAAATCTTATTTTCTATAATGATAGCAAAATTATCATGTTTTATATAAATATCAATATTATCTTTTTCTCTGTAAATTTCAGTTTTAGATAAATCTATGTTGAGATCTATATTAGGAAGTTTAAGATGTTCTAAAAATAAATAAAGATATTCTTTTTTGTTATTACACACAGATATTGTATTGAGCAAATAGGCTATAACATTACTATTCCCTAATTCCTTGTGATTTTTATCATAAATAGAGAGGAGTTCCATTGTTCGAGGTTTCAATACATTGTCTTTTTTCTGTCTAGTTTCTATTTCTTGGCATTTTTGAAGAAATGATGCTATTTGTTTTGACTTTTTGAGCATAAAGAACCTTATATTTTTTATGATATTATTACTTACAAAACACTTCATAATAAGAGTATTAGTGTAGTAACCCTCTACTTCACGGGAGTAATTTAAATTTAATGAAGCAGGAAATTTTTAATCCGCTCCTAGAAGGTGTGGAGAGGTGATTAGCTTCAATTAGTATCATATTCTTGATTAAAGGTTAATATAGCTTTTAGTCCCTGTTTAAATGGTGGGGGGAGTCTCAATCAAAAACTTCGACAATCGAATGCATCAAACCTCTTTTGTTGGGGGTTTTATATTATTAGAAATATGATTAGCACAGGCTAACATATTCTCATCTGTTAGCCCGATTAGATGAAATTCTGCTCTCTCTTTTATAGTTGTACGTAAAGATATTTTCATTTGGTAAAACTGTAAAAACTTGTAGTCTAAACCATATTTAATTACTTGCTCTAAAAAATCCGATTCATAAATTATATATGGTGGTATATCCTTTATTTGTGTATGTCTTATGAATAGAACTAAGTACGCTGCAGTGTGCTCAACATCTTTCGTTATCAATGCAGATATTTTCTTTTTTTGTACATATATATAATGAAATTAATGATACCAGAAAAAGTATAGCAGTTGATGCAGAAGTTAAAATGATTGTCCAGAAGTTTTCCATTATTTACATCCTTAAAATAATATTACATTTGATAATATACATATTTTCAGTTTATTTTACTGTTGAATAAAGGAGAAGAACATGGTACTGCAGAATATATAGTGATTGGCTGTGTCAATTCTATCTTGGATTGTGCGAATATCCATAATTATTCTCTCCAATTTTTCATAGTATATAGGTAGTATTTGCAAGACATATTAAGCCTAGTGAGAGTGTTTTTTTGTATACAAATTATTCTTCTTATTTTTTTGGATTTGGGGTAGTGTACTCTTTTTTTACAATACACTTCTAGGTTAGGTTGCCGAAGTATACGCAATACCATATTTTATAGTTTATTATTGGAAATTCCTTGATATTTATAAAAGAAGTCGCTAAGCTTTTCTAGTACAGAATTCCGTTTTTTTAGTTTTTCTTCATTTGGATCAAAGCGAGAGACTGGAGGCAGTATAGAGTTCATAGCCATTCCAATGCCTTGTATATAGCCATCTCTAAAGGCTTTATCTATAAAAGTATATGTTGCATCAGATTTCAGGTTTTCTTCCGCAATAATTGCATCCAAGTCTTTTAGTTTTGCTTGTTCAACGAAGGTAACCCAATCTTCATGTACAATACTTTCTGCGTTTAGTGATTCTACAAATTGCTGTATTAATTCCTTTTTATTACGTAAATCTACTGTGGAATCAATGTATTTATTGAGTGTAATAATAATTTCTTTATCTTCTTTGTGTTCTGCTTGATATTTTGCAATAAGTTCTAAAATATAATCAATTGTATATTGCACTTGTTTTATGAGTTCCATTTCAAAAACAATATCATCATTGATATATTCATTTTCTGCCGTTTCTTTTTTGCTGAATTCTTGATACATATCTATGTATATGCTTTGGTAATCTTGAAATTCACGTTCTGTAAAAATTTCATTGCCAGTAAATTTATCGTCCATAGAAGAAAGAATATTTTTTACTTTTAAGATTGTATTGTATAGTGTTATAAAGTCTTTTTGCATTGCTTCGCCAATAATAGGTGTTCCAATGGGGTATGTATTTTGTAGTTCTTCTAGTAATTCTTTATAACCTTTATGATATACACCTCTATCATCATGGTAGCCATTATAGTAGTCTTCATAGCTTCTTAGTAAAACAATGCCTTTGGCGTCTTTATTTCCAAAGAGTGCCAAGGCTTCATCTGTGGCTTGTCTAAGATTCCTAAAGCATACTATATTTCCAAACGCTTTTACAGAGTTTAGAATACGGTTTGTTCTAGAATATGCTTGTAATAGACCGTGTGAATGGAGGTTTTTATCTACCCATAGGGTATTGAGCGTAGGGGCATCGAAACCTGTTAAAAACATATTTACAATAATCAATAAATCTAAGTCTCTGTTTTTCATTCTTTTAGAGACATCTTGATAATAGCTTTGAAATTTTTCACTGCTTGTATTATAATTCATTGAAAACATGCGGTTATAATCTTGTATAGCATGTTCTAAAAAATCCCTAGAACTTTTATCAAGTTTAGTTGTATCTTCAAGGTTTTCATCTTCTATAATGCCTACTATTTCTGGTTCATCTTCATTTACAGCAAAACTATAAATGGTAGCTACTTTTAGCTTTTTATCGCTGGGCAGTTCCTTCATTTGCTTTTGAAATTCTGCATAATATTTTTTTGCCATATCAATAGAGCTTACCGCAAAAAGAGCATTAAAGCCTGCTAGCCTTTGTTTCTTTACGCTATAAAAGCTATTACGCATAGTCTTTGCATCAAAATGTTCTAATATATATTGAACAATATTAGTAATACGTTCTGGTGCACCAAGTGCTTTTTCCTTATCTATATTTTGAACTTTTTTATCTGTAATATCTTCCGCTTCCTTCATAGTGGATATATAATCTACAAGAAAATGCAATACATTGTTATCTATAGTAGCATCTGCAAGTGTATATGCGTGTAGTTTGCTTCCAAATACTTGTTCCGTTGTTTCTAGGGGGTTAGAGCTATTGCCTATATTCTGTGCAAATATAGGTGTTCCTGTAAAACCGAATAGATAATATTTAGTGAATGCTCTTATAATTGCCTTGTGCATATCACCAAATTGAGAGCGATGGCATTCATCAAAAATAAGTACTATAGGCTGTTCATATATACTATGCTTTTTGTTTTTGTTTATAAAAATACTTAGTTTTTGAATAGTGGTAACAATAATACGTGTATTTGGGTCTTCTAGCTGTTTTTGCAGTTTTTTAGTATTAGTGTTCCCATTTGCAGCACCTTTTTCAAATTTTTCATATTCCTTCATTGTTTGATGGTCTAGGTCTTTTCTATCCACAATAAAAAGCACTTTCTGTATGCCTTCCATTTTGCTAGCTAACTGTGCTGTTTTGAATGACGTTAGTGTTTTACCGCTTCCTGTTGTATGCCATATATAGCCACCTGCTTCTATAGAACCATAGTGTTTACAGTTAGTAGCCATTGCAATTTTAGCAAGAATACGCTCTGTAGCAACAATTTGATACGGACGCATAACTAATAGGTTATGTTCTGTATTGAATACGCAATATTTTGTTAGAATATGTAAAATACTATGTTTAGCAAGGAATGTTTTTGCAAAGTCTATACAATCTTCAATATGAGTATTATTTGCATCTGTCCACCATGATGTAAATTCAAAGCTATTGCTACTTTTTTTTGTAGTATTAGCATTGTTATTATTTTCTTTAATACTCATATTGCGTGTGGTATTGCTGTAGTATTTAGTATGTGTTCCATTGGATATAATAAAGATTTGAATATATTCGTATAATCCATTACCTGCCCAAAAACTTTCTTTACTATATCTATTTATTTGATTAAAGGCTTCTTTAATATGTACACCACGCCGTTTAAGTTCTACATGTACTAAGGGTAAGCCGTTTACTAAAATACTTACATCATAACGGTTGCTTCTTTTTCCTTCTTCCGTTGCATATTGGTTGATAACTTGTAGGGTATTATTGTGTATATTTTCTTTATCTATAAGGTATATATTTTTTTTAGTTCCATCATCGCAATGTAAAATTTGTATATGGTCTTCTTGAATCATTTTTGTTTTTTCTACAATACCATTGTTATTATTCGCTAACACGGTAGTAAAAAACTGTTCCCATTCTGCATTAGAAAATGTATAGGAATTAAGTTTTTCTAATTGCGTGCGAAGGTTTTGTATTAAAGCTTTTTCTGTACAAATAGGGAGATATTCATAGGATTGTTTTTGTAATTGTTCAATAAACTCTTTTTCTAGCTGTGCTTCCGATTGATAGGAATGTTCCCGCTCTGTAGGAAATTCATATTCCGCTACTACTGTAGTTTCTTTATTTTCTGTAAGTAATTTATAAAAGTTCATTGCTCTTTTCCTTAAATGTTAACAGTTGATTTCTATAATATTCATATTGTGTACGCCGTGCCTGTATTTCCGCTGGTAAACCTTCTGAAATATCATTCACCAATGCATCAAATTTATCTAGAATAGATACTATTCGTTCTTGCTCTGCCAATGGGGGGATGGGGATTTTGATTTTATTTAATATTTCCATTGTTAAACTTGGACGACCAGAACCTGTATCTAAAGATAATAGATCAAGAGTTTTCATAAAGTAATAGAGAAACTTAGGTACAATTTGCAGACTGTCTATTTCTGTATAATATATTGTATCAACATTCCAAAAGGCTTTCTCAAGATAGAATAGGTTTGTAATAGTTCCTTTTCTAGGAATGAGAACAGTAGGTTGATTGTAAGAATAAGTATCAACATAAGTCATGATACCACCGGAACCATACACGGGGATATTCCCAGCCTTTAAGTGTTTATAATCTTTACCATGTCTTATTCTTGTTATTTCTCCCAAGGCTTTATATTCTACATCCTCGCCAAAGGTAAGCAATGTATTTCTATAATATTCATATTGCTTTTTTCTTGCCTCTAGCTCCGCCTCTAGCTCCGCCTCTAGCTCCGCCTCTAGTGCTGTGAAGGTATCTAAAATGCGTACTATTTCCTCTTGTACTGCTAAGGGCGGGAGAGGGATTGAATATGCATTCATTATTGATGCACTTAAATTATTGATAGTGCTTGTTGATAATGCAGTTTCAAGATATTGATTAAAAGGTTTACCAATCAAAAGGTGGAAGAGAAAGCGACTCACTAATGCATCATGTACTCGTATAACGGCCATAAAACCACCAAAGCAATAATTGATGTCTTGCTTGATGTATGCTACTTTACCTACATGAGCTTTTGAACCACTTGCTACACTTATCAGTATATCATCTGCCTTAAGCCATTGGTTATCTTTAATACGCACACTAAAGTTTACTGTTTTTATATCATCAAAGTTTACGGTATTTGTTTTTAACGTTATATTATTTGCACGGAGGACTTTAATTGTACCACTAGGATCTTCATCTTGCTTACTGTACGTAATGCCACGAATATAGGTACACACGTCCCCCAGCGTTTTAACCTCCACCCCATTTGGGCAATGTTGTGCTATAAGTTCATCTATGCTATTCACGTTCTTTTGCCCCTCTTTGAGTTATGTTCTTTTCTAGGGTTTTTATTGCTTCTAGGTACTCTTCTTCTACTGGGCTTAGTGTTTTTTCTTGGTATTTTTTGTATTCTTCATCTACTTTACTCATAGCTTTTTTATGGCTTATAGTACCAGCATTGTGCAATACTTCGCTTCCTGTTGCTAGTAGAATTTTATCTAATTGTGCAAGGTGGTTGCCATGTACAAGTGTTCATGCCTTTGTGCGTGTATTTCTGCAAAATCGAAGTAACCAGAAACAAGGTTATTGAGTATTTTTAATTCTTTTTCATCTAAGTAATTTTTTGCAGTTTGGGCTTCTTTTTTTGTTGGTGTACTACCCTTAAATACACTAAGCCCCATGAATTTCTTATTGGCATCTACCCGTTTATAAATAAGTTCCGATGCCGTATTTCCGTGTGCTGCGTAGTGGAGTTTATTTTGAACTGTTTTAAAAAACTGTATAGATTCTTCTGCTTTTGGGTTATAATCTTTGCTTGTAGCGTAAAGATTTAACACTTGGTGATAGAGCATTTTTTCTGATGAACGGATATCCCTAATTCTATCTAGTAATTCTTTCCAGTAGCTTCCACCACTGCTTTCTTTTAGGCGTTCATCATCTATGGTAAAGCCTTTTACTATATATTCTTTTAGGCGTTCCGTTGCCCATATGCGAAATTGTGTTCCCTGTGGAGATTTTACTCTATACCCAACAGCAATAATTATATTAAGGTTATAAAAATTCGTTGGCTTACTAGGAAAATCGGAATTCCCGATTTTCCTCATGGTAAGTGACTCTATAAGTTCTTCTTCTTTGTAAATATTGAGAATATGCTCGTTGATAGTTGACCTACTTTTAGTAAATAATAGTGCCATTTGTTCAATAGAAAGCCATACATTTTCTTCTTGTAGTGTTACTTGTATTGTATTTTTACCAGAATCTGTTTGGTAAATAACAATTTCCCCTTTACTATTTAGCATTAGTATTTCCTTCTAATGTAGCAACAATGGCATCTATTTCTTTTCGTAATATATTTTGTTTAGCAACAATATTTGCTATTTCTGTATTTAGTTCTGTAATATTAACTACTTCTTTTGTATCCGCAGGTTTTACATAGGAAGAAGGGGATAACGTATAGCCGTTGCTTCCTATATCTGCATTTTTTACTAATTTGCAAAAATATTCTTTATCTGTACGTTCCATATAGGCTTGTAGAATAGTAGCTATATTTTGCTCTGAAAGTTTATTTTTATTGGTAGCTTTTACAAATTCTTGGCTTGCATCAATAAATAATGTACAGTTATCTGCTTTACTTTTTTTCAATACAATAATACATGTTGCAATGCTTACTCCAAAAAATAAATTGGCAGGCAGTTGAATAACAGTATCTATATAGTTATTATCAATTAAATATTTTCGTATTTTTTGTTCTGCTCCACTTCTGTATAATACCCCTGGGAATTCAACAATTACAGCAGTACCATCTACAGCAAGCCACGCTAGCATGTGCATTACAAATGCTAAATCCGCCTTACTTTTAGGGGCAAGTATTCCTACTGGGGAAAAACGGGGGTCGTTTATCAATAAGGGGTTGTCATCACCTTCCCACTTAATGGAATAGGGTGGGTTAGAAACAATAGCATCAAAGGGTTCATCGTCCCAATGATGTGGTGCTAGCAGTGTATCTCCATGGGCTATTTTAAATTGAGCATAATTTATATCGTGTAAAAACATATTTATACGGCACAAGTTATAAGTTGTTATGTTTATTTCTTGCCCGTAAAAGCCCTGTTGAATATTATTCTTGCCAAGTACTTTGGAAAATTGTAGCAAGAGGGAACCAGCACCACATGCTGGGTCGTATACCTTTTGTATGTTTTCTTTTTTTCCTATTGCTATTTTTGCCAAGAGTTCTGCAACTTCTTGTGGTGTAAAGAATTCTCCTCCAGATTTACCAGCAGTACTTGCGTACATTGTCATTAAATATTCGTATGCGTCCCCAAAAGCATCAATAGTATTATCTTGAAACGTGCCAAATTTAAGTTCTCCAATGGAATTCATTATTTTTACTAGCGTTTCATTTCTTTTTGTTACACTTGAACCTAATTTATTGCTATTGACGTCTAAATCATCAAAAAGCCCTTTTAATGCTTCTTCACTTGCAGTGCCTTTTGCTGAACCTTCAATATTCTTAAAAATTCTACTCAGTGTTTCATTAAGGTTTGGGTCTTTAGAAGCATCTTTACGTATGTTTTCAAATAATTCAGAAGGTAAAATATAAAAGCCTTTTTCCGTAAGAGTAATACTTCTGCCTATTTCTGCTTTTTCATCAGCTAAAGTTGGATAATTAAACGCTACATCTCCGCTTTTATGTTCCTCTTTATTTATATATTCCGTAATGTTCTCCGAAATAAAGCGATAAAACAACATACCTAGTACATACGTTTTGAAATCCCACCCGTCTACACTGCCTCGTAAATCGTTGGCTATTTTCCATATGACTCTATGTAATTCCGCACGCTGTTGTTCTCTTGTCATTTACTATGTTCCTTTTTGAAAAAATACTTCAATATTCTATGCAATGCTATAGCATTAGTAAACAACTATTGTTTTCCTAGCATTATCTTTTATTTTCTAAAAAACTGCAAGTTCTAATGTTGTGTTACAAGATAAAGAAGTACTGCAAGGATACTGTAGTACGTGAGTTTGTATATATGCTTTTTTCTTTGTATACAAGTACCATAGTTATGCACTATAAGAAACACGTAAGAGTATTGCAATAAAGGCAGTAGTTTAATTTTTATATGTTGTCTTTATTTGTGGGGTATTTATAATAAAGGCTTTTAATATAGAGTTACTGTAGCAAGAAAAAACGACGTTAGACACTCCAAAAGGTAAAGTTTACTATGCGTATTTTAATTAGATATTACTATACGTATTTTATAAATATTGTGTTATCTTGTACAAATATTTTCTTATTGGAGGAAAGGGTATGCTTATAAATCATCATTCAAAGAATAGAGGCTCTGAGTGGAGACAGTGGGATTTACATGTTCATAGCCCAGCCTCACAGCTTGAACCATATAATGGAAACTATGAAGACTTTATTAAGCAATTATCCTCTGCAGAAGCAAAAGTTATTGGAATTAATGATTATTATTCCATTGAGGGGTATAAAGAGATTATTTCGAGAATAGATAATATTAAGGATGAAAATTCTAAAGAAATAAAAAGAGCACTTGAAAATATTCAGCAAAACAAGACATTATTCCCCGTTGTTGAATTACGCATGAATAATATTATTATCGCAAAGAATAGTTCCCAAAAAGCTATAGATTTTCATATTATTTTTAATAATAAAAATGAAGAGAAATATTTGGAAAGTATAGTCACATTTATTAAGGGATTAAAAGATGGATTGAAGCAACCTATTTGTTCAAGCTATGGTACGGATGACATTAAGGGGCTTACAGTAGATTACGATGCTTGTCTTAAGGAGCTTAAAGGAAATGACATTTTGAAAACTAATCATCTGATATGGCTTCCATATAATGAATACGGTGGTATTGATCCTATTCCTTCAGATGAATTGATAAAACAACATTTTATAAAGAGAGCAGATATTCTTGGTTCTTCAAACCAAAAACAGCGAGATTTTTTTCTGTGGAAATGTGAAAAATGGACAGAAGAACAGTATAGGGAATGGTTAGGTGTTAAAAAGCCCTGTATTAAGGGAAGCGACTCTCATAAAAAAGAGTATCCTATTGGCTGTTTACAGGATGAAAAGTCTAATCCAATGGAAAAATACTGTTGGATAAAAGCAGAACCAACATTTGAAGGCTTAAAACAAATTGTATATGAGCCAGAGGGACGTGTTAGAATAGAAAGGGAAGAGCCAGAGTGCGGTAAAAGTGGATATAACATTGTGGATTCAATAACAATAAAACATAAGGACTTTGTAGATAATACAATATATTTTAATAAAAACCTTAATGTAATTATAGGTGGGCGTTCTAGTGGGAAATCCTTGTTCTTAAGTATTCTTGCAGCTAAGCTGAAGGGTGAAAAGGATACAACAACAGTAAGTAAGTATGATAATGATTATTTTAATGAAATAGTAAAAGCTACTATAGTAGGTATGAAAGATTCAGTTACTTCAGAAGAAAACAGTAGTGTAGTAGACTTCATGCCTCAAGGGTATATACACACTCTTGTTTCAAGCAAGAAAGATGATTTACAAAAAAGGCTTTCAGATATTATAAAAGAAGATAAAGATAATAGTGCTATATTGAATAATATTGATGGTAAGTTAGGTGAGGAAAAAGAAAAGCGTAAAAAGATTTTTGATACACTCTATATAATTAAGAAAGAGAAGCAAGACATACAAGAGAAGATAGGCAAGCTTCCCACAAAGAAACAAGTTGATGAAGAAATAACAAAACTAAAAAAGACGTTGAGTACACTAACAACAAGCCTGACTGAAGAAAATATAAATATATTGAATGACTTTGAAGATGCATTGTCATTCTATGTAAAAGAGATTGAATTAAAGGAAAACCTAGAAGCACAGCTAAATAAGGTGAAAAATTGTTTAAATTTTCAAGATTTTGAGCTTTCTTTTGAAAATGATGACATGCAAAGGACATTACAAGCAAAGTATAAAGAAATAATGAAAAATGCAAAAAGTGCTTGGTGTACATATATTAATGAAGAGAAGGATAAACTTACTGCAAACAAAAATGAGTTCATGCAAAACAAAAAAGAAATTGAAGAGAACGATGAATACAAAACATTAAAAGCAGAACGTGAAAAATCTACTCAGTATCTAATTGTGGATACAAAATTAAAGGAAGAAGAAAAAAAATTGCAGGAGATTGAAAGCCTAACAAAAAAGCTAGAAGAATTAGATAAATGTAGTAATAGCAATATTAAACAATTATGCTCTTTAATACAAAATATGCAAAAATGCTACAATAGTTTACAAAATGTTCATAAAAAGTCATTAGAGACAACTATAACAATTGAAGCAGAATATGTATTTAAAGATGATGTTCTGGCTAGTACGCTATCCGAATATCTTCATGCAACAAATATTAATAATAAAGGATTAAAGAGCAATGAAGATACAAATGAAAACCGAACATGGAAAATACATACTTTAGAGGATTATAAGAATGCATTGGATGAATTATGTACTTTTATTTATCAAGAAAAATATACTCTAAAAAAGAATAAAGACTATCAAGACTTATTTCAAGCATTATTAGTGAATATAGATAGGTATTTTGGTATTGTGTATAGAATTTATGAAAATGACAATGGTAATAAGGAGCCTTTTGAAATGATGTCTGAAGGGAAACAGGGTATTGTATTTCTGAAGGTTTTATTAGAATTTGAGCGTAATGCACAATATCCACTACTGTTAGATCAACCAGAAGATGATTTAGATAATAGGTCTATTTATACTGAATTAGTTAGATATATAAAACAGAAGAAAATTGAACGGCAAATATTTATTGTAACGCACAATGCGAATGTAGTTTTAGGCACAGATGCAGAACACGTAATTGTTGCAAATCAGCATGGTAGTACAACCCCTAATAAAGAGAATAAAAAGTTTCAATATGTTTCTGGTGCAATAGAAAATACATGTAAAGATGAAACAAACAGTAGTGTTTTATTAAAAAAATGTATACGAGAGTATTTCTGTGATATTTTAGAAGGAGGAGAAGAAGCTTTTAAAGAACGAGAACATAAATATGCACTAAAAGCTACCAAATAATATTGATTTTTACTATGGATTGGAATAGAAAGATTGGTATATAAGCATTGTTACTCTTCTTTCTCCTCATCTTCTTCACTCCATTCAAAATCAGGGTTTCCTGTAATATGCCAATTAAAAAGCATATCAAGGTCTTCTTTTGCTATATGTTTTTTGTCTACTATATGTTTTTGGATATTGTTAGAAACTCCTCGTACTCTTCTTTCATAGTTTCCAGAAAGTCTTTAAATATGCTATATTCATTTTCTG
>JBOFIJ010000006.1:0-241013 GCA_051650105.1 Desulfovibrionaceae bacterium
GTTGGTTTTACCCGAAACCGATGTGCTAACCTTTTAGGAGGCAGTCGTCTACGGTAGGGCTGATGATTGGGGTGAAGTCGTAACAAGGTAACCGTAGGGGAACCTGTGGTTGGATCACCTCCTTTAACGATAATAAACTCTTCTTCTTTTCTATTCTTTATTCAATGTGCAGGTACGTGTTGTTGCTTCTGTGTGTTGTTATGCCAAAATGGAGTGTTTATGAAATCTCTTTTTAATGCCTTATTTTTATCATCTTTTCTCATTCTTGCTGGGTGTGCTGTTTCAACAACAAATGCACTTATTTCTGTTCCTTCTACGCCTGTTTCTGCCGGACCGCCTGTTCCCTTAACAAAGAAAGGCGAATCTGTTTGTCATAACGTTCTAGGCATTATTGCTTGGGGTGATTGTACAATTGAAACTGCTAAGAAAGCTGGTGGCATCACCACTGCTGGACAAGTAAATCAGGATAATTTTGGTATATTAGGCATATATTATAAAACAACGACAGTGGTAACAGGTTCTTAATATAAGTTCTTGGGGCCTGTAGCTCAGGTGGTTAGAGCGCACGCCTGATAAGCGTGAGGTCGAAAGTTCAAGTCTTTCCAGGCCCACCATTACTCTATCTCGGATGCAGAATATTCGAAGATGTTCTTATTATTTTCTTTTGATACATAGATATACATACCTCCCTCAAATGCTTCACCGTATTCTGTTTCTATAGTATATGAAAAATAGTCTTCTATTGTAGTTCCTTCCTCTATTTCTAAGCCCTCTCCTAAAATATAATTAAAGCCACCGTAATATGTCATTGTTAGAAAACCATATTGCCCTGTTGCCATTGTATCTAATAATGACGGATCGTTATTTACTTCTGTTATGCTATACCCTGCATCTATATTATCTTGGCGTAAAACGTATCCCGTTGTATATCTTTGGTTATTTTCTGTTTCGTTATTAGGTATATCTTCATCGTTTTCTATGTTGCTTTCTTCATTGGAAAAATCGTCGTCTTCTCTATGTTCTTCTTCTGTATGTGTATTTTCCTTGTGTATTATTTGGGGGTTAAGAAATGCATTTTGTATTTCTTTATAAAATATTGGAACATTGTCATCGTCAATTGCTGGGAATATGATAGACTGTTTTTGTGTACTTTGTGGTGGGACGTATAGTGAATCTGCTATATGCCAAGAATCATGTATTTCAGATTCTCTTTTCATTTTTAGATATTCTATAATACTTCCTGTAGGAAGTTCATGTGTGCCTTCTAAAAAATTCTTTTTTAAGAATGAGGGTTCTAGAAGGGCAATTAATGCATATCCTGAAAAATTTTCTCCTGTTGGAAAAAGAATTTTTGGATAAATACCTAATTCTTCACCCATAAAAAAATTATATAACGTTATTTTAGCATTTGTAGAGAAAATAATGATAAAATCATTATTTTCTCTACATAGATCTGTTTGTGCTAAAGAAACCTCAATAGAAATTGTTTGAAGGAGGCGTAGCTCAAACACCATATCCTGTTGTATTTCTTCCTCTGTAATATGAATGATATTCATAAATAATTAACTTCTTATTGTATATTTAGACACTCTTTTGCCATTATTTTGTGTGGTATCATCTGCAATAGAAAGGCCATTGTAATTTTTATCGCTTCATCAGAAAACTTCTTTTAGAAGATCTGTAGAAGCATTGTCTTTTTGTTGCGTTGGATTACCTGTAGAGGTTTGTTTTGGTTCTGTTCCTACAACATAGGGTAGGAACAACGTTGAATTTGTTTTATTGCCAGGAAGTAAACCTGTCTTTGCATCTATTCTCACTATTATAATATCTTCTGGCATTTCAAAGTCATTTTTTGGATATGAATTCTTCACTTTTTCTTGAAAATCAATAAATATTGGAAGAGCTGTTTTTGTGCCACCTTCGTATTTACCAAGAGGTGCTGCTTGGTCAAATCCCACAAAAACACCTGTTGCTGTATGCGGTGTAAACCCTACAAACCACGCATCTTTTTCGTCATTACTTGTGCCTGTTTTTCCCGCTACAGGAATATTTAACCAACGAGCTGGACTTCCTGTCCCCTCAGAAATAACGGATTTCAAAAGGCTTTGCATAATATATGCATTTTGTGGACTTATTGCATTTACTCTATTTATTGGAAATTCATATAAAGTATAGCCTGCTGCATCTTTAATAGAACTTATAAAGCGTCTTTTACTCACTATACCACTATCTGCAAAGGCAGTATATGCCTCCACAAGATTGACTAATGTCGTTTCTGCAGCTCCTAAGCTAATACCTAGTTCATTTGGATAATTGCCTTCGAGTTGGAGCTCTTTTGCTCTTTTTATGATGTTGCCAACACCTACATCTTGTGCAATTCTAATGGTACATAAATTTCTAGACTGTGCAAGAGCGCTTCTAAAAAGCATATAACCAAAAAATTTGTTTTGATAGTTGCTTGGTCTCCATAATTTATTTGTTACAGGATCTATTATTGCTACGGGAGAATCTAAAACTAACGTACCTGCGGTATAACCTTTATCTAACGCTGTGGAGTAAACAACGGGTTTAAATGCCGATCCAGATTGTCTTTTAGCCTGAAGAGCTCTATTAAATTTGCTCTCTGCAAAATCATATCCTCCAGACATAGCCAAAACATCACCCGTTTTTACATCTAAAGAGAGAAGTGCTCCTTGGGCGATAGGTTTTTGTTCAAGCAACATGGGAATGGTATGTTCCTTTTGTATACTGGGAATGGGGTCTTTCTTATTTTTTGGACGCTTCATAGATACCCAAATAACATCATTTACTGAAAGAATATCAGACATTTGTTTTGGGCGGTTAAATTTATTTACTACTGTATTCACGTCTATTTTTCTTGCCCACCCTGCATCTTCTAGTGAAACTGTGCCTGTGTATTCTCCAATTTGCACAAGTGCTGTTTTATCAGTCACTTTTTTCACAAGAGCTTTGGACCACGTGCCTTCAGAGAATTTTTTTGTATCGAATTCTTTTTGTAATTTTTCCATTAATGCTATTTGGGCAGATATGTCGGAAATATTTTCTACAGAACCTTGCCAGCCTCTCCTTTTACTCAACTGTTCAAGGCCCTTACGAAGAGCTTTTGTGGCTATAATTTGTTCTTTTGCATTCATTGGGGTATAAATGTTTAAGCCAAGGCTATATATAGCATCATCACCATAACTATCTAATAGCAGATTATTTCTTTTTGTATTTTCTTTAGAGAAGAATGTAACGAGTTCTTGCCGAACTTGTTCAACATACCACTGAGAAGCTTCACGTAACTGTTCATCGATATTAGCAGTATCGTGAAAAGATAATTGTGTTCTCATAGCTTCTTCATATTCTGTTTTTGTAATAAAATTTGTTTCGTACATTCTTGTCAGAACATATTCTTGTCTTTGTCTTGCAGAAGCTGGATTTGAATAAGGACTATATCGTGAGGGTGCTTTTGGTAAACCTGCTATCATAGATGCTTCTGCTAACGTTATTTCTTGAACATGCTTGCCAAAATAAACACGCGAAGCTGCTTCTACTCCATAAGCTCCTGCTCCAAGATATATTTGATTAAGATAGATTGTTAGAATTTCTTTTTTGGAGAGATATTTTTCTAAGCGGTATGCCAAAATTGCTTCTTTTAATTTTCTTGTATATGTACGCTCTGGGCTAAGGAGCAAAGCTTTAACTACTTGCTGTGTTATAGTGCTCCCACCTTGTTTTACCGAGCCAGACCATGTATTTATTATGAAAGCTCTTATTATAGAAATAAAATCCACTCCATCATGCTGATAAAATGAACGATCTTCTGCTGCAAGAAAAGCGTTAATGAGTATTTGAGGGATATCTTTTAACATAACAAGATAGCGACGTTCTTTATAGAGTTCACCAATGATACTTCCATCTTTTGCATATATGGTTGTTACTAGATTCGGACGATAGTCTGCCAAATTTTTGAAATCTGGTAATTCTCTTGAAATTATTGTGACAAGAATAATACCGACAATACACCCTATTGCAAATAGGCTAGCACTTGTAATCGCTATATATAAGAACGTCTTTTTCATTTAGTGATCTTACCTTCTTTAAAGCCCCAGGACGCACGCAAAAGAGAATACAATGCGTACAGGTATGTAGGATGTATATTGTTTTCTTGAAGTGTTTCCTCTAATGTTTTTCCTTCAGTTAAAGCACATTGCCCAAAAAGACAAATATTACTGTTATCAAAAATCCAAAAAGGAAAAATTTGACACAAATAAGGTCGAACAGAACGGGGAAGAAAACACCCATTGGGAGTTAAAAAAACACAATGTTTCACTGTTCCTCGAAGTGGCAGAGTCCAATGTTGTTTTTTCTCTGTAAAAATTACATTTAATTGCTCTTCTTCATGCGGAAAGAGAACGTTAATATTTTGTAGAAACCTTTCTGTATTGTCCACCTGTACAAATAAAGAACTTGGGTCTGTTATACCCAAAAAGTCAGAAATCCTCTTACATTCATTGTAGGAGGTTGGAAAAAGGAGATCCATGTGATCATCATTTCTGAAAATACAACATGTTTTTCCTTCTTTTCCGCATTCTATACATGCTTTTGCCACTTTTGTATCAGAACCTGTGAGGCTCATGAGGATTCTCCAGAAGGGTATTTACGTTCTTCTAGAGCAAGATACATACCTTGTTATATTTTGAGAAAGGAATTATTTTAGCAGAATCTTAGGAAAAGTCTACTTCTTTACAGGAATTGTCTTTTTTTTTAAGAAAAATATATAACAATATAAGAGAGATACGTGTATCTGTTTTTTTCTATATTTGTTGTAGGCTATAGTCTTTTATTTTATATGCCGAAAGGCTTTGTGAGACTTTTTGGAGTGAGGAGGATTTTTTCTTTATGAAAAAGACAGACAGTAGTGTTCAATCCATACAAGAATATCTTTCCAAAAGTCGTGAGAAACTTGAAAAATTAAAGAAAACAATTAAAGAACAAGATCGTACTCTTATTGCTATAAAGAAAGATTTAGAAAGTTTTGGTATCACTTTTGGACACACAATCCATATTCCTACCGAAATAGAGAGTCTCACATTTCCAAAAGAATTATCAGATACTATAGCTGTTATGAGGGATTTAATTAAATCTTTACCAAAAGATGACGAAATACTTCCAAATAAGAAAGGGTTTTTACACCATTCTAGAAAATTACAAATGCTATAAAAAGGGGTATCACAATGCAAGTAAATACCACAGAAAATACGCAGGTAGATCAGTTAATAAATGAATTAAACAAACAAGGTCTTGATTTCGCAACACCAACAGGCATAGAAGCTATGG
Organism: Desulfovibrionaceae bacterium; assembly: GCA_051650105.1. GTDB lineage: Bacteria > Desulfobacterota > Desulfovibrionia > Desulfovibrionales > Desulfovibrionaceae > CAMWXW01. Next base: position 5,344 of record JBOFIJ010000006.1, read on the forward strand.
TCGCACGTGTCTTTGCTGGAGAGGCTTCTCTAAAAGACGAATTAAAGATAAGTGATGAGGCATTAGAAGCCATTTATTTCTTGGGATACACAAAGTACAAAAATAGAAGGTATCAGGATGCTATAGATATCTTTAGCCTTATTGTTACAATGGATCCGTTCCACTATAACGGGCTTTTTGGCCTTGCTTCTTCTAATCAGATGATAAAAGCATATGAAGCTGCTGTATATTATTATTTTATGGCTGCTCCTTTTGCAGGTGGAAATCCAGCACCTCGTTTCCATGCTGCAGAATCTTTATTAGCTCTTCAAGAAAAACAAATTGCTGTAGAAACATTTGAAAGTGTAATAAAAGAAACAAAAGATAAACAGTTGTATAAGGCATATATTGAAAGAGCAGAAACAATTTTAGCTAATATAAAGAAATAGTTGTACAATACACATCTACAAGAGAAACTGTTGTTAATTACTTTTTTGTAGATGTGTACTATAGGCCTTTCCTTGTGTTTCTATGCCTTTTTATAGAAAAAGGCATCTTAACTAAGAGTAAGGAGGCTAACCATGTCTATTAACTTAGGTGGAAATGCCATTTCACATAGTGCAGCACAACAGGCTGCTGTTATTGCGGAACAGGTGGCGGATCAATTGGAGTCAGCTCAAGATTCTACTGTGTCAGAGGGTGTCCAAGAAGGTGATGCAAGCTCTACTGTTACTAAAGATGCTGTACAAGGCAAAAATTCAGATTCCCAAGGCCAAGGAGACGGAGGAAAACATCCGTCTGAACAAAATTCTTCTGAAATAAAAGATGCAAAAACCGCAAAAAGTAATACCGCCTCTACGGCACAAAGAAGTTCTACCACTTCTGGTACTGAGATAAATTTAGAGAAAACTGCTTCAACGCAAACGGATGTTGATGGTGTTTTATCTGCTCCCATTTCTAAAACACAAAAAGAAGGTGAGCCTATTTTTGTGGATTTTGCACAGCCAACGCTCCCTGCTCCAACACGGTTTACGTCTGCTGAACTTGTTATTGCTATGATAAAACTTGGGGCAGACAGTGTGGATCAAAGCCTTAAGGCACAACAAGGTAGTATTGAATCTACTCAAATTGCGAGATTACAGGATTTACAAATTAAAGCGCAAATGATGCAGGATTATTATAAAAATAGTCCACCTACAAAAAGTGGCTTTAAAATGATTTTTGAAGGAATTGCAGCACTCTTTAAAGGAAATCTTCAAGAAGCTGGAGAACTACTTAAAAGAGGCTTTGAAGCCTCAGGGGCACAAATAGCTTCTATTGTTATGACTGTTATTTCTATTGCATTAGCTGTTGCTTCCTTTGGAGGGGCCTCTGCTCTTGTTGTACTTAGCTGTGCAGCATTGGTAACATCGTTTTTATCAGACCCTGCACTTATGAAGGATATTGTTGATTTATGCACTGATGGGGGTTCATCAGATCTTAAAGGCTTTCTTGATGAATTCACCAAGGCTATGCAGGGTATTACTATGGCCCTTCAGGTAATTACTATGGTTATGTCTCTTGGTACATCTGCTGGTGCACTTGTGAGCAAAGTGGTAACAAAAATTGCCGCAAAGACAGCGAAAGTTGCAACAAAAGCAGCGTCGAAAACTTCTTCCTTTGCTGCTAAAAATACGTTAGATCTTGCACAAAAAATGTCTAAAAATATGTCTAAATTTGTTTCTAAGAATCTTGGAGATTCAAAAAAAGTTGATAAAACAATGAGTACATTTGCTAAAGTTTCTACAACTTCTGCAGAGGTAGTAAGCACAACTGCAGGGGTTACAAGTTCTGTAATGACAGCTGTAACAACAGCAAAAACGGCAGAACATCAAGCCTTTCAAGCAGAGGTTGATAGATTTGATATTTATTTAGATAGTCATAAAATTGATGGTGAAAAACAAGATGCTCTTACAGAACAAATTATGGATAGATATAGAGCTATGTTAGAAACATTAATGCAATCTGTTGCTTCCTTAAATAGTGCTATGGTTTCTGCTGCAAAAGCATAATTATTGTATCTTTATTATATATCAAGGAGATATCGTATGAATTCAATTAATAATACTTCAATTAATCAAATGCCTTCCCAAATGCCTACAGAAATATTACCAGAACTACAACAGATTCAAAATGCTGCTGTGGAAGCCTTAAATAATGTTAATACTGTTGGAAATTTGGGACAAAATAGGGTGACTGAGCAAGATATAAAAGCTGTTGTACAGGAAGTTATAGATGAAAAAACATCTGCACCGCTTTTGAAAGAACCTAATTCTGAAAAAGCTGATGCTGGAAGATCTCAACTCTTTGGTCTTAAAAGTACTGCTTCTCTCATTATTAATATGATGCTTGAACAACTTGATAACTCGAATAAAAGTCGTTCTATTTCAAGAGAAACAAGTACTATTCAACAAAATCTTTCCACAGCAAGTAAAGAAGCTGCTGCAGAAAAAATGCAAACTCAGGCAGATACTACTGCTAAACAAGCTGCTTTTCAAATAGGTATGGCTGTTGTGGGTACTGGTTTTGCTCTTGGTGGTACAGGAATGCAAGCTAAAGCTACTCATAGTATGGGAAAAGACCCTGCTAAGGTGAACCTCGATAAAAATAATACGCCACAGAAGATTGCTAACAAAACGGCTAAAGAACACGATTTCTCTGCGATAGGGAAAAAAGTGGAGGATACGGATAAAGGTCCTAAAAAAGCAATAGATTGGCAGAGTATTGCGGGTGGATTAACTGCTGGTGCTGCTGGGGTTCAACAAACTGGTGTAGGTGCTGGTACTATGTTGCAATCAGATTCCCAAAAACTTCAGGCAGAAGCCCAGTTCTTACAGGTGAGTGCTGATATAGAAATGACTCAGCGGACTAAAGAAGAAGCTAGGTACGAAACTTTTAAGCGTAGTACAGAAACATTGAATAAGGTTATTGCGGATTTATTAGCTTCAATTAATGCTGCTGCTCAAGCTGCAGGAAGAGGGTAATTGCATTTTATAATGTATATTTTCTTCTTAGGTAAAGGAGTATGGTATGACAAATATAGTTGTTACCACGGAAAGTGGATATTTCACAGTCACAAAAACAGATGCTACAGGAACAAGTACTACACAGGTTCTTTCTTTTCAAGATTATATCTTGGAGTTTTCTGCTCTTAATATGGCTGGTATTGATACAGCTGTTGCTGCTATGTATGACAATACAGAGTATTTTTCTAAAACGTTGGAAGATATCAGTAAGGCTGTACAGATACTTAATAGTGTTCTTGGAAGTTTTGATAAAGATAGTGAAATTATAGGCACGAATTTAACTTCTGGATCTGTCTCGAGTATTCTCGGTTCTAAGGATCCAAATGCCGCTAAGGTTTGGGATGACTTTATGAAGGTGTATGGTTCACAAACTTCTGCAAAAATAACAAATAGCACAACGGATGGAAGTGTTTCTGAATGGAGAGCTGTTCTTGATAACGTGAGTGAATTTCAAACCACAATATCAAGTAAAAGTGATCAATGGAATACGAGAACAAATGATGTTGTAAGTTCACGAGGAACAGCTGTTGAATTAGCAAAAACATTACTGGGCTATGTTAAGGATTCAATGAATTCAACAGTAATACGATAGTGATACAGTAATTTTTACATAAGGATACCATTATGAATACTGCCTCTTTATTGCCACCAGGAAGTACTGGAATAACTATTAATAAGAATGGACTTCCTGGTGAAATTACTGGATATTACGATGTTGTTATTACACGTGCCGATGGAAGTGTTGAAACTATAGTAGCCACAGGGCAAGAGATGGTCCTCTTATTGGGAGCATTTGTTGTTGAACAGTTAGAGAAGAAAACATTTGCGCCTCTTTTAGAAGAAGTTGCGACCAGAAATAATATATTAGAAGCAATGAATGAAATTATGCCTGTATTGGTGAAATTACAAAATACTGTGCCAAGTTCTGGAACAATTTCTCTTTCTGGGAATGACCTCACAATATGGCAAAAAAATGCACCCCTATTAGAGAAAGCAGGGTATATTGATAGTGCTTCAAATATTGCTTTTGATAGAGGTCGCTTAACAAGCACAATGAATAAGCTTCAAACAGGATTAAGTGATGAAACAAAAGCTGGTGAGCAAACTATGATGAAAATTAATACAACTGCAGCATTAAGAGCCACATTTTTTGGGCTTATGCAATCCAATGCCAGCACATTTAAATCTGCAATGGACACAGCGGCAAGGTAGTTCTTTATTAATAAGATAACACTTGGTGAATAAAGTATAAAATCAATACTTGGCTATGTTATTTTTTAATAGGATATTGTACTAAGAAAACTATGGTATTTTTCTAGGCAGAGTGTTCTTTATAAATAGTTATTACAAAATACAGGTATACCTAAAAAGTGTGCCTGTATTTTTTTATATATATTGTTTTTTTCAAGAATAAAAATAATATGGAGTAGAGAATATTATACAGGTTGATAAGTATAGTATTTCTTCTACGAAAAAAGTTCGTATACTGTGCTTTTTATTTTTTGTTCGTCATATTGCGGTAGAGCATATTGCTATCCGTAAATATATAAATTATTTTTAGAAAGATCTTTCTTAAAACAGATATTGTTATGAAAGATTCCACGTGCATTGTATTCTTGCATACATTCTTTTCTATGCCCCCAGAAGAAGCCTTTATAGTGTTCTGGAAGTATGCAATGTTCTGTGCTACAAACATTGTTTTGTTGTTCCAAAATATACCGTTGTAAAGCTCTTGCCTGGATTCTATTGCCTAGAGATGCTTCCCATATTCCAGCTATGATATTTTGATCAAGATCCTTTTCTGGAGCAACTCCTATTCGTAAAACGTGTATAGAATGTTTCCACGCTAAATATTGTGCAGTCGTAAGGGCATCTATAGTTACCTCCGCCGACCAAGGAATATATAAGTTTTGCTTATATTCCTTTTCTAATTCTGTGTTTTTTATTACTAGGCAGGGGTATAATCTAAGATACTTAGGAGAAATTCTTATGGTTATGTCCATATCATGTAAGAAATCGTGTATGTTTGTTCCTGGCATACCCACCATTAATTGTATACCGAGTTCAATATTATATCGTTGTATAGCATAACAAGACTCTATAGCTTTTGCTTGGCTATAATTTCTATTTGTACGCCATAAAGCTTCCTCTTTAAAACTTTGTATTCCAAGTTCTATACAATCCATCCCACGTTGTTTTACAAAGCTAAGAATTTCATCATTAATGCAATCTGGACGTGTTGAACAACGAATTCTTTTCACTATTCCTTTGTCTTTATATGTATTTGCAAGGGACAAAAATCTTTCTTGAATTTTTCTATTTAAAGCTGTGAAGGTTCCACCAAAGAATGCTATTTCGCAATGTCTATTTTTCAGAAACATCTCGTGAAGAGAGCGTTCTAGAGAATTATAGTAGGCATTTGTATTAATTTCTTCTTGCAGACCTGTTTGTGCTTCTTGGTTACAGAATGTGCATCTTTCTGGACAACCCGCAAAAGGGATAAAAACTGGAAGAATTCGTAGAGAAGATTTTTCTATATGAGGTAATGGTATTTCTTTCATATAGTTTTTATAACACATTTTTAACATAAGTAAAATAGAGGTGCTTGTACTGTCTTCTTATGAGGAGAGTATGTTTTTTCTTTAGAGAAAGTGAAAGCATCTTATTATATTACAAAGGAACAGAGTGTTATTCTTGCAGAGTTTTGTTGGTGTATAGACGGTTAAAATATATTGTGACTATTTTTTCATGGGCACAAGCATTTTTACTATAGTACTTTGCTAGAAGGATATAATTTTTTATTATAAATAAATTGTGTTGGAATGGTGCTGTGTATATTGTATTAGGAAATAATAGCCACAGTATTATGTAATAAGAAAATATCCTCAAAGAGGAAGCGATACTCGGATATCAAACACGTTGCAACTTGCAAAAAATCTTGTATTATGCTAGAGTGACCCCTACTATGCTTAAGAAGAAGGATATATTTATGAGTCTTGTCAATCCACGGGAATTATTCAAAAAAGCATATAATGGTGAGTATGCTATTGGTGCTTTTAATGTGAACAATATGGAGATTATTCAAGGCATAACACAGGCGGCATATGAAAAGTGTTCTCCTGTTATTTTACAAGTTTCTGCGGGGGCAAGAAAATATGCTGGGAATATTTATATTAAAAAATTAATTGAAGCTGCTATTGAAGAGTATCCTCTCGTGCCTATTGTGCTTCACTTGGACCATGGACAAGATTTTCAAATTTGTAAAGAATGTATTGATGCAGGGTTTACGTCTGTTATGATAGATGGTTCTCATTTTCCTTTTGAAGAAAATATTGCACTCACAAAGAAAGTTGTCGAATATGCAAAAGAGAAGAATGTTTTTGTAGAGGCTGAACTTGGACAACTTGCTGGAGTGGAAGAGGATGTTTGTGCAGAGCACTCTGTTTATACAGACCCTGACCAAGCTGTTGAGTTTGTTCAGCGTACAGGGTGCGATTCCCTTGCTATTGCCATTGGAACAAGCCATGGAGCATATAAATTTACAGGCCAAGCCATTCTCGATTTTGAAAGATTAGAGAAAATATGTGCTCTATTACCTAATTTCCCTCTTGTGTTACACGGAGCTTCTAGTGTACCTAAAGAATTTGTTGAGGAAGCAAATACATATGGTGCCACTATTAGTAATGCTTCTGGTATACCAGAAGATTTCTTGAGAAAGGCGACAACCATGGGAATTTGTAAAATTAATATAGATACAGATATTAGGCTGGCCGTAACAGCAACTATTAGAAAAATGCTTATTGAAAATACAGAGGAATTTGACCCAAGATATTATTTAAAGCCTGCACGAGAAGCTGTAAAGCAAATGGTTATGAGAAAAATTACAAATGTACTAGGCTCGGCCAACAGTATATAATGAGTATATGGTATTCACAAAACTTTTTATTGCTTCAGAGTACCATTTGTGAAGGTATCCTTAATTTTTTTGTAACAATACAACACAATATTGTGCTTATTTTGTACTATATTCTCAATTTCTTTATGGTTTTTTGTATAGTATACTCTCACTTGGAGAATAGGATATGTCTAGAATTGCTATAAATGGTTTTGGCAGAATTGGAAGATATTTAACAAGATTACTTACAAAGGATCTCTCTTTTACATTGGCAGTTATTAATGCTCGTGCAGATATCGCTTCTTTGGCTCACTTATTAAAATACGATTCATGTCATGGTACATATTCTGGTGATATCACTCATACAGAAAATACGATTGTGATTGATGGGCTTGAAATTCTTGTTACAAAATATCCTCTTGGAGAATGGAATTGGAAAGAGCATGATATTGATATTGTTGTAGAAAGTACAGGTGCTGTGAAATCCACTGAAGATCTCAAGAAACATATTATATCCGGTGCTAAACGTGTTATTGTAAGTGCTCCTTCTAAAGGTGCTGATGCTACATTTGTGTATGGTGTTAATCACGAGGAATATAATCCTAATGTACACCACATTCTTTCTGCTGCTTCTTGTACAACAAATTGTCTTGCTCCTGTTGTAAAAGTATTGCACCATGCATTACAAATAGAATGTGGCACTATGACAACAATTCATTCCTATACAATGAGCCAACGTATTCTTGATGGAACTCATAAGGATTTACGTCGTGCCAGAGCGGCAAATCTTTCTATTATCCCAACAACAACAGGTGCGGCTGAAGCTGTTGCTCTTGTTTTACCAGAATTGCAGGGAAAATTACGAGGTATGTCCTTACGAGTTCCAACTCCAACAGGTTCTCTTATTGATTTTGTGTGTGTGGTTGCAAAGCCAACAAATGTTGAGGTTGTGAATACCATTATAAAAAATGCTACTATGTCACCATCTTTTATGGAAGTGCTTGGATATAGTGAAGAGGCTCTTGTTTCTATAGACTATGTTGGAAGCCGTTATGCATGTGTTGTAGACGCTCTTTCTACTCAGGTAGTTGGTGGTACTATGGTAAAAGTGCTTGGGTGGTACGATAATGAAGCAAGTTTTACAAATCAATTGTTGCGATTAATAAAGTACGTAGCTACAGTGCAAAAATAGTTATTGAAAACGCTAAAAAATTATTGTAGTGTGATTCTGGTATCGTGAGTGTATAGTTTATTGCTAGATATTTATTATGTCATGTAGTGCTATAGCACTGGGCTTCTTTTCTATAGTGATGTTTTTATAATGGTATTGCATTAATCTCATCTGCAAAGTTGTATACTCTCAATAGTGTAAGGTGACCATTTTTTCTTCAGATTATATATAATTATGGTCTTTTGTATATTGTGATAATACGAGAGTATTCTACCCTTTTAAGACGTATGAATTATAGGAGAATATATGAAATTTAGTGAAGAATGTTGGGAAGAAAGTGCTTCATTGTTGCAGTCTATAGTGAATCAAAAATTTAATCAGGAACTTACTAAAGGAACATTAGATATACAACGTTTTCTCTATTATATAGAACAAGATATTCTTTTTTTAGAGGAATATGCTAGGGCTCTTGCTATAATGGCTGCTAGGGGAGAAACATCTAAGATGGTTGGTGATTTTTTACGTATGGCTCAGGGTGCTTTAGTTGCGGAACAAGAAGTTGTTCACGAATTTTATAAGAAAGATCCTACATATAAAGTTACTGGTTATAGAACTCCTGCATGCCTTTGTTATACAAGTTATCTTTTGCGAGAATGTACGCTTGCTTCTGTTGGAGTGGCCATGGCAGTATTGGTTCCTTGCCCTTGGGTATATGCTTATATTGGGCAAACATTTGCAAAAAAACCTATTTCTAATAATAGATATCAGCATTGGATTGACACATATGCAAGTAAAGAATCTTTGGACGTAACCACTATGTATATAAGTTATCTTGATATGTATGCAGAATCTGCTAGCATTAACGAAAAAAGATCTATGAAGAAAGCTTTTAAAACGACTGTTGCACTGGAATATTATTTTTGGGAAGATGCTTATAATCTCGCGCGTTTAGAATTTTTGGAATGAGATGGGGGTGGTATAATGAATAATCTTTTGAAACAAGCTCAGGCTATGCAGAGTAAAATGGTGAAGTTACAAGAAGAGCTTGCTCGCAAGAGTGTTGAATCTTCAAGTGGTGGTGGTATGGTTACCGTTGTTGTTAATGGCGAACATGAATTACTTTCTATTGCTATAGACCCTGCTTTAGTTGAATCGCAAGATATTCAAATGTTGGAGGAGCTTGTTTTGTTGGCTGTTAATGATGGACAAAGGAAAGCACAGGAGATGATAGAGCAAGAAATGGGTGGCATCACTGGTGGTATGAATATTCCAGGGTTATTTTAGATGTCCACAAAGAATATTCCAGATGCGTTGGGAACAATTGTTGAACAAATAAAAAAATTCCCTGGTATAGGGCCTAAGTCTGCTTTACGCTGTGCTATGTCTTTATTAGATATGCCAGAACAAGAAGTGAGGAGACTTGGAAAGAATATTTATGATTTGCGAGATGTATTACATAAATGCACATTATGTGGAGTACTTTCGGACGCAGAGCCTTGTCAAATTTGTTCTGATACAGGAAGAGATTCTTCTTTACTTTGTATTGTTGCAGAGTGGGATAGTTTTCTTATTATGGAGGAAGCCGCTTTTTACAAAGGGTATTATTTGGTTCTTGAAGGTATGGGCTCTACAGGGAGTGCTATAGTTTCTTTTTCTGATATGGAGCGTTTGAAGAGAAGAATTGAAAATACGAGTATGTTATCTGAAATTGTTTTAGCCCTTGGGAGTACTTTGGAAAGTGAAACAATAGCCACATATCTTATCGACTATACAAAGAAACATTTTCCAGCTATAACAATTACACGGTTAGCTCAGGGTATTCCTATTGGTGCTGAAGTAAAGTTTATGGATAAAGAAACATTGAGAGAGTCTATGAAACATAGGCAAAGTGTTTCTATTGGATAACTGTGGTGAGTTATAGGATAGTAATATAATGTTGTGTTAATTTATTATTGTTATCAATATAAATACATATTGAGATAGAGTTTTTCTTTATTTACTATACTCTTATGAAAGAAAATTTTTATATATAAATTACTTTCTTTTGCGGATTATGTTTACGCGCTATTGTATAAAAATACAATATGGTATTCTTGAATATTTTAGTTGTGAATATAAGTACAGTGCACTATTCTGCGGAATAATATGGAGCTTTTATTAGGGTCTCTTTTTCCATAATTTTTATATATTGTGTATTAATCTGGTAGAGTTTTTTTAATCTAACATAGCAAGCAAGGAGAATATATTGCTTTTATACAAAAAAGAGAAATACGTTTTTGCTTACTATTGTTGTGTACGTTTATAAAATAGATAGGGAAGTTTTTATTGGATTAAAAAAGAGCTCTTTTAGAAAGAATATAAATTTGTTTTAGAGTGTAGTAATCCTTCAAGGTAGATGGTGTTTTTGCCATATAAATAGGGTAAAGAGCAAATTATACTGATATTGTGTGAAAAGAATATATAGAATATGTAATTATAGTAGTAATGTTGTGAACAAGTTTTTATTCCATTATATATTATAATATCTTCGTGGTTTCGTTTACAATGGAATATGGTGTGGAATGGTATAAGAATTCTTATTGTATAGAATTAATTTGTTTTTATGGTACATTTCTATGGTAATATATGGTAATTACAAGGAGCTAGATTTTTGAATTAGTATAGTCTTGTGTTCTTTTCTTATTCTTGTAAATATATATTCTGTTGGTATTGTATTCTTATTCAGGCAGGTAAACAAAATAGCTATTCATAGTACAAATGTCTGATATTTATAAACAGCATTTTTTATATTTTTTACCGCTTCCACAGGAGCAAGGATCATTTCTTTTTATTTTTGGTGCGTCTCTTTTATAGGTGATATGTCCTTCAACGTCTCCTTCTGTATAGTACCAATATCCATGTTCTTTAACAAAATGAGCAGTCTCTTTCATTTCTCTTATTTGGCCATTTATGGAAAAACGAACAACAAAAGCAATACTCCCTGTTGTGTCGTGCGAACCACCGCCAAAACTTGTAAGAACATGAAGCCCTTTCCATTCTACTTGGTCTACCCATTTTTTTATTGTGTCTTCATCTTCGCTTTCTCTAAAATCTTTATGAGTAGAACGTATAATAAATTGTAAATTACTTGTCACATGTGCTGTATATCTTGCTCTCATAAGAGCTTCTGGTGTTGGTGCTGGAATGGTGCCATCAAAATATTGTCCACAACATTTTTCTAACGTCAAATTAGATCCACATGGGCAGAGAATATGTCCAATAGCTTCTTCCTGTACAATTGTTGTTTGTTCTTGTGAAATGCTTGTCATGGTTGCGCCACAGGGCTAGGCCCGTTCTCCTTAACTATATGGTTTATTGATACGTGGTAATAAGGGAATATTGTGAAATACTCCCTCAAGAGAAATTATATTTTATCTAGGGCTAACATTGTAAAAAGAAGTCGTAGTGGCATTCCTGTAGCACCACCACATGTGAGAGGATTCTTAATGCTTGAGGACGCTGTACCTGCTATATCTAAATGTGCCCATGTGACACCTTCTTCTACAAATTGCTCTAAGAATACAGCAGCTGTTGTTGCTCCTGCATAGCGACTTTTACCTATATTCTGTAAATCACTTATAGTTCCTTTTATATCATCTACAAAATGTTTCATTGTAGGCAAACGCCAACATTCTTCACCTGTATACTTACCCACATACTTAAAATTACGAGATAACTCATCACTGTTTGTGAAAAGTCCTGTTAGTTCCTCTCCTAAGGCCATAACACAGGCACCTGTTAATGTGGCCATATCAATAATTGCCCGAGGTTTATATTTTTGTTGTACCCATGTCATAGCATCGCAAAGAACCAAACGACCTTCGGCATCGGTATTAAGAATTTCTACAGTGAGACCTTTTAGTGTTTTTACAACATCTCCAGGTCGTGACGCGGTACTACTTGGCATATTTTCAGCACATGCAAGCACTAGTATAACTCGCTTATCGATAAACTTATCTAAGAGTAATCCTAGTCCTAATGCTGTTGCAGCACCAGCCATATCACCTTTCATTTCGTGCATATTATTGGCTGGTTTTAGGCTTATTCCTCCACTATCAAAAGTTATTCCTTTACCTACTATAGCTATTGGAGCTTCATTTTCTTTTCCCTTTGGTGCATATTCAAGTGCTATAAGGGCTGGTTCTGCAGCGGAGCCTTGTGCCACAGAGACAAAAGCATTCATTCCTTTATTTTTCATATCTTGCATAGTAAGTACAGTAAGTTTTAGATTTTGTTCTTTTGCAACTTCTTTTGCTTTTTCTACCATATCCATTGGTTTAAGTAGATTTGCTGGGGTATTTACTAAATCTCGTACAAAGCTTGTCGCTTTTCCTATTCTAGTGCCTTTTCGTACAGCATCAAGTATTTCTGGTGAATTGCAAGCATCATTTGTGAAGAAGAATGTTTCAATCATTTTTTTGTCGGAGTCATCTGTTTTTAGGCTATATTTGTATAGTGCTGCTTCTACAGCATAGGCAAGCTCAGAATATAAAATGCGTTCTTTTTCAGCGGGGGTTACCCATGTGCTTGTTGTTTCATCAAAAGTTGGTAGCATTTCTACAAAGATATTAGAGCAAGAAAAAGCAGCTTTTTTAAAGCCTAAATCTCTAGCATGCCGTATACCTGTTCCTGCTGCGTGCCGCAGAGAATGAAGCAGTTCATTGTATGTTTTTGGTTTTTTTCCTAGCCCAACAAGTAGTGTTCTTTGTAGTGGGCTGTTTTTTGTACCAAATAACATGGTGTGTTTATTTGCTTCGGCATTAAAAAATTCTGTATTTAGTTTTGTATTTTCTGGAACAAAACAATGCTTTGGAATGCCTGCTATGCCTTGTTGCACATCATCTTCAAAAGAGAATGCTATAAATACGTCTGGTAGGTTTGTGCCGCACTCTATAATGTTCATAGTCTCTCCTGCTTTTTATGATTATAATTTGGACAATTGAAAAAACAATAGAAATAAAACCTTTTCCTATCTTTATCATAGATTATTATAGAGTACAAGAGTGCAGTGAGTATTATCTCTATGAAGAATAAATGATTGACATCATTTTTTTCTACAGATATACTATGGCCCACGTATTTAAATACTATTTTGTGGGGTTCTTATGTTTAAAAGCATTTCTTTATTTGTTATGTCGTTATTTATTTCTACAAATGTATTTGCAGTAACAAGTACAACAGAACTGTTTTTGCTTGATAAAGATGGGAAAAAGATGCGTTCTATTGGAACTGTTCAATTAAAGGATTCTGATAAAGGTTTGGAAATAACAACAAAACTCACTTCATTAACTCCTGGAGTGCATGGTTTTCATGTGCATGAGAACCCAAGTTGTGAACCTTTAGTTACAAATGGAGTACCGTCTCCTGCTGGAGCAGCTGGAGGACATTATGATCCTGCTAAAACAGGCAAGCACGAAGGCCCTGAAGGGAACGGACATTTGGGGGATTTACCGAGGGTTACTATAGACAAAGATGGAAATTCTAGGCAAGTTTTATATGCGCCAAGGTTGAAAGTTGCTGATGTGAAAGGAAGATCAATAATGATGCATGTTGGAGGGGATAACTACTCCGATGCGCCGGCTTCTCTTGGTGGGGGCGGTTCTAGAATGGCGTGTGGTGTAACTAAGTAATATGTTATTGTATTGATATTAATATTTAGGGGTTTTTTATTATGTTGCGCTTGATTTTTGGGTTTTCTTTGTTTTTGTTTGCTGTTGTATCTTTTTCTTTTGGTGGTACGTATGCTATGGTTCCCGCGGTGCTTGCTGCAGAGATAAAAAGCACTGCTTTTGAAAAAAATCTTCGAAAGACATTAGAAGAGAACCCAGAAATCATTCTTAATTTGCTCAAACAGTATAACCAAGATGTTCTGAAAATTGTTGTGGATGCATCTCAAGTAGATGCTGAGGGGGCTCTTCAGCAATATAAGCAACTTTGGGAAAATGAAAAAGCCAATAAAGCGCATGTTCTTGTGGAAAAAAATAGACCTTATTGGGGTAATGAAAAGGCTTCTGTTGTAATTGTTGCGTATTCCGATTTTCTTTGTCCTTACTGTGCTGTTTCTGCTGAATATATGAAAAAATTTCTTTCTGAAACTTCTCATGTACGTTATATCTTTAAGAACTTTTCTAAGAATCCTTTAAGCCAGAAGGCGTATACTTATCTTTTATCTATATGGGAGAAGGATAAAGAAAAAGCAGGACTATTTATGTACACTGTTTTTAGCTCTATGGATATTTTTGCTAAAGAAAAAGAGGCTTTTTTAGATAGGCTTGTTACCAGCTTGGGGTTAAATGTTGAAAATATTAGAAAGCGTAGTACGGGTTTTTCTAAAATTATAGAAGAAGATCTTAAAGAAGGGCAAATGCTCGAAATAAAAGGGACTCCTACTCTTATGGTTAATGGGAAGTATAGTATTATTGGTGCTGTTCCAGAGGAAATTTTAAGAGAAGTAACTATATTTGCAATGGAGAATAAATAATCATTGATTTTTTCCTCTAGAGCGTATGTAATTAGTCAACCCTGCAAGGAAACCGCTGTACATACCAAGTTTAAAGGCCTGAGTTATTTCTGTAAAAAATAATCCTGTAATGAATCCAAGGGAAGCTCCTAACAAAATACCGCGGATAATAGCATTCATAATACACTCCTTTATATTGAAGGACATACTATCAGAAAAATATGCTTTTGCAAAATTTACTATTTGGAGGTTCCTGTGAGTAAAAGGATTTTTATATGTTGTGTGTATTTATTTAGTTTTTCTATTCTGGTTGCGTGTGGTAATGATAAAGTAGCTGAAAACAGACAACTACCACCGCCACCTGTTGTTATTGAAGAAGTACGATTAAAGACACAACCTGTAGTGTATAGATATCCAGCTCAAATTACAGGGGTAAATAGTATTAGTGTATATGCTAGGGTTCAGGGCACGCTTTTGAAGCAATTATATAAGAATGGAGCATTTGTCAAGAAAGGCACATCGTTATTTCTTATAGATCCATCTGAGTATGAAGCAGTATATAAAGAAAGAAAAGCTCAATATGACGGAGCAGTTGCTCAATATAATTATGCAAAAGCGGATTTCGGGCGTATTGAAAATTTATATAAGAAGCAAGCCTATAGTCAGGATCAATACGAGCAAGCTCTTTCAACGTATAAATTGTCAGTATCTTCCATGAATGCAGCTAAACAGGCTATGGACAATGCTGCAATTTCTTTGGGATACACAAATGTTCTTGCTACATCAGATGGAATTGTACAAAAACCAGAACTCACTATCGGTTCTTTGGTCCGTGCAAACGATCTGCTGACTAGTATCGCGGACACAACTAGTTTATATGTGGAATTTGCTATTCCTTCAACGAGAAGGCAAAATATAGAGAATCTTTTTACTAAGGGAATTTTTGTTCTTTCTTCAGAAGGATATTCTATAGAAGTTATTTTGGAGGATGGTACATCGTTTCCCCAGCGAGCATCTGTAGATTTTCAGGGAACAGAAATTAATACATATACAAATAGTATTCAATGGAGGGGCATCGTAAATAGTGCAAGAGATGCATTATTGCCGGGTTCTTTTGTAGATATTAAATTGCATGGGCTCATGGCAAAAGGCGCCATTATTATTCCACAAAAATCTATATTATCTCAAGGAACTCAGTCTATGGTTTGGGTTGTTGGAGAAGGTAATATTGCTCAGATTAGACCTATTGTATTAGGGGAAGCCATTGGCACGGACATTCTTGTTTTGCAAGGGCTTAATGAGGGCGAAAGAATTATTACAGAGGGTATTCTAAAGGCTAGACCAGGAGCACCAGTCGCTCCACGGCCTACTTCTATACCTGTTGATATAGAAACTGGCCATCCTGGGATGTCTTCAACACAAAAAGAAGATAATCCTCGGGCTCAATCTATGTATATATTGCCTGGCAGTAATGAGGCATAAGAAAAAATATGTTAAAAACTTTTATTACCAAACCAATCCTTTCTAGTGTAATCTCTATAATTATTGTTATAGCGGGTGTCCTTGCTGGTCAGCAATTGCCTGTGGAATTATATCCAGATATCTTGCCTCCAAGTGTTTCTGTCTCTGCTATGTATCCTGGAGCTTCTCCAGAAATTATGTCTTCTCTTGTTGCTGCACCTCTTGAAGAGCAAATTAATGGTGTGGATGACATGATTTATATGCAATCTGTCACAAGTAATGGTTTTCTTACCATTAATGTTTTTTTTGAAGTTGGGGCAGATCCAGATATGGCTACTGTTAACGTCAATAATAGAATACAGGGCGTTCTTAGTTCTCTTCCTCAAGAAGTTCAACAGCAAGGTGTTACTGTAAGAAAAAAATCTGGTTTTATTCTTATGATTCCAGCACTTGTTTCTACTTCCCCTGTGTACGATAGTTTGTACCTCAACAATTATGCTAATATCAATATCATAAATAATATTAGGCGTATTAGTGGTGTTGGAGATGCTGTTATTTTCGGAGCTAAATTATATTCTATGAGAATTTGGTTAGATCCTGCAAAAATGGCTGTTTTCAATATGTCTTCTAAGGAAGTAATAGCTGCAGTACAGGCTCAAAATAAAAGGAATCCTATAGGGACTATTGGGGCTTCTCCTAATGATAAGCTTATTGAGGTTACATATTCTGTTGTAGACCAAAATCCTCCTTCAAATGTTCAAGACTTTGATAATATTATTATACGAACTCAAGATAATGGGAACATTTTAAGGTTGAAAGATGTTGCACGAGTGGAGTTAGGGGGAGAATCCTACGATTTCTATGCAAAATTAGATGGACAAGAAGCTGTTCCTATGGGTATATTCCTGGCTCCTGGTGCAAATGCAACTGCGACTGCGGCTGCTGTTATTAAGGAAATGGATGCTTTAGCAAAGCATTTTCCAGAGGGTATTGAGTATAAGTTAGCATATGATACCACTGTTTTTATTACTGTTTCTACTGAAGAAGTTATTTTTACATTTATAACTGCTCTTATTCTTGTTGTTCTCATTATGTATCTTTTTATGCAAGATATAAGAGCGACAATTATCCCATGTCTTGCTATTCCTATATCTATTATTGGTACATTTGCTGGTTTATATGTTTTTGGTTTTTCCCTGAACGCTTTTACGCTATTTGCGTTAGTTCTTGCCATTGGTATTGTTGTTGATGATGCCATTATTGTTATTGAGAATGTAGAACGTATTATGTCTACTGAAAGATTGGGGCCTATTCCTGCTACCATGAAAGCTATGGAAGAAATAACAGGAGCTGTTATTGGTTCTACTCTTGTTCTTTGTGCTGTATTTGTTCCCATTGGTTTTATGGGTGGTCTTGCAGGAGTTATGTATAAACAATTTGCTATTACAATATCTATTTCTGTGTGTATTTCTTCGCTTGTTGCTCTCACTCTTACTCCTTCTATGTGTGCTTTACTTTTAAAGCCAAGAGATCATACTAAGAAACATTTTCTTGATTTTTTCAATGTATTTATGGATAAGGTTACTGAAAAATTCTCCAGCGCTGTTAAATTTTTGCTTGGCAGAATGGTACTTGGTTTTCTTGTCATGTTGGTTCTTATCGGGAGTACTATTTTTGGTTTTAAAATATTGCCCCGTGCTTTTGCTCCAGAAGAAGATCAGGGATATATTTTCAGTGTTCTTATTTTTCCAGAAGGTTCCAGTATTCGTCGATCGTTAAAGACAGAAGAGACATTTAGAGCTCTTGCAAAACAAGATGATAATGTGAAGAATGTTTTTTCTATGATGGGCTTTGATTTTTTCACAGGCGCACTAAGAGAAAATTATTCAGTTGAATTTGTTACATTAAAAGATTGGAGCGTTCGTAAAAAAGCTGAACAATCTGCTCAGGCTATTGTTGCGCGATTAGCAGGTATTACATATATGGCTATTCCAGAGGCTATTACTATTGTACTTAACCCTCCTCCTATTCCTGGATTAAGTAATACGGGTGGTTTTCAGCTCTATGTACAAAATCTTAGTGGTGCTCCCATTGCAGAGCTTGAACAGGTCGCAAAAAAGCTTGCTCAGGATATTTCTAAGAGCCCTAAGATTGCTCCTGGTGTGCGTTCACTGCTTAGTGCCAATACTCCACAAATAAATCTTGCTGTTAATAAAGAAAAGGCTCTTACTCTTGGTGTTGCTGTTGAAGATGTTTATTTAGCAATGCAAACAACTATTGGAACGTTTTATGTGAATCAATTTACACTTTTTGATAGGCCTTTTAAAGTGTATATGCAAGCCGAGTCGGAATTTAGAGATTTGAAAGATTCTTTTGAAAAAATTTATGTTGTTTCGAAAGAATCTGGTAAGCCAGTCCCTATTTCTGCTCTTGTTACTTTGGAAAATACTACAGGTGTCAGTGTTCTTGAAAGGTTTAATACCTATACGGCGGCGTCTATTATGGGGAGCCCAGCAGCAGATGCCAGTTCTATGGAAGCTATTGATGCTGTTGAAGAAATTGCAAGAGAAACATTGCCAGAAGGCTACAGTATTGCTTGGTTCTCTTCTGCATATCAGGAAAAGGAATCTCAATCTGGCACTGGTTTTGTACTTTTACTTTCAGCAGTATTTGTTATTCTTATCTTAGCTGCTTTATACGAGAGCATTACATTGCCTATGGCTGTTATGTTAACAGTTCCTATAGGAATATTGGGGGCTCTTAGTGCGACATTTGCACGAGGCCTTACAAATGACCTTTATTTTCAAATAGCTATCGTTACTCTTATAGGACTAACGGCAAAAACTGCTATTCTTATTGTTGAATTTGCTGTGCAATTACATAAGGCAGGAGATACTATCACTGAAGCAGCTATAAAAGCGAGCCAATTGCGATTGCGACCTGTGTTAATGACAATGGCTTCTTTTATATTAGGAAGTATGCCTCTTGTTATTAGTTCTGGTGCAGGAGCAGCTGCAAGGCATTCTCTTGGTACTGCTATTGTTGGAGGAATGGTTTTATATACCCTTATTGGAATAGTCTTTGTTCCCTATTTTTATAAAGTGGTTATGGTTCTTACAGAAAAAATCTCGGGCACGAAAAAGCATACTATCCGTAATGATCAGACTACTTAGGAATATGTTATGAAAAATATAGCACTTTTATTTATTATCTTGTTTATGTACAATGCTTGTTCTCTTGCACCAAGGTATGAGCAACCGAAATTGGAATTACCAAATTCATGGGCTGAACTTGATTCTTCAGAGCAAGAATACAGTGGTGCACTGTGGTGGAAGCGATTTCAAGATGAAAGATTGGATGCTTTTGTTGAGGAAGCCATTAAGAATAATCAAGATATGGTGATAGCGGCTGCAAGAGTTGAACAAGCACGTGCTAAATGGGGAATAGAAAAAAGTAATATGTTCCCTACAATATCTTCTTCTATCTCAGCGGATTATGGTCAACAGGGTTTATCTAATAAAAAGGTAGAGGTTCAGCAATATAAAGCTTCTGTTGGTTTGCAATATGAAATAGATTTTTGGGGAAAATATTATAATCTATCCAAAATAGGCAAGGCTCAGTTTATTTCTGAGACGGCTAACCAAGAAGTTGTGAGGCTCACTCTTATTGCTAATGTTGTTACCACATACTTTGATATTGTTGCTCTTGAAAAACAAATTACATTTTTAAAACAATCTGTAGATGCTTTAGAAAAGCAATTACAGGTGAAGGAACAAGAAGTTCAATATGGTGTTGCTATTCCTTTAGAGGTAACTCAAATTAAATCGGAATTTTTTGCTATAAAAGCACAACAAAAGCAATTAGAGGCTTCTCTTATTGATGCAACAACTTCTTTTGTTCTTTTGCTTGGAAAAAGTCCAAGGGAAATGATTGTAAGTAAAATTTCTCTTGTCGATGCTAAATGGGATAATAATATTATCACATCTGTTCCTGCTGGAATTCCCGCTAATATCTTATTAAGAAGGTTAGATATTTACCAAGCAGAGCAGTCACTAATAATTGCAAATGCGAATATTGGCGTTGTGAGGGCTTCTTATTTCCCTGCAATATCTCTTACGGGTGTTTTTGGAATTCTTTCCGGAGATATTTCTAAGCTTTTTGATAATACTATGATGTGGGATGCAGGCCTTGCTTCTAATGCTCCTATTTTTGCTTTTGGGCGTATTGTGAACCAAAATAAAGTTGCGAAGGCTCAGAAGAAAGAGGCCATTGCCTCTTATATACTCACTGTGCAAAAGGCCTATAAAGATGTTATCTTCTCTTTGGCAATATTACAACAATCTGCTCAAATATTAGATGCTAGTCTTCTTGAAACAAAAAGCTTCAGGGAAGCATATTCTTTAGCAGAGGAAAGATACTCAGCAGGCCAACTAAATTATTATGAATTTCTATCTACATTAAAGGATCTCGTTGCTTCTGAAAATAGATTAATTACCTCTCAAAGAGAACAATTACTTTCTGTGGTACAAGTTTTTAGAAGCCTTGGGGGAGATTGGGAATCGCCAGATGAAGAACAGCATAATGAAGAGAAAAAGAAAGAGCAAGAGAAAGCTAATGGCCTTGCTTTACGAGAGGAAAGTTAATACGTATGTATGCTCCAACAATTGATCCTGTTGCTTTTACCATAGGTTCTTTTAGAATACATTGGTATGGACTTATGTATTTATTTGGTTTTATTATTGCTTTGTTGTTGGCTAAATATAGAGCAAGGCATTCTTCTTTTTGGGCATCTCAAGATTGTGATGATTTATTAACATTTATTGCTCTAGGTGTTATTTTAGGTGGAAGAGCTGGTTATGTTCTTTTTTATGATTTCTCTTATTATTTTGCTAATCCTATGGAAAGTATTGCTATTTGGAAAGGTGGAATGTCTTTTCACGGGGGTTTATTGGGTGTTCTTATTGCGTTGTGGTTATTTGCAAAAACAAGAAAAAGACACTTTTTAGATACAGTTGATTTTATTGCTCCTTTTGTTGCTCCGAGTATTTTTCTTGGACGAATTGGAAATTTTATGAATGGTGAATTGTGGGGGAGGGTATCAGATCTTCCTTGGGCTATGGTTTTTCCTTCTGGTGGGAACTTACCAAGACATCCTAGCCAATTATATGAAGCATTGGGCGAAGGTATTATTCTTTTTATAATAGTATGGGTATATTCCTTAAAACCAAGGCATAGAGGTGCAGTTGCTTCTGTATTTGCTATTTGTTATTCTATTGCACGTATAGCTGTTGAATTTGTTAGAGAGCCAGATGGACATATCGGTTTTATTGCATTCGAGTGGCTTACTATGGGACAATTACTAAGTTTTGTAGTTCTTCTTATTAGTATTATTCTTTTCTTAAATGCTAAAAAACAGCCTATTGTTAATTGGAGAGTGAAAGCACCATTATAGAGAATATAAGAAAATTTTCTCTTATGGTATTATTATATTTTCTATGCAGGTTGTTGTTTTGTGTTTATTCAAATTTAGTCTCTATTTTTTTAAAGAGTGTGAGATTCTTTTTTGTTGTATATCATATGTATTTGTTCTATTAAAGAAGTATTCTGAACGTATTTCTATTGTAAGATTTTTTTCAAAATAAAAATAGTAGGAATATATAGGGATACTGTTGTTTTTATATAGTATAGAAAATGGTTACGTTCTCATTAAAACATAAGAGATATTCTTTAGAAAGTGCAATAACGATTTCTTGTTATATGTAATTTAAGAAAGGTACAGAATGCATTGTGTCTTTTAAATATATTTTTTATCGTGGTATAAGAGTATACTCTTGTGGGTGAAGACACATAATTAAATAGTATTATGTACTTATTGTACTAAAATATTCTCCACGCCTATTTCAGGAAATGTTCCTGTTGTTAAAAAGCTATTGATAATGTTTAGAATATCTTTTTTTATTTTTCCAAGGTGCTCACTTGTATTTTTATCTAAATCATCAGTATTTACCTTTTGTAGATAAAAATATATTGCGTCTCGTATAAGATGTTCTTTTTCTCTAGATTCTTCTAAAACTCCCGAAGAACGTGTTCTTGTTGTGAATTTTATTGTGAAGAAAGTGGTATTATTGTCTGTAGATTTGTCTATCCAAAAAGGTTTCCACTCCACAATTTGTTCTTCTAGTAAAGGCACTTCCTCTGGTTCTTCTACTGTTATTATTTCTTCTGTTGTTGTGTTTTTAGTGTTTTCTTGCATTAAGAAAGAAGGTAGTATTGTTATACAAAAAAGAAGAAATACTATCATAAATGCTAATAAAAACCATTTTTTCTTGGATCCACTTTCTTTTTCTTCAGGTTTTTTATTCTTTTTACTCTTTTGTTCAGATACAGCTTCTTTTGGAGCGTCTATTGTCTCTTTTTCAGAAGAATCTTCGAGAAGGTTTTCTTGTTGAAATTCTTTTATTTTTTCTATGTCGGTTTCAATTTCTTCTGGTAGATCAAACGTGAGGTCATCAAAATTATTTATTTCAGTATTTTCTTTATCTAGTATTGTTGTATCGTCAATAGACATAGTAAAATCTATGTCTACTTCTTCAGGCAAGTTAAAAGTATTCTCTTCAATAGACTCATCAAGAAAGCCTTCTTGTTTTTCTTTCTGTACGGATTCTTGGATACTTTCAGAATTGGTGTCATCAATTTCTAAAATGCCATCTTTTGTGAATAGATGATCTGATAGAAATTTATCTAACTCTGAATTATGCACAATTCTATTAGTATCTTTAGTGTCTGTCCCTTTTTTTCCCACGACAATAACTCTTTTTTATTTGAAGATTTTCTCTATTTTTTGAGAAAGTATTTCTGGTGTAAATGGTTTTACTACATAGTTAGATACGCCTGCTTGCGCCGCTTCCAGAATATGTTCTTGTTGTGCTTCTGCTGTTACCATAAGAAAGGGAAGATCTTTAAAACGTGAATCCTCTCTTACTTTACGCAATAATTCTAAACCTGTCATAATGGGCATATTCCAATCTGATATAATAAAATCAACACTCTGTCTTTCTAGAATATCCCATGCAGTTTTTCCATCATCGGCTTCTAAAATATTAGTGAATTGTAGCTGGCGTAGTATATTTTTTACTATCCTTCTCATTGTTGCAAAATCGTCCACCACAAGAATAGACATATCTTTATTGTACTCCATAATATCCTCTCATTATAGCGATTGGCTTATATCCCCAAATTGATTTGTGAATTCCTTCTTTAATCTATTTAATGCTTGAGAATGTAATTGAGAAACACGTCCTTCGGTAATGCCCAGTATTTCTGCTGTCTCTCTCATATTCATTTCATCCCCGTAGTAAAGAGATAGTACTAATTGTTCTCGAGGTGTTAAGCCATCTACTAAAGAAGAGATCTTATCAACAATTTCTTGTGTTGCTGTTGTGGAATATGGTTCACCATCATGCCCTTCCTTTTCCAGTGCAAGAGTATCTTGAATGACATCTAAAGATAAATTCATCTGGTTTTGCAAAGCTTCCATTCCCAGCCTGATTTCCTTTAGTTCTAATCCTGTCACTTCCTGAAGTTCTTCTTCTGAAGGAGCTCTTCCTTTAGAATGCTCAAATTCTTGGATTATCCCATCTATTTGACGCATACGTTGGCGTAGGCTTCTTGGAACCCAGTCTAATTTACGCAGCTCATCAAGCATGGCACCACGAATTCTATTCTCTGCATAGGTTTCAAATCGAATCTCAAGTTGAGGTTGGAATTTACGCAGTGCTTCTATAAGGCCAAGTGTTCCAGCACTGATCAATTCTCCAATTTCCACATTTTTTGGAACCTTTGCTTTTAAACGAAGGGCTAAGAAGCGGATTTTGGGTGCAAAATGTTTTACGATATCTTCCTGATCTCTGTCAGAAAAATCACCCCATGCCACACTTCCATCTTCTAGTTTTTCCCAAGGCATTTTGTCTTGATTATCTGAAGAGGAGTTTTTTCCAGAAGAATTTAATGTTGCCATCTGTGTTTGCCAATACGTCCCAGGTTAATATTTTTTTCGCAACTTGTTGCACTGCACAACTAGCTGGAGAGTTTGTTTCTTTAGAATAAAAGGGCTTTTGCGATAATACTGCATCTCGCACCCATGGATCTCGTGGGACAAATCCGACAAAATTTAAAGAAATACTACTTAAAAAGTGTTCGCAAGCAGTATGGAGTCTGTGAAAGATTTCCTTTGCTTTTATTTCATCTTCTACCATGTTAACTATAACTTTGAATGAATCTATACCGTGTTTTATTTTTAATACTTTGATGAGAGCATAGGCATCCGTTAACGACGTGGGATCTTGTGTCAAAATAACAAGTCGTTCCTGAGCTGCCATATTAAAGTAGAGAACATTATCGTTTATACCGGCTCCTGTATCTACTATGAGATACTCTATGGAATTCTCTAGATATTCCATAGCTGCAAGGAGATCTAACCTTTGTCCAGTGTCTAATTCCATCATATCGCTCACACCAGAAGATGCGGGTAATATGTGAAAGCCATATTCTGTTTCGTGGAGAATATCTTCTAACGCAATTCCGTCATGTAAAACATGAAAAAGATTGTGACGCGGAGTGACACCTAATAATACATCTACATTTGCTAAACTTAAATCTGCATCTAAGACAACAACCCGTTTTCCATACTGGGACAAAGCATAAGCTAGGTTAACTGCCATATTTGTTTTGCCAACGCCACCTTTGCCAGAGGTAATTGTAAAAACGAGAGGAGCTTTAGAATTCATGCTGTTTCCTTTTCTGTTTATGTAATCTACATTATGTTGCTATTGTTGTGGAAAACTATGCTTGAAAATAAGTTTCCATACTATACCTTCTTCTGCAGAATAAAGACTCTTATTTAGTTCTGTGCCAAAAGATAGTGCAGATATTGGTAATGCAGATGTTATTGTTGTATTAATAAGGGAACCATACGACACAGCCTCATCTAATTTTGTCCAAATTATACTACCTTGTTCATAGAACCTGTAGTGTTGTAAACTATGCTCTATTTGCTTTTGTCCTAAACATGAAGAGAGAACAATATGTATATTTGGATTCTCTATTCCCATACTATGCAAATACGTTGCTATACTTTCATTTTTTCCCATTGTAGGTGTATCTATGAGGATACGTTCTGCTGAGGATGTACGTAGTATTTCTTCCATTTCTTCTTTATTTTTTGCTTCTTGGTAGGAAATATTGGACAAGCCCGAGAAGTATCGTAGAAATAATTTCCCATATCCTTTTTCTGTATCTAAATTAAGAAGAAGCATTTGAAGTTTAGGGTTTTTTTGACGTAAATTGAGTGCCATACGTAGTGTAGATGTACTTTTTCCACACCCAGATGGTCCTATTAAACAATGAAGTCTATTTCTCCAATTTTCTTCAGACCATGCACGAAGTGGCAATATATTGGCTAAGACGTCTATTAATTCAAAAGTACTATCTTTTTTAAGTTCTTTATACAAAATCATATGAATATATTCTGTAAGACCCTCTTTTTGTAATAACGCAAGGTCATTTTTTTGTCGAGGTGAGAGAAGATTCATATTAATCCGTGAATGCAATACCGTTTCAACACTCTCTTTTAAGCTTGTCCATTCTTTTGTTAATTTGTCTAAGGTGTCAAGTATGGTTCTTTGATCAGAAATTTCCTTAAGCGCTATAGAGGCCTGTTCTTTTTGTGTATTTTCTGTGGAGGGAACGGGTAAATTTAATTTCATAGCTTGTATAGAGTTTTCTATACCAACTATCATTTCGTGTAGTACTTTATCATTTTCCTTAAATTCTCGTGTGGAAAGAACAACCGCATCTGAACCAAATTCAGATTTTACTTGAGAAAGAAGATGTGTAATACTTGTGCCTGTGAATGTTTTAATATGCATCGTAAAATTCCTTTTTTGTTATTCTAATCCAATACTTCCTATAACTTGTAAGCGTATATTTGAAGGAATTTCTGCTTGAGAAAGTAAAGGAATATTCGGAAGAAATCGAGTGAGTAATTTAGCCAAATGTGGCCTTATAATTGGAGAACTAAGAATAACAATTTCTCCCTCCCCCTGAGTGGCTGTTTCAAAAGCTGTTTTAATATTTTGTATTAACTTTTGCGCCGTTGTTGGAGGTAATGCTAAGTATGACATAGATTCATTTTGTCGCAAAGACTCTTGTAATATTTTTTCCGTATTTGCGTCGAGTGAAAATACATTTAATACTCCATCAGGACTTAGATACGGCTTTACAATATTGCGAGAGAGTTTTTCTCGTACATATTCTGTTAGAATATCTGGATTCTTTATTGTTGTGCCATAATCTGCCAAGGTTTCTACAATAGTGAGGAGATCTCGAATAGATACATGTTCTCCTACCAATTTTTGTAATACTTTTTGGACTGTGCCAAGAGATAATATACCAGGAACAAGTTCTTCAACCACTTTTGGAGCCCTTTTTGCGAGGGTATCTAATAATGTTTGTACTTCCTGACGTCCAAGAAATTCTGCAAGGTGACTTTTAAAAACCTCTGTAATATGTGTTGTTATCACTGTAGTCGGGTCAACTATAGTATAGCCCTGTAAACTTGCATTTTCTTTCATCGATTTTGGTAACCACAGTGCAGGAAGTTTAAATGCTGGTTCTATTGTTGGAATTGCGCCAGGTAATTCTTCTTTATGGTTTCCAACATTCATTGCTAAATAGTGGTCTGCCATAACTTCAGCTGTTGCAACTTGATTTCCTTTAATGAGAAGACAATATTGTCCTGGGCGAAGCTGTAAATTATCCCGTAAATGTAGTGATGGAATGATAACACCCATATCTAATGCTAATTGACGACGTATGGCACGTATCCTTGGAAGGAGTGTCCCTTCTTGTTTTTCATCAACTAATGGAATAAGGCCGTAGCCAACTTCTAACTCTAATGTGTTAAGAGGAAGAAGTGCTTGTACAGATTCTGGAGTTTCTCCGCTAGAATCTTCCTCCTTTTTGCGATGTTCTAGAATGTCTCCTTCTTGTCGTGGAGCACCGTCCTTTTCTATTTGAGGTGCTCTTCGTTTGTCTATTGCACGTGCTGTAAAAAATAGTCCAACAGAAAACAATAAAAATGGCAGTGTGGGCATTCCTGGAATAATAGCCAAAATTAATAGAATAGAGCTCACGAGTCTAAGTGCTTTTGTATTATTTGTCAATTGGGAGATGAATTCATCTCCCATTTTTGCGGAAGATGCAGCCCTAGATACTATTATGCCAGCAGAGGTAGATATTATAATAGAAGGAATTGTGGAAACAAGGCCATCTCCTATTGTGAGAAGTGTATACGTTGAAATTGCATCTTGCCAACCCATGCCATCGGTTATAGTACCTATTAGAACGCCTCCTATTAGGTTTATTACTGTTATTATTAGTCCAGCTGTCACGTCTCCTTGTACAAATTTGCCAGCACCATCCATAGCACCATAAAAATCTGCTTCCCTTCGAATATTTTCCCTTCTTAATAATGCTTCTTTTTCATCTATTATTCCTGCATTTAAATCCGCTTCTATTGCCATTTGTTTTCCTGGCATCGCATCTAATGTGAATCTGGCTGCTACCTCGGCTATTCTTGATGTTCCTGCAGTGATAACTATTTTATTTAATATGAAAAGAATTAGGAATATTACTATACCCACTATATAATTCCCGCCCACAACAAATTCTCCAAAGGAAGCTATTACGGAACCTGCTGCGTCTTTACCTGAATTTCCATTTAGAAGAATAAGACGTGTGGAGGCTACGTTTAATCCTAGTCTCAACAATGTGGCGACAAGAAGAAGGGTAGGGAATATTGAAAATTCTAGTGGGGATAAAATAAACATACTACTTATTAAAATAAGAATGGAAAGTGTTATACTAAAGGATAACATGATATCTAAAAAAAATGTGGGAAGAGGAATGAGCATCATAATAAGAATCATAAAAATACCAAAAGCAAGAAGAATGTCTCCTTGTTTTGCTAACGATGCTATCGAAAATCTATTTGATGTTATCGACGAAGATGCCATATTTTTGACGCCTTATATATCTTATTTATGAAATCGATTTACGCTTAAATGTATCAAGATTAGCAAGGATAATTGCGACTGCCTGATACATTTCTGGAGGGATTATATCCCCAATTTCTACTGTTTTATACAATGCCTGTGCCAAGAGTTTATTTTCTTTAATAGGCACATTGTGTTCCTTTGCCAATTCCTTTATTTTTTGTGCAATACGGTCTTTCCCCTTAGCAACAACTATTGGTGCAGGTGCCTGAGAAATATCATATTTTAATGCTATTGCATAGTGTGTTGGATTAGTAATAATGACATCTGCAGTTGGAACCAATTGTTTTATTTTTACTGTGCTGAGTTCTTTCATCTTTTTTCGAAGTTCTTGTTTAACAAGAGGATCCCCCTCCTGTTGTTTATATTCATCCTTTACTTCATATTTACTCATTTTGAGTTTTTCTGCATAATTCCATCTAGAATAAAAGATATCTGCAAGCATTATTAAGATCATTGGAAGAAGAGCATATTGCAATAATGTAAAAGCAGTGTTTATAATGTACGATGCTAATTCTTGGGGTGTTGCGTTGTATAGCATGATAAATTTAGGGAATTCATTCTTTAAAATAACATAAGGAGCTATAGCAATAACAAATGCTTGACCCATACTTTTTATGAGTTGTACAAAAGAATCTCTATTAAAGAAAAGACGTTGAAGGCCCTGTATAAGATTGAATTTATTCCAATTAAATTTAAAGACTTTTGTTGTCCAAAGTTTTCCAACTTGTAAACGTACTATGATGAAACTCATAATGAATATAGAGATAAAAATAGGAAGAACAATAATGGCTAATTTGCCAGAAACTTCCCAAGCTAAGCTAATAATATTTTCTCTAGTAGGAGTGAATTCTGTTGCTGAAGAAAGGTATTTAGTAAATACACCTTGAATTTCTTTTGCTATATTTTCCATAAAGAAATACATAGCAATGCTCCCTCCTAGGAGCGTCATAGTTTTTCCCCCTTCTTGTGAGCGAGGGACGTTACCTTTTTCTCTTTCTTTTTGTACACGCTTTGGCGTGGCTTGTTCCGTTTTGCTCGGGTCTTGTGCCATAACGAGTATTCTGCATGGGAAATGCCATATATATGAAAGTATTCTCTTTCAAGGTTGTTAAGAGATTCAGGAGGAGAATGTCAAAATTATGGCTACAGAGTGTCCTAGAATACCGTGATTATATATACCTTTATATATGGTAAAGAATATAGTCATAAAATATACAAAAATATCACAGATTTTTTGAAGTTTTCTCATTTTTTGTAAAATTTCTTTTTTAAGAGACGTATATCTTATGAAAAATTATCATTACATGGTTATAAAGTAATACTCCATTGTTTTATACAACATAAAAACACACTTCAGAATAATTTTTTACTAAGCATTATTATATGTAAGCCATTTTTCTCTTTTAAAAAGCTCCTGGCATTGTTCAAGGTATATATCTTGCAAATCCTTTGGTAGATTTTCTTTACTTGTGTACCATGTGGGAAGAGAATTTTGAGCGTCTATTTTGCATCCTTGCCAGAGATTATTGCTGCGTAACTCATTTTCTATTCTAAGGGTTAAGTAGTTTTTATTGAGGCTCCATAATGGAGCTACAAGGTTCCCTTCTTCTGCATCTCCTGTTAAGCGCTGAATGATAATGCTTGAAGGAATATGTGGTAATGATTCTAAAAGGCAGGTTATATATTCATCCTCTGTTAAAGGAATATATTTTCCTGATATATAGTCTTGTTCTAGAGCTGTATTCGGTGGCACAAATACATTGTGTAATTTCAATGCATGAATTGGTAAAGTGCTACATTGTTTAACACTAGTAACAAAATCTTCTATAGATTCTCCAGGAAGGCCAGCCATAAGGTGTAAACAGAGTAATATCCCTTTTTTTGAAGCTTTTTCCACATAATGCTCCACAATTTCGTAATTATGTCCTCTGTTTATTCTTTGTAAGGTATCGTTTCTTGTCGACTGTACTCCAATCTCAAGCCATTTTTCTGGATAGGGCAAGGAAGCAATAATATCAAGTTTTTCATCATCTAGACAATCTGCGCGAGTACCTATAGAAAATCCAATAAGTTCTTTAATGTTCATGCACTGATGAAGAATTTTTTTCAATGTCGCATGAGAACAATGAGTATTTGAAAAAGATTGTAAATATGCTATATATTTTGTGTTTTTTTTGTTATAATGCCATTGCCAGTGTAATGCTTGTGATTCTAAGGAAGGAATTGTTTTAGATAGGTTGGTTCCAGACCCTTTAGTATCACAAAAAGTGCACCCGTTGAATGCTACTGTTCCGTCCCTATTTGGACATGTTAGGCCTGCATCAAGGGGAAGTTTTTGTATTCGGTATTTATACTTTCTACGAAAGTAAGTAGAAAGAGAGTGAATTCTGTTCATAGGCGTACTCCTATTCTATGTTCTGGTAATAAATTTTTGTGAGGTTTTTCATACATGAAACTTTTTGATTCTTTCTTAGGAATGTTTTCTAACGATCTTGCTATCGATCTTGGAACAGCAAATACTTGTGTTTATGTTAAGGGGCAAGGTATCGTTCTCAGAGAGCCCTCTGTTGTCGCAGTTAAAAAAGATGCAAGGGGAAACAGTGTTGTGTTAGCTGTTGGGCAAGATGCCAAAAGAATGTTGGGAAGAACTCCTGGAAATATTAAAGCTATTCGTCCTATGAAAGACGGTGTTATTGCAGATTTTGAAATAACTGAAGCCATGCTACGATATTTTATTGCAAAAGTCCACCACTCTAGAAGGTTAGTTAGACCAAGAATTATGATTTGTGTGCCAACTGGCATTACACAAGTTGAAAAAAGGGCTGTTAGAGAATCTGCACAAAGTGCTGGAGCAAGGGAAGTATATCTTATTGAAGAACCTATGGCTGCGGCTATTGGAGCAAACCTTCCCATTCAAGAGCCTGCATCGAATATGGTTGTTGATATTGGCGGAGGAACAACAGAAGTTGCTGTTATCTCTCTTTCAGGTATTGTGTATTCTCGTTCTGTACGAGTTGGGGGAGATAAA
Organism: Desulfovibrionaceae bacterium; assembly: GCA_051650105.1. Lineage (GTDB taxonomy): Bacteria > Desulfobacterota > Desulfovibrionia > Desulfovibrionales > Desulfovibrionaceae > CAMWXW01. The sequence continues at coordinate 36,558 of JBOFIJ010000006.1, forward strand.
ATGGATGAAGCCATTTTGCAACACGTAAGAAAGAGATATAATATGCTTATTGGAGAGGCAACTGCAGAAGACATAAAAATGAAAATAGGTTCTGCCCATCCTAAGAGTGAAGAAGTTGAGATAGAAGTGAAGGGGAGAGATTTATTAACTGGAATACCACAAAATATCACTATTACTTCAGAAGAGGTTCGAAAGGCTATTGCTGAACAAGTGGAGAATATTCTACAAGCCGTTAGAATTGCTCTTGAGCAGATGCCACCAGAGCTTGCAGCAGATATTGTGGATAGAGGGATTATCCTCACAGGCGGTGGTGCTTTGCTTAATGGTTTAGATCAACTTTTACGGGAAGAAACATCGCTACCAATAACTGTTGTTGAAGATCCTCTTTCTACAGTCGCTATGGGAACAGGTATGGCATTAGATTCCATAAGTTTATTAAAGGAGGTATGCATCGATTAATATTAATAAACGTTATGTCGTGCTTGTCATTATCTTCTTTGTTCTTTTTATTTACCTTGTTTTATATACATGGAATGTGCGAAGTGGTGTTATTGATCGTATTGCATCTAGTACAGGCTTAGAAGTTGTTTCTACTGTTCTTGCTCCTGGAATATGGATAGAAGATGTAGTTTCTTCGTATTGGAAAAATCATATTTATCTTGTGGGTGTTAATAGCGAAAATATTCTTTTACAAGAGAAAATCGCCCTTTTACAAGAAGAAGTTTATAAAGGGCGAGAGGCTATAGAAGAGAATAGACGGTTGCGTGCCTTTTTTCAATTGAGCGATTCTAAAGTAATTCCAAGAGTATTAGCACAGGTTATTGCAATACGTTTTGGTCCTCAGGCCACTGTAAATACTCTTGTTGTCAATAAAGGATACGCTCAAGGTGTGCATTTATCTGCTCCAGTTCTTATTTCTGAAGGGCTTGTGGGAAGAATTATTAGAGATTCTCGCAGTGCTGCTTTAGTTCAACCTATTACCTCTCCAAACAGTAGAATTTCTGTAATAGCTCAAGATTCTCGTGTTTCTGGAGTGCTTGTTGGGTCTGGAGATAGAAATGAATTAGATATGCTCTATGTTCCAAGAAGTGAATCTGTTTCTGTTGGAGAAATATTAGTTACGTCTGGAGTAGATGGTATATTTCCTAAAGGCTTACCTGTAGCGACTATTTCATATGTTGGGGAAGAAGAACTGTTTTATGTTGTTAAGGCGACACCATTGGTAAGAAAATTTGCTTTAGAAGAGGTTTTTATTTTGCAGATGGATCCAAAGATTTTACAATTATCCACAGGAGAGAACCAGAATCTTGATGAAGCTGTTCCAGACTTTGAGTCACTACAAAAAGAAAATACTTTTTAAAATTATAAAGGATGTTTTGTATGCTTTCAAAAAAGTATTCTATGAAGCAAGAAGGTCATGCAGGTCTCATAAGTGATGTCATCTTTTGGTTATTGTTTTCTGTTTTTGCTATATGGATACAGAAGGCTTTTGCTGGAATAGATACATTCTTAGTGGGGCTCATAATTATTTTACAAGAAAAAAAATGGAGATCCTTTATTGTTATTGCTATATTTAGTATATTTATTCAAGAAGGTCTTGGCATTTTTAATTTTGGAATGATGCTTTGTTGGTACGGTATGCTTGTTCTTCTTTTTATAGGAGGATCTAATTTCTTTGAAGTGGATAAAATATATTTTGTTACATTGCTATCTATATTACTCGCTATTATTAAAATACCACTACTTTTTATCTTTGCTTCAGCACAGAATATACACGTTGTTTTTTCTATTATTCTTAGAGATGCTCTACTACAAATCTTAATTATTCCGATACTATGGATGCCTATTTATTTCTTGAGGAAACGGTTTGCAAATTATGGAAATACAGTTTGAAGGGGAAGGTTTTTCTCCACCAAAACATGGTTTAGTATTATTGCAAATGCTTATTGCATCGCTGTTTTTTATATTCTTATTACGAACATGGTATTTACAAATATTGGAGGGTTCACTCTATAAACAGCTGGCTCAGGAGAATAGATATAGAGAAGCCTTTACATATGCCTCAAGAGGTTTTATTTTTGATAAGAATAATAAGCTCTTAGCAGGAAATAAAGCAGCATATTCTCTTGCTATTGTAAGAGAAGATATTGAAGATATTGATAAAACTCTTATACAAATTAGCAAATGGACCGGAATAGCCTTAGAAAATTTAAAAAAACGTTATGAAAAAGATAGAAGAAGAGTAAAAAGTTTTAGTCCTCTTATTATTGTTTCTGATATTTCCTTTGAAAAAGTTGCTCAAATAGAAGCTAGGTTGTTTGAAAACCCTGGTATTAAAATTATTCCACGTCCTCGAAGATTTTATCCAGAAAGGGATATCTTTGCACATTTATTGGGCTATGTTGCTGAAGCGAATGAAAAAGAAATGGAAAAAGATTCTTCTTTAAAATTGGGGGATTTTGTTGGGAAGCAGGGCCTAGAACTCAAATTAGAGGAACGTTTACGTGGACAAAAAGGGCTTGAACAGCAAGAAGTAGATGCTTTTGGTAGAAGATTAACACAAAGAATGGTAGCAACACCTATTAGAGGGGAGAATATTCAGCTTTCTATTGATCTTAATTTGCAGAGAAAAGCATGGGATTTATTAGAAAATAAAAGAGCCACCATTATTGTAATGGAACCAGAAACAGGAAAGATTAATGCTTTTGTCAGCAGACCTGCATATGATAACAATGTTTTTACAAGAACGTTATCTATGGATGATTGGATTAGAATACGAGATGACGAAGCAAACCCTTTGCATAATAGGGGGATCCAGGGTGCATATCCTCCGGCATCTATTTGGAAAATTCCTATGGCAACAATGCTTCTTGAAAAAAATGTTTCCCCTGAACAAACAGTACATTGTTCTGGTAAAATAGATGTTGGAAATCAAGTATTTAGGTGTTGGAAGGATTCTGGGCATGGTTCTGTCAATATGAAAAAAGCTATTGTGGTTTCCTGTGATGTGTATTTTTACACTATGGCAGGTAAAATTGGAATACGATATTTTGCTAATGAAGCAAAAGAATATGGTTTTGGTTCAAAGCTTGGAATTTTATTACCATATGAACATCCCGGACTTATTCCGACACCAGAATGGAAATTGGAGCGTTTTAAAAGAAGATGGCTTACAGGGGAAACCATAAATTTTTCTATTGGACAAGGCTATAGCTTAATTACACCATTACAAGCAGTTTCTTTTTTATCTGGTCTTCTTAACGATGGTGTGGAAATGAAACCCAGTTTATTACAAGATGAAGAACCTGAAGTATTGCGTGTTTTACCTATTAAAAAAGAATATCGAGACCTTGTTCTTTCTTGGATGGTTGATACTGTGGAAGACTCGCAAGGAACAGCGACAAGATTAAAAACAAAAGATGTTCTTGTTGGTGGAAAAACGGGGACTGCACAGGTAACAAAGCTGCGTGTTATAAATGGCATTAGGGTGAAAGCAAGTGATTTACCTATACGTTTTAGAGATCATGCTTGGGTGCTTGTTTTTGCAGAAAAAGATAAGAAAAAATACGCAATTGTTGTTCTTGTAGAACATGGTGGAGGTGGTGGTACTGTTGCTGCTCCAATTGCAAAGCAAATAGCAGAATTTCTTTTTGAGAAAACACATGTGGATTTTTTGCCAGAAGAAACTATAAAAAATACTATTTTTGATTCCAATTTTCCAAGCCTTAAGAAAGAAAATAAAGATCAAAATAGCAAGAGTATCTTGAGACAAAAAACAAATGACTCTGATTTATTTGGAGGGCAATAGGATGCTGCATTCTACAGAAAATTCAAAATTTTTATCTCAACTAAATTGGACAGTTGTTATTAGTGTTGCTTTATTATCTCTTGTGGGACTCATTAATTTATATTCTGCTAGTGGTATACGGACAGAAGATGAAATTGTTGTTAATACATATTTTCAACGACAAATATTGTGGGGATGCCTAGGGATTATCTGTATGGTGTTGGTATCTATTATTAATTATAGACATTTTTATAGTATTGCTATACCATTCTTTGTTTTTACTGTACTATTGCTAGCTGCAGTTCCTGTAGTAGGTAAAACTGTGTATGGTGCTAAAAGGTGGATTTCTTTGGGTTTTATGAATATTCAGCCAAGTGAGCTGGCTAAAATTAGTATATTAATATTGGGTGCTAAATTGCTTTCTAAAGGGAAAGCTCCAATGGGTTGGAAGGAATTATTATTTGTTGCGGGTATTGCGAGCATTCCTGCAATGCTTGTTCTTTCTCAGCCAGATCTTGGAACTACGATTTGTATGCTTGCTATTTTAGGTGGTATCATTATTTTTAGAGGAATCCGAATATATGTGGTTCGGGTTTTGCTAGTTTTTGTACCTATGTTATTACCAGTAGCATGGATGTTTTTGCATGATTATCAAAAACAAAGAATTCTCACTTTTATTAATCCTGGGAAAGATCCTTTGGGAAGTGGTTATCATGTCATTCAATCCCAAATTGCTTTTGGTTCAGGTGGCTTTTGGGGAAGTGGTTTTTTAAGTGGTTCGCAAAGTCAATTGCGATTTCTCCCAGAAAAACATACGGATTTTGCCCTAGCTGTGTTCGGAGAAGAATGGGGTTTTATAGGGATGGTAATACTACTTATATTGTTTTGTGTTTTTTTATATGGTATTTATTATACGGCAAAAACGGCAAAAGATAGGTTTGGAAGTTATCTTACCGTAGGGGTCTTTTTTTATTTTTTTTCTCAAATAACTGTAAATATGGGCATGGTACTTGGGATTATGCCAGTTGTTGGGATTCCGTTACCTTTTATTAGTTACGGTGGAACCGCCACTATAGTGAATTTTGTTTTTATTGGAATTGTTCTTAATGTTTCTATGCGACGTTTTGTTTTTAAAGTTGCGTAATATTTTATTATATGAGGTGGATACTATGGCTAAAGATGAAATTAATGCTTTCTTGGGTTCTAGCACTGTATTTAATGGTTCCCTTAATTTTTCTGGTACAGTTCGTGTAGACGGGAGATTTATTGGTGAGATTATATCTGATGGAACACTTATTGTTGGACGAGAAGCCAGAATAGAAGGTAAACTTAATGTCAACAGTCTTGTGTTAAGTGGTAATTTTAATGGTGAATCTATTATTCGAGAAAAAGCACTCTTTCAAAAGACAGGTGTTTACGAGGGATCTATGATCTCTCCTGTTGTGCTGATGGAAGAAGGATGTATATTTCAAGGAGAATTATTAATGAAAGATAGTAGAAATACGACTAAAGAGGAGAAGGCAAAATCGTAAAAAGGGATTCCTTGTAATAGTACAAAACAAGAAATCCCTCTTATAATATATCGTTATTTTATTCTTTAAATGGTGAAATAGCTCTAAGACGGTCAATTATTTGTGGCAGCACCGTTACTGTTTTTTCTACTTCTTCTTTTGTGTTATAAATAGAAAGGCTAAAGCGAATAGATCCATGTGCATAGTTAAAAGGCACGTCCATGGCTCGTAGAACATGAGATGGATCTAAGCTTCCAGATGTGCAGGCCGACCCAGAACTTGCACAGATACCATGTGAATCTAGCAATAATAGTATCGCTTCCCCTTCCACATTTTTAAAGGATATATTCGTAGTATTTGGAAGTCTATTTTCTGTGTCGCCATTAATAATAGCATCTTTAATAGTACTACAAATACCCTGTTCTAGTGTATCTCGTAACGATTTAACATAGGTATTTTCTTTTTCTATATTGTCTTGTGCAAACTGTGCGGCTTTGCCAAGACCTACAATATACGGAATATTTTCTGTCCCGGCTCGTTTGCCTTTTTCTTGTTGGCCTCCCGTAATTAATGGGTGAAAACGAGTTCCCTTCTTTATAAAAAGCACTCCTATTCCTTTTGGTGCATGCAGTTTATGCCCTGAACATACAAGGTAGTCTACAGGGTTTTCTTGTACATCAATGGGAATTTTGCCGACAGCTTGAACAGCATCCGTATGCATTTGAATACCGTGTTCCTTTGCAAGTGAGGTTATTTCCTTTATGGGATAAATATTACCTGTTTCATTATTAGCCCACATAATAGAAATAAGGCCTGTATCTGGCCGAATAGAGGATCGTATTTCTTCCATATCCAGTCTACCTTTGGAATCTACATGAAGATACGTAACATCATAGCCAGCTTTTTCAAGTTTTTTCATCGAGGCGACTACAGCAGAGTGCTCTACTGGTGTTGTTATAAGGTGTCTTTTCTGTGGTTGTGTGGACATTGCTGAAAAGATTGCAGCATTATCCCCTTCTGTACCACAGGAAACAAAATATATTTCATCTGGTTTTGCATTTATAAGAGAAGCTACACTTTTTCTGGCCTCTCTTATGTGCTCTGCAACAGTGCCACCGAACTTATGCATACTTGAAGGGTTACCATATGCTTCTGTGAAAAAAGGCATCATAGCTTCCAGTACTTCCGGGGCTACCTTTGTTGTTGCATTATTATCGAAGTAAATGACGTTATTCATTATAAAAGAACCTCAAAAACTTTCATATTGAGATCTTCATGTAGTCGCTCTGTCAATTTTGACATAGTTGTTTTCTTTAGTTCTTTAGATTTAGCTGTTTCTCCAGCAAATTTAATACGAACTGTAGAATCATCAATATCTATAACTTCAACATCAGTCGTTGTTGGGAGAGTTGGAACAATTTCTTTTTGTAAAATGTCCATTACTTTCTGCATTCTTTGGAAAGAGCTAAGTGGTTTTTGCAAAGATGAACCATGTTCAATTTCAAAAAGAATTTCTTCTATAGCGTCGTTACATGATCCGCATGCTCCACCAGCTTTTGTGAATTTCGTGACATCTTCTCTTGTTTTTAAAGAATTAGTCACAATAGCACGTCGTATTGTCTCTTCTTCAACATTAAAACAATAACAAACTATTTTACCTTCTTCCTCATGTTCTTCTGGAGGCAACCCTCTGTAATTTCTTGCTGCAGCAATAAGTGCCTCTTCTCCCATAACAGAACAGTGCATTTTTTCTTTTGGAAGACCATCTAATGCTTTTGCGATATCCTTATTTGTAATTGTCTCTGCTTCAGAAAGAGGCATACCTTTTATTATTTCTGTTAAAGCAGAACTTGAAGCAATAGCGCTAGCACAACCAAATGTTTCAAAAGTAGCATCTTCAATAATTTCTGTTTCAGGGTTAACTTTCAAGTACAGCTTTAACGCATCTCCACAAGATAAACTTCCAACTTCACCAATGGCATTTGCACCCTCAAGTGCACCGATGTTTCTTGGATTTGCAAATGCTTCCTTTACTTTTTCAGAATATTCCCACATAAAAGCTCTCCTTAATTTTCGGATTAAAATATATAAAATATATGGCTAGTAAATACATATCATGCAAATGGTGGTTTATTGGGTGATCAGAATTGGTAGTGTGAAATATAAACCTCCTGACCCTACCATGGTCATCAACTTTTGTCAAGTATACCCGTTGTATCAGTGTTCTTACCAAGCGTAGTATTTTATTTTTCAACCTTGACACGGCTTTTTTTTCATTATATACTAGGTCTTTAGGGGCGTTATTGTCCTTTATGTACGATGAGAACTCTGCGTTGTGGATTTTTGTAAAAATTACAATAAGAAGTGGAGGCCTTTGTATGGTTAATTTAGATATTACAATTGTTATTCAATTTGTGAATCTTTGTATAAGTTTGTCTTTCTTGCATTTCCTTATTATTAAACCTATTCGTGAAAATGTTGCTTTACGCGTTAAGGAGAGCGTCATGCTTACGGAGGAAATTGAAACGCTTTCATTTGCTATCGAGCGAAAAATGCAGAAATATCGCGAAGATATGGATATTTTTCAAAATAAACTTGATACAGAAAGGATGCAAAGATCTCTTGATGCAGAAAAAGAGGCCTTGCGAATTGTTACAACTGCAAAAGAAGAAAAGCAGGAAAGGATATGCGCAGTAGAATCTTTATTGCAATCCTCGTTTGCTACTGCGAATAAAGAGCTTCTTGCTAAAAAAGAATATTTTGTTGATTGCATCATTCAGAAAATTATGTGAAAGTGGTGGGCTTTTGTCATGAAATATTTATTTTTTTGTAGTGTATTTGTCTTTTCAATATTTTCTGCAGATGTAGTTATCGCTGCTGAAGGAGGATATGATTGGACAAATTTTACATATCGAATTATTAATTTTTTTCTTGTTTTAGGAATTTTATATTATGCTTTTGCTAAGAAAGTGCGCGATTTTTTCGTTAAGCGTAGAGCTTCTCTTATAGAGGATTTTGCTTCTTTAAAAAAGAGCCGAGAAGATGCATTGATGAAGTTGTCCCAACTTGAAGATTCAATGGATAAAGTAAAAGAAGAGCAAGAAAATATTGCTAAGGAGCAATATGAAAAGACTGAAATTCTTTGTCGCTCTATTATTGAAGAAGCCAATAGCGCTGCCGAACAAATTATTGCTCATGCTGAGAAAATGGCTCAGAACGAAATTCTTGAGTGTAAAAGAAAATTGCTTGAGGAGATGTCAGAGCAAATTGTTGTAGATGTTCAGGAGCGCGTTTCTCATTCTCTTTCTGGGGAAGAATACCTTGCTTTTTTGAGGAAGTCTCTGGATAAGGTGGTATATGATGCAAAATAAGATTGCTTCTCGATATGCAAAAGCCTTATTTTTTGCTATGCAGAGTTCTGATGCAAATGATGTGCTTCTTTGTGCAAAAGCTTTACATGCTCTTGCTATAATGTATGAGGAAAATATTGTTGTTAAAGAGGTATTTTCTTGTCCTATGATTTCTGAAGAAGAGAAAAAAATACTCTTTCGTGAATTTCTTAAAACTATGAAAGTTTCTTTGCCTGTTTTAGGCTTGTTTACTTCTCTTTTGGTCACTTCTGGGAGAACAAATCAAATTAGTAGTATTGCACAGACGTATGAAATGCTGCTTGATGAAAAAAATGGTGTTAAAAGGGGTATTGTGTCTGTCCCGCGTGCTATAGATGATGTAGCTAAAGGTCTTATTCAAGATTTTATTGCAAAAAGATTCGCTCACACGGTCGTTCTTTCTTATAAAGTAGAATCTGCCTTACTTGGTGGTTTTGTTTTAACAGTGGGGGACACCGTTTATGATGCCAGTTTGAGAACTCAATTAGTGAACTTGAAAAAGAATATTAAAAAAGGGGTGTAATATGCAGATACAGGCAGAAGAAATTAGTAAAATTATAGAAAAGCAAATAACTGATTACAAAGATAAGATTGAGCTTAATGAAACTGGTGTCGTTTTATATATTGGTGATGGTATTGCCAGGGTATACGGTGTTCGTAATGCTATGTCTATGGAATTATTGGAGTTTGAGAATGGGGTTAAAGGCCTTGTACTTAACCTTGAAGAAGATAACGTGGGTGTAGCTTTATTGGGTAATGGAAATTCTATTAAAGAAGGTGATACTGTAAAGCGAACAGGGAAAATTTTTTCTGTCCCTATTGGTGAGTGTCTTCTCGGCCGAGTGTTAAATGCTCTTGGTGAACCTATTGATGGCCTGGGGGCACTTAACGCAACAGAATATAAGCCTGTTGAGGTTAAAGCTCCTGGTATTATTTCTAGGAAATCTGTGCATGAACCACTCATTACAGGCATTAAGGCCATTGATGCTATGACACCAATTGGAAGAGGGCAAAGACAGCTTATTATTGGAGACAGACAAACAGGGAAAACGTCTGTTTGTATAGATGCCATTATTGCGCAAAAAGGTTTGGGTGTTCATTGTTTTTATGTTGCTATTGGACAAAAAAAATCTTCTGTTGCCCTTGTTGCTGAAACACTCAAAAAATATGGTGCTATGGAATATACGACTATTGTGTGTGCAAGTGCTTCAGAAGATGCTTCCTTGCAATATATTGCACCGTATGTTGGGTGCACAATGGCAGAGTATTTTAGAGATTCTGGCAAGCATGCTCTTATTGTTTATGATGATCTTTCAAAGCAGGCGATTGCTTATAGGCAGATGTCTCTTTTATTAAGAAGGCCTCCTGGGCGTGAAGCATACCCTGGGGATGTTTTCTACTTGCATTCCAGATTATTGGAAAGAGCGGCAAAGTTAAGTGATGAATTGGGTTCAGGTTCCTTAACGGCATTGCCTATTATTGAGACTCAGGCAGGGGATGTGTCTGCTTTTGTTCCCACTAACGTTATTTCTATTACAGATGGGCAAATTTATCTTGAACCTAGTCTTTTTAATGCTGGTATTAGGCCGGCAATTAATGTGGGGCTTTCTGTTTCTCGTGTTGGTGGAGCTGCTCAAATTAAAGCTATGAAACAGGTAGCTGGAACACTTCGGTTAGATCTTGCTCAATATAGAGAATATGCAGCTTTTGCTCAATTTGGTTCCGATATTGATAAAGACACAAAGGAAACCCTTGATAGGGGTGCGAAATTAATAGAATTGCTAAAGCAAGGAACATTTTCTCCTATGCCTGTTATTGAGGAATCGATTTCTATTTTCGCTGCAACAAAGGGATACATGGATTCAATTGACGTAAAAGAGATATCTCGATTTGAAAAGGAGTTATTGCAGTTTTTACGTTCTGAGCATAATTCTCTTCTTGTTAAATTAGCAGAAAAAGCTGCTTTTGATGAAGAGATAGAAAAAGAACTTATTCAGGTTATTACATCCTTTAAGGGTAAATTTAAATAGGAAGGCAAGAATATGGCATCGCTTAAAGATGTAAAGTATAGATTAACTGCAATCCAAAAAACAAAGCAAATTACTCGTGCTATGAATATGGTGGCGTGTGCTAAGTTGCGTTCTGCTCAGCGTTCTATAGAGCAATTTAGGCCGTACCTTAAAAAATATAATGAGGTATTGAATCTTTCTCTTGCACAGTCTATTTCAATTAGGCATCCTTTGCTCAATAGGCAAAATTCCAACGTTGTGTGTATTATTTTTATTGCCCCAGACAAGGGGTTATGTGGTGGTTTCGTTATTAATCTTATTAATAAAACAAAAGAGCTTGTTCATACACTTCAGGAAGAAGGGAAGGAATATGTTTTTTATTGTTTAGGAAAGAAGTCGACTGAATTTATTAGAAAAATGGGTTATCCCATTCAAAAAAGTATTGTTGAGTGTATGTCTTCTGTATCGTATACTCTTGCAATAGAAGTTATGAACGATATTCAAGAGGCTTTTCTTAAGAGCACATTTTCTGAGGTATATTGTGTGTATGGAGAGTTTAAATCTCTTATGCAACAACTGCCTTCTTATGAGGTTATTTTGCCTTTTCAGCCAAAAGAAATAGAGGAAGATTCTGTGAAGGATATTGTCTTTTCTCCTCCTGTAAATATTCTTTTGGAAGATCTTATTCCAAATCTCATTCGTATACAAATTTATAAGAATATTTTAAGTACTGTTGCAAGTGAGCATGCTGCTCGTATGATTGCTATGGACAATGCTACTGGAAATTGTACAGATATGATTAAATCGTTGTCTCGTTTGTATAACAAAGTTCGTCAAGCTTCTGTTACTAGTGAGCTTATGGATATTGTTGGTGGAGCAGAAGCTTTAAATGGTTAATTAACGGAGAATATTTATGAAAAATACTGGTAAAATTGTTCAAGTTATAGGTGTTGTTATCGATATAGAATTTTTAGATGGTATGATACCTGCGTTATTACATGCTGTTGAAATTACAAACCCAAATAATGAGAATGCTCCGTGTATCCTTTGTGAAGTTGTACAGCATTTAGGGGATAATATTGTACGCACTATTTCTATGGATTCTACAGATGGGCTTGTACGTGGCATGGAGGCTGTGGATACAAAAAGCCCTATCTCTACTCCTGTTGGAAAAGAGGTTCTTGGAAGAATTCTGAATGTTACTGGACAACCTATTGATGAAAAAGGCCCTATTAATACAAAAAAAATGTATCCTATTCATAGAGAGGCTCCAAAATTTGCAGACCAAAGTACAGCCGTTACTATGCTTGAAACAGGAATAAAGGTTATTGATCTACTTGTTCCTTTTCCAAAGGGTGGTAAAATTGGTCTTTTTGGCGGTGCTGGTGTTGGAAAAACAGTTATTGTTATGGAAATGATAAATAATATTGCCAAAGAGCATGGTGGTATTTCTGTCTTTGCTGGTGTTGGTGAACGTACAAGGGAAGGAAATGATTTATATCATGAAATGAAAGAGTCTGGAGTGCTGGACAGAACAGCACTATATTATGGACAAATGAATGAGCCTCCAGGAGCGCGTTCAAGAATAGCATTAACAGCTCTTTCTTGTGCTGAGTATTTTAGGGATGAAGAACATCAAGATGTTTTGTTTTTCGTAGATAATATTTTTAGGCTTGCTCAGGCTGGTTCTGAAGTATCTGCATTACTTGGACGTATTCCTTCTGCTGTTGGGTATCAACCAACACTTGCGAGTGACCTTGGAGCTATGGAAGAAAGAATTGCCTCCACTAAGAATGGTTCTATTACGTCTGTGCAAGCTGTATATGTTCCTGCGGACGATTTAACAGACCCCGCTCCTGCTACCATTTTTAGCCATTTAGATGGAACGCTTGTTCTTTCTCGTGCTATTTCTGAGCTTGGTATTTATCCTGCTGTGGATCCTTTAGATTCAACCTCTCGTATTCTTTCTGCAGATATGGTAGGAGATGAGCATTATAACTTAGCTAGGGAAGTGCAGCGAATTCTTCAAAAATATAAAGATTTGCAAGAGATTATTGCCATACTTGGTATGGATGAACTTTCTGATGAAGATAAATTGCTTGTTGGAAGAGCAAGAAGGGTTCAACGTTTTCTTTCTCAACCATTCCATGTAGCAGAAGTGTTCACAGGTTCTCCTGGAATGTATGTTAAATTAGAAGATACGCTAAAAGGTTTTAGAGGCATTCTTAATGGGGAGTATGATCATTTAGCTGAGAGTGATTTCTATATGGTCGGTAGTATCGAAATGGCTTTAGAGAAGTATAATAAGAGGCAAGAAAAGAGTTCTTAGTGGTACAACATTTCTAATAGAGATAATCTCAACATGTATTTATTTTCTTTATGCTCTCTTATCGTTTTATATATAATCACTAAGTAGACGTAATTCTCTCTAAAGCACACAGATTCTTTTTCTTTACGTGTATTTAAAAGATGTACATGATATAAGAAGATATCTGTACAATGTTCTATTTGAAATAATGATTTCTTGGCAAAAGCAGGAGTTGTTTTTATTGCGTATTCTGATACTATTGGTAGTATGGTAAAGATTCTTTAGTAAAGAAATATGAATACTCTATATTACTGTGGTGTACAGTGTTATTCTTAGAAAAGAAGGCGCTATTATTATTTTATAAAAACGGCGATATAGTCTATTTTGGTAGTGTTATCGTACCTTAGTTATTGCTCAGAAGATGCTATTGTGCTTTCTATATTTTTTTATTGGGAAGATATTCTTATTGTTGTATAGTGTTGAAATAATTTTTACAATGTATATCATAGAAGTAGTGGAACCACTGTGATATCGTGTTTTTTATTTGTAAGGGGAAAATGATGCAAAATACCATGACATTAGAAATTATTACTCCAAGCGGAAGTGTTGTTCATAACGATATACAGTATGTTAATGTGCCTGCATTTGATGGTGAGCGAGGTTTTCTTTGTAATCATGCTGATTTTATAGGAAGCCTCACAAAGGGTACAGTTATGTTTAGAAGCAAGGGAAAAGATAGTTCTTGTTTTATTGAAGGTGGCCTTGTGATGGTACAGGAAAATATAGTATCAATACTTACTGAAGCTGTCGATGAAGTGAAGTAGATAGTATAAAGGAAAGTATATAGTGGATATAGCAAATACAATAGAAAGACTTTCCATTGCTCTTATACCTATGTTGCTTGGTATAATTCTTCATGAAGTTGCGCATGGCTTTGTAGCGTATAGATTGGGCGATAGAACTGCATATATGCAAGGAAGGCTTACTCTCAATCCTTCTTCACATATAGATCCTATGGGGGCGATGGTATTTATTTTTTCTTCATTATTCACTCCTTTTGCTTTTGGGTGGGCAAAACCTGTTCCGGTGAATCCACGATATTTTAAAGAGGTACGAAGAGATTTACTTCTTGTGGCTCTTGCAGGGCCTATGGCGAATATTTTTCTTGCAGTACTTTTTGCGGTCTTTATTCGTTTTGGTTTAGAAATAGGCTTTTTTACAGGAAGTCCTTCAGGTATGCAGCTTTTCTTTGCAAAGGTATTTTTTGCTGGTGTCAGTATTAATCTTACGTTAGCTTTTTTTAATTTACTTCCGATACCGCCCTTGGATGGTTCTAAAATAGTGGCTTCTCTTCTGCCTCCACATATTGCTCTTACTTACGAGCGTTATGAGCAGTATGGCTTTTTTATTTTGCTTCTTTTAATGGTGCTTGGATTATTTCAATTTATATTATATCCTTTCATTGCATTTTCTGCTTCCTTTCTTTTTTCTCTGGTAGGTATTATTTAGGAGTTATCTATGCAGCGCTGTGTTTCTGGTATGAGAACAACAGGTTCCTTACATTTAGGGCATTATTTTGGCGTGCTCAATTCGTGGTTGCTATTGCAAGATACAGCACAATGTTCTTTTTTTCTTGCAGATTTACATGCTCTTACCACAGACTATGCACAAACTTCACATATTGAACAGCGTTCTTTAGATCTTTTATTAGACTGGTTAGCTAGTGGTCTTGACCCAAATAAATGTACTATTTTTAAGCAATCAGCTATTAAAGAACATGCAGAGTTGTCTTTGTATCTCTCTATGATAACACCTCTTTCTTGGCTTGAAAGAAATCCCACTTATAAAGATGTCAGAGAAGCATCTGAAAAAGATATTAATACATTTGGTTTCTTGGGGTATCCTGTACTAATGACAGCGGATATTATTCTCTATAAGGCAGATATTGTTCCTGTTGGTGAAGATCAGCTTCCGCATTTAGAATTATCTAGAGAAATAACTCGTAGGTTTACTCATTTTTATGGGGAATGCTTTCCTCAGCCAAAGGCATATATTACACAAAGCGCTAAATGTATTGGTTTAGATGGCAGAAAGATGTCTAAGAGTTATAATAATGCTATTTTTTTAAGAGATTCTGAAGACGATATTGAGAAAAAAGTTCGTTCTATGATAACAGACTCTTCTAGGGTGAGAAAGACAGATAAAGGAGATCCTAAAAGGTGTTTGCTTTTTCCATACCATGAATTATTGAGTTCGCAAGAGATGTGTGAGGATATCGCCACAGGCTGTACAGAAGCTTCATTAGGGTGCTCGGAGTGTAAGGGCATGCTTATCGATAGCTTGTCTATGTTTTTAGAGCCTATGAGGCATAGATACCAGCAGTATACTAAAGAGACTCTTTTGGAGATTCTTCACGAAGGCAATGCAAAGGCTAGGAGTAGTGCGGAGGAAACAATGAAAGAAGTGCGTGAAAAAATAGGATTATAGGATATTTATTTGTGGATAGTGATAATAGTGACATGTAAAAAGAGGATATGAGGAAAATTTTTGTAATAGAATAGAGTGCTGTATTCTTTGCTAGGTTCTTCTGTAGAAATAGTATTTTACGTAATATAAAAATTATATCTTACATAAATACTAATGTTATATTACTATGTAGGGCGTTGTTTTTTTGTATATTTTCCATAATTGTCAGAATGAGTATATGGAGATGTTAATTTATTAGTGTGAAGAAAGGGAAATCCCACAAAAATGGAGAGAGAGCATATTCTCTTTATACTTTATTTATAGAGCTATATGTTCTGTTATGTAAAGAGTGCATTTATGTAGTATTTTTTTGAAGCATTGGCGTTATTTGCATAACGCAATATGGTATGTGAAAGAGTATATTGTATTTTTAAGAATAGTAAGATTTCTCTATTGTTATTACTATTTTTGTTTATAAGAATTATAGTAGAATGTGTTTTATATAGAACCGTATTCTTAATAACATTATCTGGTAAAGGCAATATTGTGAAAGCTAACTGTGTATACTGCTATGCTTTATATATGGCAAGATAGTATATTGCAAGGGATATATAGGGAAGCATTCTTTAGAAGAGAATGGATAATGCATATTATATTATTTTGAATATTGTGTACATATGTTTGTGCAAAACAGTATTCGACATTTTCTGTATGTATTTCTTTTATGGTAAAAATATGATATTATGTTAAAAATAGTAGGCATGGGAGATTTGTACAGTAGATGAAATGTATTCCAGATATTCCAAATATACTTTCTCTTGAAGAGATGGTTCTTCTTGCTCGCAATAAGCAAAAAGAGGGGAAGAAGATTGTCTTTACCAATGGGTGTTATGATATCGTGCATCCTGGGCATATAGCTCTTCTTGCAGAGGCGAAATCTTTTGGCGATATTCTTATTCTTGCATTGAATAGTGATGATTCTGTAAAAAGACAAAGCAAGCAGTTACCGCGTCCTATTGTTAGTTTTGAGGCACGTGCCTTTATTGCAGCAAATATAAGAAGTGTTGATTATGTTATTTCCTTTAATGAAGATACTCCTTTTAACGTGATAGAACAATTACAGCCGGATGTGTTGGTGAAAGGAGGAGATTGGGCAATAGAGAATATTGTTGGAGCAGAGCTTGTTCTTAAAAAAGGTGGACGTGTTGAACGAATTGAATTGATAGATGGATATTCTACAACTGCTTTGATACACAAGATAAGAGATTTATAGATATCTATTCCACTGTTAAAATGTTCTTGACATTTGTTATTGTGTGAAGTATATATACACAGGTATAGCGTCCCCATCGTCTAGCCTGGTCCAGGACAACGGCCTTTCACGCCGTCGACAGGGGTTCAAATCCCCTTGGGGACGCCATTATTTGCTGAAGAAGCACCAATAGCAGGCTGTTAGGTCTGTTTTTTTTTGGAGAGTGTATGCAAGAACATGGTGTTCTTATTCTTAACAAACCTTCTTCTCTCACTTCTCATGCTTGTTTACGAAAAATTAAGCGAACGCTAGGGCAACAGAAAATAGGCCATGCTGGGACTTTGGATCCTATGGTGGATGGTGTTTTGCTTGTTTTACTTGGGCATGCTACTAAGATTTCACAGTATCTTATGCAAGAAGGTGTTAAAATATATAAAGGAACACTTAAGCTTGGTGAAGAAACAGATACTTGGGATAAAGAGGGTGTGGTTCTCAATACACGCACGTATGAACACATTTCTAAAGAGTGTCTTATGCAAGTATTTCTCGAGTACCAAGGTAGTATTCGACAAGAAGTTCCTCCCATTTCTGCTGCCAAATATAATGGGAAAAGTCTTTACAAAATTGTTAGGATGGGGCATACTCCCCCGAGGAAGTTTAAGAATGTGCAAATATATAGTTTGGAAATCTGTTCTATATCTTTGCCATATATGACCTTTAGGGTTAGCTGTAGTTCTGGCACATATATACGTTCTCTGGCCCACAGCTTGGGGAAACGGCTTGGATGTGGGGCTATTTTAGAAAAGCTAACTCGGGAATATAGTTATCCTTTTTCTATTGAAGATTCTGTGCCTCTTAACAGCATTCTGGAAGAAACTAATTCATTTCCTACGCATGTGAAACCACTTATTGAGGTTTTATCAGGGTGGGAGAGGGTGGATCTTACAGAAGAGGAAAGAAATAGTATAGTAGTCGGGAGGCCTATTGTTTCTGCTGTTTCCCATGCTCACAATAGGAAAGCGGTATTGCTTTATCAATCTTTTCCTCTTGCTTTAGCACAGTTTCATGAGGAATCTTCCATGTGGAAGGTCTTACGTGGTTTATAATATTATTTATTGTTGGAGGTAGCTGTGGCTATTACAAAGGAAAATAAGCAAAATGTTATTAAGCAATTTGCAAAATCTGATTCTGATACAGGTTCACCAGAGGTTCAAGTTGCCTTATTAACGCAAAGAATTAATGATCTTGCTGATCACTTTAAGGCTCATAAGAAGGATCATCATTCTCGATCTGGTCTTTTAAGGCTTGTTGGTAAAAGACGTAGTTTACTTGGATATTTAAAAAAGAAAGATATTTTACGGTACAGGTCTCTCATTGAGGCTCTTGGCCTTCGTAAGTAAATTCTTTTTTAAAAAATGTAGAGCCCTCTATTGTTACTATTGTCGAAGAGGGCTTTTTTTTATTGTATTGTACTTGCAAATAGATGTAGAGTGGTGTATTCCTTTACTAGGCATTATAGTTACAGAATAACAATCACAATATTGTGGAGGGTATATGGTGTACTTATACATTTTATTAGCTCTCCTTGTCGGAACTTTTATTGGATTTTTCGTAAATAAGAGTATGAATAAAAAACAGATAATAAAGTCGTCTGCTGCGGTTGAGAAAAAGTATAAAGAAGTTGAAGAAAAAGCAAATGAATATAAACAAAGAATTTTATTGGAAGGCAAGGAAGAGTTATATAACGAGAAGGTAAATTTAGAAAATTCCTTTAGGGAAGAAAGACGAGAAATAGTAGAGAGAAATAATAAATTATTATTATTAACGGAAAAATTGGATATTAAGCAGGATTCTTTATCAAAACAAGAACATGCACTTTTGGAAATGGAAAAAGATTTTCTTTTTCTTAAAGAGAATATTCAAAAAAGAGAAGAAGAGTTACGTTGTTTGCTTATTAAGCAGGAAAAAGAATTGGAACGTATGGGAAAGCTTACTTTCGAGCAAGCAAGGGAGGAATTTCTAAATTTAGTAAAAGAAAAGACAACGCGAGATGTTGCCAAGCTTGTTCGTTCTATGGAGGAAGATGCAAAAGAAAATGCTAAGAAAAAGGCTCAACAAATAATTATTACTACAATTCAGCGTTTATCCAGTGAATGTGTTTCTGAAAGAACTGTCCGTTCTGTTACCTTGCCAAGTGAAGATATGAAAGGAAGAATTATAGGAAGAGAAGGCCGTAATATTAGAGCATTTGAAGCGGCGACTGGGGTGGATGTTATTATTGATGATACTCCAGAAGTGATAACTGTTTCAGCATTTGATCCTGTGAGAAGGCACGTGGCTTATATGGCTCTTGAGATACTTATGCAGGACGGTAGAATTCACCCAGCTAGAATAGAAGAAATTGTGAAGAAATGTGAATCTGAAATTGCTGAACAAATAAAAGAATATGGAGAAAGAGCTGTTTTTGATTTAGGTATTCAGAATATGGCACCAGAATTAATACGTGTTCTTGGTACATTGCATTTTAGAACAAGTTTTTCTCAAAATGTATTGCAACACTCAATTGAAGTTGCAAATATTTGTGGAATGATAGCGGCTGAATTGGGTTTAGATATTAAAATTGCAAAGCGTTCTGGCCTTTTGCACGATATTGGAAAGGCTGTAGACCATGATGTAGAGGGACCTCATGCAATTATTGGTGCAGAATTAGCGAATAAATATGGAGAACAGAAAGTTATCGTTAATGCTATTGCTACTCATCATGAAGATATACCTTTTTCTGGACCATATGGTTTTTTAGTTCAAGCGGCAGATTGTCTTTCTGGTGCAAGGCCTGGTGCACGCAGAGAAGTTTTGGCGAACTATATAAAGCGTCTTGAAGATCTTGAAACTATAGCGAATTCTTTTTCGGGGGTTACAAAGTCATATGCTATTCAAGGTGGAAGAGAAGTTCGAGTTCTTGTTGATGCTGAAATACTTGATGATGATGAGGCTGTATTAGTTTCTAAAAATATTGCTGAACAGATTGAATCTTCTCTCGTGTACCCTGGTCAGGTGCGTGTAACAGTCATTCGAGAATCTCGTTCTATTGCTTTGGCTAAATAAATTCTCATTTTCTTGTTCTTCATAGCTGGAATTCCTTTATGTGCTTGACATAAATAAGAAAAATCGTATATCATACTTCCTTATGGTATATATATTATTTATGTGGAGGTTCTAGTAGTGGCAGACGAAAAAAAGAGCAATGCTTCGGTATTTCCTATTATAGGGGTGCTGGTAGTAGCAGTAGTTATTGGGGGAGCGGCAGTGTGGTTAAAGACAACAACTGGAGTGCTTAATGAGGAAATTGCTGAAGAATTAGTTGTTCAATCAAAGACTTTTCCACATATTGTTACATTAGAAAAAGTTGTTCAGGGATCTCCAGAAAATGCTCCTTTGTGGGTTCAGCTTGCTAATGCTTATTTTGACGAAGGTGAATTTAAAAAAGCTCTTGTAGCATATGAAATGGCTATAAATCTTCAACACATCACTCCAGAAGTTCTCGTTGATTATGCAAGTTCTTTGCGTAAAGAGGGAAGGTTGCAAGAATCTCTTCAGCAGTATAACAAGGCACTATTACTTGCCCCTAAATATTCTGTAGGACTTTATAACAAAGGTTTGTTATTGTATTATGATTTAGGGGAAAAGGAAGATGCTTTTACAGTATGGGATATTCTTGTGAAGACATCACCAAATGCAAAAACTTCGGATGGGCAACAAGTAAAAGATTTTGTTGCGAAGCTAAGAAATCTGTCTATGGCACCGACTTTGCAGTAGTTTTGCTTTATGTTATCACAATGTATGGGTATGTATGAAAATTGATAAATTTTCTTTTAGGGAAGGCTTATTTGGTGTTATAATAATAGTTATTTTGGGATTCGTTGTATTTTTCCCTGAATCTCTTTTTGCGGATACAATGGTTTTGGAGAATACCCTGAATCCTAATGTTATTACATTTGAGGATTCTACCTATACTTTTGCTCTACCAAAATTACATGAAGCTTCCTCTCTCTACCCCATTATGCAAGCGTTACCAAATCCTTTAGGCATGCTGACTCAAGAATACTTACAGGATAAAAGGATTGACTCTTATTTCGTTCATCTTAAAGATATAAACTATACGAAGCTTGCTGGTGGGATGTGGTTGCGGTTTTCCTTAAAAGGTTCAGAGATTAAGAAAAAGAAGTTTTTGCTTAATGTTGGGTCGTATGTTGCGATGCCTATTAGTGTTTTTGTTTCTAAAGAAACAGATTCTCAAAATTCCTTCAGGAAAATAGGGGATTTTTCGACAAATAGAGTATACCTTGGAACTGAAAATGCTGAAGACAATACTCTCTACACGTATTACATAGGGATACAAAATATCCCAAGCCCTCTCTTTATTCCCCTTTTAGAAAATATCTCTGTTGAAAGTATTGAAAATGTTACGATTTTTAAGTTACTTATCATGAGTATTATTGGTATTCTAATTCTTGTTGCCTTATTAAGAATTATTGTGCAGAAGGCATATCCCTTTTTATGTCTTATTGTCTATAAGGTTGCAATACTGCTTTCTATTTCTCTTGGGATTATTAAGACCCCAGAGGGTTTTATTGATCTTGTGTCTTTGCCAATGCTCTTTGTTTTTCAAATACTTATGATTGTTTACCCTTTCTTAGGGAAAGTAATTTTATTTAACAAAGAGAATGTGCTTCCCAAAAAATATCATACTGTGTTCTTTTTATTTGCTTGTATTGGTATGATCTTTGGGCTGTTACCACAGGTGCCCACTATGGCATGGTTAGCTAGGTATATTGTTCTTTGGCCAATGGCATTTATTCTTTGGTTACCCTTTATTTTCGTATTGGTAAAAGAGAAATATACTAATGCATTGTTATATTTCCTATCTGGATTTATTCCAAGTATATGTGTTGTTATATCGTTGTTTTTTAATGTAAATGAGGTAGCTTCTTTTATCTATATAGAGAGCTTTATTCTTGCAGGAGCAGGTCTTTCATCATTACTGCTCTCCCTTGTTTCTATACCAAAACAACAAGTACGTGCGAGAAGTAGCACAAGTAGCAGTAACTTAGGAAATACATCTATGCCCTATTGGATGCAGGAGGTACCAGATAACACTTTGCAAGACCTTTCTTCAGAAGATAATTTTAATGATAATTCTTTACAAGATATTTCGGATGAAGATTATGTTATAGGAGAAGAGGATGATATAATATATTTTGAAGATAAGGAATTATCTGAAGTGCAGGAAGAGGTTGCTGAAGAGTTGGAAGAAATTATTCAACAAGTTCCACATAATTCTTTTGTGGAATCGAAGCCAGAAGTAATAAAAGAACGCATTGTGGAGGCAATGAAAAGAGAGCCTAACATTATGAGATACTCTCCTAGGGAGTTATTTATTTATTTGTATCGCGCACTGAAACCATATTCTGAAGCGTATAATGTGGATCTTTCTTGGTTTGTAGATCCAGGTTTACAAGAAGATCAGGAACATGATAGTGATGTTATTTATTCTACCCTGTACTCTATTGGAGAATCTCTTATTGTTAACAATCCAAATAGTAATATGCACATTGGGGCAAAAAAAATAACAGATGATCATTTGCCTTCACATGTTCGTTTTTCTATTATGATTATGCCTGAAGAAACATTACATAATTTTAAAAGTGCTTCAATTGCTTCAATTGCTGAATTAATTGCTATTGCGGGCGGTACTCTTTTTATGGGGAATGCTCAGGGTAAAAAAATGGAAATGATTATTACATTACCTGCAATGGCAAAAGTTTTTGTTGGTGATGAAAAGAGCCAAGTGCCAGCGAAATTAGCTCCTTTTATAAATGTTGTTCCAGAAGAGAAGGATATTAATCTAGTTTCATTTGCCTCTTCTATGAAAGTTAACGAAGAATTTGAAGAAAATAGAGATCTTCCTCATGAAAAAGTGCTTGTTCCAGAAGAATTCCTTGATGAAATAGATTCGATAAATTTAGAAGGATTAGGAGTTAAAAGGCCTGAATATAACAATATTGAGGAAGGTGAGGAAATTGAGGAATTAAAAAGAGAGATACAAGAAATATTAGCTGAATCTATTGTAGAAGAAGATGAATTGATTGAGGAATCCTCCCCCGTTGCACGTTTTACAGAAGAAGAATTACGAGAGGAAATTGATAACGTATCCGAGATAAATGAAGAGAAACTACCAACACAAGAAGATGAAATAATTCCAATAGGATTTGATGAAAAAGAAAGTATTAATGATGATAATAACAGCCAACGTTCTAATATAGCTCCAGATTCTTTTGAAGAGAGAAGAGGAGAAAATGTTTCGGAGCCTGTGGAAAATATTTCTGGAATTAAGAAAGACACATTCGAAGAAGAAATGCCTTTATTAGTAGAAAAAGTTATTCTTCAAGAAGAAAATAAAGAAGAAGAGAGTTCTTTGGATGAGGAAGAAATAAGTAACGAACCACCTTTTGAGCCAATTTTGGAAGATGATTTCTTTAAGGAAGGGGATACAAAAGATTATTTAAATCTTTCCCACAATAATGTTCAAGAAGAAAGCAGTGATATTGTTACTTTAGAGAATACGCAAATAGATAAAGAGGTGGAGCCTTTGCATAAAAATGTTTTGGAATTAGGTATAGAGGATAATGTTAAAGAAGAAGACGAGGAAAATAGTGTAGAGATAGAAAACCCTGTGGTTCCAGCAACAATCATATTGCCATCTTTTGAAAATGAAGAGAAATCTTTAGAATATGTACCTAAAATCCCTTCAACGAAAGAGAAAGAGGATGCAATACGAAGAATTGAAGTACAAGATGCTAAAGTAGCACATACACCTGCCTATATGAAGGAAAGAGGATTTATAGACCCTCAAGAAGAAAGTTTTACGGAGTCAATACGCTCGTCTATGCAAGAGATAATTGATATACATAATAATACGCAATATCAGGATATTGTTCCTGTTTTTTCTGAGATACCAAGCATTATTATTGTCAATAGTGATAAAAATGATAGAAGATTAACCGCATACTTTCTTGAAGGCCTTGCATATACTATTTCTGAAGTGGATACTATTGAAGCATTGCTAGATTATCATAGACGTTATCCCGCACATCTTGTTATTATTGATACAAGCGATATTGAGGATACTTTGCGAGATGTTATTTACGACTTGCATGAAATTGATAGAGCATACAAGAGTGCTCCTGTTTTAGTTCTTTCTATTGCTCGTTCTATGCATTTTATCTCTACTCTTGAAAAGGCGGGTTCTGTTGCTACTATTAGTAAACCTGTAAATAGAATTGCTTTGCGAGAGCTTGTTGTGCAACTGTTACCTGAGGTTAAACAATTAGCTGCAAAGACGTCTGAACAGTGGGATCAAAAAGATGCATTTGAGCCAAAAGATTTTTCTTCTGCCGAAATAGGAATTACCGATTCTATTTTGTTGGCAAAACCATCAGCTATGAATGCAGATACAGTTTCCATTGATGAAATGTTAGGAGATTCTATAAATTCTCTTTCTTCCACTTTTTCTACAAGGAAGAGTGTTGAAGAAGAGACACATTCTATTTTGGAAATACATGTTGAAAGTATTCCATATTTCTTAAATGCTTTACAATCATTAATGGCCGAGGCCGAACAAGCAATGAGATTGAGAAATTGCTATAAAATAGCTGAAATTGCCACAAAATTAGCCAAAGAGAATGGGAATTTTGGATTGAAATCTATGGAGAAAGTCTCTCTTTGTATACGCAGGGCAGCAGAAGCTATGGATATGGAAGCTGTTGAGAATTTATTTAATGAGCTGGCTATGGATATGGAAAAGGTTATTACTATTTTAGCGAGAAAATATGAAGAAAGAAAATAATATTTTTTTGTAATTTTGAAAAAGAGTTATTATATGTCAATAAAAGATGCAATTTTTTATGATAAGGAAGACTATGCACTTATCCATATGATTGAAAATATATTGACGGGTGAGGATTCTCAGCATGGTGCTATTGCCTTTGATACATATTTACATCCAAATGGAATAAAACAGTTCTTTCTTCCAAGACAATTTCGTATTGCTTTTGCTATTGCTAAAATATTGGGTGGAATGAATAGGGTGGAAATGGAAGATCGCCTTAAAGCTCTGCGGTCTTTACAAGAAGAAACAATGTACGCCGTTCTGGAAATATCGGCTCTGCGTTATAATACCGGTAGAGTGCTTGTTAAAGTTATGAAAGAGCTTATTAAGGCTCGTGGAGATTTTACTAGACAGCTGCATCTTGCTCATTCTTTTCAACGTGCTGCTAGGGGAAATTTATATATTGTTCGCAGGCTTTTGGAAGAATATTCTCTTTTAGAAATGCCAGAGGAAAAAAGTCAGTTATCTTTTGATTATCACGTGCACGATATGTATAGCAAGGGGTCTAAAAATCCATCTCAAGTTTTATTAGATGCTTTTATTCAAGGTGTACGTACAATTACTGTTATTTACTATAATTGTGTTGATGAAAAAGCTCTTGAAGAATTAATACGAGCTGGAGAAATTCTTGATATAACGGTGCAGTTCGGAATAGAATATCATCTTCCTTTAAGAAATACCTTTGCTGAGATAATATGGACTCCCACAGAACAAAGTAGAAACTTGCAGGCTATGAGGAACTTTTTTCAACGCAGCGATGTTATATCGTTAATGGAAAAAGGAAAATATATTAATAATTCCATAGCACAATTTACATTTGCTATTTTGGAAGAATATAACAGTACAATTCGTTTTATTATTCAAGAACGATATAATATAAATACACAATATATTGATAAAGATGCTTTTATTATCTTTGTAGCAGAGGGAAAAATTTCTCCGCAGTATTTAGCAGAGTATATTTATTCTGGATTTTCAGATCAATGTCTTGAAGTATGCAGGTATGTTCCAGAGGAATCTTCTGAAAATAAAAGAATATTTATTAAAAAAGACGTTAAGAAAGATTTTTCTTTGGAGACTCTTCTAGAAATGTTTACAATTTCTGAAGATAAAGGGATACTTCCTTCTCCATATAGTGTTAAAGAAAAAACAACATTATTAACAAATATTTTGGGGGATTCCGTTTATGATATAATAGAACACTGCGTTACATTGGAACCCAATTCATTTATTTGTCTTAATATAGGTCAGTTAACAACAGAAGAAGTTCTTTGTCTTTTATGGGATGCTAGAGGAAATATTACTCATTTAGAGCTTTTTAATCTTAAAGATTGGTTGACACACACACATACTCATATTGAAAGTGTTAGTAAATTGCAATATGCTTTGAATACACAGGATATACAAGAGCTTAAACGTATTGTTCGCGGTATTGTGCAAGAAGTTGCCATATCTGAAGATGACAATAAAGAAGAACGTTTGGCAATTCTTAATACTATTCTTGCAAGTACACCACAATTCTTACATTTTTATAGAGAAAAAACGTTGCAAGTTCAACTTGGAAGTGATTCTGCAGGAGGAATTGATAGAGATTATAGTATGGGCTTTGTTTTCGAAGAAACTATACCGACTGTTAGGCATGACAAAGAAGATCGTTTTTTTGCAAAGATTCCTGTACGTGCAAATTTAATACAGAAGGTAGAGTATAAAAAAAGAGAAGAGGGTTCTTTTTGGGATTCTAAAATAGGAACTCTTGTGAGGAAATTTCCTTTATTGCCTCTATATGTTTTAGGAAGAGAGCAAAAGCATTATTGGTCTGTAGAGGGAGATTTATTTACTATTGTTCCTCAAGAACATGGGAATATTATAGGAACTGGGCGCACAAATATAAGAAAAGGCAAATCTTCGAAAACAGTGTCTCAGATTTATAGAGATCTCAATACAAAACTTCTTATCTTTCTCAAAATTTGTGTTGCATTATTATTTGCCTATACAACGTTTAAACTTACTCAAGAAAACCCTATTTTACAAGATCTTGGCGGAGTATTATGGCTTAGTATTTCTGTATGTAGTGGTATTTCTCAAATTGTATATGCTATTGGTTTTGAAAAACATAGTTTGGTAAAAAAAAGAGAATATCTTATTCCTTCTCGTTTTGCAGATGTTTTGCTAGGCACTGGTCTTAGTGTGTTTATTATTGAGTATCTTTTGCGATACTTATTGTTGCAGAATACATTTCATATTAATAGTGCATCGCACCCTTTTCTTGTTTTTTGTATACTTGGGGTATCGTCATCTTCAATACTTCTGTTCTTTGCACGTATCAGAGGATTATCTAGAAAAATTGCTACTGTGCAGGCCTTTAGGGTATTAGTTTCTGTACCTCTCGCTATAGTGTACCAATTTGTTTTTCTTTGGATATTGCGATACTGTGAGGTTCATAATGCAGATGCTATAGTTTCTTCTATGACAACTATTATTTCTAAACTAGCCTCAGATACTTTTGTGGGTACTGTTGTTGCCATTATATTGAAGCATGGGTATATTACCACAAGAAAATGGGATTATAGAAAGAGTTTGAATGCATTATGGGAATATATCAATACTTTGGAAGAATTGTATCCAGAGAAAGATATTGCATTTTTGCTACAACAGCCTGCTGTTTTTATTAGATTGATGAAAGAAGAACAAAATGAGTTATTGCGTTCTCTTTATATTAGTCTTTTAGATATCTTTTATTTTTGGTACTATAAACCGAGATCGCATAGAGCTCTTAAAATGCTTATTGCTACTATGTCTTCTGGAGAAAGAAAATCATTATCTAATATTGTTGTCTTGCTTGGTTTTTTGAAAGATAATATTGATGACCTTTCTTTTGGAGGAGAAAAACCAGAAAATTATAATAAGTTTTGTAAATTTTATATTAGGTACCACCAAATATTTATAAAAGATATTCAAAAAATACTTGCGTAGTTCATATAAGTGTTAGCTTTGAAGAAAGCAAAAGAATATAAATTTTAGCACAATAAATATAATAAGGAATATTACTATATATACTATTTTTACTTCTTTCAGAGTATACATAGTATTTTTTGAAAGAATTGTTGTAGAAATAGCTATCATTATATATTTTCTTTATCTATCGTATAATAAAGGGCTTATCCATTTTATATATGTGTGGCAGGATTATTATGTGCCTCCCTTTCCTATAGAGGCTATAAGGGCAGATAGATCAAGAATAAAGCGTTCAATTTCTCCTGTAAGAATACCAAAAAGGAGTGTGAGGAAAAGAAGGCCTACACCTATTTTTATAGGAAAACCAAACATGAGTAGGTTCATTGTTGGATTTGCTTTCCCTATAAGAGCTAAAGAAAGATCAATAAGTAAAATTGCAACAAAAACAGGAGCAGATATTTTTAATGCAGTGGAAAAAATACTAGAACTTAATGTAAGAACGTCTGCTCCTAAATGCCCTGTTATAACAAATTTACCAACTGGAACATACACAAAAGAATCCGCAAGTGCTTTTATAAGAATGAGATGGCCGTTCATAAGTAAAAATACTACTATACTTAAACTTGTGAAAAAATTTGTCAGTACACCAGAGGTTATTCCGAAAGTGGGATCTAACGTCTGAGCCATAGAAAAACCCATTTGACCACTTAGAAATTCTACGCCTGTTCTTATACCTGTGAACAGAAAATTGATGCATAAACTTATGCTAAGCCCTAAAAGAAGTTCTTGCACTATAAGAAGAATCATATGTAGTGATGTAAAATTTTCTATTCCTTGTATAGGCAGGTTTGCATAGCGAAGAAATACAAAAGAGAGCAGAAGAACAATCGCTCCTTTTAGTGCTTTTGGTAAATAGCTACCATCAAAAAACGGAAGCATAAATAATACTATACTTAAACGTATTACTATTAACAATAAATGTTGAGCTTCTGAAACTGTTATTGGCAGAGTGAGCATACATCCTTCATGCAAAAAATATTCTTAAAAACGTATTGCCTTTTGTATGTAGGGAAGTTCTTTTGCAATATAGTGTATCAATTCTTTTTTGCCTTCAGATGTTTTTGCTGAAATAAAAAGACTTCTTGGATATTGTTGAATACAAAAATGCTTTTGCCCTTCTGTAGCACTGTCACATTTATTAAAAATTATACAGCGTGGAAGATGAATAAGATCCATTTGTGTTAAAATATCTTCTACAGAACTAATATGTTCTTGCATATGTGGGTGTGTCATATCA
This sequence comes from Desulfovibrionaceae bacterium, assembly GCA_051650105.1. Taxonomy (GTDB): domain Bacteria; phylum Desulfobacterota; class Desulfovibrionia; order Desulfovibrionales; family Desulfovibrionaceae; genus CAMWXW01. The sequence continues at coordinate 65,480 of JBOFIJ010000006.1, forward strand.
ACAACGTGAAGTAGTATTGTGGAAGAGTATAGTTCTTCTAATGTTGACATAAATGCAAGAAGTAATTCTTTTGGTAAATTCCTTATAAAGCCCACTGTATCTGCCAAAAGGATTGTTTCTTGTGCACTAAGATACCATTGTCGTATTGTGGGTTCTAATGTTGCAAAAAGTTTATCCTCCACTGGAATTGTTGACTGTGTGAGCATATTTAGCAAACTGGATTTCCCAGAATTTGTGTATCCTACTAAAGAAGCGACAATCTGGCTATTAGATGCCCGGTGTGCTCTTCTCGATTCTCTTCTTAAAGAAAGAAGATGCAATTCTTTATTCAAAGATGTTATTCGTTCTTTTATTTTCCGTCTATCTAGTTCCAATTTACTTTCTCCAGCTCCTTTTGCTCCTATACCTCCTCCTATTCTATCTAGTGCTTTTCCTTGTCCTAAAAGGGCGCTTTGTTCATAAGATAATTGTGCTATTTCAACTTGTACTTTACCTTCTTTAGTATGAGCATTTTTTGAGAATATTTCTAAAATTAACTGTGTTCTATCAATAACTGTTCGGTCAGTTACTTTTGAAAGGTTCATTCGCTGACTTGCAGATAATTCACCATCAAAAAGTAAAAGATCAGCATTATGTTGTAGTGCTAAGATTTCTAATTCTGCTAATTTATCTTTACTTAAGGTGTGTGGTTGAGATCTTTTCTTTATTCTTTGTATCATATACGCAGGTGTTGATAATGAAAGGCTTTTAGCTATTTCACGTAGTTCTTGAATATGATATTCTTGTATTTCTTTTGGGGCAGTGTCTACACTTATAAGAATTGCTGTGCTTGTGCTTATGTTTGTGTGTTTTGCAGATAATGTCGATTCTATTTCTTGAGGTGAAGGAATATGGTCTTCTTTATAGCCTGTTAAGGATGTGGGTGGATATATATGAAATGTATTTGTATTCGATAAATGGGCGCATTGTATTTGATGTGGAGTGCCTTCTTTGGTCATTGTAAGCACTGTGCAATAATCTAGACGTAAGAAGAGTAAATCCATTAAATCTTCTTGTGTCAATAGTTCATCATTAAGGTGTGTGTGAAGTAAGCGCAGGCCTCGTAAGCGATTTTTGGCTGTTCTTTGTACTGGGAGCTCTGGAATAAGGATGCTTGTGTGGTTTCCAATAATAACAAAAAGAACATTGCCTTTTCTGTCTATAATAAGCCCAATTTGTCTTTTTAATTCTTTAGAATGGTGAAGGAGTACATTAGCTTGTTCTTGTGTACAAAATGCACCTGTTGTATATGTTTCTTTATATAATTTTTCAAGTTCTTGTCGTTGACTTCTTTTTATATTATTTACAATACCTTCTATATTCATACTTATAGCATAGCACATTTTTATGTATAGTAAAAGAACTGTTCATATAAAGGGTATATTATGATTAAGAATAATATAAGCAATACGTGGATAATGATGTGTTTTTATGGAATAAATTATGGAGGATAGATAAAAGAATAAAGACGGTGCACTGTATCATAAGAGATATAGTTCTACTGTAGATGCCTTTGTGAGAATTTTGTGTACAGTACTTGTGTTAGGTATGTTTATTTTGTTGGTCAATAAGAGTTATAAAAATATGTTAGGTGGTATTGCATATAATTTGTTTTTTAGAGTGTGTAGTTGAGGATACATTCTGTACTATATTCATAAAAAGGGGAAGAAGTTAAGATAGGAAGTGTGATAAAAAAATAGAGTGATATATGAGGAGAAGAAGAGAAACAGTGCTTTTTATTATTTTATAATAAGAGAAATATATTGGGAAAGAATACATATTTTTCATGTATTCATACATACTTTTCCCATTATGCTATTTTAGGTAAAGAATCCTTTATACCAATAAGGTATGTTGAAAGCCCAAGAATTTTTCTTGTTCAGAATAAATAAAAAGAGGGCATTAATATACCCTCTCTTATTCTGAGTGATAAGTATGACATCTATGCTATTTTAGTTAAAAAATCCTTTGCAGAAACAACATGTCTTGAAAGCCCAAGCTCTTTTTCTGTACAATCTAGAGCAAGACCTATCATTTGTGTTAAATAGAGAATTGGCATAATTTTTCCTTCAGATGATGTGAGATATGTTGGTTGATTCATATCTAATTGCATCTGACAAAGGGGACAAGGGGTTACTATAAAATCGGCACCAGAGGCAATAGCAGCGTCTGCTGTAATATTATTCATTTTTTTTACTTGAATTTCTGCTGGGAATACCGCGTGAAAACCACAACATTTTAGACGTTCTCTATAATCTATTGGAGTGGCTCCTAGTAGGCTTATCAACTCTTCTAATGCGGTTGGTCTATACTGTTGGTGTTTATCTACACCTTCAGAACGAAGAGTGTGGCATCCATAAAAAGGTGCAATGTTCAAGGAGGATAATGTTTTTACCATAGCATTTTTAATATCATCTTTCCTTTTTACAAGTTCCCACAATATGTGAGTAACAGTTGTTGTACCATTATATTGAATGTCTGCATCTCGTAGGTTTCCATTAATTTCAGTTCTTCTTTTTTCGTTATCTAAATCTTTACGAGCTCCAGAAAGTACCATTGAACATGTACTACATGCTGTAATAAGTGGTAGACCCATTTTTTCTGCAAGTGCTAAATTCCTTGCATTCACTGTTAGTGCAGTTTCTTGGTCTATATCCTGAACATGTGTTGCACCACAACAGCTCCAACCATCTATTTCTATAAGTTCTATTCCTAGTTTTTTTGCAACTGCAAAGGTAGCTGTTTTGGCTTCTTTAGAGGCAGCTTCTAGCACACAGCCTGGGAAAAATGCAAATGTATTATTCATGGACTTTTTCTCCTTTCTTCATGGAAGAATGCACTATATGTGCTAGTTCATCATGCCCTGTTACTTTTGTATGAAAGAATAGCTCCATAGGGTTTACCTTACCGCGTAGTAAAAGACGCAAAGCAAGAATGCTGCGTTTAAGAACAGCTATTCTTTCCGTCCGCAATAACAGCTTTGTTTCATTTAATCTGCCTCCGTGTTGCAAATCTGTTAAGAATGCATGGGCATGTCTCGACCCTAAATTATTTCGCACACCTTGTTTTATTGTTATTGATCTCAGTATAGAAATTCTGTTCGCAGGTTTTATATGTTTTGGACACTTCACACATTCAAAACAGCGTACACAATTCCATAAACCACCCTCTAGCGCGGGTGTGCCGTGTATCATAGGGTCTGCACTACGAGAATCAGAAGCGTTACGTTCTGCTTGAACAAAGTTAAAAGGTTCTAAAAATGAATCTTTATCAGTTGCTAGTGCTGTGCATTCTGATGCACATACTCCGCATAAAATACAATCCCATTGTAATGCTATTTTTTCTAAATTTTCCTCGCTTTGTTTACAGCCTTCTTTGATTGTGAATTCAGATTTTGGCCTTAGTGTTGGTTTGGTTTTTTTTAATCTTTCCAATTTATCATCCCACTCTACAACCAAATCACTAATAACTGTAAAGTTACCCATAGGGCCTATTTTAAAATGTGTTGTGTCAAAATATTCCATAAGTTCTTCCATTCTTGTATCGCATGCAAGAAAGGCATTGCCATTCACTCGTACTCCACATGCACCACATATTGCTGCTCTGCACGCGGCTGTAAAATTTAATGTGGGGTCTAAATTCTCTTTTATAAAGAATAGCTGTGAGAGCAGTGTTTTTTTTGGTTCATATACTAATTCATAGTCTTGAGTATATTTTTTTGTTCCATCGAAACGATCTATTGTAAAAAGTATTTTTTCCATTAATATGTCCGCTCCTGTGGTTGGAAATTTGTTATAATCACTGGAGAATAATCTAGTGTCAAGGATTCGTCTTCAGAACATGATATAAGAGTGTGCTTCATGAAGTCTGTATCATTTCTTTTCACAAAATCTGTTCTAGAATGTGCTCCTCTTGATTCTTTTCGTGACATAGCTCCAAGAGCGACACATCGACCTATAAGAGATAAGTTTTGCAATTCTAAATAATCTGTTAATGCAGTATTGTAAATGGGATTTGAATTACCAATTCCTACCGTTTTGGCCTCTTCAGCAAGAGTGTCAAATTCTAATACTGCCTTGTCCAAACTTTCTTGTGTTCTAAATACACCAAGCAATGAACTTGAAAGAGCACTCATTTTTTGTCTAAGTTCATGAATACGTGGCCCAGAACCTACTGGTCTTGAATATAATGCAGTTATGGTATCTTGCCATTGTTTTTTCTTTTTATCCATACAAGCCGATGCCGTAGGGGTTTTATTTGCAAGGGCATATGCACCTGCTGCTTTACCAGCCCATTGTCCTGAAACAGTCGCTCCTGCTAATGAGTTACCTCCTAATCTATTTGCACCATGCAGTGAAGCACACGCACATTCTCCAGCTGCGAAGAGACCTGGTATAGATGTCATACATTCTATGCGTTTATCCATGTGAATACCGCCCATAGTATAGTGTGCTGTTGGTGCTATTGGAAGTGGATCTGTTATTAAATCTATACCTTCAAAGAGAAGGCCTGCATGTCGTATTTGTGGTAATCTTTCCATTATTTTATCTCTACCTAAATGCCGTAAATCGATATGAACATAGCCTTCAGCTCCATCCATCCATCCTCTGCCTTCTAGAATTTCTGTTGTAATGGCTCTAGCAACAACATCCCTTGGTGCCAATTCCATTTTTTCTTTGGCATAGTTAGACATGAATCGATCGCCTTTATTGTTAATGAGATGGCCACCTTCTCCGCGAGCTGCTTCTGTTATGAGAACACCACCATGAAATACACCTGTTGGATGAAACTGGATAAACTCAGGGTCCTTCATAGGAATGCCCGCACGAAGAGCAACCGCTGTTCCGTCTCCTGTACTTGTATAGGGAGTGCTTGTTCTTGCGGTATATAATCTTGCATATCCTCCTGTTGCAATAACTGTTGCAGAGGCAAATATTGAATAGATCTCTCCTGTTTTTATATTTCTTGCTATAATACCTTTACAAATACCATCTTCTATGCATAAATCGAGTAATTGTGTATCTGAGATAATGTTGATATTGGATTCTAATGCCTTATTAAAAACACTAAAGAGGAGCATATGTCCTGTTTTGTCTGATGAAAAATTTGTACGAGGAAATTGCTGACCGCCCATCATTCTTGCTGCTATAGAGCCATTTTTTGTTCTATTAAATGGTAGACCCCAATATTCTACTTCATGAAGTCTGTCGGTTACAGAAGCAACAAAACTTTCTACTGCATCTTGATCACAGAGATAGTCTCCCCCTTTTATTGTGTCAAAGGCATGTTTTTCCCAACTGTCTTCTTTAAAGTTTGTTACTGCATTTATACCACCTTCTGCCATACATGTGGCAGAGCGTTTAGGCATTGTTTTTGTTATAAGCCCAACCCGTAAGCTAGGGTTTTGTGTTGCAGCTTCAATTGCTGCCCGTAAACCTCCAGCACCAGATCCAATAATGAGTACGTCGTATGCTTGCATGAGAACTCCATATAAATAATGTTGTGTCAACAGTCATATTTTTGCAAAAAGTATAGCAAGATAGCATTGTTCTTTGTATATTTTTTGTTTCAGTACTTTGCACACTTCATATGAAGTACTTTTTCCAGAAAATATGCCGTGCAAGTATACGATTCTTTTGCTATTATGTCTAGAGATAAAGACTCTTTTTTCCAGAAATTAGATTGTTCTTTTAAGGGGTATTCTTACGCACTTTGTGTTAATAATGTATGGCATGGTAGTAGGGTAATTGCGGTGGTGTGTACTCAAATACAGTATCACCCTGTGGATATGGTATATATTTCTTTTCTTCGTTTTGTTAAAAGGGAGATATTTATCTTGTTTTTATTCGTATTACACAGTATACTCCTTAGTGTTAGTTACGAAATATAGAGGGCTTATGGTGTCAGATTCCCAATTAGCGCATACCGTTCACATACCTGTTCTTTTGGAAGAAGTGCTCACTCTTCTTGATGTTAAAGAGCATGGAATATACTTAGATGCTACTTTGGGTCTTGGTGGGCATTCTTTAGCTATTATGGAAAAATCTAATGGGAAAGCCCGTGTTATCGCCATAGATAGAGATATAGCTGCTATCACTATTGCTAAACAGCGATTACAAGAATATAAAACTGTTTCTGTCCATCATGCTACATATTCTTCCTATGAACGTATCTTACAAGAGAATTCTGTAGAACTTCTTGATGGTGTTCTTCTCGATATTGGGGTATCTTCCATGCAGTTAGATACCCCAGAACGTGGTTTTAGTTTTAGAAGCGATGCTCCTCTTGATATGAGAATGAACCAACAAAGTACGGAGCTATCGGCACAGACATTATTGCAATTTTCTTCTTTTGAAGAGATACGTTATATTATTGAGAACTATGGAGAAGACCCTTTGGCTGCGAAAATTGCAAGAGCCATCGTAGATGCAAGGCAACATTCCACAATAACAACAACATGTGAACTTGCAGAAATTGTTTATAATACATACCCCCTTAAATGGAGAAAGACTGCAAAGAATCACCCTGCAACAAGGACATTTCAAGCCATACGTATTGCAGTAAATAAAGAATTGCAAGAATTGGAAAGTTTTTTAAGCACTATTGTGTCTTATGTAAAACCTGGTGCACGAATTCTTGTTATTTCATTTCATTCACTTGAAGACAGAATTGTAAAGAATATTTTTCGAAAATATGGCCTTTCATGTATTTGTCCCCCCTTGTTAGAGCGCTGTGTCTGCGACCATGCTCCCTCCCTCAAAGTTATCACAAAAAAGCCTCTAATAGCTTCTTTAGAAGAGTGCTCCATAAATTCAAGAGCAAAATGTGCAAAACTTCGTGTTGCAGAAAGATTATAGGGTAATTCTTATATGAGAAAAACGTCAAAATTTACTATATTTATATCTTCAATTATTGTGTTGTTTTTCTGTATTACTGTGGGAATTACTGTTTGGCTTGGTGTTGAGAAGGCTAGGTTGGCATATGATGTAGGTGAATATAGAAAAAGGCATAAAAATGCTTCTGAATTTTTAAGTAAACTAGATACAGAACGAGAGTTATTATCTTCACCTAGTAGATTAAGGAAATTTGCTAAAAAAGAGGGCCTTTCTCCAGCACAAAGTGGCCAGGTAAGAAAGATTATTATCGAAATTCCAGCTAAGAAATAGTAGGATTTATATGCTTCGTGCTGTATTTGACAAGAAAAAGAAACGAAAAAATCGTGTTATAGGAGCAAGTAGTAAAAAGGATTCGTTTTTTTCTATAAGACGAAGTGCTGTGCGATCGAAAGAAAGTTTTAATCGAAATCCTTTTATCTTTTTTGTATTTATTCTATCATGTTTTGTTGTTATTATATGGGCTCGGTTAGGCTATTTACAAATTATTGGTGAAAAAACACTTGGCTCAAAAGCGAGAAGACAGCATCAAACAACAGAATACATTATGGGAAAAAGAGGAAGTATTCTTGATAGACAGGGAAAGGTGCTTGCAAGAAGTATTGAAATGAGAACTGTTTCTGTGCAAACTTCACAAGTGCAAGATAAGAAAGCATTAGCTCTTGCTCTTGGAAAAATATTGAAAATATCTGCACAAGACATAGAAAATTCTTTGCAAAAGGCAAAGGGTATTGTTTTATTGGCACGTAGAATTTCTGATGAGATGGCACAAAAAATAAAAGAGGCAGATTTACATGGTGTTTCCCTTACAACAGAATATGGAAGAGTATATCCTTATAAAGATATAGCTGGGAAATTGCTCGGTTTTGTTGGAGATGACGGTATTGGTTTAGAAGGAATTGAATATATTAATAATGCTATTTTAGAAGGAGGAAAACAAAAAACTACTCTTTTACGAGATGCAAAAGGAAAAAAACTCTTTCTTGCTGGACTTATTGAAAATGAAGATCTTGATGGAAAGGATGTGCGTTTAACCATTGATATGAATGTTCAGCATATGGCTGAGGAGGCTTTGGAAAAGAGTGTTGTGCGTAATAAGGCACAATGGGGTGGCGTTCTTGTTGTTAAGGTGGATTCTGGAGATATTCTTGCTTTTGCTGAGTATCCAAGATTTAATCCAAATACTTTTAAAAGAAGTGTCCCTTCTCAATGGCGAAATAGGCTTGCGGTTGATGCATATGAACCAGGATCGAGCTTTAAACCGTTTCTTATTGCTGCAGTTTTGGAAGAAGGGCTTGTTACAGAAGAGAGTTTGATTTTTTGTGAAGGTGGTTCATGGAAAATAGGTAATTCCGTTATAAATGATGATACAGGATCATATCAGTGGTTGACACTTGTTGATGTCTTGGCACGGTCGAGTAATATTGGAATGTCCAAATTAGGCCTCACTTTGGGTCAAGATATATACCAAAAATATCTTACAAAACTTGGATTTGGTGTGAAAACACAAATTACTATTCCACAAAGTGCAGGGATTATGCGATCTAATAGGTATTGGTCAGATATAGATATTGCTACTCTTTCATTCGGACAAGGTATTGCTGTAACGGGTCTTCAATTGGCACAGGGTTTTCTTATTCTTGCTAATGGAGGAGTATTTCAGCCTTTGCGTTTATTTATGGACACAAAAATTGAAGAGTATCAATATCGTATTTTTAGTGAAAATACTATTAAAAGTGTCCATTCCATGTTAAGGAATGTTGTAGAAAATGGAACAGGAAAGCGGGCATATACAGCAGCCGTTTCTTCTGGTGGAAAGACTGGAACAGCACAAAAAGCCAATAAAGAAGGTGGGTACGGAGATAAACGTTTTGCTTCTTTTGTAGGGATGTTTCCTATTGAAAAACCTCAATATATTGTTGTGGTTCTTATAGATGAACCCTTACATAGTGTGTATGGTAGTGTTGTTGCTAGCCCTGTTTTTAAAGATATTGCTAGTCAGATTGCTGTATATGCTGAGCTTAGCCCTGTTCCAGAAAAAATTACAGTATCCAAGATTTCTAAGAATATAAATCAGAGTGTGCGAAAACCTCTTTTACCAAAGAATCAAAGTTCTTCTCGAATAATGCCAAATATTACTGGAAAAACGTTAAGAAGTGCTGTAGAATCCTTAGCTCAGTTTGGTATTATCCCTATAATACATGGAAATTCTGGCATTGTCCTTAAACAGGTACCAGAGGAGGGGGCTGTTCTCCCTTCACAAAAGGCATCTATAGAAATTTGGCTTTCTGATACCAATTAATAAAGAGAGTATTTTTATGAATACGATATATTCTTTTGAAGAACTTCTTGACCACGTAAGAAAAGAGGCTATCCCTGTGTATACCGATTCACGGTGTGTAACAGAATCTTCTGTTTTTATTGCACAGCAAGGCACTAAAGAGGATGGGAGGGCATTTATTTACAGTGCTATTACAAAGGGTGCTAAATATATTGTTATTGAGGGTTCCTATGCATTGCCAAATTCTTCAGTTGTTCTTTTTTGTGTTGACGATATACGTGTTGCAGAAGCAAGATTAGCAGAGGCACGTTATGCTCCTAAAGACTATAATCCTCTTACTATTGGGATAACTGGTACAAATGGGAAAACGACGTCTTCTTATTTGATGGAACATCTTTTAATAAATATGGGGAGACGTGTTGGTGTTATTGGAACTGTCAATTATCATTTTCCAGGACACGTTCTTCCTTCCACGCTGACAACTCCTTCTTGTCTTCACATTTATGAGTTGTTTTCTAAAATGAGAGAAGAGAATGTAGATGCTATTCTTATGGAAGTTTCCTCTCATTCTCTTGCTCAAAGAAGAACCGAAGGAATTTCATTTGATGGGGTGATTTTCACAAATGTAACGCAAGATCATCTAGATTATCACCACACTATGGAAGAATATTTTCAGGCAAAATTATTATTATTTTCTAGAAATCCTCATGCTGCTATGGCTATTAATATTGATGATGAATATGGTAAAAGGATATATGCAAACTATCCTCATGCTGTGGGTTTTACGTTACGTGAAGATAGTTTTTCTTCGAGTATATTATGCGGAAGTGTTGTGGAACTTTCTACAAAAGGGATGTTGCTTTCTTTATCGTATGCTGGAGAAAAATGGACATTGTCTTCTGCATTAGTTGGAAAACATAATGCATATAATTTACTGGGTGTTATTGCTCTTGCTTTGGCTCTTGGTTTCACTAGCACACAAACACAGTCTCTTTCAACATGTGTTGGAGTTATTGGAAGGCTTGAAAGAATAGAAGATAGTTGTGTCTTTGTGGATTACGCTCATACTCCAGATGCACTATCTAATGTTCTTGCTACTCTCAAAGATGCTGGATTTACAAAAATTCTTACAGTATTTGGTTGTGGAGGAGAAAGGGATTCAGAAAAAAGACCTCTTATGGCCACTGCTGTGGAGGCTTTTAGCGATATCATAATTGTTACTTCGGATAACCCGCGTAATGAGAATCCCGATATTATTATTGAGGACATTATGCGAGGTTTTCAAGACACCAAGTCGGTTCACATTGAATTAGATAGGGAGAAAGCAATTACATTGGCATTATCGTTATATGAAGAGGGTATGGCAATTCTTATTGCTGGAAAAGGACATGAAGAATATCAGATTATTGGAGAAACAAAATACCCTTTTAGTGATCAAAAGATTGTAAAGGCTTTATTAAAAGAAAATGGATGATTCTGAAGGAATTCTTATTGAAATAGAAGAGGGTATTTTGTTATATTCTCCTTTTGTACTAAGGGAATATAGGCTAATATTATCTGCTATGTTGCATAGTCTACAGAGTTCTTTGTCTCTTGAGTTATATCTCGTTTGGGATTCCACCATTATACTATATAATAAAGAGTATATGGGATGTGCTGGACCAACTAATGTTCTTTCTTTTGAAAATTTTGCGGATGAAAAAGATATTTTCTTTGGAGATGATGTAACGGAAAAGATACCTATTATATCTTCCGCCATCATCATTCTTTCCTTAGAAACTGCTATGCGAGAAGCATGTTTGTATGGCCAAAAAAAGGAAGAATATATAGTATTTCTTCTGGCTCACGGTCTTGTTCATGCCCATGGTTATGATCATGGTGAGGAAATGGATATATTAGTACAGCGCTGTTTGCGTTATGTGCAGGAAGATACCGCTTATGTGGATATTATTTGAAGAAGAGTATGGTATTGTTACTAACGAGTGAAAAAGAGTATTAAAAAATATATAGTCTTTTATTGTGTAATTATTATGTAATGATTCTTGTTATATTCTATAGATGTGTTATAGAGAGAATATAAGAGGGGGCCATTGTGAAGAATATATATACTATTGTTATTTTAGTATTAGTAAGTTTTTTCTTTATGCCTTTGAATGTTCTTAGTGTATTTGCATCGGAACCTCCTGTGGCTAAGAAAAGAGTTTTTTATGAAGAAAATAAATTAGGTTTCTTTGGTCTTGCTTCTGTTAAAGTTGGGTATTCTCATGTAATGAGCTCCATAACGGTAAGTAATTTGCCTTTTCTTGGTTCTATGCATGTGGATAAAGCAACTAAAGGTGCAATTAATACTGGTGTAGCTGGAACATTAGGATATAAGTTTACGCCATTATTTGGAATACGGACAGAATTGGAATTATTATTTCGTACTCGAACTGAAATGAATTCTTCAACTCTTCTTATCTCTCCTATTGGTGTACAAAAAGGGAGCACGAGGCATAACCTTACTATTGGAACATTGTTAGTGAATTGGTATTTAGACTTTTATGTAACTAAAAAAATTGCTCTTTATACTGGGTTTGGGGTTGGAATGGGTATGGTAAGGCATATTTCGATGGATACCGGTATTTTTAAGGATATAACATTTTCTTGGAATGTAAATGCTGGAACAATGATCACAGTGTTAAAGTTTCTGGTTATTGATATTGGTGTGCGTTATAGTGATTTTGGTACAATTAATGATGGATCGCGTACATTATTAGTAAAAAATGCACCGAGTGCTATCGAAGTACTGGCTGGGATATCATATAAATTTTAATTATATTCTTAACATATATTGCTAATATTATGTATAGGATTACTCTACACATGGTTTCTTTTATGAAATAATATTGATGCTTTTCTTTTTTATTCTGCAATTGAATAGTCCTTTTTGTGCAGAGCTGTAAGGGTATATTCTTTCCAGTTTCTTGTATTTTGGTATAGGTGGAATGGGCAGCAGTGCCATTATCGACATGTCATGCATCTGTGCAGATATATAGTATCGCTTTATTCTTATTGAATTTTGTGGTCTTTGAAAATAGATATCATTAGCATTGTTAATAAATACTAAGCATGTGATATGATTAAAAGTGCTGTGTAGAAAGTATAAAAAATATATTATTAAAGAGCAGTTTACCTTTTATTTAGTGTTTTAAGAAATCTATAGTGCTCCATGTTCTCTGTGTTTTCCTGTTTCTTCTATAATGTATCCACCTAAAGAATAAAGATGATTCTGGTATTCTTTACTCTTTATTGTATCGAGCATCAGTTGAATCCCTTTGTGAGAATGTATTTCCTTTGGAATAATAATTTCATACGTTTCTTCTGTAATTGGAATAAAATCTAATCCTAATGCCTTTGCTGCGGAATATGTTCCTAATGCACAATCTACAGCCTTCACTGCTACATTGAGAGCTGCGGCGATATGTGTATATTCTTCTGCAGTGTATCCATTAATATGTTCTTTATTTAAGGATTCTTTTTCCAGAAGGTGGTCTAAAAGTATCCTTGTGCCAGAACCTCTTTGTCTATTGATAAAGGAGATATCTTCACGTACAAGGTCTGACAGTGAGAAAATATTTTTGGGATTATTTTTTTGTACTATAAGTCCTTGTACTCTTTTTGCTAGAGTGTAAAGATAGCATGGTGTAGATGGTAAATATTTTTTTAGAAAGGGGATATTGAAATCTTGAGTATGTACATCAAACAAATGCATTCCAGCACAGTGAGTTTTCCCAGAAGAAAGTGCTTTTATTCCACCCATGCTACCAGTGTGGGCAGAAATAAGTGAAAATTGTTTTTGTTGCATAAAGGAATTAAGAAGATCTAACCCTGTATCGTGGCTTCCTATACAAATAACACTATTTTCAATGGATTTTATAGAGCGATTCCTTTCAACATTAATGAGGGTTTCGCCATTTATTCCTTCTATATGCGAGTCTATATGGACAATTCCTTCTGCTCTTGCCAATGTAGTAGTGTTACCTGTTCCTCGTGGAAGAGGAATAGCAATATAGCTATCTTTTATTTTACCAAGACGGACTCTGATGAACTCATCAATTCCTATTCGAGAAGGGATTGATTGGGTTAAGTATGCTTCGATATACTTTTTTTCTGTTGTTTTTTGGTGAGCGAGCCTTGTTATAAGAGGTTCTATAATAGTATCAAAGCAGACAGCAGAGCTTACGGGATATCCTGGAGTACCAAGAACGATATGTTTATTAACTATTCCTAGCATAGTGGGTTTTCCTGGCATTGCACGAATTCCATGAAAGAGAACAGTGCCAATGCTTTCTATGCTTGCTTTAGAAAAATCTTTCGATCCAGCAGAAGATCCAGCACAAAGCAGTGTTATGTGATACTTGTTTTTAATACTTTTTCGTATTGCTTCTTGTATTTTCTCGAGAGAATCAGGTACAGGGGGCATTATGTGAGGAATACACCCTTTTTCTAGACAAAGAGCAGAAAGTATGTGGGAATTGGATTCTAAGATTTCATTTTTCTTTGGTATACGACGTTCTGCAATATCTATTATTTCGTCTCCTGTTGGGATAATAGATATTCTTATTTTCTCATATACGGGAACTTCCCATATTCCTGCGTTAAGAATGGCTCCTATATCATATGGACGAATCCGATGATTTTCTGGAAGGAGTAGTTCTGTTGCAACAATATCTTCCCCTATTTTTCGAACATGTTGCCATGGGAAAACAGCTTCTTCTATGCTTATGTGGTTCTCATCAATTTGTACAGTATGTTCTATCATAATAACGGCATTATACTGTTTTGGGAGTGGAGACCCTGTATTTATTGCTTCATACTCTTTTTCTTTTGTTAAAATAACAGGATTTCCTTCTCTTGCAGCGAATGTAGAGTGTGCTACTACCGCAAAGCCGTCCATTGCAGCGCTGTGATACAAGGGTGCAGATACCTTTGCAAAAATGGCTTTGGCAAGAACTCTTCCAGAAGCTTGTTCTGCAGGGATATATTCTCTTTTAATACTATTCTCTGGAAGAGCAGCAAAGGCTATTTCCAAAGCTTCATGTATTGGCAATATTGTGAGATAGACATTTCTTTTTATGGTCATGTAATACTGTTTTAGCTCCCTTTACCATTTTTCTTTTATATCATTATATATTCTCTTTCGAACTTTTATTACGAGTATATTCCTAAACAATTTTTTGATAGGGAAAGATAGTATATAGTCTATTTTTGGTATAAAAACAACAATTTTTTGTCATAGCCTATTTTGCTATTGTAACCTTGAGAAAGGGAGTATCTTTTCTTGTATAAAGGCATTGTGAATATGTAAATAGAGAGATATTCAATAATTATGTAGTGAATGGTATTATACAAAGCTAACAATAGCTTTGAACTATTTTCCATTAGTAGCAGTTGTGTATGTGTGAAATGTAGAGAAAAAAGACTGCTATATTTTACCTCTACAGTAGCGCATATACAAGAAGATACGATAACAATGTGGAAAAATTTTAGATAGCATTATGTAGGATAAAACAGAAAGTTGTACATGTCAGAAATGGAATTTGAATATAGCTATGTGTATTTTTTGTTATATCGTTTTTTCTTAGGAGATATCTTTGAACATTCTTATAGGCTCTTTTTATAGTATTCCGATATTTGCATATTTACTAAATATATTGTATATTTATAGTAGATAGTTTTACTATGAGGGTATTATGTGCGGAATATTTGGATACGTGGGCTACAGAGCAGCAATTCCTCTTGTAATGGAGGGTTTGCATTTTTTAGAGTATAGAGGATACGATTCCGCAGGTATTGTTTTTGAAGATAGAGGAGAGCTTCTTGTTATAAAAAGTCTCGGAAAAGTTTCTCTTCTAGACGAAAAACTTAATAAATATCCTTCTTTTTTAGCAAATACAGCACTAGGGCATACGCGCTGGGCAACTCATGGAGTTCCTTCAGAAAATAATGCTCATCCACATAAAAGTAATTCTTCTAAACTTGCTATAGTGCATAATGGTATTATTGAAAATTATCAAGAATTAAAAGAGGAGCTTCTCAAAGCAGGGTATATATTCTTTTCAGAAACAGACACAGAAATTCTTGTTAATTACATAGAATACCGTATGATGCAAGAGAACCTTTCTTTACAAGAAGCATTAAAGAAGGTACTTAGAAGACTGTGTGGAACATACGCTTTTGCTATTATGAGTATAGATGAGCCAAGAACAATATATGCTGCAAGAGTGGGCGCTCCATTAACCATGGGTATAGGTATTAAGGAATATTTTCTTGCATCGGATGTATCAGCATTCTTGCAATATACGAAAGATGTTATTTTTATAGAAGAAGGAGAACTTCTTTGTATTAAGGAGCAAGAGTATACCGTTATTGATTTGAAAACAGATAATATGCTTAATAAGACAGTGGAACATATTTCTTGGGATATACAAAGTGCAAAGAAAGGTGGTTTTAAACACTATATGTTAAAAGAAATATATGAGCAACCACATGTTATTAAAGAGTGTTGTACAGGAAGAGTGTTTGAAAATATAATAACAATTCCTGAAATAGAAGATACTGCTTTACCAGAGAGTATCTATATTATTGCATGCGGCACATCGTACTATGCTGCGCTATGGGCGAAATATATTTTAGAAGATATTGCTGGAATTCACACAGAGGTTGAAGTGGCTTCTGAATTTCGATATAGAAAACGTGCAGTGGGAACGTCTACTACTGTTATTGCTATTAGTCAATCTGGTGAAACAGCGGATACATTAGCTGCTTTACGTATTGCAAAAGAGGAGAATTTATATACCATTGCTCTGTGTAATGTTATAGGCTCGTCGCTTGCTCGCGAGGCAGATACTGTTATTTATACGCAAGCTGGGCCAGAAATAAGTGTTGCTTCTACTAAAGCAATGATGAGCCAAATGCTTGTTATTTTTCTTATGTCTTTAGTATGGGCAAAGAAAAAGGGTGCTATAGAGAAGAATATTTTAGAAAAATATATTGAAGAAATAAAAAGAATGCCTTCTCTTTTAGAATCTGCTCTAGAAAGTATGCAAAGGCGTTCGGAAGAACTTGCTATGCAATTTGCACATGTAAAGAGTTTTTTTTACTTAGGTAGAGATATTGCGTATCCGTTAGTTTTAGAAGGTGCTCTCAAATTAAAAGAGCTTTCTTATATTCATGCTGAAGGATATCCAGCAGGGGAGATGAAGCATGGACCTATTGCTCTTATAGATAGTGCACTTCCAACATTAGTTCTGCTTTTTGATGATATGCTTATTTCAAAGATGAAAGCAACTGTTGAGGAAATTCAGGCACGGAGGGGAAGTGTTATTGCCATTGTGCCAGATTCTATAACAATTGAGGCTGAACATCTTTGGTATATTCCAGAGGCTTTTGGGGTGATGCAATCGTTCATAGCTCTTCCAGCTATGCAATTGCTTTCCTATAGTATGGCAGTGTACCTTGGTCATGATGTAGACCAACCAAGAAATTTGGCTAAAAGTGTCACTGTGGAATAAAATTTTATATTAGGAGTATAGTAGTATGATGTTACGTAGGACGGTTTTTCTTTTTTCAATAGTATTGTTGACAGCATGTGGGAAAATGAATCTTTTCTCTGGGCCTGAACCTTTTACAGAGGTGACTCTTTCTGGAAATTCTTCCGATAAAATAGCTGTAATACATATAAGTGGACTTATTTCTAATACATCTGAAAAAGGCTTGCTTTTATCTAAGCCAAGCATTGTGCAGGAAGTTGTTGCTCAATTGCGATTAGCGGGTAAAGACTCTTCTGTAAAAGCTATTTTATTACTTATTAATTCTCCTGGAGGGAGTGTTACTGCAAGTGATATACTATATCATGAGATATCGACGATTAAAAAGGAATTTGTTAAACCAGTTTATAGCTTGATGATGGACGTAGCAGCATCTGGTGGATACTATATTGCGTTAGCTAGTGATAAAATTATTGCACACCCTACCACGGTTACAGGGAGTATAGGTGTTATTTCTGTTCGTATGAATGCCGAAGAATTATTGGGTAAAATTGGTGTTAATATTAGTGCAAATAAATCTGGAGCTATGAAGGATATGGGAGCTCCTTATAAAGCTGCTACGGAGGAAGAAAAGAGAGTATTTCAAAATATTGTTGATACATTTAATACTATTTTCCAGAATCTTGTCGCAGAAAGAAGGCCACAAAGTGTGACTTATAAAGCCTTTTTTAATGATGGAAGGATTATTACTGCACAACAGGCAAAGGAATATGCTCTTATTGATTCTATAGGCTACTTTAGTGATACTGTTACTATGATGGAATCTGTGTTAAATATAGAAAATGCTAAGATTATTACGTATAAGAGAGAAGAATTACCCCATGGTACAGAATATAATACTACTGTTTCCTTACCAAAAATAGGGGAAAGTGCTCTGTTGCCCGCATCTATGTGGCTTCATACTGGTATGTATTATTTATGGTTTCCAGAAATGTTTTAGAATAAGAACTTTGTAACAACAAGCACTCATAATGGGTGCTTGTTTTATGTCTGTTGTTTGCTATCTTGTTATGTATAGTAGTGCAGTGTTTTATTGAAAAACAATAGGAAAACACCCTCTTTCATTATATATGAATAGGGGGAAAGAGTAGTAAGCCTAGTAGCTAGTTTTAGTAGAAGTGTTGTTATATTTTTGTAGTGTATAAGAAAACACCCATATCTCTATAATCAATAGCATATGTAGAGATATATGAGTTTATTATACACTATTTAAGATTAAATATATGTTAGTTATTTATGTTCTAAATAAATGAATGCTATATATTTTTATTCTTTAGCAATAATAATTATGTTTTCCTACCATTTTTTAAAACAATATCTCTTAAAAAATAGCAAAGAGATGCATTCAGTTATTATTTAAAGCGCGCTGTTATACAATGGTTTCATAGTTGTTTAGTAAAAATATAGAGAGGGGAAATTGTCTTTGATTAAAGGTAATTTAGGCATGCTGAAATTTTATGAAATGTATGTGTAATAGAAAATGAACTGAGATTATATAGTAAAAAATAGTAGTAGTTTTTGTAAAACAATATCTTGTTATGAGTCTGTTTTGTATATTAAAGTTATCGTAAAGGTTATCATTTTTTTGTATATGCAGAAAAAAGAAGAGAAAGATAGTGTATTATGAGGGGATTTCTTCAGAATAAGAAATAAAAGGGAAAAATACAGTATTTTTCTTTCACTGTGGCATTATCTAAATTGTTGTGCTGAGCATATTGCTTGGCCAATTAAGAAAGGGAAGTATTTTTATAAAAAGGTACTCTATTTTTGTTATGAGCAAATATTTTTAAGAAATGTAATAAATATAATTTTTGCAATAAATTTTATAAGAAAGTGATTCTTTATTTAATGAAATCTTTGTATTCTATTCCATCAATATATTGTGTGTGAGAAGCAGAAATAATGTGATATATAAGATAGTGCGAGCATGAAGGTATATGTACTTTTTTTAAGGTGCATTGTTCTTATATATGGAGTGAAACAGTATTGTTATTCGATAACAATAAGGATGAACATATGAGAACCGTATCTTTTTCCATGATTATGCCGTTAAGGAAGTACTAAAGAAAGAATTTTTTATTTGAAGTGTATTGCAAGAAGCTTTTTATATTTGTGTGTGAGTGCGAATATATTTATGGTATGGGGGGAAACAAATATGAAAAAATTGTTTTATGTATTGTGTTTATTTCTATTTATGCAAGAAGAATGTTTTGCAGATAAAAGCACGGTCGTATCATCCCTTATAGAAAAAAATGGTGTTTATTACAATAAAAATACAGGGAGGCCGTTTACTGGTACTATTCTTAAAAGAATTAATGAAGGCGGAAGATCTTTTTTGTTAAAGATGCCCTATGTAAAGGGACGAGTGCATGGTGAGAAAGAAGTTTTAGGATCTAGCGATCAAATACTACTACGTTCTACATATGTAAATGCCGTTCAGGATGGATTAACAAGACAGTATTATGGTAATGGTGCCATTAAGGAACAAACATACTATAAAAATAATAGAAAACAGGGTACTTCATTATTCTATTACGAAAGTGGTGCTCTCTGGTGGGAATTACCTTATGTGGATGGTGTGGTTCATGGAATAGGCAGGGTATATTATGAGCAGGGTATTGTGAAGCAATCTTCTCATTTTCAAAATGGTTTATTGGATGGACTTATGCAAATCTATAGGGATCAAGGACAACTATGGCTTACCTTTACATATGAAGAGGGAAGAGTTGTGGAGGGGATTTGTTATTTGTCAAATGGTGCAAAAAGAGCGCTGACAACTGCAGAAGAAGAAACGTGGAATTTGCAAGAGAAAATTTATTGTCCATAGTAGATATGTGTAGCATGAGAGTGCATAATATTTGAACACACTAAGTTATGTGGGTGTTTTTTATTATATTAAAAGACTTTTGTAGGGAAGAATAATTATTCTCGTATAAGAACAGAATATTGTAAAAATAGTTTGTTATAGAGATGGATATATCTTGTTCATTGAAAAAGAGTATGTTACCATCGGTGTTGGTTGCGTTATAATATTTATAAATTATTTTTGGAGGTATATATATGATAAAGAGTATATTTGCTTTTCTTATGACTATATTTATGATACCTGCTGTATTCGTTGTGCAAGGAAATGCAGCACAGCATAAAAATGCTCCTTGTTGTTCTACGATGGAACATTCTTCTTCACATTCTTTTAGTGCGATGCAATATAAAGATGGTCCTTGTTGTTCTATGATACGGCATTCTTCTTCATATCCTTTTATTAAGACAGATGCTGATAAAAAAGCCATTGGGCCATATACTGTGGCTATGAATAAGCTATTAGATGCGAAACAAGCTAATAATGTGGCAGCTATGCAATCATCTGCAAAAGAAATTGTTCGAGCTACTGTCGCAATGAAGGATATTTCTATTAGAAAAGGCTTTGAAAAAGTACAAGAATTGGCGAGTGCTCTTGCTAATGCTAAGGGCGAGGAAGCTATTCAGCAAAACTTTTCTGCCCTAATGACAACACTTGCTTCTATGTGTTCTATGTGCTCTAGAATGAATACATCTACACAAAGTGCACTTTTTACGAAGTAGGGGTGTTCTCTATTGTATCTTCTCTCAACGTTTACATAGCACATGCTTTTGGCAAATGATCGCGTAAAGTGTATGAAATATGGTTTTTGGCATATTTGTGGGCTTTTTTGTTATTTATCTTTTTACGCTAATTCCAATATTATACTATCTCTATAAGATATTCTTTTGTAAAATAGTAGACCTAATATTAATTTGTTGGGTCTGTTTTTTTTGTAAAAAGCAGAAAAATATTATTATGGAGTGTTTTATGAAGATTACGTATTTGTTATCCTGTGTTGCAATGCTTTTTTCCTTGCTTCTTGCAAATGAGTATGTTTCTGTTGCAAGTGCTATGGAACATATGGGTAAACCATGTAGATCAGGTATGAAGATGCCTTGTGTTTGTTCTTCAGTAGATAGCTCTGTAGCAGCATTGCGTGCGTCATATCAAAAATTGACAATTGCTGTTCAAAAAAAAGATATGCCTTCTGTAAAGCAATCGGCTAAAGAAGTAGCTGATGCTATTGCTTCTATGAAAGATGAGAAAAGTAAAAAAGATTTTGAACATGTTCATAAATATGCCATGGAATTAAGTACAGTGAAAACAGAAAAAGATACTGAAAGAGTGTATTCTGAATTAACAAAAAGTTTTAATCAAGTATGTAATTCGTGTGGTTGTGCTTCTATGAACAAAGCAATGTAGTTTGTGAAAGATTCAAAAGTATTGTAAACAAAGGTGATGAATAGAAAATGTTGTAAAAGGCTTTTCTTTCATCACCTTTTTTTGTATACTCAGTATGTTGAGAATTATTTCAATCTTGTAAATATGTAATTCTTGGAAAGATCTAGAATACTTTAAATGGAGCGTTATATTATGAATGTAAAGAAAATCTTTTTTATGGTATTAGCCTCAGTTCTCATTATGCCCACAGCAGATGTCTTTGCTAGACAGGGGCATCAAATGCATAATTCAGGGGCATCCACACAAAATCAAGGTTGTTGTAGTGATGTGCCTACTATTCATGCTATTGCTACCACAAAAGGTAATGAGAAAATATTAGCACCGATCTCTCTTGCAAATACAAGACTATTTAATGCAGTCCAAAGTGGTAACATGGATGCCGCTGTTGCCTCTGCAAAAGAAGTTTCCTTAGCAATTGATTCTATAAAGGATGCGGCTCTTAAGGCTTCCTTTGCAAGTGCACAAAAATACGCTAATGATCTTGTACAAGCCACAACATATTCTCAAGTGAGATTGGGATATGGATTATTGGTTTCCTCATTATCTTCTCATTTTGTTGATTGTGGTGAGGCTCCTCGTATACATAATCCACAAATGCAGGATAAATCTGCTATACGTGGTAAAGAGCAAAGAATGCGAAGAATGCAAATGCTTCATTATGTACCAGATTTAAAAGTTCATGATGCAACAATGAAGAATTTATTGTCTTTACGGTTGGAAATGAAACAATTGCGTGCAACTATTATGAATAATAATTCTGCGGGCACTGCTCAAACTTTAAAAAATATCTCTAGTCTGTTATTCACAATTGATAAACAAAGTAGAGCTCTACGAGGATATACTCGTGATATCTCTATTGCACTTAATACATTAGGAAATGCAAAAACATTTTTGGCTCGTCTTGAAGGAGTGAATGGTGTATCTGATAAGCTCTTCACCATGTATGGGGTTATTGATATGAGCGGTGTTTCTGTGGAAGATCTCCAAATTCCAGGTAATTCTGCAAAAACAGAATAGTGTGCAAATAAAAAAAGAGATTTTATTCTCTTTTTTTATTATTCTTATAAGATAAGTGTTCGATAAGTATTTATTGGTGGGGGGTATATGCGAAAGCATGTTATAGCATATACAGATGGTTCTTGTCTTGGTAACCCTGGAAATGGGGGTTGGGGTGTTGTTTTACAGTATAAGGAACATTATAAAGAATTTTTTGGTGGTTTTTCTCATACGACAAATAATAGAATGGAAATATATGCTGTTATTGAGGCTCTTTCTGTTTTAAAGGAGGAATCCCTTGTGGACGTGTATACAGATTCTATGTATGTTTGTAATGCAATAGAGCAGAGATGGTTAGAGCGGTGGTATAGTAACGGTTGGAAAACAAGTAATAAAAAATTTGTAAAGAATAGGGATTTGTGGGAATTATTGCACAAATATACATGTAAGCATGAGGTATCTTTTTATTGGGTAAAAGCTCATAGTGGTAACGAACTTAACGAGCGATGTGATATTTTAGCAAAGCAAGGTGCAATGTTCGATAATACGAGAGAGGATACAGGATATAAAGAGTAATATAAATACTTTAGGAAACTTTATAATGAGATTCTTAAGGTATTTATATTCTTTATATATAAGAGCTTACATGTTCTTCTTTCGTAATTCTATCTAATGATCTATACAGTGCAGCGGAGTTATCTTCTTCTTCAACAAAAATAGGGTCATAATATTCAATATTGTCTTCTTCTTCTATGTACTCTTGTGTATTTATAATATTGAGCTTTAATGGTTGCACTGGATTTTCTAATAGTGCAATTTTCTTTTTTGCTTTTTCTAACAGTGTATTTGCTATAGCCGAGGGCATATAGCAACCAACCACAAGGTGTTCGTACATATCGTCAAGTTTTTGAAAAAATAGAATGCTATGAAGTGGTTCTTGAATTCTAGGGTAATTTCGCCAAAATGTTGACGAAAAAATTAATTCGCCTTTATTAGATTGAAATAGTCTTAATTGCCACCAATTTGCTGTAGATGCGAGGGCTCTATCGTCTACCTCGGCCAGCAATATTCCCTCAAATATAAAGTCTTCTTCTGTTTGATGAGGTAAAGATATTGTGTACATAGATATATTCTCTTTTTGGTAAAGTAATTTGGAAAGTCTTCTTCTTTCTTGAAAAAGCAATAAGTATACCATTATTCTATAATTACTATTGTGGTACAACATAGGACTTTATATATAGTATATTTTTACTTTTTGCAATATATTATAGTATAAATTTTGTATTTTATTGTTCTATAATTAAAATATACATTCTTATGATATTTTCTGAAACATAACAAAAATGTAAAAAGTAGTTTTCTTTTTCTGTCAGTCTTTTTGCATTAGAATAATTTTGGTATAGAATAGACAAAAGGGAATATTAGTGATATTTCTTGAAGCATTCTATTGAGCGGAGTTATTCATTCTTGGTGGCAATTATGGAAATACCTACAAATAAAGAGAGTCGTATTATTTCATCAGAGAGTATTGAAGGGCTTTCTATTGAAGAGGTGGAGAATACGTATCACCCAGAAGAAATAGCTTTGTATTTACATTCTCTTGCTCTTGAAGAGCAAATAGATATGTTAGAAAGTCTTTCTCCTAATGTAGCAGAGAGAAGTTTTGTTGAATTAGATCAACATGTTCAATCGGAGATATTCCAGTATCTTAGTTTAGAGCGTTCTGTTTTGCTTGTTGCTAGAATGGCTCCAGATGATGCAACAGATTTGTTACATACACTAGATAAGGATCATGTCCAGTATCTTTTGCGTTCGATATCGCCTGAATCAGCCGAAACTATTAAGAAGTTGATGACTTTTGATAGTAACACTGCAGGTGGTATTATGAATACAGAAATTGTTATTCTTAAAGATACTCTTTCAATGCAAGAAGCAATACAACAAATTCATAGAGATATGCAAAAAGAGAAAGAAATACCGTATTATGCTTATGTTGTGAATAAGGTGAACGAACTTATAGGTGTGTTATCTTTGCGTGATATGTTATTATTGAAAGCTTCTACAAAGTTACGAGAAGCACTTTCAGATAAGCGTGTTATTACTCTTAGACTGGAACTTTCGACTAAAGAAGTTGCCAGACAAATGTTATTGTATAATTTTATGGCTCTTCCTGTAGTGGATGCCAAGGGAAGATTGCTTGGTGCTGTTACTCAGGATGATGTCATGGATTTTATCCAGGAAGCTGCACATGAAAATATGCTTGGGATGGTTGGAGCTGGTTCTGATGAAACTGTGGATACTTTATGGAGTGAATCTGTAAGAAGGAGATTGCCATGGTTATGTCTTAACCTTTTTACTTCAGGTATTGCGGCATACATTATACTACATTTTGAAGAAAGTATTGCTCAAATGGCTATTTTGGCTGTTTTAATGCCCATTGTGGCGAACCAGTCTGGAAATACAGGCCAGCAATCTCTTGCTGTTATGTTGCGGCAACTTTCTAATGAGAATTTTGATAAACGAAGGGCCTTTTTTGCCGTATATAGAGAATGTAAAGTTGGGTTAACAGCCGGTGTTGCAATCGCTTGTGTGGCTTCTAGTGTTTTGTTTATTTTGCAAGGGAGTATGGTTCTTTCTTTTGTTTTTGGTATGTCTCTTATGTTAGATATGCTACTAGGTTCTTTTGTTGGGGCATCTATTCCACTCATTTTGCGTTATTGTGGGAGAGATCCTGCACAGGCATCGAGTATTTTTCTCACAATGTTCACAGATAGTGTGGGTTTCTTCGTATTTCTTGCACTTGCGACGATTTTTATTTTATAAGAAGATAGTATGAAACAATGTTGCGATAAGTTTTTTTCTTGTGATGGATGAGCTGTGTGTGTCGTGTAAAAGTGACATTAGATACGTTATAATTAAGATAAGAGATAGAATATAGAGTTTGGAATATTCTTATATCTTTTACGAAAAGTATGTTGAAGAAATTTTTTTTAATAAGATAACAGTATTTTTAGTACTATATTCTTCCATTTGTTGTAGGGAATAAAGGGATAAAGATGAAGTCCATATTATTTACATTAGCCTACTTGCAAAAAAAAATAGATATGGTATGCTGTGAGGCAGAGGAGCTTAAGAGGACCCTATTTTATGGTCTCTCTCAGTGATAATATGTGGACGAGTGTGGTTTTCTTTGGTAACCCTTCGTTGGACACATATTTAGGTAATAATGTTTACGTTATTTTTAAATTATACTAAAAGGAGTTTATATATGAATCTAGAGCCAACACAAGATCGTGTTATTGTGAAGCGACTTGAGTCTGAAAAACAGACTGCTTCTGGCCTTTACATACCTGATGCAGCAAAAGAGAAGCCTTCCAAGGGAGAAATTATTGCTGTTGGGCCTGGAAAAGTTGCGGATAATGGCACACGTATTACTCTATGTGTCAAAAAGGGTGACATTGTTTTATTTAACAAATACGCTGGAACTGAAGTAAAAATTGATGGTGAAGAGCTTCTTGTTATGAGAGAAGATGATATTGTCGCTATTGTTAAGTAATTAGAAATTATAAAGGGAGAAAAAAATATGGCTTCTAAAGAGATATTATTTGAGACAAAAGTGCGCGAAAAACTTCTTACGGGTGTGGATAAACTGGCTAATGCCGTGAAAGTAACTCTTGGCCCGAAAGGAAGAAATGTTCTTATTGAAAAGTCTTTCGGTGCCCCAGTTATCACTAAAGATGGTGTTACTGTTGCAAAAGAGGTAGAGTTGGAAGATAAGTTTGAAAATATGGGTGCACAGATGGTTAAAGAAGTTGCTTCTAAAACCAATGATGTTGCTGGAGATGGTACAACAACCGCTACAGTTCTTGCTCAAGCTATTTACAGAGAAGGTGTAAAGCTTGTAGCAGCTGGAAGAAATCCTATGGCTATAAAAAGAGGAATTGATAAAGCTGTGGATGCTCTTGTTAAGGAATTGGATAAGCTTGCAAAACCAATTCGTGACCAAAAAGAAATTGCTCAGGTTGCTACTATTTCTGCTAATTCTGATGCTGAAATAGGGAATATTATTGCTGATGCAATGGAAAAAGTTGGTAAAGAGGGAGTTATTACTGTAGAAGAAGCTAAAGGCCTTGAAACGACTCATGATGTTGTAGAGGGAATGCAGTTTGATCGTGGATATATTTCTCCTTATTTTGTTACTAATTCTGAAAAAATGGTTTGTGAGATGGAGAATCCTTTAATTCTTTGCAATGAAAAGAAAATATCTTCTATGAAGGATTTGCTTCCAATACTTGAACAAATTGTTAAGCTTAATAGACCTCTTCTTATTATTGCAGAAGATATTGATGGAGAAGCTCTTGCTACTTTAGTGGTAAATAGACTTCGTGGAGCTCTTCAAGTTGTTGCTGTTAAAGCACCAGGTTTCGGTGATAGAAGAAAGGCTATGTTAGAAGATATTGCAACTCTTACAGGTGCACAAGTTGTTTCTGAAGATATGGGTCTTTCATTAGAAAGTGTTGAATTGTCTTCTCTTGGTACAGCAAAACGTGTTGTTGTGGACAAAGAAAATACTACTATTGTTGATGGTGCTGGAAATACGGATGCTATTAAAGCTCGTGTTGCTCAAATTCGTGTTCAGATTGAAGATTCTTCATCAGATTACGATAAAGAGAAATTACAAGAGCGTTTAGCGAAGCTTGTTGGTGGTGTTGCTGTTATCCATGTGGGTGCTGCTACTGAAACAGAGATGAAAGAGAAAAAAGATAGAGTAGAAGATGCTCTTAATGCGACTCGTGCTGCTGTTGAAGAAGGTATTGTGCCTGGTGGTGGTACTGCGTATATTCGTGTATCTGGAATATTAAGTGCTCTTAAGGGTCTTGATGACGATGAAGATGCTGGTATTAAAATTATTCACAGAGCCATACAAGAGCCTATGAGACAAATTGCTTCTAATGCTGGAGCAGAAGGTTCTATTGTTGTTGAAAAAGTGCTTTCTGGTAAAGATGCTTTTGGTTTCAATGCTGCTACTGGTGTGTATGAAGATCTTGTACTTGCTGGTGTTATTGATCCCAAAAAAGTTACCAGAATTGCTTTACAAAATGCTACATCAGTTGCTTCTTTACTTCTTACAACGGAATGTGGTATTGCTGAGAATCAGGATGATAAGAAAGAAGTGTCTATGCCAGGTGGTGGTATGGGTGGAATGGGTGGAATGGGCGGAATGTACTAGGCCCTTTAGTCCTCTTTTAAAAAGCCTCTTCGGGGGCTTTTTTCATATGGAGTTTTATTATGAAAATAGAACCTGTTCTTATTGTTGGAGCTGGTCTTTCTGGTGTAGAATGTGCTTTTATGCTTGCAA
The DNA here is from genome assembly GCA_051650105.1 of Desulfovibrionaceae bacterium. Classification (GTDB taxonomy): domain Bacteria; phylum Desulfobacterota; class Desulfovibrionia; order Desulfovibrionales; family Desulfovibrionaceae; genus CAMWXW01. The sequence continues at coordinate 92,943 of JBOFIJ010000006.1, forward strand.
AACATGCTATTCCTGTTCATTTACTTGAAATGAGACCTCTTGTTACGACACCTGCTCATACAACAGATCTTTTTGCCGAATTGGTGTGTTCCAATTCTTTTAGAGCGACAGGAATGGAGAATGCTGTTGGTATATTAAAAGAACATATGAGGGTATTAGATAGCCTTGTTATGCGTGCTGCAGATGCACATCGTATTCCTGCTGGAAAGGCTCTTGCTGTTGATAGAGAACAATTTAGTACTTATATTACTAATGAGATAAAAAAGAATCCACTTATTACGGTAGAACACAAAGAATGTATTTCATTAGAGGAGTATAAAAAGCTATTTAATTATATTATTCTTGCTACAGGACCTCTTAGTTCACACTCTCTTACAGAGTCACTTTTGAATATTATAGAGGAAAAAGACCTTTATTTTTATGATGCTATTGCTCCTATTGTGGTGAAGGATTCCATTGATATGGATAATGCCTTTTGGGCTTCAAGGTATCAGAAGGAGGATGAAGAGGGTGAATATATCAATTGTCCTCTTACAAAAGAAGAATACATAATATTTTATAGGGAATTGATTTCTGGAGAAAGTATCCCTACACATAATGCAGAAAAAGCCTTGCATTTTGAAGGGTGTATGCCCATTGAAGCATTGGCAGAAAGAGGAGAGAAAACGTTATTATTTGGGTGTTTGAAGCCTGTTGGCATTATAGATAGTAAAACAAATAAAAGGCCATTTGCCGTATTACAATTGCGACTTGAGGATCATAATAAAACAGCATGTAATCTTGTGGGTTTTCAAACAAGGCTTGTGTATAAAGAACAAGATAGGATATTTAGATTAATTCCTGCTCTTAAGAACGTAGAATTTATACGATACGGAAGTATTCACAGAAATACGTATCTTAATAGTCCTCGTGTGCTTACTAAGGAATTATCGCTTAAGAAAGATGAAAGCATATATTGTATAGGACAAATGATAGGTGTAGAGGGTTATTTAGAATCCGCTGCTACTGGTTTATGGCTTGGATTATATTTAGCTAATAAGATACAGGGCCGTGTTCTTTCTGCACCGCCAGAAACAACTCCTATAGGTGCATTGCTAGCACATGTGCAGAGACCAGTTAAGAATTTCCAGCCTTCTAATGTTACCTTTGGACTAATGCCAGATCTTCATGAATTCTATAAAAAAAGAGAAAGAAGGCAGCTTTATGCAAAAAGGGCAGAAGATGATTTTATAGAGTGGAAGGATAGGTGCGTCTTATAGAGGGGCAAGATATTGTTTTTTTAATTTTTATAAGGAAAAGATATTTTTTGGAGATTTTTTGTAGAAATAATAAAAGAAAATTATATAGTCCAAGGCAATATATAGTAATGCAATATAAAATAGTACAAGAGCGGTATTATATTCTCCTATATTATTTTATATACTGTATTATAACCGTGCATCTTCTTCGCTTGAACTGTCATCGTTAGGTTTGTTTCCTCTTTGTAACCAACTTGGTTTATTGGCTACAGGTGGTTTTGGTCCCCTACTGTTATTCTTTTCAGATGCTTTTGGGATATCTTCTTGTGTGCTTGTTACAGTGTTTTCTTGTGTTTTTGCTTGTTCATTTTTTTTCATTTTCATTTTTTCTAGTTGTTTTTTAGCTGTATTGGCAATTTGTGAGGCAAGGTCTACTTGTGGTCCTTTTGGCATAGAAGGACTAGATCTTTCAGGATGTGAATTCTTTGGTATTACTACTTTTGCAAATGTTCGTACTACAGGTGTTGTCTGTATAGGAGGGAGTGGAGGAGGAGGTGGTGGTACCATACCGTGTGTGGTAGGAGTACTATTAATTATAGTTGGCAATGGAGTATGTTCTGCAGAAGGTTCTGGAGTTGTCGTTTGTGTAGTAGGCACTGTGTTCTCATCTGTGTTTACAGAAGAGCTTTCATTTTTTTGAGGTTTTTTATTCGTAGTTGCTTTTTGTGGACCCTGTGCAAAAATACTTTCGAGTTTTTTTTGTAAATCTAATCTTTCTTGAGAGAGTCCTCTAGTGCGATTACCGTCAGGTCTCATATTTGTGTCTTTTGCTGGTTTTGGAGGAGGAGATGGTGGTAATTTTTTATAAGGACTCATACTTCTTGCATGAGGATTGGACTCTTCATGGAAATCTCTTTTCTGTACGTTTGATTCAGATAAAGATCTTTGTAGTGCAGGCATTCTTCCAGTGAGAGTTCTTACTGTGACTGTTCTATGTTGTAAACGACCTCTTGTCGGTGGGCTAGCCTCTTCTGTTGTAGAGATACTTGCTGAGGTACTTTGAGCTATATTTGTTGGTACATTTCCTAATTTCTTCATTTTCTTTCCTAAAGGAATAATACTTTCCTCTATAATCGTCATTTTAGAAAATAAGATTATGGTACGTTGATATTTTTTTATAAAGATCTTGATTTTCTTATGTAGATATTGTAGGATCCCGCTATATAGTTGCGTGGCTCAGTGGGAGAGCACTTCCTTGACATGGAAGGGGTCGGCAGTTCAATCCTGCCCGCAACTACCATTATTCTTCCTATTAAAAAGTCTTTTGTTTCTTATTCCTTGGTATATAACTATATAGTGAATAGGAATGCCTTTTTGCTGTTCTTTATTAAATAAAGTATTGTATTATAGGGGTATATTTTCTCCATAGTAGTACTTTGGCTATGAGTGCAATGGTAAATGTTGCCTTGTACTACCTTCTTGGGGATGCGATTATATACCAAAATATGTGGATGCTACTCAACTATCCTTATTTTTCTTAATAAAGAGAGGCTATAGTAAATATCTTTTTTAAAAAATATATAATTTATAGTGATGTTGTGTTCTTTATTGATAGAATAGAGGTATTTCCTGTAAGAACATCCTATTTTTAAGATTAAGATATGGTATCTCTTTTCTATCTATATTGTTCTAATATAGTGATGTTTAATTGTCTTTAAAGAATAACTAGTCTTTTTTTAGGTTTTTATTAGGCTGTATTATATTGATATTTGAGAGTTGTCCTAGTGTTTTCTCTATAAGTTTACCGTCCACAGTGGGTATAATAGCAAGAATTCCTTCACCATATTCTGAAAGAAAATGGATATCTCTTTGCGAGGGTTCAACTGCTTTGCCTTTTGGTGTTGCTATAATGAATGCCCGTATTTCTGTATCCATATTCTCTCCTGCTTTTGCTAATGCTGCTTGTGTGGAAGAGATGCTGTTGGCAGGAGTAAGAGATTCCACCGCTATTCCAGTATAAATAGAGCCACTATATGTTAATAGTGCACATGCAACTGGCTTTTTACTATACTGTGAAAGAGAAAAATTTGCAGCTTCTTGAGCCTTTTCTTTCATAAATGCTATTTCTTCCTGAGTAAGTTCTTCAACGAACCATTTTCTATAGAGTCTATCGTATTCACCATTTTGTTTTATTCTTGTAAAACCTTTATCTATAAGAGACACTAATTCTGGGGATCGTTTATTGATAGCATAATATAAATCAAGATTCTTTAATGGATAGCCAGAGGCGATAATCCCTTGAAAAAGAGCTTTTCTTATATACCAACGTGTTGCTGTATCTAGGCCTACATAGCCTTGAGTTTGTTCATCATATAATGCACGTAGCGCTTCTACATCTGTAGGAAATGCTTTTATTCGCATATCTTGAAACTCTAATAATAAACTTTCTGCAAAAGAATTGCGTTTAACAGAAATAAATTTACCTCGTAACCAAGAGATATTTGGTACTCTGTCTTTCACTTTAGTAAACATTCTATATGTTGCTGTATAATATGTTTGTGAAGGAAAAAGGAATAATTTTGTGCTATTTGGGCTTTTTATAAAGCCAAGACCAACTTGTACAGCTCCTTCAGATAAATCTAATTGAAGTTTTTCCCACAATGAAGGTTTAAATTGAATAGTATAGCCTGTGCCTTTTAGAATGGCTTGTATAATATCTATTTCAAAACCTGTTGGTTCTCCTCGAGAGTCTTCAAAAGAAAATGGAGGAAAATCTCTATCAAAACCAATATCTATCTTCTTTGCGTAGCCCATAGTATAGGAAAAGAGAAGTATACAGAAAATTACTGTGTGTAGAACTATCCTAGCCATTATATGCTCCCATGTGCGGTATTTCCCCAGAGAATTGCATGTTGTGTGCCACGACTATGGAATGCATTTTTTATCAGTATAAAGTTTATTCTGTGGAGTGTCGATAGGCAATTGAGATAGGGAATTACTATTGAAAGATATTCATTTTTATTATGGGGGTATTGTATGAGGGTATTACATTTTGTTCTCGCTATAACAGTATTATTTTCGACAATTGCTTATGCAAATGATTCTAAAATACTTGAATCGATAGCTATGCTTAAACAAGATCGCAACGTACAGGAAAAGAGCCCCAAATTATTGTTTGAAGAAAAGTTGTTAAAACATACATTTAGTCACTCTGGTGGGCTTATTTATAGTGAAAGTTATTGGGATAAGATGGTTAAAAGAGTTATAAAAGCATCTATGAAAAGTATTCATGAGAGAGAAGATTTGAAAGATCGTCCTATTTGGATAGAGACATATAACACAGGTATACAAAAGGGCGTTTTCTTTGAAAACTTTGAAAAAAGATTGAAAACCGAATTGGTTTCTAGAGGGTACCATGTGGCACCGGAAAAAAGAAATAATGCAATTGTAATTTCTTATGGAATAGAGGTAGCGCCAGCTGTAAGTATGATGAAAAAATGGAATATTTTGTTTACAGCAAATATTGTTTCACAGAATCACTATGTTATGCACGTAGCGGACGCATTTGTTGTTACAAATAACAGCGCTACATTATATATAACAAATATAGATTCTGTGCTTCCTGTAAGGAATACCGCTGCGCGAAGAATTTCTATTACAGGAAAATAGGAGAAATATATGGCTATGTATCATTTTATATTAGGCAAAGTATTCATTGCATTGTGTATTTTGTCCTTTCTTTCCGGTGATGCTGAAGCTACTGTCGTATCCGAAAGTAGAAAGGCAGCCGATGTAATGGTGAGTATTTTAAAAGATAAATTAGGCTCTACCAGTCCACTACTTATTACATCTCTTGTTGATGAAAGTAATTACACTAGATCGAACCCTTTAGCAAAACTTATTACTGATCAGGTCGCTATTGTCCTTGCACAAAAAGGTTTTTATGTTTTAGATACAAAACTTGGAAAAGGTCTCACCCTTTCTCGCGAAGGTTCTGCTTTTATGCTTACTACAGAGTTAGAAAATCTTTTGTTGAATGAGTATGATGCCGAGGCTGTTTTGGTAGGAACATACTTTATTGGAGAAAAGGATATTATTGTTTCTCTTCGTGTTGTTGCACTTGGAGATGGTAAAATACTTGCTGGGCATAGTTATACGCTTAATCTTACACCAGAAATAGAGCTTTTGCTTGTTGAAAGAAATACTCAAAACAGTGTTGATACCATTTTAAAGCAATATGGAAGAAAACGTTTAGATTCTGTATATTCTACTAGAAAAGCGCCTTAAGGGAACAGATTGGATTGTTCTTTATACAGTATAAAAGAGGTATGTTATTATGGCTCTCGAAAAAAATGATAATCGTCGTCGTGTTAGATTGATATCAAAAAGAATAAATTATATTACAATAGAAGTGTGCGGAAAAATTATTTCCTGTGCAATTATTAACCTAAGTTGCGGTGGGATAATGGTAAAATTGCCTACAGATATGGCAAAATTGCCTATTGTTATAGGTACTACTATTACATTTAGAAATGTTCCAGAAAAATATAAAGACCTTCTTGAAGGCCTAAGTGCTAATGTCGTTTGGTTCCAAAATGCTATGTGTGGTATTTGTTTTGAATCTCCTTTACCATGTGAACCAGAAGAACTGCAAGCGTTGTTAGATAAATAATGTGAAGGTAATACACTGTCTATGTGAGTATATCACATAGACCTTGGAATATTGCATCTTTTTTAAATATTGTGTTATTCCTTATAGTAAAATAATTGTGAATATTATATAGTGACTATATATGAAAAACGTACTTGTTCTTAATGGTGGTGGTGGAAAGGGTATTTATACACTGGGTGTTCTGTACGAAATTGAAAATATGTTTAAGACAGAGTGTGGTTATGGAAAGCTCTCTGATTTTTTTACTATATTTTTTGGCACTAGCACGGGTTCTATTATTGCTACCGCTTTAGCAAATAACATGTCTATTGAAGAAATATACATGTTTTATTATACAAAATTGCCCTCAATTTTATTTTATCCAGATGCTGGAAAAGTAGCTCCACAATTTTTTTCAAAAAAAAGAACAAAGGCACTTAAAGACGCTTTATATGAGGTTTTTGCTGAATATCCTTTTGATTATATTTCTAAAAATCTCACTTTGTTTGCAACAGATTTTAACGATAAGCAGCCAAGAATATTTTATACAGATGCTGAATTTGCTGGGGAAGATAAACAACTTTTTATTCCCGGTTTTGGGGCTTCTCTTGTTGAAGGAATATCTGCTTCTTGTGCGGCATACCCAATATTTGATAAAGTACATATAGAAGGTAATGGCTATTGTTTTGATGCTATTGATGGTGGATATTATGCCAATAATCCTTCGCTTTTTGCTGTAGAATGTATGCAGAGAGTATATAGAGGAGAACGCTGTAAAATACTTAATATTGGTGTTGGAAAATATGCTCAAACTGCTTTTGAGAAAATGCTTAATAAAATGGATTTTTATAAATTAATTAATATTATTATGGATACTGTTTCTAGTTCTACCGTACAAATTACAAAATCATTATGTAGAAATTCATATATAGAGTATTTACATATTTCTAAGGTATTTGAGCATAAAATTGATTTTTTTGTTCATCAAAAAGAGGATATAGAACTATTATTTACAGAAGGTAGAAAGAGTTTTATGGAAAATAAAAAAGCTATTTGTACTCTTTTTTCTTTATAACAACAGTAGTATACTATTATCTTAGTTATTAAATATTGTTATTTTATATAGGAATAATATTCTGATATTCTTTATCTTTTTGTTTTAAAAAGAGAAATAGCAAAAATATCGAGATATAATTGTGATGTGTCATTATTGTTATAGTATATTTATAAAATAGTGTAATATGAAATAGGCTTTTATCTATTATGTTTATATGGCAGTATTATATGAATGTAGATGGTATGAAGCCTTCAAATCTATTTTGGGAAAAGACTATAATAGTATAAAGAAATGTCAGTGTTATATACTCAAGTGGGAATTATATTGTTATTGCTAATATCTATTATTGATAAAAGTATTTTTCTTATTCAATACAGTATTTTCTTAAGAAGATACTGTATTGAGATTGATATTTTGATAGAAATATATTGGGGAAAGCATATCGTACAAATATAATCGCAATTATATGAATATGACTGTTATTGAAATGGTTTTATAAAAATTTATTACAAAATAATAGTATAAAATTAATAAAAAATAAGACAGATATAGTATATTGTATATAGTAAGGGTATTGTTATAATTTACTAGTACTACTAAACTAATAATATTTAGATAACAAGATATCTTTGAAATAAAGAAATTCAGAATTTTTATTTTGCCTGTTTTTTTCTTCGTGTATTCATTTCTTTTGTAAGAAAAAAACCTGTTGTAGACTCTGGATTTGCCATAATTTCTTCAGGACTTCCCTTGGCTATAATTTTTCCTCCATATTCTCCACCTCCAGGGCCTAAATCTAAAATATAATCAGAAGCCATAATAACATCTGTATTATGTTCTATAACAAGTACTGTTGCTCCATAATTTACTAAGGTATGTAAAACGTGTATTAGTTTACCTATTTCGTGCATGTGAAGTCCTGTTGTTGGTTCGTCTAATATATATAATGTTTTTGGGAGACGTTTTTTGCCAAGTTCTTTGGATATTTTTATTCTTTGGGCTTCTCCACCAGAAAGTGTTGTTGCAGATTGTCCTAAATGAATATATCCTAAGCCAACTTCTTCTAATACACGGAGCCTTCTTTCTATATTGGGATAATTTTGAAAGAATTCACAAGCTTCACTCACAGTCATAGAAAGAACATCTGCAATATTTTTCCCTTTATATTCGACAGATAACGTTTCTTTATTATATCGTTTGCCTTCACAAATATCACATGGTACGTGGATATCTGGCAAAAAATGCATTTCTACTGTTAATTCTCCTTCACCATTACATACACCACATCTGCCTTCTGCTACATTAAAACTAAATCTTCCTATTCCATATCCCATTTTACGTGCTTGTGGTGTCAGTGAAAAAACAGTGCGTATTTCATCAAAAATTTTTGTATATGTTGCTGGATTTGATCGAGGCGTTCTTCCTATTGGGCTTTGGTCTATTAATACAATTTTCTCAATTTCTTCCAAACCCTCTATTGAATCTAATAAACCAGGCATATCAACCTTTAAACCCAATTTAAGTGCTATATTTTTATATAGGGTATCAACAACTAACGAGCTTTTACCAGACCCAGAAACGCCTGTTGCACAAATTAATAATCCAAGTGGAATTTCGCAATCCATTGTTTGAATATTATGCGTTTGAATATTTTTTGCAAGAATCCATTTTTCTGGAAGTCTTCTTTTTTCTGGAATTGCTATAGAACGTTCACCTCGAAGATATTGCGCTGTTAAGCTTGTGCTAGAATGTAAGAATTCTTTAGTTGAGCCAGAATATATTAATTCTCCTCCAAGAAGGCCCGAATGAGGACCCATTTCTATTATGTAGTCCGATTCCCTAATAGTCGATTCATCGTGTTCCACCACAATAACAGTATTACCTTTCTTTTGTAAGTCGCGTAGTGTTGCTATAAGTCTGTCATTGTCCTTTGGGTGCAATCCTATAGAGGGTTCATCGAGAACATAAGTAACTCCTACAAGGCCTGAACCAAGTTGTGAGGCAAGCCTAATACGTTGAGCTTCTCCTCCAGAAAGTGTTGTCATTGTTCTATCTAGTGTAAGATATTCCAAACCAACGTTAGACATAAATGCAAGTCGTTGCTCTATTTCTTTTACTAAAGGCTCGGCTATAAGAGAGTGTCTTCCTGTAAAAGATAGTTCTGAAAACCATGTAATGGCTTTGGAGATAGAAAGTCTTGTGAAATGATATAAGGAAAGTCCTTGTATTGTGATAGAGAGCGCTTCCTTTCGAAGCCGAGCACCATTGCAATCTGGGCAGGTACTTTCTGATTGATAAATAGATAAGAATTCACCTAATTTATTGCGAGAGCGAAATTCTTTTTCTAAAAGAGGAATAAGGCCTAAAAAGCCTTTTTTACCTTTTTTATCTCCATGAAAAAAGCGTTGTGTTATTTCTTCACTCCACTCATTAAAAGGAGTATTTCTTGTTATGTTATGTCTTCTCAAAAAATCTTCTAAAGAGTTATTTTGTTCTTCTGTTAACTTAATAATACGAAGAGGGAGAATGGCTCCAGAAGAGATGCTTTTTGTTTTATTCGGAACGAGTAAGTCTGTTGTAAATTGCTCTACTAAGCCTATTCCAAGGCAAGTTGGACAAGCACCCTGTGGGCTATTAAAAGAGAAAAGCTGTGGTGTTATATTGGGAAGGCTTATTTTGCAATCTACACAGCTAGCCGATGTTGAGAATAAGCGGTCTTTGTTAGTATCTACATCGTGCACAATAAGAGTGCCATTACCTTCTTTAAGTACGGTTTCAATGGAAGATGCTACTCTTGAGCGCATGTCATCTTTAATAACAATACGGTCCACAACAATATCGATACAGTGTTTTTTGTTCTTGTCTAATTCCTGAACATCTTCTATTGCTACAATATCTCCATTTAAGCGTATTCGAACAAAGCCTGAACGTTGTATGCGTTTTATTATTTCTTGATGCGATCCTTTTTGGTACAATACGATGGGGGCAAGAAGAATATATTTGCTTCCTTCTTCTGCAAGCATAATTTCATTTACCATTTCATCAATGGATAAACTTTCTATTGCTTTGCCGCATTCTGGACAATGTGCAATACCGAGCCTCGCATAAAAAACACGTAAGAAATCGTATAATTCTGTTGTTGTGGCGACAGTTGAACGAGGATTTCTCATAATTGTTTGTTGTTCTAGAGAAATTGCTGGAGAGAGACCATCAATTTTGTCAACAAGGGGTTTTTCCATTTTATCTAAAAATTGTCTTGCATAGGCGGAGAGTGATTCCACATAACGTCTTTGGCCTTCAGCATAGATAATATCAAATGCAAGTGTGGATTTTCCAGAACCAGAGGGACCACAGATGATAATAAGTTGATCGTGGGGGATAGATAGTGAAATATCTTTTAAATTATTTTGTTTGGCACCTTCTATCCGTATTTCTCTCGTCATGGTATATCCTTTTCTATGTAGCAAACTGTAATATAGTTATGTTCATTGTAATAGTGAAGCATATTGTGTTACAGGCCAATATTAGTAACGTGTATTTGTTAGAATAGTCAATTCACATAGAGTATATTGCATATGTAAGTTTCTTTTATTGAAGATAAAGCAAGCTACCATTCTAAACTGCTCCTATTTTTTTTTCAAGAAAAGCTTTTTTATTTCTTGTTTATATTCTTCATCTTTTAGATGCTGTTTTGTATTACATTGAGTTATTTAAGGGGATATAGCTCTATGGTATAAATTATACTACGTTTTTTGTGCATTATGTGCGCTTTTATAGTGTGTCATGTAATTATGAATATTATAGGTGCTTTTGTTCCAATATGTCTCCTAGAGTATATTCTTTCTGCTCTTCTTTTTGGAAATTTTTCACGGTGTAGATGGTATTTTCTATTTCATGTTCCCCCATAAAAATGCAAGATTCTGCATGAGAGAGGGCTTGTTTGAGGTGTTTTTTCATGTTTTTTACGGTATGCTCAAAAAATACACTATAATTGTGTTTGCGAAGTGTATTTGCAAGAATAGATGCTTTTTCTAAGGCTGATTCACATAATACAGCTATATAGTAATTGTTTAGTGCTTGGGAAGGGCTATGTAATAATAGAGCTAAACGTTCCATGCCAAGAGCAAAACCAATTCCAGAAAGATCTTTCCCGCCGAGCTGTTTTATAAGGCCATCATATCTACCACCTCCAGCTATAGAGGATTGTGAACCAATGTTATTTGATACTACTTCAAACGTAGTTCTAATATAGTAATCAAGCCCACGCACAAGCCTTGGTTCTATAGTGTAGGAGAGTTGAAAAAGGTCTAAAAATGATTTTACAGATAGGAAATGCTCCAAACATGGTGCACAAAGATAATCTAACATTATTGGAGTATCTTTTGTGCGTTCTATACATTCCTCTATTTTGCAATCTAGTGTGCGTAATGGGTTTATTTCCATTCTTTCCTGACATGTTGTGCAAAGTTGCTTTTCTTCTTTTTTCAAATAAGAGATAAGAACTCTCTTATATTCTGGGCGACAGCAAGAACATCCTAAAGAATTGAGCAATAATGTTGTATCTTTTATAGCAAGTGCGTTTAAAAAATGTAAAAGCATTGATATCATTTCTGCGTCAATATAACTTTCTTCGTATCCTATACATTCAACGTTTATTTGGTGAAATTGTCTCATCCTTCCTTTTTGAGGTCGTTCATACCGAAACATTGGTCCAAATGTAAAGAATTTAGATGGGCCTTGACGGCCACTGTCGATATATGCACGTATACTTCCTGCCGTTGCTTCTGGACGAAGTGTGATACCGCGATTTTTTTTATCCATAAAAGTATACATTTCTTTTTGGATAATGTCGGTAGAGGCGCCTATACTTCGTGAGAACAATTCTGTAAATTCTACGAGTGGAGTACGTATTTCTTTATAATTATATAGTGAGAAAATATCTCGTGCTTTTTCTTCTAATATTGTAAATAATGCGGTTTCTTTTTCTAGGAGATCTGCAAAGCCTTTTATTTTCTGTACCATGGTGAGATCCTTTTATACGATATGAATAATATTACTCTTCTATTGCAGATATTTTATATACTGGGGAGGGAAACTCTTTTATTGGTAATAAAAGGGGGGTATACGAAGTATATGGGGGAATATCTATACGAAATGCCATTAATGTTGCAAAAGGAAATGGGTTAACTATTGGAGAAAACAACGTTTTTTTCTTGTGTAATAGGGGTAAATTTCCAATAGAAGTAAAAGAAAGTGACGTATTGGGGTACAGGGAAGATATTTTTTTGTAGAGAGTATAGGGGTTTTTCCAAGATAAATTATAATATATGTCTTTTCTACTATATGAAAGAAGATAATCTAAAGAGAAAAGGTTTAAATTGAGTAATAAGATACTTCTGCTCGTCACACGTATTGCCTCTGAAATAATATCTGTTATATTATTTATATAAAACGATGGGTAGAGGATGACAGTATAATCAAAACTATTATTATCTGCATTTACATGAGTTAGGGAATGCCCATAAATGTGTACGAATGTATCTTTATCTTCTAATTTTGCCCGTACTTCTTTTAAGGGTTCAATAATATGGACAGTGAAGGCATTTTGTAAAAGAGTGTGTAGAAAAATGCCAGACCCGCATTGCATTGCAAGAAGTGTTGTATTTTTCTTGCTCCATGTTTGCATAGAAAATGTGAGAAGTTGTAATAATGCTTGAGAAATAGGAGTAAGAGATAGTTCATTATTTTCAAGCAAAGATTTTACGATGGCGTAACGTTCCTTTCTTTCTGTTTGCATTATATATAAGAACCTTTATAATATAGTGTAGATGGAACCATAACTACTATGTATCTTATATTAGAACATATTTTATATTCTCTTGCAAGAACAGAGAAAGAGTATTCTTTGCTGTTCTTTATTTATGGTGTTTTGTTTTTTTGTTGCTTGACATATTGGTTGTTAGGCATTGTTTTTTTTAATGGGATTTTTCTTAATGTCTTATTAATGAAAGCACCATCATCATGAAATAAAGAAAATGTTTTCTCTATATGATACAAGAAAATACTATATATTTTTATTGTTCTTAAAAATAGAATATGTATGTTAAGCATTATTTGCTTATTATGTAAAGAATACGTTCTTTGGAGCATTCTTTTTTGGAAAGTAGTGTATAAAAATTGTTGTAAAAGGAGTTATTTATAATGTTTCAGTTCAAATATTATCTTGCAAGAGCAGCAATGCCTTTTATGAGGAATAATATTCTTGCAAAAGAGTTACATAGCTTTATAAATAAAGAAAATACTATTCTTTTAGATGTGAGAACAGAAGAGGAGTGGGAAGAATATCACATTCCTAATTCTATTCATATAGATTATTATTCTGACACATTTTTTCGGGATTTGAAGGCTCTTGATAAAAATAAAGAATATGTGGTATATTGTAAGGCGGGCGTGAGAAGTGCCGGCGCTGTTATATATATGAAAATGTTATCTTTCCCAAATACTATTAATGTACAAGATGGAATATGTTCATTTTTTACGGATAAGGAGCTATAAATGTTCACAAGAAGAACTCTTTTTACTCTTGCTCTCGTTGCTATAGGTTCTCTTTTTATGATGGGTTATTCTTTTCTTATAAAGAAAGAAGAGATATCTTCATTGCCAGAAGATATTACAATTCAGGAAGCTGCATTGAAGATTCTTGATCCAGAATATATGGTGGTTGATGTACGTACCGCTAAAGAGCTTGAATCTGGGCATTTACAGGGTGCTATTAATATTGACATAAAACAAAGTGATTTTGCTGAGCAAATTGACAAATTACCAAGAGATAAAAAATATATTATATATTGTGTAAGTGGGAAAAGAAGTGCTGTTGCAACAAATACTATGAAATCTATGGGTTTTACAAGTGTAGAGCATATGAAAGATGGAATAAATGGATGGAATGCACAGAAACTCCCCTTAGAAAAATAAGAAAATATTCCTCCCTTTTATAACAATTTATTACTTATAGCATAAACAAGTATACTGCTCGTCTCACTATAGCATTACGGTGCACGTTATTATTGGCATTTTGCATAATGAAAAGTATATTGGTAAATTCTTTGTAAAAATAGATTCTCTGTAATAAGAAGGAACTAGTCCCTATTTTTTTGGAGGAAAGTATACTGTACTGCGAAAAATAGATCGATACAGCGCTTTTTGTACAGAGTACTTAGAATAGATATAATTATATATACTTGGAAAGTATGGTGTAACAGGTACTGGATGAGTGTCAGTATTTTTTTCATATTAGAATTTGGAAGAGAATATGTTTTATAAAAGAATAATAACAATATTTAATTATAGTATGGAATATATTGAAAAATAAATGTTGTGTCTTGATGTACTTGTGCTGCAAGAAGTGTTTTTGTGAAGGGAGAATTGTATTCCTCTGAATAATAAATAGCAGAGACTTTAGCACCAAGAAGAAGCTTCATACATGTTGAACACGGTTCTGTTGTACAGTAGACGGTACTTTGTTCTAACGATACATGTTGAGACAAAGCATATAAAAGCATATTTTGCTCAGCATGCAGTGCCCAGCATATATCTAAATCGCGCCCTGAGGCTATACCATTACGAATACACGTTGTGGTGGAATCGCAACTCTCTTCCCTAAGCACTGTCGAATTGTGGCCATAAGCAATAATAATATCATTATATACAGCCAAAGCACCAACTTGCCTGCGGGCACAATTTGAATGTGTTGCTACTTCATATGCTTTTGCTAAATATGCTTCGTGATTCACACTAATTACCATGCAAATAATGGATATTTTGCTGCAAATAAGCGGATTTCTTTCCCTATTAACGATATCTTCTTTTCATTATCAACGTCTTGAACAATATCTACAATCCAAGAAGCAATTCTTTCCATCTCTGGCTCTTTCATACCTCGTGTTGTTAATGCTGGTGTACCTAGACGTAAACCAGAAGTAATCTTTGGAGGAAGGGTATCAAAAGGGATAGCATTTTTATTACTGGCTATTCCTGCCTTTTCTAGAGCATCTGCAACACGTGTCCCTGTGAGACGTTTGCATGTTAAATCGATAAGAATAAGATGGTTGTCTGTTCCGCCTGTAAGTATGCTAAAACCAGCATTTTGTAATAATTTTGAAAGATGTTTTGCATTATCGATAACTTGCTTCTGATATGCTGTAAATGAGGGCTGAAGGGCTTCTTGAAAACAAATAGCTTTGGCTGCTATTGCATGAAGAAGTGGCCCCCCTTGCATTTCTGGAAAAACAGCATTATTTATAGCTTGTTCATATTCTTTTTTGGCAAGAATCATTCCTCCTCGCGCTCCGCGTAGAGTTTTATGTGTTGTTGTGCTCACTACGTGTGCATGTGCAATGGGGGAAGAATGTAGCCCTGTTGCAACTAAACCAGCTACATGGGCCATATCTACGAAGAGAATAGCCCCCACTTCATCTGCAATTTCTCTAAAAAGAGCAAAATTAATATCTCGCGAATATGCGCTGGCCCCTGCTAAAATAATTTTGGGTTTATGTTTATGCGCAAGTGTTCTCACAGAGTCATAATCAATAAGAAATGTTTCTTTAGAAACACCATAAGAGACAAAATTATACAGTTTTCCAGAAAAACTTACAGGGCTTCCATGGGTTAAATGCCCTCCGTGAGAAAGATCCATAGCAAGAATTGTGTCTCCTGGTTTTGCAAAAGCAAAGTACACAGCCATATTAGCTTGGCTACCAGAATGTGGTTGTACATTCGCATATTCTGCAGAGAAGAGATCTCTTGCACGGGCTATAGCAAGATCTTCTATCTCATCTACTTTTTCACAGCCACAGTAATAACGGTGATGAGGGTATCCTTCTGCATATTTGTGTGTTAGAATACTCCCTTGTGCAGCTCGTACAGCGGATGATACAAAATTTTCAGAAGCTATCATCTCTAAACTGTGTATTTGTCTGTCTTCTTCTTCTTGGATCATTTGAGCTATGAGGGGATCTCTATTTGAGATTGCTTCCATAAACACACCTCCGTGTCATACATTGAGTGAACATATCATAATATTTTTATATACGCAACAAAATATCAAAAAAATCACTACTCGAGTATAAGAAATAAACGTCATTATTTGTTGTGAGAGAAGATATATATTCATTAATTCTTATTCATATTACAGTAACTATAAACAGATGTAGCCTTAATGTGTAGTATACCACAACAGCAAATTATTATTTGGAAATAGGTGTATTAAAATTGTTTTGGTAAAGTAGCACAGAGTGGCAATAGATAGTAAAAAATTGTGAATACGCAATGTATTGCGAAGCAAATAGGTTAGATATATAATCCTACTACGTTGTGCTCGAAATATATACACTTATATAAAACTGATTTTATAGAGATTGCCAAGATAGTATATATTCACTTTTTATAAGAATATTTTTTCGTATTGAATAGCTGTGGTAAGGTTCTTCTTGGATACGATTACCTCGTTCTTATATACGAAAGAAAAAGTGGATATTGGAATTCTTTTATATATTTTTTAGTCGTTTTTCACCAGTAGATATTATTTCATATTACGAACACAAGAAGTGTTTGTTTAGTCTATGGTTTTATCCTGCGAGGTATTGTTACTACGTATTCTTTCTTCTTGTGCTAGTTTTTGTTTTCTTTCTCTTGTTCCCTGAGGCTTATTTTTAGCCCACATAGAGTAATTTTTATGTTGTTTTGCAAAGACAAGAAAAGATGTGTGAGCAACCATTCTATCGAAAGGGCGTAATCTATCTGGAATAGCTTTCCATTTTCTAATAAAAAGTTCTTCAATTTCTATATCCACAAAAGTATTTCCTTCCATGTGCTCTAGAAGAGTGCTTACCTGGTTTACTGTAGGCAGAAGAAAGGCGATAATGCCACCAGGAATAAGAGCATTCGAAGCAATAGTGAGGTAATCCCATGGATTACGTAGGTCTAAAAACACTCCATCAACGTCTTTTTCAAAGAATCCTTCTTCTATATTTCTGTGGTATTGCGTAACATTATGGCCAAGAGAGGCCCATTCTAGATTTCGTTTACATAAATTATAAAATTCTTCTCTTGCTTCGTATGTATAAATATGCCCATGTGTTCCCGTTATATACGACATTGCTACTGTTAAACCACCAGAACCTGACCCAGCTTCTATTATTCTTCTTCCATTACCAACACCAAGGCGCAAGCATATATAAGCGATATCTTTTGGGTATATTATTTGAGTTTGTCTTTTTAAAGAATACAGAATATCTACTAGAGATGGACGTTGTATAAGGTAATATATTCCCTTCTTACTACGTACTTCATTACCATAGCCTGCCTGTAATATATCTTCTCCTAAAATTGCTCCATCTTTACTATGGAATTCTATACCTTCTTCTACTTTTCTTGTATGGCGAATCCCTTTAGGGCTCACTAAAATAATAATATCTTCATAGTGGATTGTTTCTTTATTCATGGATATTCTGATATCACATCTTTTTCTTTTTTACTATCTTTTTCACGCAATTTTTATTTACTTGACAATCCATAGTGCTATGATACTATACTTTGCATTGGCTGGGTGGTGGAATGGTAAACGCAGAGGATTCAAAATCCTCCGTCTGTATAGACTTGTGGGTTCGAGTCCCACCCTGGCTACCATTGTTATTTTTTGGTGGGCAATCTTTCCCTTTTATCTTTTCTATTTTCTTATTTCATACGAATTTGTCTACTGAGCTTGATGAAATAATCTCCATTTTTCTATAATTATCTCCAAAGGTATCTTTTCGTCAAATGAGAAAGGGTGATGGAGTGATTAGCTGTGTATATTTCTCTTGCACATTTATTTCCGATGCAAAGACGCATACCATATTATTTCTTTTTAATCCAATATAGAATCCTCCGATACCAGCAAATAAATTAATACATTTTATAAATAATCCTTAATAAAAACCTTCTTAAAATCTAGCAAGGTACCGAAAATATATAGCCATTTCTCATAGTTATAGCTGAGGGTATTCAGTAATTTTTGTTTTCATTTCAAGGGTTTTTATTATTAATACCGTGTCTTTACTTGAATAATTTTTGTATTGTTTATGTTCTTATGTGAGTTGCTATAGTATTTTTTCTTATGTATTATTTTGTACCATTTATATCTCTTCCCATTCTTCTCGTTCTCGTATATAGAGTAGAAGGGCTTTTACGTCATGTTCATTTATGCAAAATCCACCTTCTTCATTTTCTAGTAGACTTTCTAGTTTTGGCCGTATGTATATTTTTTGAGATCTTTTGTTTTTTTCTTGGAACCCAACGCATCCACTCATAAATAATATCATTATTAATATCATTATATTCTTTTTTAATACGTGTATATTGGTCATTATCACTCTTTTTTGTTATTTTTTCTATTATTCTTTCTAAGAGTCTACTTAATAATTCTATTATAATCATTGTGCAATTTCCTTTTCCTTATGCTTTATGACGAAGAGAAAGGATGTGATTTTCTTGTTTTTCCAGTATCTGTGTCAATCGTTTTATGCAATCGTGTACTCCTTTTAGTTCATGACGCAATCCTTTCACATCTCCAACCAGATTCTCTATTCTGAGCATAACTTCATACAGTTCTTTTCTGCTTGGAAGGTCGTCTATACGTTGATGTGCACGATGTGATATATTTTGTATATCTACTATTTCTTTTTTGCATAAGAGAATTTCCCTCACTATCCAAACACAAAAAGGAATAAGTGCAAATTGAATGAGGTCCTTTCCCAAGGTTATAATATCCATGCTATCCATATCTTCTCCTTATCTTATCATTTCCCAGTGTGGTTTATCTATAAAATGTTTCCAATCCCCACCCCATTGTATTTTTATATTTTCTTCTTGTGCGGCTCGTTTCATGATAGTCGCAACACTTTCCCAAGAAGAATGGTCTGCTTGTACTATCATTCCTTCCCCTTTTATGTAGGGGTAGATATCAACGGCTTCACCTTGTAAATGTTTGCTATAGAGTGTTTTGGTAAAGCCTTGAAGGAGAAGTTCTTTTTGGCGCTCTATTGTGCGTATTCCTTCAGCAATAGTTATATCAAGAAGCTGATATGAAAAAGCCCTATAAACAACACGTTGCAGTTCTTCACATACTGTAGATAGTCTTAACATGCTTGTTTTTGAAAGTGTATACATTGCTACTCTCCTAACTATTGTTGTACAATAGTTATAGCGTAGTTTATCTTTTCTGTAAGACAGTACAGTGCGCATATGCTATATATTTTTGTCCACAATAACAGAAATATATTCTGGTAATTACTTGCGAAGGAAAGAAGAAGTGTTTTAGCAGTGAAGAAATTTTCCAATAAAAAAATTGTGTATTCATTCTTTAGTAAATGGATACAAGTGAATATAAAAATACATGGTAGTTGCAATAGGTGCTATTGTGCCCTTATGAGTTCTTTTGAGAAAATGCATTATTCTTATGAATAGTACAGGGCTTTGTATTATGGTGATATTGAATAAAAAATTGTTTCAATAACAATGTTCCTACAAAGAGAGCGTATTACTGTATTACATTATAAAGAAAGCATATTGTTCTTGTATCGTGCTCTTTATATAAAACTTACCTTATTGATAATGTTAAAAAGGGTGAATATAGAATGATTCTTTTTATTTTCTAAGGCATGTATTCTTTTGAAAAGAAAGATTGTGAGAAGTACATGTGATTTTTGGTATATCAATAAAGTATGTTCACATAGATATAACCGTTGTTATACATAGAATATAAGCATATAGCATTGTGCAGTTATTTCAAAAAAATAGATGCATAAAGGGTATTTTCTTGCACGTTTAATAATAGTTGAAGGGTGTTCTATTATAGAGAAGATAGTTTATGTATCTCTATGAAAAATACTATATACAAGAATGAAGTATGGAATTCTTTTCTTTTCATATACAAGAATATGTTTATTTTGACCATATAGTCCATTTTTATTTTTTTATTAGAAAATAGGGGCATGTATAAAAGGTTTTTTTCTGAGTGCAATGAGCATATTTATATAATATCATATTATGTAGTGTATTTCTGCTGCGCAGAATTCTTATTTATAGAGTAAATATGAAGTATTATATTAACTATAGAGTATTATACTAGAGAAATATAGTGATAGTGTTTTTGTATACTATTTTTAGGAAAACTAAGTGGCTATATAACATTCTTGTTATAGTGATTGAGTGTCTATTATTCTATAAAAAGTGTCACCAAAATGTACTTTCTATGAAGAATACAAATTTTCAAATTCTGCAACAAGGGAAGTAAATGTTTTGTTTTCTATTGCTTCTCTTGCTCTATGAACAAGCTGTAAATAATATGTTAAGTTATGAAGAGAATTGAGTCTAAAAGAAAGAATCTCTTTAGAAGTATTAAGATGTCGTAAATATGCTTTAGAAAATGTTTTACAGGTATAACAAGAGCACTGCGCATCTAGCGGAGAATCATCCTCGGCATATTCTTTTCTACGTATATTTATTTTTCCTGTGGATGTATACAGAGTTCCATTTCGTGCATTACGAGTTGGTAAAACACAATCGAACATATCTATTCCAGCTTCTATTCCATGTATAATATCAAGAGGTGTGCCTACACCCATTATATATCGTGGCTTATCTTTTGGTAATTTCGGGGCTATATAATGCATAAATTCGTTCATTTCTTCCTTAGATTCCCCGACAGAAAGTCCTCCTATAGCAAAACCATCAAAATTTATAGAACAAATCTCTTCAATAGAGATATCCCGTAGATCTTTATAAAAGCCACCTTGTACTATGCCAAATAGTAGATTAGTGCCACTATGTTGTGGATATGCATTTCTGCAGCGCTGTGCCCAACGAGTTGTTCTTTTTAACGATTGGCTAGTATAGGTATAATCCATACCATAGGCAACGCATTCATCTAGAACCATCATAATATCACTGTTGAGATTCCTTTGAATAGCAATAACACTTTCAGGAGTAAATGTATGTTTAGAGCCATCTATATGGGAACGAAAGATAACACCATTTTCGTTTATGGTACGCAGAGAATTTAAACTAAAAACTTGAAAACCTCCACTATCTGTTAATATAGGTTTATCCCACGCAGCAAAAAAATGTAAACCTCCTCTGCGTGCTATTAATTCATCTCCTGGGCGTAAATATAAGTGGTATGTATTTCCCAAGATAATTTCTGCTTCTATTGCTTTTAAATCGTCTGGTGCTATTGCTTTCACACTACCAACTGTACCAACAGGCATAAATATAGGTGTTTGTATTGCGCCGTGTGCTGTTATAAGAGAACCTCGTCTGCTTGCTCCATCTTGTGCTGTTATGGTAAATGTACCAATAGTGTTCATTGCCTACCCTTATATTACTAGAGATAGTGATACCTATACTATTTTTAAAAAAATGTACAGCCATCTTTATTTTAGTATTTTCTACAGCTATAGTGTAACGAAGATGGCGCAGTATTTTGTGCTATATGGGAGTATATTATGATAGTATTGAATGAGACAGCATTTTTTGAACAATAATGTTATTCTGTGAAGCAACTGTGATGAATATATTTATAAAGAATTTTTTTGTATAAGATGTTGGAAAGATAGTGCAAACTATTCTTAAGTGTATTGGATAGATTGCATATATTGGAGTATTTATTATGAATATGAGATATGCATAGTGAAACTATAAAAGCATTTTTTATCATGTGTGTTGTGATAAGAAGTACTTTTTGAGTTTCTTAGAAAAAGTACCATGTAAAAGCAAAGTGAATATGTACTATAGGAAATAGAATACTACTATGCAGTAGGTTTTGAATATATATAGTTGCTGTCTTCGTTAGTGTTTTTAAGAGCGACTGTATGGGGACAACATAGAGAGTTTTGTGGTACTTTGTAGTGATATTGCAAAATATTTTATTAATATAGTATGTTGTAAAACACGTAAAGGAAAAATAGAGTGCTGCAATAAGGAGTACTATTTCTTTTTACTGTTTGTTATTCTAAAAGAAGTTAGTAATAAGATAGGTGGTACAGAATTATTACTACAGTATGCAATATAAAATAGCACGAAATGGATGCATTGCAATGTTAAATTTATTCTATATTGTTAACGACTGCTATGTAATCTGCAATGCGAGAAAGGCTTTCTTCTTTGCCAAGAATTGCCATAATTTTTGGAATATCTGGACCACCCTTAGATGCTGTTATTGCATAGCGTAGTAGTGGTGCAACGTCTTTACTTGTGATGGAATATTCTTGTATAAAAGAAGATATTGTTTGATGAATACTTTCCTCGTTCCATTCAAGAATATCTTGCATTTTTGGGTAGAAATTACATAAAAAAGTGAATTGTGTTCTTAATTTTTCTATATGTACGCTATCAGTGTACTCTATACTTGTGAATATATAGGAGGCCTGTTCTATCAATTCTTTTAGTGTTTGAGCACGTTCTACAAAAGCACTTCCGACAGAATATAAAAGGGATTCTACATTGTTATTTTGGATAGCATTAGTACACACTGTAGAGTATTGTGTTGATGGAATTGCCTTCAGAATACGTTCTGTAAAAAATGGAATAAGAGCTTTTGCTAGAGCATCTTTTTCCATGGTTCTCATATATTGTGCATTGATCCAGTGGAGCTTTTCAAAATCTAATGCAGCAGGTGAGGAATGTATTGCTTCTACACGAAAAAGAGAAATGAGCTCTTGCATCGAGAAAATTTCTTGATTCTCATAAGACCAACCAAGTCGTACCAAATAATTACACAATGCATGCGGAAGAATTCCCTCTTTTTCGTATTCTATTACGGCTGTTGCACCGTGTCTTTTTGATAATTTTTGTTTATCTTGGCCTAAGATCATTGGAACATGTGCAAAATATGGTATTGGAAGAGAGAGGGCATTGTATATCATAATTTGTTTTGGTGTATTAGAAATATGATCGTCACCTCGAATAACGTGTGTTACAGACATTTCATAATCGTCTATAACTACTGCAAAATTATATGTGGGACTTTGATCGCTTCTGCATATAATCATATCATCTAATTCTTCTACATTAATTGTAATGGTGTCTTTTATAAGGTCTTCAATAACTATTTCTCCTTCTAAAGGTGCTTTTATGCGCACAACACCATGTGTATGGTTTTTGTTTCGGCAGTTTCCATTATATTTTGGTTTCTCACCCTCAGAACGTGCTTTTTCCCTCATGGCTTCTATTTCTTCTTGAGAACATGTGCAATAATATGCTTTTTTTTCTTGCAGGAGTTGCTTTATATAGGAAAAATACGAATCAAAACGTTCACTTTGGTAATATAAAGGGTTTTCCCATGTAAGGCCAAGCCATGTCATACTTTCAAGAATGGAATCTATATATTCCTTTTTGGATCGTTCTTTATCTGTGTCTTCTATTCGTAAAAGAAAATCGCCATTGGTATGTTTTGCCCACAAATAGGAGAAAATGGCTGTACGTGCTCCTCCTAAATGTAAATGTCCTGTTGGACTTGGTGCAAACCTAGTGATTACTTTCTTCATACCTATTCCTTTTATTGTCTTGTTAATATTAATTCTATGTCTTGTAAAGAGATACCCATTTTTTGTGAAAGCTCTTCTTTGGAGATACCTTCTTCTGTTTTTTGAATAATAAGGCTTCTTAGTAATTGGGGGGAATGGATAATAGAATCTGCATTTTGCAAAAGAGCTTCTAATTGAAGGATCCGCTTTTGTGTTGCGGTATCTAATATTTCTAAATTTTTAATGTGTTCCGAGAAAGAAACCATGAAATCATGCTCTAGTGAACTATTTTCATTAAGCATAGAAATAAACCTATGTTGGTTACTTTGTAGGTTGGTAATAAGATTTTCTGTTGCCTTAATTTTTTTATAGAAGAAGATAAGAGCTCCTAACAAAAAACATTCTACAACAGAGGTAAATACTAATAATAGTAACATTGATGACATATTGTCTCCTTAGACACTAAATAATCACAGGGTATAGAAATCGCTCTGGCATACTAGCACTACATAGTTATATTTGCAAGCACTTTGCGTGAAAGTAAAATATTGGTATAATATATTGTTTTTCACATTTTTTCTGTACAAAGTAGTGAGTGTGTGTTACCTTTCCAGCACTTTAAAGGGTGCATGAGAGGTATGTATGGAAGACAATTTTTTTACGAAATATTTTGAGAATTATAATGGAAAGGAACTCCTTAAGCCTCTTTTTTATTTTGATGTTTATACTCGTTATTTTTCAGAATATAGAGGGAAGCAAACAGTTTTTCTTGAGATAGGTGTATTTAAGGGCGGTTCTTTAGATATGTGGAAAGCGTTCTTTGGCGAGGAGGCTTCCATATATGCCATGGATATCAACCCTAAAACAAAAGATTTTGAGTCGGAAGGGCATATCATATTTATAGGAGATCAATCTGACAAAGCATTTTTACAGACTGTTGTGGAATCTATGCCCATGCCTCACCTTATATTAGACGACGGAGGGCATTATCCAAAACAGCAAATTACTTCTTTTTTGTTGTTATTTAGGCACTTACAAGAAAATGGAATATATATAGTGGAAGATACTCATACGGCATATTATCCTTCATATGGAGGTGGATATGGTGCTTTATATACATTTCATAATTTTGCTTTTCAATTAGTACACTTGCTTAATCTTATTAACATTAACTCCCAAAGAGGGTGTAAATCGTTACCTTCATTAGTTCGTAATCTTGGAAGTATATATGGGCTTAGTGGAAAAGAGATAGAGTATCTTTTTGAGAATATATATACCATTCACTTTTATGATAGTATGGTTATTTTTGAGAAAAGAACTAATTGTAGAGATATAAAAAATAATCTTGTTGATAATCAGAACGTATTTGGTCGAAAAGTATCTGAAAAAGATGAGGAGAAAAAGGCATAATTTTATATACTTGGCATAGGAGAATAATTCTTTATTTTTTTAGCAATAAGAGTGCGTGCTCATTTAGGGGGTATTATACTTTTTTGTGAGATATATTGTGTTGTTGGTACAATATAATGTGTCTTTGTCTTATTGAGAGATGGAATTATCTCCTTTTTCAAATAAAGGCTTTTATAAGTAAGAATGATAACGATATTGTAAAATATGTTTATACAGTATTGGACAGAAAATGGTACTTTTAGTACAGGTTCTCTATACTATGTTTTTTACGATGATGAATTATATTGAAGGGAAAGAGATTCTTTCAAATATTTTTTATTAGGTATATAAACA
Organism: Desulfovibrionaceae bacterium; assembly: GCA_051650105.1. Lineage (GTDB taxonomy): Bacteria > Desulfobacterota > Desulfovibrionia > Desulfovibrionales > Desulfovibrionaceae > CAMWXW01. Next base: position 118,194 of record JBOFIJ010000006.1, read on the forward strand.
GGGCAAGTGTGCTAATAATTTTTTTGTGGGAGAATGGAGTAGGAGGGTATAGTCTCTTGTTCAGAAAGGGGGTACAATAGAATGTATCTCGCATAATCTTATTAATAAGTATCCGATGCATTATTGATAGGATGTATTTATTCTTTGTGGGAGCTGTGAATTTCTCTTGTTATGCTGAAGGTAAAGGAATACGCTGCGGAGAAGTATATACTTTTGAAGAAAAAATATTGTTTTATGAAGAGGATGTAGTGAATATTAGAAGAATGTGTATTCTTTGTTGTGTTAAGGAGATAGGGGTATATCTATGAGGGAGAGGGCATTATTGTAAGTGTGTATTGTGAGTAATGTATGTAACATATTGTTATTTATGGGGATTGTTTTACGTAGAACAATTTAGAGAAGGAAGTAGTGTAGTAAGTGTTGTAATTTCTTTATGGGTTTATGTATTATAGGAAAGTGGTGTTTTATTGTATTTTTTCTATTGTGATGTACTTGCTTTATATAAAGATATTTTTATGTAAAAGTGTGTATTGGTTTTTATAGGAACGTTCTTTTCTAGTAATAGAATAATGTCATTGTGGCATTGTTCTATTTTATACATACTGCGCTAAGTGTATCAATAAGATGTGTGTTGTAAAGAGAAAGTTGAATAAAAATATAATGTTTGTGGCTAGAGGCGTGAGCGTGCTTTGTAATTGTGCATATTTTTTTGTGAAATAAAAAGATACTATGTTTGGAATAATATGTATTGTTTCTTGATATGCTTGTTTGCTCGTGTTTTATCGTATTTTTTATGTAAAGTGGCGACATGATATTGTTCTTATGTGTGATCTTTGTTTTGTCTATTGTATTTTTTATACAAGGGGTGTTATTGTAGCAACATGAGGTTGTATTCTTGTCGTGATTATTAAAAGAAATAGTGCTAACGTATTGTTACACACAATGGGATTATGTAGAAAGATACTTCTTATATTATTATTATCTCAATTATTCAGAATAATTGTGTTTTTCAAAAGATTACGATATACTGTGTACTCATGACTATATATTACGTTGTTTTACGTTAAACAGCAAGGGCCGTACTGCGTCGAGTATTACAAGAGGTTATTTTTGTATACGTATTTGTTTATCATGTTATAAAAGGGAAAAGGAGAATGCAAATGGCTCGAATTATTGCTGTTGCGAATCAGAAGGGTGGAGTTGGTAAAACGACGACTGCAATTAATCTTTCTGCTGCCCTTGCTATAATGGAAAAAAGAACATTACTTGTTGATTTTGATCCACAAGCAAACACAACAAGTGGACTTGGTTTCGATCCTTCTTCTCTATTAGAAAATATTTATACTGTTTTTTTTAATCCAAATGAGATACATAGAGCTATTTATCCAACGCAGGCTCCATTTCTTTCTTTATTGCCATCTACAACGGATCTTGTTGCAATAGATCTTGAACTTGTGGATAAAATGGGAAGGGAATATTATTTGGAAGAACTTCTTGCAAAAGTGTTAGATGAATATGATTATATTGTTATTGATTGTCCTCCTTCTCTTGGGCTCATTACAGTGAATGCTCTTTGTGCTGCAAGAGAGATACTTATACCACTACAGTGTGAATATTTTGCACTTGAGGGTGTTATTAAATTAGTGCAAACTCAAGAACAAATAAAGAAGAGGCTTAATCCACAACTTGCTTTCTTGGGAATTTTACTCACTATGTATGACATGAGGAACAGATTGACAAGAGAAATTGTGGATACAGTAGAAGAGCATTTTGGAAATCTTGTTCTTTCTACTGTTATTCCGAGAAATGTTCGACTTTCTGAAGCACCAAGCCATGGAAAATCTGTTTTGCATTATGATATTAGATCTCGTGGTGCTCAAGCATATATAGATCTTGCTAGAGAAATAGATTGTAGACAGGCTGTTATGGCTTTGGGGAGGGTTTTATAATGACTACACAAAGAAGAGCCATGGGAAATGGTGTGCAAAGCTTGTTTCAGGGATCTGGGTATAGAAAAGATACTGTACAATCTACTTCTTCTATAGAGGAAAGGAATGTTGTTACTGTTCTTTCCATAGACGTGATAGAGAGAAATTTGGATCAACCTCGAAAAGCATTTTCTGAAGAGAGTTTGGAGGAACTTGCTTTATCTATAAAAGAGCATGGTTTATTGCAACCAATTATTGTTGTGAAACATCCTCATAAGTATGGATTATACCAAATTGTTGCTGGAGAAAGAAGATTTAGAGCTGTGAAGAAGCTGGGTTACCTAGAAATACCTGCTATCATTCGTTCTTTTTCCCAAAAGGAAATTGCTATTATTTCACTACTTGAAAATATTCAAAGAGAAGATCTTAATATTATGGAAGAAGCAAATGCATTATTTTTGCTCAAAGAGGAATTTAATGTTACCCAGGAAGAAATGGCTAAAGAGCTTGGGAGAAGTCGTCCGACTATTGCAAATACATTGCGTTTGTTACAGTTACCAGAAGAAATTCAACTTGCTTTAACTGTGGGACACATTACTCAGGGACATGCTATGATTCTGCTGCGGGTTGATACTGTTTCTGACCAAATTGCTTTATGCGATGAGATAATTAAGAAGGGCTATAGTGTCAAGGAGACAACTGCGCTAATTACTGCTTTTATGCATTCTGCAGAAAAAGATAAGAAAATTACTAAAAAATCGTCTGATTCTCTTGAATGTGCAAAAAATGTATTATCTGAGTATTTTGGAGTACCTATCCAATACACGGGATCTGAACATAGAGGAAAGTTAATTGTTTCTTTTAGGACGAATGATGAATTGAATTCCATTGTATCAAAATTAAAAAAATAACATATTTCATATCCATGCCTTGAAAAGGCTATGTTATTTGTATTTATGGTATGTTTACTTCTTGAAAGGAGTATTCTATTCCAGACTATTGCGAAAAAGGGATACTATTATATATGAAGTACTCAACTATTTTAAAGGATTATCTTAATTCTTTTGTGAATAAAAAAATTGTTGTTCTTGGGGACAGTATGTTTGATGAGTATCTTCTTGGAAAAGTGCATCGAATTTCTCCTGAAGCGCCTGTGCCTGTTCTTAATTTACAAGAAAGAAAGTTGTTTCTCGGCGGAGCAGCGAATGTCGCAAATAATATTAGAAGCCTCGGTGGAAATCCATTTTTATTATCCCTTGCGGGTGATGATGATTATGCTTTTTTATTAAGGGAAATGCTTGAAGAAAAAAATGTTGAACATCATATAGAAGGAATAGAAGGGTTTCCCACTACATTAAAAACTCGTGTTATGGCATCGTCTGGGCATCAGATTGTTCGAGTAGATAGCGAACGATTCTTTGAAGTGGATTCTGATTCTTTTCGTGTAATCCTTGCTGTTCTTGAAAGAGAAATGGAGGATGTGGATGTCCTTATTTTATCAGATTATGGAAAAGGTATGTTTTCTGCTGTTATGATGGATGCATTAGAAGAGCTTTGGACAAAATTAGGAAGAAAGCCCAAAATTATTGTTGACCCTAAAGTTCTTAATATGGATTTATATAAAAATGTTTTTATTCTTACTCCAAACTCTGTTGAAACATCCCAATACACGGGAATTTCTATTGATAGTGATGTGGAATTACAAAATGCTGCTGGATATATTTTTGATAGATTATCATGCGACCATGTACTAACTACTCTTGGTAGTGAAGGAATGGCGTTATTCGATTCACAATATGTGTATAAGAGAATTGCCACTGTTGCGCAAACAGTATTTGACGTAACAGGAGCAGGAGATACTGTTTGTGCAATGCTTGGGTTAGCGCTTTCAAATGGTGTGCCTCTTCTTGAAAGTGCCATGCTTGCAAATTGTGCTGCAGGATGTGCTATAGGCTCTTTGGGAGCCACCGCTGTTTCTTTCGAGCAAGTGTATGATACTATTGATATATATTCTAAAAAATTGCAGGAAGCCTTCTTGACATAGCCCTGCTCGGGATATTCTATTCTTTGTTGGTATAATAGTATGTTGAAGGGGAGAATTTTCTAGAGAATATAGATAAGGCAACGCAATAGGGCTATATATTTTATTGGACTTGGGAGGAATTGACATTTTCAGAAAAAATATACTATGTCGATTTTCTTCTTTTACAAGTAATTTCGAGTTTTGGCTATGATATTAATACATTTTCTTTATTGCTCACACAAAAAACTATAAAAATTCATGGTATTTTTATCAGGAATTTACGGTTTCTCATGAAGTATCTAAGACATTTTTACAAGAAACTATAGAGTTTGAATAAATGTATTTAAAATCATTTTCAATAAGCAATGTGGGCAATATTCGTATTGAGATTTTTATAGGTAGTACTGTTACTCACACATTTTGTGTGACAAACGTTCAGAAAAAAATGGCACAACAGACAGCAGCATATATGAGGATAATAGATGATATTGGTGAAATATAAAAGGAGTGCGTATTGTTAAAAAGTGTGAGAGTGTGATATTTTTGATGGAGATAGGATTAATTATATGTAAGTGGTGTTATACTGGATCTATTCATGGTTTTTTGTCTTATATACCCATGTTGAAAATGCGTAGCCTTGATGTCCTAGACTTTTTAGATATGCAATGGCAAGAATTTTTCCTGTGAAAGAGAGTTGAAGATCTTGATAAGGGCTTGTGTGCCAAGTATCTATAATTGTTTGTATACTTGGAAGCATTTTTATAAGTTGTGATCTAGATTCTTCTAAATCCATACGCGTTTCTTCAGAATATTTAAGAATAAATTCATATTCTGTTTCTGTAATGGAGCCTGTGGTGTTATGATGTTCTAACGATGCTATATTTAAGAAGCCAAATTGCTCGTATGCAGTATTTGTGAAGGAGCGTATGATAAACTTTTTTTGCTTTAATGACTTATATTCTGGAAATGAGCTAAGAGCGAGTGTATTAAAACCTTTATCAAAAAAGACTGTATAATGGTGACGAAGTGTTGTAATAAATTGGTGTTTTGTTTTAGTGGTATACACTAGTCCGTATGTTCTTAATAAGGAGAAATAATGTTCTTCTGTATGTTCCAGATTGTATAGGTCTACAATAGATTTTTGTAGAAAATCAACAAATTCCTTATGAGTGAAGAATGTTCGAGATGTTTCTGTTACAATGAAAAGAAGAGCTAATATAGCAAGTTGTTCTACTGAAAGAGAAGGAAGTATTTTTAATACAGTAATATATAAATTCTCTTCATTATTTTCCTTACTTAGGAAAAGAGCATGCAAACATTCTAGTACGACACTTCTTATATAGGCATTTTCTGTAAGAGTGCAAACATATAAACCTTGTTCGAGGGCATGGTATAATTTAGGGATTTGAAGTTTATCCATATAGTGCGGAATATCGATAGATCTTTTTTGCCAAGATGAGTAAAACATTTTTTGGCATCTAGTTGATGTTTTCTTAATATTTTCTTGCACACGTTGAGGCATCGTTTCAAAGAATTCTGGAAATAGTATGTGAGAAGGATCTCCATCATAGTTTGTGAGTGACATCATCATGCTCCTGTAGTGGTGACATATATTTAAGCATACTATGGAGAAAACTTCAAGTTTCAGTAGTAATAATTATATTGTATTTAACTCTTTTTTTTTCTTTAAAATGTTCTACAGTTACTTTTTATTTCTGACTTTCTTCTTGCAATATGTAAAATAATGTGTAAGAAATACATTTTACTAGTTTTTTGAAGCTTTTCTTGAGGGAGGGGTGTATGAAAGAAGTATCTAATATTATAGAGATGAGTGATATAAATAAATATTATGATTCTGTACATGCTCTAGATTCAGTTTCTTTAAGCATTTTAAATGGAGAATTTTATACATTGCTTGGTCCTTCTGGTTGTGGAAAAACCACAATATTAAGAATGTTGGCAGGTTTTGAACACCCAACGTCTGGTACTATTTCCCTTAACAGAGAAATTATTAATGATTTACCTCCAGAGAAGCGAAAGGTAAATACTGTTTTTCAAGATTATGCGCTTTTTCCTCATATGACTGTTTGGAACAATGTTTCTTTTGGATTAAAAATGCAAAAGTTAGACAAAGATGAAATTGCGTCTAGAGTAGAGGCTATTTTATATAAAGTTGCTCTTAATAAATATGCTACAAGGTATCCTCATCAGCTTTCTGGAGGACAAAAACAACGAGTTGCTCTTGCGAGAGCGGCAGTGAATAATCCCCTTGTACTTCTTTTAGATGAACCCTTTAGTGCTTTAGATCTTAAACTTCGAAGACAAATGCAAAAAGAAATGAAAGAGTTTCAACGACAATTAGGAATTACATTTGTTTTTGTTACTCATGATCAAGAGGAAGCATTTTCTCTTTCTGACCGTATTGTTGTTATGAATCATGGAAGAATTGCTCAAATAGGTACCCCTCAGGAAATTTATGAAGAGCCTGCCAATATGTTTGTTGCTGGATTTGTTGGAGATATTAATACACTGCCGGCTATTGTTGTTGAGAAAAAAGAAAAAAATGCAAAAGATGAAGGAGCATATCTTGTTTCTCTTTTTGGAGTATTGTTTCCAATAAAAACAAAGAAAGTGCTTTATATTGGAGAAGCGATAAAGGTTATGTTACGGCCAGAAGACCTTAGGATTGATTCTATTCAGTGTATGCCAGAAGGACAACCTTTTCTTGAAGGTATTATAGAGGAAGCTATTTACAAAGGTGCTACCGTTGATTTGTATATTAAATTAGGTAATGGTGAACGGCTTTTAGCCTCTGAATTTTTTAATGAAGATGATGAAGATATTGATTATTTTAGAGGAGAACCTGTTGCAATAGCATGGGTTGATGGTTGGGAGGTAATTCTAAAAAATGAAGAATAGTTTCCTAAGTAGAATTCACTATTTTAAATATATTACCATAAGTATTGTCGTTACATGGCTTATTCTCTTTGCAATTATTCCTCAAATTGCTATTGTGGTTGTCGCTTTTTTAAAACGATCTCCTCAACAATTTGTTGAATTTACTTTTTCACTTGAGGCTTTTAGAAGGCTATTAGATCCTGTTTTATTAAAAATTATCTGGGATTCCCTTTTGCTTTCTTTTATAAGCACAGCTCTGTGTCTTTTATTTGGGTATCCATTGGCTTATGGAATAGCAACAGCTAAAAAACAATATAGGCCAATGTTACTATTACTTATTATTATTCCTTTTTGGACAAATTCTGTTATACGGACATATGCATTGATTTTATTTCTTAAAAAGGATGGTTTACTTAGTGGAGCTCTAGAGTACTTTGGAATTATTGATCAACCTATTTCTTTACTTTATGGAAATACAGCTATCTTTTTAGGTTTTCTTTATACATTATTGCCTTTTATGGTGTTGCCCATTTATGTTGCTATTGATAAGCTTGATCAAAAACTCTGTGATGCAGCAAGAGACCTTGGTGCTTCTTCCTTTTACACATTTGTGCATATTATTATTCCTTTAACCATGCCGGGTATTCTTGCTGGATGTATGTTAGTATTTTTACCAACATTAACATATTTCTTTATACCAGAAATATTGGGTGGTGCTAAAATGGTGCTTATCGGTAACTTTATTAAGAATCAGTTCTTGCTCACTCAAGATTGGCCTCTTGGTGCGGTTGCTTGTATTATTCTTAGTCTTATTCTTTTCTTTCTTTTATTTCTTTATAAAAAAAGTGAACGATATATTGCGGCTCAGAATACGAAGAAAAGGGGCACTATATGAAACGGAAGGTATTGCCTATATATGTTATTGTAGTATATATTTTTCTTTATTTGCCTATTTTTGCTGTGATTGTTTTTTCTTTTAATGATAGTAAATATAATCTTGTTTGGAAGGGATTTACATTTAAATGGTATGAATCGTTATTGCATAATTCTGCCCTTATTGATGCTACCGTTTTATCATTAACATTGGCTATTAGTAGTGCAACAATTGCTACTATTTTGGGAACATTATCGGCTCTTTGTATTCATAGGTATACATTTTGGGGTAAATCGTTATTGCATGGAACAATATACCTTCTTACTGTGTCACCAGATATTGTTATGGGTATAGCGCTTCTCGTTTTTTTTGTTACTATAGAATTACAGCTTGGTTTTGTCACGTTACTTATTGCACACATTACTTTGGGGCTTCCCTTCGTTGCAATTACTGTATTAGCAAGATTATCTTCTCTTAGCGGCCATTTAATAGAAGCAGCTAAAGATTTGGGGGCTTCTGAATGGGTTGCATTTAGGACAGTGGTGTTACCTCTTATCATGCCAGCTCTTGTTGCGGGATGGTTTCTTAGTTTTACCCTTTCAATTGATGATATTCTTATAAGCTTTTTTCTTTCTTCTCCCCAATATGAATTGCTTTCTTTGCGAATATATTCTGTAGTGAGACTTGGTATAAAGCCCGATATCAATGCTCTTTCTACTATCATGTTTGGGATAACAGTCATTTTTATCATTACTTCACAATATTTTTTACATTCTAGGAGAAAAATATAATGAAAATATTAGTATCTTTTTTTATAGTATTGTCTTTTTTCTTTCCTGTTTCTGTAGGAGAAGCAAAGAAAAAAAGAGTTGTCATTATTTACAATTGGTCTGAATATATTCCAGAAAATGTTCTTAAACAGTTTGAAAAAGAAACGGGGATACGTGTTATTTATAGCACATATGAATCTAATGAGGCTATGTTTGCTAAATTAAAGATTTTGGAAGGAAAGGGCTATGATATTATAGTGCCTTCCACATATGTTATTAGTAAACTTAAAAATAACAATTTATTGCATCCTATAGATAAAAGTAAGTTAACAAATTTTGCTAATATTAATCCTTTGTTATTGGGACAATCTTTTGATAGGAAAAATGAATATAGTATACCCTATATGTGGGGGTCTACTCTTTTGCTTGTCAATAAATCAAAGATAGATCCCACTAAAATCACAAGTTGGAATGATTTAAAGAAAAAAGAATTTAAGGGGCACGTTTTTCTTTCTGATGATTTACGTGATACTATGGGTATTGCTCTTAGGACACTCGGTTTCTCTCCTAATACAAGGGATGCTAAGCAGATAGAGCAAGCTGCCAAATGGTTAGAGGAATTAATGCCTTCAGTTCGTGTATTTGATATTACGGCACAGAAGCAGGCTTTTGTCAGTAAGGAAGTACTAATTGGTACTGTATGGAGTGGAGATGCTTTTGTAGCTATAGAAGAAAATAGCGATCTTGTGCCTGTTTATCCTAAGGAAGGAGTTTCTCTGTGGATTGATAGTTTTGTTATTCCAAAGGGTGCAAAAAATATAGATGAGGCGCATGAATTTATTAATTTTTTATTGCGACCAGAGATAGCTGCTCAAAGTGTTGAAGAGTATTTCTATTCTACACCAAATATCCATGCTGTACAATATTTGCCTCCTGAAATAGTAAAGAATTCCCTTATTAATCCACCAGATAAGCTTATAGAGAAATCTGCAATTTTAGATGATGTTGGTGATGCGATTGGAATATATGAGCAATCTTGGGAAAAGATTAAAGTAAAAAATAAGTGATATTTTGTAAAAGGTTTCTTTGTATATGAGAAGCCTTTTTTATTGTGTATCTTTCTATTCTACAATATCCATGCTGTACAATATTTGCTTCCTGAAATAGTAAAGAATTCCCTTATTAATCTAGCAGATAAGCTTATAGAGAAATCTGCAATGTTAGATGATGTTGGTGTGATGCGATTGGAATATATGAGCAATCTTTGGAAAAGAGTAGTAGTAATATAGTATTGATGTAACAAGGAGATTCTATGTTCATAATGTGCATATCTAATATAAAGTTATATGTTGTTGTTCTTACACAATAACTTTACAAATGAAAAGAATGTTATGTAAAATGTTTTTTTGTGTTATTTTTTGTATTGTTTTCTTTCTTATTGGAAATAGAGAGTGTTATATTCTTTCTAAATTTGTAATGAAAAAAATATCATAGTGTTTATAATGTTCGTAAATGGAAATTTTTGTCGATATTGTTTATAAAAAAAATAGGATTGTATAAGAATATATAGATGTTTCTATTTAGGAGAGAAAATTTTCTCTTTATTCATGAGAGTATTGATTTTTTATATGAAGTAGTACATATTCTCCACTGGTGTTTTTGGAAATTAAGGATAATTTTATTTGATGCTCTTGGAAAATAGTGTATTTATAGTATAGTATTTCATAAATAAATTTCCATTACATAAGAATATATTATGTAGTAAAAGAATATGTATAATGTCATTATCTCGTTGAGAATATATGTTATTATTGTTCCTATCTTGTAGAAAACATTATTTTTTGTTGGGAAGGTGGATGAGAGATGAGTAAAGAAGAAAAAGCCCTTTTTGTATTATGTTCTCTTAGAAGAAGGTATCCTGTAATTCCTACTCTGCTATATGCAAAGAACCCTTGGGAGCATCTTGTTGCTACTATTTTGTCTGCTCAGTGTACTGATGCACGAGTTAATATGATAACACCATATTTTTTTGAGATGTGGCCAACACCGTATGATCTATATGATGTGGAACAAGTAGAAGTTGAGAGTGTTATACGAAGTACTGGATTTTTTAGAAATAAAGCAAAACACCTAATAGGAAGTGCGAGAAGAATTATTGATTATTATGGAGGTGAAGTTCCAAGTACGATGGAGGATTTGCTTTCTTTGCCTGGAGTTGCACGAAAAACAGCTAATGTTGTATTATGGGAACAATTTGGTATAAATAAGGGTTTAGCAATAGATACTCATGTAAAAAGAATAATGCATCATTTAGGGCTCACAGAAAATACAAATCCAGATAAAGTTGAACAAGACCTTATTGTACTTTTTCCTCAAGAGGACTGGGGGGATATAAATAAAATGATGGTTTGGTTTGGAAGAGAAGTATGCGATGCAAAAAAACCACGTTGTAATGGATGCTGTTTGTTTGACGTTTGTGAGTATAGCATAAACAAAAATATCGTAAGACCAGCCTAAGAACACAGTGCACTTATACAAGTCTCACGATACGTAATTTTGAAGCTACTTGGATTTTACTTTTTCTTTAAGGCTCTTTGATGGAGTGAAGCGAGCAACTTTGGAAGAAGGTATCAATATTTCTTCACCAGTACGCAAATTCCTACCTTTACGGGCTGCACGTTCTACAATTTTAAAACTACCCAAATCAGGTAAAGAAACAGAATCACCTTGAGTCAACACATCTACTAAAGATGATATTACAACAGTTAATGCTGTTTCTGCCTGTGCTTTAGACGGATATCCACCTATTTTTTGAATTTTTTCAATAAGATCTGCTTTAGTCATGAAAACTCCTTGCGATAAATAAAGCTGTACGATCGCGAATCTTAATTAAGATTTCGCTCCGTGGAATATTGTGCCATTCTACACTATTAGTAGAAAAAAATCTAGCCTTTCTAGAGAAAATATTTTTTTCTCTTTAAAATTTCTTTTCTCAGAGCCAGAAAATAGTAATTGATCTTTTTAATAGATAGTGCTTTCTGTTGCTTGAAGAATCGTCGATAACATACACTAAAAATTTAGGATAATCAAGAGAAGATGTATAGATAATAGATGATTATTTTACAGTCAATCATGGAATATCTTTTGCTTACTAATTCTGTAAAGATAGTTTTTAGTCCACTCTGTTGTATTAGGAAATGATATGTCAACATTAGCTCAAGATGAAATAGATAATTTATTGAAAGGATTAGATAGTGGGGATATAGATCTTGAAGATAAAGATAGTTTTTCTTCAGATAAGGAAGTAGTTCTTTTTAGTCTTGCAAATCAGGATAGAATTATCCGTGGTAGAATGCCTGTTCTTGAGATAGTGAATGACCGGTTTGCAAGGCTATGCACAAGTTATATGAGTAATATTACTCGGAAACGTGTTGAGTTTAATCCTATTTCTGTAGATATGTTGAAATTTGGTGATTTCTTGCGTGGTCTTGCTGTTCCAACAAGTATACATCTTTTTAAAATGGAACCATTAAGAGGAAATGCTCTTGCTGTTATTGATGCTAGATTAGTTTTTGCTTTAGTGGAAAATTTTTTTGGTGGAATTGGTAGTGTGCCAAAAATAGAAGGAAGAGAATTTACTCCCATTGAGCAGTCTATTATTACTAAGGTAGCTCGTATTTTACTTGCTAATCTTGAAGAAGCATGGAGGCCTGTTCATGAGTTATCTTTTGAATTAATTCGTTCTGAAATTAATCCACAATTTGCTGCAATTGTTCCTCCTAGTGAGGTTGTTATTGCTGTTTCCTTCGAGGTAGAATTAGATAACACTACAGGGACATTTTCTGTATGTCTGCCTTACGCAACAATAGAACCAATACGTTCTAAATTACACGCTAGTTTTCAAACAGAACGTTTGGAGATTGATCATGGTTGGGTTGCTAGATTGAAGGAGCGCATTATGGAAACACCTCTTGAAGCATGTGTAGAACTTGGTAAGGCACAAATTACGAGTAAGCAACTACTTAGATTGCGAGAAGGTGATATTATTATGTTGAATACAGAAGAAGAATCATTATTGCCAATATCTATTGGAGGAGTGATTAAATTTTGGGGAAAACCTGGTATATCGCGCGCTAATAAGGCCATGCATATTATTAAGGAAGAGGAAATAAGTAGTAATGTGTAGTGTATCTTTACTGGAGTGTAAAGATTGGTAATTTCTCGAAAAAAATTAGCGTTGTTCTTTTTATGGAAAGACAAGAGTCTCTATGTGATTGGTATTGTTTTTTAGAATGTGACAAGAGTTTTTAGTATAGGGGAAACACTAGAATAAGATGCATATACTCACTATAGCATTATAGGAAAAATATGAAACTATTTTCTAAAGAGTTTTTATCTCATTACGGAAACGAAAATGGTACATAGTATCTAGGAAAAGTTCTTGTTTTATATGAAATACGTGAGATGTATGCTGGTGACGTGTGTTAGAACAGTAATGGTTAAGATTGCTCTATTGGTATCCTTAAAAAATGAATTTGATAAGAGAAGAGAACTCTGTAGAGAAGGTTTTTATTGTCTGGAGAAATGTTGCCAACACAAGTGCTTTATACAGTGAAAATATAGGTATCTAATGCCTCTAAGAGCTCTTTTTTTGTTGTTTCCAAATCATTTTTATAAAAAGCACCACAGGCATTTCTGTGGCCTCCACCACCAAAATGTTGTGCAAGTGGTATAATGTTGGTATCAAAAGAACGAATGCTTATTTTTACACCAGAAACAGAACCCGTGTGTTCTTTGAGCACAATAGATATGGATAACGATTGCAGGTGCATTATAAAAGAAACAATACCTTCTAGGTCTTCAGGTGTACAAGAGTATTGTTTTAAAAGAGTTTCTGTGATAGTTATAATAGAAACTTTATTTCCTTTATATGTTTCTAAATGCATGAGAATGTGTCCCCATAAGTTCATCTTTCCAGGAGTCCATTGACATTTATATTTTCGGATGAAGTCGGCAACACGTAAACCAGAATCAACAATATTTGCGGCTAAAGAAAGTGCTCGTGCATCTGTATTTGTATTAACAAAATTCCCTGTATCTTCGGTAATAGAAAGATAGAGAGCTTCTCCCAAAATACCAGTTAAAGGAATTCCTAGAAATAGAGCAATTTCTGCTACAATACATCCTGTTGCGGCGTAGGTAGCGTCTACAATATTTCCTATGTTAGCAAAATTTTTCCCAACAAGATGGTGATCTATATTAAACGTGTTTAGTGCAGGAATAAGGGGGAACAATTCCTTTCCAACTCTTATGCTTTCACTAACATCAAGAATAATAAGACTCTCTGGCATAAACTCTTTTTGTAGCTCTTCTAAACTGGTGTAGACAGGAGAAAAAAATGGAAGAGGGGAAAGGTATTTTGGAATACCTGTGCTTGTATATAGGGCATAGCGCTTAGAAAGCGTTTCTAAAATGCATGCCATAGCAAGCATAGAGCCCAAAGCATCTCCGTCTGGGTTCTCATGTGCTGTGATAACATAATTATCGTAAAGAGCTAATTTCTTAGCAATACTCTCTGCAGTATCCACTATTCTGTCACAAATTTCTCTATAAGCATAGGTTTTATAATTTTGCCAGAACGTATGCAACGCGTACATACACGGACAGTTTGTATTCTGCCATTAGGGCTTTGATGTCTTGCATATTGCAAATTAGGGAAAAATTTTCTTTTTGTTTTTATATTTGAGTGGCTAACTCTATTTCCTGTTTCTGTTTTTTTGCCACAAAGTTCGCATTCTCTAGCCATATTGTTCTCCTTCAAGGTGCTTAGATCCCTCATACATATATGCACACGAAAGTACGGCAAGATAAAAGGGTAGCCAAAGCTTGGTTAGAGTCTATCTATTCATAATAGAAAAAGCAAGTCTTTTCTTGACTTATTTTAAAACCAAGGATACAAGGGTGTGTATCCTTAACTTTAACTGAGACGTGGAGACTGTATGGAATCAATATGGCTTTGTATCGATGACATTCCAGAAGAGGGTTTTCATGCAAAATTTTCGGACAAGGAACAATTTATTTGGACAAAGCCCATCAGTGAATACTCTTTAGGGATTTCACTAATTGATCCTGTTAGGGCAGAGCTCTCCATTTTTTTGCAAGATGAGGGTTGTTTAGTTCAGGGTGAAGTATTTGCCAGTATTGAACAGCCGTGTGATGTGTGTCTTATCCCTGTGAAAAAGAATATTGGGCACATATTTGACGATTTTATTGATTTTACTGAAATATCTCCCACAGATACAACGCGTGTATGCATAGGAAAATCGGGTTCAGCAGAAATTAATATAGCGGGCATTTTATGGGAAGAGTTTCTATTTGATACTACAGGTAAAACACATTGTTCTTCTTCATGTTTTGGGCTCTGCTCTTTGTGCGGGAAAAAGAAAGTCTCTTCTCTTTGTTTGTGTGAGGATGAACAAAATAAGAAAAATAACCCTTTTGCTAATATTTTACTTGCAAATAGAAAATAACCGTTATATAGTTTACTGAGAGATCATCTAGAGAGGTTGTTATGGCAGTTCAACAAAATAAGAAGTCACGTTCTCGTAAGGGAATGAGAAGATCACATGATAGGGTTTGTGTGCCGAATATCGTCTCTTGTACTGGGTGTGGTGCTCCAACACTTTCTCATGTGGTGTGTGCACGTTGTGGTGCGTACAGAGGCAGAAGGTATTTTGCAATTAATCCTCAAGCATAATTGATACATAAGTAACTTTGTTGGGATAGTTGCTATCTGGAAAATAGTTCTATATTTCTTTTTTGCTGTTTTATGGAGAAGTATATGAAGGAAGAAAGAAGGTCGAGAAGGGCTTCTGCTAGAAAGAGTGGTTTTTTAACTATCCTTGAGCATATATTTCCTTTTGTTACTTTGGATATTAGTAAAAGTGGTGTCTCTATAAGTGTACGAGCTTCTATTCCTGTGGACACTCGATGTGTTCTTACTTTTGAGGATAATCAGAGTCTTCTTTTTTCTTCCTTTGTTGTGAGAACGAAGAATAATATTTGTGCCCTTGTTTTCTCTGATTTAACATCGGAACATATTGAATACCTTGAGTCTTTATCTCTATAACTTTCTAAAAAGATATTCTTATGAAAATTTTTATGCCCATATTGCTTCTTTCTACTGGCTTTGCTATTGGGTTTTGTTTTAAGAAATATCCTCTTAGACGTTGGTTATCTGGTCTTCTTGGGAATATTATTTATATCTTGTTATTTTTTCTTGGCTTATCTTTAGGTAGTTCAGAAAGTTTTTATGAAAATATTATGAATCTTGGAATATATGCGCTTTTATTTAGTTTTATATGTACTGTTGGAAGTCTTATTGGTGCCAAAATAGCGTATAAATTGTTTTTTCAGAAGAAGGATGTTCTTTAAAGGGATGCTCGGGACAATGTATTTCTTATCCCATAGAGGAAAGAGTTGTTGTTATTATGTCTAAGACGATTTTATTTTACTCTCCTAATTGGTGGAGTGTATTTGTGTGAATTGTGAAGGCATTCTCTATAAAATAAGGTATTATATATGTTATTCTTGAAAAAGATATTATATGTCTCTTTTTCTGTGTTTTGGTGCGTTGTTGTGTATATTTCTTTTTATATAGAGTACATAAGGATATGTAATCTATTTTGTATTATAAGAAGATAGTTAGCAGAGTATATTACAAGAAGTGTAGTGTTACAGTGCGTATAGTACACATTTTTTAGAGGTATAGGAATGGAGCTTATAAAGGGATAGTCTGTACATAGGCATTGTGAAGAGGATATATTTTTGAAGGTATTTTTCTACGAAGTAATACAGTAATATTGTATATGCCCAATGTGTATTTTA
This sequence comes from Desulfovibrionaceae bacterium, assembly GCA_051650105.1. GTDB lineage: Bacteria > Desulfobacterota > Desulfovibrionia > Desulfovibrionales > Desulfovibrionaceae > CAMWXW01. Next base: position 134,574 of record JBOFIJ010000006.1, read on the forward strand.
TAGAAAACGCTATAAAAATATATTGTAATTTGTATTTAGAAGAAATAAAATAAGGAAAACTGAGGTAATTATACTATATACCTTTTTTTATTCTTTTCTTAAATAGTATCTTAGGCTCTGCTATTTTATAAGGTTTTTTCTCTATTATAAATAGATAATAATTCTTCATGTGTGCAAGAGAAGACATTCTTATTTCTTGTTTTTACTGTGCAATAATGCTATTCTTTTTTAATGAGATTAACAGTACAAAACATATCTAAAAGAATTGGTGGTAAGGATCTTTTTGTCGATTTTTCTATGGATCTTCAAGATGGAATGCGTCTTTGTATTTGTGGGGCAAATGGTGCTGGGAAATCTGTACTCATGAGAATTATGGCAATGCAAGATGATGTCGATTCTGGAAAAGTATTGATTGATAAATATTCAAATATTGGTTACGTCGAACAAGAATTTAAAAATGAAGATATGGAGAAAGAGCTTCTTAACTATGTGATGACAGCACTCCCAGATTGGTCTTTATTTTGGCTTGAATGGGATAAGGCCGTTCAAGAAAAGAATGAATCTTTACTAAAAGAATTATCTGAAAAACAAGCCAGAATAGAGGGTAGTTATGGCTATGATGCTGAGCATCATTGTGGGGCAATACTTTCTGGTTTGGGTTTTCCTGTTGAAGAACATAGAAAAAAAATACGAGAATTTTCTGGTGGTTTTAGAGAAAGAGCTAAGCTTGCTAGGGTTCTTGTTTCTGGTGTGGATATCCTTCTTTTAGATGAACCTATCAATCATTTAGATTTAGAAGCAATAGAGTGGTTAGAAAATTTTTTGTTATCTTACGAAGGAATAATTGTTTTTATTGCCCATGATAGGGTTTTTATGGATACTATAGCTACTCATACTTTATATTTAGGCACTGGAAAACCTTTTTTTAGAAAGGCAAATTATACTCAATTAATGAATCAATTTGAGGAAAGAGAAGAACAAAAAAGGAGAGAAGTAAAAAAACTTTCACAAGAAATAGATGATAAAATGGTTTTTGTTGAACGTTTTAAAGCAAAAGCCAGTAAAGCAAGACAGGCCAACTCCAAGCAAAAAATGGCAAAACGTCTTGAGAAAGAATTAAGACTGCTAGAGCCTGAAAAGAAAGCGAATACTGTTTCTATTGCTTTTCCTACTCCTCAAAAAATGGATACTATTTTAGTAACAGCTGAAAATATAGAACATTATTATCCTGGAAGGAAATCGTTATGGGCTCCACTTTCTTTTTCTTTATATAAGGGAGATAAAATTGCTCTTGTTGGAAAGAATGGGAGTGGAAAATCGACACTACTCAAAAATATTATTGGAAAACTTTTACCAACAGGTGGCAGTCTTTTCTTGAGTCCAACAGTAAAAATAGGATATTTTGCTCAGCACCAAACAGATATTCTTATTCTTGAAAATACAGTTCTCACTGAAATTCGCAGACTTTCTGATCCAAAAACAACAGAAGAAGAGCTTATGGGAACGCTTGGTAGGTTTATGTTGGGACAAGAATTTTTTGAAAGAAAAGTTTCTGCTCTTAGTGGTGGAGAAAAAAATAGACTTGTTCTTGCAACACTATTTTTATGTAGGGCAAATCTGCTTGTTTTGGATGAGCCGACGAATCATTTAGATTTGGAAACACGAGATTCTCTTATTACAGCCCTGAAAAATTTTCAAGGTAGTATTATTATGATTGCTCATGATAGACATTTATTAGCCTCTGTTAGTTCAGGATATTGGTTATTAAGTGAATCTGGTTTACGTGTTTTTACTACGTTTTCAGAGTATGTATCGGGAAGAGAGTTTGATTTTCTACAAAGTTCTTCTGTTGTGGAGAAGAAAATAGATAGAAAAGAACAAAAACGTATACTGGCTCAAAAACGTTCTGAAATATTTAAGGAATTACAACCTAAAAAAGATGTCTATGCAGCCAAAGAAATAGTATTAGCACAAGTATTAGCGGCTATTGTTGTACTAGAAGAAAAAATGGCACAACCACAATTTTATGACATATCCTCAGATGTTACGCTCGCTTTAAAGGAATTGCACAATTTGCAAAAAACATCAGAATGTTATTTAGAAGAGCTTTCTGTATTAGAAGAAGAAATAACAAATTTAGAAGCATTACAAAAGGAATTATCTGCGAATAAATAAGAACATTATTGATACCATTGTCTCCTAATTTTGCAGAGTGTTTTTAGTGTACTTTTATGTAAAGGGATGATATGAGGAATATTCTTTATTTATTCTTATTTTTTATTTTCTTTGTAGAAAATGCTTTTGCTGGAGAGGTAGAATGGAGACAGTTGTCGACACAAATGGATATCCTCACAGTACCAACTCGCTACGATGGCAATATTACCATTGTGCGTTTTAATCCAAAAGCATATATGGTACGTATTCTTTCTTCTTCTATTTTACGAAAGAATGTTCTTTCTGTTAAAGAATGGGAGGAAGAGTATCATTTTATTCTTGCTATAAATACAAGTATGTATGCTCGAGATAATAAAACGAGTATCGCCCTATTAAAAACAATTCAGGGTTTTAATAATCACAAGTTGTCCACTCATTTTGGGGCTCTTTTTCTTGCTAATCCCATTGATACTAGCCTAGATTCTGTTATTTTGGTCGATACCCCAAATGTAGCTGAAAAAGATATTGTTCTATTGTTAGAAGAATATACTGATGCTGTGCAAAATTTTAGAATTATTGATTCCAAAAGAAATCTTGTTTGGAAATCGAAAAATAATCCATATACTACTATTTCCGCTGTTGCAAATGATGGAGATGGAAATATTTTGTTTATTCATAGCCAGGCTCTTTTAACACCACCTTTACTTGGAAAGATACTCCTTTCTTTACCCATTAATATACGCACAACGATGTATACTGAAGGGGCAGGAGAATCTTTCTTATACATTAATTATAAGGGTGTGCATACGTTGTTGGAAGGAAGAGCGCGTAATCCATTTTCTTTTATAACAGGTTCCCCTAAAATCCCTAATATATTTGCTGTGTATCCAAGACATGAGAAAAAATAGAGTTATCCATGGCATCTTGATGCATGTCTTAGAAGGAGTATTTGTGTGTTAATCATAACGGTATAAAATATATACTCCATTTTCTTTTATACCAGGTTCCCCTACAATCCCTACTATATTTGCTGTGTATCTAGGGCACGAGAAAAGTTGTCTTGGTTTAGAGGATTGTAAAATTGATGAACATAACGCGAAGAAAACTCTTAACGAAGATCTCTATTGTTATTTTCTAAAGAGTATGTTTTGTTACTGTTTACTTCAGAAAAATCCAAAACAGATATTTTTTCATATATGCAATAGAATAGTGATAGAGCTCTCATATATTGTATAGTGTTGTGAATAGTTTAGATTGTTTTCAGATTGTATTATAAAAAAATATTTGTTATTCTGATATTGATTGGTATAAATTACTATAAATTGTTTCTATATATAAAAGAATATATTTATAGGACATAGTAATAAAAAAATATAATTATTTGAGGATATCGTTATTAAAATTATTGTAGATGATGATTCTCTTCCTAAAGTGTGTTCAAATAAAGCAGGTGATGATTACTTGGCTTTAGACAAACATACTATACTATTGGGTGATTGTAGAGAAAAAATAAAAATAATAGAAGATGCTTCTGTCGATATAATTATTACAGATCCTCCATATTTTTTAGATGGATTAGATGGTAATTGGAACGGTTCTGATGTAGATAGGAAAAGAAATAAGGCTGGTATTGTTGGTGGTTTGCCAGTGGGTATGAAATTTAATACAAAGCAGGGAAAGAATTTTCAGAAATTCTATTATGGGGTATCACAAGAATTATATAGAGTTCTTAAACCGGGTGGTTTTTTCTTGTCTTTTAGTCAACCACGGTTATTTCATAGAATGGCTGTTGCTGTTGAAGATGCTGGTTTTGAAATTAGAGATCAATATGTATGGAAATATGGGCAATCTCAAATGAAAGCTTTTAGTCAGAATCATTTTGTGGAAAAAATGGCAATTTCGGATGTAGAAAAGAAAAGAATAATAGAGGAGTTAGCTGGAAGGAAGACTCCCCAATTGCGCCCACAATTTGAAAGTATCTTATTAGCACAAAAGCCAAAAGAAGGTACATTTGTACAAAATTGGTTGAAATGGGGTGTTGGCTTAGTGGATACAAAGCAAACATTAGATGGGAAAACACCTACAACAATAATGAAAATGGATAAAGCTCAAAAGGATGAATATAACACTCATTTAACAGTGAAACCAGTGAGGCTGTTAGAGCATTTAATACAATTATTTTCACAGAATGGTCAAGTAGTGTTGGATCCTTTTTTAGGGAGTGGTTCAACAATAATAGCATCTTATAATACAGATAGAATATGTATTGGTATAGAGATACAAGAAGAATACTATAATGTTGCAAAGAAAAGAAGTACACAAATGGGAATAGAATATCTTGTTAGGGATTAAAAGAAGTGCCAGACATTGAGAATGTTCTTTAAAGGAAGTGGGTATTACTGTGTTATGTAAGTTTATCTAGAAAATACAGTAACAATGTGCAGAAAGTAGTAATAGAACAGGGCTTTTTAGAGAATGTAGTAAAAAAATACTCTGAATGATGCTATTATTACAGATATTTTTGTAAAACAACATAGTGAAGACAGCGTTGCAAGAGGTACACAAGAAAATGTTTTGAGTGCTTGGAAATTGACTGAAGCAGAATATAAAAAAGGATGAGATTACATTCTTCTGTAGTAAGATAGTAGTATATAGTGAAACTATTTTGAGAGCGTATAAAAGAAGAATAAGAATATAGTGTAATTCTTTATAATGAATTAAGAAAGATTTCAGAACTGTTTGTTATAGAAAGAGATGGTTTTGGTATGGGAAAAGATGCTAACGTTTTGTTAGCAGAAATTCTTGAGAGTAGGCAGAAACATGGTGTGACCATGTGTACAGAAATTGTGATTGTAGGTGCCTCTAATAATACGCACTACAAGAACTGCTTCTCTTGATATCAGTGATGATTGTGGCTATATAATATATTCTAATATCAAATGGTATTCCAGAAACTATCTAACTAAGTATATGTTCTCCTAATTTTAGTGTATTAGATGTATAGCATTTATTACAGAGTGAATATTTCTTTACACAATATCTTTTGGAAAATATTGTCTATATCTTTTATAATCTACTGTGGAACATATTCTAAAAATAAGGATATAATAAAGTAATGTTCTGTGTATTTTTGAAGAAGAGAGATAGGATATCTACCATAAGCATTCTTTTTTATTATATTATGAAGTTAGATGGAATATAGTGTATTTGTTATCTTAGATATATAATATAAATAACGAGTATCGTTTTTATAATGGGAAGATACTATTATAGTATACATAATGCCTTTATAAGGTTTGTTCTATAGGTGAGTAAGTAAGTGTACATATTGTATGAAGCAAATAAGTAAAGCACAATAACAAAAATTTTTGAGGTATATACTTATATGTTAGTGCAGTTTTTACTTTTTATGAGTAATAAGTGGGAAGATATTGTACTTGATAATAAAAGCATTTAGTGTGTTCTATAATTATGTCTGTTTTGTCTATGTGAAGGGATTAGAGCATAGTAACAGGATCCATATCAAGAGAGAGTCTGACAAAGTGAGTATTTATTGGTGAGTTCACAATATGGGCATAAAAAGAACGAATTGCATCCCAAGAATGTGCCTTTACAAGGCATTGGAAACGTCGTCTATTATACATAATTTCGAGTGGTGCAGCCGTTGGGCCAAGTAATACTACAGTATATTCTTTTTGTTTAGATTGTAGTATTTGTGTGAATTCTTTCATATCTTTTTTGTGGAGTCTATAGGATACTGGAAATGTGAATCTGATAAGAGCTAATTTTATAAATGGGGGATAATGACGTTCTTTTCGAAGTTGTAATTCTTGTTCATAAAAACCGTGGTAATTGTTATTTTGTATAAATTGCCATGCATAATGGTTGCTATCTACTGTTTGAACCAGGACAGAACCTTGTTTACCTCCTCTACCAGATCTTCCTGCAGATTGCACTAAAAGTTGAAAGGTTTTTTCACTTGCTCTATAATCTGGAAAGTGTAAGCCCACATCGGCATCTATAATAACTGTTAATGTTACATTATGGAAATCGTGCCCTTTTGCAAGCATTTGTGTCCCCACAAGAATATCAGCTTTTTTTTCTGAGAATTCTTGTAATATTGTATGTATACGCTCTGGAGTTTTTCCTGTATCTTTATCTAGTCGTAATATAGATATTCCTTCTGGAAGAATTTCGAGAAGTGTTTCTTGTAGTTTTTCTGTTCCCTGTCCTAGCGGATAGTATTCTAATCCTTTACATTGAGGGCATGGCTGGGGGAAAAATTGTGAATATCCACAATAATGGCATTGAATTTTTTGAATTTTCTTGTGAAATGTCATACTTATTTCACAATGAGGGCATTGTAAGACAGTGCTACAAGAAATACAATAAATACTTGGTGCATAGCCTCTTCTATTTAACATCATTATTACTTGTTCATTTTTAGCAATTCTTTTTTGTATTTCCTCTAGTACTTGTGGGGCTATGAAGCTGTGTTTTATATCTTTCATTTCTATAAAAGTAATTTTTGGAAGTGCTATTCCTGTTGCTCTATTGTTAAGGCGATGTATTTTTATTTGGTGTGTTTCACTTGCATAATAGGTTTTTATATCTGGTGTTGCTGAACCTAAGAGCAATAAAGCGTTTTCTTCTTTTGCTTTATACCAGGCTACATCTTTTGCATGATACATAAAACTGTTGCTATCTTGTTTATATGAGGAATCATGTTCTTCATCCATAATAACAATCCCTATATTTTCTATTGGAAGAAAAAGGGCAGATCGTGTTCCTATAATAATGGTGGCTTTATCAAGAGTTTGAAGGAATATATTTTCTTTATATAGGGGGTTATGGTATCCATGGTATACTATATATGGGGTTTCTAGGAAAAATTCTTCTATATCTTTGCTTATTTTATGCAATAAAGAGACTTCTGGTACTAATAAAAGAGCATGCTTCCCTTTTTTTAGTGTTTTTTGTATTAATTCGTAGTAAATTCTACTTTTACCACTACCAGTTATTCCAAAAAGAAGATGGGCTGTAAAAGTATTCGTATTGAGATCGGTAAAGAGTTCATTCACTATTATTTCTTGTTCTTTTGTGAGACTCGGCACTGCACGAACAGTATTGTTAGTATAGTGCACTATATCTTTTTTCTTTATCATCTCTATTGTATTAACGTGAATATATTCCTTATCTAACAATGTATTAAGAATTTTATTAATCCCTTTGCCAACACGTTCTTCTAGCTCTTCTTTGCTTAAATTTTCTTCCTCCCATAATGTTTCTAAAATGGCAATTTCTTTTTTTGACTTACTTATTTTAGTAAAAGGAGGAGAAATTGTTATTTTATAGGTATTGTATGCATCTGTTTTTATGCGGATGCATTTTGCTAGGCCACAAGTATATTCTTGATAGACTTTCTCTTTTATTTTTTCGGGATATTCGATAAATTCTTCCAATGTGCATTGAGAAGCTTTCCCTTCTTTTATGTGATGTATGTATATGTGAGGAGAACGCAGTGGTGAGGGAATAGTGTGAGATAAAATTGTTCCTATTGTGAGGCCTTGTTTTTTAGATAACTGCTCAATCATCGTGAGATACTGTTTAGAAAAGAGAGGATTTTCTTGAAAGAGCCAGTGGATACTTTTAAGTACCATGGAGGAAGGATTAGGAGGAGTGAGGTGAGAAATAATTCCCATAACGGCTCTTTTTCGTGTTCCAAGAGGGACACAAACTCTAGATCCCAGGGCACACCGATCAAAGGGGATGTATGGAGGTATCGAATAGCATAAGTCGAAATAGGGATAAGATAATATTGAGACTGTGATACAGATATTATTCACATTACTATGCTTTTATAGAAAAAGATGGTACCCAGAGCCAGACTTGAACTGGCACGGCCGTAAAGGCCGAGGGATTTTAAGTCCCTTGTGTCTACCTATTCCACCACCTGGGCAACCGTGAGGAGTACTTTATACTAGATAATGTATCAACGTCAAGCATTTTTTTTCATATTTATTGTACAGATATGCAGAAATAGTATGTTATATACAGAAATTTGTTTTGAATAAGAATAGTATCTTGTAAAAAAAGGGCTCATTCCTAAATAAGAGGGCTTTTTGTGGTGAAGAATAAAAATTATTTTGATATGCTGTCATTTTTCTGTTATATGATGAAGGTACTAAGGAGTAATACGTTCTTATATATGTAGATACGAATGTTTGTCTTATTTGTTGTCTTCTGTATAGTGAGTTAACATATCTCTTGTGCTTTGTGGTCTTATTGTATATTCTAAGTGGGACAGTGTTCTGTATAGGAAATAAAAAGAGTAGCGGATGCACTTTTTTAGATTTCTTTATAGATTGTTTGTGTCATACATAGTTTTTTTGTAAGAGCAAAATTGTGCTATAAAAAGAGAGCCTTTTAGAGTTAAAGATCTTTTTATAATGAAATCAACAGTACATGGCATAGAGAAAATACAAATTTTATTACAACTACTAAAACACAAAATATATTGTGAAATGAAGTAAAATACGAGTAGTACAAATAAGAGAGGTATACAGATGAAAGTAGTAATATTGGCTGGTGGTTTGGGAACGCGGTTATCAGAAGAAACAACACTATCTCCAAAGCCAATGCTTGAAATTGGTGGCCATCCAATACTATGGCATATTATGAAGATATATTCTTATTGGGGTTTTGATGATTTTATTATTCTTTCAGGGTATAAATCACATATTATTAAAGAATATTTCATTAATTATTATACAAGATATTCAGATATTACGGTGGATATGAGCAATAATAGTGTGGAAATTCATAAAAATAGAAATGAATCTTGGAAAGTGACAATTATGTATACTGGCGAACATACAATGACAGGTGGAAGGCTTTTGCAAGTAAAAGATTTTATTGGAGAGAATACTTTCATGCTTACATATGGTGATGGTTTAAGCGATGTTATTGTTCCACATTTATTAGAATTCCATAAGGAAGCTCGTAAAGTAGCTACTGTTTTGGGCATACAGTTATCTGGCAGGTTTGGAACAATTTCTATAGACGAAAACAGTATAGCTAATTCTTTTGAAGAGAAAAAAAGAGAAGAGCAATGGACTAATGGAGGTTTTTTTGTTCTAGAGCCTAGCATATTTGATTATTTAGATAATGACGATGCGTGTGTATTTGAAATAGAACCTATGGCAAGTCTTGTAGAAAAGCAACAATTAGCAGTATTTAAACATACAGGATTTTGGCATGCAATGGATACATTAAAAGATAAAAATAATTTAACAAAAATGTGGTTTGAAGAAAAATCTCCGTGGAGTATATGGAAAAATACTATATAAAATGTGTTTTAATGAGAAGGAGTGCAAGAATGTGGTTATGCTTATTGATTGTGTCTGTGTGCTTGCAAAGCTGATAAATGTTGAGGGGCCGTGAATGCCATTATGAAAAATGCTGCTATGTCATTATCTTTTAAGGAAGTGTTTGGGTATAGGTAGATATTGTTTTCTCCTTGTCTTGTAGTTTTATAGAATGAAAGAGTGAGAATTATGAGCAATAATATGTTTTGGTATACATTATCGTGTGGAGTTTTTATTTTCGTATGCACATAATAGTGTTTCTATATTTGGAAGAAATTGCTAGTGTAGTATACTTATGTGTAAAATATACTAGAAGCACATAGTATCATTGTGTTATTTTTTGGGTGCGTCTATTTTATTAATAAGAGAGTATAATGAGATATATTCAATTAAAAATTAAAGGGGCTTTTCTCCTTGAATATGAACGTATACAAGATGAGCGTGGTTCTTTTGCTCGTGAATTTTGTAAAAAGGAATTGAATTCTATGGGGATTACCTTTGATGTGTGTCAAATGAATATATCCCATAATAATAAAAGAGGAACAATTCGTGGTATGCATTATCAAATATTTCCTTATGAAGAACAGAAGATTGTTTTTTGTTCTACAGGGTCTTTATATGATGTTATAGTAGACTTGCGAAGAGATTCTGCAACATACCTGCAATGGATAGGGCACACATTGGATCCAAGCAATAATTCAATGCTTTTTATTCCTAAAGGATGTGCACATGGTTTTCAAACGTTAGAAGATAATACAACGTTACACTACATAGTGGATGAATATTATATTCCAAGTGCATATGCTGGAGTGCGATATAATGATCCTTTGCTTGCTATAGATTTTCCTATACAAGATGGTATTATTATTTCTGAAAGAGATGCCACATATAGCGATATAATAGCATGAAAAGAGTATTGCTCACAGGATCAACGGGCTTAATAGGAAAAGAAGCAATTCTTCCACTAAAAGAGCATGGTTTTACTGTAATTTGTCTCAATTCTTCAGAATGCAATCTTTTGAATTATGATGATGTCCGTGCATTTGTGAAAGATTCTTGTGCAACGCATCTTATGCATTTTGCATGGTTTACAGGAAGGGGGTATTTAACAAGCCCATTGAATGAAGAGTACTATGAAGCGAGCATGAACCTTTTACAGGCTTTTGTACAATGTGGTGGTGAACGAGCTGTGTTTGCAGGGACGTGTCTTGAATATGCCAATAAGAATACTGCATTGCAAGAAGAAGATCCTCTTTCTTCCTCCTCTTTGTATGCGAAATATAAAAATATATTGCGTATTAATGCAGGAAAGTATACAAAAAGACACGACGTTTCTTTTGGATGGGGACGTATTTTTTATGCATATGGTTGTTCAGATGGCTCTGGTAGTTTGTTCTCGTATCTCGTGGAAAATTTACGAGAAAATAAGACAGTGCATATCCATAGTGGTGATTTGTTGAGAGATTATATATACACGAAAGATATAGTAAATGCTTTCATATGTATTTTGAGAAACCAAAATGATATACTTGTTAATGTTTGTACCGGAACCGCAGTACGTATTGCTTTTTACGCCGAATGTATTGCGCAGTATATGAAAAAACCATTACTATTGCGTGTTGGCACTACCGTAACAGATGAAGCACCAATTATTATTGGAGAGAATACAAGGCTACAATCATTGGGGTATAGAACACAATATACTTTAGAAAAAGGACTACGGGAAATATTTTATGAAAGCTAAGATAGAAACAAGAATACATACAAAAAATCGTACCAAATTAGAAAGTGTTATACCCCTTAAGACGCCTCTTATTATTAATATAGATCCCTCAGATACATGTAATTTTCAATGTAATTTTTGTCCAACAGGTGATAGACAGTTAATGAAAGAAACACCTGGAAGAAATTATGGAATAATGGATTTTGAATTATATAAAAAAGCCATTAATGATATTTGTACATTCGATGAAAAAATAAAAGTATTACGTTTATATAAAGATGGGGAACCTCTTCTTAACCCAAAATTTTCGGAAATGATTGCGTATGCAAAAGAACGTGAATGCTGTGAAAAAGTAGATACCACAACAAATGCTTCTTTGCTTACTCCAGAGCGTAGCCGTAAAATTATAGATGCTGGTCTTGATGGTATTAATATTTCTATTGAGGGTGTCACTGCCGAGCAGTATAAAGATTTTTCTCATTATTCAATACAATATGATACATTGGTTGATAATATCCGTTTTTTTTATGAACATAAAAAAGATTGTGAAATGCTTGTAAAGATAAATGGCGACTTATTAACAGAAGAGCAAAAACAAGAATTCTTTGATATATTTGGGAATATAACAGATAAAATTTTTATTGAAAGCGTTATGGATTGTTGGCCTACATATGAAATTAATAAAATAGAGGTGAATAAAACTCGTGGGATATATGGACAAGAAATTAACGAAGTTCTTGTATGTCCATACGTATTTTACTCATTTGCTATTAATTCTAATGGAACAGTGAGCTTATGTTTCTTAGATTGGCACAGAAAATTGGTTATTGGAGATATAAAGACAGAATCTGTGAAAGATATTTGGGAAAGTGAAGCATTACGAGAATACCAACGCCTTTTCTTGCGTGGAGATCGTAAATCTCATCCAATATGTAGGGATTGTGGACAGCTTAGACAGGGTCAACCAGATAATATTGATGCATTTGCAAAGTCATTGTTAGGAAAAGTATTATGAGTATACAACATAAATATAGAGTGAATAAAGAAAAGCATGAAGTGCTTGGCAATGTTGCTCCCCTAGAGGAGCCATTTGTCTTACTTATTGATCCTTCTAATTTATGTAATTTTAGGTGTAAATTTTGTCCAACAGGCGATCAAAAACTTATAAAGTCAACGGGAAGGTATAATGGTTTATTAGATTTTACGTTGTTCACAAAAATAATAGATGATTTAAAAGAATACAGTCGCCCAATTAAGACACTACGTTTGTATAAAGAAGGTGAGCCTCTGCTTAACCCCAAATTTGAAGAGATGGTGGCATATGCAAGGAAAAGTGCTTTTGTACAACGTATAGACACAACAAGTAATGGAGCATTATTAACACCTGAACGTAACAGAAAAATTGTAGAGGCTGGTCTTGATCAAATAAATATATCTGTTAATGGTATAACAGCGGAACAAATATATTATTTTACGAAGACAAAAGTAAATTTTAGTGCATACGTGGATGCTATTAGGGATTTATATGAAAATAGGGGAAATTGTGAGATATCAATAAAAGCAATAAAAGAAAATTTAACAGAAGATGAGCAGAAAGTATTCTACGATATTTTTGGTCCTCTTTCAACAAGAATAAGTTTAGAACATATTTCTCCTGCATGGCCTCAATTTGAGCTGCATGAGGATGTTATTAGTACATATACCGCAGGTAATTATGGGCAAGAAGTTTTAGAGCGAGAAGTGTGCCCCTATATATTTTATATAATGGTAATTAATTCAGATGGAAGAGTGAGTACATGTGTTGGGGATTGGCCAAATAAACTTATTGTTGGAGACGTTCGAAAACAAAGTGTACGGGATATATGGAAAGGTGTTTTGTTAAATAAACATAGAATAGCACATTTAGAAGGAAAAAGGTGGGATGAACCTTTCTGTGCGGATTGTGAGGTGGTAACATATGGAACACTTGATAATTTAGATTCATACGCAGGGGAGATTCTTTCACGGATGCGTGCTAAAAATTTTATGGGAGAATAGGGGTGAAAATAGCGTTATTAGGTGGTTATGGTAATATAAGTTGGTGGTGCACAAAAGAAGCTCTTGAAAGAGGATATGATGTTTATGTAATTAACCGCCAAGAAACAATAAGAACAAGAAGAAAGGCTCCAGAAGGTGTGCATATTCTTATAGCAGATTATAGAAATATGGATGAAATGCATGCACTTCTCAAAAAGCATACGTTTGATGTTGTATGTGATTTTATATGCTATACAGAAGAACATGCAAAAAATGCAGTAGAGCTATTTAAAGGAAAAACAAAACAGTATATTTTTATTAGTTCAGAAGCTATTTATGACAGAACAAAATGTTCTGCTCCTTTTAATGAGTCTTCTCCAAAATATGATGCAAGGACGGTGTCTGGTTATATTGCAGATAAAATACGAGCAGAGCAAGTTTTTATAGAGGCCTATGAAAAAGAATCTTTTCCTGTCACTATTGTGCGTCCAGGGTTCACGTATGATACCATTCTTCCTAATTTTGCAATGGTCACATGTTTTACCGTATATAAAAGGTGTTTAGAGGGTTTCCCATGGATAATAATAGAAGATGGGGAAGCTATGTGGACATTCACCCATTCAAGTGATTTTGCAAGAGCATGTGTTGCTTTATTTGGAAAGAAAAATGGTATTGGTGAAGATTATATTATTACAACAAATAGATTGTATTCTTGGAATGAAGCATCTCGTGTTATTCTAGAGAATCTTGGTTTACAGGGACATTCTATAATTCATATTCCTTATACTGAAGAAAGGCTGTCTTCCTTATATCCATCAAAGGAACTTATTTACCACAGTGCTGTGGATAGTGTTTCTGATACCACAAAAATAAGTACTCTTTGTCCTATGTGGTCTCCACAAGTCTCTTTTGAAGAAGGGGTATCCGCAACGTTATTGTGGTTGAGTGAAGAGAATGAAAGACAACGTAGTGTGCCAAAAGTAGATGAAATATATAAAGATATTACAGCAAAGTACTATGTTATCCATGAAGGAGAATGATATGAGAAGGTATTATCCTATTTATGATAGTTCTCATAGTAATTATATTTCTATTTTATGTGATACTATGAAAATAGTGGATAGTGTATGGGAAAGTGTAACATGATAGTAAGGTAGTGAAGGAGAGTATATATGGGTAGACGGTGTCCTATTTGTGATAGTTCCAATAAAAGTCATATTTCTGTCTTGTGTGATACTATGAAGATATTGGGTAGTTCTTTTCCAGAAAGTAGTAGTAATAATGTGGAATGTAGTGCTTGTGGTTGTGTGTATGTGGATATGGAAGCAGTGCAGGATAATTTTACTACATACTATAGAGCTATTGCAAAATCGATTTCTTATAATACTATTTTTGGCAAAGAGAATACCAATACATATTATGGTATGATATGGACTGCCTTAGAGAAATATGTACAGATGCATTCTTGTAAAAAAGAGGATATTGCAATTCTTGATGTGGGGTGTGGCTTTGGTGAATTTATTGAATATTTACAAAATAGGGGTTATTGTAACGTACAGGGAGTGGAGCTTTCAGAGGAATGTGTTTCCAAAGCTAAAGAAAAAGGCTTACGTGTCACTAAAGCAGATATTGTAAATGAGGAAGACTGCATAAAAGATCAATTTGATATCATTATATTTAGTCATGTGGGAGAACATATAGTAGATTTTAAAAAGGCTATTGAGAACCTTAAAAAATTACTTAATAATGATGGATATCTTTATATGGAATTTCCCGATGCAAGAAAATATTGTGATGTTGATTTTGGTGCTTATTTCTTTACTACATACGAACATGTTATGCATGTAACAGACAAGACATTGCAAAATATTGCTTTAGTACATTCTTTAACATTGTTATCGTTTGATACATATCAAAAATTAGATAAATATTATGTTATATTTGGAATATATAAGAAATCCTTTGAAGAAAAAACCAGCTCTTGTTTTTATGATACTACTGCAAAAGAGGCTTTTATGCAATACGAAGCTTTTTCGCAGGTAAAAATACCTTCTTTTGTGAAAGAATTAGAAGAATCACAAGAAGAAATTATTTTGTGGGGAATTGGTGCTTCCACTGCTATTTTACTTAGTAAAGTATTTCATTCTCATAATGTTATATATCTAATAGATTCTAATACACAAAGGCAAGGAATAGTATTTTGTATAAATAATAAGAAAGTGTCGGTAGAAGCTCCTAGTGCAATACAGAATTCTGTTGCTACCATAGTGGTGCTTCCGGAAATATATGGTACTGCTATAAAAAAAGAGCTTTATGAAGCAGGCTATAAAAATAATGTGCTATTACTTTCTATGTGAAATATACTTTTGCTATATACTGTAAAAGAATAGGGTATTTAGAAAAAGATATAGTGGTATTTTTGTGGAGTACAAAAGAAAATAAATGCAAGAGTAGATGATAATTAACTATATGGGAAGCCATTAAAATTCTTGATCTTTATGATATTGTTTTGTACCATAGTGCCCATATCTACATCCTTTTTATAAAGATAAACCTTATAATGCAGACAAAAATATCTTCTCCATCCATTCAATCAACAAATCATACTACAGATGAACGTGCTCTTGTTAGTATAACCATACCTACATATAATCGCGTAGACCTTCTTAAACTATGTTTAGAGAGTGCTGTATCACAAACATACGGTAATCTTGAAATTATCGTTGCGGATAATCACTCAACAGACGGCACAGAAGAGTTATGTATGGAATATAAAAAACATGATTCTAGAATACGCTATTATAGACATGAAAAGAATTTTGGTGGACAGTATAATATTAATTTTCTTTGTAAAAAAGCCACTGGTAACTATTTTTATTCTTTAAATGACGACGATTTTATATGCAATAATACAATTATGAGATCTGTGTCTGTTTTGGAAAAAGATCCACAGTGCTCTGTAGTGTATGGAGCAACCAAATTATATAATATTGATGGTACTCTCAAATACTTTGAGAAGCATAACGATATTGTGGGAAATACTTTTGGGGAACGTGTGAGATCATTTTGTAAGCGTGGCCACGCATTACCTGTTACAACAGGGCTTATGAGAAAAGAAAATATTGATGCTGTAGGTGGCCAGGGAAGTTCTTTTTGTGAAGATCAACTATACATAGTAAAAATGTTTTATTTTGGCACAATGTTATTTCTTGATGATATTTTTTTTCATAAAACTACTAAATGCAGTACTACTGTTACTTTGGACGCAATGAAAGAAGAGTATATTCTTCCAAGTGATATGCATTCAGGAAATTATATGCATAAACTTACTTTGGAATATATGCATTCTATATTATATGATCCTTTTTATGAATTAAGACTGCAAAATGATGAAAAAATGGAATTAATATACTCTATAGTATTAGCATTTAATGATATTAATCAAAGTAGTACTAAAAAAAGTAGTACTAAAAAAAGGAGTAAATTAGCTAAAATAATGCGCATTATAAAGGGAAAAGAAATATGATATATGGCTGATGTATATAGAATCCTTCATATTGCACCACATTTTGGTGGTGGTATTGGAAGTACATTATCCACATGGCTGTCTTCTGATACAAGTGCTATTCACAGTGTGGCATTGTTAGAATATGCAAATGAAAAAGCAATTGCTCTTAGTAGAGAGTATTCAATTTTCTTAATTGATAATATGCATTCCAAAATAGAAGATCTATTACAATTAATGGAAAATGCTGATATTGTGATTATACATTTTTGGAATCATCCTTTTTTATATAATTTCTTGGTGCGGTATAGAATGCCAAAATCAAGAATAATTATATGGTCTCATATTTCTGGTATAGCATATCCCAATAGTATTCCTCAATCTATACTTACATATGGTAATAAATGTATTTTCACAACAGAAGCCAGTTTTCATTATATTGATGCTCCTAAAGGCCCACGATACGAAACTATTCTTTCTATTGCTTCTCTTGGTCGTTATAATAATACAGTGCCTAAAAAAAGGGCTTCTCCATTTACTATAGGTTATGTTGGTACTGTAAGTTATCTTAAAATGCATCCAGATTATATAAATATTCATAAAAGAACATCGGCAGATAGCATTATTATAGTTGGCGGAGATTCTGAACATGAAATAGCACAAGAAGCTGATTCTCGTTTTATTTTTACAGGAAAAGTAGATAGTGTTTTTACTTATTTAGAAAAAATGGACGTTTTTGCTTATTTACTGCATCCCAAGCATTACGGAACGTCTGAGCATGTTTTACAGGAAGCATTATCTGCTGGAGTTGTTCCTGTTGTATTGAATAATCTCAGTGAATCCTATTTAATTCAGCATGCTATAACAGGATTTATTGCAAATACTATTGATGAATATATTGAATACATTGCTCTTTTAAAAAAGGATGTCCATCTATATAATATGTTTTCTAAAAACGCTAAGAAATATGCACAGGAATATTTCTCTATAAATACCATGATTACTGCTTGGAAAAGAGTATTTGAGAAGGTAATGGAAGAAGAAAAAAAGGAATATATCTGGAATACACAAAAACGAAGCTATACATCGCTTGAAATATTTTTGGAAAGTATAGGGAAATATGCACCTATGTTTTTGCAAGATGGAGAAGTCTGTTCTGCAAAATATTCTTTACATGAGGAGCATAAAGGTTTTCCTGGGCATTATTATAGGTTATTGGGTGGAGAAGAGCTTTATAATCTCATTCATTCAGCAACGGGTAGCAAATAGTAAATACTGTTATATAGCATGAATATAAGTATAATGAGATTGCAACATAAGAAAACAATATAGCTATATAATAGAAAAAGAAAATGTAGAAAGGATATTACAACTACGAGATATTGTTATCTTTGTAATGAGCATTTGCTAAGAAATTATGTATTCTAAAGAATAGCTGTTTTTTTGTAGAATCGAATACTAGATAATTTTCTTGTGAGCAGAAGAAGAGAATATATGAAGGTATATCCCAAAAAGTACGATTCTTATTATTGCATAAGCATAGAGCATACAGTATTGTTTGAATAGATACAATATGAAGTAGGAATACGTGTAGTAATATATTTTCTAAGAGGTACTCTATTTACAGTATAAAGATGTACAAATACTAGGATTTTTTTTCAAAATCTTGGAAATCCAATTCTTCAAAAGAAATAAGATTTGGTAAGGGGTCTTTTTTATGCTGGAGTTTTAAGCGTGCATCAATGTGTTGTAGTGTATATCCTTTGTGTGTAATATAAGAAACCTGTATACAGTCTAATTTCTGCGTAAATAATAAAAATTTACCCGTGGTACCATCATCAAGAATAGTAACAAGAGAATCACTTAATTGATCCAAAAATTTGAGTGGTAATAATATTGGTAACATACAAGAAAGAGTGAATGAATCTGTGAGTGATTCTGTCACAAAATCAAAACAGGAAACATTAAAAAAAAGTTCCTCTAAAAGTTCCAATATCTGTGATTCAACAGAAGCCATTTGTGCAAAGGTGAGATTGTCCTTATAAAAGAAAATCCCTTTTAAAGTATATGATTGCATGTAAGAAACTCCTCATTATACGTCGCAAAGAATACGTCGATTGAAAAACATGCTAAAATGGAACTTCATCCATAGAACTCGATTCCGTTGGGAAGGAAGGAGAGAAGGAATCATTTTGTTCTGGAAGAGAGCCTTCCGTATCGGCATTTCTTCTTTCTAAGAATTGGAATCGTGTGCCTTTAATTTCAGTTGTATAGCGCTTTTGTCCATGTTGATCGTCCCAGGAGCGTGTTTGTAATGCTCCTTCCAGATAGATAAGGCTGCCTTTCTGAAGATATTGTGCACAAATTTCTGCTTGTTTCTGGAAAAAAATAATTGTATGCCATTCTGTCTTTTCTTGTTTATTTCCGTCTTTATCCGTATAGTTTTCTGAAGTGGCAAGAGAAAACGATGTTACAGGAATACCGCTTTGTGTGTACTTAAGTTCTGGAGTTTTACCTAGACGACCTATTAACATTACTTTGTTCAACATAATTATTACTCCTTATGTGCTGTATTTAGCGTCTTTTCCAATTCTAACAGCGACTCTTCCAATGAGATAGCAATTGTGGTTGCTTTAGAAGGTTCCCAATTGGATAGAGATATTTCTAACTCTTTGTGCAACGTAACTACTCTATTTATAGGTATATGTAAAGTTTTTTCTTC
Source organism: Desulfovibrionaceae bacterium (assembly GCA_051650105.1). Classification (GTDB taxonomy): domain Bacteria; phylum Desulfobacterota; class Desulfovibrionia; order Desulfovibrionales; family Desulfovibrionaceae; genus CAMWXW01. The sequence goes on from JBOFIJ010000006.1 coordinate 154,061, forward strand.
TTCTTTGTTAAGGTGTATTGTTAGATTAGAAAGGTCATCTATTATCCGTGGAATTGTTGGGGGAGAAGAATAAAAATTTTTATTTGGATATAATTTATCTAGTAATTTTGGTAACATTTTCTCTATTATTGAAGGGTCTGGAGTGTATGCCATAACACGAATTTGTAATAACGTATTCATAAAAGTCTTCCTTTTTATAAAGTATAGCGTACACCAACAAATACTTCAGCTACTTGTAAGGATGAAAGTAGCCTTATTTGGCTACCTTTTTTTTGATTTCCTAGTGATGTATAGCGAGTTTGTACGTCTATTGCCAATGTTTTATTTATATAAAATGCTGCACCTAGGGTTGCCATCCATGCAAGATCTATATTAGATCCTTTTTTTGTATATAGTGAGGAGGAATGTTTAGATTCCACAATTGAAATACCTACACCGATACCAATATAGGGCACAAAAAATGTGGAAGTATTGGCATCTAAAAATACATTGAGTAGCGCAGTCTGTGCAAGGTAATTTACAGATATTGTATCTGTTTGAGAAGATGCAGAAATACCTTGTATAGGAAAACGTGTTTGCAGGCGAAAAGCATATTCGGCTTCTCCGCGTACTGCTATATATTTCATAGAATAATAAGAACCTAAAGAGAAGCTAGCTGCGCCTGTTGATGTGAATTCGGTATATTCTTTTCCTGTTGCTGGAATAATATACGGTCCTTTAAGTTTTAGTGGCTTTGCCCATAATCCTGTGTATCCCAGTTTGAAAGAGAAATAATTTTGTATAGGGTACAACTTTGCATGGAGTACAACAGGAGAAAATAACAGAGAAATATAGAGGAATACACTTATTACATATTTCATTTAGGAAGCTCTTTTGGGAAAAAATGGGTAGAATTTTCTAAATCTTCTTTAGAAACAAGAAGAAAAAGTCCTTCTTGAAGGGAACCTATTTTTATAGGATTACAATTTCCTTTGGAAACACCCACTCTTTTCCAATGAAACTCCATACCACAATGTCTGCATTCAAAAAACGGAGCCACATAATTATAGCCTTTATTGAATGTATAACATGTAGTACAGGCATCTAACACAGCTCTGTAAGAATCAACATCTTTTACAACAAAAAAACGTACTATATGTTTCTCTTTATTTATTATAACGGGATACGTAAAAAAAGCGGCTCTGCTTTCATTTAAGAGAGAGAGCGGAATAGCAACTGCCGCGCTTGTGGAGATTTCTAAATGTGTATTGGGGATCCCTTCTGGAGCAATGAAATTTATATTTTCCTTTTGTCCTTGCTTTATAAAGTAAGTGTTATTTCTATTAAGAAAGATAAACACTGTAAGAAGGGTAAGTAGTATGATAATTGTGGTAATAAGTATTTTTATAAAAGAATACATAAAGCCTCTAAGTTTAATCAAAAAATCCTTAAGGAGTATACTGTATTCATATAAATTTGGCAAGCATGCTCTTTTTCTGGAGATTTTTTTCTGTTTTGTGTGCTAATGAATATATACTTGCCTCGTGATATATGGTGTGTATTGTAAAAATTATATTTATATAAAGAGTATAGTATTATTGTGATATTTGTGGCCTTTATTAGGTATCTTTTTTATTCATTGTAGTTCTATCACATAGAATAGTAATATGGTGTGTTGGAGGCACAGGAATAGAGCATAATCCTTTGTGAGATGCTGTTTATATTGTATGTATTATTGAGATATGTATTATTGCTTTGAATTATGCTATTTGTATAAAGGTAAAGAAAGGAGAAAGACAGATATTTTTTTTGAAAAAGTTTTTATTACGCGTTATTCCTAATAATGCATAGACTATTTTTTCTATGTTGAGAAAAGATATTCTGTGGGTGAACAAAAATTAATGCATGGTAGATTATATCTTGTTTATCATAGGGACTATACTTGAAAATTAAGAAGTACCTATAGAGACATACACGTATGATAATAGAAGAAAAAGTATTTTTGTAGAGTATAGCATTGCTATAATGCGATATTATGTATTAATGGAGTCTTCTGTTGTTCTATATAAATTATAAAAAAAGAGGCAATGAGAGCATATGATAGTACAAGAAAATAATATGCTTTCCTAAAAGAGAATAGGTATTGAGAAGAGATAGTCTATATTAAAAAATTACTAAATGCCATTGTATCAAGAGACGATAAAAATAGTCCTTTTATTATTACTATAAGAATGTTTAATTCTTCGAACAATATTTGGGGTTACGTGTGCTGTATACTATTATGATGAGAAGATCAGTGGTATTGGTAGGGAGCAAATTTATGCTTAGGATCCTCTGCAATAATTCTATACTCTATACCAAAACCATCAAAACCAATATCTGCTTGGGTGTATCCCAATGCCTTACCTAAACCCAAACGTATTTGCTCGGCCAATAAATCCACACCACCATGACTCTTTATTTTTGATATTCTCGCTGAAACACCGTTTTCCACCTGAATAGGAATATTTACTTCCATTAAATAAGGAATAGCGCTTTGTGTTATTATCCACTCCCATGTCCTAATAGCATCGTACTGAATTTTTCTTACCATTGCTAAAGAATGCGCTATTATTTCATCCATTACTTTTTGTAGATTGGGGGAAGCGATACCATAGGAGAATACTATTTTTTAAAAAGTATAAGGATAGGAGCATATTTTCTAAAAGAAGACATATATTATTGTACACGTTGAGTACGTACATTGTGCGGTATACGTAGAATTAAATTATCTTCTGTAACAGGGTAACTATGTTCCAATCTTGTTACTTTTGTAGTAAGACTATGTCCTTTTTTATGCTGTGCTAAAAGCCCTATAATTCTTCCCTGATTCACCATATATTCTATTTTCCATCCAGTGGAATCCTGCCATGAGATATGGTTGTTATCATAACTTATGTATAGAGATTGTATAGTAGGGCTGTTTCCAGGTGTTAAAATAAACGTAATTCCATTTTTTCCAGGAAGGGTTGTATAGTATTTTGAATAGACACGAGAGGCATTTCCTGTAAGTATCGCGAAGAAATCTTCCAAGGTGAATGGCATTTCTAGCCCTATGGATGAAAAGAGTTTTGTATAGTCTTTTGTATCGATTATATATGCTGTTTTTTGTGGAATGACATAGACAACACTTTCTGAAAGGCCTTCATATGCTTTTATTAGAGGTGTTTTAAAAGGGGTTAAGATATCTATTCTTGAAATACCTTTTGCATTTCCCCAAGATATTGCTTGAAGTGTTGGTGATGCAAAAGAAGTTGTTTTAATTCGTATACTCTGTTCCATTCTAAAAGGAGAGAATGTAGATGGGTTGTTATTAACAAAGCGATTCCATACATTTTTTGCTGAAATAGGTGGATCATACTGTGAAGCGATTTCTCCGCTTTTTGTTGCACAGGAGGATAGAACAAGAGTGAGCATAAGAAAAAAAACTTTATAAAGATTTAAATTTCTTTGTAATTTCCTTATTGTTAGGAGCCAATTCAAGGGCTTTTTTATACCCATATTTTGCATCTTGTTTACGGCCTGTTTTTTTTGCAATATCCCCATAATGTTCCCATATTTCTGATGAAGTTATGTCCATATCTTTTGCTTGTTGTATGAGGTTCCAAGCTTTTTGATACAACTCTTCTCTATAGTACAACCACGCGAGGGAGTCTACCACATAAATATCTTGCGGGTCAAGAAAAAGTGCTTTTTCTAAAAGAATTTTAGCTCTACTTAGGTCTCCCCCATTTAATACAATAAGGTAACCTATATAATTAAGGGCATTCTTGTGATCTGGGTCTAGCGTAATAATTTTTTCCATTAATTTAAGGGCATTCTCTTTATCATTTAAGCGGTCGTATGTATTTGCTAAACTATAGAGTAAATCTACATTATCTGGCCATCTTTTTAATACTTTAGTATAGAGTATTTTTGCTTTAGTGTATTGTTTGGTATTAATAAGTGCTTTTCCATAGAGATCTACCATTTCTATAGAATTTGGAAATTCTCTGTGTGATAATTCTGCAGTGCGCAAGGATTGTTCAAATTTCCCTTGTAAATTATATATACGTACTTTTGTATAGAGTGCTTCTGGATAAAGAGAGCTTGTTCTAGGGATGGTATCAAGATATTGTAGCGATTTTTTATAATTTTTATCTCGTTCAGAATAAAGCAATGCATAATAAAAACTTGTTTCATCTTTTAGGCGTTCTTTCTTGCCCATAATACGTAAGATTTTTTCTGCACCGTTGTACGCACCTTCTTCCATAAATATTCGTACTGAGGACAAAAGAAAGTAGTTAGTTTGGGGACCTTGTAACACAAGTTCGTAGGCCTCTCTTTCGTTATTTAATTTTAAAGCAATTGTTAAGAGACGTAGCCACAATTCTGGTTCATCTGGGTTTTTGCGAAGTACTTCAGAATAACTTTCTTTTGCTAAAGCATAATGTTGCTGTTTTTCATATATTAACCCCATTTCAAACCATGCTTCTGCTAAATCAGGATTTAATTCTAATGTTTTTTCTAAGTAGGAAATAGCTTTTGTATCATCTGCTAAACCATTCCAAGCGAGTGCTGCATAGAAATAATCGGCAGCAGTGCTTTCTGAAGGAGTGAGAGTATTGAAAATATTCATAATTCTAGTGTAGGATTGTTCTTCGTAGTATAGGCAATATAATTTTGACCGAGCAAGAATATCTCTAGGGTTTTTTTTGTAAAATGCTTTTACTCTATTTAAAACGGTTTTTTTGTCTTTAATAAGTTCAGACCACAATAAAATAAGATCAAAGTTGCTTGGGTGTTTTTGAAATGCTTCTTCTAACGTTACAATTGTTTCTTCTTCTTTATTGGAAAGGAGGTAAAAGCTTGCTATTTCTAGATAAATTTTTTCCGATGGACGTGCGCTGCGCAAAAGAAGTGCTGCGTGTTTTGCATCAGTCATATTTTGGTGTTGAAGGGCTAGGAGAAACCTGAGATATAAGTAATTCTCATTGGAGTCTTTTTGTAGAACCCAAGAGGAAGGTTTTTTTGATTCAAAAGGAGTTGTTTTTGTGACATCTTCATTTTGAGACTCTTGTTGTGATGGTGGCGTGATTTCTTGTTTTAAAAGAATGTTTTCCGTAGCAATACTGCAGCTTATAAGGAGCAGAAAACTACATAGTGGAATATTTTTTAGTAAAATACATAATTTCATGTGTGCTCTTTTTTATATCAGCCAATCTTTAGAAATTTCTTTTACCTTTTTGTTCAAGTAATGTTTGATTTTTTCTAATAAACGAGCTTCTATTTGCCGTACTCTTTCTCTCGATATCTTCAATTCGTCACCAAGTGTTTTAAGTGTCGAAGGATTATCAGAGAGAATTCTTTGTGTTAGAATAATCTGTTCTTTTATTGAGAGAGAGGGGTACAAATCACTAATATGATGTAGAAGTGTTGTTTGTATCTCTTCTTTAGCTACCGTTTCTTCAACACAAATTTCTGCGGATATTTGTAATATGGGAGCTGAGGAATCTTCATTATATGTCAAATCTAAAGAAATGTCATTATATTCTATTCTTTGTTGCATTTCAATGATATCTTCTTCTGTTACATCAAAATGCTGAGCTAAGAGAGACACATCTGCTTCGAATCCTAAAGAGATTAATCGTTGCCGTTCCTTATTTAGTGTGTAAAATAGTTTGCGCTGTGCCTGTGTAGTCCCTATTTTTACGAGTCTCCAATTGTTCATAAGGGTTTTTAAAATATATGCTTTGATCCAAAACGTGGCATAGTACGAAAATTTAATCCCTTTCTTTGGGTCAAATTTGTCTAATGCACGGAGTAAGCCAAGGTTGCCTTCCTGAATAATATCTTGCAAATTTTGATTCCATTTTTTTTGAAAACTCATTGCTATCCAGACAACAAGGCGTAAATGGTGTTTTATTATCAATAAGGCCGCTGTTTTATCTTCATGGTCTTTAGCACGTGTAATAAGATCTGCTAATTGTTCTGCAGGCATTTTGGGAAATAATGATATTGTTTTGATATATGTTTGAAGTGCGTCATTTGTTGTTGTACTTGTTGTTGCACATAGAATTAATTCGAAAGAATTATCTGAAACTATGAGGTCTTCCAAAAGTTCTTTTTCTAAGATATCCTCTGATGCTTCTTCTTGGGAATGTACACTTGTGTCATCCAATAATGAGACAACATGATGGGAGAAATCATTTTTCTGCTCGTTGTTTTGAGTAAAGTGATTGTCTTTAGCAGTATTTTTCTTAATCATGCGTGTAACTCCTCAACGTCTCATTTTCCCATTCATTTATTTCATGTATATGAGCAGCATCTTTGGTTATTGATGTATATGATGCTTTGTTTACACTGTATCGGCATAGATTACAAAATCCTAAACAGAAGATCTTCTACTTGGGATTTTGTAAATGCTACTCATAGAGTATTTTTCTTTTTTTAAATTTTTATTTTACTTCTAGCTTGCTTTACAAAGGGCTATCTATTATTATATTCGTTCGTTTGTTTTTTGATATTTAAAGAGGATCATGTATGTATAGTAAAAAATCAAAATCACTTTTTCAGGAATATTTAGAAGCTTTTATTATTGCAATTTGTATAGCTGTTTTTGTACGATTATTTATTGCTCAAGCATACAGAATTCCTTCTGGCTCTATGTTAGAAACCTTGCAGATAGGAGATTATCTTTTTGTAAATAAGTTAGCCTATAACGTTACGCTACCTTTCACAGATAAAACTCTTTTTGAAACAGGCGATCCTCAGTTTCAAGATGTCCTTGTTTTTAAATATCCAGATGATCCATCAAAGGATTTTATTAAAAGGGTTATCGGTTTACCAGGAGATGTCTTGGAAATGCGTGAAAAGAAGTTATACAGAAATGGTGAATTGTTAGTTGAGCCATATGTGAAATATGAAGATCCAAATACAATTATTCCAATTCGTGATAATTTCGGTCCGTTTACTGTTCCAGAGAATTCTTATTTCATGCTTGGAGACAACAGAGATAGTTCTCAGGATTCACGTTTTTGGGGTTTTGTTAAAAGAAGTGCTCTGGTTGGTAAGGCGTGGAGAATTTATTTTTCTATAGTACAAAAACCCACCGATTTTTCTGGTAATGAAGTTGTGGATACCGAATATGAACAAAAAGAGCCTTATGGCACCATTCGTTGGAGCCGCATAGGCAAAAAGATAGAGTAATTTTTAGATTGTATGTATTGTATATGGACGTATCTACAAGGAAATATACTGTATTTTGCAAATAGTAATTATATAACGTTAAGGAATAGTAAAGTATGTCGAATGATGCAGAAAAAGTTATATATTCTATGTCCCATGTTACAAAACGTCATGGGCAAAAAGAAGTATTAAAAGATATTTCCCTTTCTTATTTTTATGGAGCTAAGATAGGGGTGCTTGGATTAAATGGTTCTGGAAAAAGTTCATTATTAAAAATTCTTTCTGGTGTAGATACAGAATTTGATGGAACTATCTCGTGCTCTCCTCATTTTACCGTGGGCTATTTGGAACAAGAACCATTACAAAATGAGGTAAGAACTGTTAAAGAGGTTGTCCAAGAGGCTGTTCAAGATATTCTTGATTTGGTGAATGCCTTTGATGCTATTAATGCTCAATTTGCGAGCGTTTCTATGGAAGAAATGGATGCTCTTATAGAAAAACAAGCTATAATACAAGAACAAATGGATGCTAATAATGCGTGGGATATAGATTCTCGTTTGCAAATGGCTATGGATGCTCTGCGGTGCCCTGCATCAGATACCCCCGTAAATACCATTTCTGGTGGGGAAAAGAGAAGAGTTGCTCTTTGTCGTCTTCTTTTACAAAAACCAGATATTCTTCTATTGGATGAACCCACGAACCATCTTGACGCTGAATCTGTCTCTTGGCTTGAGCGTTATCTCCAGGATTTTCCAGGAACTGTTATTGCTGTTACTCACGATAGATATTTTTTGGATAACGTGGCAGGATGGATTCTAGAACTTGATAGAGGGAGAGGGATACCGTGGAAAGGAAATTATACTTCTTGGCTTGAACAAAAGGAAAAACGCCTAGAACAGGAAGAAAAACAAGAAAGCGAAAGGCAAAAGACTATTAGGAAAGAGTTAGAATGGATTAAAATGTCACCAAAGGGAAGGCATTCCAAGGGAAAGGCTCGTATTAATGCTTATGAAGCTATGATCTCTCATGAAAGTGAAGAAAGAGCAAAGGATCTTGAAATTTATATTCCTCCTGGTCCTCGTCTAGGGAAGAAAGTATTTGAAGCGGAAAATATCTCTAAAACCATCGGGGATAAGACATTGTTTGACAATCTTAGTTTTATTATTCCACCAAATGCTATCGTTGGAATTATTGGACCAAATGGTGCTGGTAAAACAACATTATTTAAAATTTTGGCTGGAATGGACACCGTTTCTTCTGGTACTTTTTTTAAAGGAGAAACTGCGAAAGTTGCTTATGTTGATCAAAATAGGGAATCGCTTATTGCTGGGAAAACTGTCTTTGATATTATTAGTCGAGGCCAGGAAGTTGTTAAATTGGGTTCTAGAAATATTAATGCAAGAGCATATTGTTCTCGTTTTAACTTTGCCGGGGCAGATCAGCAAAAAGATGTAGCTGTTCTTTCTGGCGGAGAAAGAAATAGGGTACATCTAGCGTGTCTTTTACAAGAAGGAGCTAATGTTCTTTTACTGGATGAGCCAACAAATGATCTTGATATCAATACATTGCAGGCTTTAGAATCTGCAATTGATAATTTTGCTGGATGTGCACTTATAATTAGCCATGATAGATGGTTTTTAGACAGGTTAGCAACTCATATACTTTCATTTGAAGGGGATTCTTTTGTAACATTCTTTGAAGGGTCTTATTCTGAATATGAGGAGGATAAGAAAAGACGCTTAGGAAAAGACGCAGATACTCCAAGGCCGATTAAATTTAGAAAATTTGATAGATAATATTTATTTGAAGAAGCTGTGCCTTGGAACGTCAGCTTCTTCTTATTATCGGTTTTTTTCTCTTTTTATTGAGAGTTTTGGTTCATCGCAGTAAGTTTCCATCCAAGTTCTTCTGCCATAAATTCTAGTGGACGGATATCTTTTGTTGTCTTCATAATTTCCAGAAGGGTGTCCGCGCCTAATTTTGCATTTCTGTCAAAAGGATTTATTTCCCGCATCAGTGCTGGATATGTCTTTCCTATACTTTGAGCAATATCTTTTGCGGAACGTGATTCCAAAAGCATATTCTGAACAACAACTGTAACTGTTTTATCGTATGACATTATAAAGACTCCTTAAAATTATAATATAGCATTATATATGTTGTATATTATATGTATATTATGCATGTATATAATATATACTAACTTTATATACAATGATACATTTTGTATCGTGATATTCTGTATTATCTACTCATTAATTCTGTTCTCCTGCAATATTATTTTATAATGATGTTAGAAAGTAGTATGGGTATATTCTTTTGTGTTATGCTACTGTTTTGTTTATTTATGTGGCGATATTTAAGCCGATTTTGTTTTTATCTTTTCTTGTGATATAGTATTTTGTAAGAGGACTTCTATACAGTATGAAAAATTATTTTTCTCAAATCCTTTTTTTCTCTGGTGGAACTGCTTTATATGATACAAGCAAGGTCTTAACTTCATTAACTCGGAATGTTGTGCATTTGTTGACTCCTTTTGATTCTGGTGGAAGTACCGCGATACTGAGAGATATTTTTGATATTCCGGCCGTTGGGGACATTCGAAATAGAATACTCGCTCTCGTTGCAGATACCGAAGAAATGGGTGCTGTTAAAAATTTGCTTGATTATAGGGTTTCTAATTTCCCTTCTGCTGCAGATAGTGACGAGTTTTATAACATTTTGAAGGGAGAACATTTGCTGTGGAATGGTATAGCTATAGATATTAGGAATAGATTCTTGTCGTACCTTAGTAATGTGCTTCCTTTGTTGCCAGATTCATTTACTGTGAATCGTGCTTCCATTGGCAATTGTGTAATTGTTGGAGCCGTCTTGCAATATAAAACATTTTCTTGTGCTATAAAAAGTCTTTCTATAGCGATGGGTATTCAAGAAGTTATTTTACCTGTTGTTGAAGATAGCTTGTATCTTGTGGCATTACTTGAAGATGGTTCTTTTATCCATGGACAGCATTGTATTACACAAAGAAAAGAACATTTTCATGTTGTAAAGTTATATTTGACAGATGAAAAACCAGGTTCTTCTGTTTCCTTGCCAAAAGAAATATCTATTTCTATTAATGAAGATGTTACAAAATATATAGAAAGTGCACAAAAAATTTGTTATTCAATAGGGAGTTTTTATACAAGTTTGCTAGCTGGCCTTATTCCAGAAGGTATTACTCAGGCTATTATTGCTAATACAGGACCAAAAATTTATATTCCAAATATAGGAAAGGATTTTGAACAGGCTTCTATGTCTGTGGATGCTTGTGTTAAAAAATTATTAGAAACTCTTAAAAAAAATACTTCTGCTGATCCTTTTTCTTTTATTTCCCATGTTATTCTGGACCCCAGAAAAGATTCTTATGCAAATGGGGTAAATGAAAAATATATTCAGGATCTTGGAATACAAATTATACATAGTTATTGTTTGCGTTCAAGTAAAGAATATGATCCGAATGTGTTAGCGCAGTTATTATTGAGTGAGAGTATATATAAAGGGAAATAGAACGCTTTGTACATTAACACTGCATTTCTTTGTTATTGTGAGAAGAATAGTGTGTGTTAGATATATAAAGACGAGTGCCTGTATTACTATAAATTGCGTTTTGTGAAAAAGTACAAAGAAGATTGTCTATAGAGTATCTATTATTGTAGGAAGGATCTGTGGGTCATCAAGGTAAGAAATAACAGTAGCAAATAGGCTCAATATCTTTTTATCTATATAGTAATAATATCGTTAGTCCATAGTCTTATTGTCTATATATCGTTCTATATTGTATCTATAAAGAAATTATGACAAATTGGGTGTGAAGAAATACATTTATTTAAGTACAATATTCACCAATTTCTTATCAATTACTATTGTTTTTACAATTTCTTTATCCTGTATGAATCGAATAATAGTTGTATTGTTACGTGCAAGATTTTCTAAATCTTCTTTTGTTATAGTAGCAGGTACTGTTTCGGTTGCTCTCACTTTCCCATTTACTTGAAAGACTACTTGAATCTCGTCCTGAACAAGAGCTTCTTCAGAATATGTAGGGAATGTTTGTGTACAAATGCTTGTTGTATTACCTATAATGGACCACATTTCTTCGGAGAGATGGGGTGTATAAGGTGCAAGAAGTGTTATTACCGTGGCTATTGCAGAGGAAATAATGGGGATGTCTTTTTCATGTTGTACACTATCTCTGTAATGATAAAGAGTATTAACAAGTTCCATAATAGAAGAAATAGCGGTATTAAACTGGTATTTCTCTGTATCATCTCTATATTTTTTTATAGTAGCATGTTCTTTTTGATAAATATGCTTTGCTGCATCTGAATAAAGCATTTTTCTTGTACTACTTCCTGCTGTGCTTGGAACATACATAGTGTGATAATATTCTAATAATTTAAAAACTCGTTGAACAAAACGATAGCAACCTTCTATTCCAGAATCACTCCAATCAAAATCTCTTTCTGGAGGAGCTGCAAACAGGCAAAAAAGGCGAACTGTATCTGCACCATAGTGTAATATCATTTCCGTAGGATCTATCGTATTGCCCTTCGATTTTGACATCTTACTGCCATGTAATAAAACCATACCTTGTGTTAATAGATTTGTAAAAGGTTCTTCTAATGTCTCTATATATCCAATATCTTTTAAGGCTCTTGTGAAGAATCTGGCATAGAGTAAATGCATTACGGCATGTTCCACTCCACCAATGTACTGATCCACAGGAAGAAAATAGGAGATATTCTCTTTATCAAAAGGGGCATTTTTATTTTTTGCATCTGCATAACGTAAAAAATACCAAGAAGATTCAAAGAATGTATCCATTGTGTCACATTCTCTTTTCGCAGATCCAGCACACTGTGGACACACGGCATTAACAAATGAAGAGCTATCTTGTAAAGGAGAAGTTCCATCATCTTGTATTGGAAGGTTTGTTGGAAGAATAACAGGAAGATTTTCCTCTTTTTCTGGCACAATTCCACATGTATCACAGTATAATATAGGAATTGGTGTTCCCCAGTAACGTTGTCTTGATATGTTCCAATCTCGTAATTTATACTGAGTACTTCTTTCACCAACAGAATGTTCTTCTAGATAACATGCAATATTCTCTTTGGCTTGTTTACTCTCTTGGCCAGTAAATATATGTGAATCTACTAAAAATCCTTCTTGTGTATATGCTTTGTTTATTGTTTCTATATCTAAGTTATGCTCTTTATTTTGTATCACTATATGTATGGGAAGAGAATATTGTTTAGCAAATTCATAGTCTCTTTGATCGTGAGCTGGAACACCCATAAGTGCTCCTGTCCCATAGTGTGCAAGAACAAAGTTTGCTATATATATGGGTATTTCTTTTTGTGTTATTGGATGGAGAGCATAAAAGCCTGTAAAAATACCTCGTTTATTTTTTTCTTTTGTAGAGGAATCTTCTTTGGCACATGATGCTATAAATATTTCAAGTTCTTCTTTATTTTTTCTTTTTTTAAGAAATAGAGAAAGAATGGGGTGTTCTGGAGAAATACAAAGAAAGCTTACCCCAAAAAGGGTATCTATACGGCTTGTGAAAACATGTATGTTTTGTTGCGTATCTTTAACTGTAAAAGGAAGTGTTATCCCTTCAGACTTTCCAATCCAATTCTTTTGCATTTCTAAAACATGAGAAGGCCACCCCATTGTTATTTGCTGAAGAGCATTAAGGAGATCGTCAGCATACTCTGTAATTTTTAAAAACCATTGTGTGAGTTCTTTTTGAGTTATTTGTGAATGACATCTCCAACAGCAGTTATCAATAACTTGCTCATTTGCTAAAACAGTATGACATTCTTCACACCAATTTTGTGGCGCTTGCTTTCTATAAGCGAGACCTTTTTTGAAGAAACGTATGAAAAATTCTTGTTCCCATCTATAGTATTCTGGTAAACACGTTGTAATTTCTCTATCCCAATCATAAGAAAAACCCAGTCGTTGAAGTTGCTTTTTCATGGAAGATATATTTGCAAGAGTCCATTCCGATGCTTGAATACCGTGCTGTATGGCTGCATTTTCGGCGGGTAAACCAAAAGCATCCCAGCCTATAGGGTGTAGTACGTTGTATCCTTGCATTATTTTATAGCGGGCGATAACGTCTCCTATAGAATAATTGCGAACATGCCCCATATGGATATTGCCTGAGGGATACGGAAACATTTCTAAAACATAATATTTCTTCTTATTCTCATCGCGGTTTGTTTGAAAACTCTTTTGGCTTGCCCATAATTTCTGCCATTTTAATTCTATAATTTCTGGGGAATATTTCATATATATCTCTCACGGTAGTCTATACATTGCTAATTCTATTACACAGATATAAGTGCACTGTATTATTATATCAACTCTTACTGTATTATATCAAAAGACAATTTTATATTATTTGCCATATAGGTATCATACATGCGATACATGAATATGAAATCTCTTAAAAAGATGTATTGTATTTTGTATAACAAGATTTATTTTTTTGTACATATAAGAAGTATTTATCCTTATTTATAAAAACTTTCATAAAAATCATTGTCTCGCAATGCGGCTGTATAGTGCCATAAACTAAAATAAATAAGTAATACAAAAAGTATTTCTTTGTTAAGGGAGTATCTATTAGGAAATAGTTTTCACATTATGTTAAGGTATACTATGTATCTTTACTCTTTACAATAGCATCTAAAACTCCATTAATAAAGGGGAGTGTTTGTCTATCTCCAAAACGTTTTACAAGATCTGATATTTCACTTAAAATAACCTTTTGAGGTGTTTGAGTATATATAATCTCATACGTTCCTAAACGCAATAAAGAGAGTTCTACTTTTGCAATTCTATTTATTTTCCAGTATTTTGCATGGTCGCTTATAGAAGTATCTATTGTCTTCAAATGTTCCCATACCCCTTTAATAAGAGACCATGAGAAAGATTCCTCTGTTAAAGAACCTTTGTATTCTTCCTCTAAAAAAGCGCTAAAAGCAGACAGGAGACACGCTTCTTCTTTATATTCTATATATTCTAGAGAATATAACATCTGGAATGCGAGTTCTCTTTCTTTACTACGAGACAGTTTCTTATCCATGCTTTTTTCCTTGTATGGTAGACTTCATACTGTATAGTTCTTATTATATTCATATAAAAAGTGCAGTTCTATCACACTTGTGAATACAGTATGTACTCTTTTTGTCATGTAGTATGGTACCTATTGTATTTTCCTAAATAGAATCTAACAAAGTACACATTTCTATTATTGAAAGAGCGGCATCCACTCCTTTGTTACCGGCCTTTGTTCCAGCTCTTTCAATAGCTTGTTCTATCGTATTTGTGGTAAGTATACCAAATGCTATCGGAATAGAATGAGATAATGATATTGTTGATATCCCTTTAGTTACTTCAGAGCAGACATAATCAAAGTGTGGTGTGGAACCTCGAATGACCGCTCCAAGCGCTATTATTCCGCTTACAGATTTCTTAGATGCTATTTTCTGACAAAGAAGAGGTATTTCGAATGCTCCAGGTACTTTGTACAGTGTTAATGAGGATTCCGCAATACCATGTCGAATAAGGGTATCTCGTGCTCCTTCTATTAATTTATTTACAATAAAATCATTAAAACGAGATGCAACAATAGCAATTTTATGCTGTTGTGGCAAAAAATTTCCTTCAATACATTTCATATATACCTCTTTTTATAAAGTGTGTCCCATTTTCTCTTTTTTTGTGAGAAGATATTTTTCATTATAGTTATTTGGGATTGGGTGTAGTGGAATTTTTTCCACTATATTTATAGAGAGCTCTCGTAGTCGTAATTCTTTATCTGGATTATTGCTTAACAATTGTATTGTTGTAGCATTAAGATCTCGTAAAATTTGTGCAGCTGTGCTGTATTCTCGCAGGTCTGCATCAAAACCTAAATGTTCATTGGCTTCCACTGTATCTAGACCTTGGTCTTGAAGAAAATAACTTTTTATTTTGTACTCAAGTCCTATACCTCTGCCTTCTTGTCTTAAGTAAAGAAGAATACCTTTCTCTTGTTTTGCTAGATACTGCATGGAGTGTCGTAATTGTTCACCGCAATCGCAACGCAAAGAAGAAAATGTATCCCCTGTTAAACATTCGCTATGCATTCTAACAGGAACAATGTCGCCTTCTTGTATATTTCCACGTACAAGAGCTATATTTGGTTGTTCTTGTATTTTATCTGGGTATGTTATTAATGTGAAATCACCATATTGTGTTGGCATAAATACGGAATCTATTTTTTCGATTGCTAAATTATTTATTGCAATTCTGTAACGTTGCAATTCTTTTATAGAAACTATTGGGATAGAGTGCTTCTCTGAAAAAATGAATAAATCTGTAAGACGAGCCATTGTTCCATCATTATTCATAATTTCACAAATGACAGCAGCATGTTTTTTTCCTGCAAGACGAGCTAAATCAACACCTGCCTCCGTCTGTCCTGGTCTTTCTAAAACACCTCCTATCTTTGCACGCAAAGGGAATACATGCCCTGGGGATACAAGATCACGAGACGATGCATTGTCTGCTATAGCTGTTGCTATTGTTGTTGCTCTATCAAATGCTGATATTCCCGTCGAGATACCTTCGCGTGCCTCTATTGAACATGTAAAATTTGTTCCAAAAGGAGCCTCGTTATTACTTACCATGGGAGAGAGGCAAAGAGAATCTGCCATTGCTGCTGATAATGCAAGGCATATCAATCCTTTCCCGTGGCTTGCCATAAAATTAATTATTTCTGGTGTTGCATATTCTGCACAGATAACAAGGTCTCCCTCGTTTTCTCTTTTTTCATCGTCTATCACTATAATCATATTGCCTTGTTGAATATGCATTATGGCTTGTTCTGCAGTAAATAGGGACATTGTTCTCTCCTTATTTTAAGAATCCATATTCTTGTAGTAAACCCTTTGTTAATGTGGGAATATCGCTTTTTAAAGACAACATATTGATAACATATTTCCCTAACATATCTGTTTCTATATTCACACATTGTCCTATATTCCAAGAGGCAATTGTGCTTTGTTTTTGTGTTTCTGGAATTATTGTCACAGTTAACAGAGTATCAGAATACGATGTCACAGTGAGACTAATTCCATTAATTGCTATGGACCCTTTATTAAGTATATAGGGACTATATTCTTTAGCAATTGAAAAATGTAAGAGTAAAGACCCATCTCTATCTTCTTTATTTAATAATGTTGCCACTGTATCTATGTGGCCTGTTACAAAGTGTCCACCCATTCTATCTGTTGGCCGCAATGCTCTTTCTAAGTTAACAAGAGTTCCTAATTCTAGGGCAGTAATATTTGTGCATTCCGCAGTTGTGGGGGATACATAGCATGTATACGATGTTTTTGTGAATTTTTCCACAGTTAAACAAATTCCATCTAAAGCAATACTTTCTCCTTTGCTAAGATCGTATATTTCATGCTGAAATTCCACGGAAATTCTCATGGAAGAATGTAGTACACTCTTTTCACGCAGTATTCCAACATTTTGTATTATACCTGTAAACATATTATACCTCTATATGCTCCAATCTATAGCATGTAATCCGTGTTGTTCTAGATATACATTGGTGTGTAGGAAATGGTTATTACCAACAAAAGCATTACCTGCCAAAGGAGAAGGGTGTTTACTTTCCAGAATAGTATGTTGTGAGGAGTCTATATATTCCTTTTTTGCTCGTGCATGGTTTCCCCACAAAAGAAAAACAAGATTCTTCTTTTCTTTCGATAAAATAGAAATAACAGCATTTGTGAACGTATTCCAACCCCAATCTTTATGAGAATTTGCCTTATTGGCTTCTACGGTTAAGGATGTATTTAGTAAAAAAACTCCTTGTGCTGCCCAAGAACTAAGGTCTCCATGCTGTGGCATTGGAAGTAAAAGGGATCGCGTTATTTCCTTAAATATATTTTGTAGGGATGGCGGAATAGCTATTTCTTTTGGAACAGAGAAGGAAAGGCCCATAGCTTGTCCCTTATTGTGGTACGGATCCTGACCTAAAATAATAACCTTCACAGAAGTAAAAGGGGTGAGCATAAAAGCATTGAATACCTTATTTGCTGGCGGATAAATCTGTGCTTTTCTTGAAATACTTTCTATATAGTTTTTTTTAATAGCAAGAAAATATTCTTTAGTAAATTCTTCTTGTAGAACTTCTTTCCAACAAGAACTCATTTGTAGTTTATTTGTATCTATATGGTGAGACATTGTTGCCTTCTGCTTCTGGAGTCGGGGTATGATACCTATTCGTTAGAAAAGAGTCAAGAGAAAGTCTTTCAATTCTTATTCTGGATTCTGATTTTCAGGAGATTATTAAGAAATTCTAAACAAAATATTTTCTCATAAAAAAGAACTATTCCTTATATTTTCGTATAGTTATTTTTCTAAAAATAATAAGAAGAATAAAAGAGTATTGCATGTGAAATACATTATGTGTAGCCCAGGAAATAATTTCTTGCATTCTTATGTGGTATTATTTTACTA
Organism: Desulfovibrionaceae bacterium; assembly: GCA_051650105.1. Taxonomy (GTDB): domain Bacteria; phylum Desulfobacterota; class Desulfovibrionia; order Desulfovibrionales; family Desulfovibrionaceae; genus CAMWXW01. The sequence continues at coordinate 171,821 of JBOFIJ010000006.1, forward strand.
GAATAAGAAGAGAGTATGGAATATGTATTAAATAATAATATTTTTTTCAATTATTGGGACTTTGTAATAAATTTTTTTAAAGAGATAATTTTTATTGTAGTATTGCGCGTTTTACTCCAGCATTGTAGTGCTGCAATAGTTGTTGGTGCTGGGTGTCCTATTGCCAAAGCTTTACCATATTTTTTAGATAATCGTTCTGTTTCTTTTAATTGTTTCAATGTGTGTTCTCGTGTTCTTTCATGGTCTAAAAAAACATGACGTTTTGCTGTAAGCACATTCATTTTTCTTGCTGTACTGTGTAATATGGATCTTGGATGAGTGACACTGTCTACAATAATAAACTCTGGATATTCTTGTTTTATATATTGTATGAGTGAAATAACAAAATTAGTGCTTTGTGTTGCCTTTGAACCCATATGGTTATTCATACCTATAGCATGAGGTACAGCCTCTATTGCCTTTTTAATATGCCTATGTAGAATTCTTCCCTTCATAGTACTAAGAAGTGTGCCTTTACCCGAATGAATTTTAGGATAGCCATCGGGTTCCATAGGCATATGAATAATCATTTCCTGTTTGTGCTTTTTTAAGAGATTCATACTTGCTTGTGTTTTTGATGAAAATGGCCACAGTGCATATGTCATAGAAAATGGTAATTGAAGAAGTTGTTTCACAGTATCTATATTTTCACCAATATCATCTATTATTATTGTCATATACGTATCTGTCTGCTGTGCATTTTTTGGGGGGACGTTTGGGATATAAATTGTGTGAGTAATAATGCCATCTATAAAAACCTTAATATGAGTATTGCCTACATTGTTTATTGAAAATGATTTTGGATAGATTTGTTCAAGTTCTACAATTTCTTGCAAAAATGTTTTAGATATTGTACCTGAAATTGTGAATTCCTGATAAAAATACCACGAATTTCTGTAGATTCTTCTTTGTGTGGATAATAAAGAAAGTACGTTGATATCATAGTCAAAATCTGAAATTGTTTGTAGGAGAAGAAGATCAAAATATCGTATTTTTTCTGAAAGGCTGAGTTCTTTCACAAAGATATCATCTTGTGTAGTGTATTCAATGCTTTGTTTTGTATATGTGGGAATATTTTCTTGTGTAGATACTAGTATTGTAGCATGTACTGTAATAGGAAAAAGAAGAATGCACAACAAACACATATTGTGATAAAAAGTAAAAAGAATATGACGTCTGTTGTGCATTATATGAAATCTAATTTATGAAGATATCTGACCAAGACGAGGGAGGCTTTTTAATATTTGTACAGCAGTTCTCAATTGGTTATCTTCAATAAGAGATTGTTTTCCTTGCTCTTCAAGATCTTTTGCCTTCTGACTTTCTTCCTTTGTGGATTTCTTTTGCTTTTGATCTAATTCCAAATGTTTATCAAGATCCTTTTCTCTTCTTGGCGTATATGAAGATAAAAGAGAAAGTTGATCTTTTGTAAGGGGTATATATGGAACGATAATATCTGGTGTAATGCCCTCTGCTTGAATAGAAATATTATTTGGAGTATAATATAATGCTACCGTCAATTTTAGACCACTTCCGTCACCAAGAGGAAGAACATGTTGTACAGACCCCTTTCCAAACGTGGGTTCTCCAACTAGGATAGACCGTTTGTGGTCACGCAGAGCACCAGCGACAATTTCAGACGCAGATGCTGATCCAGAATTAACTAGGACAATGACTGGCATTGTAACGTCTGAAGGTTGTGATTTTGCCTGATATTTTATATTGTTGCTGGGAACTCTTCCTTTTATTGAAACAATGGTTCCTTTAGAAAGAAACATATCTGCAACATTTACAGCTTGGTCTAGACCACCACCTGGATTATTGCGTAGATCTAATATAATTCCTTTTGCTCCAACTTTTTGTGCATCTCCTATTGCTTTTGCCATTTCTTGTGTTGTTTTATTACTAAAACGAGAGAGTCGTATCCAGTAATAATCTTCTAGAGGCATGGCTCTCACGCTTATTAAAGGGATAGTGTCTCTTTTTACGGAAAATACTTTGCGCTCATTTTGGGGCTTTCGTAGAATAGTTAATTCTACAATAGAATCTTTTGCACCGCGAATACGTTTTATTGCTTCTGAAGGGGAAAGAGTATTTACTGGAATATTATCTATACCGATAATAACATCACCTGCTTGTATGCCTGCTTTTGCTGCAGGAGCATCCAAAATTGGTGAGATAACTACTAAATTTCCGTCTTGTGCAGAAATTTCTACCCCTATTCCGAAAAATTCACCAGAGATATTTTCTTGAATTTCTTTAAATTCTTCTTTTGTTAAAAATGATGAATGAGGATCCAAATTCTCCAACATACCCTTTAAGGCACCATCTATTATTTTTGATCTTGGCTCAGATTCCACATACGTTTTTTCTACTAGGTCTAGTACGTAGCTGAAACGTTTCAGTGCTTCTATTTGGTCTGTTCTATCATTTTCTTGGTCTTTAGATGGCATTGTTTGTGTGTATGACACGGCGGAGAAAATGCTGGCAATTGCAACAACTATGGTTAAAAAACTATAACGTATTATTTTGAACATAAGTGCCTCTTAGTATGATTAATATAAAAGTTTTACTATTTTTTTATCCATTGTTTAGGATCTACAGTTTTCTCATTTTTTCGTAGCTCAAAGTATAGACCAGAACCATTTACTTCGGGATAAAATCCAACATTTCCTATTTTTGAACCTTGTTGTATATTTGAATTTACTTCTAAAGGCGAGGAAGATAAAAATGCATATAATGAATAATATGAACCGCCGTGGGCAACAATAACTACTTTTCCAAAACCTCGTAATATGTCATTATGGACAACTTTACCATCAGCTATAGCAGATACAGAAATATTATCCGCTGTAGCAAAACCAATACCTTTCACTGGGGGAGATTTAAAAGGAGCATAGTGTACCTTGATTGCCCCTTGCACAGGAGAAGGTAAGAATCCTTTTGTCTTAGCAGTAATTTTTCCAACATTTTTCTTATCTTCTAATTTATCTTGGATACCTATAATAATATTTAATATGCCCTGCAGTTCTTGTTCTGCAGTTTTTCTGTTTTTTTGAATAGCATTTAGTTTTTTGTTGTAATCAACTGAAAGAACTAAAAGAGCGTTAAGTTGTTTTTCTAAACCTTTGGACACATTTTCTTGCTCAATATAGTTATTGTTTTGTTTTTCTAAAGCGAGCGTCGTTTCTGTTTCTTCTTGTGCTAATTTCTGGTATTCTTCCTCGACAGTGTTCATGATGTATTGAACCCAGATATAATCTCGTTCTTCTTCATAAAGAGAAAAATCTTTTTGATGCGGTACTTGGAACTGTTTAATATGGAGTGGCCATAAGGCATTAAGAAGCGTCTCAATGTGTTTTTCTCGCTTTTGTTTTTGTTTTTGAAGGTATTCTAGCTGATACATAATTTGTGTTGCTTTTTGCTGCAATTTATTAAGTACCAATTGCTGCTTGGCAATGCTATCTTCCATCTTCTTCACAGCATTTTGTGCTTTTTGAAGATCTGTCTTAACCATTTTCTCTTCTTGTGTAAGTTCCTTAATTGTTTCTTTTTGTTGTTTTACAACTGTTTTTTTCTGTTCTAATTCCTTTTCCAGAGTATTTGTTTGAGCAAAAGAATCAGTGGAATAAGCAGTGTAAAAAGCATAAAAGACTATCTTAAGAAGAAATGTACGCATTAAAAATACTCCCTTTCTTCAAAAGGATACAAAACGCATTCAATGCAAATTGCCTTATTTCGTCTACACCATTTTTGGCCTATATATATTAATGAAGAATAGTACCTCTTGTATAATATCATATCTTCCTCTAGAACGTCCATAAAAAAATCTTGTAAATCCTGATACGTACAAAATTCTTCTATTAATCCGTGTCTTTGAAGGATTCTTGCAGTATATGCACCTACTGGGAATATTGGGTGATCAAAACAAAATAACAATAGTAAATCAGCTGTTTCTTGGCCAATCCCTTTGCAAGAGAGGAGTTTATTGCGCAATGTTTGTGTATTTTCCTCTTGTAACATTTGTTCAGAAAAAGTATAAGTAGAAAAAAGAGAGAATAGTGTTATAAGTGTTTGAGATTTTTGAATAAAAAATCCAGCCGGTCTTATATAGTCTTGTAATTCCTTTTCTGTATATTCAAAGATAGTTTCTGGATTACTAAATAGAGTGCTACTGCGTAAATTTGTGATTGCTTTTTGTGCATTCTTCCATGTTGTATTTTGACAAAGAACTGCACCTATGGATCTTTCCCAACAAGAAGTGGCTTCCCACCAAGAATCGCTGGTGAGATCTTTTATTGTGTTATACCACATAGAGAGTATGTTGTTTACATTCTTTTTGCTTGACATTATCCACATTTCTTGTAAGAACTAAGGGTATATAGTTACAGTCGTTTTTATAGATCCATATTACAATAGTGATGAAAGAAATGCAAGAGCTCGTTCAAGATATAAAGTGTGTTTATCTTAGGGATGCACGTGCCCTGTATGGCGAAAATGGTTTATCGTGTGCTTCTGTGGGAGCAGCGGGTATGGATTTACGATCTTGTCTAGAAGGGGTTGTTGTTAATCCTTTCCAGCGTGTTTTGATCCCCTCTGGAATTAGTTTGGCTATCCCTTCTTGTCTTGTAGGGGCTGTTTATTCTCGTTCTGGGCTTGGTGCAAAATATGGTATTGTTGTCACACAGGGTGTGGGTCTTATTGATTCAGACTATAGGGGTGAAATTACTATACCCATCTATAATTTGTCTAGTGAAGCATATACGATTGAAAAAGGCGAAAGAATAGCACAAATTGTTTTCCATCCTTTCGTTCAAAGTACTATTGTTGTAGTGGATATGCTTTGTGAAACAGAACGAGGAGAGGGTGGTTTTGGGCATACTGGATTATTATAAGAATTCTTTGGTTTTTAGTTAAGGTTTTCGTTGCTATTTCTATGTCTTTATGCAAGAATGCTGAGTAATTCTGTGCGTTTACTCTCCATGGAGGCAATTATGACTGTTTTTTCTTTTATCCATGCTGCAGATATACATTTGGACACTCCTTTTCGCAATATCTCTCAATCTCTTCCTGAGGAGTGCAAAAAAATGTTATGCGGTGCTCCGGTGAAGGCTTTGCATAATATTGCTGATATTGCAGTGAATAAGGGTGTGGATTGTGTTATATTCGCTGGAGATATTTATAACGGAGTGGATAAAAGCATTGCTGGGCAATTAGAGCTTATTAATTTTGCAAAAATACTTGAAAAAGAGGATATTCCTTTCTTTATTGCACATGGGAATCATGATCCATTTGTTAGTGATATACAAACGCTTTCTTATCCAGATAATACATTTGTATTTCCACCTATTCCTCATAGCAGATATTTGTACAATAAGAGCAATGAAGTTGTTGCAGTTATACATGGGATAAGCCATGAAGTGCAGCATGAAGAACGTAATTTAGCTGCTCTTTTTTCACCAGAAGAGACAAGCCTTTTTCAGATAGCTGTTTTGCATTGTACATTAGGGAATATTGATACTCGGTCAAAAATACAATATGCGCCGTGTTCCTTGGAAGGGCTTTTATCTTCAGGGATGCACTATTGGGCTCTTGGCCATGTACACACTAGGGATGTTTTGCACCAATATCCGCATGTTGTGTACCCTGGAAATACGCAGGGTTTACATTCTAATGAGAGAGGATTGCGTGGTGTGTACCACGTACACGTCGATAACGGTACGGTTACAATGGAATTTCATAACACAGCACCAGTTATTTTCAAGGATATTACATTAATTCTTGATGAAGAAGAAACTTGGAATTCGCTTTTAGAGAAGATAGAACCAGCTATGGAAGATGTGTTGCGAGCAGAATCTGTGGATAACGTTGAATTTTTTATTGTTACGTTGTCCCTGCAGGGTGCTTCATCCCTTAATTCTTTGTTAAGAGAGCAATCCTCTGAATTACAAGGAGTGTTTCAGAAAATACTTCCTACCTCATTTCCTGTGTGGATTCAGAATGTTGTGGTAGCTACTCAAGAATGTATTGATTTTGAAGAAATTATGCAGAGGCTTGATATTGTTGGTGAAACAAGCCGTATTGCAGAGGAATTGCTAGTTAACGTTAAAGAACAAGAAAAGCTCATGGAGACAATAAAGAAAGAGCTTTTTTTTGCAAGAGGGCTAGCTAGAAATTCGTATTCTACGGATTTAATGGAGATTTCTATGAAGGATGTCATTCAGGAAGCACAAAGAGCATGTGTGTATCTCTTTGATGAGAGGAAATAGTTATGTATATTAAAGAAGCTCGTATAACACAGTTTGGTATTTTGGAAAGTCAGGAGATGTTGTCTCTTCCCAATTCTCTTATTGTTGTTCATGGTGTTAACGAAGCTGGTAAATCGACACTTCTCAATTTTTTCAGATGTATGGTTGCAGATATTCCGCAGAGAAAAGATAATGAGCACTATAGAACTATTCCTGGCATTGATCTTGGCTTTTCTGGGAAAATCCGTGTTGTTCCAAGTTCTGTAGATAGTGCGTATCTTGAAATTTATAAAAAGTATGGTGCAGATTCAAGAAAAAAATCGGTAGTGACATTGAACGATTCTTTTGGGAAAAGCATAGATATGTCTTTGTGGAGACGTATGCTTGGAAGTGCTGCAGATATTGCTGTGTACAAGAATATGTTTGGGATTAGTTTGTCGGAGCTTGTTGCTGTTACCAAAGGAGATATTAAAGATGCTCTTTATGGCGCAAGTATCGCTATGAATGTGCGTTCTCCAAGAAAAGTCTTGGATCTTTTGGATACAAAATCGAACGCATTATATAGGCCAAAGGGGCAAAATCAGGCCATTAATAAATTGCTTGTCGATCTTGCTCGTGTTGAAGAAGAGCGTTATGCATGTTTAGCGGTAATGGAGCAATATGAATCGTTACGAGTGCGTGCCAAGGCTTTATCTGAAGAAATATCTTCTTTGGATGAAGATAGAAAGTGTATTCAGGAACGTGTTACCGCGTATCAAAAGATTGAAAGTTCTTTTGAATCGTACAAATCTGCTGTTATTTTACTTGATGAAGTGAAGGATCTACCTGCATCTTCTCAGTGTACAACTTCTTTGAAGGTAGAGTTTGAGCAATTATGCAGAGAAAAAGAGAATATTGAGGAGCAGTCTATAGGGCTTTTAAAGAAAAATAAAGGTCTTAATGAAGAGATAGTGCTGTTATCTGTTGATGAAAATATAGTAAAGAATGCGCATCAAATATATATTTTGTTAGAAAAAAAGTCGCAGTATCAATCTATGCAAGAGAACTTACAAAAAATTAGAAAAAATACTGAAGTATTATACGAGAATATTGAAGATATTGTTATGGAATTAGGTGATGAATGGGATAATGAACGCATACAAAAAATTGACACAAGTTTTGCTGTAGATAAAGAGATAAGTAAAAGAGAGCAGTTATTACATGAACATGATGCTGGAGTAAACCATAAGACACAAAATTTGGAAGATATTCAAGGTAGGTGTAAAATTCTTGAAAGAGAATTATCTTGGAATGAGGAAGAGAACGAATGTGTAGTAGAGCTTCCTATGTTGGAAGAAAATATAGAAAAATTACAGGTAAAATATCAAGAGTATCAGTATAAAGAGAGAGAGAGAGCTTCTATTGAATCTGCTCTTGAACGAGAGGTTGCAATAATTTGCCCAGAATGGAGTGTTGAAGAAGCTAAGAAATGTTCTCTTAGTGTTGAAGAGATAAGGGGTTTTCGTTCTCTTGCAGAAACGCATGCCCAATATGTTAAGAAATGGGATAATCTTAAAGAAAGAAGTAAGCGTTGTGAAATTAAATGTAGTAGTTACATTGAGGATCTTGAAAAAAATGCAGAATTACTCAATAAATATGAAGAAGGTAATACGACAAAGGATCTTGAAACAATATCTTCATTAGAAAATCTTATTTATGTGAGGGAGCAGATTTTCACTGCTCGTTATCTTTCTCGCAAAGTGTTATATTGTACTTGGATTTCTCTTTTTATAATCGCTATATTTACGGGGTTATATTTTATTCATACTGGGGCCGTTATCTTTTCTTCAGTGATTGTTGGTTTTTCTTTGTTGGTTGGTCTTTTTTGTGCGTATTTTGTGTACAGCATTGAAAATTCTATTAAAAAGCATTTAGTATCTTTAGATATGCCAGAGGTGAGAAATATTTCGCAATTGGAAAATGAGATTCTTATTTGTTCTGTTTGTCTTGGTTTAGAGGATGTTAAGAGAAGAACAGTGCAACAAAGAAAAATATTGCTTTTGGAAAATAAAGAAATAAATGATTATTATAAATTTTGTAAAAAACATGAAGCGACTCTTAAAGAATTATTGTTTAAGGAAAGGGAAGAGTATGCTATTCTTCTCGATAGTCTTAAAGACGAAGAAGCAAAGATGGACCAATTACAATATAGATGGAGATCGCATTTAGAAGCACTGCACATGCCAAGGTCTTTAGAGATATCGCCAGATGCATTTCAGAAGTTTTTTGAGAGTATGCAAAATATTACAAAGTGTATAAAGCAAAGTATTTTTGTTTATGAAGATTTAGCTCGCATACGGTTTGTGTGTAACGATGTAAAAAGAATTATAGAAGAGAGTACTTTGTATAGAAGCAGAGTTCATTTATTTACAGAAGATAATGGTGATTATGAGTATTTTTTTCAGGAAATGAAAAAATGTATAAAAAATCTTCAGGAAATTGCTAAAAATAGATGGGCTAAGGAAGAGGAATATAAAAAATTACTGTGTGAAATTGAAGTATTAGAAGAGGCTATTCCAGAGATCAAGAGAAAAGCATTGGTTGTTATAGAATGGAAGAAATGGCTTTTAGAGCAGGGCTATCCAGAGGATATTAACCCTGAAATAGTGAGAGAATATATCAAGCAAATTCGTAAAATAAAAGAATATAATAAATCTTTGGAAAAGTTATCTAAAGAAGAACAAGAAACAAGATTTTTTCTAGAAAATTTTGAAGCAAAGTTGCAAAAGTATATTATAATGCTTCCCTATGGGCGCAGAGACAGTGTGGAATATAAGGATAGCCTTAGCCGTTTAGAGTATCTTTGTTTATATCTTAAAGAAGAAGAAGAAAAATATAGAAAAAGAGATGAATTATTGGGAAGGGAACAAGAACTTTCTAAAGAGATTGGAATTATTCAGGAACGTTTAGGAAGAATTGCTGAGAAAATACAAAATATTTTTCGCATAACAAAAACATCTTCAATAGAGGACGTGCGAAATGCTTTTGATATTTTTGAAAAATATAATGAGAAGAGAGATCGTATAGAACAACTTCATCAAACAGTTAAAGGCATAGTGTATCCTCGTACGTTACAAGATGTTGAGGAATATTTTTCTTCATTCTCTTTAGAAGAATTGAGAGACCATATTCAAGAAGAGCTTAGGAAGATTGAACTTTTAGAAACACGGCGCGTCATTTTAGCCAAAGAATGTGGTATGTTAGAGAATCAGATTACACAGGCGGAGAAGGGTGGGATTAATATACACAATATGAATTATGCAATGCTTACCACAGAAATTGAAAAACACGTTAAGGAATGGATGCAGATGCGTGTTGCAAAAGAAATAATTATGAGGGCAAAACGACATCTTGAAGAACATAAACAGCCTTTTGTTATGGAGATAGCGAGTCTATTTATGAATGAAATTACGGATGGTTTTTGGAATCGTATTTTGCGTTCTACGGAGAATGATATTATTTTGTCTAATACTAAGGGTGCACGGAGTAATCCTGAATTGTTAAGTAGAGGTACTCAAGAGCAAGCGTACTGTGCTTTACGGCTTGCAGGAGCTTGTAACCATGCTACTATTACTAAAGAAAGTCTTCCTTTATTACTTGATGATGTTACCGTTAATTTTGATTCACAGCGTGCACAAAAGATGGCAAAGTTACTGCTTTCTCTTGCGAGTGGGAGTTTGCCGAATATTCCACAGCATCAAATATTTTTATTCACATGCCATGATAGTGTTGTGAATATGTTTAAAAATACTATTCCAGAAGCAAAATTTTTCTCTCTTAATTCTGGCGTTTTGAGTGTTTCAGAATCTTTTGTATAACAAGTGCTATTGTATTTTTGTGGTTGTATTCTGTAGTTATTGTTTTTTGAAGGACCAGCTATACGGAGAATTTCTTATAAGAAAGACACTTAGGTATATTTATATAGCTATTTATTGGTGAAGATACATTGTTATTACAGTAAGATATTGTAGTATTTGTATAAAAGGATATAGTACTTGATATAAACTCTTTTTATAAACTAGAGTTAGTAACTTGTTATTGTAATAGTGATAGGTATAGGTTATACTTTATCGTAGAATGTACAGTATATAGAAAAATGTATTATGTATATGCACTATAGAAAATGAAGTGAAATACAGTACAAAGGTATGAGATATCTCTGTTTTTTACAGATATTCTATTGGACAATATTAGAGAAATAGTATAAAATAACTGGCGATAGTCATTGCTGTGTATGGGTGAATATGAAAAAGGATATTATTATAGCGGTTGACGCTATGGGGGGTGATGTAGGCCCTTCAGTCATTGTTGCAGGGGCAATTGAGGTTGCTAAGCAGCATGATTTTGTGAAGATTATTTTTGTTGGAGATAAAAATAGTATTCAGGAAGAATTGGAAAAAAATATTACAGCACAAGCGCGTTTTGAAGTAGTGCATGCGGAAGAAGTAGCGCTTATGTCTGAAAAACCTGCAGAGATAGTACGCAAGAAAAAGAGTTCCTCAATCTATATAGCGTGTCAATTGGTAAAAGAGGGTAAAGCAGATGCTTTTGTGAGTGCAGGTCATTCTGGCGCTGCTGTTGCGTGCGGGATGTTTATTATAGGTCGTTTAAAGGGTGTTGATAGGCCAGCTTTGGCCGGTATAATGCCAACAGAGAAAAATCCTTTTATCTTTCTCGATCTTGGTGCTAACGTTGATTGTAGTTCCAAGAATTTACTGCAATTTGCTCTTATGGGAGACAAGTTAGCAAGGAATCTTTTGGAGTATCAAGATCCAAGAGTTGCTATTTTAAGTATTGGAGAAGAAGAAGGAAAAGGGAATATTCTTACTTTGGAATCCTATGCTTTATTGAAAAATGCAAAGGGTATTAATTTTGTTGGTAATATAGAAGGCAAAGACCTTTTTACTGGTGAAATAGATGTTGTTGTGTGTGATGGATTTGTTGGGAATATTGCTCTTAAGTTGAGTGAGGGGTTAAGTTCTTCTATTCGTGCTATGCTAAAAAAGTATTTGAGTCAAGATATTCTCTCTCGTATCGGTGGGGTTCTTTCTCTTTTTGCTTTTAGAAGATTCAAAAAACACACAGATTATGCTGAATATGGTGGTGCTCTCCTTGTTGGTTTAAAAAAGGTTGGTATTGTTGCTCATGGAAGGTCGAACCAAAAAGCTATACAAAGTGCCACACAAATGGCGGTAACTCTTGTAGCAAAAGAGACATGTGAGCAGTTGGAAATAGCATTAGCTATGAATCAAGTAGATGAATGAATTTTTTCTATATTCATTTTTTTGTGATATAATGAAGACAACACGAAATGAGAAGGTTCTTTATGAGTATATGTTATGTACATGCTATAGATATTGCTCTTCCAAAGAAAATAGTAAAAAATAGCGATTTAGAATCTATTATGGATACGACAGATGAGTGGATTTATACAAGAACAGGTATAAAGCAGCGCTATATAATTTCTGAAGGAGAAAGTAATACATCTCTTTCGATTATTGCGGCAAAAAAGGCTATTGTTCGTTCGGGCATTTCTATAGATGATATCACTCATGTAATTGGAGCCACATGTTCTCCAACACATTATTCTCCAAGTTTGGCTTCAGAAGTTGCATATGGTTTAGGTATACATAATGCTTCGGCCTTTGATTGTAATGCAATGTGTTCAGGTTTTATGTATGCTTTGGAAATTGCGAGAGGTTTTATTGCTGCTAGCCCAAATGCAAAGGTATTACTTCTTGCTAGTGAGGTTATGTCTAGAAAATGTAATATGCAAGACAGAAACACAGCGGTTTTATTTGGAGATGCTGCAACAGCAACAATATTATCTTCTTATTCTGAAAAAAGTATTGCTATACTTCATGATGTACTTACGAAAGCAGAAGGAAAATGGGGGTCTTGCCTGACTATTGGTGGAGGAACAGAAGAGGAATTATCTGTAGGAAAAACTATCTCGGATGATTTTTTCTTACAAATGAACGGTAGTGAGGTATTTAAAAGCGCTGTAAGAATTATGCCGAGAGTATGTGAGGAGTTATTAGAAAAGAATGGTTATTCTATTAAGGATATTGATGTTTTTGTACCTCACCAAGCAAATAGCAGAATAATTGAAGCTGTGGGTACTCGTTTGGGCATAGATAGAGAACATGTTTTCGTAAATGTGGAAAATTATGGAAATACATCTGCTGCGTCCATTCCGTTAGCACTTTTTGATGCTTTGGAGCAAAAAAGAATAAAGAAAGGAGATAGAACACTTATGGTTGCCTTTGGTGGAGGGTTTACGTGGGGGGCAAGCATATTGCAATTTTAGTAGAATTGTGTTAGAATTTTTTGGAAGTGTATGGTGATAAATAGCTGATATGCTTGTATAAAGGAATATTTATGGAAAATAAATCAGTTGCCCTTGTTACAGGGGCTTCACGAGGCATTGGTAAGGCTATTGCTGAAATACTTGCTTCTAAGGGCTTTTTAGTGTACATTACATATGTCAGTAAGGCTGATGAGGCAGAAGAGGTTGTTGCAGACATCTTGAAAAAAGGTTTTCATGCAAAGGCTTTTCAGCTCGATGTTGCTGATTCTAGTGCTGTTGTCCAGTTCTTTCAAAATGAAATTAAAGATAAATTTCGTCTTGAAGTTCTTGTCAATAATGCTGGTATTACTAAAGACGGACTCCTATTAAGAATGAAAGATGAGGACTTTGATTCTGTTATTGATATCAATCTTAAGGGTTCGTTTGTATGCATGAGAGAAGCTTCAAAAATTATGTCCAAGCAACGCTATGGACGAATAATTAATATTGCATCTGTTGTTGGGGAAACTGGTAATGCAGGGCAGGTCAATTATGCTGCTTCTAAGGCAGGAATGATTGGTATGACTAAATCTGCTGCTAAAGAATTAGCTTCTCGTAATATTACTGTGAATGCAGTCACGCCTGGTTTTATTGAAACAGATATGACAAATGATCTTCCAGAGAATATTCGAGAATCTTATGCTAAGGCTATCCCTGTTGGAAAGTTAGGAAATGTCTTTGATATAGCATATGCTGTGGCTTTTTTAGCAAGTCCAGAATCTGGATATATTACAGGACAGGTTCTTGGTGTTAATGGTGGGATGCACTGTTAAATAAAACTATATTATTTGGGAGAATATATAATGTCTACACAAGATGCAATTATTAAGATTATTGTAGAGCAATTAGGTGTTGATAAAGATAAAGTTATTCCTTCTGCTATTTTTATTGAGGATTTAGGAGCAGATTCTTTAGATCTTACAGAACTTATTATGGCTATGGAAGAGGAATTTGGTATCGATATTAATGATGAAGATGCTCAAAAAATTCTGAAAGTACAAGATGCAATTGATTATGTAGAGAAACACATCTAATTATATTTTTAAAAGAGGGAGAGGAAAAGCTTCTCCTTCCTTTTAATAAGGATTATATTATGCATAGAGTTGTTGTAACAGGCATGTCTGTTGTTAGTCCACTTGGAAATTCCCTTGAGGAAAGCTGGAAGAATGTACTTGCTTGTAAAAGTGGTATTGCTCCTATTACAGCTTTTGATGCCACTGACTTTTCTACAAGAATAGCTGGTGAACTTAAAAATTTTGATCCTACCCTTTTTGGTTTTGATCCAAAAGCATTACGTAGAATGGATAGATTCTCGCAAATGGCTTGTGTTGCAGCAAAAATGCTTATGGAAGATGCTAATTATCAAGTAACAAAAGAGAATGAAAAAAGGCTGGGTGTGTTACTAGGTACAGGTGTTGGGGGTATTTCTACTATAGAGATTCATGCGAGGGATCTTATAAGTAAAGGACCAAATAAAATATCTCCCTTTATGATTCCCATGTTTATTAGCAATATGGCTCCAGGACACGTTGCTATTACTGTTGGAGCAAAAGGTGTGAACCTTACTATAACAAGTGCTTGTGCCTCTGCTACACACGCTATAGGGCTCGCACTTGATGCTTTACGTGTTGGAAGAGCCGATGCTATTATTACTGGTGGTGTTGAAGCAAGTATTACTCCTTTAGGAATATCTGGATTTACGGCTCTTAAAGCCCTTTCTAGTTATAATGATGAACCAACAAAGGCATCAAGACCATTTGATGCTCAAAGAGATGGTTTTGTTATGGGAGAGGGTGCTGGTTTCTTGCTATTAGAAACTCTTGAAAGTGCACAAAAACGTGGCGCAACTATTTATGCAGAAATTGTGGGTGCGGGTGCTTCTGATGATGCATACCATATTACTGCTCCTCTTGATACTGGTGAGGGAATGATCGCAGCTATGAAACATGCTCTTGATGATGCTAAGATTGCTCCAGAAGCTATCGATTATATTAATGCTCATGGAACATCTACCCCATTAAATGATATGTGTGAAACTCGATCTATTAAAGAAGTATTTGGTAAGCATGCCTATAAACTTGCTGTTTCTTCTAATAAATCTCAAGTAGGACATCTTCTAGGTGCTGCTGGAGGAATAGAATTGGCTTTTACTATTAAAGGAATGTGCGATGGTATTATTCCTGGTACTATGAATCTTGAACATCCAGATCCAGAATGTGATTTAGATTATATTCCAAATGAAGTAAGAAAAATGCAGATAGAATATGCTATATCAAATTCTTTTGGTTTTGGTGGAACAAATGGATGTATTGTTGTTAAGCGTTTTCAATAAATTGTTACTTATTTTATATTGTAGCAAAGGCCTTTCATAAATGAAGGGCTTTTTTTATTAATGTATTATGTATTTCTTTCTAGGCATAAGTAATTATATTTAGAGTGTATTGTAATAAAGATTCTTATTCATGAAATTTTTGTATACAATACTTATGTATTTTTTTCTCATTATATAGTGCTTGTATTGGATTAGGAAATAGATAACAATGGGACACAATCTTAAAAATAGTATTTGTAATACTTTTTCTTTTGTATAAAAATTAATAGTGCCATTCTATAATAATACAGTGCTGTAGTTTATAGCATATAGCAAGTAGCTATGTTACCTGAAATTGTAATGTAAAACATAATATTATAATAAAAGATGTAGAGATACTTATACTATAAAGTGTATACCAGTAAAAAGTATAATAGTATTTAAGAAAAGATTATAGCTACAGTACTATTGTTTTCGCGTACTTTTTAGGGTTACTTTCGTAGATATTCGCACCATAGGAATCTAATGCTACAATAACTGGAAAATCAACAACTTCCAAAATACAAAGAGCTTCTGGGCCAAGTTCAGGATAGGCTTTAATTGTGTACGATACAACTTTTTTTCCAAGAAGAACACCTAAACCACCAACAGCTGCAAAATAGACAGCACCATGTTCCTTTAGAGCTTGCCTTGTATTAGGTAGTGGCATGCCTTTACCTATAATGCCTTTTAATCCTTCTTGTAATAAGCGAGGAGTATATGCATCCATTCTTCCACTTGTTGTTGGGCCAGCCGAGCCTATAATTGCTCCAGGTTTCGCTGGAGATGGCCCTACATAATAGATTATCTGATTCAATAAAGGGATTGGGAGTTTTTCACCATTATTAAGAGCCTCTATCAATTTTTTATGGGTTGCATCCCTTGCACCTATTAGTGTGCCTGTAATAAGAACAGTATCTCCTATATGTAAAGAGCGTATTTGTGTCTGATCAAATGGAGTGGTGATTCTCTTATCGATATTTTGTGTCATTATCCATTCCTTTATAGTGTGGCTTCGGCATGGCGAGCTGCATGGCAATTAACAAATACAGTAATAGGAAGAGATGCAATATGGCAGGGGTGCCAATCTATATGAACTTTAACAGCTGTTGTTGTTCCACCAAGTCCTACTGGTCCAAGTCCTGTTTTGTTAATTATCTCTAGAAGTTCGTTTTCAAAAGCAGCATATTTTTCATTTTGGTTGGATTCTGTTATTTTCTTAAAGAGGACTCGTTTTGCTAATAATGCGGACATTTCTAGCGTTCCTCCTATACCAATTCCTACTATAAAAGGTGGACAAGCACTTGCTCCGGCCATAAGTATTGTTTCTAAAACAAATTTCTTTACGCCTAAAATGCCTTCCGAGGGAACAAGCATTGCTGTTCTTCCTTTATTTTCACTACCACTTCCTTTTGGTGCAACTATAATATGAATGGTATCTCCTTCTACTATTCTAGAATGTAAAACAACAGGAGTATTTGTTTTTGTATTTATTCTATCGAATAATGGGTCTGAAACAATTGATTTTCGTAGAAAAGCTTCGGAATATGCCTTGGCAATAGCTTCGTTAACAGCATCTTCAAGTGAAAGATTACCTGTAAGAATAACTTCTCGTCCTATATCCAGAAAGACAGATACAATTCCTGTATCTTGACACATTGGTGATTGTGTTTTATCTGCAAGGTTGACATTGTCTAGAATTTGCTCAAGTATTTGTTTACCAAGAGGAGATTCTTCTGTTTTTTTTGCTTTTTCGAATACAGTAACAACATCTGCAGGAAGAATAAAGTTAGATTCTTTTGCCAGCCTGACTATGGTATTTTGAATTTCTTCGAGTGAGATTTCTTTCATAGAGTATCCTAATAATAGAGTCTACTAGTAGTATATACAATTTTTTTTAGAAAGATATACTATTGTGTCAATAACATCGTATAAATTTTATGGTATACCTTTATGGTATCATCTAAAGAAAGCACTGGTATTTGTGCATAAAGAGGGTTCTCTAAAAGGTTTTTAATAGCTGTTCTTAAAGAAAGAGGATTGTTAGGCACGAATTCTGTTGTACTATGTTCTGTCTGGTATCCAAAAAGATCCGCAAAATTAAAATCTTCAGCATGTAAAATTGAAATTTTGTATTGAATTGCTGCATAAATTGCTTGTGATGTATCCCAATAAAATTTTGGAAGAATCATAATAGAACCCTCTTGTAATGCTGAATCTAATGGCATATCACCGAGTAATGCGATATAATCGATAATTTCTAATTTTCTTGCATATTCTAATAATGCATTAAATAGTGACCCTACACCGATAAATCGTACTTCCCAATTGCGAAGAATATTTGCTTTATGCAAAACAACTAGTGTATCTAAAATTTCAAAAAGATTGGACTCAACCTCAAGAGGGGCAACAACTGCAATAATAGTTCGTCCAGAATTTTTTACCTTTTTTGTATACAGTTCCTTCATTATTCCAAAAGGCACTACGGTTATATTCGAGAGGGGATAGTGTAGAATGTGCGAGAATGTATTTGCAAATGGTTTTGTAGGGCACGTAACGTGGTGGATATTGGCATATAATTTTTGTTTTTTTGGAGAAATAGGGGACACTGGAATAGTTGTGGAAGATGAGAGGAATTTAGTATTTTTGCTGAAGAGAGAATGGAGTGGGAGTATCTTTTCTGTTGTAAAGGTATTAAATGCATGGATAAGATTATTTTTCTTTTTAAAAGTTTTTGAGATAGTATAGAGGAAATTGGGGTTAAAAAGAGAAAATGTTTTTATAAAAGAACCTTTTATCCCTACAGAACGTGCAAAATCTATCATTTCTTCTGAAGAAGAGACAAAATGACACATATACATACTTTGTGTTTCTTTAAATGATTGAAGAAACATTCTAAGAGGAGCATCATCCTTTTGTTTTATTGTTTCAAGATCTATTAGTGTTATGGTATTCATGGTATCATTCTTTAAATGTTTCATATTTTGTTTGTAATAGGGATTCTTTTAGCAGTAATTCTGCAATTTGGACAGCATTTAATGCAGCCCCTTTTCGTATATTATCTGCACATATCCAGAGATTTAATCCATATTCTACAGAGAAATCTTGTCTAATTCTTCCAACAAAAACAGCGTCTTCTCCAGCAACATCTATTGGCATTGGATACATACTTTCTTTGGGATTATCAATAACAACAATGCCTTCTGTTTGAGATAAGATAACCCTAGCATCTTGTGGAGAAAGAGGTTGAGTGAATTCAATGTTTACAGATTCGCTATGACCATAGAAAACAGGAACTCTTACCGTTGTTGTTGTTATTGCTAGATGGGGAATAGTAAGAATTTTACGTGTTTCATCCATCATCTTGTGCTCTTCTTTTGTGTAATCGTCGTCTACAAAGGTATCAATTTGAGGCACAAGATTAAATGCTATTTGATGAGGATAGACCTTGCGTCGTATTTCCTGCATGCTATATATTGCTTGCACTTGTTGTTCCAATTCCGAAATGGCTTCTAAGCCAGAACCTGAAACAGATTGATATGTTGAAACAACAACTCTTTTTATAGAGGATTCCTTATGTAAAGGGTGTAAGACAGCAACTAATTGTATTGTAGAGCAATTTGGGTTAGCAATAATTCCTTTATGTGTCAATGCTTCTTGTGGATTTACTTCGGGAACTAGTAGTGGACAACGGGGATCCATACGCCAAAAACTTGAATTATCTATAACTACACAACCAGAGCGCACCGCTAGTGGTGCATAATGAGCTGAAATGTTTCCGTCAACAGCAAAAAGAGCGATATTGACAGATTCAAAGGAGTTGTCATTAAGTTCTTCAACTATATATTCTTGACCATTGTAGTATATTTTTGTTCCAGAAGAACTTGAGGAGGAGGAAATACGCAATGTCTCTATGGGAAATTCTCTTTCTTCCAAAATGCTTAATATTTCTTTTCCAACTAAACCAGTTCCTCCCACAACGGCAACATTATATTTTCTCATGAAGAATTCCTTTCTTGCAAACTAGGTTTTATTGTTTACTCATTTCTCTATCAAGATCTCGCTTTTCGGCTCTTTCTTTTAGGTCTTTTCTTCTGTCGTGTAGTTTTTTTCCCCGAGCGAGACAAATTTCCACTTTTATATGGTTTGCTCGAAAATATAAAGAGAGAGGGATAACCGTGAGACCTTTTTGATCTATTTTCCTTTGTAAGGAAAGAAGTTCTTTTCTGTGAAGGAGTAATTTTCTTTTTCTAGTTGGTTCATGCTGAGAATATCCAGCGTGAGAATACACAGCTATATGTAAAGCCATTAAAAAAGCTTCTTCTTGAACATCAACAAAACTATCAACAAAACTCACTTTTCCAGCTCGAATACTTTTCACTTCAGAGCCTTGAAGGACTATTCCAGCTTCGTATGTATCTAAAATTTCGTAGAGCATTCTTGCTTTGCGATTTTGTGCGATTACTTTTTTGGGTTTTGTATTCATAGTATATTACAGAGAGTGAGAGCAAAAAGACAAGAAACCGACAAATGAAAATATATCTTGTCTTTTTACACAAACTATTTACTAAAACGTGCAATCATTGCTTTCATTTGAGCAATTTCTTTTTCTTGTTCTACAATAATGGCATTGGCTAATTTAATAAGCTCTGGGTCTTTTGCCACTTTTAAGATAGCTCTAGACATATCTATAGCACCTTGGTGATGAGGGATCATTTGACGCAAATAATCTAGCTGGTCATTTCCAGAAGGTTTCACCATCATATCGTTGTGCATTGAGTGCATCATTTTGTTATATTCTTTAATATAAGCACTTTCTGCAAAAGCGTTATTGTTGTGTAAGAAGACAAGGAAACTAGAAAAAAGTAAAACGGAGAAAAGTGTTGTAATTCTTTTCATATAAAACTCCTTTTTTGACGTTAAAAATACGTCCGTTCTATCCTAATATATTGCAAAGTTAGTGTCAAGTTTTAGAAAGAACTTATCTTCTTACTATAAAAAACTTGCCTTACAAATAATTTTGAACTATTCTCTTGTTTTATTACGTTCTATTATAACGAAAAATTAAGAGAGGATATATGTCTTTACTTATAGATATTGGAAACACTGTAGTTAAGTTTTCTGTTGGAGATGAAGAGAAAAGAGGGAAGACATACCATTTATCAACATGCATTTTACACGAAGAACCACTGGATGCGTTTTTTTTACAGATTATAGAAGAATCGAAATTATCTGGAAAAATACGTAATGCAATAATTAGTTCTGTTGTTCCAGAATGTATGCCCTTTATTTCTATGGCATGCAAAAGAGTAGGTATAAAGGATGTATATGCCACCAAGGATATTGCAGTTCCTATAAAGCTTGCTTTTACAGTACCAGCCATGTTGGGTGTGGATAGAATTATTCTTGCGTATGCGGCTAACTTATTGTACCCTCAGCAGAGTATTATTGTTGTTTCTTATGGGACAGCGACAACCTTTAACTGTATTGAGAAAGGTATTTTTCTTGGAGGAGCCATTGCACCCGGGCTTGTTCAATCTCTTCGGGGGCTTGTTGCAAATGCTGCTTTATTGTCTGATGTTCCCATAGGTAAATGTAGTCTAAATCAGCCTATTATTGCACAGCAAACGACAGAATCTGTTCAAAGTGGTTTCACTCAGGGCTTTGCCGCAATGAC
Source organism: Desulfovibrionaceae bacterium (assembly GCA_051650105.1). GTDB lineage: Bacteria > Desulfobacterota > Desulfovibrionia > Desulfovibrionales > Desulfovibrionaceae > CAMWXW01. The sequence continues at coordinate 192,523 of JBOFIJ010000006.1, forward strand.
AGAAGGTCTTATTCAGAAAATGTCCGCAGAATTAGCTCAAAAACCTATTGTTATTGCAGCTGGTGGTATGGCTGAAATTGTGTCTTCATATACAGATTGTTTTACGCTTGTTTATGAAGATCTTGTTTTGGAAGGATTGTATAGACTATATAAAACAATGTGAAGGAGACAGCTTTCATGAGTATTATCACAGATATTAGTGCGAGAGAAATCTTAGATTCTAGGGGAAATCCTACTGTTGAAGTGGAAGTTCTTCTTCAGTCTGGGCATAGAGGTAGAGCTTCTGTCCCATCAGGAGCTTCCACTGGAGCGAAAGAAGCATTAGAAATACGTGATAGTGATCCTGCTAGATATAGAGGAAAAGGTGTGCAAAAGGTTGTGAGAAGCATTATTGATCCTATTGCAAAAGAGATTGTGGGCATGGACGCATTCAGGCAACTTCACATTGATATGGCTCTTATAGATTTAGACGGAACGGAGAATAAATCTCATTTTGGAGCAAATGCTCTTTTAGGTGTTTCTTTGGCTACTGCTAGGGCTGCGGCTAATTTACTAGCTATCCCCTTATTTCAATACCTTGGTGGTGTTAATGCTAAAGTTATGCCTGTACCCATGATGAATATTATAAATGGTGGAGTACACGCTGATAATTCCCTTAATATTCAAGAATTTATGATAATGCCAATAGGAGCAAGTACATTTGCGGAAGCACTTAGGATGGGTGTGGAAGTTTTTCATTCTTTGCACGATGTCCTACACGAAAGAGGGCTTTCTACAAATGTTGGTGATGAGGGGGGCTTTGCTCCTATGTTAGGTTCTCATGAAGAAGCTTTTGATTATATTTTAGAATCCATTGAGAATGCGGGATATAACCCTGGAATAGATCTTGTTCTTGGAATTGATGTTGCGGCTTCTGAATTATATAAAAATGGGGTATACCACATACAAAATGAGCAATATAGTAGTTCAGATATGATTGCTTATCTAACAAGGTTAGTACAGCAATATCCGTTAATATCCATAGAGGATGGTTTAGCTGAAAATGATTGGACTGGATGGAAAGAATTATCTCTTGCCTTGGGAAGTGAGGTACAACTTGTTGGTGACGATATCTTTGTGACAAATCCTTCTATTTTGTCTGAAGGAATAGAAAATAACATTGCTAATTCTATTCTTATTAAATTAAATCAAATAGGAACATTGACGGAAACGTTAGACACAATCGATATTGCGAAACAAAATGGATATACCACAGTTATTTCTCACCGTTCAGGAGAAACGGAAGACCACTTTATTGCAGACCTTGCTGTTGGCTTGAATGCTGGGCAAATTAAAACAGGCTCATTATCAAGAAGCGATAGGCTTGCAAAGTATAATCAATTATTGCGTATTGAGGAATCGTTGGATTCACAAGCCGTTTACTATGGCTCTATTTTGGCCCATGCTTTTGGATTGGAATAGTAATGACTGGATATATTTTAGATGGTTTTTCCGTTGCTGAACAAGAAATAATTAAAATTGCTGAAGAAATAGTGTTATATCCTGACGTAAGACCTCCAAAAATAGTTGTTATTCTTGTGGGAAATGATATTGCTTCTTCAGTATACGTTCAGTATAAAGTAAAGGCATGTGCTCGTGTTGGGATTGATTCCATTGTTTTACAGTATGAGGATACTATATCCCAAGAATATTTAAAGAAAGTAATTAATGAATTTAATAATGATTCTACTCTCGACGCTATACTATTGCAATTGCCACTTCCAAAACATTTGAATGCACAAGATGCTATAAGGACTATTGATCCACAAAAAGATGTTGATTGTTTACATCCCTTTAATATTGGTTTATTAGTTCACTCTTTAGCGTATATCACTCCTTGTACACCTTCTGGGATACTAAAACTCTTACAGTATTATGAAATAGGTATCCAATCTTCTCATATTGTTGTTATTGGAAGAAGCCTTATTGTTGGAAAACCCTTTGCTCTTCTTGCTCTTCAGCATAATGCAACAGTTACACTGTGCCATTCTTATACCAATAGCATTAAACAATTTACTCGTCATGCTGATATTCTTATTGTTGCTGTTGGAAAAGCTCATTTTTTAACTCAAGATATGGTAAAGGAGGGTGCTGTTGTTGTGGATGTTGGTATTAATAGAAAAGAAGGGAAACTCGTTGGTGATACCGATTTTGAGAAATTATTACCAAAAGTGAGCGCTATTACTCCTGTACCTAAAGGCATTGGGCCGATGACTATTGCTCAATTATTACAGAATACTCTTCTTCTTTGGAAGAGGAACCTTTACTTAGAATAATGCTTGTGTAAAAAAAGAAAATTTTGTATTCTATTACGTGAAATAATAATTTTTGAGAGGTATTCTTATGAAAAGAAGAGATTTTATCGTTTCTGTTGCGGCAACAGTCGCTGGGGCCAGTATTTTGTCTAAATCAACACCTGCACTTGCCAAGAGAGTACAAGGAAAGCCAGTTCCTATTGTGGTTATTCATGGTGGAACAAGTGGAATGAATCTTACTGAAAAAGAGTTTGATGGTAGAAAAAAAGTTATGGAAGCTTCTCTCTTGGCTGCTCAGGCTATTATTACTAAAGGTGGCTCTGCAGAGGATGCTGTTATCGAAGCAATTAAAATTATGGAAGATTCTCCTTTATTTAATGCAGGAAAAGGTGCTGTATTTAATGCAAGTGGAGTAAATGAATTAGATGCTTCTATTATGTTAGGCAATGGAAGAAGAGCTGGGGCTGTTACAGGTGTTACTACTGTTAAAAATCCAATTCTAGCTGCTAAACTTATTATGGAGAAGACAAAGCACACTTTAGTTGGCGGTGCTGGAGCAGATGATTTTGCAAAAAAGAATGGGTTAACAACTGTGGATCAGAAATATTTTTACACAGATTTTAGATATAAAGCATTGCAAGATGCTAAAAAAGAACAGCAAATTCTACTAGATAGTGAAAAAACATCTAGTAATGTTGTTCCTGCCGAGCCATATCTTGGTACTGTTGGAGCAATTGCTCTTGATAAACATGGAAATCTTGCTGCTGGAACAAGTACTGGTGGTATGACTAATAAAATGGCTGGAAGAATTGGAGATTCTCCTATTATTGGTGCTGGGAATTATGCTGATCGTGATGTTGCTGTTTCTTGTACTGGAACTGGAGATATTTTTATTAGAGTGGTTGCTGCCCACGAAGTTGCTGCTTTATATGAATATGGAAAATTGAGTATTACAAAAGCGGCTGAAAATACTATTGCTCAAGTTAAAGAAATGGGCGGAACTGGTGGAATTATCTCTATTGATAAATATGGTAACCCTGGCTATGCATGGACAAGAAAAGATTTGGGTATGTATCATGGACAAGTAAGAATTGGTGAAAAGCCAGAAGTTTTCTTTCCTGTTCAGCTATAAATAGTATTATTCTATTCATAAGAGCACAAGTAATAGGCGTATTAAGAAATAAAATGTGTCTTAGACAAAAGGAAGTATTATGAGAAGATATATTTTACTATTATTTGTGTTTTTTTATGGATGTTCACAGCAAGTTGGTAGTGCAAGAAATGGTAATGAATATGACATTGAAAAAGTTGTTTTTGCTGTTATTAAATCTAGCCAAAATGGAAAATATGAATTATTGTCCACAGATGAATTAAAAACAATTCAGGAAGGGGATTATCTTCTCGTTGATGTTATGCCTAAATCTCACTATGATGTTATGCATATTAATGGTTCTGTGAATATTGAAGTTACTGATGAAAAAAGTTTACAAACAGAAAAGAAAATACAAGAATTTCGTGATATATTGGGTTCTGATGTAGCAAAGCCTATTGTTTTTTATTGTGGGTACCTTATATGTGAACGAAGCCATATTGCTGCCAAGCGTGCTGTAGAAATGGGATACACAAACGTATATAGATACGCTGGTGGGCTTAGTGCCTGGAAAGATGCATCCTTACCGACTGTTATGTCTAAGTGAGTGATAGAAATGATATTTCTTTGTACTTTTTATAGTTTTCTAAAATAGTAATATAGTCTTTATCTTTTATATTCTTTTTTCTTCAACTGCATGGCATGCCACAATGTGTTCTGGCTTGTTGTGTGCTTTAGCAAGAGGCCTTTCTACGCGACAACGCTCATTGGCGTACTGACACCGAGGATGAAAGGCACACCCAGAAGGTAGATTTATTGGGGTTGGAAGGTCTCCTTTTAAACTAATATGAGAAAATCCAAATTTACCAACTTTTGGTATCGCAGAGAGTAGTGCTTTTGTATACGGATGTTGTGGATTAGAAAATAATTCTTCTGTAGGAGCAAATTCGCATAAAAAACCGATATACATAACTGCTACTTTTGTAGAAATATGTTCTACTACTGAAAGATCATGGCTAATAAATAAATAAGTTAAACCATATTGTTCTTGTAAATCTATCATTAAATTTAATATTTGTGCTTGAATGGAAACGTCTAGTGCTGAAATAGGTTCATCTGCAACAATAAATTCTGGTTCAAGAATAAGCGCACGGGCTATAGATATTCTTTGCCTTTGACCACCAGAAAATTCATTGGGATATCTATTTCCCCACAATGGGCTAATTCCAACCTGCTGCATTATTCTTGCGACTCGTTCTTTAATTTCAAATCTGTTCAGATTAGGAAAACATGTATATAGTGGTTCTTCAAGTGTATTTTGAATGCATATTCTTGGATTTAAAGATGCGTATGGATTCTGAAAAACCATTTGCATTTTACGTCTATAGGGAAAACGACCACTGTTTGATAGGTTATCGATCCGATTCTCTTTATAAAAGATCTCTCCCTGCGTTGGCTTTTGAAGCCCCATAATAATACGTGCAAGCGTCGATTTTCCACAACCAGATTCCCCAACGACACTTAGTGTCTCTCCTTGTTGAATATCTAGAGAAACCTCATTTATAGCGTGCACAAAAGTTTTTTTTCTATGGATCTTTCCTTTAGAAAATTGTAAGGTGTCAAAGAAACTACCAGAAATATTAAAGTGTTTCTTTATGGAGTGTATGGATAATAATTTTGCCATTTCTTTTTTCCCCTTTATGCAATATGACAAGCGACACGAACACCATTAATTTCTCGTAATACCGGTGTTTCTTCTTCACAAATTAATTCTCTTACAATACATCTATCGTGAAAGGGACATGCTTTTGGTATTTCCATTAATGAGGGCATAACTCCTATTATTTGATTAAGCCTCTTTGTTTCAGAATTGACATTTTCTGGTAATGCTGCTAGAAGGCCCTGTGTATAAGGATGTAAAGGAGCACTAATAATTTTTTCTGTAGAACCTATTTCTATAATTGTTCCAGCATACATAACAGCTATTCTTTGTGTTATTTGTGAAACAACACCTAAATCATGTGTAATAAGAATTAACCCCATATCCTCTTTCTCGCACAAATGTAACAATAGGGACATGATTTCTGCCTGAATAGTAACATCTAGCGCTGTTGTTGGCTCATCAGCAATAATAAGTTTTGGTGAAGTAATAAGTGCTATAGCTATAATAATTCTTTGTCTCATCCCACCAGAGAATTCATGAGGATACTGATTTAAACGTTCACTTGGTGAAGGAATATATACCTTATCGAGTGTATCTATTGCTAATTCCCGTGCCTCTTCGTACGATATTTTTCTGTGAGCACGAACAGTTTCTATCATTTGCGTGCCTATTGTTAGTAATGGATTTAATGTGACTATTGGGTCTTGAAAGATCATACTAATATCATTACCACGAATAGGGCGTAATTCTTTTTGTGTTAATTTAGTGAGGTCCTGTTTTTCAAATATAATTGAGCCAGAGGCAATATATCCTGGTGTTGCTAATAAGTTAAGTATTGAAAAACCAGTAACAGATTTACCTGCACCACTTTCTCCAACAATACCCAAACGTTCCCCTTTTTCTAAAGAAAAAGAAATATCATTAACTGCCTTCAGTGGCCCAATACGAGACGGAAATTCTATAACTAAATTTTTTACTTCTAATAATGGTGCCATACTCACTCCTTGTGTGATTTAGGATTAAGATATTCTCGCATCCAATCACCAAGAATATTGATAGAGAGAACTATACAGACAAGAGTGATACTTGGGAATAGTATTATCCACCAAGAGCCACTGAAAAAATAATGAAAACCTTCTTTTATTAATGAACCTAAGGATGGTTTTGTTGAAGGCATACCTAAACCTAAGAAAGAAAGCGCTGCTTCACTCATTATAGCACTAGCTATCTGAACCGTAGAAATAACAATAATTGGTGTTAGTGAATTAGGCAATATATGTTTCCACATTATTTTTATTGAAGAAAGACCTATTACTTGCGCTGCTTCAACATATTCCTTTTTCTTTTCAGAGAGCACCTTAGAGCGTATTGTTCTTGCGTATTGTGGCCATTCCGAAAAACCGATTATAAAGATGAGCATTGGCATCGCTATCTCATTGTAATATTCTACACCAAATAGAGATTGCACTAGAGCACCTGCAAATATTGCAACAATATATGTCGAAAAGGATAATTTTATATCTGCTATTCTCATAATTAGAGAATCTATCCAGCCTTCATTGTACCCTGCAAGTAAACCAAGAAAAATACCAAGTAGTATTTGTAAAGAAACCGCAAAGAAACCAATAATAAGAGATAAACGAAGGCCATAGAGTACTGCTGAAAGAATATCTCTGCCTTGTTGGTCTGTTCCTAATAAAAATTGTTTTTCACCTCCCTCTTCCCAACTTGGAGGAAGATTAGAATCCAAAATATCAAGTGTGCCAAGATCATGTGGTGTATGAGGAGCTATGATAGGAGATAAAAATGCACAGAGAAACAAAAAGAAAAAGAGTAGAAAAGAAAAAAATACCAGCTTATCCTTAAAAAAAGAACGTACAAACTGAGAAGATTGTATTTTATAAAAGAAGTTCTTCATGTGTTAGTCCTTTTTCTTTATAGAAATTGTTGGATCTATAAATGTATATAGTATATCTATACATGTGTTCACTACCACAAAAATAAAACCTGTGAATACAAGATAAGCCACTAATAGGCCAGAATCTGAACGACTCACAGCTTCTATAAACATAAAGCCCATACCTGGCCATTGAAAAACAGTTTCTGTTAAGATTGTAAATGCTAACATTGTTCCTAATTGAATACCCCCCACTGTCACCAGTGGCAAAAGAGTATTTCTAAATGCATGAACCATAATAATTCTTAATTTTGAAAGACCTTTTGCTGTGGCGTATCTCACATATTCTGAGGAGAGAGCTTCTATCATTTCTGACCTAACAAGGCGTATGAAAAGGGGAAGCATTACTGAGGAAAGAGATAGAGAAGGAAGAATGAGATATTGAAAATTACTCCACGTTGTTAAATTGCTTGTCCATGAACCAAAAAGATGCACTGGTTCTCCTCTGCCATACGAAGGAAACCAACCCATTTTGATGGAGAAAATATAAATTAATATCATAGATGTCAGAAATACTGGAATAGAAACACCTAGTGTACTAAAGGACATAATAAAACGGGATATAAGTGTATTTGGTCTACAGGCCGCATAAATGCCAAAAGGAATTGATAAAAATATAATAAGAAAAGAAGCAACGAGAACAAGTTCCATTGTTGCTGGAAATTTATCCATAATCACTTTTAATGCGGGTTCTCTATAAAAATAGGAATTTCCCAAATCGCCTTTAAGAGCTTTAATGAGAAAATCCTTCCATTGGATCAAAAATGGTTGATCTATCCCTAATTCTTCACGCAACTCTTGTCTTGTTTCTTCGCTAGCTGAGATTCCAAGTAACTCTCTTGTTGGATCGCCCAAAGAATATTTTATAGCAAAAGCTATAAAGCTAATTATAAACATAACCAGAGTAGCCTGAAGGATTCGCTTAATTATAAATGCAAACATAGTATTCTTTATTTTATAAAATTGAGATTCTAAAAAGGAAAGCATAAGTGCTCCCTTCTTTGGAAAAAACTACTTGATAATTAACTGACCATATTGTAAAAAGTTTTCTACATTAATAATTTTCTCAAAACCACTAACATTGTTACGTACTGCCCAAGAGATAGGCTCTAACATTATTGGTAGAATTGCAAAATCGTCGTAAATTATTTTATTCGCTTCTCGTATAAGTTGTGTTCTCTTGCTTTTGTCTAATTCATGATTTGCTTGTCTCAAAAGTTCATCATATTTTGCATTACTATAGTGGCCTGCATTGTAAGCACCATATCCAGTTTTTGTATCCCTTGTAACAAGAAGATATTCCCCATAATTGACACTATCTTTTGTGTCTGGAGACCACCCAATAAGTGCAATATCGGCAGAACCTTCATCATATGCTGCCCAATATTGAGCTTTAGGCATTGTCCGAAGACTTACGTCTATATTGATACGGGCCATCATATTGGTAAAGGCCTTCGCTGTATCTTCATCCTTTATATATCTATTATTTGGCGCTATCATTGTTAATTTTAAGCGATTCTTCTCATTGTACCCAGCTTCTTTTAACAGAGCTTTTGCTCTTTCTGGATTATATCTATCTTTAAGTGAAGGATCATAACCATCAAGGCCTTCTGGCGCAAGTGAGTATAGGGCCGTTGCTTTATTGTTAAGAATTCTTGTTACTATGCCTTTTATATTTGTGCCAAGAAGAACACTTTTCCTTAATTTTTTGTTAGCAAGAGCTTTCCCTTTAGAGCTGTTAAGAGTGAGAACAATAGCTCGAAGTGTGCTTATTGTATAGAGGGTAATATTAGGATTCTTCTCTAATTGAGTGTAATCTTGAATGGCAACAGGAGTTATAATATCCACATCGCCACGAAGAAGGGCTGCTACTCTTGTTACATCTTCTTTGATAGGAATTAGTTCCAATTCTGTAACATTGCCTCGAGAACCCCAATAATCTGTTTTTGCTCTCAGGATAAGAATTTTACCATAATCTCTTTTTTCAACAGTAAATGGACCTGTACCAGATGTATTGCTGTTGGCAAACGAATCTCCTAGCTTTACAACAAGCCCTTTGTCTCTACCTTTGTTATCTTTTCCCGTAAAAAATTTGCTGTCCATTGGGAAAATATAGGACATAAGATTCATTATGAGAGGATACGGTTCAGTAGTGCTCACTTCAATTGTGTGGCTGTCTATTTTTGTAAAGGCCATCATATTGAAAAGAGCTTTATAATCTGGAGCAGAAAGTATTCTCTTTGTTGTCCAAATAACATCATCTGCGGTAAATGGGTTACCACTTTGAAAATGCACACCTTTACGTAAACTTATACGAATTGTTTTGGAATCACGTTGTGTCCATTCTGTTGCCAGCATGGGAACAAGATCCCCTTTTTGTCCTATCCGAACTAAGGGATCATATAGCAGATTTGCGACAGCTAATACTGTACCAGACAATTGCATGTACGGATCTAGAGTTTCTACATCCGCTGATTGTGCTACCTTTAGCTTCTTAGCTTCTGCATAAGAAGGCAAAGCTACAAAAGAAGTTAGCGATAGCAACCAAAATGCTAAGAAAATATATTGCTTCATCACATTAACTCCTATTAATAAAACTTGTTTAATTAGAGAAGAAATTATTACATTGTTGGGAGTAATAATAAGACCTCATTGTAAACAAGCATATATAAGAGCAGATTTTATACTCTTTTGTCAAGAGAAAAGTAGATATTCGTACGTAATAAAAGCATTTTTTCCCATTATATATGCTATTTTCCACAACATCGTTTGTATTTCTTTTTACTTCCACAGGGACATAATCCATTTTTACTTGTGACAGAAGGCTGTATATTTTCTTCTGCGGAAGAATATGTCAACGTAGAGATGATGGGCGCAGATAATTGTGGAATAGATTCTATTTCTTCTTTTTCAATTTGTACATGGCATAAAAGACGAATAATATTTTCTTGAATTTGTACGAGCATGCTTTGAAAAAGTTTGAAACCTTCTTTTTTATATTCTTGTTTTGGATCCTTATTTCCATAGCCTCGAAGGCCAATACCTTCACGCAATGCGTCCATAGATTGCAAATGTTCTTTCCAGGCTTTATCTATATTTTCTAAACAGAAGAATCGAATTATCTCTGAAAAAGTTCCATCTTGTGTTTGGTCCTTTAATGTTGATAAACATTTTTCTACATGGAGATAAAGGTCCTGTTTAGCAATAAGTTTTTCTTTTTCAACATTAAAAATATCTGATATATAGATAATTATTTCAGTGATATCTTCTGATGACGCTGTCTTATTTTCTATGGGTGCATAAATATCTTCTATACGTTCTTCAATAAACTCATTAAGTAATTCTGGTGCATTTTCTTCATGCATTGCTTCATTACGCAATGCATAGATAACTTCTCTTTGTTGATTCATAACATTGTCATATTCGAATAGCGATTTCCTCATTTCAAAGTGGTGAGCTTCTACTTTTTTTTGTGCATTTTCTATGGCTTTACTCACCAATCTGTTCTCAATGGATTCACCTTCTTCCAAGCCAAGTTTTTGCATTATTGTGGATATGCGGTCTGAACCAAATAACCGCATAAGGTCATCTTCTAGGGAAAGATAAAAATGCGATGAACCTGGATCACCTTGCCTACCAGCTCTACCTCGTAATTGGTTATCTATCCTTCTACTTTCGTGTCGCTCTGTTGCTAAAATGTGGAGCCCTCCTTTTTCAAGCACTCCCTCACCTAAAACAATATCTGTTCCACGACCAGCCATATTAGTTGCTATAGTTACTCTGCCTAGTTGGCCCGCGGAAGCGATAATTTCTGCTTCTCTTTCATGTTGTTTAGCATTTAAAACTTCATGTGGGATATGTTCTTTTTTTAGTAAAGATGAAAGATATTCTGAATTTTCTATGGATGTTGTTCCAACAAGTATTGGCGTTCCAACAGCATGGAGTTTCTTTATTTCTTCAATAATAGCAGTAAATTTCTCTTTTTTCGTCCTGTAGATGCTGTCTGGATTATCTTTACGACAAAGAGGCTTGTTAGTTGGGATTGTGACAACATCTAGGTCATATATTTGCTGAAATTCTATAGCTTCAGTATCTGCTGTTCCTGTCATACCGCTTAATTTTTTATATAATTTAAAATATTTTTGAAAAGTGATGCTTGCAAGAGTTTGGTTTTCCGATTCAATGGGTACACGCTCTTTTGCTTCTAGTGCCTGATGAAGACCATCTCCAAAGCGTCTTCCTTCCATTAGTCTTCCTGTGAATTCATCTACTATTATTACTTTTTTATTCTGAATTATGTATTCAACATCTTTCTTATACAAATTGCATGCTTTTATTGCTTGGAGAATATGGTGTTGATAGGTAATGTGTTGAAGATCGAATAGATTATCTATGGCAAGCATTTGCTCAATAGTGCTTATTCCTTCTTCTGTGAGAATAATAGATTTGCTCTTTTCTTCTACAGTGAAATGAATATCCCTAGATAACTTGGAAGCCACGGCATTACTTTCAATGTAAAGGTTTGAGCTATCTTGAACAGCCCCAGATATAATTAATGGTGTTCTTGCTTCATCTATTAAGATAGAATCTACTTCGTCAACTATAGCAAAATTATGTTCTCGTTGAACAAGTTGATTCTTATGGAATTTCATGTTATCTCGCAGAAAGTCGAAAGCAAATTCATTGTTGGTTCCATAAGTAATATCACTATCATACGCTATTTTTCTTGCAGCATCGTCCATATTTGCCACGATAGTTCCTACGGAAAAACCAAGAAATTGATATAATTCCCCCATCCAAGTGGCATCTCTTTGAGCAAGGTAATCGTTAACTGTAACTACGTGTATACCTTTACCAGAGAGTGCATTTAATGCTGTTGGTAATGTGGCGATAAGTGTTTTGCCTTCACCTGTTTTCATTTCTGCTATTTTTCCCTGATGTAGTGCTATTCCACCAAGAAGTTGAACAGAATAGTGGCGCATACCTAATACTCTTTTACTTGCTTCTCGAACAAGGGCAAATACGTCTGGTAAAAGTGAATCTAGGGTTTCACCTTGCTGAATTTGATCTTTATATTTTTGTATATATCGTGGAAAGTCATTATCTTGAAGAGATTGTAGCTTTTGTTCTTTGCTATCTATGGTTTCAATAAGAGGATAGATGCTTTTTAGGTAGCGATCATTTTTTGTCCCAAATATTTTTTTAAACAAGAACGTTAGCATGTTCACTCCTGATAACAATTTTGGGTAGAGTATACTTAATATGTTCTTAGATAGCAAGATATCCTTAATGTAAAAATAAATAAATAGAATTATACAAAAATCTTTGACAAAGAACGTCGTTTTGTATAGGATTAGTAGATAATATCTTGAGGGTAAACTGTAGCGAGAGAATGAAATATCTTGGAATAGATTATGGAGAGAAAAGGGTTGGTCTCGCTGTAAGTGATGGACTTGGTCTTATGGCCTTTCCTAAAAAGACTATCACATATACAAGTGAGAAACAGTGCTTTTCGGAATTACTCCTTTGTATTGACGAAGAAGGGGTTGAACGTATTGTTGTGGGAATGCCATTTTATGAAGATGGCACACAAAGTAAAACTGGAGAGAAAGTTCTTAAATTCTTAGGAAAATTAATAAGATACACTCACATTCCCATATATCTTATAAATGAATATTTAACAACATTTGAGGCATCGTCCACTCTTGCAGGAAACAAAAAATATAAGAAATCGAAGAAGGGTATAGTGGATCAGCAAGCTGCTGTTATCATTCTTAATTCATTACTGTATATTCCCGAACATGAACGTGTTTATTATGCAAAAGTGTTGTAGAGGTAAATACTTATGAAGAGGATCTTTTTAGTTATTTTTCTTTCTTTTTTGTTTTGCTCGTACCTATTATACACGTCTGCTTTTCTTCCAATTAATTATCAGGATGCTATTGTGTGTATCGGTAAGGGCGATTCTTTAAGCCGTATTGCTTCTTCCTTAGAAGAGCAAAAACTTATCCCAAGTAGTTTTATTTTTGTTCTCATAGCAAAATTTGAAGGAGTAGAATCTAAACTACGTGCAGGGGAATATTTTATTCCAGCAGAAAGTTCACCAATTGTTATTTTAGATTTGCTCGTTAATGGCATAATGAAAATGGAGCAAATTACTATTCCAGAGGGACTTCCTTGGTGGGAAGTTGCAAGAAAATTTGAAGCTGCTGGCTTTGTTACATACGCCGATTTCCAAGAACTTATTACAGATGCATCTTTTCTTGAAGAATTAACAGCGTTCCCTTATTCTTCTTTGGAAGGGTTTTTGTATCCAGAAACATATACGTTTGTTAGGCCAGAGAAAGCTTCTAGGGAAAGTACAAAAATGGTTTTGCGTAGTATGTATTCTATGTTTAGATCAAAAACAAAGAATCTTTTGCTAAGCACAGGGAAAACACACAAAGAAATATATGATATTATAATAAATGCCTCTATAGTGGAAAAAGAAACAAGCCATGATGATGAAAGAAAACGTGTTGCTGGAGTGTACAAAAATAGGTTACAAATTCCTATGAGGTTACAAGCAGACCCGACAACTATTTATGGTTTAGGGCCAGAATTTAATGGTAATCTCACAAGAAAAAATCTTTTTGATGAGACAAATTTGTATAACACGTACAGACATACAGGGCTCCCACCCACCCCAATTTGTTCTCCTGGTCGTGATAGTATTGAAGCTGTTTTGTGGCCAGAAGAGCATGAATTCTTGTTTTTTGTTGCAAAAAAAAATGGTGGCAGGCATGTATTTTCTAAAGAATACAAAGACCATAATGCTGCTGTTGATAAGTATCAAAGGTCTTCTGGGAAGTGATATAATGAGTATTTTTTCTAAGTTCCGTTCTATATTCGAAAGCAAAGAAGAGGATACTTCTTCTCGTGTTCAATTTGATAAAGAGATAATGCTAGAGAAACTTAACAATACAGATAGGAAGCTCTCATCGTGGCTCGCTGTACTTTTAGAGGGCATCACTATACTAGATGACACTTTTTATGATAGAATTTCATTTCTTTTTAGAGCTCTCTCTCTTCCAGAAGAAAATTTTGTTCACGATTTGCGGCATTGGGTTACGAGTATGGAATATTCAAAACTCACGCAATGTCGTTCTGAAATACAATATAGGTTATCTGTGGTTCTTGGTCTTGAGGATGAAGAAGATGAAAGGGATTTGGTATTTTATAAAATCAATAAAGGTCTTGCGAAAACAAAGGAGCAATTTTCTAGAAAAATTTATACTTTGCTTAGCTCTTCTTCAGAGTTTGATAGTAATTTTTGGGAACAATTTGAAGAAATTTGTATAATGGCAGATATAGGCCCTGCAGCGAGTATGTTATTAATAGAAAGAGTAAAAAAGCATGTTTTTCCATCTACAACGCAGGATGAATTTGTTACTATTCTACAAAATGAAATAGAAGATATTTTCGCATGTTCTAAGAGAATTGTTGTTTCTGCCAAGCCGGAAATTATTATGCTTATTGGTGTTAATGGCGCAGGGAAGACAACAACTATTGCAAAGTTGGCTTATAGAAAAACGTTGGAAAAGAAAAAAGTACTACTTGTTGCTGCAGATACATTCCGAGCTGCTGCTATTGAACAGTTGCAAATGTGGTCTGAGCGGGTGGGTGTTGATTTTTTTGCTAAAAAACAAGGGGCTGATCCAGCGTCTGTTGCATTTGAGGCTCTTGATAGTGCTTTTGAAAAATCATATGATACAATACTTATTGATACTGCCGGAAGGTTACAAACAAAAGTTAACCTTATGCAGGAATTACAAAAAATATATTCTGTTATTGGGAAAAAATCTTTCGGTGCTCCTCATAAAATTATTCTTATTCTCGATGCTACCGTCGGACAAAATGGTCTTTCTCAAGTAAAACTGTTCAATGAGATATGTCCTATAAATGAAATTATTCTTACAAAGTTAGATGGTACTGCAAAGGGTGGTATTGCTCTTGGCATTGCTTTGCAATATGATATTCCCATTTCTTACATTGGTTTAGGTGAGAAGATGGAAGATTTAAGACCTTTTAATCCAGAATATTTTGCTAAAGCATTATCCACTATTTAGTTTCTTATTATTTTCTTTTAACATCCCTGTCTTGATATAAATAATTCTTGTTCTATACCCTTTATATACAGTATTTCTTTTTACTATATTGCCTTTGTTTTTATCTTTTGTTATAACTGTGCAATCTTTATTGTTTTGTTTTTTCTTCTTACTATGGGGGGCTTATGTATTCTATACAAGATAAGATAATTGAGGGTCTTACATTTGATGATGTCCTTTTAGTACCAGCATATAGTGAAGTACTCCCTAAAGATGTTATTATAAGTACTCGTTTCACTAAAAATATTTCTTTAAATGCTCCTATTATCTCTGCAGCTATGGATACTGTTACCGATGCTATTATGGCTATTGCTATGGCACGCGAAGGAGGTATTGGAGTTATTCATAAAAATATGTCTATAGAGCAACAAGCATTGTCTGTGAAGAAAGTAAAACGGGCTGACAATGGTCTTATTGTCGATCCTTATACCGTTTCTCCTGAAGATTCTTTAGCAGATGTATTATTGCTTATGAAAGAATATAATATTACAGGTGTACCTGTTGTTGATAAAAAAAATGTTCTTGTTGGAATTCTTACTAATAGAGATATTAGAAATAGAGAAAATACCTCTATTCTTGTTAAAAATATAATGACAAAGGAAAATATAGTTAGTATTAAAACGCATGAAATACACAGTGCAGCAGACATACTTATTAAACATAAAATAGAAAAATTACCTGTTACAGATGAGAACAATAAACTTATCGGACTGCTTACCTATAAAGACCTTGCAAAATTAGAAGATAACCCCCATGCTGCAAAAGATTCTCAAGGAAAGTTATACTCTTGTGCAGGCGTTGGTGTAACAAGTGATTCTATGCAGAGGATAGAATCACTTGTTGAAGCAAAGGTAGATGCTATTTGTATTGATACTGCTCATGCACATTCTCTGGGTGTTGTAAATTTATTAAAGGAAATTAAGAAGAGATATTCAGAAATTGATGTGATTGTTGGGAATATTGCCACAGGAGCAGCTGCGAAAATGCTTGTTGATGCAGGTGCCGATGCAGTAAAAGTAGGTATTGGTCCAGGCTCTATTTGTACAACTCGTGTTGTTGCTGGTGTTGGTGTTCCTCAGCTGCAAGCAATACATGATGTATATACAGAAATACAAAAAGATAATGTGCCTATTATTGCAGATGGTGGCATTCGTTATTCTGGTGATATTGTTAAGGCTCTTGCTGCGGGTGCAGATAGTGTTATGATGGGCTCTATTTTTGCTGGTGTTGAAGAATCTCCTGGTGAAACTATTATTTTTAATGGGAGAAAATTTAAGTCATATAGAGGTATGGGTTCTCTTGAAGCTATGGAAGCTGGTTCTAAGGATAGGTATTTTCAAAGTATTGAACAGCATGTTAAAAAACTTGTTCCTGAAGGTATAGTTGCACGAGTTCCATTTACGGGGAATTTATCAGAGATATTTTATCAGCTTGTGGGTGGTATTAGAGCAGGTATGGGGTATTGTGGTGCAGCTACTTTGCAGGATCTTAAATCTGCACGTTTTGTCAGAATTACAAATGCTGGTATGGTAGAAAGTCATCCTCATGATGTGAGTATTACTCAAGAAGCTCCTAATTATTCACGGCATTAATTTCTTTTTCATATATAATAATAGTGTGTTATATTGAGTTGTTGCCAGAGAAAGGAATATAGTTAAATTTAAAGAAGAAAATTGATATATCTATTATAGTGCCGATTGTGTGAAGTATAGGGATACTAAATTAGTATTAGAGAGTTTGGTAGTGTAGCTCCCATGTTGTTTTGTTATACAGTGCTATACTCTTTTTGTGGAAGAGTATTGTTGTGCTTTACGTATTGTATATATTGTTATATTTCTTCATTTTTTCTTTATAATACTATTATGTCGTTTCTAAGAACGATATTTTATCTAAGATAATAACAATATTGTTGTGTTTATGAGAAGTCTTTCTTTTATTATAAGGGGTGGTATGCAGTAGTAAGAATATTCATAGAAATATATTGTTTACAGTGTATTATTATTTTTTTTAAGGTAAGTACGCTGTATTAGAATAGTTTTGCTATATATGTTAATTATTATTGCCAAAATTTTTAGGAACAATGTTGTATTTGTTATAATGCAATCTATACTAAGATCTTTAGAAATATATTGTTTAGATTAGTTACCAGAAGAATATACAGAATGAGGAAAGAAGAAAAATACGTAGTATAAAAACATGTCTTGTGATTATAACAGAGAAAAATGATTAAAAAGACGTACGTAGCATAAAATATAGCATATTGTAAGAGAACAATATTATAATAATATAGAATCTTTATCACATTTTGAGAGGATGGATTCTAACTTGCCTGGAATAACACTTAACTGAGCATTTGCTTGTATCCAGTTGTATGCTAGACCAAGTGCTACAAAAAGGAGTATTTTTTCTTTATTAAACGTTTTACCTTGAGAATATATTTGTTCGGCACGCGACTCAAGCATCATTTTTGCTTTTTCTATATCGTTATTGGATAACTCTGTTTTGAAAGTAATCTCAATATTAAGAATAGTAAGTGTATGTGTATTCATGTATATCCCTTTACTTGATAAAGTACTGCATAACAAATACTCCCCAAAGCACCGTATGAGTTGCAGAGCTAACACTGAAGGTTATAGATAATCCTCAAATATTCTTTAGGCTTCTTAGTAATACGTATATTCTGAGCTTGCACACAAAATATTGTTCTAGATTCTTCTGTTATTTATAAGGTTAGCTCTGTTATTCCATTACGTGTGTATTAGGGAGTATTTCTTTTTGTGTATCTATTTCTACTTTGGATAAGATAGATTCTAATCTATTTTGAATAGAACCCAATTGATCGTTTGCCTGTGTCAAATCATATGCTAATCCGAGAGCAACAAAAAGAAGTATTTTTTCCTTACTAATAGCTCGTCCTTGAAGCTTTAATTGTTCGGCACGTGTTTCAATAAGGGCCTTTGCTTTATCCAAATCTTGAGTTCCAGCTTCTGCTTTAAACGAAATTTCAACGCCGAGGATGTTAAGTTTGTAATTATTCATTCTTGGTCCTTTACTATTCTGTAGAAGCTTCTTCCTGAGTGTGTTCTTTTAGACGCAGTAACAAGCCGTCTATACGACCCAAAATTTCACTTTTTAATTTTCTTTCTTGAGCTAGATCTTCTTGAAGCATTGTGTTCTCTGCGGTAAGATCGACAATTTTATTTTGGTACTGTACTAAAATTGTTTTTGTCTCGTGACGAGATTTTTCCAATTCGTCCAATAATGCTTCTATTCGCCCTTCTAGTAAATCAATAATTTGCATAACAAAACACCTCTCTGTCTATTCAAATGTAAAGATAATACTTCATTTTGTCAAGGGATTATCTAATATATTATTTTTTCCTCTGCCATACTTTTTGTTCTGCTCTTGAGAGTGCAAGAGTATTAGATTCTATATTGTGTGTGATGACTGAACCAGCACCAATAATGCTGTGGTCTCCCACTTCTATGGGTGCTATAAGAGCAGTTAAACTCCCTATGAATACATTATTACCAATGGAAGTAATATTTTTTTTCTTTCCATCATAATTACATGTAACGGTACCAGCACCTATATTAGTATTTCTACCAATAAAGGAATCACCTATATATGTTAAATGATTCGCTTTAGAGCCTTTCCCAAAAGTAGATTTCTTTATTTCTACAAAATTACCTATTGAGACGGTGTCTTCAAGTGACGTACCTGGTCGTAGGCGGGCATACGGTCCTATAGAACAGTTCTCTCCTATATGGGCAGATTCTATATGGGAGAAGGAAGAGATAGTTGTATTTGCTAAAATAGTACTGTTAATAATCTTTGTATGAGATTCTATTTTTACAGCAGAAGAGATAGTTGTAGAACCATAAATTTCACAAGGGCCAGTTATAGAACAACTGGGGGATAGGCGTACATGTGGGCCTATGCGTACAGTACTCGCTTGGCAAATATGCACTCCTTTGTCCTGCCATTTAGTAACAATTTTCTTTTGTAAATATTCTTCTGCGTAAGAGAGTTCTTTTGGTGTATTCACACCTAATAATTCAGAAGAATCTTCTATAACAATAGCTTCAACAACAAGGTGATTTCTTTTCGCAATCGCAACCAAATCTGTAATATAATATTCGTTGGTACTATTGTTAGTATGTAATTGTGGTAATAAAGGAGCTATGCTTGGCATGTGAAAGGCATATATTCCTGTATTAATTTCTTGTGTTTCTGGGTGTATTTTTGTTGAATATTCTTTCGCTTCAATTATTTGTACTACGTGATTATTTTTATCTCTACAAACTCTTCCATACTGTGCTGGATCTTTTACTATTGTTGAAATAAAAGATATTGCTGGAGTGTTTTCCTCTGTTTTTTTGATAAAAATATCTAAATGTCCTTGCGTTAATAAAGGACAATCCCCATTAATCACAAAGAGGTATTCTATTTCTTCTTTTTTGATATCTTCCCAAGCAGTAGTTAGGGCATGTCCTGTGCCTAGTTGTTCTGCCTGGTGTATAAAAGATACTTGGTATTCTTTAAATATTTTTTCTATTTCTTCAGAAAGATAGCCGTGCAAAATCCAAGTATGTTTTAGAGAAAAGTGTCCTTGTACCGTGTGGAGAACGTAAGATAGCATGGGCTCTTCTAGAATAGGTTGAAGGACTTTTGGAAGAGTAGACTGCATACGTGTGCCCTTGCCACCTGCTAAAATAAGCGTCCCTATTACTGGCACAACACCTCCTCCTTATACTATATTTGCTGATAGTATCATACCTTGATCAAAACTTTCAAGTACTTTTGTATGAATAAGAAAGGTATTGTATTCTTGGCTCTTGGTTGGAATTTTTACGTGAAGGCGTACTATTTCTCCTGGCCAAATAATAAATGTATCTTTGTCTCCTAAATCTGTTGCTGTTTTCATGGAGCTATCAATTGCATTATTCCTCATGCAATTTGGGCTATTGCTTCTTTCTTTTAGGTGGACTGTGCAGTATGGAATATGTATGCTGTGCGGTATAGATTCTACTGGATTTTCAAAAATCCATTCTTCTACTTGGTTCGAAGATACTTCTATTGCTCCTTCTTGATTCTTTTCTTCTGTCTCGAAAAAATGCTTTAGCTGATTATTGATTATCTGACTCTGTAATAGAAATTTTCGTTTTTTTGTAATTGGACCTGATATTCTGGATAAAGAGAAGGCATCTCCTAATACTGCTGGAAGAGGATTTGAATGAGATATAATTTCTTTAGTAAGAGTTAATTGAAGACAATAACTGCCTTTTTCTTCTATTTGTGCGTAAATATCTTTTTTGTAACCAATAGCATTTCTCATTGGATCAAATGGAAAATTGATAAGGTAGATACTTTCTCCCTTGGTGAAATTTCGAAAATCTACAAGAATGTCGGCTCGCTCATATGGTGCTAGCATTATGGTATTGCATACAACGGTTTTTTCTAAAAAGCCCACTCCTGAACTAATAAGAGTGAAAGGAATAGGGGCACCTTCTGCTCGAAAGCCAAGAGAAAGAATTCGTGCATTACTTCCATTTGCTACTCTGAAGCGATAGATTGTATTTACTATATTGTAATTTGGGAAGAGTGTTCCGTTGATAGATAAATTATTACCAAGGTATCCTCCAAGAAGGTCATTAGTGCTTGGATTGTAAATGCTTCTGCCTTCTTTATCTAGTCGTTTGTCTTGTATCAGTAGCGGTATATCTGTAATTCCTTTTTCTAAAGAAAGCTGATCCATCATATGTCGTTCCATATCGTCATGGACAAGAAAGACGCCTGTTAGTCCTTGGTGATTTTGTCTACCTGAAAATCCTTTTACTAAAGATTGATATAGACAGGTGGAAACGGGGTTTATTACAGGAATATGTACTCTTTCCACATCATTTGTTAAAAGAGATGTTTTAGCAGCAGCTCTGCCAGTTAATGGTGTTTTTAGACCAGTGATATATAAGGAGATGGGTTCATATATTTTATTACTTGGAATAATACTAAGTGTCGATCCCGATAAAGCACTTACTATAGGCGTAGCTGCGTATCTTCCTTGAACTTTACTGTACCAAAGAAGTGATGTTCCTGTTCCTATTTCTTCTTCTTCTGGAATTTGTGCTGCATAAACTGCATTTAATGGATACTGTGCACTGCCTTCCATATAGGAGAAAAAACCAGAATTTCTTGTAAAACTTTCTGTTTCTTCAAATGGGGTAGCATTAAAACCCTTTATTGGAAACGATGCTGTTATTGTTTTTGTTGAGGAGTAACCAAATTTACTTAAGGTAGTTATTGCACTACTTATAAGAAGAAATTGTAAAAAGGAGCGACGTGATATCATAGGAATCCTTTACTGTGAACGTTGTCTACATGGTATGCGTTTTATATGCCAAATAGTCTATATAGATGGTATTTGTATGAGATATTGGATCTTTTCCTAGTGTTATCACAAATGGGTGTTATACCGCGGGACATTGCAGAAAGATAGCAGGAGTTGGCTAGGTATTTTTTTCCTAATACACAATATAGAGCTATATGTTCCTATCATCTTCTTAGACAAAATCTTTAGAGGAAAAAATCTCTTTTTTTTATATGGCGTGTGCATTGCAACAAAGAGCGTATTATTTCACATTTTTTATTCGGAGTTTTTTCTTACAGGAGAGGATATGGAACAAAGTATGTTAACAAGTGTTTTTGCCGCTGTAAGTGTTGAGAAAAAGCTTGATATCGTTGCAAATAATTTAGCTAATGTTAATACAACAGGCTTTAAACGTGGTGGTGTGACATTTCAAGATACAATGAAACAATTTGCCTATGATGAAATGAGACAACCTATTGGATATATTCAAGAAGAAGAACTTTTTCCTGAAGCAAAAAATATGGCTCGTGTACGAATTGTTGGTAACTTTATTCAAATGGAACAGGGTTCCTTGCGAAGTACGGGAAATTCGTTAGATATTGCTCTTCAAGGGGATGGATTATTTAAAATGCAGGGACCAGAAGGCATTATGTATACACGGGCTGGTTCTTTCACAAAAGATGCTGAAGGTGTACTGATGACACCTGCAGGATACCCAGTACTTGGTGAAGGTGGACCTATTGTTTTGCCTGCAGGAGCAAAAAATATAGTAGTAAACGAGCTTGGTGAAATTATTGTGGATGGTGCGCAAATAGATACTCTTGATATTGTTTCTGTTGAATCGGGTGCTTTGCAACGGTTTGGGAATGGTCTTTTTGCGGCGAATGCTTCTTTAGCTGTTGTTGAAAACCCAAGTACTGCAATTGTTACTCAGGGTTTTTTAGAGGGCTCTAACGTAAATGCTATTGAAGAGATGCTTTCTCTTATGCAGGTGCAAAGACAGTATGAGGTATATCAAACGGCTATTCAAACTTCAAGTGATATCTCAAAGGTTACAATAAATAAAATTGGAAGTACTGTGTAAGGAGAATGTTATATGATACGAGCTATGTCAACAGGTGCTACAGGTATGCGAGCACAAGAACAACTTATTGACGTTATTGCAAATAATATTGCCAATGCCAATACTGTTTCTTTTAAGAAAAGTGCTATTGAATTTCAAGACCTTTTGTACGATACAGAAAGACTTGCTGGAAGTCCTGCAAATGTCGGTGCTACTCCTGTTGGAATACAAATTGGTATGGGTGTGCGTACCGCTGCTGTGTATAAGATATTTACTCAAGGCGATTTTCAAAATACAGGAAATGCTTGGAATCTTGCTATAGAAGGAGAGGGTTTCTTTCAGGTGCTTGGTACGGATGGTACAGAGATGTATACACGAGCTGGAGCATTCCAGCTAAATGAAGATGGCACTATTGTTACTCCAGATGGATACCCCCTTCAGCCAGAATTTTCTGTTCCAGAGGGCACTAAGAATGTTGTTATTGGTCCAGATGGTACGTTGACAGCGACGGATTCAGAGGGTGAAATAATTGCTACTACAGATATTAGACTGTATACATTTATTAATCCAGCTGGATTAGATGCCAGAGGAAGGAATTTATACACTCCTACAGAAGCGTCAGGGGATCCAGTAGAGGGAACTCCTGGAGAGGATAATTTTGGAACAATAGCACAGGGTTTTTTAGAGATGTCAAATGTATCTATTGTTGAGGATATGGTAGATATGATTCGAGGACAACGTGCATATGAAATGAATTCTAAAGTTATTCAAACTGCCGATGCAATGCTACAAACTAGTGCAAATTTAAAGAGATAGTAGAGAGCGTGGGTAATGAGAAATAAACTATATTACCTAATTATGTTTTCCCTGCACATATTGTTTACTCAAGAGCTATTTGCTGCGGACCCCACTTGGCGAATACATATTAAAGAAAATGTTATTTTATCTAGTTCAAAGGTGTATCTTAAAGATATTGCTTTTATTGTGGGAAATAAAGAGAGTGAGGAATGGAAAGCACTTTCTCAGACGTTATTGTGGGAAGAATCTTCTGCTTTTGGGATTATGTACTCTATGTCTAAAATGAGAATACAGAAGCTTTTGCGAGAAAAATTGCGGGAAAAAGAGCGTTTTTGTATTTATCCTCCCACGTTGAGATACCAAAGAGGGGGCTATATCCTTACTGAGGAAGAAATAAGAAAAAAAGTAAAAGAGCATCTCAGTTCTCAAGTAAAAAAGAAATATGGTGGTGATGTTGAAATAACAGAATATATTCTTCCAGAAGCTATTTTTGTTTCAAATGCTTCAGAAACAATGCGTATTGACAGTAAATCTGTAAGAAGTGGAAGAATGCCTTTTATGCTCGAGATTATTTCTTCTACTCAAAAGCCTATAAAACGTTTTCAGGCTTCTGCTTTTGTTAATGTATATGTTGATGCATTTTGTGTAACAGAGGATATACGAAAAGGGGAGCTTATACAAAGAGAAGATATTATTTTGCCTTGTAAAAAAAACAGTTCTCTTATGCCAGATATTATAGTGCAAGAAAAGGACATACAAAATACACAAGCCCGTGTTGGAATACTGAGAGGGAGTGCTTTGACATATGCTGATGTGGAAAAGATTCCAGCTGTAAAAAAGGGGAATATTATTCTTTTAGAATACAGGAATGCATCTATTTCTTTAGTAATAGAAGTAGAAGCACTTAAGGATGGGCGTATTGGAGAATATATTCCTGTCCGTAATATTCAAAGCAAAAAAAGTGTAACTGCATTGGTTGATGATATTAATAAAGTGCTTATTGCACGATGAGGAGATTGTTATGAGATATTTTTGGTTAGCATTGTGTTGTTTTCTAGTTTCATGTGCTTCTAAAACAGAAAAAGTTGCAGTGTATCTGCCTCCTCCTATGACGCCCATACAAATATATCCTAGTATTGAAAATTCTGTAGCTAAGACAGGATCTCTTTTTGATGGATCTGATGGCATTGATCTTTTTGCTAACAGTAGAGCATCTCGTATTGGGGATATTGTCATGGTAAAGATAGTAGAAAATTCAAAAGGGGAAAATACTGTTGATACAAAATTAGAGCGTTCTAGTGCTCTTTCTGTTGGAGTGAATGCGTTCTTTGGAAAAAGTGCATTGGGTTCTATTCCAATAGGAGCCCCAACCTTTGGCACGAGTTCTGATAGAAATACCGAAGGGAAGGCAAAAACTTCTAGAGAAAATACATTAACAGCAACTGTGGCTGTGAGGGTTATCAATATTCTACCAGGAAATATTTTACAATTAGAAGGTATACGTTCCACTCAAGTTAATAATGAGGTGCAGTATATTGTTATACGAGGCCTTGTGCGTGCAAGAGATATTGAAGAAGATAATACTGTCCTTTCTACAAAATTAGCAGAATCTAGTGTTAGTTATTACGGAAAGGGAGATCTTGCTGAACAACAGAAACAGGGGTGGGGTACAAGAGCAGTCAATACTATATGGCCGTTTTAATAGTGTTATGAAGAGTATACAAAATGTAAACAGTATTGAGTGTTAAAGGAATAATGCTTTTGTATTGATGTATATGAGGTAGTAAGAAAATAATTCATACAGAGTAAATAGGAGGTTATTATGGCTATTACATTTCCAGGCCTTGGAAGCGGTATGGATGTTAATGCATTGATGGAAGGGTTATTGGAAGCTCGTTCTCAGAAATTGTATGGATACAAGAAGGAGAAACTTGAATCTATTAATAAAGAAGATGTTTTTGGAGACTTGAAGAAAGCATTAGAAGAATTAGAAAAAGCAAGTGAAAGCCTTAATTCGCCAGATAAATTATTAGATAAAAAACTTAGTTCTTCAAACGAAGGATCGGTTGGAATAAAGAGTCAATCTGGTGCAATTTTAGAGGGATCGTATTCTGTTGAAGTTGGAGAAACTGCACTACCTTCTAATGCAAGTCTAAAGGCGAGCCCTCCTATTACAGATCCAAAACAGGTTATTAATAATATGGGTGGTGTCAAAGAATTTACATATGAGATAAATGGGAAACAAAAGACAATTGAATTAGCAGATGGTGTAACTATTGAAGATCTTGTGAATGTTATTAATAGAGATCCAGGAAATCCTGGTGTTCAGGCGAGCCTTTTGAAGGATGGCGGGGAGTATATTTTTAGGTTGCAATCTAAGCAGACAGGATTGGATAATTCTATACAAATTATTGATGGACCTAATACAGTGCCTGGTTTTGAAAGTAGTGCTGGTGGTTGGGAAGTACAAGTTGGTAGGGATTCTCAATATAGGATTAATGGGTATCCATCTTCAGGGTGGCTTAGTTCAGATAGTAATAGTATTAATGATATTATTCCAGGTGCTACGGTAGAGCTACGCTCTAAAGGTGTGAGCTCTATAAGTGTTGAAATGAATCCTGATAAGATGGAAGAGAAGATAACGGAATTTGTTGAAAAAGCAAATGTTGTTCTCGATATTTTGAATGATGTTAGTAAGTCTGCAGTATTTCAAGATCCTGATATGGCAGAAGATGATAAAAAACCTGGAAAAGGTGATGGTTACATAGTGGGAGATTATACGTCTATTTTTTATAACAACTCTTATATAAAAAGAATGCAAGACCAATTAGGAAAAGTATTTTCATCAAGAATTCCTGGTTTTGAATTATATGATTCTTCCAAAACACCACCAACTGGAGATAGATATATTGCTCTTGGAGGCCTTGGAATTACCACTAATATAGATTCAGGAAGTGATAAATATGGTAAACTTGAAATAAATAAAGATAAGCTAAAAGAAGCGATAAATGAAGACCCTCTTGCTGTTGCGAATCTTTTTTCTGCAAAAGGCTCTGGTAAAGTAAATACAGAAAAAGATAGTTTTATTTTTGGCAGTGCATTATCTGGCATCACAGAGCCAGGAACATATGAGGTTAAATATGATATAGATGCAAGTGGGGCAATTGTTAATGCAACTATTGGTGGGGAACCAGCTATCTGGGATTCTAAGCTACAAACTCTTTCTGCAACAACAGGAGGTCCTAGAGGGATATCGTTAAAAATAACAAATTTTTCTCAGGATTCTTATGCAGGGACTGTTAGTATTCAAGAAGGTATTTTTAGTAAATTAGATAAAGAAATAGATGAGATGTTTTATCTTGATGGAACAATGTTTAGGTTTTCAGAATCGCTAAAAAAAGACCTTGAAAGTATAAATAAAAATATTGTAGCAGAAGAAAAGAGATTGAAGGAGTATCAAGAAACATTGCAGACTAGATTTACAAAGATGGATCTTAAAATTTCAAAAATGAATGGAATATTGAGTCAATTGGCTGGATTTATAGGAATGCAACAATAAGGAGATGCACAATGAATATTGACCATGCAGTGGAAAATGAAGAAAAGAGAGATTATAACGGAATTATCATGTTTTTAGAAATATTTGATGCTGTGGAAAGAGCTATTAATAAAGCAAAAAAAGCTATTGAAGAGGGTGATGTCATCGAGCAAAATAGGCTTCTTATGTTGTGCACAGAAATTGTGTGTGAGTTAGAGGAAGCGATGCTTCATAATTCTAATGAAGAAGAATCTACTGTTATAATAAAATTACTCACGTATGTAAAAAATAACATTACTGAAGGCAATATAAATAGTGATATACAATCTTTAGATTCAGCATATAATGTTATTACACAAATGCATACTGTAGCAAAAGGATATGGGAATAAGGAAATAGATGTTACACGGGATGAATCTGGAAGTATGCAAGGGGTCTCTAGTTCTGATAATCTACTACAATAAAGGATCTATAGAATGAATAGAATTGATACGTACAAAAAGAATACGATGGCTAATAAAGATGGTTTCGATATGTTTCTAGAGGTACTTGAAGCTGTGGAACGAGGTATTAAAAAAGGTAAGAAAGCAATTGTAGAAAAGGATTATTTGGAACAGGGAAGGGCTCTTGTTCTTTGTACTGAAATTCTTTTAGAATTAGAGGAGAGGCTTCCTATTGCAGAAAATACGGAAGCATTGCGTACATCAATGATACGGCTTTTTGATTATACTAGAGAAAATATTATTCGGGGAAATCAAGATCAAGATTTAGCATCTTTGGATAATGCACTTAATACTATTTCTGAAATGCGTACTGTTACTGAAAAAATTAAGGAGCATCCAGAATTTAATCAGATTAAAAGAGAAGCTCATAGAAATGAAAGGAGTTCTGCTCATTCTATTGCACGTTTCACTATGCAGCATTCCACTGTGGAAGAATCTGCAGAGGATATGCTTATATTTCTTTCTGGATACCAAAGTATGCAAGAGACACAAGAAAGATATGCGGAGAAGAATGTGGATCAAAAATAACATATTATGTAGTGTGTGCATTGTGTATGACATGTCGTTTTATGGTGTAGCATTTAGAGTAATATAGTTATTGTTTCTGTAAAGAAAAGTTTTGTAGAATATAGATATATTTCTTTTTGGATGTTAAATAAGTGAGTGGGTGAGATAGTGCTTATGTAATACTTTAGGTGCAGGGAATGGAATAATGGAATTATGTCGTTTTTTGTGAAGTAAGAAATATATTCTTAGCTGGCTTCTCAATGTGTGTTCTCATATTTTATACTAATGAAGTAATAGTATGAACTAGAATTTAGAGTGGCAGTTATTGTTTATTATATTGTCTTTTAGAAGGAGGAAGATAGGAGAAATAGCAGTGCGTTTTTGTATGTGGATTCTATCTTGATTTTTTCTCTACTAGACGTTATGATGTGCCTTAGAGTATTTATGTCTTACAAGGACACTTATATGTGTGGTCGTTTTCTTTGGAGAATATATGCTAGAACTTAAACGTGTGCAAAAAGATCCTAATAGTATAAAAGATGCTCTGAAAAGGCGTTTTTCTGGCATTAATATGGATGAATTTTTGTTATTAGATGAGCGACGCAGGAAATTATTAGAAGAAATAGAGCAGCTTCGTAACCAAAAAAATACATTGTCTAAAGATGTTGCTGATTGTAAGAGATCAGGAGAAGATGCTTCCTCTATTCTGGAGAGTGTTAAAGACATAGGTGATACTATTTCTTCGCTTGAAAAAGATGTTGCCATGGCTGTTGATGCTGTTCAAAATTTTTTATATACTATTCCTAATGTATTACATGAAAGTGTTCCTTTTGGTGAAGACGAAACGAGTAATGTAGAAATACGCAAAGTGGGAATCCCGAGGGAAATGTCTTTTATTCCAAAAGAGCACTGGGAAATGGAATTTCAATCTGGCGATATTAATTTTGAAATGGCTGCGAAGGTTACAGGATCTCGATTTTCTTTTCTTATTGGTGAAATTGCTAAGTTGGAACGTGCTATTGGACAATTTTGTCTTGAAGTACAAACATTGGAGCACCTACATACAGAAGTAATGCCTCCTTTTATAGTGAATAAGGAAAGTATGTTTGGCACTGGGCAATTACCTAAATTTGAAGAGGATCTTTTTTCCGTACAGCCATTTTGTTATTATCTTGTTCCAACAGCGGAAGTACCCTTAACAAATATGTTTGCAAATGAGGTATTGCAAGAAAATAGTCTTCCATTGTGTTTTGTAGCAATGACGCCTTGTTTTCGTTCAGAAGCTGGTAGCTATGGTAAAGACACTAAGGGTCTTATTAGACAACACCAATTTACAAAGGTTGAAATGGTACATTTTTCACATCCAGAATCATCTTATGATCAATTGGAAAGAATGGTTTCATATGCAGAGAATCTTCTTGTTTTACTGGAATTGCCGTTTAGAACAGTTGTTCTTTCTTCTGGAGATACGGGATTCACTGCTGCAAAAACATATGATATAGAAGTATGGTTACCTGGACAAAATACGTATAGAGAGATATCTTCTTGTTCTAATTGTGAGGATTTTCAGTCGAGACGTGCTGGTATTCGTTTTAAGCCTCATAAGAGTGGTAAATCTCACTATATACATACGTTAAATGGATCTGGTCTTCCTTTGGGCCGTACTTTGGTTGCTATTCTTGAGAATTACCAAGATGAAGATGGTATTAGAATTCCTGCTGTTCTTAAAAAATATATGAATTGTGATAAAATATTTTTTAGAAAATAATATCCTCTTTTATAAAATAACTTGACATAGGATATATCTTTTGGTAAAAACGTACCACCATGTTTAATATGGGGCGTTAACTCAGCAGGTAGAGTATCTGCCTTTTAAGCAGAGAGTCATTGGTTCGAATCCAATACGCCCTACCATGTGTGTGTCTTGCATTTGAAGAATTTAGTTTTGTGTAATTATTCTGGAGTTTTTTATGTATGCAATAGTTCAAACGGGCGGAAAGCAGATTAAGGTTGAAGAGGGCAAGAAAATTTTTGTAGAAAAACTTGATGGTGATGTTGGTACAGAAGTTATTCTTGAGCATGTTCTTATGGTGGGTGGTTCTTCTCTTACAGTGGGTTCTCCTTATGTAGATGGTGCTAAAGTGTTTGCTGAAATTCTTGAGCAAGGTAAATGCAAAAAAGTTGTTATTTTTAAGAAAAAAAGAAGACAAGGTTATAGAAGGAAGCAAGGGCATAGACAGCTTTTCACGGCTCTTAAAATTAAATCTATACAAAGTTAATTTATTTTTTACCTTTTTGGGGGTTGTTATGGCACATAAAAAAGCTGGTGGAAGTTCGCGGAATGGGCGAGATAGCCAAGGACAAAGAAGAGGCGTAAAGCGTTTTGGTGGACAAGTTGTTCCTGCTGGGAATATCTTGGTGAGACAATTAGGAACTAAAATACACCCTGGGAAGAATGTTGGTTTAGGGAGAGATTTTACACTATTTGCTAAAATTAATGGTATGGTTCATTTTAGAAAATTTAAAAGAAAAAATAGAGTGCTTACGGAAGTATCTGTATTACCCGTTCTTTCTTAGCATTGTTTTTCTTTCTTTTTTACATGTTATAGTGGGCCTTTGGCTTTATTATAGCATTTTTTTTTGTATTCTTTGGGGGATATATGAGATTTATTGATGAAGCCGAAATTATTATTCGTTCTGGGAAAGGTGGCAATGGTTGTGTTTCTTTTAGAAGAGAGAAATATATTCCTCGTGGTGGTCCAAATGGTGGAGACGGTGGAGACGGTGGAGACGTTCTTCTACGTGCTAATAAGAAAATAACGTCTTTGCAAGATATTAGATTAAAAAGAATATATCAAGCAAAGAATGGAATGCCTGGTTTAAGTAGCCAATGTGCTGGGAAGAAGGGTGATGATCTTATTATAGAAGTACCTCTTGGCACATTGGTTTTTCAAAGGTCTTTACATGAAGAAGCTGTGATAGCAGATTTTCTTAATGATGGAGATACTATTCTTATTGCTCGTGGAGGAAGAGGTGGTAAAGGAAATGAACATTTTAAATCTTCTACACAAAGAAGCCCTCGTTTTGCTCAAACGGGTGAGGAAGGCGAAGAATTATATTTAAGGCTTGAATTAAAAATTCTTGCCGATCTTGCTATTATAGGTTTACCAAATGCAGGAAAATCTACACTTATTGCAACTCTTTCAGCAGCACAACCAGAAATTGCTCCTTATCCGTTTACGACAAGAAGGCCAAATCTTGGCGTTATTATTGATGAATATGATCCAGATAGACGTATTATTCTTGCAGATATTCCTGGTCTTATAGAAGGTGCTCATTTAGGAATTGGCTTAGGTCATAGGTTTTTAAAACATATTGAAAGAACACGATTTTTGTTACATCTTTTAAGTATTGAGGATATTGATTTAAATGACCCTTGGGCTGGTTTTACTCTTATTAATGAAGAATTACATTGTTTTAACCCTGAATTGGCAACAAGAGTACAAATTCCTATTATTAGTAAAACGGATCTTGCTCCTTCAGAAAAAATAGTATTTCTCAAGCAAAAAATGAAAGAGGATTCCATGAATATTTTCTTTATCTGTGCTCATACAGGGGAAGGAATAGAGGAATTAGAAAGAGAATT
This sequence comes from Desulfovibrionaceae bacterium, assembly GCA_051650105.1. Taxonomy (GTDB): domain Bacteria; phylum Desulfobacterota; class Desulfovibrionia; order Desulfovibrionales; family Desulfovibrionaceae; genus CAMWXW01. Next base: position 224,097 of record JBOFIJ010000006.1, read on the forward strand.
ATGGAATGCATACGATAAATTCGTAAATAACAGCCCTATTCTTTCTCGCAAAGAGTATGTGGAGGAAGAAATAGATTCTACTGAAAAATATGATATAGAAATAGAATACACAAAAGAATAGTGATGGCAAATATAATATAAAGAAAATAATATGGCTGTTTCACCTTTTAAATCTTCCTCTGTAAGCTTATGCATAAAGGTATAATAAAGTCATGCTTGGTACCAAAGAACAGCTGGAATTGTGATGAGTATAGTAACAAGCATGATGGTGAGTGACATTTTACTTGCCATGGCGTTATAGAGAGAGAATAATTTGGATCCATATTCGATATAAGAAGATTCGGGAACATAGCTGCTATACCGAAGAATGTTGTGAAAAAAATGGCAAAATCATTACATGCCCAAGCAAAAAATGGACGTGTTTTTTCTAAGAAATACCTTGATGCTAATGTAGCCATAATAATGAATACTGGAATGATATAAATATGGACTGCTTTATGTAGATAAGCGATACCTCTGCTACATAAAAATGCTGTAAAATAAAATATGTTGGGTATTATGATGATAAAAAAGAGGATTCTTTATTCCCCCTTTTCTATCATCATTATAGAGATATTAATAGGCTGTTTCACTCTTTAAATCTTCTTCTGTAAGCTTATGCATAAAGGTATAATAAACCCATGCTTGGTATCCAAGAACAGCAGGAATTGTGATGAGCACAGTAACGAGCATGATGGTGAGTGACATTTTACTTGCTGTGGCGTTATATAGAGAAAGAGAATAACTTGGATCCATATTCGATATAAGAAGATTCGGGAACATACCTGCTATACCGAAGAATGTTGTGAAAAAAATGGCAAAACCATTACATGCCCAAGCAAAGAACGGACGTGTTTTTTGTAAGAAATATCTTGATGCTAATGCAGCTACAATAACAAGTGCAGGAATAATAATGAGGACGGGATGCTTTATATAATTATCATAAAGAGATGTGTACACTGAAGACATTGCAAGAAAGAGTAATGCTACTCCTGTTGTTGGTATCCATAATACTTTTGCATAACGCAAAGAACGATCGTGTAATTCTGAGCTTGATTTAATGGCTAGCCATAAAGCCCCATGATAGGAAAATATAAGAGAAAATAATAAGCCACCCATGAAACCATAGGGGTTAAGAAATTTTGTAATAGATCCATAATAAATACCAGCTTCATCAAATGGAATTCCACTAAATAAATTGGCAAATGTCACACCGAAAAGAAACGCCGGTATAAGATTACCTAAGAACTGAAAAACATCCCATAATGATCTCCATCTATCAGAATCCACTTTTGCTCTGAATTCATATGAAACTGCTCTAAATATCAATGCGAATAATATAATTAGGAGAGGAGCATAGAGAGCACTAAACATATACGCATATACTTTTGGGAAGGCTGCAAACGTAACACCACCTGCTGTTATAAGCCATACCTCATTCGCATCCCAAAATGGGCCTGCCGAATTATATAGAATTCTTTTTTCTGTATTTGTTTTTGTAATAAATGGCATTAGGATACCCATACCAAAATCGAAGCCATCTAAAACAAAATAAATAGCCCATATAAGACCCCATAATACAAACCATATAATTTCTAATTCAAACATATAATTTCCTTTTCTTTTGATGGGAAAATATTCAACACCATCATTATCGTCGCAGAAGTATTATAATACTAGGTTATGCACTCTTTTGCTCTATTGGAGTGGGACCTTTACATGCATATTTACGCAATAGATAAATATCCACTACTCCAAGAAATGTATAGACCACAGCAAACGCAATTAATGATACTACTACAGAGGACGCTGGTATGGGAGAAACAGCATCAGATGTTCTCATTATGTCGTACACAACCCAAGGCTGTCGACCAACCTCTGCAACAGTCCAACCAGCTGCTATTCCAAAATATGGTATAGGTATTAACCATGGAAAGATTTTCAATAAGAAAGGATATTTTTCTGGTTCTTTTCTTATATACCAAGATAAGCCAGCAAATACAGCAAAAAGACCTGCTAATGTTAGCATAATTCTAAATGCAGTGAATACTATCATAACAGGAGGTCTATTTTCTTCTGGAAATTCTTTTAGCCCTTTTACTTCAGCATTGAAATCGTTATATGCTATAAAACTTAAAAGATTAGGGATGGGAAAGAGTTCCATATTATTTCTTTCGTTTTTTACATCTGGGATGAGAAATCCATACATAGGAGCCCCTTTTGTTGTTTCCCAGATACTTTCCATAGCTGCTAATTTAGCGGGCTGTAATTTAGCAACTATTTGTCCTTGCCAATGGCCTGTAAATGCTACTAAAATAAAAGCGGTAAGAGTGAAATGGGCTCCTATTACAAATGCTCTCTTAAAAAAATCCATTTCATTTTTTCGTAATATATGCCACGAAGAAACACCTAATATAAAGAAACCAGTAAGGAGCCATGAAGAGAATATTGTATGAGAGAACATCCCAAAAGCATATTCATTTGTGATGATTGCCCAAAAATCATCTAATTCTGCTCTTCCATTGCGTATGACATAACCAACAGGATTTTGCATCCAAGCATTTGCAAAAATAATCCATAATGCGGATAAATTTGCGGCTATTGCTACAATCCATATCGCCATAAGATGTACTCTTTTAGATACTTTGTCCCAACCAAAAGCCCAAACAGCTAAGAAGGTGGATTCTAAAAAGAATGTTAAAGAAGCTTCTATGGCTAAGAGAGAACCAAATATATCGCCGACAAATTCAGAATATCGTGACCAATTGGTGCCAAATTGAAATTCTAACGTTATACCTGTGACAATACCAAGAGCAAAATTGATAAGAAAAAGCTTGCCCCAATATTTTACCATTTGTTTGTATAATTCATTACCTGTTCGCACATAGAGTGTTTCCACAATTGCCATTATTAGAGCAAGGCCCAGTGTGAGAGGAACAAATATAAAGTGAAAAAACACTGCAACTGCAAATTGCATACGAGATAATAAAACAACATCCCATTCCATTTATATTCTCCTGAAAAATTGTATTCTCATTTGCTTTTTATGAAAAAACTATTTAATAAGTCAAATGACATTCTGGTGCATTATAGCAGGATATATCTTATGATGCAATAGTTTTCTTGATACTGCCCATAGCTTTTTCTTTTTCTAGATGCCGTGAGAAAAAACAGTATCTTGTGGGATATTTGTTTATGCGAAAAAATAATTCACAGTGTAGTATTCGGTGTGTTTTTGCTGTTATAAATTAGAGTAATAGGTACTTTTTTTCAAGAGATACTTTATAGGGAAGTATTATCCTTAGTAATATTTTGCTATTTCAATTGATGAAAGCTCGTGTATTTCACTTTTTTGTGAATCTAATACTATGGATCCATCTTTTATTAATATAATTCGTGTGCAGAGTGTGCTAAGGAAATCGAGATCGTGCGAGGCTATTACTATACTTTTGTCTTTTGTGGTTAATGTCGATAGCAAGGAAGATACGGCATATATTGATTTACGGTCTAAACCGGACGTTGGCTCATCACATAATAGTATATCTGGGTTCAATATGAGCGCTCTTGCAAGTGCAACACGCTGTTTTTGTCCTCCAGAAAGATCTTTTGGATAATAGTCTATTTTTTCTGTTAATTCTAATGTTTTTAACAGTGCAAGGGCCTCTTCTTTTGCTTTGGGTGGGCTCACATTTTTTATTGTACATGGGGTATACATAATATTTTCTAAGACAGTCATGTGAGGAAAGAGCTGAAAATCTTGAAACAAAAATCCTGTGGACCCAGTGCATATGATATTTCCAGAATATATTGTTTCTAATCCTTGAATACAACGCAATAACGTAGATTTACCGCTTCCTGAAGGACCAGCAAGACCAAGAATCTCTCCACCAGCTATTGTGAGTGAAAGGTTTTTTAGAATAGTTTTGTTTAAGAATAGTTTGGAAATATTTTCTATATAAATCACGCATTCCACCGTTTTTCATAGTATGTTCCTAAAAATTCTATGCCAATAACAAGAATATAGTAGCAAAGGCCTGCTATAACTAATGGGATAAAATAAGTAAATTCTCTTGCAGCGATAAGTTGAGAACGGCGCATGATGTCTAGCCCTCCTAAGACAGAAATAAGTGCCGTTTCTTTTACAATTGTTATGGCCTCGCTAACGAGTGTTGGAAAAACATTTTTAAAAACTTGTGGAAGGATAATATCTTTCCACATATAATATTCTGGTATTGAAAGTGCTTTGGATACTTCAAATTGGCCTTTTGGAAGACTTTCTATGCCAGAACGCAGAATTTCTGCAATATATGCACTACTATTTAGTCCTAAGGATAAGAATCCTGCAAAGAAAATTGAGATTGGTTTTCCAAGTATCTGTGGCAGAACAAAATAGAAAAAACTGAGTTGTAGGATTAACGGCGTGCCTCGCATTATAGAAATAAATAATACTATAGGAAAGTATAAAAAATGTTTGTGCCTTCCTATAGCCAATACAATTCCTAGACAAATACCAAGAAGTAAAGCCGATAAGGTTAACCCCAATGTGAGGTATATACCTTCAGCTATATAGAGTGTGTTCTCTAAAAGGTACATATCTTATTGTTCCAGCCATTCTTTTTCTATTATTTTTATTTCTTCACTTTGAATTATTTCTTCGAGTGCTGCGTTAATTTTTTTTGTTAATGGACTGCCTTTTTTTAAGACAAGAGCATAGCCTTCCTTTGTTTTACTTACGTTCATAGAGGCTAATTCTTCGTTCTTTTTAAGAAATGCATCGCCTTGTGTTTTGTCTATTAAAACAACATCTATTTGGGATGCTTTAAGAGCTTCTATTAAAGCGGGAGTTGTGTCCATTGTGAGTATCATTTTTTTGTTAAGGTTCTCTTCTGCCCAAGATTGCATAGTTGTGCCAAGTTGGACCCCCACCTTCTTGTCTTGTAATGTTTCCAGTATATCTGTGCTCTCAGAATCTGTTATAAGAGCTTTTTTGGGATAAAGAGCTACAATTGTATCAAAAAAATATGGTATGGTCATATCAAAGGCTTTTTCTCTAGCTGAAGTTATGTTAATGGCCGAGATTGTAATATCTATTTGACCCACTTCTAGCATTGGCAATAGAGAAGCAAAAGGAGCATCAATAAAGACAATTTTTCTGTCTAATTTCTTTGCTATCATTTTCATTAAATCTATATCAAAACCTGCAAAGGTAGTGTCTTCTTTAAATTCAAATGGATAATAATCAGCTGATGTGCCCACACGAAGGGGGTCATTATTGTTGTCTTCTATACTATTAGAACAGGAAAGAAAAGGCACACACATGGAGAACAGAAAGAATAATGAAAATAGTCTTTTCATGAAATATAATCTCCTTTTACTATAATATCTTCTACCATTCTTGTGCAAATGCAGAATAAAGTCAAGTGTTGGCTTTTAAAAAATAATTTATATAGGATTATGTTTATTCCATTGTCTATTTTGCTGGTTTGACAAAAAATGACCAATTTTGTATACTTATCCCGTACACTTAGTTTATAAAAAGGTGAAATAATGCAGATAGTTATCATTGGTGGTGGTATTTGGGGAACTGTACTGGCACAAATTCTTGCTAATAATGGTCATGTGATAACTATGCTACTGCGAGACAAAAATATAGCTGATGATATTACTACAAAACACATAAATACAAAGTATCTTCCTTCTCTTCAGCTTTCTGCCTCCATTTATGCTACTACATATCCTGAAGAAGCACTGCAAAATAAGGATCTTTATGTGTATGCTTCTGCTTTTCAATATGCGGAAGAAATTTTGAAAGCATTCTTGCCATTATTACCTCAAAAATTGTCTTTCCTCAATATTAGTAAAGGGCTTAGAGAAAAAGATAGTCTTACTATGTCTGCTATTGTTGAAAATGTATTGCAGCCTCTTTCACCCATATATGCAATGTTATCTGGGCCTTCTTTTGCTAACGAAGTTGCTTCTAAAAAGATGACAGCGGTTTCAATTGCTTCAAAAGATATACACTACGCAACCTTGTTAAGAACACTTTTTCTTTCAGAATATTTTATAGTAGAAACTACAAAAGATGTTATTGGCGTTGAAATAGCGAGTGCTGCTAAGAATGTTGTTGCTATTGCTTCTGGAATATTAGATGCCTTACATGAGGGAAATAATGCGAATGCATTTCTTATTACTCAAGGTTTAGCTGAAATTACTCAATTAGGATTATTGCTTGGGGCTGACGCTTCTACCTTTAATTCTTGTGCTGGACTTGGAGACCTTTTGCTAACAAGTATGGGAACGTTATCTCGAAATAGATTTGTTGGAAATGAACTTGGGAAAGGGAAAACGTTGAATGAGATTATGAATTCTATGTCTGGCATCGCAGAGGGAATTCCAACGTCTTTTGCTTTATATTCTCTTGCAAAACAGCATAATTTACATATGCCGATAACACAAACGGTATATAATATTTTAAAGGGAATAATTTCATTAGAAGAACTACGAAATAGTCTTTTCAATATGCAATAGCTTTTCCCTAAAAACTACGCTGAGGTAAATAGAGATCTTTTAACGTATTCTTTCTTCTGCAACAGGCCTGTGCTTACTTATTTTAGTGTATATTAATACTACCATGTAAATAGTCTTAGTTGCAGCATGAATAGGCATTATTTCTTATTCAATAGGTGAATTGAAGATCGGTGCCATTATAGTATATGTCTTATACAATGTTGTCTATATCTAATATGTATCGTCAAGATAGAATATCATAGCTGTAAGAATAATATTGTTTGTGTTAACAAATGCTATATTCTTTTGTTATATATTGAGAAATATAGTATGCAGGTACTATTGTATAGTATAAGAATTTTTTCCAAAATATTTGCATTGATGGGTATAGAAAAAAAGGATATCTTCTACACAAGAGTGTACAGTCACTAAAACTCTCTTATTTTCTTATTGTATATACGATTTTTTATAAGAGTGTCCCTGCTACGAAAAGTTACTATAGTGAGTTGAGGAATTCTTTTGTTTTCTTACATAGAGAAGTAATAAGAATACTATATTCTCTTTAGGAAAATAAAGCCTCTTATTAAAGAGTGGCCGAGCTACACAGTGTAAACAATGTTCTATGGTATAAAAATATATCATGATATATTATGAGAAAAGGGAATTGTTTTTCTCATTATGAAAAGGATTTCTTAATAGTTAGTGTCTCTCTCTTCTTCCTATTTTTATATACAATATCCACAATGTAAAGGAGAGTTCACAATGCCTTCTATTTTTACTATAAGTATTGTTATTGTATTCTTAAGTTGCACTATTTTTGCCGAGGCTAACACAGATATTCTTTATGTATATGATGGTGATACTGTACAATATAGAGAAAATGGCAAAATATATCGTTTGAGAATGTATGGAATTGATAGTCCAGAAATGGACCAACCATATGGGAAAGAAAGTAGAGCATATTTAGAAAGTCTTATAAAGAACGCACAAAAAAAATCCATAAAAATTTTTGTAAAAACCATGGGAAAAGATGCATATGGACGTGTTGTAGGGGTGCTCTATATAAAGGAACATGGTAAAACATTTGGTGCATTACTTATAAAACAAGGCTTAGCACGTGTATATAAAAAATATTGTAAGGAAAAAGAGCTCTGTGCAACATATATTCTTTTAGAGAAAGAAGCGAGAAAGAATGCAGTGGGGATGTGGAAGATACGTTCACAATAAGATATTTTCGCTAAAAAGTTGTGAATAAATATATGCAAAAATTTCTTTATTTCCTGTAACAATAAATTTTTTTATCGCATGTGTTTTCTTATTATGTAAAGCATGTGTTATTAAGTATGCTTTTATTTCTGATGCTAAAAAAGAAGCAGGGTTAATAATATGTATTGAGTTATCTAAATATTTCTCAAAAAATGGTTGAAATAATGGAAAATGTGTGCAGCCAAGTAATACTGCTTCAGTATTGCTATGTATTGTGGAAATATATTCTGTAACCGCTCTTTCAGCATTTATACCAGTAATATTTCCATCTTCTGCTAATGCCACAAGTGTTGGGCATATAATGTCTTGCACCGCATAGCCTGCTTCAACAGGAAAAGCTTTGTGATAAAAGCCTTGTTTAAGAGTGGATTCTGTTGCTAACAAAGCTATATTCTTTATATTCTTTTCTGTAATAGCTTGTATACCAGCATTAATCATTCCTATAAATGGAATATGAGGATATTTCTTTTGAAGGCTTTCTCGCACTATTCCACTCGCTGTATTACAAGCGATAATTATACATTTTACGCCTTCTTTGAGAAGAATTTCTGTTATTTCTGTAGAATATTCTATTATCTGAGAAGGTTTTTTTATTCCATAAGGATTATGTAAACTATCTGCATAATATATAAAGGATTCATTTGGTAATAATTGTGACATCTCATGGAGTACTGTCAAACCACCAAGACCTGAGTCAAAAATACCTATTGGTAAGGAAGCATTATCTGTAAATTGCATAACGACCTCGTATCCTCGATACTTGTTTAGAAAAAGAGTGAAGGCTTCTTTCTAATAAAAGTCCTTCTCTTGGTGGACTTTGTGTTTTTTTTGTTATTGTAATGGCATGGGTAATAAAATCCACTGCACGAATGAGAGAAGGCACTAAAGAATGTTGGCGTAGGATGTATGCCATAAAAATACTTGTGAAGCAGTCTCCTGCACCGGGAAAATGCCCATCTATTTGTATATATGGTATTTTTATAAAATAATCTTTATTTTTATCATATGCTAATACACAGGGATTTGTTTCTTCCTCTAGCAAAATACTTGTTCCTATGACATACCGTATTTTCCCAATTGCAAGTTTCTTTAAATAGTTCTTTACTGTAAAAAAAGAGGGGGTTTCTACATAGTCTTCATTCAATAATAAACATATTTCTGTGAAATTTGGTGTTATACTATGAGCTTGTTTTATATAGTTTTGCATATGAGATACAAGACTTGCTGGCAACGAAGAAAATAGCTCTCCTTCATCTCCTAAAACGGGATCTATTATAATAAGTGCATTCTGTCGCAAGCATGTTCTGATTATTGTATCCAAGATATCTATTTGTTCTGGAGAAGAAAGAAAACCACTATAGAGAGCATCTGCCTTTAATTGTATACTTTCCCAATGTATTACAGTGTTTTTCATAAATGATGTTAATTCTGTGAAGGCATATTTGGTAAATCCATCTGTTTGGCTTGAAAATACAGATGTTGGAAGTGCTATACTCTCTATACAATAATGAGAGAAAATGGGAATAATAGCATTAAGGGAAACTCTTCCTACTCCAGAGAGATCGTGGCTAAGTATGCTGCGTATTCTTTCTTGCATTATTACTTCTTTCATTTATTGAGTTTTTGAATACATAAGATAATACGTGTTCTTTCGGATAATTTTCCAATTCTCCATTGTATAAAAGTGCAATACAAAGCTGTGCTTTGTCTATACATGAATACCTTTTTCCTTTTTCTATTTCAAAACCATAATATGAAGTATGTGAAATAGTATAAGCAATACATCGTGTTGTGTTTTGTCTCTTTGTGATTTTTACTAAAGGCACTACTGTGTGTTCTTTTGTTGTTACAAAAATATATTTTTTATTCATGTACGTATTATTCACAGGAAAGGTTCTTACGTACGCATAAAGCTATTTCATTGGTAATTTTTTCTGCAAGGAGATCATCCTCTGCTTCTACCATAAGACGACATAATGATTCTGTACCAGAATAACGTAAAATAATTCTTCCCTTATTTCCTAATTCTTTCTTTGCTTTTTCTACACCTTTTGTTATTTCTGGGGAATTTTCTAATGGAATCTTTTCTTTTACCAGTATGTTGACCATTTTTTGTGGATATAATTCTAGCATTTTGGAGAGTTCAGAGAGTTTTTTATTGTCTTCTTGCATAATTTGGGCAATTTGTAATGCCACAAGCATACCATCGCCAGTTGTACTATGTTCGGAAAAGATAATATGTCCAGATTGTTCTCCTCCAAAGATATAGTTATTCTTTCTCATAATTTCAACAACATGCCGATCTCCTACATTTGTACGTATAAGAGTTCCATTATGTTTTTTCATAAAATTTTCAAGAGCCATATTGCTTTGTATAGTTGCAACAAGAGTATTATGTGTTAAAAGATTCTTTCGCAATAAATTCTTGGCACAAATAGCCATAATATGATCACCATCTAAAATAGCTCCTTTTTCGTCTATAAGAGTAACTCTATCTGCATCACCATCTAGTGCTATTCCAAAATCTGCTTTGTGTTCCACTACCATTTGAGCTACATTTATTGGTGAAAGTGAACCACAATTCTCGTTTATATTTGTTCCATTTGGTTCTATGCCAAGGGGAATAACGGTTGCACCAAGTTCTTTTAGTAAAAGGGGTGCTAAATGATACGCAGCTCCATTCGCACAATCAAGAACAATTGTTAAGGTGTCCAGTCGAATATTTTTGGGTAAAGAATGTTTTAAATGGACTATATAACGGCCTGCTGCATCATTTACTCGGGATGTTTTACCTAAAGAATGAGAAGATGGGTATTTCCATCTTGTTTCTTCTTGAGCATGACAAGATATATTCTCTTCCACACTATGTGCTAATTTAAAGCCTTGATGATCAAAAAACTTTATTCCATTATCATGATATGGGTTGTGTGATGCTGATATTACTATTCCAAGATTTGCGCGCATAGATTGTGTTAAAAAAGCAACGGCTGGAGTCGGCATAGGGCCAACATGCAATACATTAACTCCCATTGCACAAAGGCCAGCAGTAATAGCAGATTCAAATATATATCCAGAAAGTCGAGTGTCTTTACCTATAAGAACAAGAGGTCGAGTGTAGGTATCTCGAAGAAATGAACCCGTCGCCAAAGCCACTCTCAATACCATTTCAACTGTCATGGGAAATGTATTTACGCAACCACGTATTCCGTCTGTACCAAAAAGATTCATTATAATTCCCTCGGCTAAGATATTCCCCTCAGTATACACGAAAGTAGAGCATTTGTCTATCAGATTTTTCTTAGTATTTTCACTATGAATAGAGCATAATAGATGAGTGAAATATATAAAAATGTAAAATTTATTTTTGTACATCTATATATTTATCTCTTTTTACCGAGTATACTAATAAAGATTATGTATTTTTACTAAAAATTTTGTTATGTAGGATCTTTAAGAAAATCTTATATAGTATCGTAAAAAATATAGTATTAAGAGAGTGGTGCCCCTATGGAGAAAATGCTAAAAAATGAAATTCCTACCTCAGAAACTCTTGTCCTTTCTTTAGAGAAAACTCCAGACACACTGCCTGTTGCATTAGAAGAATTAGAAGAACGTTTTCTTCTTTTGTTCAAATATTTTGATTATCAGGAGATATATCACATTATTCATGCTGGCAAACTAAATATCTTTCTTAGAAGAAAAGCGAGAACAGAAGCAATAGGTCTTTTTATTTGCTTATGGAGGCTTGCTTTAGAAAGAGGATTTAAAGAACAGGGAATAGAATTTTTCAATACTGCTATGTTGCATTTTGTGGAGCGTAAAGATATTACAACGAAAATGAGAGATGCCTATACTAGATATTGGAATTGCATTGCTGAGAAAAGAGAAGAAGATTTTTCCCTACCTGCACAAAATTTTATTACATATCTTTCTTTAGAAGAAGATATCACAGTGCACACTCTTACTATCGCACTTTATTTGCGTAGAACGTACCTCATGTTATTGGAGCATTTTATTTAATATTATTAAAGAATGTTTTGGAAAGTAGTCTTATTATATAAATAAATACAATAAAATAGGCTCTTTATAACTAAAATATCTTTTGTACCGTGTTCCTTACGGTATCAATTATAGTGTAAAGAGTTTTATTCTTGTATAATATGAAAGGGATATTGCAACATTGTAGCGAGTTCTCTCTTATTCTACAGGCGGATTGTGGTAAAAATAATAAGAGTGGAGTGTTTTATGTATGTGTATATAGTATAAGAATATTGTGTTCTATTTTTATATGGAAAATGCGTTTACGTTTGTTATGAATAAGAAGTAGAGTAAATAATAGTATAATGAGGTTTCTTTACTCTCTTGTGGTAGTTAGTGCTTATTTTGATAAAGGTTTTTTTGCTATATCTGATGCAATAGAGAATAGTACGTGCCGCTCTTGTTTCTTTTATATGATTTCTTAGTATTGTAATAGTATCGTGCTATACTATTGTTCTTGTGTTCCAGAAATATTTTCTTTATACAGTACAAGAAGTGTTTTTATAGTATGTTGCTATACCATTTTCTTTTCGTATACGAATTATTATATAGATGTTTTTGTTGCAGTATTGTTGTCTTTTTTGTATTGCACTATGCTTATAAATTGTATGAAGAGTGGTATTAGATATTGCTGTTAAACATGTGGCACTGCATGGAATACATCAATGCCATCTAAGAGTGATACATATATATTTTTATGCGTATTGTTCAAATGCAAATAAAAAGAGGAACCACAAAGTACAATTCTTAGAAATTCCTCTTTTTATTATATACAGTAATGTTATACTTCTTTAAATTCAGCGTCCACAACGTCATCATCTTTTTTGTCTTGTTGTGTTTCGTCTTGCTGAGGAGTTTGTTTATATAGCTGCTCTGCTAACTTATGAGAGTCCTGCATTAAATCATCAGTTGCTTTCTTAATGGAATCAAGATCTTCACCATCTTTAACAGCTTGAAGTGCCTCAATTTTTCCTTCTATTGCCGTTTTAAGTTCAGAATCTATTTTATCACCCAAGTCTGCAATAGTTTTTTGCGTAGTATATATAAGACTATCTGCTTGATTGCGTGCCTCTACTATATTCTGTTTTGCTTTATCTGCTTCAGCATTAAGTTCAGCATCTTTAATTAAGGTATTAATTTCTTCTTCAGAAAGTCCAGAATTGGCAGTTATTAGTATAGACTGTTCTTTGCCCGTTCCAAGATCTTTTGCAGAAACATTTACTATTCCGTTGGCATCAATATCAAAAGTTACCTCAATTTGTGGTAATCCTCTTTGTGCCGGTGGAATTCCTGTAAGGTCGAAACGACCAAGTGTGGTATTATCTCCTGCCATGGGACGCTCACCTTGAAGAACATGAATAGATACGGAGGGTTGGTTATCTGCTGCAGTCGTGAATACTTGGCTTTTCCTCGTTGGAATAGTTGTATTGCGCTCTATTAATTTAGTGCAAACTCCTCCCAATGTCTCTAAACCTAATGAAAGAGGTGTTACATCGAGTAAGAGGATATCTTTTACATCTCCTGCGAGGATACCGCCTTGAATGGCCGCACCCATAGCAACAACTTCATCGGGGTTAACAGAACGATTTGGTTCTTTCTTGAAGAAATCTTCTACATACTTTTGTACTAGTGGCATACGAGTCATACCACCAACAAGAATAACAGCATCAACAGTTTTTAATTTTGCATCTGCTAATGCTTTCTTACAAGGTTCAATAGAGCGTTTTACTAGAGGTTCCACTAATTGTTCTAGTTTAGATCGAGAAATCTTTATAAGCAGGTGTTTTGGTCCATTTGCATCTGCTGTGATAAAAGGTAAATTAACTTCAGATTCCATAGATGTGGAAAGTTCTTTTTTTACTTTTTCTCCAGATTCTTTAAGCCTTTGTAAAGCCATTTTATCTGAGGATAAATCAATACCATTTTCTTTTTTAAATTCTTCAACGAGATATTTAATAATGGCCTGATCAAAATCTTCTCCACCTAGGAATGTATCACCGTTAGTAGCACGTACTTCTACTATATTGTCACCAACTTCTAGAATAGAAACGTCAAATGTTCCTCCACCTAAGTCGTAAACAGCAATATTTTCATTTGCTTTTTTCTCAAAACCATATGCCAAAGAAGCTGCTGTTGGTTCATTAATAATACGTTTTACATCTAAGCCAGCAATTTTACCGGCATCTTTTGTGGATTGTCTTTGTGCATCATTAAAGTATGCTGGAACCGTAATAACTGCTTCTGTTACCTTGGAGCCAAGATATTTTTCTGCATCTGCCTTTAATTGTGAGAGAATTTTTGCTGAAATTTCTTGTGGGCTGTATTTCTTGCCAGATACTTCAACATAAGCATCCCCATTATCGCCCTTCACAATTTCATAAGGACAATGTGCTTTCCATGCGCTAACTTCCGGGGAGTCTGCTTTTCTTCCCATAAGACGTTTTACACCAAATATTGTGCGCTCTGGATTTGTTACTGCTTGTCTTCGTGCTAATTCACCAACTAAAACTTCTTTATCTGTAAAGGCTACTACAGAAGGAGTCGTTCTATTACCATCTGCGTTGGTAATACACTTTGCCTCTGTTCCTTCCATAACATACACGCATGAATTAGTTGTTCCAAGGTCTATCCCAATTATTTTTGACATAATAAAAAAACTCCTAAATATCATAAATTACTAAGTATACATAAACGTTTTTTAAAAAAAGTCTAGACGTATAATACAAAAAAACCAATTCTCTTTATCTTAGAACAAAGAATAGATACGTTACTGTGTACCGGTACTAAGCTAAATACCTGTGCTGGCCAGTATACAATATTTTATTGAATACTGTACAGTATAAAATAAATAGAAAAGTAATCAAGTCTAGACTATACTATTTTTGTAGAATATTTTCCACACTATATTGTGGATATTTTGTAAAATATGTCTTGAGATGCCTTTTTATAGACGAAATATACACTGAGGTATATAAAATAATATTCTAAGTACAATTTTTGCACGTATGGTTATACTTTCACTTTGATAAGGATTATTTATGTACTATCCAATATTCTCCATTATTGTTTCTTTTGAAGAAAATAGATTTTCCCTAAAGGAAACACTTGATTCCATCATAATGCAATCATATCCACATTGGGAAGTTTTGGTTGTTAAAAATGAGATGGTAAAGGGTGAGGATCTTGTTACTCTTGATGCATATAAAAAAGGGGATGCTCGTATAAAAAGTATTTCTACACATTTATGCTCTGCAAGTGCATTAAACTACGCGCTTAGCCATGCTAAGGGAGAGTGGATTTCTTTTTTAAGCGTGGGAAGTTCTTATATGCAGGATAGATTATCTATACTTATTCAGAAAACGTTTGAGACTCCTAGTTCGTTATTCTTCTATTCTGCTTTTCAAGTGCAAGAGGATACCGGTGAAGTACAAAAGAATAAGAATATATTGAATACATTGAATGTCATTTCATTGTTGCAACAGGATTCAATTGCTTTTAGTAGTGTTTTTATTCATAACGCCGTATTTTCTTCTGTTGGTGCTTTTAATGAAAATATTGAATATGCTTATGAATATGAATTATTGCTACGAATCGCAAAAGACACAACTATGGAATATATTAATGAAATAACGTGTTCTCATAGAGTATATGAACATGGGAGAAATAAAAGTGCTCCTTATAGTACCCAATTTGATATTGGGAGAATTGGTATAGAATTTTTGCAAAAATATAAATTATCTGAAATTGCCCCTCATGCTAAAGATTCTGCTGATTCCGCAAAAGAATTTTTGGCACAAGTTCTTTCTGTTGCAATGTATGAGGATAGCGTCATATATGGTTGCGGAATACATACAGTGCTTTTTACAAGGTTAACTCAATGGCTTGTGAAAGATTTAACATCAGAGGTGCGTACTACTGTACTAGCCTCTGCCATGGATATTATAGGTTCTTCATTAAATACTTTGCCTTTTATTATGCAAGATGCTTGTGCAAATCTTTTACGTGTCAATGTGCAAGAATATCAGTATCAGATGGAGAATATTTATGTTGTCCTTGCTAAAGCTGGTGGAGAATTGTTAAAAACTAAACCAAGTATCGCTATTTTATTTATGCACTATTATCAAAATCTTTTTCCAGAAGTATATAGTAGCATGCTTTTATATTTCACAGATGCAAATGCAAAAACTGCTGATGGATTATATTATGAGAAAAGAAGACGTCCTGTTCATTATGAAAAGAATGCCCAAATAGAAAATAAACATGTTTCGTAAAAATAGTATACTTTTGTAATATAGAAATCTTTTCTTATTTTTGTGAAGAAAGTAGTGCATGTAATATACAATGTATTGTGTATTGACTGAGAAGATAGTATCTCTTGTAAACCAGTATTATGTTCTGTCAAGGAATGATGATATATTTTGCTCTATATAGATAGGAAATCTATTGTGTGGATGAGGGAGTTATAAACACATGTAAAAATAGTAATTTCCCTTTACGTGTGGCATGTATATAAATAAAAATGTGCTAAGAATTTTGGGTAGATAATATTATTTTTATAGAGCAGTGGTGAACGATATATTGCTTCTTAGAATTGTATTTATATAATAATTATGACAGATTTTTGTAAAAATAGTGGAGAGGTAATAATCTGATATGATCTTTGCCTATGTGGGCGATATATAGTGCTGTGCAATAATATTATAGATAAGTGCTACTTTGTATAGTGAATAAAGAGAGTATACTACTCTTTGCTAAGTAGCTAAATTTGAGGGCTGGTATCTCTTGACAATAATAGAGTGATTGTGAGAATTTGTACAGGGGATGTGCGGTACTATTATTACATATAAAGAGTATATAGTTCTTCGGTATATTTTTGTTTATATATCGAGAGAGATATATATTCTTCTACCATAACTATAGCGTTATATAGTACGTTTTGATGAAAAAAATATATCATATTCCTATGATGAATTAGATGAAGTTCTTCCTGCATACGCAATTTCAATACATAAATCGCAAGGATCAGAATATCCAGCAGTGGTTATTCCAATAACAATTCAACATTAT
>JBOFIJ010000007.1:0-7449 GCA_051650105.1 Desulfovibrionaceae bacterium
ACAAGTAAAGCCCTCGCTATGGCTATCTCAAATAACAAAATGACACAACGTTATACAAGGTTATGTGAACGTTTATCTTTAAAGACATCTTTCTAACACGTACCCACTATAAGGTATAGTAAAAAGGTGTCTTTGTTTGCCGTATTATTTATCACACACTAATCCTTTATTACGTTTTTATTCACGCATCTTTCATATATGCCTTATGCTTTTCCTGACACAAAAAATTCTTTTCCATCAATAGTATTGCAATGTACTGAGAACTCTTATGTTTCTTCTTTTTTACACTATATTTTTTACAATACTATGCTAAATTAATTTATTCTTTCTTAATTAATGGCGTACAGTATTATTTCTGCAATAAAGTAATACACTTTTTTGTTTTCTTTATAACAGAGTAATAATAATTACGATACACTCCATTTATTGCTACAATATTGCTTGAAATACATTACCTAAAACATAAGAAAGGAATATTTCTTATAAATATATACAATTTTCTGTTGTGTATTAAAAGCCTTCTTATTGCAAAGAAAGAGACGTTATTGTATACTAAAGTACAATAATATTAGGAGAATATATGTCCAAAAATATTCTAGTATTTCCTGGTCAAGGTTCACAGGTATATAAAATGGGAGAAAGCCTTGCAAAGAATAATAGCACCTGTATGCATTATTGGGATGCCGCTGAAGAATATTCTATGCTCCCCTTAAAAAAGATTTATTGGGAAGAAAATAATCCAGAAGCTATGATACAAACAAAAGCCCTTCAACCCGCATTAACAGCAGTGGCACTTTCTTTATACCATATGTATTCTCAAAATAACGATTTTTCTGCTGTTCTTGGACACAGCCTTGGTGAATACCCAGCTCTTGTTGCTTGTGGTACTCTTTCTGCCGAAGATGCTCTTATACTTACAGCAGAGCGTGGAAATCTTATGCAAAATGTAGACAAAGAGCATAGTGGCGGTATGTGTGCTATACTAAAACTTTCTTTGCCTACTATAGAATTACTATTAGAAGATTTGCGAAAAGATTATGAAGCCACATTATTTATTGCTAATTATAATTCTCCTTCTCAATACGTCATAAGTGGTGATACAAAATACTTTACCCTGCTTAAGGAACGTGTTGCAGAACACAAAGGAAAGGCAATTCCCCTTCAAGTATCGGGTGCATTTCATTCACCTAAAATGGAAAAAGCAGAAAAAGCACTACAAAAGAAAATGGAAAATAGTACGTGGGAAAATCCAACAAGAGTATTCTATAGCACGGTAACAGCTTCTGCCTTGCAAAGTTCTGATACAATTTACTCAGCTATGAAAAAACAAATGACTCATTCAGTACGTTTTATTGAAACGGTTGAAAAAATATATCACGATGGATACCAGATATTTTCAGAATGCGGAGCAAAGTCTGTGTTACTTCCCCTTATAAAAGCAATTTGTCCCTCAGAAAAAGAAGGAAGATTGTATAGTTCCTACGACGATGTGACACAATAGTGCATACGTTACACATTGTTAGTATAGGAAAAGATTCCTCCTCATGGCATTCTTGCTCACAAATGTATTATAAACGGCTTTCTCATTATTGGAAAATTGAAAATAGTATATATAAAGATGCACCATCGTCTCTTCCAATAGAAAAACGCAAATACGTAGAAACACAACATGTGCTTGGTTCAATACATTCATCCTCAATTTTTGTAGAACTACATCCAGATGGAAAAGAATACTCCTCAGAAGGTTTTGCACAATTATTATCACAAATAACAGAAAATAAAAGCAAAATCCCCCTTTTTGCAATAGCTGGAGCCTTTGGTTTTACACGAGAACTTCTTCCAAAACAAAGGATGCTTCTTTCTCTTAGTAAAATGACGTTCACACATGAAATGACAAAAGCTATTCTTATAGAACAACTTTACAGAGCAACCACACTCCTACACTCCATACCCTACCACCATTAATATCAATACACAATAGCATTTATGATGATACAAAAATCCTTAAAAAAACAAATATATTTCTCACTCTTCATGGTAAAACATATATTTCAACCAATACATATCCTTTATCAATAGATCTATACATCACGTTCTTGTGCCCCATAATAGGATTGTATTATTTAAAGCATGTAATACAAAAGAATGGAAGAGAAATAGTATTTTACTTCTTATCAAACAATGTTTATTCCTAACATATATAATATATTATACATTATATATACTCTAGCAATATATATATCAGAAACCACATACATGAAAGAAATAAAGAGCAATATATTCTTCATAATAATATACAAATAAAAGTTTATTTGACAGCATTATACGGATTATCTATAGTGAAAAAATGAATGGAAATACATTTGGTACGCTCTTTCAAATAACAACATTTGGTGAATCCCATGGGAAAGCCCTTGGTGGAATTATTAATGGTTGCCCAGCTCATCTTATTGTCTCACAAAAAGAGATTCAAAAGGCACTTGATGCAAGAAGACCTGGACCAGATAAAGGTATTGTTTCATCTTCAAGAAAAGAAAATGATATTATAGAAATTTTCTCAGGAACAATATATGATTCTGAACGACAAGAACATTGCACTACAGGTACACCCATAGCATTTTGTGTTTACAATACCGATTCTCGCCCAAAAGATTATGATGCCACTATATATCGCCCATCTCATGCAGACTATGTATATGATGCAAAATATGGTATTCGAGACCACCGAGGTGGTGGAAGAGCTTCTGGTAGAGAAACACTTTCACGTGTTATTGCGGGAGTATTTGCACAAAAAATTCTAGATATATATGGAATAAAAATCTACACTGGTACACTCTCTTTAGGTGGTATAGAAGCACAGAACTATTCTTTACAAACAAGTTCAGAAAATCTCTTTTATGCTGTGGATAAAGATATTATTCCTTTATGGGAAAAAAAAGTACAAGAAGCAAGGCTAGTGGGCGACTCTTTAGGTGGTATAGTTGTGGTTGAAGCGCACAATATGCCTGTAGGCCTTGGTGAACCTATTTTTGATAAATTAGATGCCAGAATAGCATATGCAATGATGTCTATAGGAACAGTTAAAGGAGTAGAAATAGGCTCTGGCTTTTCTTGTGCATCTATGTATGGCTCAGAACATAATGACCCCATATACCTAGACAATAATCAAATAAGAACATCTACAAATAATGCAGGAGGCATTGTAGGAGGCATTTCGACAGGAGAGAATATATGTGTGCGTCTTGCTGTGAAGCCTATATCTTCCATAAGCCTTCCACAACAAACTATTACAAAAGAAGGAAAAGCATGCGCTGTCACACTAAAAGGACGACACGATTGTTCCGCAATACCAAGAATTATTCCTGTAGTACAGGCAATGCTCTCAATAACACTTGCAGATTATATTCTTCTGCAACAAAAAAATACTTCTAATAACAATTTTCTTTTCACATAACAAGAGATATAGTATACTGTGGAAATAGTATACAGAATTTATTCCATTTTTAAGAGAGCACCATGTTATATATTGAATCATTTCCAGCATGCACGTTTGCAGAAGGTTCTTGCATTATCATTGGAAACTTTGAGAGTATTCATAATGGACACCAAGAAATTTTAAAAAGAGCTATACGTATGGCAGGTGTGAGTTCATTACCTGTTATACTGTTTACGTTTTCACCGCATCCCCAAATTATATTGTATGAAGAAAATATGGTATTTCTTTACACAGATCAAGAAAAAGAACGGCTCCTTTATTCGTATGCAGAGCATTTCTCAGCATCTAATGTCCCATTTTATGTTGTTACAATTCCTTTTACAAAAGAATTTGCAGAACAAAGAGCAGAACACTTTATTCGCGATTCCCTTATAACATTTTGTAATCCCAAATACCTTATCATGGGTGCAAATGCATGCATTGGAAACCAAAAAGAAAGAGAAAATTTGGATGATATTGCCATCAAGTATCGTATTATTATGGAGCGTGTTCCATTAAAAAAATGTAATGAAAATATTATTTCATCAACATTAATACGCAAGTATATTCTTGCAGGTGCTATGAAGCAAGTTACAGATCTTTTGAATCGCCCTTTTTCTTTCACAGGCAGAGTGATTAAGGGGTGCCAAAGGGGCTCCACATTATTAGGCTATCCTACAGCAAACATAACAGTAACAAATACCATTCTTCCACCAAAAGGTGTTTATGCTGTGGTAGTAAAGCATAAAGACATTATTTATAAAGGTGTTATGAATATTGGTATTAACCCTACATTCTTTCACAATACACTTTCTATAGAAATCCATATCCTCAATTTCTCTGGCGAAATATATAGCCACGAACTCACAGTATATTGTGTAGAATATTTACGAGATGAAGAACGCTTTGTTTCTCCACAAGAGCTTGTAGCACAAATTAAAATAGATGTAGAACGTACAAAAGAATGCCTTATGCATTATTCCCATAAAAAATGTATATAATATTCATTATGTGTAACGACATTGCAATAGCATATTCTACTATTTTTGTAAAATACTCTCCCCAAAAACCCTTATACCACTATACCTATGCCATGGTATAAAAGAACATTTCTGCACTACACTTTTATATAAAAATCTGTATTCTATACTTACTATACTCTTTTTTATTATCATGCTTAATTACAAAAAAGTATATAGTCACAACTGTATTATTGCAGTAAATCTTTTATTCTTACAACACTTTTAAAACAAAAATAGACATTACGTCTATATAGTGTACGAACTAAGAATATATATTTTTATTAAGAATTCCTTATTATATTACGAATACAATCTTCTCTACTATGGAGTAGATACAATATAAAAAGAACAATAAAAAACGGTATATGTATACTAAACAATACATTGTAGAAAAAAAAGAGCCTTAGTGATACATATTATTCTCTTTCAACCATATATTGATGCCACACTATTCTTAATGAAGCTTCAAAAGGCCGCAACAAGACTCCCACAGCACCTTCACCGCCAAGATATCGAGAAGGTGTAGTGAAACCCAAAACAACGAGGTTAAGAGGATATTGTGTTAGCCACTTCGTAACAGATTCTCGAATAATTGCAATTCCTTGTGGAGAGTTATTTCCTTTTCCAGTGATAAGAAGCACTTCACATATTCCTTGAATATACGCTTGTTGCATAAAAGAAATGAGTGCACTTTGTGCAGTTATCACTCTCATACCATGCAAATCCAACCGACTTTTAAATGGAAATTCTCTTTTCCTCATATTTTCTAAAGCCACCTGTATAGATGATGAAGTACCTTTAAGGAGAGTGAGGCCATCTTTACTATAAAATGAAATACTTTCTCTATTGTATTTAAAAACAGGTAAAGGACATTCTTTATTCTGCTCACAAATATTTTTTTTAGCAATATTTTCACATCTGAAAGAGAATGTAGAAAAAGCATCTCAGAAGAATTTTCTGAATTTTCTTTTTCTACATATTCCTCAAATAGATTCTGTGCTTCATCGTCACTAATTGATATTATAGCATTTCTATGCCGCTTTTTTCTTGCCATTTTCTTTCCAAAAGTTATTCCACAATATCTTCTAGCCATTGTATAGTACAATACAATTATCTGCAATCAAACTTTATGTGAAGGAATATTTTTTGCTGTTTACTAATGTATTATCACTAAACTAGGAAAAAAAATGTGTACATCTGGCTTACCCCTATCCAAAGAAGAAAAGAGATCCTCTCTTCCTGTTACAGAAATACATAAGAATTATAAAATACTCACATTTGAGGTTTTTGGTGATAGTACAGGCTCACTAATTTCTTTAGAATCATACAAAAATATCCCATTTGAAATTAAAAGAGTATACTACATTTACAATACCGATATCCTAGCACGGCGAGGTAAACACGCCCACACAATACTACAACAGTGCATAGTTTGTATGAAGGGCTCATGTGATTTTTTGCTAGATACAGGTAAAGAACAGGAAATAATACATCTTAATACACCAGAACAAGGTCTTTATATTGGAAACGGGCTTTGGAGAGAGATGTACAATTTCTCGAACGATTGTATTCTCATGGTATTAGCGAGCAATTATTATGACGAGAATGAATATATTAGAGACTATGCTCTTTTTATCAAAACGTATCACAATGAGAAGAATCAATGAAAACAATTCCCTTTTTGTCTCTTGCAAGTATTAATAAACCATATTTGAATACCATTCAGAATGCTCTTTCTCGAGTTATTGAATCTTCATCGTACATTGGAGGAAAAGAAAATAGTTATTTTGATGAAGAATATGCACAATATTGCGGAACACAGTACTGCTTAGGAGTAGGTAATGGACTAGATGCTCTTCGCCTTATTATAACAGGATATGCGTTTGAACCTGCTTCAGAGATACTTGTTCCAGCAAATACATATATTGCCTCGATGCTTTCTATTTCAGAAGAAGGACATATTCCTGTATTTGTCGATGCAGATATTTCTTCATATAATATTGATGTGAATAAAATAGAAGAAAAAATTACATCGAGGACAAGAGCGATTATGGTTGTGCATCTTTATGGAAGAATTGTTGAGATGGAAAAGATATATGAATTAGCCAAACGATATTCTTTAAAAATAATTGAGGATTCTGCTCAAAGCCATGGAGCAAAATATAACGGTATACGTGCAGGTGCACTGGGAGATGCAAGTGCATTTAGTTTTTATCCAGCAAAAAATTTGGGATGCTTAGGTGATGGTGGAGCAATTACAACCAATGATGCAGAACTCTATACCTACATAAAAGCCCTTGCAAATTATGGCTCCCATAAAAAGTACGAGCATCTTTTTAAAGGTATTAATTCGCGTTTAGACGAAATACAAGCTGCAATATTAAGAGAAAAATTACCCCATTTAGATAAAGACACTGAAATACGAAGACAAATAGCAACAAAATATAGAAAAGAAATTACTCATGAAGAAATATTCCTCCCAAATACAAAAAGAGAAGAAGAACATGTTTGGCACCTTTTTGTGATTAGAACAAAACAAAGAAATGAATTACAACAATATCTTCTTTCACAAGGCATTCAGACACAAATTCACTATCCTCTTCCCCCACACAAACAAAAAGCATATATAGAGTACTCCACATTATCACTGCCTATAACAGAACAAATACACTCTGAAGTTATCAGTCTTCCACTTTACCCCAGTCTTTCTTTAGAAGACCAAGAATATATAATCTCAGCAGTTAATTCGTGGAAGAAATAATATTTTTGTATAACTATAATAGAATGCTTACTACCAGTTTTCTCCCGACCAACAAACAAAGACACCTTTTTACTATACCTTATAGTGGGTACGTGTTAGAAAGATGTCTTTAAAGATAAACGTTCACATAACCTTGTATAACGTTGTGTCATTTTGTTATTTGAGATAGCCATAGCGAGGGCTTTACTTGT
>JBOFIJ010000008.1:0-2562 GCA_051650105.1 Desulfovibrionaceae bacterium
TCTTGATATAAAAGAAGTACGAAAAAGTATTTTTGAAGTATTTCGTACATTCTTTTTAATAGCATTAAAAATTGTTATTATCACAATGTGCTATGTATTATTGAGTTTTTTCTTTCTTTTCCTTTTCTTCCTTCGTTGTTTCGTCGGAAGATTGCATACAATCTTCTTCTTCTGATGAAACTGAAAAATGGCTTTTGGGATTACCCATAAAGTCTATTTCTAATGCTTTTACTAGTTCCTCATACTCTGAATCTGGTGTTGGTGATTTAGAACGAGCTTCGGCTGTTTTTGGAGCTATCCCAAACATTTGGTATCTAGAAGAGTATTGTCTCGTTTTAAAAGAGAAATAGGATATTTCTTTTTGATCTGGTAATGCTACTCCCCCGGTTGCCCCTCCTTCAGAATCGCCTTCCAAATCTATACGCTCTTCGTTCGTTAATGAGGTTAATACTTCCTCTAGAGAACATAAGGCCTCTGTTAATGATGTGAGACTTTCTTCTTCAGATGCCGAAATGTCTCTTTCTTCTGAAATGGATAATCTCGATTCTAATATCTCTAATTCATTAGAAGCTGAACTATTTTTCTCGTACTCTTCCCAATCTTTGCTTGCTGCTTGTCTACATGTTATTGCTCTTCGTAATGCAGCTGCAGCAGAGGTGATAGCTTGATGTACTGCATGGCCTAAAGGATTATCTAAAGGGTCTTGTTCTAAAGATTCTCTATGTGTCTCGCCTAAGTCTCCTGGTGCGTGTCGTACTGCTTCTGCGTAGCCAAGTGGAAGCATAGATGTTACTCCAGCACCTTGTGTCATTAGATTTGTTGCAGTGAGTAAGGTTCTTAAATTCATAAGATGACTAAGAGATATTTTGCTATTTAATTCATCTCCAGCAGTTTTTAAACAATTTGTTATTTTCTCTGATAATTCTTGAACAGAATTTGTTGATGAGGGACTGCTCCTTGTAATCCTCCTTGTTTGTATTGGAGATGAAGGAGGAGTTTTTGGTGAGCTGTTATCGCTACAGCTTGGTATTGATTGACTCAATTTAAGAGCTTTAATGTGTTCTGCTAATTCACCAGATAATAATGCTTAGCACTGATCTTCTGTAGGACTTGATGTACCAGAAGAACTTGATGATGTATGAGGTGATTTATTTGGTGAAGGAGAAGATTTATTGATATTATTCATACGTTTTCCTTTTAAGAGTGAGAATTATAGTGAGCGAATATATATGTATATTGATATAGTTTTCAGTAAATAATCTTCTAATTAATTCATATTCATAAAAAATCAATGGTTATATTTATTATATTAGTAATATATTCTCTTCTTATAGTTATATTGATATAAAATAAGGAGAAAGATTATTGTTTTGATATGATATTATTTGAAATGGATATATTTGTGGCATAATTATACGATTTTGTAGTATACTTCCATCTAAAGCGTATGGTATTATATAAAGGTATCGTTGTTATTCGTTGTTTGTAATATTTTGTTCGTTTTTCTAGATTAAATAAATAGACATTGTGTGGCAATGCGAACGAAAGAAGGGGAATATAGTGAGAAATTCTATTATAGTGTTTTTTTTATGTAGCATATTTTTCCAAACTGTTGTTGCAGAGGCAAAAGAAATTAATATTTATGGCCCAGGTGGTCCTCATGTGCCACTTATTGAGGCTGCAAATATGTACACAGAGAAAACAGGTATTAAAGTTAATGTTATTTTTGGTCCACAAGCACGATGGCAAAAAGAGGCTTTACAGAAAGCCGATATATTGTTTTCTGCATCAGATAACCAAATGGTAGCTTTTTTACAGAGTCATTCGGCGAGATTTAAACAAGAAAATGTCCGCCCTTTATATTTGCATAAAGCTATTATCCTTGTGAAAGAAGGTAATTTGAAGAAAATAAAAGGGATGCAGTCGCTCGTACAGCCAGGTCTAAAAATTGTAGTTAATGATGGTGCTGGAATAAGTAATACCAGTGGAACAGGTGTGTGGGAAGATATTGTTGGAAGAATGAAAGATATTGAGAAAATGCAACAGATTAGAAAGAATATCGTCTATTTTGCTCCAAATAGTGGTTCAGCAAAAGCGCGGTTTATACAAGAAAAAGATCCAGCTGACGCATGGATTACGTGGAAAGATTGGTCTGGAATATACGAAAATGCTGTTATAGTTGAGATAGAAGAGGACTTGGTTATTTATAGGCCTTTTGAAGTCGCTTTCAGAAATAATGCAAATAAAGATATTATGGATTTTATAGCATTCTTGGGTTTGGAAGGACAAGCCACATTTGGTAAATATGGTTGGTTTAGACAAGAAAAGAAATTATTTAAAATCCGGAAAGATGCGTAGTCTTTGGTTTATATTGTATTGTATGGATTAATATAACGTTATTTATAAAATGTATAAAAGGAAAGAAAGCTCTATATATTCTTCAAGATGCTCATTGTTTTATTACACATATCTTTTTAAGAAATTGGTATATATTCGAAAATCACTATTCCAATATGAATAGACTTTTCCAAGGCCAGTGCAATTTTATATTAGATATGACCA
>JBOFIJ010000009.1:0-227322 GCA_051650105.1 Desulfovibrionaceae bacterium
TATAAAAATAACCCCAATGTTAGAGCAATATTTTTTATTAAAAGAACAAGCTAAAGAAGCCCTATTGTTTTTTAGGATGGGCGATTTCTATGAATTATTTTTTGAAGATGCTACAATAGCTTCTAAAGAATTACAAATAGCACTCACAGCAAGACATTCTGCAAGTGAGAATAAAGTTCCAATGTGTGGCGTACCTTGGCATTCTGTAGAAGGATATATAACAGTATTATTGCGTAGGGGATATTGTGTGGCTCTTTGTGAGCAAATGGAGAATCCACAAGACGTAAAAGGAATTGTAAAAAGGGAAATTACACGCGTATATACTCCTGGTACTCTTACAGAAGAAGGTGTTCTTTCAGAAAAAGAACATAATTATCTTGGAGCGTTATTGTATGATGACGTTTTACAAAAAGGTGTTTTAGCTTGGTGTGATATATCTACTGGAAAATGGTCTGGTATAGTGCATTCTTCTTATTCAGAGCTACTGACATGGGTTCATAAGATGCAATGTAAAGAAGTATTAGTACCAGATACAATGAAAATTACTAAAGAAAATTTCTTGGATAAGGTTAACGTTATTTTTGTGCCAAATAGGGCCTATTTTTCAATACAAAATGCAGAAAAAGCAATATGTAGAGCTCAAGGTATAACCTCGTTGTCAACAATTTGCTTAGACAAAGAGCCTCTTTTAGCACAAGCATGCGGGGCATTATTAACATATCTTCGTATTACACAAAAATGTGATATATCTCATTTACAACAATTTTCAATAGTGAATCATAATACGATACTACTTATTGATGACCAAACAGAAAATAATTTAGAAATTTTTAAGAAAAATAATGGTGAAAAAGGAAGAGGAACATTCTTTTATACTATAGATTTAACCTGTACGCCTATGGGTGCACGATTTTTAGAAGAGCGTTTAAAACAACCTTGGCAGGAAAAAGCTATTATTGTGGAAATGCAAAAAGCCATATCTTTTTTTATAAAAAATACTATTTTACGAAATACAATAGCGTCTCATTTAAAGGGTATTTTTGATATAGAAAGGCTCACGAATAGAGTAATTTTAGGAAGAGCAACCTCTAAAGATTTACTTTCTTTAAAACAATCTTTAACAAATATTGATACTATTGAAGTTTTCCTAAGGGAAACTATTAGTATATTTGAAGAAAAAGAAGATGTACGTTGTGATATACCAAAAGTATTATTGGATATTTTAGATCGATGGGATAGTGTAAAAGGTCTTTCTTTATTATTAGATACAGCCCTGGAGGATCCTTTACCTTCACAATTGACAGGGATAGGCATTTTTAAGAAAAAATATAATAAAGAATTATCAGAGGCTATTACTTTTGCAGAAGATAGTGAAAAGGTATTAACTCAATATCTTGAAATGGAGAAAGAACGCAGTGGTATTGGGAAATTACGAATTGGATATACCCGTGTTTTTGGATACTATTTAGAGGTTAGTAAAAGTAATGTTCATATTATTCCAGAAGATTTCATTCGTAAACAGAGTTTAGTTAATGCGGAAAGGTATACCACAGCGACATTGATGGATATAGAAGAAAAAATTCTCTCTTCTCAAGAAGAAAGAAAAAGAATAGAACAAGAATTATTGGAAGATTTGTATAAAAAGATACGAATATCCCAGCCAAGAATTTGTCTTATGGGATCGTTAATCGCAACAATAGATTACATTCAATCTTTTGCTCTGGTAGCAATAAAAAATTCGTGGTCTAGACCAGAATTAACAATGAAAAAAGAATTAATAATAGAACATGGAAGACATCCTGTTATGGAGGAACTTTCTACATCTACAATTTTTATAACTAATAGTACATTGTTAAACAAAGATAAGACCTTGATGTTATTGACTGGTCCAAATATGGGTGGGAAATCTACATTTCTTCGACAGAATGCTCTTATTATTATTCTTGCGCAAATGGGTTCCTATGTTCCTGCAAAATTTGCTAGGATAGGAATTGTGGACAAAATATTTTGTAGAGTAGGGGCATCTGATAACCTTGCAAAAGGGCAAAGTACATTCATGGTGGAAATGATAGAAACTGCTAGAATATTGCACCAAGCAACTTCAAAAAGTTTTATTATTTTAGATGAGATAGGAAGAGGAACAGCAACGTTTGATGGTTTGGCAATAGCATGGGCAATTGTTGAAGAGTTAGTAAAACCATTGTTACAAGCGCGGACGTTATTTGCAACTCATTATCATGAATTAACAGCTTTAGAAAAGTCATTAAATCAAGTATTTACTGCTAATTTCATTGTGCGAGAAGATAGAGGGACTATTGTTTTCTTACACAAACTTGTTCCTGGCCCAGCAGATAAAAGTTATGGTATTGAAGTAGCTAAATTGGCAGGTATTCCAAAAAATGTTGTTAATAGAGCAAGAGTGTTATTAGAGGAGTTAGAAAGAAATAATATGGATAAGCCTTCTATTGTGGAAGAAATACAATTTTTACCAGGTATGGTTCAGAAAAAATCTACAATAAAAGATAGCAAGTCTGAATCTGTACACTGCATTCCTTCTGAGGAAGAAAAGAAATATACTTTGTGTATTGAATATCTTAAGACAATAGACCCTAATACATTAACTCCAATAGAGGCTTTACAATGTATTATAGATTTACAAAAGAAATTATCATGAAATATGTGTTTATTATACTATTATGTGTTACTACCATATCTTGTGGAAAATCTGAAATGCCACGTCTTGTTGTACCAACAAATCTTTTTACTATTGAAAAAACAGAGATGCTTGTATACGAAAATTGTTTAATAGCAAAAGTTTTTTTCAGCGGAGCATATACAGCCTTATATCAAGTGGAGCTTGAATTAGAGGAAAGAGATTCTGTATCTGAAGATAGAGAATGTCCTATAAAACCTACAATAGTAGAAAGAGTCTCTTCTTCTAAATTACGTGAGATGGGCGAAGATAATAATTTTTTACTTATACAATATTGTCCTAAAGAAGTGTTAAAGCCGTATTACCGATGGAGAGTAAAAGCAAGGCATTATTTATATAAAGTATCTCCAGAATATAGTCCAATTCAAACAACTACAGTAGTATCAGAATAGGGGGTATATATGTTGCAATACAAAAATGAAATATTACATATAGATACAGTTTCATTGGAAGAATTAATAAAAATGTATCCCACGCCTTTTTATATTTATTCCCTTAGCCATATAGAAAAACAAAGAAAGCGTTTTATTGCTGCTTTTGATGGTATGAAGTACATTATTTGTTACGCGGTGAAAGCAAATAATAATACTGAAATACTAAAATATTTTGCACATCATGCTATTGGAGCCGACATCGTTTCTGGTGGAGAGTTAGCAAAAGTATTAGATGTGGGTATTAATAATCAATATATTGTGTACAGTGGTGTTGGGAAAACAAAAGAAGAAATAGCAGATGCATTGGATGCGAAAATATTGTTTTTTAATGTAGAATCAAAAGAAGAATTGTACACAATTGCTAAGATAGCAAAAATGAAGAACACAAAAGCACCAATAGCAATACGTGTGAATCCAGATGTATCACCAAAGACACATCCATACATAGCGACGGGATTATTAGAATCTAAATTTGGTATTTCTTTAGAGGAAGCGTTATCTTTATATAAAGAAGCAGCAGTAATGGATTCTATTGAAATTCTTGGAATAGATTGTCATATAGGGTCACAAATTTTAGAATTATCTATTTTTGCAGAAGTATTTGAATATCTTGTAGCGTTATATACAGCGTTACAAAAAGAAGGAATTACAATACGATATATAGATATTGGTGGTGGTCTTGGTATAGCATATAAGAGGGAAGAGGTAGATGCTGATGTTGAATATTATGCTTCATTGGTAAGAAAATATTTTTCTCATTTAGATGTAACAATAGTATTTGAACCGGGTCGTTTTTTGGTTGGAACTGCTGGAGTGTTAATTACACAGGTATTATATAGAAAAAAAAATAGTAAAAAAGAATTTATTATTGTAGACACAGGGATGAATGATATTCTTCGTCCGGCATTGTATGATGCGTATCATGATATTCTTCCTATAAAGGAAAATAATGGACCATGTAGACAAGTAGATATTGTTGGGCCTGTTTGTGAAAGTAGCGATTTTCTTGCAAAAGGTAGAGAATTTCCACACGTGGAACAAGGAGAGTATTTGGCTATATGTACAGCAGGAGCATATGGTCATACGTTATCTTCTGAATACAATATGAGAAAAAAACCGAGAGAAATAGTACTTATTGAGGGTGGTAGTATTATTGAATAAAAGGGGATATGTCTTAGTGTGTATATTTTCTGTAATTAGGAGAGCATTTTTATTGTATAACAATAGAGTTAATATTATTGAAATATGTATGATTAACAATAAGAAAAAGAAGGAATATCATAACAAGCTAATGTCATGGCTCTTTTTGTGGGATTGTGTACAATGGTAGGATGAGTATTTATATTTATAATACTACTCTTTTATCAATAATATTTTTGTACTGATGTAATATCACGCAATACATCTGTTTTTTAATGAGAAATAAGCTGAAATAAATAGATATATTATTATAGAAGAGAGGACAATACAGGCACCAGAAGAAAGGTTGTAGTGCCAAGAAAAGAAAAGACCTACACAAGATGATAAGAAGCTAAAGACACCTGTAAAGAACATCATGGAAGATAGAGAAGAAGAACAATGAAGGGCGGCTCCAGCAGGTAAAACAAGGAGGGTGAGCATCATCATAAGTCCTGCAGTATTAAGCAAAACAATAATAGTGAAAGTGCTAATAGTAATAAGTAAAAAATACATATAACGTACGGGAACACCACGAGTTTGAGCAAATGTTGCATCAAAAGAAATAGAAAGAAGATAGGGATATGTAAGATAGACTGTAAGTATAATAATACCATCTAAGATTGCCATAAATATAAGATCTTCTTGCGTAACTGTTAAAATACTACCAAAAAGAAAACTCATAATATCTCCATAATTATTAGGAGAAAAATCCATAAGAAGTACGCCACATGCCATTCCTATAGTCCACAAAGCGGTTATTGTGATATCTGTGGATTCTTTAGATCTATACGTTATTTCTGCAATAATGAGGGCACATACTAATGTAAAAAGAAGTGTTACTGGAAGAATCGGTAAAGAGAAAAAAAGAGCTAAGCCAATTCCTCCATATGCAGTATGAGCAATACCACCAGTTAAAAAGGCAATTTTATTTGTAACAATAAGAGGTCCCACAATGGCACATGCAATACTAGTGAGTATAATGGCGATAATAGCGTGTTGGATGAAGGTATAAGAGAATAATTCTATCATAATCTATAGTATAATCCTTTTTATTTTTGTGTCATCTTTTGTACAAAAGTACCAATACTGCATAAATGACTATGCTTTCCATAAAGATGTGTGAGTAATTCTTCATTTATTGTTGAGTGTTGTTGTAAATAGAGAATTTTGTTCACAACGGCGATGGCATCAAACATGGAATCTATGGCAGTGACATCATGGCTTGTCATAATAATTGTAATATTTGGATCAAGATTATGTAATAATTCATAGAAACAGAACCGTGCTGTGGGATCAATGGAAGCTGTGGGTTCATCTAGCAAAAGAATATCTGGATTTGTGATAAGTGCTCTTGCTAAAAGTGCACGTTGTTTTTCTCCACCAGAAAGAGAAGAAAAAGATTCATTTTTTTTATGGAAGAGTCCGACAAATTCAAGGAGATCTTTTGCTTTATTTTTTTCTTCATTGGAAAAACGTTTGGGTAAGATAGCTTTTTTTTGTATGACACCTAATAAAATAACATCCAATAATGTGATTGGTATAAGAAGATTATAAATACTATATTGCGGGAGATATCCAATAATTATTTTTGATTTTTTTCTAGTGAGATTATTAAATAAAATAGTGCCTTGTAATGGATCTAAAAGACCTGCAATTATTTTGAGTAGCGTAGATTTTCCACCACCATTTGGACCTAATACAACGAGACGATCGCCTTTTTTTATTGTAAAAGAAATATTGTGTAAAATCTCTTCATTGGCATATTTGAAGTGGACATTGTCACAACATAATAATAAATCACTCATAATACAACTCCATAGTATAAAGATATATAGCATGTAATAGAAAAAAGTACCAAGAAGTAAAAGATATTTTCATTTCTTCGCTTGGAAAGTTATTCTCATAACGATGCGACTACAGAAGTCTTCCTTGGAGGGCATTAACGTTTAGTGGGGTAGAGGATGTGTTTTCAACTGTCTGAACTATTTTTTATTTTGATAATGATGTTTCTTTTTATGAAGGAGATCTTTTTTGTAAGGCAAAGAAGCTAAAGCTATATTGAAGTATTAAGATTATTTAAAAAGACAAGAAGAATTTGTTGGACGTTCACAAAGACTTGAATATATCCTTTTACCTGAAAATATCGAATATTCTCTTATGCTAAGCCTTACTGAAGAATCTATAGAAAAAATGACAAAAATACTTTCAAGAAATCTTGCAATACTATCTTGTTTATCTGGTATTATTCCTACTGCCATTACTTCGTTAGAGATATTTTTACGAAAGGAAAAAATGATAGATAATAGAAAGAGATAGTACAAAACATAAGAAAAATAGGGAAAAACAATAAATAGTATCTATATAGCATATTTATATTGTTATTTTACCTATATTTTATTAATAACTACTCTAATTTACAAAGTATTTCTTTTTATAAAGAATTTTATATAATGTTGAAACAATATTTTTTGTAAGAAACAATAAAATTAATCGTAAACAGAATATTCTGTAATACTTTCTTGTACGGTAAATATATTCTGATTTGGAAAAATAGCATTAAGTGTAGGATCAACAATTCGTGCAAAACAATCAAGCATATCATCATGTTTAGAAACAGGGTATGTAGAATATTCTTCTTGAATAAATTCTTGAATAAAATCCCTTTTTTTTCCATCATTATCAATAGTAATAATATGTTGTGGTATATACATTTTACCTTCTTCAAAAAGAGGCATAAGTTGTGAAATTCTTTCTTTTTTAGAAAGTGTACCACCGAGTGGAGTAATAGAGAATCTATAATTATATTTATCTTGTTCGGTATAGATATATTCTATATCTGCTTGCATACCATATTTTTCATATCCAACAGTTATGGGTTGATATTTTTTATGAAGTGCAAAGAGTACTTTAGATTTTTGTGTTAACGATAGTCTTTCTCGAACACAATCAATAAGATAGTAATTTTTATCTTCTCCAAGAGCAATTACTAAAAAAACTGAATAATCGCTATTTTTTTTCTTTTCTCCAGCAGGATCGACAAGAATATATATATTCATTGCCTGTAAATGAGTATCTTCAATAGTTGTATAAAATTTTAGCCAATGAGGATTAAAACATTGAATACTATCTGCGATAGGAGATTGCAACATCTGACAAGAAAAAATATAGGATCCCATAGCTCTTTTTTTATGAGCTAATTCTTCTTTGGAAAAGAGCACACCATCAGAATCAAAGTTTCCATCAACAGTAGCAGGATATATCCTTGGTGTAACAATATTTCTTTCTAAAAGGGTACTCCATGTGTCATTATGATGATACCGTGTCCCAATATAACGTCGTATTCCAGTGCGAGTGCCAAGGTTAAGAGAAAGAGCCCACGATTCTGTAACTTTGTGAATCATTTCTGGAGAACTAACACCATCTTTTGTAACAATATCATCGTAAAGTAATAAATGAAAATGTTTTCCTATTGGTTGTCCATCTGTTAATCCCCAGGCTTCAACAGTCGCTTCTTTAGGATTATGAAATCTTTTTACAATAATTCCTTTATCTAAAGACCATATAGGGGCTTCTTTTTTAGGATTTTTCCATAAAACGTCTGGATAAAGAGATTGCAAAAATTCATTGGATTCAAATTCATATTTTATTTGATTAAGAAAGTCTTTTGCCATAGGTCTTGTGTGCGAAAAGATACCTATCGTTATTTCAGGATTATTGAGAATATCCTGAATACTTTTTCCAAATGTTATAATAGTAGATTTATAGTGTTCTCTAGCCCAAAGATCTAGATGTTCGTTAGGAGAATGTTCAACTTCTTTACATCGCAGATAAAGCCAATCATTTTTTTGAATGTCTTTTCGTCCTAAGATAATAGAAAGAAGAAAAAAAAGATCTTTCCTACCTAATTGCGCAACAACAGAATGAAAGCAATGTTTTTTCTTTGACAATTCAAGAAGATTTTCATAGTAAAGAAGGGCTTCTTGTCTTGTTGATAATGTAGTAGATATATTCATAAAAGAACTATAAAGGTGAGAAGAAAAAAAGTAACCAGAGTAAAAAGGTATAATACTGTTTTATAGAATATATTTTTTATTTAGATGAGTAAAATAATCATTTTCATGGAGAGCAAGAAAAGGGAGAGTGTGTGAAGAAATACGTATGAAAGCATTTTCTATAAAAGGATATACTCTTTGTCCATCGCATGTGATAAAAGCATCTTCTTCTTTAATAGATATTTTTAGTATATATTGATTTGAAAAAACAACAGGACTTAATGTTTTACTTGAAGGCAATAATGGTGTAGCAATAAAAGCATTAAGTTTTGGATGTAATAGAGATCCTCCAGCAGAGCGACTATATGCAGTTGATCCATAGGGAGTAGCAATAACAAGTCCATCACCTTTAAAAGTATATATACATTCTGTTTCAGTTTCTAAAGTGAGAGATATTGTTCTTGCCAGATTTCCTCTTGAAAAACATACTTCGTTCAAAGCGATATCAAGAGAAGTTGATGTAGCATCTAGTAATTCCAATAATGGGATAGTTTCACATGCTGCGTTATTGCAGGATTCGATATAGGATAATGTATTATCAAGGGATGTTTTTGTCATAAACCCTAATGTTCCTGTATTTATTCCAAGAATAGGAATTTGTGCCAAAATATTTTTGTGAGCGACGTTAAGAATAGTGCCATCACCACCAAAAATAAGTAAAATGGAGAAATCAGCATATTGTGTAAGAAAAGAAGTATGGGTAATATCTTCAGAATAGTGTTTGGATATTGTATAATGACAGGAATGTTCTAATGTGTGAAGAATGGATAGTATTTGTGGTAAAGCCACATCATTTTTTTTAAAAACACATAATATTTTTTTCATATAGTTCTTTTATGATGGAAGTGTATTGTAAAATTGTAGCAAAAAAATAAATAAGATAAAAGAATATTTCTATAAAAATAAACTGCAAAAAATCTTGACAGATATTCTTTAGAATGCTATAAAGTATCCATTGGACGGTTAGCTCAGTTGGGAGAGCACCTGCTTTACACGCAGGGGGTCGCAAGTTCAAGCCTTGCACCGTCTACCATTCGTATCTTGTCCACGAAAAGGTTTTTATTGTTATATAGACCAGCATTTATTAGTATAATATTATTGATGTGAAATCTTTTTTTAAAGTTCTTTTTTAAGATGGGTTTATGTAAAAAGTTAGATAACATATTATAGAGAATAAGCTTTTTTATAATCTCTACTGTATAAAAGTGATACAAAAATGGGAATACAAGATAAAAGTTTGGAACAAAGAGATAAATGGATCAATTGTGATATATAAGTTACATTTATAATATAAGAAATATAGCAAAAAGAATATTACTGTATGGGAAATGATAAAAAAACACAAATGTGGCTGCAATTAGATCAATAAAAAATGCTTTATTCTTAACAGCATCTAAAATATTCCTATTAATAATTAAGTGCAATATAGTATATTTTGGTATAATAACGCTCCATTGTTCTTTTAGTCCATTCAATTAGTATAGAGAAAAAACTCTACTTTTTTTATTCACAACTGCTGTTATATCTACATATTAACTACTTGCTCGAGTAATATCAATTTTTTGAAAGAATATATTCAGAATAAGAATACCTTTATTATATTCTAATAAAGACTGTTTTTTTATATAAATAGGTAAGGTATATATGCTCCGTTGAAAAAAACTTTTGCTATTAAACAATTTTCGTATACAAGCATCTCTGTTTTTTCAGTAGTAAAAAGATTTGTTGGTACAACAAGACGTGGCATTTCAGATTTTCCACAAGGTATGGCAGTAACATATAATAGCACAGTAAACACATATTTATAATAATTTCTTTTGTGAATCCACAGTACCTTGTAAAAGCTTTAATGAAAAATATAGTAAATAATATTTTCTCTACAAAAGAGAATCTAAATATTCAAGAGCTTGTGAGGCGGCATTTTGTTCTGCTTTCTTAATGCTTTTTTCTTGGGCATAAAATATTGTTTTATCCGGTAGGAGGAGAGATATATAAAAATCAGGAGCATGGTCCTTGCCTGTGGATTGTAAAAGAGTATATATTGGATGTGTTTTAAATAATTTTTGTATTTTTTCTTGTAAAATGCTTTTATTATCTCTTATTGAGGAATTTTGTTTTATTTCCTTAAAATGTGGTTGAAATAGTCTTGTGATAATATCATAGGTAGTATTAAAAGAACTATCCATATAAATAGCACCTATGAGAGCCTCAAAAGCATCACTAAGAAGGCTTTTTCTTTGTCTTCCTTGTTGTCTTTCTTCACCTTTCCCTAAAAGGATACATTGTTCTAGTGTAATTTGTATAGCTATGGTTGAAAGAAAAGAATTATTGGTGAGAGAGGATCGTATTTCTGAAAGTGAGCCTTCTCTTTTACATGTAAAATGTGTAAATAAATATGTAGTAATAATACTATTTAAAATGGAATCGCCTAAAAATTCTAATCTTTCATTATGAAAAAAAGGAGAATGAGATTCACTAGCATAAGAACTATGTGTTAAGGATTCCTTTAGAAGATCTTTATTATAAAATGTATATACAATATTTTTTTCAAGCTTTGTGATATTTCTTTCTGTCATCTATCATTTTTTCCTTTCGTAAAAATATTTCTAACGAAGCAATGGTCGCAGGAGTAATACCAGATATACGAGATGCCATTGCAAGATTCTTTGGAAGTACTTTTGTCAATTTTTCTATAGATTCCTTAGTAAGGCTAGGCACAAGAGAATATTCAATATTTTCAGGTAAAAGAATATATTCAAGTCTTTGTGAACGTTCAACAAGTTCTTCTTGTCTTTTTAAATAACCTTGATATTTCAATATTGTTTCAACCTCATCAATAATATCATTTGGATAATTAAGAATAGTAGGAGAAAAAAATGCAAGGGGTCGTAGAAAGATTTCTGGTCTTTTTAAAAATTCGGCAAGAGTAAATAGTTTATTTGGGATAGACGTTTGCAATGTAGTAAGAAAAAAATCATGATTTTCTTTTGTTGCAGTAACAGGAGTATTGTGTAGTATATTAATAAGTTCCTGCAATAATATTTGTTTTTCAGTAAATAATTGCCAATCATCATCATCAATAAGTTTAAGAGATCTTCCTAAAGGTCGTAAACGAATATCTGCATTATTTTCTCTAAGAAGTAACCTATATTCTGCCCTAGATGTAAACATCCTATATGGTTCTTCTGTGCCTTTGGTAACAAGATCATCAATGAGAACGCCTATGTAGCCCATATCTCTTGAGATATATACAGGAGGAAGATTTTGCAATTTTGCAATAACATTCATAGCAGCATATAAACCTTGTCCCGCCGCTTCTTCATATCCAGAAGTGCCATTGATTTGTCCAGCAAAGAAGAGTTTCGCAATGGCTTTACTTTCTAATGTTGGATAAAGTTGCATCGGGTTTGCAAAATCATATTCTATAGCATATCCATGCCGTACGATAACGGCATCTTCTAATCCAGGTATTGATCGCACAAAACGTTCTTGAATATCAAGTGGCAAACTAGTGGATATTCCATTTGGGTAACATTCTGGAATCTCTCTCCCTTCTGGTTCTATAAAAACTTGGTGGCGAATTTTTTCGGGAAATCTATGAACTTTGTCTTCTATTGAAGGACAATAACGTGCCCCTATGCCAAGAATTTTTCCAGAGAACATGGGAGATCTAGTGAATCCTTCTCTAATAATTGCATGAGTTTTTTCATTAGTCCATGTTATATAGCATGGCATTTGTTCTAAAGAATAATTCTTAGTAGAAAAACTAAATGGTTTTGGTTCATCATCACCATATTGTTTTTCTAAGATACTAAAATTTATAGAAGAATGAAGGATTCTTGGGGGTGTTCCTGTTTTTAATCTACCGAGTGTTATACCATTTTTTATAAGAGAAGCAGAAAGTCCGTGGGATGGTGGATCGCCGAGCCTTCCAGCTGAATAAGATGTCATTCCAACATGTACTTTACCTTCTAAAAAAGTACCAACAGTGAGTATTACATATTGAGAAAAAAATTCTTTATCTGTCTGAGTTTTTACACCAATAATACGATTATCCTCAACAAGAATTTCTGTAACCATATCATTC
Organism: Desulfovibrionaceae bacterium; assembly: GCA_051650105.1. Lineage (GTDB taxonomy): Bacteria > Desulfobacterota > Desulfovibrionia > Desulfovibrionales > Desulfovibrionaceae > CAMWXW01. Next base: position 12,466 of record JBOFIJ010000009.1, read on the forward strand.
CAAATAGACAGAGTTGGTAATGAAAAAAGATATTCCCTTGCAACACGTAGATAAATATCTCTATCTATTTGTGCACGTGTTGCTTGAACAGCTGGACCTTTGCTTAAATTGAGTGTCCTAAATTGTAAGGCAGCTTTATCTGCAAGTTTGCCTATAATTCCACCAAGAGCATCAATTTCTTTTACTATATGTCCTTTACCGACTCCTCCAATAGCAGGGTTACAAGAGAGGTGTCCAATTCTATCAATATTATTTGTTATTAGCATTGTGCTGTATCCAACTTTGGCAAGAGCAGCAGCAGCTTCAATTCCAGCATGTCCAGCACCAACAACAATACAATCTATAAGCATAGCTTATCCTTTATATTTTATAATACAAAGTGCATATTTACACAGAATATTTTATTTAACTAAAAAAATAATTCGAGAATGCAACTATGTTTTAAGTAGGGGGGGGGATTTCTTTATATAAAATGCTTACTGTGGATAATTTTCATTTTATTAAAAGAATAGTAGCTATATCATATTTTTATTATAAAAAGCAAATTTTGAAGCATGTCTATAAATAGTGCTAACATAAGTATTATCTCGGGCACCATAATACCTATGTAATGCATAGCGAAGAGGATTTTTATGTCCTAAATGGAGTGCTTCATCATAATATTGTCTAAAAATATACGCTCCAGAAGCAATATTATATTTAATAGAGTATAAATCATCCGTTTTTTTTATGATCTTTTTTCTTTTTAGTTCTTTTGCCCAAACATCAGCATAAACCTGCATTAAGCCAAGAGCACCCACAGAAGATCGTGCATATGTTTTATAGGTAGATTCTGTACTAATAATGGCTGCTAAAAGATGGTAGGGTATATTGTATATTTGTGCGTTAAGAGCAATATTATGTAAAATTTCATCTTTAGTATTTTTTGAAATATGTGGATTAAGTTTTTTGATGTATATTCTTATAGAATGTAAACTTGCTGTTTTGTTTTTTGAGAAAAGCTCATTTCTATTTAACATTGAAAGAAAATAATTTTCTACATTTTTAAACGTAGATAGGGCGGAATCGGCATATACTTCATGTTGACTAGCAAAGCGTTTTAAATATGTCTTTTTATCAATAGAAGCTGAGAGAGACAATGATATAAGACCCGTGATAAGAGAACGTTCTGTTAAAGAATTTCCAGAGACATTCCATAAAAATTCACGATGTGTTTTTGTTAAAAATTCTTCATCTTCTTGTTTTAAAAGAGTAACAAATATAGAAGAAGTATAAAGATTTTTGTACTTTTTTTCAGAAAAAGAAGATAAAAATGGGTGTTGAACACTTGAAAAATAATAAAAGATACTCATTAACAGAAAAAACAATATAAAAATAAGAGAAAGGTATAAGAATTTTCGTAAAGATAATACAGCTACTGAGGATTTTCTATTCATTGTGATATTCATAATACGGAAACCTCTTAATTATTTACTCATAGAATCTAAAAACTCTTTGTTATTTTTAGTGCTTTTGAATTTTCTTAATAGAAAATCCATAGAATCAAGAGAAGACATGGGAGCAAGTAACTTACGTAAAATCCAAACCCTATTTAGTGTTTCTTCAGAAAGCAAAAGATTCTCTTTTCGCGTTCCAGTTTTATTGATATCGATTGAAGGAAATATCCTCCGTTCAGCAAGAAATCTATCGAGATAAATTTCCATATTGCCCGTGCCTTTGAATTCCTCAAATATAACTTCATCCATACGAGATCCAGTATCAACAAGTGCTGTAGCTATAATAGTTAAGCTACCACCTTCTTCTATATTTCGTGCAGCTCCAAAAAACCGTTTTGGCCTTTGAAGAGCATTAGCATCTACGCCACCAGAAAGAATTCTACCAGAAGAGGGTGTAATTGCATTAAATGCTCTTCCTAATCTAGTAATAGAATCTAATAAAATAACAACGTCTTTTTTTCTTTCAACTAATCTTTTGGCCTTTTCTAAAACCATCTCACATACCTGCACATGTCTTTGCGGCGGTTCATCAAATGTAGAGCTAATAATTTCAGCATTTTTAACCGTTCGTTGCATATCTGTAACTTCTTCTGGTCGCTCATCTATTAAAAGTATAATAAGATATACTTCAGGGTTATTGTGACAAATTGCATTCGCAATATTTTGTAAAAGTACTGTTTTTCCAGTTCGAGGTGGCGCAACTATAAGGGCTCGTTGTCCTTTTCCAATAGGAGACATGAGATCTATAATACGACCAGAATAATTATTACCATGCAATTCCATATGCATCTGATCATCTGGATAAATAGGTGTTAAATTATCAAATAATACTAAGTTTTTTGCCAGTTCAGGCGCTTCATAGCCGATAGAAAGAACTTTTAGCATGGCAAAATAACGCTCACCTTCTTTAGGTGGTCGTATTTGTCCAGAAATGATATCACCCTTTTTTAATCCAAAGCGTCTTATTTGAGAAGGTGAAACATAGAGATCATCAGGACCTGGAGTATAACTGCAAGAAGGCGAACGTAAAAAACCAAAACCATCAGGTAAAATTTCTAAAACACCATCTCCAAAAATTGTTCCATTTTTAGAAGCACATACTTGTAGCAATGTAAATATAAGCTCCTGCGTTCGCATGCTACTTGCGCCCTCTACTGAATAAAACTCTGCAATTTCCATTAATTCTGATACAGATTTAATTTTTAATTCTGTTAAATTTAATGTATCACCTATAGTAGAAGGAGAGCATTGCTTCTCCTTATCCACAGCAGAAGTAAGTAAAGATGTCTCCTCTGAAGCTATTTTTTTTTCTGCTTTCGATATTATTTTTCTTTTCTTAGAAGGAATGATGACTTCATTATTTTCCATAAGGATCCTTTTTAACTGTGAACTTTCAGTTTATAATACATTAGAGAGTGTCTGTCTAGCTTCACTTATTCCTTTTTGTACAAAAGAGAGGAAGACTGGAATAATGTTGTTGAGTAACACACATATAGATGAATATTCTTCTTTTGACCATTTCCCAAGAACCCAATCATGAATACATATATCTTGAGAAAGTGGCCTACCTATTCCTAATCTGAAACGAGTATATGAAGAAGAAAGAGATGTTGTAATGGATCGTAATCCATTATGTCCAGAATCTCCGCCACCGTGCTTAATTTTTACTTTTTTAAGAGGGATATCAAGTTCATCATGAAGTATACAAATAGAGGATAAGGGTACATTGTACGTCGAATACAATTTTTGAACACATTGACCTGAATTATTCATATATGTAAGTGGTTTACATAATAAAAATACAGTACCATCAGAAGAATTGCTAACCTTCCAGAGGTCACACAATTTTCTATGAGAAGATACCAGAGACACAGAATACAATGGATTCAAATTGAGGTACTCGAGAAAGACATCTACGGCCAAAAATCCTAGATTGTGTCTTGTATGATTATACTGGGATGTCGGATTACCCAGACCTACAAAGATTGTTTTAATTTCCATAAGGAATAATTACAGAAACACTATGCCTTAGCCTTAGTATCTGCTTCTGCTTCTTTTAAGGTAAGAGATAAAACGATAACATCCTTCACATAAACGGCTGCTATATTTTGTGGGAGAACAATATCTTTAATAAACAATTTTTCATTTACATTAATTTCTGAGATATCACACTCAATTTTACTTACTAAATTCTGAGGCCTCGTTTTTATGTCAATATACTCCCTAAATATTTCCAACTTTGCACCTAGTTTGATACTTTTGGGAGTGCCTGTGAATACAAGAGGAACACGTACAACAACTTCTTTATCTTTTTCAATAGCGTAAAGATCCACATGTATTAAATGCCCTTTTACAGGGTTAACTTGAAAATCCCATATAAGCACAGGATATTTTTCTTCCTTCCCATTAACAACAAGAATCAATTCCACAACAGTTGTATTGCCAATAAGGCTGTGCAATTTAGTAACTTCTTTGCTTGATAACACTATAGAAGTTGCTTCTCCTTTAACTGTATAGAGAACAGCAGGAATAAAACCTTGTTTTCGTAAGATGTTAGAATTACCACCAGAAGAACGCTCTTCTGCATATAAAGTATAGGATGACATCTATTAAAATCTCCTTAATATGTTAAACAAATAAAACGCTAACTGAAGTTTCTGTATGAATGTTATAAATAGCTCTTGCTAGAAGCTCACCCATAGGAAGTACACAAATCTTATCACATGCTGCCAATTTATCTCCAAGAGGAATGGTATCCGTAACAACTATCCTTGAGAAAGCAGAAGCATTGATTTTTTCAATTGCATTACCAGATAAAACAGGATGAGTTGCTAAAGCAATAACTTCTTTAGCTCCTCTATCTATTAATACCTCGGCAGCAGCACAAAGCGTCCCAGCCGTATCTATCATATCATCAATAATAACAGCTAATTTTCCATTTACATCACCAACTAAATTCATTGCTTTCGCCTGATTAGGGGTATCTCTTCTCTTGTCCACTATAGCAAGGTTTGAAGAGAGCTTTTTTGCATAAGCCCTTGCTCTTTCGACTCCACCAGCATCTGGGGAAACAACAACCATTTCTTCTTGCAATTCCATAAGGTATCGCAATAAAACCGGTGTTGCATAGAGATTATCCACAGGAATGTTGAAAAAACCCTGTATCTGGCCAGCGTGTAAATCAATTGTGACAACTCTATTTGTTCCTGAAACTACTATAAAATCTGAGACAAGTTTAGCACTAATGGGAGTTCTTGGAGAAAGTTTTCTATCCTGGCGAGCATAGCCATAATAAGGAATAATCGCCGTCACTCTTGCAACACTTGAACGTTTTAACGTATCTAGTATAAGACATAATTCCATAAGACTTTCATTCACAGGAGCACATGTAGATTGTACAACAAAAACATCACTACCACGAACATTACCACCAATTTCTACTCTTATCTCTCCGTCACTAAATCTATCACATATTAGAGGTGTAAGCTCGCAACCAAGATACGAACAAATATCTCGAGCAAGTTGTGGATTCGATGTACCAGTCAGTATTTTTAGTTCACCTTGCATAATAATTATATTACCTTGGGAGAATTTAGAAGAAAATGGCTGGGGTGGAAGGATTCGAACCCTCGAATGACGGGACCAAAACCCGTTGCCTTACCAGCTTGGCGACACCCCAAATTACAAAGAATACATATAGACAAATTCGCACAAATTCTGAATATTTCTCTCAGCTTTTATCATGCTACTCTTGTCCCTGTATAGAGCAAATAAGCTAGACCCACTACCAGAAAGCATAACAAAAAAAGATCCGCTCTGTAATAAGCGTTCTTTACATACCCTAATGTCAGGATACTCGTCGAAGACTATTTCTTCAAAACAATTCCTATACACTGGAACCATGCTCACTGTTTTACTATAGCTTTTGTGACTTGTCAAGTCTTTTAGCGATTTTTTTTGAAGGAGTGTATCGTATGTGTTAAATGCCCATTTAGTTGATATTCTTGAGAAAAATAACACTAATAAAACGTGAATTCCTTCTAGTAAATAAGGAAACGGCAATAAATTGGGAGAGTTCTTCGTTTTCAAGGCAGGTGTGTTTTTTATAAAGAAAGGAACATCATCACCAATATTTTGGGCTATTTCATACAGTGTTTCATCAGATAACTGCTTTATTCCAACCTCCTCTTGTAAAAATAAAAGAAAGCGTGCTGCATTTGCACTGCCTCCACCTAAACCAGCCTGTATAGGAACATGTTTTTCCAAGTGAATGGAGTAGCCAGAGGGAAAATATTTTTCTGTTTTAAGATGCTTCTTTACAAGAGTGTATGCTGTTAATATAGTATTATTTGTTGAAACAACTTCATCTGTAGAAGTTGTCATAAAAAAGCCCTTTTTCTGCATTGTTTCAACTGTAATATTATCTTGAGGATAGGGGAGAGGATACAATATTGTATCAAGTTCATGATAGCCATTAGGTAACAGTCTGCCCACACTAAGAGCAAGATTAATTTTGCAATTTGATTGTAGTATGGTAATTGTTGGAGTGAACGCCATTTATAATGTCTCTATAGTTAGATTATTATTTGTAAACACACAAATTTCACTTGCAATTGTTAACGATATTCTCACAATTTCTTCAGCATGAAGTTCTGTATTTTGTTTTAATGCTTTTGCTGCAGATAGTGCATATGCTCCACCACTACCAATAGTTGCTATTCCATCATCTGGTTCTATAACATCACCTGTACCGCTTAGTATTAAAATACTATCTTTATCAGCAACCAATAACATGGCTTCTAATTTACGTAAGTATTTATCTCCTCTCCATTCTTTGGCTAATTCTACACTGCTTTTCAATAAATTACCTGAAAATTCCTCTAATTTTACTTCAAAACGCTCAAATAATGTAAAGGCATCTGCTGTAGACCCAGCAAAACCAGATATAATATCCCCATTATAGAGCCTTCTCACTTTCTTAGCAGATTTTTTCATTACAATTGTATTACCAAGAGTAACTTGTCCATCTCCGCCCAAAGAAACAGTGTTTCCAATTTTTACAGCTATTATTGTAGTGCCTTTTATTTCTAACATAATTATTTCCTCATATTTGCTTTAATGAAGAGTACACGTTCTTGATATAAGGTGTCAAATATTTTAAACGTATTTCTTTGATTTTCTGATTGTATTAGTGTTTCAGCCTGCTTTCTATATAAGCCTGTTTTTTCAAGGTTATTTAAATAGAGTGAAGAGTACGCTAGATGAATATATCCAGAAAATTCTTCTCCTGTTTTACCAAGTATTCTTCCATAATAATAGTGAACTTCTGGATCTTCTGGAAAAAAATTTAATACAGAGCTATATAATTGTTTTGATAGAGCATTTTCTTTTTTTTCCTCTTTCACTCTAGCAAGATAAAAAAGAGAAAAAGAATCTTTTGGATTAAGAAATAAAGCTTGAGTTAGTAATGTGTCTGCTGTGTCTATATCATTACTATCAAAATAAAAAATAGCAGCTTCCCTATAAAATAACGCATTATTGGAAGAACATAATAAGGCTTTATCGAAATACTCCTTTGCATAAGAACGTTCTTGCATTCTACTATGAATAATAGCATTAAGAAATATCTTTTCGCAGGCAGTATCACTATGTAAAAGAGCAATGGCTCGTTTTGGTATGTCGTATTTTGCACGGACAAAATTCTGTACTCTTTTAAAGGAGGTCATTTTGGGAGATCTTTTTTGTATTTCTTGTGAAAATGTTTCTGCTTGTATTTTGGTGTGGTTAACTCTATCTGCTATTTCAGGATGTGTGCTCATATAAATAGGAAATGTACCACTGCCAGATAATAACATATTTTTTCTCAAAATCGCAAAACTCTCTGAAAGAGAATAGGGATTATAGCCAGCACGAACAAGGTATTGCATCCCAGATTTATCGGCTTCTGATTCGTCTAAACGACTAAAATAAAGAGAAGCATTATGGCTAGCACCTAAAGAACCAAGTAAAATAGCAATGCCCGGTGGGCCAAGCGCTAAGCCGGCAAGGCCAACTAATAAAGAGAATAGGGTTATTTTTGAACTTCTTTCAATTCTGCTTGCAATATGTCTATTTGTGATATGTCCTATTTCGTGTGAAATGACAGCAGCAAGCTGATCCTCATTTTCCATAGCAAGTAAAAGGCCTGTGTTAATAAAAATATACCCACCAGGGGTAGCAAATGCATTAACTGAAGGATCATTAATAACAAATGCAGTAAATGTATATGGTGTTGGTGGAAGTGTACTTACTATGGAGGCAACAACGTTTTCCACATATTGTGCAATGGTTGGATCGTATATAATAGGCAAATATGTTTTCACAAAGACACTGAATTGTTTTCCTAATTTTTCTTCATCTGCAATACTAAAAGCATAAAGAGGGATATTATGAAAAAGAAAACAGAAGAGAATACAAAGAATAAGTGTTTTTTTATAAAATATCTTCCCCATACCAAAAGGGTATCATAACGTATAAAAATGTGCAACAACTCTACAAAATATCACTATCACAGTAAATACTCTTGAGAGAGCGAAGAGCACAAATAAATATGCAGATATTTTTTCCATGAGACATCATAATGAAAAGCCACTGAATTCGCCATTGTTCTTCATATATTTTTTAGTCTCAATGATAATCGTTTTTCGTACGTAAAAAGTTGTTTAAAATGGGCCAAAAAATGATTCATCTACTTCCTTTATAAAAGTACACAAAACAATACAATATTATGGAAGAAGAGTTCTTTCTCTAGGGAGAGTATCAACAATACCTAAATTTGCGAGAGAATTCTTGAAAGACTCGTATTCTTTGACTGTGCTAGTGAATGTTGTGTATAATCTAAACTATGAAACAGAATTTTGTTCAACTTGAACAAGCTGAGTAGAAATACCGTTATCATGGAGTTTTTTTCATAGTCATATCGGCTCTGTAGGCTTACGACTGTATGTGATGTGCCTATTCTCTACATATACAGTGCAGATAAATGTAACGTATTGAAATGCATAGTACATTTAATATATTTTCATACTATTATTTTGAGAACACTCTTTTTACTAAATGGAGACATTCTATAGTTTCCTTAGAGTAAAAATAGCAACACACAGAAAACAATATTATAATAAAAGAAAGTAATGTAAAAGGGAGTCCCTTATTAAAAATAAAGAATCTTTCCTTTAACATTATAAAAAACTACTTATATAAACTAAACAAATTATAATATACCTTTTACGGCAGAAAGTACATTATCATAATTAGGTTCTTCTGTTATTTCTGTAAGATATTCTACGTATACAATTTTATTATTTTTATCAATAACAAGCACTGCACGGGTCAATAATTTTAATTCATCAATTAATAGAGCATATTTGGTTGCAAAATCACGATTCTGATAATCGCTTACCACTATCATATTTTTTATACCCTCTGCACCACAAAAACGTTCCTGGGCAAAAGGCAAATCCAACGATATTGTCACCACAGAAACACTCGGAAATTTACTTGCTTCCGTATTAAATCTTTTAGTTTGTAGCTGGCACATGCCAGTATCTATGGAAGGCAATACAGACACAACTTTTATTCCAGAGGTATCATACAGTTTATAGGGACTGAGGTCTGTCTTTACTGCTACAAAATTTGGGGCAATTTCACCAACTTTTAATTGATTTCCACTAACAGTGAGAGGGTTCCCTTGAAATAATACTTGCATATATCCTCCATAAAATAATAGGCTTATTGGATGATAACAAAGGCAATCTACATTGTCTAGTTTTTTATTTCGCATTAGGAATATTTTTTCAACGCATTCTCATAGGTCCGTGGTGTATTTAATCATTATTTTATGGTTTACAGTTCTTGTCCATTTAACACTTTTTCCTAAAATACCTATAAAATCAACTGTTGTCTTCACATGTAGTATATTGAATCCTTTGATAAATTTTCTCTTACATAAAATGTTTCACTGTCGTATACCCTATACATTCTTCCATGAGCCTTGACTAAATTATAAAAAATACTGTTTCAGGAATAATTTTTCTCTATACTATAGATTTGGATTATTTATATCGTCTATTATTTCTTTACTTTACTGTTCTCCTGACTATATAAAACCACATCCATACTATTTAACACCCTTTTTCAATAGTATTTCTTTCTCTTACTGAAGAAACCTATAAAGCAACAATGTCTGAAGAATATATTTTATTTTCTGTATTCACTATTGTCTAAAAAGTGTAAAAGTATAGTAATGAGTGAGCATATTTTCCTAACTAATTTTAAATATTGAGCAATATATATTTGTGGTTCAGGTAATATTGTAATAGGAATCTCTCTGATTTTTTCCAATATTTAACTATTGTCTATCGTTAAAACAATTCTAAAGGTAAAATCTGAGTTAATATGATCTATTCACTATATCTATATCATTACTATCAAAATAAAAGATAGCAGCTTCCCTATAAAATAACGCATTATCGGAAGAACATAATAAGACTTTATCGAAATATCTCTTTGCATAGGAACATTCTTGTATTCTACTATGAATATAGCATTAAGAAATATCAATATAGAATTATCTTTCACAATAATTCTACCATAATATATTCACATTCTATCTACTTATTTGTGAGGTAAAACATCTATTGCAACATTTATCATAATATGGGGAAATGGCTTTTATTTTCCAATATGTGTTGTCCTCTATCCACACTATTAACGTATCTCAGGAATAGATATCCAAATTATTAAATACGTTGTAGAAGAAATTATGAATATTTCTTTGTTAAATAGGAAATATATCGGATGAATTTGTATAGTATACATTAAATATATGAAATAATATTTTTTTGAGATATGACTATAATGTTTGTTATGTAGTGTGTTTATTATTGTATATTAAAATAGTAAATACAAAGTATTACTTTAAGTATTGATTCTGTGTTCTCGTGTATATACTTTGAGAATTTGATGTATTTCTTACAGAATTTCCCATCACTATGAAGATTCCCTATATAGCAATTTTACAAAGAATAAAAGCAAAAGAATTGAAAGAAAAAGGATAATAATATAGATTTTGGAAGGCCATTTTGTGAAAAAAAAAGAACAAGTAGAAAAATACTTTTATTGTTAAAAATATCGTATAAGAAATTGCTGTGCCTTCCGTATAAAAGCAATGGAAAGAGCATTGCCTTGAAAGATGGCTTTTTTTCTACTAAATGTTTCAAGAGAGTGAATTCCATGGTATTGACCTATTCCACTTTCACCAACTCCGCCAAAGGGTAATTTTTGGTCAATAAGGTGTAGTAATGTTGCATTAAAGCAAAGTCCGCCAGAAGAGAGCCCATATGTTGAAAAGTTTTTTGTGTCATTTCTAAAAATATATAAGGCAAGAACTTTTTGTTTTTCTTTAAGTTTTTTGTAAAGAGTTGCTTCGGAATCATATTCTATAATTGGGAGAATTGGGCCAAATATTTCTTCTTGCATAATAGGGCTATTTTCCGATGGATTTATGACAATCGTGAACGGAAAATAGATATTTTTTTTATGAAATTCTTCTATTTTTTCTTGATAAACGATATTTTCGTTTCTGAGAAGTGTTTCCAATCTAGAATAATGATGTTCATTGATTATTTTTCCTGTTTTTTTCCCATATTTTTCTATATATTCAATACAGTGTGAAATAAATTCATCTTTTTTTCCTTTTGGAAGGTAGACATGGTCTGGAGCAACACATGTTTGTCCAGCATTGAGTAGTTTCCCCCAAAGTATTTTTTCAGCGGCTTTTTTCACATTATATTCTTTTTCTATAATAACGGGAGATTTTCCTCCTAATTCAAGTGTTACTGGTATAAGATATTTGGCTGCTTTTTCATAAATAATTCTGCCTATTTTTGTGCTTCCTGTGAAAAAAAGGTAATTGCTTTTAGGTATAAGATCTTCCAATACAGTATATTCTCCTGTGACGACGTTGAACGTGCTTATATTCGCTTCTTTTGCGATAGCACTAAGAAGGTTACTTGTGTGTTTTGCTAATTCAGAGGGCTTTATAATAACAGTATTACCAGCAGCAATAGCACCAATTGCTGGCAAAATAGAAAGTTGAAATGGATAATTCCAAGGTGAAATAATAAGAACATTACCATATGGTTCATAATTTATGTAGGAAGAGCACCCAAGAAAGAGTAATGGACTCCATATTCTTCTGGGTTTATTCCATTTTTTAGCTTTTTTTAGACAAAGCGATATCTCTTGTATGACAGGTACATATTCAGTAAGTAGTGCCTCTTCAGCACTTTTATGTAAATCTGTATATAAAGCATGAAGAATATCTGTTTTATATTTATAGATAGTATTTTTTATTATATGCAAGTGTTCTATCGTATCAGTATTTTCCATAAAAATCCTTTTATTACTTCATATTTTGTGTAAAAGAGAGTATACTGCCAAAAAGAATGAATAAATAATGATCCTATCATAAGAAAATGAATAAAAGAAGTATTTTACTTCATAGATATTCATTAAGATAAAAGAGGTATATTATGGAGAATTTTGAATACAATATTAATACGAAAATTTTTTTCGGGAAAGGCTCTGTGGCACATCTTGGAGAAGAAGTAAAAAAAAGAGCACAACGTGTTCTTCTACTGTATGGAGCACAAAGTATCAAGCAAAATGGGTTATACACCGTAATAATAAAGCAATTACAAGAATCTTGTGTGCAAGTATATGAATTAGGTGGAATTGTCGCAAATCCTCGTATTGAATCTGTGTATGAAGGTGCAACGATATGTAAAGAACATTCCATAGAGCTCATTCTTGCTGTTGGTGGAGGAAGTATAATAGATTGCGCTAAAGCAATTGCAGCACAAGCAAAAATGAGTGAAGATATTTGGACGACCCTTTATGTTAATCAAAAAATGGAAAAACTAGTAGATGTTCTTCCTGTGGCAAGTATTCTCACTCTTTCTGCAACAGGTAGTGAAATGAATGGCAATAGTGTAATTTCTAATATGACAGAGCGGCGAAAATTAGCTATCGGAAGTGATTTATTGCGTCCTGTATTTTCCATATTAGATCCAGAATACACATATACAGTGGATAAATATCAAACAGCAGCAGGTGTGGTGGATATGTTCAGTCATGTGTGTGAACAATATTTTAGTGAAGACACAAAAAGTTATCTACAAGATTCCATAATGGAGAGTCTATTAAAAACAATAATGAAATATGGTAAAATAGTGCACAAAGATCCAAAGAATTATGAGGCAAGGGCTACTATTATGTGGGCAGGTTCTTTGGCATTAAATGGTTTGTTAAGCTATGGTAAATCTGCAACAGATTGGTCTACTCACATGATGGAACATGAGTTGAGTGCATATTACGATATAACACATGCAGTTGGTTTAGCTATAATAACGCCTGCATGGATGAAGTATGTGCTTTCTGAAAAAACAGCATATAAATTTGCTAATTACGGCAGGAATATATTTTCTCTTGAGGGAGATAGTGATATGGAAATTGCAAAAAGAGCAATAGAAATGACAGAATCTTTTTTTATATCTCTTGGTATACCAACAAAGCTACATGAGGTAGGAATAGACAGCAAAGACTTTGAGGTAATGGCCAAGGGAGCAACAGCACATGGGCCAATTGGAAATATGAAATCCCTCACAAAAGAGGATATTATATCTATTTATAAAGGTGCTTTGTAGTGTATTACAGAAGAAATATTATATTTTTATAGCAAAGGGGATATATTTTCTGTATTTTGTACTGGATAATATGTTTTTTAGTGAGTAGATGGCTGATGATTTTCTTAAAGAGATAAGTAATTGTTTTCTCACTGTCACAGTTTGTTAGCTGTTTAGAAATAATGATATATAAATTATAAATAGGTATGGGATGATATGAAACGTATTTACAAGGCTTTCTTTTTCTCTATGGATGGGCTTATTTTCGCTTGGAAATCTGAGGCTGCTTTTAGACAAATTTGTTTATTAGCTTTTTTTGGTGTATTCTATGCTTTGTATCAAATACAATCGGATATGCATGCTCTATTTCTTATTTTTTCTTCTTTTCTTTGTGTTGTGATAGAGTTACTGAATTCAGCTGTAGAAAAGGCAGTTGACCATACCTCTTTGGAACGTCATCCTCTGGCAAAAGCAGCTAAAGATATGGGAAGTGCTGCTCAATTAATAGGAATGCTTCTTTTTGCAATTACATTCTTTTATACTTATTCCAAATAGGGAGTCATAAATGCGTATACAATTTTCACATTTTCGTTATTTTCCGTTATGTACTTTTTATAGTATTTATATATTGCTTGGTATTGTGTTAAGAAGTGTACTCATATTTTTTACTCCAGAAAAAGGTGTTTTTTCTTCCCTAATAACATTAATGAGTTCTTTTGTTGTTGGTTTCTTTTTTGATACAATAACAATCTCTTATATATTATTTCCTTGGTTTTTAGTTATTACTTGTATCCCATTTACTTCTCTTTCAACAGTATGGTATAAGAAAGTGACATTTTTTATAGCGCTTATACAAATATTTTTTATATTATTTGTTTTTGTATCAGAAGTTGTTTTTTGGGAGGAATTCACAAGTAGATTCAACTTTATAGCTGTAGATTACCTCATTTACACACAAGAAGTTGTTCAAAATATTGTTGAAAGCTATCCTTTACCATTATTATTAAGCCTTATTGCTATAATAGGAGTAGGCCTTCTTTTTTCTATAAAGAATTATCTTATACCTTTATGTGTGGAAGAAAAACAATCTACTAGAGTAGCCATACCTATTATCTATTGTGTTTTCATTATAAGTACATCCTTTATTGTGAATCATAATTGGAAGAATTTTTCACAAAATACAATAAATAACTCTTTAGCAGGTAATGGTGTTTATGAGTTTGTGGCAGCATTTTTTAATAATGAGTTAGGATATGGTCAATTTTACCAGAGTATAGCCTTAGAGGAAGCTGCAAACATAGTAAAAAAAGATATTGAAGAAGAGGGTGGTATTTTTACGGATGATTCAGCATTATCTTTTTTACATAAACGAATTGCTAAAGGTCCACAAAATAATTTGAATATTATACTTATTTCTGTGGAAAGTCTTTCAAGTAAATATATGGCTCAATTTGGAGAAGTGCGCAATATTACTCCATTTTTAGATGAACTAAGTGAAAAGAGTTTGTTTTTCTCAAATTTATATGCAACTGGAACAAGAACAGTACGAGGTCTAGAAGCATTAACATTATCATTACCGCCGACACCTGGACAATCTATTGTTCGTCGTCCTCAGAATGAAGGTTTAATAACAATGGGTTCTGTTCTTAAAGATAAAGGATATGAAACATATTTTTATTATGGTGGATACGGATATTTTGATAATATGAACTATTACTTTGGAAATAATTCATATGTTGTAGCAGACAGAGTGATAATTCCTGAAGAAGAAATTGCTTTTTCTAATGCTTGGGGTGTTGCAGATGAAAGTTTATACGATTCTGTAATACGATCTATAGATTCAAGGAATTCTTCAGACCCTTTCTTTTATCACGTATTGACAACATCAAATCATAGACCTTTTACGTATCCAGATGGTCGCATAGATATTCCTTCAGGAGAGGGAAGACATGGTGCTGTCAAATATACAGATTGGGCTTTAAAAGATTTTTTTGAAAAAGCCTCTAAAAAAGAGTGGTTTAACAATACAATTTTTGTTGTTGTAGCGGACCATACCGCTGGTGGAGCTGGTAAAACAGATCTTCCTCTTGAGCGTTACCATATTCCTATGTTTATCTATTCCCCAAAACATATAGTAGCTAGGAATTTTACTACATTGACAAGCCAAATAGATATTGTTCCAACATTACTTAGTATATTGAATGTTTCTTATGAAAGCACATTTATGGGGTATGATGTGTTAAATTTATCTTCAATAGATAAAGCACGAGCTTTTATTGGTACATATCAGAACTTAGGATATTACTCTGCAGTAGATTCAGTCTTAACAATTTTACAGCCAAAATTTATAGTAAAGCAAGAAAATGCAAATAGATCTTTCGCAGAACAAACACCATTGTTAAATAAAAAAGAGGGTGATATTAAAAAGGCTATTGCATATTATGAATATGCATCGTATTTATTTAAAAATAAACTATTAAAGAACGAACAAATACGAAGCGAATAACTGTGTACGTTATTGTTTAAGAATATACATATTTTTTTATTATATACGATGTTTTGTATTGTAATGAGGAAGAGAATAGTATCAAAAGAAGTGCTTTCTTCCTCATATAGATAATATAAATACCATTGTTATTGAGAGAAAGTATGGTGACATTCCGTATTTTTTATTATTATTCTCTCTTTTTGTATAAATTAGTTCTGTTGTGTCATTATTTTAAAAATACGCTATAAGTACGAATATGAAATAGTATGAACTTGTTGAGAAGAGGAATTATTTCCTCAAATGGTTATATGTTATATAATAAGTGGATGACTATAGAGCTTTTTTTACCCGTTATATCTTCTTTTTTTAGTATTTCTTCAAGAATTTCTTTATGAATTTAACAGTATGCAGGAAATAAAAATGGTAAACAAATAAGAAAAAATAGGGTATCCTATGACATATATGGAATATATAATATGCTTCTTTAATACTCTGTAACTACTAAATATATTCTTTTCATAATAATTTAAGAAATACTTTTTGTTTGTGGGTATACATACGCATCAACGATTTTCTCTTCAGCATAATGTTTTTTATGGGCATTTCCATTTCTTTTTTGTTTTTAATCCTCGTACAGAATGAATCTACGATACATGTATTTATTTAATACTCTAAGGATAAGAACTATGTTTTTACTATAATGAATACAGATATTGTGATACTATAACGTGTTATTTGAAAAATACTGCTATAACCGTGGATGATTTGTGATTTTCTTTATTATTTATTAAAAAAACTAGAATATACTACATGTTCTTTTGAAGACTAAATATACAAAGAAAATGGATATTGATAAAATTAAGCATATTTATTTTATCAGTTATACTAGAAAAATAGTTAATTAACGTTATTTATAGCTCAATTACTATTCATTATATTGATACTATATTACAATACGAAACATGATATTTTGTAAATGGAAGATATTTTTTGGTAGTATATTGCAAAGATAACAATAATATGAACTCACATGATAAGTAAAGAATACAGTAAATAGCAATAATATTGTTGTAATAAGGACTTCATGAATACAATAAATGAGTGTCGAGATATATGCGCTACTATAGATAGTATTTGTAAAAAGTATAATGGTAAAGCATATCTTGTTGGTGGTTCAGTTAGAGATTACATATTATATATAATGAATCATAAAGTAGTACATGAAGGGTTATTTAATGATATTGATATTGTTATAGAGCTTTCTAGGGAAGATCCTGAAGATCTCTTATTCGTTATTTATGAGAAGATTAAGGTACTTTTTTCTTTGCATTGCACATATTTTCGAGAATATTTTACAATAAAAGCAGAATCTTCCACTGTGAATATTGATATTGCGTATGCAAGAAAAGAAGAATATTGTTACCGAGGTTCACTGCCTCCAAAAATAACGATCGTCTATTCCATAAAAGAAGATATATTGAGAAGAGATTTTCGATGCAATACATTTGCTATGTCTTTACGAGATGCAATACACTGTATGGATACTATATTTAAAGAAAATAGATATGGTATTGCACAAATATTTATAGAAAAAGAAGAAAATAGGACACATAGTACGTGTGAAATAGATTCTAAAATGGAATATATATATTTTTATACTAAAGGAGATACAAGAAAGTTAACAGCAATAGGTGTAAAAAATGCTTTGGAAGATTGTAAGAATAAAAAATTATGTGTTATACATGCGCGGAGTTTTTATGATGATCCAACAAGAATTTTGCGAATGCTTTCTTTTGTCGCTCAATTTACAATGAATATAGAAGTAAAAACACATGTGCATATGCGGGAAGCATTACAGGAAAAGTGTTTTGAAGATATTTCTTCTTCGCGTGTGAAAAAAGAAATTGATAAGGCATATCAAAAAAATGATATTTTTTTATTGTCAGTTATATATATTCAGGAAGGTATTATTAATGCTCTTTTTAAGGAGTATAGTGCAGAAGAGCAAAAAAAACTTATTTCTTCCATTGAATATTTAAAAAAGACACAATATCGCAGTATCTTCTCAAAAAAAGAACAAATATATATATTATATTGCATATTTTCAGGAGATTTTCTCAGTAGATCAAAAAAAAATGTAAAGAAATATATGAAATATATATGGGAAAGTGAAGAATATAGTACGATACGATCTTTTATAGAGGAATGCAGAATATCGTATACAAAACGTTATTCATATATGACAAAAGACTATAACGAAAGAGAATATGTATACGATTTAATGTCTAATAAGAAAAAAATAGTACATTTATATTTATTGTTTTTAGTTGATGATAAAAAAAAGAAACTGGTTGAAGATTTTCTCACAGTGTGTTATACTGGGAAAGGTAAGGTGTTGGTCTCTTTTGAGAGTATGCGTGATAATTTCCCACTTTTAAAAGAGTCGATGCGTGCTTATTTTTATAAAAGACTTACGAAGATGATATTTGTAGAAGAAGCATATTCTAGGGAAGCACAATATATAATAGCGTTAGTACTATCTGAAGAATTATTATTGGAAAAATGAGATGGAATATTTATGGGCTCCTTGGCGCATGGACTATATTTTGCGTCCTAAAGAAGGTAATGAATGCATTTTTTGTGTTTCTCAAGAAGAAATGAAAGATGATGAGGATCGCCTTATCCTTTATAAAGGAAACTATGCTTTTATAATTATGAATAAATATCCATATAATTGTGGACATATCATGGTGGTTCCATACAAGCATACAGCAAATATATTAGATATTACAGAAAAGGAATATATGGAGATATATTCCTTGCAGAGAAAGAGTGTGCAAGTTTTGGAAAAAATAGTGAAACCCTCTGGTTTTAATATTGGTCTAAATATTGGAGAAATAGCTGGATCAGGAATAAAGGAACATCTACACTTTCATATTGTGCCAAGATGGGTAGGTGATTCCTCTTTTTTAGCCGTATTAGCAGACACAAGAACAGTGCCAGAACATATACGAGAAACTTATATAAAATTAAAGACGGAATTTATGCAGTAAATGGGGAATCTATGAGAAATTTAAGAACATTTTTTATCGTCGCTGTATTTGTTTTATTTGCGTTATTTTTTGCTCAAAATTATGAGACGTTAACAATGGGTGTACAATTATTATTTAATCCTTTTATTACATCTCCATACTTCACACCAGTAATACCGTTATATGCTTTATTACTTCTTACATTTCTTTTGGGAGTTATTTTTATCTCTGTTTTTTCTATTAGAGATAAATTTTCAATGCAGTCAAAAATACGAAAATTAGAAAAACGCATTATCGAGCAAGATAAAGAATTGCAATCTCTTAGAGAGTTACCAGTGCATAATGTAGTTCATTATTATGATAAAGAACCTTCTTTATCCAATACTTCAGAATGAATATTAGAACTCTCAATGAGAAGATACAATGTTTTCATTAAATACATTATTTTCAAAAATTTTTAAAAATCGTATACGTAGCAAGAAAAATTTTTCTCCAGTTGTTACAGATACTCTTTTGGCTATTGATGAGTTAAATACTCTTATAGAAAATGATGTAAAAATAGAAGAAGTTTATTTGGCATTAGCAAGTTTGTATCGAATGCAAGGAGATATTGAAAAAGCTGTACAAATTCATGCACAACTTCTTTCCCGGGTTACTATGTCAAATGATTTAAGAGCAAGAGTCTATTTTGAATTGGGAAAAGATTATAAAAGAGCAGGGTTCATAGACAGAGCACTAAATTCTTTCTTACAAGCGAAAGAAATTGGTGGTATAGAATATCAGTATACATATGAATTAGCAGAAATTTATGCACTTTCAGAAAATTATGAAATGGCTGTAATAACAGCAAAAAAATTGGGAAATTCTAGAATGCAAGCATTTTATTTATTGGAAGAAGCATGTAAAAATTCTACAGAAACTGCAGTGTCATTACAAAAAAAACTGAATAAGATTATTGCAATAGAACCCGATATGCCGAAAGCATGGTTATATAAGATAGAATATACTTTACAGTATGGATCACTAAAAGAGAACACAATACTTCTAAAAAAAGCATTAGATAAAATACAACCATCAATGCATTTTGTTTTGTTAGAATATATATTAGGTTTAGAGATCATAAAGAATACCACATTTTCTAAAGAAGAAATGCAAGAACGTGTACTTATGATTATACACATTCTTTTGGAACATGATGAGGATGCCGTTATTTATTATTACACTGCTTTATTTTATAGTAGTATTGAACTCTTTGATAAAGCAAAAGAAATGTTGGTAAAGTCTCTTCAAATCCAGAACAATTTTTGGGCTGCTCATTGTGAACTTTTTGCATTAACAATGTCTCTTTCAAAAACATATATGAATATTGTCTCACCACAATTACATTTTTTTATGGAAACTGGAAAAAATATTAAAAGATTTTTTTGTTCATCGTGTGGATTAAAAGTAAATACTCCTTTTTATCAATGTCCTCGGTGCAAAAACTGGAAAACAGTCCATTTTAGGACAAAGCTTGATGAATAAATAGCATTTTTAATTTTCTTAATAAAAGAGATTGTTAGTAATATACTATAGAAATATGATTTATATTGAGTGAAACAATTTTTCTTAAATATATATTTTTTATATTTCATATTGTAGAAAAGTGTAAAGAATTTCTTATAATTATTTTATATAAAGATAGTATATTTACTTACTACGAATAAAAGCATATTTTTTTATCACAAAATTTACTTAAAAAATGCTTTATAATCTTTTGGGAATATCTTACTGCATCTTTGTTTATTTTTTAATTCTTTCTTATATTAGTGGATTGTATTTGTTAATCTGTTATAAAAAATGAAGTAGAATATCATGTATACTAAACTTGTAATTACTATCCTGTATTGTTAATAATTTTATACTAATATGTGAGAAAAATAGTAATTTTATGTATTTTTGTTTTTAGTCTTTTTATTAGAAGTATATA
This sequence comes from Desulfovibrionaceae bacterium, assembly GCA_051650105.1. Lineage (GTDB taxonomy): Bacteria > Desulfobacterota > Desulfovibrionia > Desulfovibrionales > Desulfovibrionaceae > CAMWXW01. The sequence continues at coordinate 33,174 of JBOFIJ010000009.1, forward strand.
TTTTCTCAATTATACAAAACAATGAAAAATACCTTTTATGGAATATATGGCTAATATTTCTTTTTTTAGATAATAAAATAAGTGCAGTTCTTTCTAAAAAAGATATTACTATAGCTATTTACTCCGTCGTAGTGTTTCTTATACCAGCCCATCTTTTTGATAAAGAGTGTTTAATGGTAAGAATATCAAGAATACGTAATATAAAAGGGTGTACAATATCAAGAATAGATTCCGGATGATGATAAAACGCTGGAATAGGAGGCATAATAATGGCTCCATTTTGGGAAAGAGAGAGCATATTTTGTAAATGTAGAGTGCTAAAAGGGGTTTCACGAGGAATAATAACAAGAGGTCTACGTTCTTTAAGGCAAACATCGGCAACTCTGTGTAATAATGAGTTTGAAGTACCATGAGCTACATGAGCTAAGGTACTCATGGAACATGGAATAATAACCATAGCATTATAAAGATAAGAACCAGAAGATATTGTGGCAGAAAAATCTTTAGAGTTATAAAAATATGTTGCGTATTTTTTTAAAGCGTTAACTGGATCTGTTCCAAACACAAAAGAAGGAGCTTCTTGGTATATAACAGGATATGCATTTGGAGAAATAATGAGATGAATAGTAATTTCTAAAGAAGATAGAACAGCAAGTAATTCATATGCATATATAATAGAGCTAGCACCTGTAATTCCTATTACAATTTCATATTTCATTTGTGACGTTCTTTTTGCCAAGTATACAGTTTTTGAATTTCTTCTACAGAAAATAAATGTTTTTCTCTAGCAAGTTCAACAAGAACCTCAAAAGAAGAAAGAATAAAAGGTTGCACTGTTAAAATATTTTTTGATTCCGGTAAGTTATAACTAAAAATGGCCAGAATATCGACATGAAGAGCTCCTTCTTCTAAAGCAATATTTTTTGCCTTTAGAACACTTCCACCAGTAGAAATAAGATCTTCAATAAGAAGAACATGTTTTCCTTTTAAGGAAGCACCTTCACACACTTTTGCTCGACCATGTTGTTTTACTGAAGAACGAATATAAGAGAGAGGTAAACAGGAAGACTGAGCAATAAAGGAAGCCCAAGGAATACCTGCTGTTGCAGTACCAGCTATAACGTCAGCAGAAAGAAAAGAATCTTTAATACATTGAAGAAATGCATTAACAATACTATTTCGTTTATCTGGGAAAGCCAATAATTCTCTGTTATCGCAATATATGGGACTTTTAATACCAGAAGAAAAAGTAAACGGAGTGTTTGGAGAAAGTTTGACAGCTCCAGTATCTAGTAGTATTTGTGCAATATGTCTTTGTGTATTCATTGTATTTCCTGACAAATAATTGTATAGTATAACTAAATTCCCATAAGAATTTGTTCTGTTGCTTCTACAGGACTATCGGCCTGAGTAATTGGTCTTCCAATGACAATATAATCAGCACCTTGGTCAAGTGCTTCCTTTGGGGTAAGCGTTCTTTCTTGATCTTCTGTTTTAGTATGCAGCGGCCGTATTCCAGGACAGATAGTAATAAATTGGTGTGATGTTGATTTCTTAATTAACATTGCTTCTTTTGGTGAACACACAACTCCAGCAGCGCCAGATTCGTGAGCTAATGAAGCCATTCGTAAAACACTTTCTTCAATAGAGGAATGAGGCATAACAATTTCCCATTCTTTTTCATTAAAAGAAGTAAGAACGGTTACGAGAACAGGTTTTGCTAGAGTATTTTTAGAAAGCATAGCAACTTCTTCAATCATTTTTCTACCACCCATTGCATGTAGTGTGAAGAAAAGAACATTATCATAAGAAATAGCAAAGCGAGAAGCTTGTAAAACAGTATTTGGTATATCATAGAATTTGAGATCGAGAAAAATATATTTCTTTCTTTTTGTCAATTCTTGTAATATTCTTTCCCCATATGAAAGAAACATCTCAAGACCTACTTTATAAATAGAAATACAATCCCCTAGTTCATCTACTATTTTAAGAGCAGAAATAAAATCCATATCAAGAGCAACAATAATTTTTTCTTTGTTATGCATTAGAGTACCTTATGTCCTTTAATCCAATGATCAGTAACTCTTCCAAATAACGTTTGTCCTAAAAAGGGTGTATTTTTTCCATTTGAATACATAGTCTCCTTGCTTATTGCCCATTCTATATGAGGATTAAAAATAAAAAAGGAAGCAGGAGCACCTATAGAAAAATCATTATATTGAAGAGAAAATCGTTGATGCGGATGTATAACCCACAAACGAATAATGTCTTCTATGGAAAGAATATCCTCCTGTATCAGACGCCAGGAGAGAGAAAGAGCAGTATCTAATCCAGATATTCCAAAAGGAGCAGATTCAAAAGGTTGATTCTTTTCGTGTTCTGTATGAGGTGCATGATCCGTAGCAAGCATGTCGATAACACCATCTTTAAGAGCTTGTCTTAAAGCAAGAACATCCTTTGGAGTTCTAAGGGGAGGGTTGACTTTAGCAAGGGTGTTATACCCAGCAGTATGAGAATCGTCCAAGAAAAGATAATGAGGACATGTTTCAGAACTAACAAGTGTTCCTTTTTGTTTAGCCATAGCGAGTAATTCTACAGAACGATGACTAGAGACATGAGCAATATGAATGGGTATTTGAAGATAATCAGACAATAAAATTGCCCTTGCAACATGAATAGATTCACTGATATCAGGGTCTCCATTAAGACCTAATAGCGTACTCATTTCCCCCTCATTCATAGAGCGAAGCCCACCAAATGTGGAATCTTCACAATGTTCTATAAGCATTCCCCCAATAGAATGAGCATATTCCATACAGCTACGTAGCATATGAGAAGAAAGTACAGGAGCACCATCATTTGAAAAAGCAATACATCCAGCATCCTTTAAGGCAGCCATAGGAGCCATTTCTTGTCCTTTAAGACCAATTGTTGGAGCACCTAATGGGTATAATGAAGGGCCATATGGATAAATATCGTGTGCCTTATTAAGCATATATTTTGTAACAATTGGAGTATCATTTACAGGACTAGTGTTTGCCATACAAAATATTCCAGAAAAGCCACCATGCAATGCTGCTGTAAGAGCACTTTCTATTGTTTCTTTATGGGCAAAACCAGGATCTCTTGTGTGAGTGTGTACATCTAGAAAACTTGGAAAAATATAGTATCCTTTAGCATCAAAAACAGATTCAATGGAGGAAATGTCTGTAATAGATTCTGTAGCGGGGAGAATTTTCACTATAGAACCATCTTTGACAATAAGGGAAATATACTCCGTCTTATAGAGAGCATTTTTTATAAGAAAGTTTCTTTTCACAATAAGATTTCCTCTGGAGAAAGTATAGTATCTTCCAATAATAAATACAGTAATGCCATACGAACAAAAAGTCCAGATTCAACTTGCTTGAGAATAAGACTTTTATCAGATACTGCAAGAAATGCATCAATATCTACATTTTGGTTAATAGGTCCAGGATGTAATATTGAAACAGAAGGATCTGCACGAGAAAGTATATGCTCTGTAATGCCGTAGCATTTATAGTATTCACTAATAGAAGGAATAAGACCTTTATCTTGTCTTTCAGTTTGTAGTCGTAGTGCCATAATTGCGTGAACACCTTCTGCTGCTTCCTTAAGATTAGTATAATACTCCGCCTGAAAAGAACGCATCCATCGCGGAATAAGTGTTTTTGGAGCACATAAGCGAATAGTGATATTAACCATTTTTAGTAACATAATAACGGAACGAGCGACTCTACTATGTAGAATGTCTCCAACAATAAGCACTATTTTTCCAGAAAAGGAATGCTTCCAATGTATAGCAAGGGTAAAAAGATCTAAAAGAGCTTGAGTAGGGTGAGCATGCTTTCCGTCACCAGCATTAATGAGTGGTATTGATATAAACTGGGATACATATTGTGAAGCACCGCTGTATTCGGAGCGAAAAACAAGTAAATCTGTTTTTAATGCTTGAAGAGTGAGAACAGTATCTTGCAAACTTTCACCTTTTGCTATACTAGAACCTGCTTTAGTAATAATTTGTGTATACAAACCTAGTTTTTGTGCTGCTATTTCAAAGGAAAGTCTTGTCCTTGTGCTATTTTCTGCAAAAAAAAGTGTTATACTTTTACCTTTTAGTAAAGTAGAGAAATCTTTTTTTACATCATGTAAAGAAGAAAACATAGTTGCATAGGAGAAAATAGTATTAATATCAGATAAATTCAGTTGTGAAATATCAAGAAGGTTAGTATGAGACCAAGAAGTATAGGGAGTAGTGTCGTTCTTTTGCATATTGAGTAACCTCCCACTAAATAAGAAAGAATTAAAGAATAGGTAAACAAACGGAGCATGACATATTTCTAAAAGATTGTAAAGCATTTTTAAGTAAATCTTGTGATAAAAAAATATACTTTTTTTTTACAATATGCTATCGTCAGCAAAGCGTGGAGGTTTTGTGATAACAAGTTTAAAGATTTGTACAATGTTTATTTTAGGTATACTTTGTGGCCAAGCGGGTTTATTCAACACAGAGATTATTAAACCAATACTTTCAGGTATAGTAACAATAATTTTGTTGTGTGGTGGAATAAGTATTGGTGCAAGCAAAGAAATTGGTGAGGGTATTCGATATTATGGGTTAAAAACAGTGTATTTTCCTATTATAACTGCATGCACTACACTTATTTTTTCTGCATGCACAATTCCCTTCATAATTGACATGCCATTACTAGAAATACTTGCTATTTCTAGTGGTTTTTCGTATTACAGTTTGTCAAGTGCTATTGTTGGAGAATTATTTTCATTCAATCTAGGTACTCTTATTCTCCTTACAAATATGTTATTGGAAGTATGGTCTATGTTGTTTTCTTGGGTATTTGCAAGATATTTTGGCCCTCTTGGACCAATTGCAGCGGCTGGTGTTTCTTCAATGGATCTTTGCCTTCCATTTATTATAAAAGCAAGTGGCGAAAAATATATTATTATTGCTGTTATCAATGGAATTGTCACAAGTATTTTATCCCCATTATTTATTTATGGATTATATTATATATCAACAATTTGAAATGACATCTTATTTTGAAGGGTTGATGGATTTTTTCTTGTTCTTGTAATCGTGTAAAAATGCTATATAATTGGACGGAGTAATAACGAGAATACCTTAATTCTTCGTCCTTCCACAAATGTCACATAATGTAAATTATGTTAACTTTAATAATATTGTCTTGGGAACTGTTCTTATTTTTATATCCCTTTTATAGGCAGTGCATACATACATACACACAAAGTATTTTTTGTGCACATGTATATCCTTTTTCTCTTTTTTCCTTAACGGAATCAATTTCTCCTTCTTCAACACCCATACTAAAATAGTGTGATTAAAGAGATAGCATTATACCTCTGTGTCATCTAACGTTGTTCCAATTACATGCAATGACATTGTGTTATTATTTATACCTTTAAATGTTGAAAATGTTGCCTTCTGTTGTGTTGAAGGATTAAATACACTTTGTGAAACAGAATTCATTAATGCCGTTCTAAATATATATGCACTCTCTTCTGTTTTAGTGTCAATAGGAGCATTAGCAGGAATATTTTTTTCAACAACACGTGCAGGGGAATTTCGTGCAATCAATACCATATCTGTTGCTCTGCTTATAGGTTGTTGAACAAGAGGTTCTATCTGTGCAGATGTTTGTGGTATAGGCAACGGTACCCTTTTGTGTGTTACGGAAGTGAAAACACCTTCATGATATTTACCAGGCACACCATCTCGTGTTCCTTTACCATTTAATTTACCAGTATTTTGAGAGACATACCCTACTTCAAACTCTCCACCAGATCCAGATTGAATGGTAAAATCTCTACCATTAGAAGATTTTTTGCTAATAGAAACCACTTGATAAAGAGAAACCTTGACTGTATACATTCCATCAGAACTACGTAAAATAGCGTCTTTTGGTGTATCTGGACCAAAAGATCTCTGCATTGAATCTAATGCAGCACTAGTAATTTTATTTAATGAGCCAGCTGTTCTATCAGATTTTTTATCAAGTAATGTATTTTTCATTTCTGTAAGATATTTTTTACATAAAGAAACTGAAGTGGTAGGTAATTGATTTTCAGAAAGTATTTTGGCATTTTGCATTGATTCAGATTTTTGTGTCGTAGATGAAGATGTCAATCTTCTTGGAAGAGAGGAGCTCGACATCCCAGTTATTCCCTCGGCTTGTACTTGGTTGAGAAGAGAAGAGCTGTGTAAATTTTTCTGAAAAGGAACACCAGTGTGAGAAGATGTGTTATTCTGAACAAGTGTTCGCATAGGCGCAGAAACAACACGAGGAGTTACTTTTCTTCCTTGGGTTGAGGAAACATTGTATTTCCCTTTATGGTGAGCACCAGGAGTATTCTTAGTAAGCGCAAATGTTAGACGAGAGAGAGTTGCTTTGTTCATAATATTTTCCTCCTTAAAGGGAAGCATGAAAGTACGTGATCGTCAAAAAAAGATCTTACAATAGGGAATAACAGTATAAAAAACAGTACACCACAATAACGTAGTAAAATATCTTACTTAAATTAAGTACTTAACCGTATACTAAGAAAACGGCAGCACTGTTAGTACTCTATGATAAAAGAAAAGATGTAGAGATATAACACCCGAAACAATGTAGTACCTTTTACAAAGAAAGTCAATAACCTATACTTTACAAAAAAGTAACGAGTGCATATGCTTTTATTCCTCTTTTTTCTCCAGTAAAACCAAGAGATTCTTCTGTTGTGGCCTTTATACTAACATTTGTTGTGGCGAGTCCAAGCAAATATGCAATATTTTCTTTTATTCTTTTTATATAAGGAGAGATAACAGGAAGTTGTGCTACTATTGTGGTGTCGATATGTAATAATGTTATATCGAGGTCATCTATTTTTTTCATAATTTCAGTAAGTAATACAGCGGAAGAAATACCATCATATTCTTTTTTTGTATTTGGGAAAACTTGTCCAATATCACCTTCTCCAAGAATAGGAAGCAAGGCGTCTATTATTGCGTGAAGAAGAACATCACCATCAGAATGTGCTTTAAGTTTATAAGTGGTGTCTATGGCAATACCTCCCAATATAAAATCTCTTGCACCCTCTTCTTTTGTGTATGCGTGTACATCATAACCCATAAGTGTTCTTGAATATTTTTTTAGTGCTGTTTCTTCTACCATAATAAGGTCTTCCGTATACGTGATTTTTTTATTCTTTTCTTCACCAGAACAGGTCATAATAGTAAAACCAGCTCTTTCAAGTAACATTGCATCATCTGTTATTTCTGCTACATAAGAGTGAGATTCTAGAAAACAGTACAATGATTGTTCAAGTGATTCTTTAATAAATAACTGTGGTGTTTGTACAAAATGGTATGACGAACGTTGTGGAGTGTGGACAACATAATTATCAGTAACTTCTTTAATGGTATCAGATAATGGTAGTGTTGGAACAACTCCATGAATATTGCTATTCTCCATAAGAGTATTACAGAGTTTTTGTATCAATTGCGGTGTAAAAAATGGCCTTGCTGCATCGTGAATAAGAATATATTTTTCTGGAGAAGTTATTGTTTTTAGTGCATTACTCATAGATTCTACTCGAGAATTACCACCAATAACAGCATGCACAGGAAGTCCCCAGGAACGTGTACGTATTCTTTCAGATTCCAAAAGAAAATATGTTTCAGGAAGTGCGATGGTAATACCGCAAATAGAGGGAATAGCAGAGAATATTTTTATACTTTCCCAATATAATGGATCATTTTTATAAGTAATAAATTGTTTGGGAGAAAGTTGAGGATTACCATGAGTAAACCTTCTTGAAGAGCCAGCTGCAAGAACAATTGCCCAAAACTTCATATATTATTCTTGACCACCATCAATAACATCATATGTATTATCAATAATACTCACACCAGCGGCTGGAATAAAAGAAAATATACTACTTTCCACGGGAATATTTTTTTTCATAGACGTTATAGTGACAGTATTTGTATTATTATAAAAATCACTTGTTTTTATGGATTCTATTTCGAAATTTACAGAAGAAACAGTGAGTTCAATAGAGGTAACATTAGGATTTTCTTCTTTTGGTTGCATAAAAAATGTCTTACTACTAGCTCTTGTTTCAACTTTAGAAATAATAAAATTATCTACAACGTTTGCCCTTCCAGTTAAAATGTGTATGAAGATAACAAAATCATCGAGCATTGATATAGGATATTTGTATGCGGCATTATCCTGGGGTACATAATTCCAGATGACAGAATCTGAAACAACAACATATTCTTCAGCTGGTTGTGTTGTTTTCCAGAATACACGAAGCGGACGTGCAAAAATAAATTCGCCAACTCTTTCTTCTTTTAAGGCTGCTTCCGGATTAAATAACTCTTGCTTAAACGTAGCAGAAAAGGAAGTATACTTCTCATAATGTTTTTGTACTTTAGAGAGCAGTTCAGTAGTAGCATTTTGTGCGAACACGAAATTTGCAGGACATACAGACTGTAGAAGAAAAAAAATAAGAAGAGTTCTCATATGCACTCCACAAGTTATAGGAAACAATGGCACGGATTATAACCTATATTTAACATAAAGTCAATATTGAATGGAATATGAATAGATTTCCTTCTTTACAAAAAATAAAAAGAGTAGTATCCTCGTGGAATGTAACGGTTATTTTATATGAGGTCTTCGTTTCTTTAATGAGCAAAATAAAGAGTATTCAAGAAAAATATATTAAGAAGTGTGAAAATCTTGCAAGAACGCGTTATGCAGAATATTTTCTGTGGCTTATTTCCTGTATTGAATCGGTTTTTTTTCCAATACCGCCAGATACAATTCTTCTTCCAATGTGTCTTCTCGATAAAAAAAAAGCATATAGATATGCATTTGGTTGCACAATAGCATCAGTCCTTGGTGGAATTATTGGATACTATATAGGTCTTTTTTTTATGGATACCCTTGGCCTTCAACTTGTGGAGACATACCGATTGCAGGATATTCATGAGAAAGCCACAATATGGTTTGAACAATATGGTGTCCTTACGTTGCTTGTGGCTGGATTAACTCCTCTACCCTACAAGCTTGCAACAATAACAACGGGGGCACTTGGCTTTGGCATAGTGCCATTTATTATAACCTCATTTTTTGGAAGAGGCATTCGTTTCTTTATAATTGCTTTTCTGGCAAGGATGGTAAACGAGAAAATGAGGGTTTTTGCACAAAAACATCTAGGAATATTGTTATTGTTATTTACACTACTGCTTTTTGGTGGTTTTATAGCCTTACTATATTTATAAAACTTATAGGGGATATGGTATGAATAATACTCAACAATATCATGATCTTGGTCAAGCTATTACGCAGAAAAAAGAAGAGGATAAACTATCCAATTCATTAAAAAATATGAAAAATAAAATTGTTATTATGAGCGGTAAAGGTGGTGTCGGGAAAAGTTCTGTCAGTGTTAATCTTGCCGTACAATTATCTTTGTTAGGTAAGAGGGTTGGACTTTTAGATTTAGACTTACATGGTCCAAGTGTTCCAGCATTGTTAAAAACAAAGACAGCACCAAAATACGTAGAGAATGGCACGGTACTTCTTCCAGCAAAGTACAATGATACATTATCTATTCTTTCCGTACAATATCTTTTAGAAGATGAAAATAGCCCGATTGTATGGCGTGGACCCAAAAAACATTCTGCAATCCAATTTTTTCTAAAAGATGTGGCTTGGGGGGAACTCGATTATTTTATAGTAGATACCCCTCCTGGAACAGGTGATGAAATATTAACTCTTTCTCAAACGATAGATCAACTTTGTGCCATTATTGTAACTACCCCAGAAGAAATTGCACTTGCTGACGTAAGAAAAACAATTCGTTTTGCATATTCTTCAGAAATAGCAATTTTAGGACTTATAGAAAATATGAGTAGTCTTACGTGTCCACATTGTTCTGGTGAAATAGATATATTTGGTAAAGATGGAGGTAGAGAGCTTTCTGTAATAGAGCAAATTCCATTTCTAGGAGCTATTCCACTAGATCTAGCCGCAAAAAAGGCAGCAGAAGACCAAAAAGCTCTTGTCGAGTATTCAGAATCTAGTCTTGCTAAGGAATCTTATATTCAGATAAGTAAGAAAATTCTTGATTACACTGAAAATCTCTGTTAGAATGTGCATCAAAAATTCTCACTCTAAGAGGACATCTATGAGAAATGGACTATTGTCTAATATTTTGAATATAGCAAACCAGATTACCCTTTCTAGAATATTCATGACCACTATTGTTGTTTTTTTGCTATACTATCCATATAAGTGGACATCTTTATTGGCTGCAATCGTCTTTGTTTTTGTGGCGCTTACAGATATTTTAGATGGCTATTTAGCAAGAAAATATAATTTTATTACTACATTCGGAAAATTTCTTGACCCAGTTGCAGATAAAATTTTGACATTTTCTGCATTAATTATGTTAGTGCATTTAAATAGAGTTCAACCATGGATCGTTATTATTTTACTCGTTCGAGAATTTGTTATAATGGGTCTACGTGCCATTGCTGCAGAATCAGGTCACATAATTCCCGCTGATACATGGGGTAAGTTCAAAACGGCACTACAATGTACGGCAATAACTATGCTCATTCTCCACTATCCTTATTTTTTCATAAATCCTTCTCGATTAGCTCTTCCTATCCTTTATTTATCTCTTTTTGTCAGTCTTTTCTCTGCTACAAAATATATTTATGAGTATTATCAAAAAATTTCTACAACAAATATTGTATAAATATTATGGATATGTTATACTCGGCGCTGGTATGTTTTTAATGGTGGAATAATATGTCCTATGTATTAAAGTGTAGATTAAAAGAATGTTTACAGACTATTATTGATTTAGAAGTAGAAATAGAACGTATAGAATTAGAAACATCTTTTCTTAAAGAATTAAATCTCTTAAAAAATTTTGTGAAAAAGATTGATACTGTGAATCTTTCTGAGGAGGAAGTGTTACGGATAGAGAGTGTTACTGAACATTTTTTACGAGAATTTACAGAACACCCAATATTTGAAGATGTTTTTACAAAAAGCTTGAGGAATTTTCAGTAATTTTATGGTGCGAAGAATATTTTTTATATCACTTTTTATTGTGGGAGTATTTTTTTTACTAAGAATTATTGGCGAAAATGGTATTCAAGCATATTTTTTGCTAAAAGAAGAAATGCAAGATATTAAAAATATCGTACAACGTATTGAAGAAGAGACATTGGATATCAGTGCACAAATACGTCTTTTGCGTTCAGATGTCCCGTATATCCTAAAGCAAGCAAAATCAAAGATTCATCTTCTTGATAAAAATGAAATTTTATATATTTTTGAAATAAATTCTCTTGAGGAAGAATAGAATGTCTCTAGAAAAAATAACTCTTTATAAAGAAATGCTTCTTATAGAACCAGCTTCTAAAATTTTTTTTCCATTAGCAAAGTTACTATCTGTGAATTCTAATGAAGATGACGCTATCGATGTGTTACGAAAAGGTATTGTTCTCAATCCAGAACATTTCGAAGCAAGGCTTTTATTAATTGAATTATTATATAGTAAGGGATACCATACAGAACAAGAAGAACACATAGAAAAGATTATTGCAATTTTTTCTTCTTATAGTACTTTTTTGAGGGCGTGGAATGAGAAAATTTCTGCTGTAAATGGTGATATGTCTGTAGCCCTTTCTCTCCTTTCTTCCGCACTAAATAATGAAAATATTTCTCTTAATACTGTGATTCAATATGGATTTCAAGCTTTAAAAGGAATGAAAAAACCTAATACATCAAAAAAGAAATGGGACAATAGAGAAGATACTTTTCTTGAGATACAAAAAGAAGAAGATAACACGCAAGAAGAACTCTGCGAGCCAACGGTACGTACACGCTCTATGGCAAATTTGTTATTAGAGCAAGGTGCTTTTGAGGAAGCTCTTATTATATATAAAGAATTATATGAAAAAAGTATCAATAAAAAACAAGGTGAAGAACTTTTAGAAATTATTTCTTCCATCGAAAATACGCTATTACTGTCTGGTACTAATTCTATGGTGACAGAGTTAGAAGATGTAGATGAGAAACCTCCAATGGCTGTAGACACGAAACATAAGATTATTACCACTTTGGCAGCATTGGTAGAACGACTTGATGCACGTGCAGATGCCCTTTCTCCTAAATAGTTACTATATATCGACATACTATTCATTACTCTATCTATTATACGGTGAAGAATACCGAGTGTCTGCAAAATAAATACAGAATCGCCTTGTATTTTTAATTGATATTTTCTTATACAAAGGTTATATTCTTGTGATGTTGTCTGCACAATATTATGAGAGAATTCTTATCAATCCACAAAATAATGAGTGGAAACGAGATACTGTTGTTGTGTCAAAAAACTCACGTATTCTTGCAGTCATGCCCTATAGGACATTTAAAAATTCTTTTTTTTCTTCTCTTGTTTTGGAAAAAACATGTGGTGCATATTTACCAGCTCTTATTAATGCTCATACTCATCTTGATATAAACTACTTATATCAGAAAACAATACGAGGTAAAGGTTTTTTGCCTTGGGTACGCTCTGTTATTCAAGAAAATAATAAAAAGTATTCTTATACTGATAATCTTGAATATGGATTATCCACTATGCAGGAGACTATTTATAGTGCTAGTATCAGTTCAGTAATGGAGTTATCTAAGATACTTTCTCAATATACACTATTTCACACACTGTTTTTAGAAAAAATAGGATATATAAAAGAAGAATTACAAGAAGAATATAGCACAACTTGCTATTCAAATATCTCTTTTGCTGGTCATGCACTCTATTCTACATCACCTGATATTATGAAAAAAACAAAAGAATATACACGAAAAAAAAATAATGTATTTACCTTACATTTATCTGAACATGAAGAAGAATTACAATTTCTGCATACAGGTAAAGGGGAATTTGCAGAATTATTACAAGAGAGATTAGTTCCAAAATCATACAAAGCAATAAAGAAAACACCTGTAAAATATGCAGATAGCCTTTCTCTTTTAGACAATAGAACAATTGCAGTCCATTGTGTGCATCTTTCTAAAAAGGACATTACCATACTATCAGATCGTAACGTCTTTGTTTGTCTATGCCCAAGATCAAATGAATACATTTCTGTTGGTAAAGCACCATACTTATCCCTAAAAAAAGCAAAAATTCCACTGTGTTTAGGTACAGACAGTTTAGCATCTAATGATGACCTTTCACTTTGGAATGAAGCACGTTTTTTACGAAAAGAGTATCAGATACAAAATGGGGAGATTTTTACTATGATAACAACAGTGCCAGCAAAAGCACTCTGCATACAGAACGATTTTGGCACAATAGAAAAAGGAAAATATAAATACACAACAAAAATACCAGAAGATTTTTTATAATTTTTTAAAGATAACAGCTGGTACCTTCAACCAACTATTACCGTTTTCTTAATAATTTTATTCCAATATTGGTACAATAAAACTGTCTTCCTAGAGATGAGGAAAATAAGAATCTAATACTATAAAGCAAGATTAATTTTTTATTTATAGGATAAACACTGTTTTGTGATTCAAGAAAAGCCAAGCATTACTGTTATATTTTTCTCATATTTATAGATACAGATGAAGAGATCGGAAAAAATAGATAAAAAATAGTAACTAGCCACGTAACGACATAATTACCCATATTCACAAATAAAACATTCTATTAAAGATTATCTATAATAAGAAAGATACTTATCTTCTTATTATAGATAATCATATTTTTAACTAGTGGCACCCGCCACCACATCCACCACATCCACCTCCAGCACTCGGGATTGGTTCTTTGCTTTCTATTGTGAATCCCATTTCATTAGAATCGATAGAAATAGCTTTAATGGAACTCAACAAATCTGTTTTAACACAGAAAGTATAGCCATCTTCTTCAAATATAGAATCTGTTGCAGCGTCAGTAGCTTCATCGATAGACATAGCTAAACGAGGACCACTACAACCGCCAGTGGCAAGAAAAACACGTATAGGCTGTTTATCTTTACCTTCAAAATATGCATTTAGCTCTGTAAGAGCATCTTTTGTTATAGAAAACATATTTAACATCCTTATATATGCAAGTTTTCGAAATATTATCAATAAAAAATTAATTTTTGTCAAGTATTTTTGTATCAAAATATTTATTATTTCTTGACTCTATTCCAAAGAAAGATATAATGTCAAACGATAGCATTTTTTGAATGTTGTTAATGAATACAATTGGAGAAGTTTAATGAAGAAGTTATATCTCTTGTTTGCTTTACTTGCTTTTTTAGTAATTATTACAGAAAATCTTTTCGCGAAAGATTTTTATTCTCCGACAGTAATGAATCCAAGTCCAGCTGTCATACAAAGAGGGGAAGCAATTTATAAATCCTCTTGTATGAGGTGCCACGGAGCAACAGGAACTAATTCTCCTCGAAGGGATGTAAAACCTATTGCCTATATGCATCCACAAAAAATATTTGAAGAGTTAGTAGAATATAAAACTGAGGATGATTTCTTTAATTATGAAGAAAGAGCTATGATTGATGTTGTATCAAAGATGAGTTATGACGAATTAGAAGCCGTTTCTGCCTATGTAGGAACAATGCGTGCGCGCACTGCTCCACCAAGATACTAATATTATCCTTTTTTCACAGTATAGTAAGATATCTCTAGTAGTATACTAGCGATATTTTTACTATAGTTCTTCATGTACATTATAATATCCCTACATTAGAAAATAGTTTTATAATATGGAATACTATATCTTAGGGGATATTATAATGGAACATGCTCCACTTAGCATTGAAGATATTCTTATAGAATACACACCTTTATTATTTACATGGAAAAGCACGAAAGATCTCACTCAAGATCACAATTCCTTTCTTCCACAAAAAAGAGTTTATGATGCCATCACAATGGCTATTAATACAAAAGGGAATTTATATAACGCACTTCTCACATCCACTCAGGAAGAAGATCTAGAAGAAATTGAAAGATTTATTTCTACACAAATAAATAAACCTTATGTATCCATACAGGATATTATTCTTTTAAACAACTTTACTAATCCTTCAGATATTATGGCAGTGCTTTTGCCAAAAGGCATGGGGATACGTCTTGAGAAATCTCTATATACAGTATTACACAAAATAGAAAGAGAAAAAAATAAATTATATAAGAATAAAGAAATTTCTTCAAAATTGGATTCTTTATTTAAAGTGCGAGACTTACTCAATGAAGAAATAAAGAATATTGCAAAAGCAAATGATTTTAATATTACCATACATAATGAAACAAATGAACTTAATATTTATTCTATTAACAAAAAAAACAATTCTGAAAAAGAAAAGATTACTTTTATTGAACGTGTTTCTAAAGAATTAAAAAAATTAAGACAAATTAATGAATCTATTAAAAAAGAAAAAAATGCTCCCCAAAGAAAAGAATTAAAAGATGCTATTGAAAAAAATATAAGTTATATGAAAAAAACTTATAAAGATAAAGATAATACACTGAAAAAATATTTTGAGGATATGCAAGATGATTTATTAAATAATCAATATTTCTTAGAAAGCCACGATAATATCAATACTACACTCCACCCAATTTGGATGGAACGTTATCAAATAAATATTTTTGTGAATAATGACAAGCAAACGACAATACCCTTCGTTAGAGAACAACAGCCTACATTTTCAAATTTATTGGGATACCGTAAAAGGGATTCTTCTACTGAACATAGTATAGGATATAATTTTGCAAAACAATTCGTTTCAGGGTCTCTTCATCAAGCAATTGGAGGTATACTTCTTCTTAATGTCTCAGATTTATTACGTTATCCACAATCTTTAAAATTATTTCTAGAAAAAATCTATGCAAAAGATTATTCAATAAGTTTCCCAAATTACCCAGAAGAAATATATTCTTTTGATTCTATCACCACAGCCTTAAAAAAATGTCACCTTAAAACACTCCTTGTGGCAAAAGAAAAACAATATACTCTTTTGGAAGAGACAGAAGAATATTTCATGAACATTTTTCCAATACAAGGTCAATTTATTTCTTCTGTTAAAAATACTGATGAAAATATTCTAACGTTATTACAATATTTTCTCCGTATTATAGAAAGATATGAATTATTACATTTCACAAAGGAAGCAATTATTACTCTATTGCGATATGGTGCAAAACTTGTCCACAATCAATGTAAAATAAGTCTCGATACCCAAGAATATATTAATATACTAAGGGAATCTTCCACCATTGCAGAATCTTATAATTCTTATATTGTTTGTGAAGAACATGTTGAAGAAAGTATCAAAAAGAAACGCTTTAGAAATAATTTAATAGAAGAAACATTTATGGAGGAATATAACACAAATTTATTACACTTAAAAACATCTGGAGAAACTATAGGAATAATTAACGCATTAGGAATTATAGAGTATCATGAATTTACTCTAGGTGTTGTTCACAAAATTTCATGTGCTGTAGGAAGAACAAGCTCTCCTAAAGAAAATATTATTAATATAGAAAAAGCTGTGAATATGACGGGAGAAATACATAGTAAAGCAACATTAATTATTCAAAGTTATTTACTACAAATGTTTGCAGATAATAAAGGGCTCAGTTTACAGGCCTATTATTATTTTGAACAAGCATACAGTAAAGTAGATGGAGATTCTGCATCTTGTGCACAACTTATTGCACTACTTTCAGCATTAGCAGAAATTCCTTTATCTCAAGAAATTGCTATTACTGGAGCAATTAGTCAATATGGGGAAATCCTAGCCGTTGGTGGTGTAGATACAAAAATTGAAGGTTTTTTTGCTCTATGCCAATCCAATGGATTAACGGGAAAACAAGGCGTTATTATACCAAAAGACAATATATTACACTTAACTCTTAATAAAGATGTTCTAGACGCTATTAAGAATAAACAATTTTCTATTTATCCAACTGCAACTATAAAAGAAGGCATTGAGATATTGACAAAAACTAAAGCAGGAACGAAAGATAAAAACGGAAATTTCACAAAAGATAGCTTCTTCGATAAAGTCAACACACGACTAAAGGAATTTCTAATCATATAAAACAGGTATTAAAGATATTAGAATTCAGTTGAGTCATATTGGACTTCTTCTTCTGAAGAATTATCTTCAACCTGAGTAGCAGATACTATTCTTTGAAGGGGCACTAAATCTACGCTATGCCTAGAGCCAGACCTTGATCTAGTACCTTGAACTATCTTTTCTATTAAAGACAAAATTATGCCATTTGTTGTTAAAATGGAGTCGCTACCATAACAAGAAGAAACTCGAGATCGTAAGAATAGTAAAAGAAGCACAGTTACTAGTGCCGCATTTTGACCTCTCAGACTCTGAGTATTTTCTCTTCCAGCTTGTATCTCTTCCACTGTATTAGAATATATACCCATATTCTCTTCAGAAAGAAGACTTGCGAGATCTTGTTCAAGATTACCTTGAGCTCCTTCTAAAAGAGAACGGCATAAATTACCTTGCAGAGTAAGATATCTGAGTACTTCTGGTTTATTGAGCTGCATTTCTCCCACTTTTAGTAATTCATCTACTTTCTCCTCATGAGAAGCACTAGGATCTTCTAGTATACTGTCAACTCGATGTCTTATTACGGAGGTGAGAAAAGAAACGATCCCAGTATTGGACATATCAGAAACTGTTCTATGACGAAGTGATTCATCTCCACGAGCCTCTTTGAAAATCCTGTCTGCACTATTACTAGTGTATCCCCATCTATTTCGAAGCCTACTACAAGGAGTTCTTCTTAAATCCTTTCTTCCTCCAGACCATCTTTTCTTAAACCCAGCTAAAAGAGTTGAAGCACCACCAGCACCAGCGACAGTCGCAGAAGTAGCCATCCCTGCAGTAAAACCTGAAACCAAACCAGCATTGATAGCAGCTGTCACAGCACCAGGAACAGATATTGTAAAATACAAACCACTAAAGACAGGAAAAGCACCCAACATCAACGGAGCAGTAGCCAGTGCCCCAACTATTGCTGTTTTTTGTATGATACTCCCAGAAAATGTACTACTATCAAATGTAGACAGTACAGCTTGAGCATAATGAGTTTTTCTTAATGCCCTCTTTAACGAAGCGGAATCATCAGACTTTTCTAAAAGAGAAGTACAGTATTTACTAGAAGTTGCTGCCGACAAAATAGAATTTGGCACAAAATCTGCTTCTAAAGTAGAAAGATTGGCCCCCATCAAAGGTGAATGTGAAGAAGAAAGATATTTAGCAATTTTGTCACAAAACTTTACTAAAGCACGCGGGTATTTTTCGGCAGCTTGGACAATCTCTTGTAATTTCCTATATAAATCCATACGAAGAAGATCTTCTTTACCTAATGCTCCTACATTAGAAGGCTCGTCCGCTCTTATTTTGTTACTCTCTTTCACAGATAGAGAGAGAGCAAGGACAGAATCCATCACATTTGCTATATTACAAGCATCTTTCAAAGAGCATATTCTGGAACCCTTCATATTCCCCATATATGCATCAATAAGCGTATTCATAAGCGGCAAATCTGCACTAGGCTGCTCAGCATAATAATTCTTCAATAGCCGAGCTACGTTGTCTGAAGCACCGCTATATTTTTTCATCTTAGCAGTAGAAGCCCCCAAAAATTTTGGCAGATTTTTCCATTTAGAAGTAAATGAAAGACTATTTTGTCTTAATGCATTACTTGAAGAAGTGTACAGAGAACGAGAAGAAAAGGCCTTATATAAAAGAGAAAGATGTTCCACAGAAAGATCACCCCAAGTAGTGCCTTCAAAAGCGGAAGGAAGTAAATTCGTTTCTTTTGACAATAATTTTACAGCTTTACTCGTGAGTACACCTTCTTCCTGAAGTACACCTTCTTTCTGAGAAGGCTTTTGAGACAAAAGGTGTTCCATTAAGAAAACAGCTCCGCCAGCACGATTATTTCGAATAGGATTACCCATAACACCCTCCATATATGCAAAACGCACGAATGCACTCAGAAGAAGATAATACAATACAAACGAATGTCAAGATAGATTAAAGAATATACTTTAAGAAGAAAGCAATTCCTCCTTGTAAACCTTGGTTATTACACAACATATTTATAATTATCTATCACGCCCAATCAATTTCTCCATTAATGTATCGCCAAAAACACCCTGTCCAGCAGTACCAGCATGTTGTTTCTTAGAAAAAGAAGCACTCTTTGTATTTGAAGAAAAATCATCTTCTGAACATCTCTTAATAGAAAGCCCTAGCTTCTTTTCACTAGAAGTTACAGTGGAATGAATAACCTGAACTTCTATCGAATTTCCTTCTTTGTACAATGCAGCAGGATCTTTAATTTTTTTATTACTAATCTCTGAAATGTGAACAAGACCTTCAATACCATCTTCTATTCCAACAAAAAGACCAAATTCGGTTATATTAGAAATAGTTCCTTTAAGTATAGTCCCAACAGGATATCGTGAAGGAATATCAAGCCAAGGGTCTTCCTCTAATTGCTTTATACCAAGAGTAAATTTTTCATTTTCTTTATCTACAAGAAGAACCTTTGCTTGAACAAAATCACCCAAATTATATAATTCTGATGGATGCTTAATTTTTTTTGTCCAACTTATATCTGAAACATGAATAAGGCCATCAATACCATCTTCTATAGCTATAAACATACCAAAATCAGTAATATTTTTTATGACACCCTCAATAACAGTTCCTTTTGGAAAGGATCTCGCTACAATTTCCCAAGGATTCTCATAAACTTGTTTCATTCCTAAGGATATACGTTTTTTCTCTATATCAGTATGTAAAACAATAACATCAACAATATCACCCAATTTAACCATCTGAGATGGATGTCGCAATTTTCTTGTCCAAGACATTTCAGATATATGAACAAGTCCTTCAATATTTTCAAACATCTCAACGAAAACCCCGTAATCGACAATATTTGTTACTTTACCCTCTAAACATGTCCCTACAGGATAGCGTTCTAGAATGGAAAGCCAAGGATCCTCTACAAGTTGTTTGACTCCAAGAGAAACTCTAGAATTTTCTTTATCGAACTCCAATACTTTAACATCTAATTCTTTTCCAACAATAAGAACATCTTTAGGATACTTTATCTTTTTCCATGAAATATCTGTAATATGTAATAATCCATCTAAACCACCAAGATCGATAAAAGCACCATAATCTGTAAGATTCTTCACTGTTCCTTTAATCACCTGCCCAACATACAAAGAAGATAATAGTTCATCTTGCCTAGCAGATTTATGTTCTTCAAGTAAGACACGACGAGAAACGATAATATTGCTTCTTTTTCTATTAATTTTCAAAACGATAACTTCAATTTCCTTACCCAACAAAGCATCCATATCATGCACTGGCCTAAGATCTACGTGAGAACCAGGTAAGAAAACCTCAATGTTTAAGAGGTTCATAGCATATCCGCCTTTAACACGACGTACAATCGTGCCTTTTATAGATGCTTTCTCTTCCATTTTCTTTTCTAAAATCTCAAATACTTTATTACGCTTCGCTTTATCATACGAAAGAAACACAGTACCATCTTTTTCGTTCACTTTAAGAATGAGGACCTCTACAAAATCCCCTTCTTGTACGGTAATGAGACCAGCAACATTTTTGAATTCATCAACTGGTATTTGCCCTTCAGATTTGTATCCAACGTCGACCAAAACATATTCTGGTGTTATACGAACAACTTTTCCCTGAACAAGGCCTCCCCTATTGGCTTGCGGTACCTCAGGAGAAAGATATTTTTCCAAAGCTTCTTCAAAATTTACCTCATTTTCCATTGCATTCGTCATGTGTCCTCCAAGATAAAAAAATACTCTTCTGTTATCAAAATTTCTGAAATATATCTACTTATGTAACTGCCACAAGATCATATAACTCACTCTCTATTATATGTCCTCGATGTATTGCCCCTATGGCTTGATTCTTTGCTGTAAAAGTATCACCACTTATATAAGTAACTCCATCAAAATCTGGTGCCTGAAACCAAGTACGCCCAACATAAAGATCATCCCATTCTTCGTGAATTTTATCCACAAGAATATCCATATCCGTCTCCAAATACTGTTTGAGATATTCTCTGCTAATTTTACTTTGCGTTTCCATCAACACACTACGTCTCTCTTTTTTGATTTTTTCTGGAACTTGGTTAGGAAGCGTAGCAGCAACGGTACCCTGTTCAGGATGATATGTAAAAACACCGATATGAGCAAAAAATCCCTGTTTAACAAAAGAGAGAAGCTCTTCGAAATGTTTATCTTCCTCTCCTGGAAAACCCACAATAAAAGACGTCCGAAGTGCTGCTTTAGGAAAAAAAGAACGCACCCTATCCATTATAATCCAAGGATTGTGCGCAAATGGCCTCCCCATTAGTTCTAAAATATCACGATGAGCATGTTGCAAAGGAATATCAAAATAGGGAACAAAGCTTCTCAAGGTCTGTAATGTTTTCAAAAGTTTTTCTGTCACTCCAGCAGGATATAAATACATTAGTCGTAACCATTGCAAATCTTTTAATGTGTCAAGTTCTCGCAATAAAGAGGAAAGATCTTGATTCATACCAAAATCAGAACCCCACCTTGTACTATCTTGAGCAACAACAATAAGCTCTTTAACACCCTTAGATAAAAGCTCTTTTGCCTCTTCTAAAAGAAGATTGGAAGACGTTGAACGATATGAACCCCTAATAGAGGGAATAGTACAAAAAGAACACGAATGAGAACATCCATCACTTATTTTAAGCCATGCATATGAACGCGTGCTCACTAATCTCCGATTCTGTAATGAATCTTCCTTAAAATTGAGTAAACTCTTGATACGCATTGGCCATTCTGATATAGCCTTATTCGAAAGCCATAAATCAACCTCTGGAAGACCTTTAGCAAGATCTTTTTCCCCAAAACGACCGACAAGGCAACCAATAACTACCAAAAGGGGCCTTTTCGAAGCAGTGGATATATCTTCTATATCTCTCACAACTTCAACGATACTCTCAATGGATTCATCTATAGCGGGAGCTATAAAACTACATGTATTAATAATAACAACATCTGCCTCAGTAACAGATGAAACAGTAGAAAGTCCATTACCAAAAGAAGCTAAAAGCTGCTCTGTATCAACAGTATTTTTTGGACATCCAAGACTAATAATATAAGCATTTATCATAAGACCATAAGAAACCTTGCAAGTATTTTATAAGCATGGTAGAAGGATGACTATATCCCACTAAAAGAGAAAAGAAAATGAGAATAATCATAGCTAGTACAAACGAGAACAAAGTAGCTGAATTTAACATAATACTAAGAAACAAACTACCTCAGCATATAGAGTATGACTCCCTTAGCTCATACCCCCTTATAAAGGATATTGAAGAAAATGGCAAGTCTTTTCTTGAAAATGCTAAAATAAAAGCTTTTTATACCGCAAAAACAACAGGATTATATTCTTTAGCAGACGATTCTGGTCTAGTTGTTGATATTTTAGACGGAGAACCAGGTATTTATTCAGCACGGTATGCCTCAAAAAATTATGAAAAGAACGTGCCCATGGAAGAAAATATACAATATCTCCTTCGCAAACTACATAATGTGCCACAAAATTTAAGAACAGCAAGATATGTATGCGCACTTGCTTTTTCTTCCCCATGTCAAAAATATTATGTTACAGCAGAAGCTTCGTGGGAAGGCAGTATTGCATTAAATAGTGTACAAAAAAATGGATTTGGCTATGATTCCATCTTTATTTGTAATAAATACAATGAAAGAGTTTCAGAAATATCATCTGCGGAGAAAAACAATATTAGTCATAGAAAAAAAGCTTTAAATAACATTATACCACTAATGAAAAAAATTCTGATAACCTGATAAAATACACTTTACAGATAGATTCCTATATGGTAGAAATACCTCGGGAGAAAAGAAGACCATCGCTGTAGCTAATGCTAAAGAGGAAAGTCTGGGCTCCATTGGACGCAGTGACGGGTAATTCCCGTAAGCAGCAATGCTTGGAAAGTGCAACAGAAAGAAAACCGCCTCACACGAGGTAAGGGTGAAACGGTGAGGTAAGAGCTTACCAGATATTGGGGTGACCCAATATGCTATGTAAACCCCACTTGGAGCAAGACCAAATAGGAGAACAATAGTCCGTCCTGACTGTTCTCGGGTAGGTTGCTAGAGAATATGGGCAACCATGTTCGTAGAGTAATGATGGTCATGCAAATAATGCAATACAGAACCCAGCTTACTACTTTTCTCCCATTTTTATAAGGAAAATGCAGTCCAAATTATTCTACCAACAATAAAAAAATTGCTGGCATTGTTTTCTATTTTAATATCTTGAAAGTCATACTTTCTGTCGTCCACACGAAATAATTGTTGTGTTGGTGTATCTGCAAAACGACGAATATATGTAGCATTGTTAAAAGAGATAAGGTATATTTTCCCATCTACCAGTTCTTTATCTGAAGCATTAACAAGAACAATTGCACCTTCTTGAAGGATTGGCTCCATAGCCCTACCTTTTTGCTCATACATAAAAAGCTCTAAAGATTCTCCGCCTCGAATATAAGAACATAACCAATCTGTTCTAAAAGCATACGAACGGTCAGTTCTCTCTAAAGAATCATCAAAAAGAGCAACAGAACGATACAAAACCGGATTGCAAGAATGAATGAACCCTTTTTTTTCTTCAACCGATAAAAAGATATCTGAAAGAAATGCTTCATCTTCATTTTTTGACACTGCTTGTTCATAGAAACTTCTACTTGCAACGAAAGATCTCAATATTTCAATACTGCTCTTACTCGGATTTCTCAAACCGTTTTGCCAAGAATAAATAGTTATAGTTCGTACAGATATATGATTAGAAAGTGCTTTAACACTCCCAGCAAGTTTTATTGCATGAGTCAGCAATAAAAAGAACTCTTCACTGGCAACTTTACTTTCTTTTCTAGTATGTATTCCTTTATTTCTTACAGATTTATTATTCATAAGACTCTGCCCCAGATAATAATTTTTAGGTAAAGTCCCTCCCTGTCGAAGGGTACATTATATTCAGAAAAAAGTCAATTCAATTTCTTTCTTCACTTCTTAACAGAACAGAATAATATCATGCTTTAGCAAAGAGAATATTCTTAAAAAGAAAAACCTACCCTTAATGATAATTCTATTCCAGTTGAAGCTCCTACATAAACAAAAGCATCTGTGGAGAGAAGAAATTCAAATCCAGAGAAAACACCTTTATAATGCAAACCACCTCCTATTTCTGTTATAAGATCTTTTGTGTTATAAGAATATTCCTCATCTCCACTCACAATAAAACCTCCTTTTCCAAGGAAAATTGGGTATTCTATCGCCGTACGAACATATGGTGTCAAACCAATACTTGTCGATTGTCCAACACTTATTCCAAGGCGAGCGTTAACGCGTACGTCTTTTGTAAATTCTATATAATTATTATCTGGTGTTACATATTCATTCCCTGCTGTATATAAAAAAACAAGATCGAGCGATGGAGTTATAATAGTTCCTTGTATATAAGCACTGTATCCAACAGAAATATCGGCATTGAAACTCAAAGACTTCCAAGAATTACGCTCATAAAAAATATTAGAATCCAATTGATTTTTCATATCTGTATACCATGCATGGGACTGTACGAAAAATTTTCCAGTTCTCTCAGTGAATACATATTCAAGACCTCCAGAAATGCCAAGAGTAAATCCTGTCTGTTTTGTGTCAAATTTTACCCGAGCATCTAATTCTTCAAATCCAGCCCAAACAAAACCAATTCCACCAAATAGTCCCACATTAAGAAGAAGATTATACTCCAAACTAACATTAGTAAAATCCACACCAAAAAGAACGTTTGCAGAATGCTCTGATAGCTCTGGCCTATTAAAAGGTGAGTAGCTATTATTACCATACATCCCTGTTGCCCACACGTTAACAGTATCTAAAAAACCAGCACCTATGGGAGTTTTTCCTTTTTCATCTCTATTCGTGTATAAAAATTCTTGTTGACGCTTTCCAAGGCCTCTCCACACTTTTGTATTATAATTTCGTACGCCAGAATGAATAGCAGCATAGCCATGATTTGTTGGACTGATACCAATTTGATTTAAATTCCATACTGTTTTATCCTCAGTGCTAGTATTTAGATTTTCTTCTAATGCATAAAGATACCCACCAGCTATTGTGAAGTTATTTAATAATTTTGGAGTAAAAGAAGCATTTGTCACCAATACATTTTCTATTTGCTGTAAAGGAATACCAAAATGCTTTATAGGACGAATAAGTAATACTTCATCTATTCCAATATACGCATTCATTTTAGATAAATCCAACGTTGTCACTTCTCCAGTTGAATAATTTGCATATGTGATGAATAAAGGATTACCTAATTTATTTTTATTTTCTAAAAGATCTACCTGTAAAAGAAGACTCTCGAATAAATTATTCTTTCCAACTTCTATATAAGCATTATTCTCCACAGTCATTCCACCAACCGTGAAAAATGCTTCTGTTTCTGTGGAAGTCGCTTGCTTTGTAAAAACAACACTATCTTGTAATAATACATTTCCAGCAGAAGCGATTATTCTACTGCCAACAGCAGTTTTTCCTCTTATCCGCAAAGAATCTCCAACTTCTGCTCCAAGATTAATATCTCCAGCTATCTCACTATTTAAGAGAAGAACCATATCATTTCCTTCTCCTGTAACAATTTCACCAGCATAACTGGAAACCATTTCTACGGAATCATTCCCTACCCCAGTGTGTATAGCTCCTAAAACCATAGAATCGTACATGGCAATGGAAGTAATTCCGCGTAAAATAAGACTCCCTTCCACAATGGCATTATTCTCCAAAGAAACAATGTTAATGCTATTTGGATCTGTGGTGATAAGATTTTTTAATGAACTATTAATTATAGAAGCATTCAAAGCTTGTTCAATAGTAATATCTGTTAAAAAAGAAGTATTTGTCGAATTTAGTGTGAGGTTATTTGCAGAAACACCATTTAATTCAGTCACGTTAGTTGTAAGAGTATTTGCACCAGTCCCAAATAAAATATTGTTAATAATACTACTACTACGAACGGTTACGTTAGTACTTCCCAAATTTCTACTGGCATCTATATTTCCTAATAATACTGACTGATTTTCTACAGTAATAGCAATTCCCCCACTTTCTTGAACAATAATATCTTTTTCAACAATACTTTTTCTTAATGCCATGCTTGTTGAACCGTATAAATCTATTTTCTCCATAAACCGAGAATTCATAAGCTGATAGACACTATTTTCGCCACTTCTTACAGTCCCTTCTACAGTCAACCCCTCCCCTAAAAGAAGAAAATTCTCTCCAACAAATAAAGAGCCTTGTATAAGAGAATATGTTCTAATGGAGAGATCTAAACCTTCCTCTGCTCTAATATTACCAACAACATTCACTTCTTCAAATGACATAACGTCCGTTCCACCAAAGCCTGTTGCTTTTCCAAGTGTAACATCTCCCAAAATACTTGTCATGGACATAGTAAGAAAATCTTCACCTTCACGCCCTGTTGTAATTGAACCCGTCACAATACTATCTGACAACGTGACGATGTCTCCTCCTCCTCCTGAAGATATTCCTCCAATGGTAGCATTCATTATTTCATAAGTATCTTTATCTTTTCCTGTAAATAATTCTGCAATAGTTCCCTTATTAATGTTAACAATATTCTCACCATCGCCTAACATAACCACACTATTTATTATACCAGATTCTACGTTTAGGGTATCATTCCCACTCCCAGCTTGAATACTTGATCCAGAAACACTCGTACCAATTTGAGCTCTATCTCCACTTAGTAAAATGGTATTGTTTCCATCCCCTATGGAAATACCATTATTAATAATTCCAAAATTGCTAATATTTTCAGACCCACTACCACCAGTTATTCCGCCCTCAATACGAGCTTCTAACATGATATTAATAGTACTTCGCGAAGCAATATCATCAGAAATAACAATATCTCGAAAAACACGAGCACCAGCATTAACAATAATACTATCGTTTCCTCCCATGCCCAAAATTCTTCCAGATAGTTCAGAATTAATTACAATAATATCTACCCCACCACTTCCAATAATATCCCCCGTTGTTGGTACATCTACAACAATATTAAGTGCATACGTGTCCATATGAATTATTATGGTGAATAGAAAAAATAGGAAAGATACTGCATGAGATATTCTTAACATATATTTCCTTTGTCAATTCTTTTACTAAAAATTGGAAATAAGAAATTCTTACGTAATACAATCGGTTACATTAGATATTTTCATGAGAGATAGTTGCGATTTTATATATAAGAACACATAAAAGCCTTTAAATCATAAGGATTATGTTAAAAAATAATAGACATCACATATAAATCCTGATATTAAGAGATTCTTAAAAATGTGAGGAGATTCCTATTTTGTTAATGAAAATATTATTATTACCTCTGTTACTGACAATGCTATACAATCCATTATCTTCTATAGCATCCACGGATACATTGGCCCGAGACGAAAAAAAAATTACGAATGATGTTTTGCCAGAACAAGATAGTATTTCTATCCACAGTGCACTTACGGCATCTTCAATAAATTTAAAATTGTCTTTGAATAAAGCAGAGCAAACCAACAATCGATTGAGTTCTCTCATAGCAGATATAAATGCTATTGTTATCAGAGAAGAGAAATTATTCTATAAATTAGAAACATTGCTCCAAGTAATTAGTAATAATTCTATACTTATGATAGAATTTATAAATCAAATTAGTGGCCTAAAAAAAGCAATGGAAACAACAATACGGCCTCTTGTGGCCATACAAAATTATCTCTTAGCCCAAAGAAACGAAGCTAGCAGTTTAAAAAAAGCTTTTGGTGTATCTATACAAGATACGGATAGTCCAGAAACAAAAAAAATTATTGAGGAAAATACAATCCTTATTAAAGAACTGGAATCCACATTAGATAATTCCCAAGCACAACTAAATACCATTCTTCCAAGAAGTAATAATTTCATAAAAAAAATTAATGAAACCCTCACCACAACAAGAGAACTTCTTCCAGAAAGAATAAAAATAAAATATACTTTTCGGTTCACATCTATTTTGTTTTCACCCACAGCTTGGGAAAATCTTTTACATGATTTGGCATTATGGAAATCGAATATTGAATTTCGTCTTATTATAGCAATTCCAACAACAAGAACAGAAGTACTTTCTGTAACAAGTAAATTTCTCCTCTCTCTTATTTGTTCATTATTACCTCTATTATACTTACTAAAACGCAGCAAAATTGAATTCTCAAAAAGAGAATCTTCCATAATATCTTCCTATACGCTATTGTTTTGTATAGGATTTGCTTTTTATGTATCTGCATTTCATAGTGAGGGATTGACGTTTTCATGGCTTATTTATATAGCTGCTTCAATAATACTTATTTCTATCCTTTCTCTTATTTGGTTTTTTAAACAAAAATACCATCTTGCTACAGAAGTACACCATTCTCCAATACTTATTCCTACAATATATGCATTAGTAGGTAATATGTGTTTATTTATTGCTTTACCGCCTCTTTTGACAAAAATACTCTGGCTTGGATTATTATTAGTAGCAATATATATGTACAAAATGCAGGCAAATGTTATATCGCCTACAAAATTTAACACATGCACTTACTATATGTTATTCCCTCTTTCTCTTTTTACTGTTTTCTTGCCAACAGATTGGAGCATTCTTATCTTCACAGCTTTTGTTATCTGTTCCACTATTCTTGAAATTTCTATGTCTGTGAATATATACTTAAGAACTATGCTCGAGAAAAAACTTTCTTTTATAGCCAGTGCTATTAAAACTCTGCTAGGAGGAGCTTTTACTTTAGCCAGTTATTTCATTGGTTGTTTAAGTTTATTTTTGTGGTTTCACGTTGTACCAGATGCACATATTCTTATTTATGATACATTAATAAAAGAGATGAAAATTGGAGCCGTATCGTTACGTCTTATCAATTTACTGCTGTTAGTGATTGTATTTTACGTTTGTAAAACCGCAGTAAAAGCACTTCAAGAAAGTATTTTATCTCTTAATAAGCCCTTTCCTGATATTTCACAAGATATCATACAGCCACTACAAACAACAATAACCTATACTGCATGGGCACTCTTTATTTTTTCTTCACTATCCTTACTCGGCATAGATCTAAAGAGTCTTACTATTATTCTTGGTGGGTTAAGTGTCGGCATTGGTTTTGGTTTACAAACAATTTTCAATAATTTCTTTAGTGGACTAATCCTTATTTTTGGGAGAATAGTTCGAGAAGGAGACATTCTAGAGTTACCAGATGGCACAATGGGTAAGGTACAAAAAGTTAGTATGAGAGCCACAATTATTGAAAATTATTCTAATTCTATTGTTTTTGTACCAAATTCAGAATTAGCTTCAAAACAATTCACAAATTTAACAAGAAATAATACAGAGATGAGGCGAGAAATTGCGGTTCCAGTTCCATATGGTTCAGATATTGACTTTGTGAAAGATATTCTTATAAAAACAACACAAAATAATGTTGGTATTAAAGAAGACCCTCCAGCACATGTTATCTTTAATGATTTTGCAGCAAGTAATTTAGATTTCCGTTTGCGATTCTATGTTTCAGATCTCAGCAGAGGTCTTTCCATAACATCGGAAGTACGAGATGCTATAACAAAAGCATTTGCAGAACATAATATAGTTATGCCTTTTCAACAAGTGGATATTTTTATAAAAAAGGAATAACAAACAAAAGTGTCTTTATTCACTACTACGAAGAAAAGATAAGAATTTTCTATTGTAGCAAAGAAAAAATTGAAAGATAACGCTCTACAGTATATTTTTATCTCTTGGACAGTTGTTCCAATAGAAGACTCAGTAATATTATTACCAAATAAACATGACAAGAATAATAGATAGATAGATAATAAAAGAATGATAAACGTCCTACAAAGAGTATATATTATGTTTATAAAAAGACAGATTCTGTAAATGCCTTACCGTAAAGAAAAGTACATATATAATAATGAAAAGCTGTCTTATTGCTCTCTTATATCAACAATACATTTTAGTGAATAATATTTGCTCTGAGAAGTTCGGAAGATTTAAGATCCATATGATTAAAGGCAAAACTTCCATTTCGTGTAATAATTTCAAGAGAACACCAACCTAAAAAATATCCTATAACATTTCTGTCTATACGGATATAATCAATGGCATTTGCATATAGCACATCATCATCTAGAATAAACCATCTCCCTCTTTGAATAGTAATAACACTTCCTGAGAAATAAATACGGCTTCTATCTAAAACACGTACTTTATACACATAAAGGAATGGTAATGGTAATATAATACCTATATAGGAGATAATACGCATCCAACCTTGTGGTAAAAAAAATATCAGAGTGCTAAGAAGTGCTAAAGAAATAATCCATTTAGTCCAAAAAAGAACAGTATAAGAACGAGAATGAGCAACACAAATAAAAAAATTTTCTTCATCTTCGTTTTCTTGTGCAATAGAATTCTTCTTTTGCTGTCTATTTCGAAAAATGGAGAGTGTTGATTTTCTTTTCATAAAAAATATACTAACATCTTTCCCTTTGTTTCACAATATGATACGTAACTACAAAAAAGATAAAATACTTTCTAAAATATATTCTATTTGTTAACATATAAAACATACATTTTTGCAAAAAAAGGATTACTGTATATGAATGGACAACAATTTACAGAACAATCGCAAGAAGTTTTACAAGATGCACACTCTATTGCTGTTAGAAAAGACCATCAAGAAATCCAATTAGAACATCTTCTAGTAGCTCTTTTGGAACAAAAACATGGTCTTGCCAAAAAAATTATCACAAAAGCAGGATATGATAGCACAAAAATTCTTTCTTTCTGTATGGAAGAATTAGAAAAGAAGCCTTCTGTCCGTGGTTCTGGAACAAGCAATATTATTTTTTCGCACTCTCTTCAAAAAGCATTTGTTAAAGCAGGTGATATAGCAAAAGAAATGAAAGATACATATATAAGTGTGGACCACCTTCTTTTATCCATATGCGATAAAAACATATATAATCATAGCTCTTTAGAAAAATTATTTTCCACAATAGCAATGGATAGCTCGCATATACGAGAAGCTCTTATTTTTGTACGAGGAGGAAATACTGTGACAACACCAAATGCAGAATCCACATACGAAGCACTATCTCAATATGGTAAAGATTTAGTAGAAGAGGCACGAAATTCAAGATTAGACCCCGTAATAGGAAGAGATAGTGAAATACAAAGAGTTATACAAATACTTTCTCGCAGAACAAAGAATAATCCAATTATTATAGGAGAACCAGGGGTTGGTAAAACAGCAATAGTAGAAGGCTTAGCAAGAAGGATTTTACAAAGAGATGTTCCAGAAAGTTTAAAAGAGAGTACTATTATTGCGTTAGATATGGGTTCATTAATAGCTGGTGCAAAGTATAGAGGAGAATTTGAAGAAAGACTTAAAGCAGTACTTAAAGAAGTTAAGGAATCTGATGGGAAAGTAATATTATTTATAGACGAAATTCACACAATAGTTGGTGCAGGAAAAACTGAAGGAGCAATGGATGCCGGTAATCTATTAAAACCAATGTTAGCAAGAGGTGAACTACACTGTATTGGAGCCACTACATTAAGTGAGTACAGAAAATATATAGAAAAAGATGCTGCCTTAGAAAGGAGATTTCAAACTGTTTTGGCAGACGAACCAAGTATTGAAGATAGTATATCAATACTTCGAGGTTTGCGAGAACGTTTTGAAGTGCATCACGGTGTAAGAATAACAGATCCTGCAATAATAGAGGCAGTGACACTTTCCAAAAGATACATAACAGACAGAAGACTACCAGATAAAGCAATTGATCTTATAGATGAAGCTGCTTCAAAAATACGTACAGAAATAGATTCTCTTCCAGAGGAACTAGATGAGTTAAATAGAAAGATAATGCAATTAGAAATAGAAAGGGAAGCACTTCGTAAGGAGGAAGATTCAGAAAGCAATGCCCGTGTTGTTATTCTGGAAGAAGAATTACAAGAAAAGAAGGAAATACAACAACAATTAATGAAACAATGGCATAAAGAAAAGCAGTCCATAAATTCATTACGTGATATCAAAGAAGAAATTGAAAAGATAAAAGGAGATATTGAGGAGGCAGAAAGGGAATATAATCTCAATAAAGTAGCAGAATTACGATACGGTACACTATTAGAATTGGAAAATAAAATAAAAATAATGGAAGAAGAAAAAAGTGAGACAGTTCTTTTAAAAGAAGAAGTAAAGGCTCAAGATATTGCGGAAATAGTTTCCAAATGGACAGGTATTCCACTTTCAAAATTACAAGCAACAGAAAAGGAGAAAATTCTTAATCTTCCACATATTTTACATAAAAGAGTTGTTGGACAAGATGAAGCCATAGAAGCCATTTCTTCTGCTGTACTGCGTTCTCGTGCAGGCTTATCCGACCCTAATAAACCAATAGGTTCATTCCTTTTTCTTGGCCCAACTGGTGTTGGTAAAACAGAATTATGTAAAGCACTGGCAGAAGCATTGTTTGATTCTGAACATAATTTACGCAGAATAGATATGAGTGAATATATGGAAAAACATTCAGTAGCAAAATTAATAGGAGCACCTCCTGGCTACATAGGTTATGAAGAAGGAGGACAGCTAACAGAAGCAGTGAGAAGAAAACCCTATTCTGTTATACTATTTGATGAAATAGAAAAAGCACATCCAGAGGTATTTGATGTATTACTTCAACTCTTAGATGATGGTCGTTTAACAGATTCACAAGGCCGTACCGTCGATTTCAAAAATACAATTATTATAATGACTTCTAATGTTGGCGCCCATATAATAATGGAAAAGATTACCGCATCTACTTCAGGTACTCTTCAAGAATCTTTAGCAGAATGTAAAGATATCATATTACAAGAACTCCACAACACTTTCAGGCCTGAATTTATTAACAGAATAGATGAAATTGTTCTTTTCAAACCACTTTTAGAAAGTCAACTTATTAAAATAGTAGAAGTATTATTGCATGGTTTACAAGATCGCCTGTTATCTCAGAAAATAACAATGAATATAACAGATGTGGCTTTGCACTTTATAGCAAAAAATGCATATGATCCAAAATTTGGAGCAAGACCATTAAAACGTTATATAACGAATACGATTGAAAATCCCTTAGCAAGAAAAATCTTAGAAGGTACACTCACGGCTAACCACAATGTTACAATTGATTTAGAAGATAATCTTATTATATTTTCCTCTCAATAGAAATATAATCTTGACTTTATACAGCAGACGTATTATCCCGTAGGTAAGGGCTCAGGATTCTTGTTCTATTAGAGATATGTTCTGATGAAACTCAGTTTCTTTGTCTAGATTAATTATTGTACTAAGATTTGGAGTGAACATTATGAGATTTCTTACTTCTGCAACGTTGCAGAGCTATCTTTTACCAAAAGTGACTCTTTCTCAAAATGCATTGTTCGAATTAGGAAAAATATCGCGAGTTTCAGGAGTGGGACCTAATGTGAACTATGCTGCAGAAAGTGATTCTGAACTCAATAATATTAATGTTCGAAGAAATCATACAACGCCTTTTTTTGCAAAATCGCAATATTAGACACTCGCGAAGCAACCCCATTTTTTCTAAAGCTGATAAAGTTGCTACATTTTTTGGAAATTTACACACTGCACCGAATTTACAACAGAATGTTTCCCATAAAGAATCCAACAGTGATGTTATTATATACAATGTGGATCAATCTGGATTTGAAGGAATTGTCGATAGAAATGAAGTTCCTGTCTCTGGTATTCTTGGTTCTTTAGCAAATCAGCAAGTGGCAATAGTATCTTGGGGAAGCTCTGAAAATACATATAATAAATTTTCAATTTATGACTTAACAACAAAAGCAAAAATATCTGCAAGAAGAGAAGATTCTTCCTTGATTGGCTCTGCAACACTACGTTTTCACCGTTCTCGAATTCCAGGCAATATTACGGAAAATATTGATCCACTTTCTGGAAGAAAATCCTATACTTTTGAAATAGATACTCCAAAACATCTTCCTCCAGCACAAGTTCAAAAGGCAGTTGTCTCCTCTTCATCTACTTCAGTAGCAAAACCAGTAGCCGTACGAGTTACAAAGTATCTATCTGCTACCAAGCATGGAATATCAAGGGGCACTAAAGAAACAGTATTCACTGCTACTCCAAGTATAGCAAGGAATATTCTTCCAGAACAGTCTCAAAGAGTGTTTTTTCGTCAAGAAGTAAAAAATTATTCTTACCAAGGACATAGTTATACAGGGCAATGGGTTTATAATGACATGCCAAATCGGGGTTTCCCGCATGGAAATGGCGTAATGATGTTTAAAACAGGTTCTCAATATGAAGGAAGTTTTAAAAATGGAAAACGTCATGGTGTAGGAAAACACATTCAACACTCAACTGGTCTTACCTTTGAAGGTACATGGAAAAATGATAAACTAGATGGAGTGTGTAGAGTAACAAATAGAGAAACTAGTGCTGTTACAAGTATAATATACAAAGATGGAGTTCCTGACTCTAACAAGAAAATGTCATAATAATATACTATGTGGAGCGTGTTATTATAAAATTGTCCTCTATTTATAATAACAGAAACAAAAATTTCTACTGTTGAAATAGTATTTTTTGCTAATACAGTCATCTGTGCAATGTTTTTGTGCACGAAGAAACATACGTTACTATATAAACTAAAAATTTTCTTTCTACTGTTGCGCTACGTTCTATATAATATCTGTTATTATTTTTTAGGGACAGGAAAAATATTATTACTCTATATATACTTTAGAGAATTTTTTGTTTTTCTCTGTTCATAAAGCTCATTTAAATAGTACCACATAAAAAGTAAACAATAAAAATAGTATTAAAAATAAAATGTAACTTTTACACTAACGATACACTGCCACACGGTACTCTTAAATCCATAATTACATTATAAAAGACGTTAACATAGTTTTTTAAGGAGAAATATAATAACTATTTTTAACAATAACTAAAGATTTTTTGTGTGATAACGATGAAAACGTTAAATGAAAATCTTTTTGTTATTTTATGTCATGAGGTAAAATTTATGAAGACTTTAAAGAGACTCTTCACAAGTAAATCACGAACACAAGAAACTAATTCATCCTCTTCAGAAAGTGCCAAACCTACAAAAACAAAGAGTACTTCTAGTGAAAAAAGAAAAGGCGCACGTTCTTCTCGTAATACGCACAATATGCCTTCTACATCAATAGAAATACCTCGTTTACCAAGAGCACGTCTACAAGAAAGAAGAATTAGTTCACGCTCACAAGATCTTAGACAAAGAGCATCAACATCTTATTCTACGCCTGAGTCAACTATTATGTCTCGAGAAAGACCAGATACCCGCTTTCACACAAAAAGAATGGAGAGCCCATCAATACAAACTAGACAGATGGCACAAGAAAGACACAGTAGAGTACACTCAAGTTCTGTAGCTAAGATTCCTTCACTATCTCCACAAGAAATTCTTTCTGCAGCATGGAACCCATCTCTACATAAATGGGATTTAAAAATGATAGTGTATCTTTCTGGTCCTTCTAAATTTGCAAAGGTACTTGAGGAAGCATGCAGTAACAGTGTTTTGCTTAATAAAAATGTCTATACAATGCATAAGGACTTTTATATATCTACAAGCAATGGCTATTTTATTCCAAATTCGAGGAATAACCTCACAGATCTAAAAAACAGCATACTAAAAGCACTTGAGAATCCACACTCTTCCACAGAAGAAAGCCTCAGAATACCCTATAGAATAGCAAATTTTGTAAAATCTAAAGCAAGACATAGGCCCCAAGGAGCATCAATATATTCTTTGCCAATATTTTTTACACCAAGCAGGTAATGCTATTCTAAAGAAGATTATTTTAGAACAGGATTTCTTATTTTTTTATTATGCTTAATAAGTCTCTTTCCCAAAAATAGCACATTATTATCCATGAAGTACTGCTATTCAAACTATTTCTATCGTACTTCTGTATTCCAAAAGAAAATAGTAACTGTTTTACTTTATCTTTATGTGCTCATATTATTTTTTAACAATAAAAAATGTGGATGTACTTTCTTATTATCGGAATACTTGTTTTGCTATATCTTGCAAGGAAAATATATTTTCGTATGTCTTAGTGTAGAGGATTAAGAAAACATCTTCTGTATAAAAGGTATAGAAGATACCAGTTTCACTATATTGGTCTGGCATTTATTTTCCTCTTTTTTATTGATAAAAACTGTATATATTATATACTACTCCATAGAGTCTTTTCACATATTCAAATAAAGTACTCTATTTATACAAAAAAATATTTAACAACATCTTTTATGTTTTACTGTATACATTCCTAATGTAAGGAAATTTAGTATTTCCCCAATATGTATTTATCTTCTTTAGCTATTTTTACTTTTTATATACGCATTGTGGAGAGTATCTTAAAAAATAATATTGATGTATAGAATATTATCCTAAAGAAAGTAAAGACATAGTTCATTGCTAACTAGATAAAGAGGACATAATGGATAAAACGTTTGAAGACAGAGTGACACGAATTGAAGATATATTAGAAGCGTTAGAGAATAAAGAAATACCATTAGAAAAGAGTATCTCTATTTATAAAGAAGCGTTACAACACATAGAAATTTGCCAAGAAACTTTAGAAAACGCAAAAAATGAAATTGTCTCCATAATTCCTTCTGGAAACATAATACGTCCCAAGGAATAAAATATATTTTTATGGTAACAACATTTGAATACTATCACAATATTGTCAATAAAGCATTGCTATCGGAAAGTCTTTTTTCTAGAAAAGTTCCTCCTATTCTGAAAGAATCTATGCTCTATAGTTTATGCACAAAAGGAAAAAGACTTCGCCCTGTTCTTTTTTTATGTAGTGCAATATTATTTGGTGCAAAAGTAACTACTATTATTCCTATAGCACTTGGAATAGAAATGATGCACACATATTCTCTTATTCACGATGACCTGCCTTCTATAGACAATGATATGTTAAGACGTGGTGAGAAAACTAACCACATAATTTTTGGTGAAGATATCGCATTACTAGCAGGAGATGCATTATTAACAGAAGCATTTTCTCATATATTTTCTGCAAAATTATCAGCAAAAAGAATATTGCATATAGCACAAATATTTTCTTCCACACTTGGTGCTGAAGGAGTTGTTGGAGGTCAAATTCTCGATATTCACAATAAAACAAATACAACATTAGAAGAAGTTAATGTAATACATAAAATGAAAACAGTATCTTTTATCTCTTCTTGTTGTGAAGCAGGAGCTCTTACAGGTACGCAGAGTCGTGATAATATTGCCCTGTTAACCGAATATGGAAAGAATCTTGGACACGCTCTTCAAATAATGAACGATATTTTAGATAAAGTTGGTACAGAGAAAACAACTGGTAAAACTATAGGACAAGATACATTCTTAGGAAAAAGAACGTATCCAGATATTGTTGGTATCACTAAAGCACGAGAAGATGCCAAAAAGTATGCCAAGAATGCACAAAAATGCTTGACCTCTTTACACTTTTCAAGTAGCATCCAAAGGGAAAAAGAGGCCTTTGGCATACTTGAAAATCTTACTGAATACATAATAAAAGAACCAGTATAATATACATACACCTCCTATGACGTACTATATTATACAAGGTTTTCTTTTCCTCAACAAATAAAAACTAGTGCGATATATCCTATGAATACAAGTTCAAGCTCTATACAGTATAATGATGTCCTCATGGTAAAACATTTCCTAGAATCTCTCTCATTTCCTGAAGACATAAAAAGCTTAACGTTAGATGAAAAAATACATTTAGCTAAAGAAGTACGTGAAAGAATTATTGAGGTTACTTCACAAAATGGGGGGCACCTCTCTTCATCGCTTGGAACAGTGGAAATGACAATTGCATTGCTCTCTATAATAGACCTACAACAAGACAGAGTTATTTGGGATGTCGGACACCAAGGATATGCATGGAAAATACTCACAGGAAGAAATGCCTTATTCTCGACATTACGAAGGAAAAATGGTATCAGTGGTTTCCTAAAGCCTTCAGAAAGTCCTCATGATCATTTTGGTGCAGGACATGCATCCACCTCTCTTTCAGCCGCCTTAGGTATAAGCGATGCCCGTGCACATAGCGATATATCTTCACTCACATATGTCGTTATAGGTGATGGTGCTCTCACTGGCGGTCAGGCCTTTGAAGCTCTTAATAATATAGGAATTTCAAAAACAAAACTTATTATTCTTCTTAATGATAATACGTTTTCTATTTCAAATAATGTGGGGGCAATTTCACGATTCATAAGTGGTTCCTTTTCAGATATCTTTGTGAGTTCAATTAAAAAAACAGTAAAAAATATCTTTCAAACATTTCCTAATAGCGAAGCCCTCTTACAATATATGCGAAAGGGTACAATTTCAATAAAGGCATTTCTCACTCCTGGAATATTATTTGAGGCACTTCGTTGTAAATATATTGGACCAATAGATGCTCATGATATAGCATCCTTAGAAAAACATCTTGCAATAGCGCAAAGACAAACACGACCTGTTGTATTACACGTTATTTCTCAAAAGGGAAAAGGCTATTCTTTAGCAGAAAATGATCCTATTGCGTACCACGGAATAGCTCCCATAAAAAAAATCTTACTCAAAACACTTCCTTCCTATACAAACATTTTTTCCGAAACACTCTGCTCTCTTGCAAAAGAAGATTTACGTATCTTTGCAATAACAGCAGCAATGCCAGAAGGAACAGGCACTATTAATTTTAAAAAATTATATCCAACACGATTCAAAGATGTCGGTATTTCCGAACAACATGCCGTCACATACTCAGCTGGTTTAGCAAAAGAAGGAATGAAACCCTTTGTGGCGATTTATTCCACTTTTTTACAAAGAGCGTACGATCAAATACTCCACGATGTCTGCATCCAAAATTTGCCCGTTGTTTTTTGTATAGATAGAGCTGGTTTTGTTGGTGAAGATGGTGCTACGCACCACGGTTTATACGATATAGCGTACCTTCGTCATATGCCTAATATGTCTATTATTGCACCAAGAAATGAAAATGAACTTATCCGTGCTCTTCACACAGCCAGCCAATATAAAAGCCCTCTTGCTATACGATATCCAAGAGGTAGTGTTGTTGGTGTAGAATGTGATCAAATAATAAGAACACTCCCCATTGGAAAAGGAGAATTACTTGTAGAAGGAAGTCATCTTATTATTTTCTCAATTGGTTCCATGATACATCCACTATTAAATGCAATACAAAAAATTTCCCAAAAATATGGTAACTATATCAGTCTTTACGATAGTAAGTGGATAAAACCTCTACCAGAAGAAGAGATACTATCCCTTGCAAAACAGTATGAATACCATATTACTGTTGAAGAATCTACAAAAATAGGTGCTTTTAGTTCAGCCATTTGTGAACTTTTTATGGATTATGGAATCTCAACAAAATCGTTTACACGTTACGGTGCAGAAGACATATTTTATGAACACGGAACACAAAATGAGCTATTACATGACTGCTCTTTAACCGAGGAAGATTTATATGCATTACTATCACAATATATTGAAGATATACTATAAAAATATAATTCTTTCCTGTGCTTAGACCTTCTTTTTCTAAATAAAAGAAACGAAGAAATATATTATCAGAAAATTCACATTTACTCCCTTTGCATCATATATATCATTTATATTTTTATTAAATAGCTCCTCCTACTATGTCTTTTTACTTCTTCAGTAAATGTCATCCAATAAATGCCATTCTTTTTAATATAGCTATTGAACACAATAGATATTGTATATATCCTTGTTTTCTCAATAAAAAATGATTATAATCGTTATTTTATATCTCTTACGATATATTATAAAGGAGTATCTTTATATGAACAACGCTCTTGTACTCATACTTATGCTTTGCTATATGCTATCTTTTTCTTCTTGTTCTGTTCCTCCAAAAGTTGATATACTGATTTCTGAAGCAATTTTTATTAATCCAGAATATCTTCACAAAAAACCTATTTACCTCTCCATAAAGAATCACACAGATTTAGATGGTATTGAATCACAAATTTATACTATAACTTCATCTTTATTATCAGAAAAAGGCTTCTCTGTCACAACAAAATCAGAAGAATCTGACTATAAAGTAACAGTTATTATCTTAAATTTAGTAAAAAATATTGATAGACTTGCACCAACAACATCCTCTATTTTTTCTGGGAAAAATAATAAATTCAATAAAATAGAAAAAACACTATCAAAAGATATCACAAATTCAACAATGACTTCTGGAATTGACATTTTTGGCCAAGCAATATCAAGATCAATGGAAGATGAATTTTGGTATGGGGAAATAGGAATTCAAATAGAAGAACCAGGCAAGATCATATCCAAAAAACAAATCAATCAAATGAGTGATTCAAATGTACATTCTTCTGTAGCAGAAAATCTTGATATACTAAGTAAAACAACACATACAATAACAAATGAAGAAATAAGATCTATTCTAAAAACAAAATTGTTTATTAAAGTCTCCTCTCCAGAAATAGACAAAGTGCAAGCAATTGAATATATTGTTGAAGCACTTTCGTATAAATTAGTAAATTTTTTTAAATAAGTAAAGGCTTCTTTGATGAATATGGAATATAATGTTCTCTTACAACAATTTCTCCATTATGCTTTTAGAAGGTATAAAAAGAAAGATTTCCTTGTAAAA
The DNA here is from genome assembly GCA_051650105.1 of Desulfovibrionaceae bacterium. Classification (GTDB taxonomy): domain Bacteria; phylum Desulfobacterota; class Desulfovibrionia; order Desulfovibrionales; family Desulfovibrionaceae; genus CAMWXW01. The sequence continues at coordinate 74,281 of JBOFIJ010000009.1, forward strand.
ATAACCGAAGAACACTGTGTTTCATTATTAGATATATTATTCTTAACAGAAGATGATTTATATTTTCTACAAGAAAATCCAAGAAAAACACTTTATAACTATATACTAATTACAAGAGAATTATGTATTCGTTCTATGGATATGCCTTATAAAACAATTATTAAAGAAGATACTTTCCTACATTTTATACATATGCTTTATATACGTTTACACTATTTGAAAACTGAATCTATATTAGCCATTATGTTTAATAAAAGAAAAGCGTTTATTTCTATTGAAAATATTGCTATAGGATCAGATAGAAAAGCATTTTTTGATACAAAATTATTGTTACAAAAATTGCGTGTAACAAAAAGCACATATTGTATTATAGGCCACAATCATCCATCTGGAATAGAGCAACCCTCACAAGAGGATATCGAAATAACAAAACAATTAGTAAAAGAATTGCATATACATTCTTTTTCACTCATAGATCATGTTATCATCACTCCACACACAATATATAGTATTCTTCAAGAAAAAATTATAGCTACAAAATCACGTTAAAAATTATATAGCATATTGAAGAATGTGGATAAATAAGATATCCTATTGTGATGAAAAAAAGAATTCTTCTCCTTGGTGGCAGAACGGGCATGCTCTCTCAAGCATTAGCACAGTATCTAGAGAATCATGCTATCCACTATACTAATTTAGGCAGAAATGATATTGATATTTTTTCCAAAAATGCTCTGGAAAAGATCATTAAAAATTATTCTCCTACTCATATTATTAATACAATAGCATGGACTCAAGTAGATGCTGCGGAAGATTCTAAAAATGCCACATTTTTTGTTAATGCAGAATTACCTGCCATAATAGCTACTTTAGCAAAAAAATATACTGCTACATTACTACATTACAGTACAGATTTTGTCTTTAATGGAAAAAACATTACTCCATATAAAGAAACAGATTCTCCATATCCTCTTAATATATATGGAGCAAGTAAGCTTGCTGGAGAAGAAGCTATCCGTACAATATATAAAGAGAATAGCTATATTATTCGCACTTCATGGCTTTTTGGAGAAGGAAAAAATAACTTTATAACAACAGTATTGCGATTATTGCGAGAAAAAAAAACTATTTCTATAGTTGCAGATCAAGTAGGTTCACCAACCTATACACAAGATCTTGCCAAAGCAACAAACTATTTTCTAAATACATCACAATGCCTTCCACACGGAATATATCATATATGCAATAAAGGTGAGACATCTTGGTATCATTTAGCCTCTTTTATCGCATATCTCTACTCGAAAATAAAAGAAGAGAGCTTTTCTGTAATTCCAATACTGTCACGAGAATATTTTCAAAAAGCAAAACGACCTCTGTATAGTTGTCTCGATACACAATTTTTTACGGAACAAACACAACACACTATGCCACATTGGCGAGAAGCTCTCTTCTTTTATTTGCACAGGATACAATACAATGAATACAATATGGATTAATACAACAGAAGTAAGTGGAGATCTACACACGAGTTTTCTTGTAAAAGCTCTAAAAAAAGCACTTCCAGAATATTCCTACATAGGAATGGGTGGTATATTATCACAAGAAGCTGGGATGAATTGTATATATTCTATTAATGAATTATCTGTTATGGGTGTACTCGAAGTGTGTACAGCGTTACCACGTGCTCTTAAACTTATTCACTCAATAAAACAAGACTTATTGCAATATGCACCAAAAGCTATTATTTTAATAGATTCTCCATCGTTCAATCTTCATATAGCAAAAATAGCTTACAAGCTAGCTATACCAGTGTATTATTATATCTGCCCCAAGATATGGGCATCAAGGCCTAAAAGAAGTAAGATTATAAAGAAATACATTAAGAAATCCTTTTGTATATTTCCATTTGAAGCAGAATTCTTCAAAAAACACTCTTTACCATCAGAATATGTTGGAAATCCATTGCAAGATTATATAGATAATAACCAATATACTAGCATCTCAAAAAACAAAAATGCAATAACTCTTTTACCTGGTAGTAGAAAAAGTGAGATACGCTCTCTTCTCCCAATTTTTATTGATAGCATTAAAAAACTGTTGAAAGATATGCCCTATCTTGAGATAACCTGTATTCTCGCTCCTTCAATAGAAAAAGAGTTTGTGCTCCCATTTTTTTCAGAAATAGACAACATTTCCTTATTAATAACAAAAGATATACACACAAGATACAAACAAATTGCACAGTCTCGCCTTGTTTTGGCAGCTTCTGGAACAGCTACACTAGAGTGCGCACTTTTAGGAAGTGCAAATATTATTATATATAAAGTGCATCCTTTTTCAGCTTGGCTTATGAAACAATTTATTCTAATCCGCTATGTGGGACTCCCCAATATAATAATGAATAAAGAAATATTTCCAGAACTACTACAAGAAAATGCAACAAGTGCCACTATATATGCTATGGCAAAGAAAATAGTGACACAAGAAGAAATTGAAAACACAATGTATAAAGAAATACAAAAATTAAAGGAAACACTTTATGTGAATCATAATGTTGCAGAATATGTTGCTTGTTCTATAAAAAAGGATTTTTCTTTACCAATTGCTTGATATGAAATAAAAATCTACCGTATACTATTTTGTATAAGAATACAGTTTTTATACAACAAAAATAGTACTCTAAAAGACACTAACAACAGAAATCTTATTCTCTTTAAAAATTCATACACAATACTGCTATTTCTTATCTATATACTATATTAGTATTGTTTTCTCTAACAAATCATTTATTCAAAATATAATAAAAAACTATATTGAGTCAGTCTCCCTCTAGAATCTCCGCGATATAAAAAGACATATGCTATAAACAAAAAATAATTTCCACAACAAAACCCCTCTCAAATATAAACAGCCCACTCCTATTCTTTGTATTCACGAAGAGAAAAAGAAAAGACAGTATAACAGTATTATAAGAAATATTCCTTTCATATTATATAATATACTATTACAAACAACAATATAGTTACATATTACACAAGAATACCACCAGCAATAATTACTTTATCTTTATCATACACGGCCAAAAGCTGTCCCTTTGCGATAGGTTCTTGTGGTTTTTTAAAACGAACAGATAAAGAAGATTCCGTACACACAACATATGCAAGAACAGCCTCTTGCCTATAGCGAGTACGTACAAAGAATTCCCCTTCCCATTCTGCTTTATCACCATGTATATTAATATTCTCAGCAACACATGAAGTACAAGATAAATCATCTTTTATCCCAACATAAAGAATATTACTGTCTGGATCTTTAGCAATGACATACAGAGGCTCTTTCCAAGGAATAGAGAGCCCTTTTCTTTGTCCTTCTGTATATCGCCATAAACCTTGATGTTGTCCTATAACTTCTTTTGTCCCAAATAAACAAATTTCTCCAACAGAACTTTCTTGAAATTGTGCACTTTGTAAAAGAAAAGAACGATAATCATCCTTTGGAACAAAACATATTTCTTGACTTTCTGAAGGAAAAGGAGGTTCAACACCCATTTCAGCAAGTTCTTTACGTGCATCATCTTTTAATTTACTTCCCATAGGGAATTCAACAATATCAAATTTTTCTTGTGGGACAAGAGAAAGAAAATAGCTTTGGTCCTTTTTTTTATCAACAGCGGGGAATAAATAATTTCTGCCATCTTTTTTAATACATTGGGTATAATGTCCTGTAGCAAAAATATCAAAATCATTTTCCACAGCATATTGATGCAATATACCAAATTTCATTTGAGGATTACATAAAACACAAGGATTAGGTGTCTTAGCTTGATAATACATATCCTTAAAAGGTTTAATAACTTTTTCTTGAAAAACTGCAGTACAATCTAAATAAGTGAAATGTATAGAATGATCTTCACAAAATTCACGCATTTTTCTCACATGCTCTGCTGAAGAATCATAAGGAGAAACAAATTGAGCATTCACAGCAAAAACAGAATAGCCCTTCTTTTTATAATGTAACAACGTGTAGGTACTATCAGTTCCTCCACTATAAGCAACAAGCACATTCATAATACCCTCTTGCAGACAAATTATTCTTTTACTCCTTCCTCTTCAAGAAGAATACCTTCTATACGGCTATTGTGAGCCTTATATGATTTCTCTAACTTTTTATAAAAATCAGCCTTTATAACAACTCTTGGTCCAGAAGAAGTTGGTGCCAAAATAAAAAGTTTCTGACTAGCTAAACCACTCTTAGACCAAATAATAGGAGCCATAGCCCATTTTTTGAGAGGAGCAGAACTTAAGATAGCATTAACATCTTGAGGATTCAAGGAAAATATTTTACTTTTTAATTCAAAAGCAAAACGAATAAAATCGTATCCAAGAACAGACCACAAATCTGCCTGCGGCAGTTGTTTTAATTTAAGCGCATTTCTAAGATGTTGTGCCGACGGCTCTGAAGACCTAGGATTCCAAACACCTGGAAAAATTGCCAACGTAAAATTACTTTCTACAAAAGACTGTTTTTCTGTATCTTGTTCCCATAAGGAAGGCCCTAAAATAACTTGTCTTTGTTCCCCATGAAAAAAGAAACTCGGTACAAGGACTGTAGCATGATAAAAGGTATCTGGAATAAAAGTAGCAACAAATTTGGCATTTGGCACTGGCTCACTGTTCACTACAGAAGAAGATAATAATTTTCCAACAATAGCATTCCATGTATTTGCATTATTTGTATAACTTTCTTTCACAGGTACAGATACCTTATAGTGTTTTGCCTGTTCAGTAAATACCGCAGTCATAGTTTTTCCATAATTATCTTGAGGAAAAAGAACAGCATAGGAAGAGAGTCCTAAACTTGTAGAAAACGTTAATAAAGAATCTATTTGATCATTAGGACTATTGAAAAATCTCCAAGCATTTTTCCCTTCAACATCCGCTGGTAATCTCGATAAAAAAGTGAAGAAAAGATAATTATCAAAAAGTTTTGCCTTCTGCACAACTTCAAAAACAGATTGTTGAATAACTCCTCCAACAATTGTTCCATGAGGAAATTTTTGCAATTTCTGTAACCAATTCCCACTATCAGTATTAATAAAATGAACAGTACCATTACCCTTTGTACGAAGAGAATCTTTTGCTATCGTCGTTCCATTAATAATTTTCCAAGCTATCTGTTTATATGAAGAAGACATAGGTAACAACAGAACTATATCCTTTGAATATATTTTCTGATCTTTTTTCTTATCGTTCACGTGCACAACAGATAATAACTTTTTACTAAAGAAAACATTGTTTTTGATAAGTTCTGTAACAATACTTTCTGCTTCTGCCACATTTCCTTCATTCTCAAGATATCTTGCCTGATTTAATGAAAATACAAAATAGGGAAATGAAAACATATTGGATTGCGTGACAGTTGCGCTTAAAATAGCGGCTGTTTTTTCATTCGTTTTTTCTAAATAAGAAAACAATATATTTTCAAGATTCACTTTTTGTTCGTCTGAAACAGATTCTTTCCACACTGTTTCTAGTAAAGAAATGGCTGGAATACTTTGCTGAGTTGTCCAATAAAGATACGAAATAAGAACAGAAAGCTCTTGTTTTTTTATTGTAGATAATCGAGATGTTGTTAATAATACCCTTGCTTTCTCTATTGCTTCTTCATTACCTAAGCCCAAAAGTGCTTCTGTAACAGAAACAAACCAAAATGCATCTACTGCAGCATTGGTATCTTCCTTTAACCACATATTGCTATAAGACAACATATATTCATAATCTTGCCGTTTTGCTGATATCTCAATTAACCTTTTATATACATTCACCCTGTAAAGTAAGGGAAAGGAGAAATCTTGCAAAACCTTTTTGTATAGCCCCTCCGCCATAGCAAAATTATTATTATTAAATGCAACGTTAGCATCCCTATATATTTCTTCTGTTGTTATTTTTTCAGAAGATGGAATACGAATAGGTGCTTCTTTTTGTGCACAAGAAGACAAAATAAGTAAAAGACATAAAAAGAAAAAAAACATAGTAGTGGTATGCTGATATTTTATAAAAGACATAGATAGACCCTATATATAAGAATATATACTGTTATATTTACACAATACATTCAAAAGATTAATTATAAAAATCCTATTCACTTATATTCCTGTGTTCTACATGAATACAAAATAATTTACTAAAATGAGATCTTATTCTCTCAATAAAAGAAACAGACCTATGTTTTCCACCAGTACACCCAATAGCAATAGATACCCTATGCCACCCTTCTTTTTTATATAATGGAATTATAGTTTCACAATAATTCACTATAGCATTATATGCCTCGATAGCTTCATTATGAGAAAAAACAAAATCTTGAACATCATTATTAAAACCAGTTTTATCTCGCAATGCTTCCACAAAATATGGATTTGGCAGGAATCGTAAATCAAAAACAATATCCGCATCTTGAGGACTACCATACTTAAATCCAAAACTAATAAATTGAAGTCTAAAAATATCCCTTTCTCGTATACTATATTCCTTTACATATTTTCTTAATGTATGGGGAGTATATTCTGTTGTATCTATCACTAAGTCAGCAATTTCTCGTAATTCATATAAAAATGATTCCTGCTTAATAGCTTGTTCTAAACTGTGTGCCTTACCTTCTAATGGATGAGGCCTTCTTGTTTGTGAATATCGCCTGATAATAGCAGGAATAGATGCCTCTATAAAAAATAATGTTGTCTTAATAGAATTACGTTCTAACTCTTTCTTTAAAGAGAGTATCTGTTGACGCAATGAAGAATCCTGAGTAAGTGGATGTACTCCAATGGCAAGCCCCTTATAATATTTGGGGGTATGCTCTCTAAAGAGTGTAACAGTTTTTGAAATAACTTCAATAGGAATTCCTTGAACAGAGAAAAATAAACAATCTTCTAGAGCACTTATAACAGTGCTTTTTCCAGCACCCGAAAAACCCATAACAAGTATTACATGCAAATCTGATGACATTAGAAAAAATCCTTCCTTTTTAAAGAAGAAGGAATATCAAGAGCAATTCTGTATTTTGCAACTGTTCTTCTGGCAATATTAATATTAAGCCTCTCTTTAAGAAGATCCACTATTTTCTCATCACTTAATGGTGATTTTGGATTTTCCTCTGCTACCATTCTTTTAATAAGCGCTTTAACACTTTCTGAACCTATTTGATTCCCATTATCAACATCAATAGCACTATTGAAAAAGTATTTTAATTCATAGATACCATGCGACGTAGCAACAAATTTATTAGTGGTAATACGGCTTACAGTCGATTCATGCATACCTATATCATCAGCAATATCTCGTAATACTAATGGACGCAACTTTGTTGGTCCTTCCTCAAAAAATGGATATTGATATTTAACAATACTTTCCATAACTTTGTGTAATGTTTTTTGTCTTTGGTGTAACGACCGAATAAGCCAAGAAGCGGAACGAACTTTATCCTGCAAAAACCCTTTTTCTTCCTCTGTTGTTCTATCGAATACTTTTTCATCATAATGCTCACTTATTCTAAGATGAGGTAAACCTTCTTCATTAAGATGAATATGAAATTCTTCACCATATTTACAAACATATACATCGGGTGTAACATATGCCGTCTCTTCATGAATAAAAGACGCACCTGGCATAGGATCTAATATTTGTATAATCTCCAAGTACTCCTTCAGCTTATCCATATTTAAAGAAAGCGATCTCATAATTATTTTATATTTCTTTTTCTCAAGATCAGATAAGTGCTCTGTTACAAGACGAACAAGAGTTATATCTGAATCATATTGTAAAGCTTGTAATTGTAAAAGAAGACATTCCTCTGGAGAAGAAGCAGCAATACCTATTGGATCAAAAAAATGAATTCTTTCAAGAACAGCATGGACAGCTTCCAAAGAAAAACAGAGGTCTTTTGCAATAACCTCAGTAGGAAGCTCTAAGTACCCTGTATGAGACAAATTACCTATAATATATTCTCCTATTATAATCTCTTTATCACTAATATCTGCAAGTCTTAATTGCCACATAAGATGTCCTTCAAGACTTGGTCGATAAGAGCACCTTGTTTCAGCATTTTGTAAATCATCTGAAATTTCTGTAGAATAATTTTGCATACTCTTTGGAGCACTTGAAAAATCACCAAGATAATCTTCCCATTCTGCCATCGTTTCAATAACAGAGGAAATATCTGCATCTCCCATATTCTGGACTTCTTTGTGAATATCAAGATCCCCTTCTGATAATGGCTTTTCAATGGCTTCTTCAAGAAATGGATTTTCTTCTAATTCTTGCTGAACAGCTTCAACAAGCTCAACTCGAGAAAGTTGTAGCAATTTAATTGCTTGCTGTAGCTGAGGCGTCATAACAAGCTGCTGCGACAATTTTAAATTTTGTCGTAATTCTAATGCCATAAAAAATCCTTTTCCATTAAGAACTATTTCAGACGAAACTTTATAATATCTATATAATTTATTATATAAAAAATATATAAAGTATAATAATTCATATATGTATTCTATATAGTAAGTAACTATAGCATATTATAAAGTTTTGTTCAAGTATTTAATATTTCACTCAATGGACTAAAATAACGACTATTCGTTGCCATTTTACAATAAATATAGACTTTTTATTATAAAATAGTACAATAAGGATTATGTATATATATATTATAGAAAAATTGTCTCCTATAAACGATACCCAGAATACTGGTCTTCACTATACAAATGATTCCTTAATTTTACACCATTTCTCATTAAGAAATGCTCATTTTGTTGAGCAAATATCGACTGAACACTATACACTAAATAAATATGAAATTCATAATACACAAACATTCTCCATGTTTCTTTGCTCTTCATGCACATCAACATTTACAGTTGGAAAAACCCTATGTGCACATCATTTACTTCTCCCTTGGGACATTATTCTTAGTATGACACAGACACAAGGACGTGGACAAAAAGGAAAATTATGGGATTCTCCTAGCGGAAATTTCTTTGGAACAATACGTTTACCAAAGCACTCCTTTTTTATGAAAACAATATCTTCCTTATTTCTTGGGGCAACACTTGCCAGAATAATAGAACATCCACCCTATTTTCTAGCCAAGATAAAATGGCCAAACGATATCATTTATCAGAATAAAAAGGTCGCTGGTATGCTTATTCTTGAGTACGATGAATATATTCTATGGGGAGTTGGTATCAATCTTTTACATTCTCCAGAATCTGTTTTGCCAGATGCATTGACAGCGACATCACTTTCTCAATATCTCTCAACAGATATTCTTCCTTCTATCAATGATCTTTCTCTTTCTCTTATAAAAAAAACTAAAGAGGCAGTATCTCATTTCTCAAAAAAAGAATCTATTGATTATATTTCTTATATAGAAGAATATCTTGCCTATAAAGGAGAATATATATCTGTATATTCCTCTCCTGCCTATCTTGCAAAATGTCTTGGTATTACAGAACATGGTGAACTTTTGGTACAAACAAAAGATACAATAATACATTCTCTTTGTACTGAAACAATACGGCCCCATATATAAATTCCTTCTGTACAATATACCGTATCAAAAATATTTGTTCATAGATGTACTATAATCAATTTTATCATATTTCTTAAATACCATAAGAATTATACAATACGGTCATCCTTCTTTTTTAAAAATAGATTTACCCCCTAAATGCACTATGATACCATTTTTGCTTTATTCTATTCAATAACTGCATTAATGCAACATATATAATATATTCTCCTATTATTTGACTTTATCTCTCTCTTTTGCTACTCTGCAAAGGCTACTTTACTTGAGGTACAGATATGATACAAGATTTACAAAAAGATTCCATAAAAAAAATTCTTATCTTTCAACAAAGACAAATAGGTGATCTTGTGTTAGCAACACCATCTATTGAATTAGTAGCAAAACAATTTCCTAATGCAGAAATTCATGTTTTTACGGAAAAAAAATGTGTTCCAATACTATTGCATAATCCATATATATCAAAAATACTTGTCCTTGATAAAAGTAAGCTCACAACTCTTTGGAAATCTATAAAATTTTATTGGAGTATTGCAAAACAAAATTATGATATGATAATCGCTTTACAGCACCTTCCACGTTTACGATGGATATTGGCATTTTCTCATGCGAAATACAAAATAGGTTTAAAAAATAGATTTTATAATAGAATATTCTATACTCATGTTGTCCCTATAAAGGGAAACTATGCGGCAGAAGAAAAAGCAAGTATTCTTAGAATTTTAGATATTCATTGGAATAAAGAAGCACCTACAATCTATCTTACAGAAAAAGAACATGCAGAAGCCAAAACTATACTTAGCTCACACAATATTTCACAAAATACACTCTTTATTACCCTAGATCCAACGCATAGAAGAATCACAAGACAATATCCACTTAACTCGTATGCACAACTTGTAGACATTCTTGCAGAACAATATCAAAATATAAAAATTCTACCAATATATGGTCCAGGCGAAGAAAATGAAATTAAAGAACTTGTAGAAAGTGTAAAGAATAAAAGTGCCCTTATACTTCCACCCAATATGCTCTCTTTAAGACAGTTAGCCGCAATTATCAGTTATGCAAAAGTGCATATAGGAAATTGCTCTGCCCCAAGACACATTGCAACAGCAGTCTCCACTCCCACATTCACTATTTTAGGATCAACAGGCGGAATATGGAGATACCCATCCGCTCTACATAAGGATATTTCTGCAGGATTAAATTGTCAACCTTGCTTTAAAAATATATGTCCACGACTGGACAATAAAAATGCATGTCTCGTCTCATTACCTCCAAGGTGGGTTGCAGACAGCATTATTGCACATATACAAACAATTACAAGACAAAAAAATGATACTACGACATTTCATATTTCATAGACACAAAGATCCTCCCACGCATTAAACAAAACATCCTCCACCTGATTATTTTCTCTTCTTAATTCAATACTGTTTGTAGAAAAATTTATCTTAAGAATGCTCACTTTACCTAATTTTGTTAAATAACTCTTGCCAACCTCTGGAATCACGCTTTTATAATATTCATAGCTATCTTGTTCGTATCCTAAACAACAGAGAAGTCTTCCACAAGCACCAGAGGTTTTTGTAGAATTTAAGAAAATGTTTTGATCCTTTGCCATCTTAATATTAACGGGCTTAAACGTTCGCATATGAGACGAACAACAAGATTCCCGCCCACAACCACCTAGAGAACCTAAAAGCTGTGCCTCATATCGAACACTAATTTGCCTTAACTCAATGCGCATCTTATATTTTTCAGCTAATACTCTAACTAATTCTCTAAAATCCACCCTATCTAACGCTGTAAAATAAAAAAACAGTTTTTTTAAATCTAATGTACATTCAACACGAATTATTTTCATATCTAACATAAGATCTTTTATAGCTAAAAAACAAAAAGCTCTCGCTGTTGTAGCAAGAGCTAATGCTTTTTCATTATTTTTTTTGTCTTGAGAACCTGCCAACCGTACAATATTCTGTAGAGATTCTTTCTTTATAAAAGATGGAAGTCTTTGAACAAAGGAAGCCACTACAGCAAAGACAAAGTCACGCGTAACATCTTCTACAATAACCTCGTCTCCTTTTTTCAGTTGAAGGCAATAGGGATTCTTATAATACTCCAAGAACTTATTAGCAGGGGAAACAATTCCTATATACATTATACTACAACTACTATTCCTTAAAAAAATTACTTCTGATGTTCACGAATAGCTTCGTCATACTCAGAGGTTAATGTACTTAATAACTGGTTTACGGAAATAACTTCTTCTATACGGTACGCATTTGCACCAGCAAAAGCAAAACCATGCTTCATATGACCTTTTTGTGCATTAATAAGAGCTGCAGAAATACAATATGGAGTCGTTTGAGGATCGCATGTAATAATACAGTCGTAAAGACACCGTTTAGGCCTTCTTTTATCACTATACACTTCATCAACAAAAGCATTATGAATGACTCTACCAGGAAGACCAACAGGACTTTTAATAACTTTAATATCTTCTTCCTCAGCATCAATATACATTTGTTTAAACCTAGGGTCTGCATCGCATTCATTAGTGGCAACAAAACGTGTGCCCATTTGAACCCCAGTAGCTCCCTTTTCCATCATAGTATAGATATCCCCTCCAGTGAAAACACCACCTGCAGCAAAAACGGGAATAGCTCTTCCAGCTTGATCTTCAATTGATTTGACAGCATCAACCACTTCTGGAAGAATAATTTCTAATTTTTTATTCGAAGAAAAAACATCATCATAAGCAAAACCTAAATGTCCACCAGCCATAGGTCCTTCAACAACAAAAGCATCTGGCAATAACCCTGTTTTAGAGAACCATTTTTTTGCTAAAATTGTCGCTGCTCTCGCAGAAGAAACTATAGGAATAAGCTTTGTATGAAGTTTTCTTTGTGCCTTATCACATACTTCTCTATATACTTTTGGTAACTCTATAGGAAGCCCTGCACCTGAAGTAATAAGATCGATACCTTCTTCAAGAGACGCTCTCACTATATCTACATACTGAGTTAAGGCAACCATTATATTTACGCCCAATACTCCTGATGGAGCCATTTCTCGGGCTTTTTTTATTTCTTTTTGTAGTGCTCTATTGCTTGCTAAAACAGGCTCTTTTGTAAGATCTGGCTCATTCATACCTATCCCAGCCGTAGCAATAATTCCCACAGCACCTTGCTTAGACACAGCACCCGCAAGGCCAGATAATGATATTCCAACACCCATTCCTCCCTGAAAAATAGGGATAGGGATTTCGAGATCACCAATATTGATAGGGGAAAATGACATCACTCCCTCCATTAAGAGTACGATTTAAATCAACCATTTTTGAGTATACAATACATTATCTAAGAAGGCAATCTAATTACCAAGAAAAAAATAATCAATATCCTTATAAGTATTTTACTTCTTTATTCTACCTTCACATAAACATATCGGCACTATAAAGAATATCTTTGTGGCAAATAAAAAAATAATTCCCATATATATCAAACATTTCTTGTTATAAGAAAAATAAAAACTCCTCATATAACAAGTATCACCTCATCACTATAATAATTTTATACCTATTTAATAAAAACAATATAACATCACTATTATGTTACTATTTCTTCTTGATATGAACTCGCAACTATACTCTTTTATTCTCACAGATATAAAGCATACCGAGGACGTAAGTAGTATTACTAAAATACCAGCAGACATCTCAAAAACGGCCCACTATAAAAGATAAAACAACTATAGTTACTAGTATAATAAAATAAAAAAACTATTTCCAAGAAAAAAGAACACTTGTTATAAAACAGTCAATTTCCCCCATTTACTCAGAGGACAACTGGTATATTTGCAATACTATTACCAAGACGCATACTATATTAGAAGAGAATTCTCATTATTCTAATTAATATATAATAAATAAGATAAACTATGCTTACAAAAAAATGCTCTTTATCCAATAAAACTACAAAATACTCCTTCTATAAGAACAATATGCCAATAAAAATTATATTGACTGAGCACAAAGCGTAGCACTGGAAAAAGCAAAATGAATATTGTATCCACCAAGATGTCCCACAACATTAAGGGCTTCCCCAATAATAAATAAAGATGGACAAAGCCTACTTTGCATGGTTTTTGAATTCACTTCTTTAAGACTTAGCCCTCCATGAGCAACCTCTGCTCGCACAAGAGGAGCAATAGAAGAAGGCCTACATTCATATCGAAATAATAATGATACAATGCTCATTCGCTCCTCCCTAGATAATTCAGCTGCTTTTTTTTCCATAAGCCTTTTTGGAATAAGCGCATAGGCAAGCCTTTCTGGTAAAAAAGACAAAATAAGACCTTTAAGATATTTTTTGCCCACATTGGTGAAAAATACTTCCTCAGAATTGTGTGGGAGAAAGTTGATATAAATTGGATCCAATCCATTCCAATAAGAAGAAATTTGTAAAACAGCTGGTCCACTTATTCCATTATGTGTGAAAAGAAGATTATCAAAAAATATATGCTGGCCACATTGTATCTTCACTGTAAGAGATATCCCAGAAAGAGATGATATATGAACCATATCCTCCATATAAAGAGGTGCCAGAGCAGAAACAAAAGGATAAACGCTATGACCAAGGACTTCTAAAGAATATATAATTCCTGAAAGAGAATGCGTCTTACGCCATGCAGGAGAACCTGTTGCCACAATTATATCAGTACTTTTATATTGTATACCTCCTGCTGTGGTGCAAATAAAAGAATCTTCAATTTTAGAAAAAGAACGGACAGGGCTATTCAATACTACAGAAATAGAAGCATCGTGCACTCTTTTTATAAGTATATCAACAAATTTCTTAGCACTAATGTCCAAAAAAATTCTTCCATGAGAACGAACACAATATGGTAAAGACATACTTTCTATAAGATTCTTCGTATTTTCTGTTGTCCATGCTTTAAGGGCAAACCTTACAAAATGTGGATCACTGTAATTTTGTGGAGAAATATTTTCATTCGAAATATTACATCTTCCACCACCACTTATAGTAATTTTATGACCAAGATGCGACCTTTCTTCTATAATACGTACCACGGCATCTGGATATTTTTCACGTATACGAAGAGCACATAATATTCCAGCAGCACCACCACCTATAATTGTAATATCTTTCACAAAAATTCCTCTTATGATGTAATATTTCCAAAAACAAATTTACCAAGTAATTCTTCTATATCTATAGGAGCCTGCGTTTCAAAGATACTTTCGTTATCTCCCAATGTTATTTCTGAATTACCAGGAAGAATAGTTACGTATTTATCACCAATCAAGCCACTTGTTTTTATCATAGCCACTGAATCTTCTGGAATAGAAACAGAATTTGGAATAATAAGTGTAATAACAGCTCTTGAACTATCATTATTAAGGCCAATAGTACCAACTTTTCCTATTTGCACACCCGCTATAGAAACAGAAGCACCCTTTTTAATTCCTGTAATATTTGGAAATTCAGCAAATATCGTATATGTATTGGGGGTAAAAAAGGAAAAACTACCAAAAAAGATAGCTAAATACAATATGGAAAAAAAACCAAATAAAGCAAAGAAACCAACCCATATCTCTTTAGTATATTCTTTCATAACACTCCCTTTTCCCGTAAATACTTCCCCAAAGAATATACGATTTTTCTCTAAATAAAGCAAGTTTCTCATATACAATATTGTATTTTATATGCTATTTTAGTATACCCGAATAGTGTAATCGAAAACTGAAAGAGGTACCCATGTTTAAAGATACTATCTTTTATAAAGCACATGGATGCGGAAATGATTTTATTTGTATTGATAATAGAAATATACATGTAGAACAAAAACAGATGCCCTTATATGCAACAACACTCTGTAAAAGAGCTTTCTCCATTGGTGCAGACGGCATACTATTTATAGAAAATACAAATGAGAAGGACTGTTCCTACAAATGGCATTTTTATAATTCAGATGGATCACGTGCACAAATGTGCGGTAACGCTTCACGTTGCGTAGCAAAAATTGCGTATCTATTAGGAATTGCCCCCATGGAACACTCTTTTCTTTCAGACGCTGGGATAATAAAAGCAAAAATACATCCAGATGATGATACCGTCACTGTTAGCCTAACAAAAGCAAAAGATGTTAGAATAAATATTCCCCTTTCATATAAAAACTCATATTATACTGGGCACACCATAAATACGGGTGTTCCTCACCTTGTCATTTTCATGGAGACAAAAGAAGCATTAGAAACAGTAATATTAAATGAAATTGGAAGAGATTTAAGAAATAATAACGAATTTTCTCCAGAGGGGGTTAACGTTAATTTTGCATATGTTGCTTCAGATCAACAAATTTTCTTACGAACATATGAAAGAGGTGTTGAAGCAGAAACACAAGCATGTGGAACTGGAGCTGCTGCAGTTGCATATATAGCAAGACAATTACAATACAGTAAGAAATCCGTTCACATTATTCCTACAGGAAAGGAGATCTTGGAAATTATCCTAGAAGAAAATACCATATATCTTCGAGCAAATGCTAGTATCGTTTATAAAGGAACAGTATTATAAAATATATTTGAGGAGCCCTCTATGCTAACAGAAGGAATTTATACAGCACTTATTACCCCATTTACTAAAGATAATATAATAGATTATAAAGCGTATACAACTCTTGTAGAACACCAAATACAAAATGGAATTATGGGTTTAGTCCCTTGTGGAACAACAGGAGAAGCATCAACCCTTTCAACAGTTGAATATGAATCTATTGTAGAAATAACATGTCATCTTGTAAAAAAACGTATCCCCGTCATTGTGGGAATAGGCTCTAATAATACAGAATATTCAATATTGCTCACTAAAATAGCGAATACACATCCAGTAGATGCCCTTCTTCTTGTTATGCCTTATTACAATAAACCATCTCAAGAAGGAATTATTGCTCATGTTATTGCCATTGCAAAACAAACAGATCTTCCAATTATCCTTTATAATGTCCCTTCAAGAACAGGCATTAATCTTGATATCACCACAATAAGAGAATTACAAAAAATTCTTTCAAAGCAAATTATTGGTATTAAAGAAGCAACACAAGATATAATTCGATTTAGTCAACTTCGTATGTTCTGCGGTGATGATTTTCTTATCTTTTCAGGAGATGATGCAAGCACGTATCCAGCACTTACAGTAGGGGCAAATGGAGCTATTAGTGTGAGTTCTCATATCCTTCCTAAACAAATGGTAGAACTTTTCTCTTGCTGGAAAAAAGGAGATACACAAAAAGCACAAGAAATACATTATGCTCTTCTTGAAATGAACGAAACTCTTTTTATAGAAACAAATCCAATGCCTGTAAAAAGAGCATTGTATAAGATGAATTATATCGACGAAATTGTGAGGTTACCACTTGTGCCATTGCATCAAAGCCAACATAACACAATAGACACACTCTTGAAAAAATATTCTCTTATTCCATAATACGTAATATGCTGTTTACAATACAGAAGTACGCGGCACAACAGCGATATTTTAACTAACTAAAGTAATAATTATGCTACAAAAAAAGAATTTTCTTCTTAATAAACAATATGAGAAGATATGAAATTATTTTTCTCTTTACCATAAAAATTTTTTTGTACAAAAATACGATACCCTACCATAGTAAACATTACCAATATCTTAATGAATATATATTTTACTATTGTTACCATCATAATATGCACTCACAAAATCACACAAAACCAATATATTTTTATAACAAAGAAACAATAGTTCCCGTCATTTTCTATTCTCCAAAACCTATAGCAGAAGTGTCACCAGATATACCCCTTTTATTTTATTAATAAGCAATAACAAATCTCTATTGCTTTATTGACTATAAGAGATATGTGATATGTTTTCATACTATCACAAGCACTTTTTATAAATAATACCATTACAATATTTTTTCAAAAACCTCTAACTATTACAAAATACCCTAGTATAATGCAATATCCCATCCTTATAGCTGGTTTTTATATTCATCAGATACCCCAATAATTAATGGGCACTATAGCTATCTAAATAGAAGTGCCATCAACGGAATCATTTCTCTATCGTCTTGTGTCATAAGAAAAGACCGTCTCACACCTTGCTATAATGTTTAAACAAGATAACACCTATTGAAGTGTTAATAACAATATCTCCATATATCTAGGACAACTGTATTATAGTATCTTTTGAAGAGAATACGGCTGCAAGATTATATTTTTCTTTTACTATCTATCGAGTAAATAAAACACAGTAAAATACTTTCTTCTCCTTTCTTATCAAAACGTCTCCTAGCACCGAACATTGCTCCAAGTCTTCTTTATATATATCTTCTGGTATACCACACTCCACAGTAATTCCAATAGCAATTAATACATCAAGAATAATATATAAAGCAGGTTATTAAGAACATATTCTCCAATATTCTTATAAAAAACAGTAACACTATTTTGCTTATTTAATGTATCAATCTAAGCGTATATTACATTTGTATCTTAAAATCGTATATAATAACCTTTCTTGTTTACGTGTGAAAGCAATACTCTTATATTTTTTAGTTCAGCATAAGTATATCATTATCAATAATTATTTTTCTTTTATATAAAGAAGTATATACTACAA
Organism: Desulfovibrionaceae bacterium; assembly: GCA_051650105.1. GTDB lineage: Bacteria > Desulfobacterota > Desulfovibrionia > Desulfovibrionales > Desulfovibrionaceae > CAMWXW01. Next base: position 92,547 of record JBOFIJ010000009.1, read on the forward strand.
ATATTCTTTCTCTATGCCATGTTACACACAAAATTTCTCACACCATTTCACAAAGAATTATTTTTATTCACAGTAAGTATTGTGATATGTACTATTTCTCTCTTTTACAAATGTATTCCAAAATACAGCCTTAGCTCACATACCATATATCTATAACAAAAAAATAAACAAGGTATATACCGCCAAAGTAACAAGCAATTATTTAGCAATCTACACAACATTTTTCTCACAATACAAAATACAATTACGAGATAATAACACTTTCACAGCTCTTTATTCTTATTCTCACTATATATATCATCTATCACGCTTATATACTTTCCTATTCTTATTATTACATAAAGAGTATCTTTTATAGATAAAACATTGTGTGTATTTTATAAAAGGCACAAATACTATATTCTTTTCCTTCTTCTAATAAAAAAGTATAAAAACCTTGATTCTTTTTAAAAACTACGATATATATACTCCACATGGCTCGGAGAGTGGCGCAGTTTGGTAGCGCGCCTGCTTTGGGAGCAGGATGTCGTAGGTTCGAATCCTATCTCTCCGACCATCAAATATTATAATGTCCATAAATAAACATCATATACAAAGTAGTCTATTAGCTACTATCTATAATAAAAAACAACTCTCTTTTTTTGGTGAAGAATATGAGAACCTACCTCATGTTGTTTTTGTCGGAAGAAGTAATGTTGGCAAATCATCGTTAGTTAATACTATTCTTCAAAGAAAGAAACTTGCAAAAGTAAGTGCAACTCCTGGAAAAACACGAAGTATCAATATATATACTCCTCATGGCTATCCTTTTTATATAGCAGATCTTCCAGGTTATGGTTATGCAAAATGTAGCAAGGATGAACAAAGAACGTGGCTAGACTTTATAGCATTCTATCTTGAAGAAGCATATTTTGAGAAACACGTTATTCTTCTTTTAGACTCTAGACGATTACCACAAAAAAGTGATAGAGAATTACTCCAATATATGTATACGTTACAACTCCGTGTCACTCCTGTATTTACAAAAATGGATAAAACAACACAAAAAGAACGTAATACCACAATAATGGCATGGAAAAAACATTCAATGTCTACCTTCTTTCAAACATCTACCTTAAAGAAAACTGGCTTAGATACTTTGTGGAAACATATTACAGAAAGTATTTAGTTCAGGAAAAAATATCTTTTTATATACAATCTTCATTTTCTCACGCACAGCGATGTTGAAACGAGAATGTCATACTCTTTGTATTTATTAGGTGTGTTACATGAAAACCGCAATATGATGTTACATAATACTTTCTCTTACATATTACTATAGTATGGTAAAAACAACATATAAATATTTTTAAACAATAACTGACACTATGTTCATATTCTGAAATAATTTTGTGACAGCATTCCTCTTGCTAATTTTTACTATAGAAAATATCACTACCTACTCTTTTACAAAAAGCATGGTACAATATTTATTACATCACTACTTTAAGAATTCATTTTTATTTTCCAAAATTCCCGTATAAAAAACACATCTTCAATCATATGAATTCCTCTATTCACAATAGTATTTTTCAATATTTATAACTCCCCTTGTATTAGTAGGCATCTCATCATAACATTCTTTTAGAAAATATTTCAGAGTATAACTATAACGCTTTCACATACGCTCGTACGATACGCGCTGAAATTTCTGCAACATTCTTAGCAAATGTATCATACTGTTCTTTTGATTCTGTGTTTTCAATAAAAGGACTATCTGAAATTGCCCGAATAATAACGAATGGCTTTTTGTATTTATACGCTACGTGAGCCACAGCAGCACCCTCCATTTCAACAGCTTTAGCATTATTAAAATATGTATTGAGCCATACACTTTTTTCTTTATCACTGATAAATTGATCTCCAGAAAGAATTCTACCATTACACACACGTTGTGTTTTATGAATATTCTTTGCAATTGTAGTTAGTAATACAGTACGTTTTGCATCAGAAGGTATAGCCCAAGTATCAATACCATGAAACTGTCCATATTTTTTTCCAAAGACAGTGAGATCAACATCATGTTGAATAAGATCCGTTGCAATAACAATATCACCCACATGCAATGAAGGATCAAGTGCACCTGCAACTCCAGTAAAAATAATTTCTTGTGCATTAAAATGTTCAAACAAAATAGTAGCAGCAACGGCAGCATTCACTTTACCAATACCAGAAAGAGCAATAACAACATTTTTATTTTCCAGAATTCCCGTATAAAAAAGCATATCTCCAACCATATGAGTTGCCCTATTTGCAACAATTTTCTGCAATAGATCAATTTCAATATCCATAGCTCCCATTATAGCAATAGGCCCTTTATCAGTAGATATTTTTGAATACACAGAAAATGGAATGCAGCACAACAAGATAAGAATGTATATTACTTTCATATAATGCCTCTCTTATATATTCAATAATGAAAATATACTTTGTGTATGTATAATGTAATTACGAGCTTCTTCTGGAAGTGCACACTCTTCAATACAATTAAAACGTTTCACTTTTATACCATCAAGAAGAAGAGAACCTTCAAAATTTTCTTTTTCACGCACAAATATTCTGGGAGAAGAACTATACAATGTATTGTATAAAACCATTATACTCTCTGTATGTACATTTAACACTTCAGAAATTTTCTGATAATATTTACCTTTATAATGCCTAAAAAACATGGTAAACTCCATAAGGATCTCTTCGAAAAGGGTATCCATTTTTCATTATAATTGCAAGATAATTTATACTATATTGATGAAGAAAGAAGATCTATGAAAAAAGTACTTGTTACTGGAGCTACATCCGGTTTTGGCTTCTCTATAGCGAGACGTTATGCACAGGAAGGACACCATGTCTTTGCTTTAGGAAGAAGAAAAGAAAATTTATTAGCCCTACAAAAAGAATATCCATCAATAACAATATTTACATGTGATATACAAGATATCCATAGAGTACAAGAAGTACTCTCTAAGATAGAATCAGTTGATATTTTAATAAATAATGCAGGGCTGGCACTAGGTGGTCTCAGTGCATTTGATACCACCTCAGAAACAGAGTACACAACAATGATTCAAACAAACATTACAGGCTTCTTACATATAACTCACGCAGTACTTAAGGGAATGAAAGAAAAAAATTATGGGGACATCATAAATATCAGCTCAGTTGCTGGAACATATCCCTACCCAAATGCAGGAGTATATGGAGCAACAAAAGCCTTTATAAGCAATTTTTCTCTAAGTTTACGGGCAGAATTATTTGGTAAAAATATACGCGTTACATCGATTGAACCTGGAATGGCAGAAACAGAATTTTCAACAATTCGTTTCAATGGAGATACAGTAAAAGCACATAACATGTACCAAGGCATAAAGGCATTGCAAGCAGACGATATTGCAGATATTATCTATTATACAACATCTCTTCCACACCACATAAACATAAATAGAATAGAAATTATGCCAACACAACAAACATTTGCAGGCTTCTCTGTACATAGAGAAAAAAATTCTTCTCATAAATGATATTTTTTCTTAACAATATACACGATATTCTGTGCTACTCGTATAAAACACAAATACACCCATATAGTAATAGAGCCAAATCACATTGTTAGTGTATTCTCAAATAAAATGCTAAATAGCCTTTTCAGACCAGCATCTCACGACACTTTATTCAAGAACAGACACGGGAAAAATAACTTTAGATTTTAATTTCATTATACGTCTATAAGAATCTTCTATCCTCTCAATAGAAATAACACCCCTTCTCACAGCATTAATAAGAATTCTTTGTACTTTTTCTGGTAAATCTTTATCAAACACTATATTATTACCAAATAATAATATATCATTGCCTGCCAAAACAGAACGTATGACAATCTCTGAAAAATTATAATGATCTGTTATTGCCTGCATTTGTAAATCATCTGTAACAACAATACCTTCCCACCCTATTTCCTCTCTTAACATACCATTAATTGTTTTTTTAGATAGCGAAGAAGGATATTTATTATCAATATTTTTATTCATAAGATGACCAACAAGTACCATTCCAGAATTAGAATACTGCACAAGCTCCTTATATGGCTCCAATTCTTCTTTTTTCCAAGTATGCGTTATATCTGGTAGTCCATAATGAGAATCAACATCAGCACTTCCATGTCCTGGAAAATGTTTAATAGCAAAAATAACATTATTTTTATTCAAACCTTGTATAACAGAAAGAGCGTGAGGCAGTACCTCCTGACTGGTAGAACCATAACTTCGTCCTATTTTTCCAATAACAGGACTTTGTGGATTAATATTAAGGTCTACAACAGGTGCAAAATTAAGGTTCACACCCATATCACGCAAAGCATGGCCAAGATTGTCCATTTGTTGAGCAGTGACAGCAACACCCTTTTGTGCCAGCGCAGCAGCAGATAATGTATCTGGAACACCCGCAATGCCTCGAAAACGCTGAACCTGACCACCTTCTTGATCAACACCAACAAAGAGCGGTATAACAGATTTTGATTGTAAAAAGGTGACAAGTTCTGTTGTTTGTTGTTTACTTTGAATATTCCTTAAAATACCACTTTGAAATGCTCTTGAAAAAAGAATTATTCCACCCACACGCCCCTTACTAATCTCAGTTCCAATATTTTGTGCATCTTTTGGTGTAGAGCCATTAAAGCCTATCATAAGCATCTGTCCTATCATTACAGCTAAACTTGGTCGCTTTGCAATAAGACGCTCTTTTTCCAAAAGAATTTCTTTATTTTCTTCCTGTAAAAGTGTTTCTTTAGGTGTAATGTAGTGCCTAATTGTAGTAGCACTCGCTTCTTCACAGGATATATCTATAAAAAGAAAAATGGGTACGAGAAGAAGAATGCGCATAACAAACATTGGGTATTCCTTACACAATTATTTAATCACAAAATATTCTTGAAACAATATCTCCCTTTGTATCAACATACGCATGGGCAATGTGCTCTGTATTACAAAAAATACCATATTCTCCAGAAAAATTAAGTGCAATAAGGCCTGCATATCCACCACATTTTTTATAAAGGATCTCTATGGCTTTATTAACTGCAAGAGAAGGATGATATGTTTTCATGAAATCACAAGCACTTTTTGTAAGCAGCACCCTCATAATATCTTCTCCAAAACCTGTAGCAGAAGCGCCACCAGATGAATCATCTGCATATGTTCCTGCACCACACAAAGGACTATCACCCACCCGACCAGGATGCTTAAATGGAGCACCACCTGTTGAAGTGCCAGCAACAATATCTCCATAAATATCTAAAACAACTGCACCTACAGTACCTTTTGGAGAAAATGCATCTGCGGGATTATATTTTCCCTTACTTTGTAATTCCTCAAATCGCTGTCTTTCACGTGGAACAATAAAAAAATCATTTTCTACATAAGTAAATAACTTGTCCATAGCATACTTTTCAGCACCAACCCCAGCCAACATAGTAAAATTTTCCTCCAAAATGGATTCAGCAATACGTATGGGATGTTCATAATGCTCTATACCTAATACGGAAGCAAAAGCAAAATCTTTAGACCTCATAATACTTGCATCCAATTCAACAAAACCCTCACTATTGAGAACAGAGCCTTTTCCAGCGTCAAACGTAGGATCTGATTCCAATATTTCTACAGCGCGACAAAGAGCTTCTTGTGCCAGCATACCATGTTGTAAATCATATAAAACATATTCAATAGCATTATAACAACCTTGTATATGTGCCTCCTGTTCATCATGTGGAATAGACCACGCTCCACCATGAACAACAATTCGGACAGTATTTTTTTGCATACGAACTCCATGATATAGCCTCATACTAGTAATAATGTAGCACTTTTTACCTATTTTATCAAGAATTCTCAATTTCTCTCTAATAAACATTCCTATACAATAATGGCATATCTTCTGCTATACGTAGCAGTACAGAAAAAATCCCTCTTTAGGAGCCCTAAATGTCAATGCATATAAGTCTCAGTGGAATACAAGGAAATAGTGAGTGGCTAAAAGTTATATCAAATAATGTGAGTAATTCAGGAAGTATTGGATATAAAGGATATAGTGCACATTTTTCAGACTATATGTATTCCACAGTACCCCAAGGACAAATAGGATTAGGCAGCAGTGTCGGATTTATAGAAAGAAATACAGGACAAGGTACTCTCTTCTCCACAACAAATACTAGTGATCTCGGTATAAATGGCGATGGGTATTTTAAATTATTAGGAAGAGATAGTACAGAATATTACAGCCGAGCTGGTATGTTTTCTTTTGATAAAAATGGCTACTATACAGATCATTTAGAAAATCATGTAATGGGTTTTCCAATGAATGCAGATGGGAAAATATCTTCAAAAGAAGAAATAATACAGTTACCACCGCAAAATACAATTCCTGCAACACCCAGCACGCTTGCAAATATCCAAAAGAATTTTTCAATAGATAAAACATCTTCCAGCGGTCTTTTATACGATGAATATAATAATGGTATTGGGTCTTCCTTTTATGGAGATTCCTTAGTCTTTAGCGTATACCAACCTGATGGGACAAGAGAAGAAATGACCGTATATTTTGACAAAATTGAAACAAATTCTGGAGAACAACAATATGAATTTATTGTTACCATGAACCCAGATAAGGATACAAGAGCATTTGATCCAAATTCAGAAAAAAAAGGCTTATTAATGACAGGTGCTCTCATATTTTCTTCAAATGGAATATTAGAAGGAATGTCTGCTTTAGTGCCATCTACTACTCCAGATGATATTAATTCTTGGATAAATGCCCCACTAGATTCTAAAGGAAATCCACAATTTTCTTTTTCCACAAAACCTGGTTCTTTACAAAATATATCATTAGATTTTGGAATATATTCAACGAATAAGAATTATCAAAACACTGGAGAAACAGGGCTTCTCGCTTCCGTACTATCTAATCCAGAATTAACACAAAAACCTTCCACAGCCTTCACAGGAAAAGGTGCTACAACAACTGTAAATGTAGATGGAAGAAATACTGGTATTTTACAAAATATACTATTTAGTAATGATGGTATTCTTACAGCACAATACTCAAATGGAGAAAAGATAGACATATATCAAATGAATTTATATACCTTTCAAGCAAGCAAAGCACTTAATGATATAGGAAATTCGCTGTATATTTTTGATAAAAGTGTTGGAGGCGCCATATATAAAGGGATTCCTGGTACAAATGGAATGGGAACACTCCAAAATGGAGCTTTGGAACTATCCAATGTAGAATTAACTGATGAATTCACTAATATGATACTTGCACAAAGAACATTAGAAGCAAATACAAAAACACTTTCTACTATAGATGATATGTTGAAAACAGCTATAGCTTTGCGATAATAGTGGATTCCATCAACCCTATTCTATTATATCCTTTACCATTTCATATTATGTAAAAAAATATATATATTGACAAAGAAGTAACTTCAATTCTACATTTACATAATACGTATGCTATTATGCAACATTTTCCAAAATATAAATACTCAAAAAGCAAAAAGAACATATCTATCTCAAAAATTCCAAGACAACAATAGTTTCCATTCCATTTCTTATAAAAATATTCACAGAGGAAAAAACAATATAAATAGTAACATAAATATATAATTCTCTATTCACACCTCATCCTAATATTAAAAATCTATGACAATATTATATAAGATAGGCCTTTTTCTTTATTAAAAAAATATAAAAATATGGTATCCATAAATCCAGTACTATTTTTTATCACTATACCATTTAAGAAAAAAGTCCCTCATTAACAAAATATTTATTATTGTTATTAAAACACTAAATACACATAGAAGCATAAGGACAATGTTCACATTTTCTTTTCTCTTTCCGTCTTTCAATACTTTGAGAATCTATCATATCATTAATAAGTAAAGAAAAAAGCTCTTCCAAGACATCTGTTTTTATCCTTTCAATAATCTCAGAATCATCTTCTCTATTTTTTTCCGTAAATAATAGCATTTCAACAGGTGGAGATTCTCCAAGAAAAATGAAACTTGCATTTATATCATCAATATTTTTTTCATTTTTTATCATTAAATACAGATAGACGTATAATTGAATACTATGCGTGGCATATTTTGCAAGACACGCTATAAGATCTTGCGTAGAAGAATATTCTTTAGTACGTAATTGTATAAAAATATCCCTCATTCCCCTAGAAAATGGATTCTGTTCTATTTTTTTTCCTGTTTTATAATCCATTATATGTAGAGTATTTCCTCGCATATCAATTCTATCCATACGACCAAATAATGGTATCTTTCCTATATATGCAGTATATTTTTTTTCTAATCCCATAACAGTAAAAAACTCTGCTTGTTGTTCCAAGAATAATTGCATTTGCCTATGTAGCGTGTTTTGTAGCATAATTTTTGTATCTACCGATAAAGATAACGATTCTTGTGTGAAGAAATGATATACATATGCAACAATTTCTTCTTCTTTCCCAAGACAATCCTCTTTGCTAAGTGTCTTTCCAATAAAAGGAATAAAGTATTGCTCTAAAGCATAATGTATTGCTTCTCCAAAAAGTAGAGGAGAAATTTCCATATCAGGATTTTCAATATTCCTTTCTCTTATAGAAAAAATATATCTTTGTGCCCACTTAAAAGGACACGATAAATATGTACTTAACATTGTTGCTGAAATACCTTGTTCTAAACGATTTCTAATAGCCTCTTTCATATTATCTGTCTTAATAATAGCATTTTCCACTATATATCGTGTGCTCTCTTCTCTATAACCAACTAAATGAAGAAGGTCGTTTGGTGTATTCACGGACAATATCTCACCATGCTCTAACTCCCAAGACCAAATAATTTCTTCCACAAAACGGCTTCGCGTAACTGTTTCTCCAATTCCTTTACCAATATTTTTTCTATAGAGAATATGCACAGTTTCAGCACTCTTTAGTAATCTAAAAAAATTATATGACGTAAGAATATCTCTTTGAAAAGAATCTGGTATAGAACAAAGCTTATTATAAATGCTCTCTGGGATTAATGAATTCTCCTTTGTTAATGTTGGTAAACTTCCCTCAACAGCATCCACTATAATAATATTTTTAAAAGGTATAAGTCGTGCTTCAAGAAGACCAACTATTTGTAATGTATCTTGTGCATTCTCTTCAAATGCCAACACTTCTTTAGTAATATACTCTCTAATAATATAAAAAGAATTTGCTTGTTCCCATAAAACATCTTCCATAATTCCTTCAGAAAGTATGGGAATTATGGTCTTATATAAAAGAATATATGCTTCAGAATCAATAACAGATAACGTTTCTTTTTGTAAATCATGTAAGAAATCAAGAAGATCCTGCATACATAATGACAAAGACCCTAATGTATTTTTATTTTCCCAATTTAAAAATAATATGTGGAAACAATCTTGTAAAAGACGTAGAGAATCCTGATATAAAGAATCTATAGCATAGATATTTTCTTGAAAAAAACATTTTTCATATGCACTATTAAGATCGACATAACAATACTTTTTTTTCTGTATATATTCTTGAAAGATTGTAAATATAGTGAAAAAGGTATTATATTCTTCCTTATTTTTAAGGATACTATAAGAAAAATGTCGAAGCATATCAAGAACATTTTTCCAATAATAACCCTGTTCATTTCTGTTTTCTTGAGCGCACATACAATATTCCAAGAAAGAAATAAAAGAAGAAGCATCTAAAGGATAACCCAATGAAATATTACTTTCCGGCAAATAAAGGGTATGAAGCAAAGGGAGAAGTAATTTTGAATTTATTGGAATAATAATGGTATCATTAACACCTATTTTTTCTACAATAGATGCAACCTCTAAAAGTTCTCCTTGAATAGTGGAACTTTCATAAAGAGTTATCTTTGGAGTGCACACATTCTCTTGTGTAGAGGTATATAAATATGTTTCAGCATCCCAAGATTGTATCCAGTTCTTTTGTAATTTTGTGCATTTATCAGCAGATTCCCAATGTGTATTTATAAGAGGATCTGTATGTAAAATAATATCAATAGCATTATTTTGCCAAAGATTACGTATAATACTATTCTCACTTCCATTCAAAATGGCCACTCCAGCAAGACACGTCCATTGATGAGAAAATATTGTACCCATAGAAATAGTATTATCTTTACAATATTCAGCAAGTTTGAAAAGAGTATAAGCATCTGTAGTATATCCATTTTTTTCAAGAAGAGAAGTATATGCTAAATAAATATCTTTTAAAAATAATACTATTTTATACGCAAAAGGATCAAGAGAATCTTCTACCTCAAATACATATTCTTTTGGAAAAGAACAATGAGTATAAAGAGCTTTTATAATAGGCAAAATACTCGCTGCCCACATAAAGGATTCTTTAGAAGACATCTTTTGAAAAGCATCTTTCAAGGAAGAATCAGAAACATCAAGAGATAATAAAACACTTTGGATAAGATAAATTTCTTCATGTATGGCTAATGTTTTTGGAAGCATCGTATTATAAATAAGAGAAAATGCTATTTTAGATATATATTCTTGAATAGTATAGAGTGCTGGCGAGACATACGGAAAAGAAACAGAAGCATTTTCTAAAGCATGTAAATAGTATTTCTTTGCTCTTGCATGTGGAAAAACAATAGCCACATCCTCAGAAGATAACGAAGCAGCATTCTGAACAGAAAAGATATAAGGAAGAAATTCTTGAAAAAATGGTTTTCTCCAATCAAGCAAAATAAAAGGATTCCCCATTACTTTCTCCTAAAAACCTTCTTTTTCTTCTTTTTTTCTTCTATAGCTTGCGAAAATCGTTTTTGCAAATAAGTAATAGATGTTGAATCTTCTTCTTTTCCAGAATCACCATTTTTTACAGCTCTTGTTCGAATTTCACCCTTTTGTTTTTTACGACGTTCTTCCTTTATTTTAGGAATAAATAGTTTTTTATCCTTAGCATTATTTCCTTTTTCCTTTGTAAAAATACATTGTATCTCTGCATTTTCAAGAGAAACATGCACAATACTAACATGGACCATATCGCCTAATGTATATATTTTTCCAGTTCTTTTACCTTCAACGCGTTGTTTTTCTTCTACTACAGTATAAAAATCATCTTTAAGATGAGAAAGGACTATTGTAGCAAAAATAGGAAATTCAACAAATTCAACAAAAATAGCAAAATGAGAAATGGAAGAAATAATAGCCGACAGAGAATCACCTTCACGATTTTTCATAAAAAGAGCAGAGAATCTTCTTTGCACATCTCGTTCTGCATCGAGTGCAACACGTTCATTTCTGTTAATAGTTGTGGCAATTTCCAATAGCTCTTTCTCTGATAAAAGATTAACAATACCTTCTTTATGTAAAAAGGCCTTGAGAACGCGATGAATAATAAGATCAGCATAACGCCTAATAGGAGAAGTAAAATGACAATAATACTCAGCTTGCAAACCATAATGCCCTTCATTATGAACAGAATACCGTGCTTGCATCATGGTCCGTAGTGCTAAAAGGGTAACAATAGACTCTAAAGAAGTTCCTTTCACAGAGAGTAATAAATGAGATAAAAAAGTATCATTTTCTTTTGGTAATACTTTAGAAAGAACACTATGAGATAAAAATGTTCTTAATAATTCTACTTTTTCACCATTTGGTTCAGGATGCACTCTATATAGGGCGGGATATGAAATATCTGCAAGATATTTTGCAATGCATTCATTAGCAGCTAACATACACTCTTCTATAAGAATATTTGAAAAATATTTTGGATAATCAACGCTATTAACAATAATATTGTTCTCTACAACAAAATATGGCTCACGAGTTTCAAAAGCAAGGCTTCCATTATTTTCACGGTTCAAATGTAATTTCTGAGTAAGCTCCTTTGCTATTAATAACATTTTCTGAATAAGGGGATTAATAGAATGAGATCCTTGAATAAAACTTTGTTCTACCTCAGAATAGGTTAGTCTCGCAAAAGAAGATATAACAGCCTCATAAACACAATATTCTGTACATATTCCATCATCAGTAAAATCCATTTGCACAACAAGAACTAATCTATCCTCTTTAGGCTGTAAACTACACAATTCATTAGAAAGTATCGGAGGTAACATGGGTTCAACAGAAAGCGGAAAATAATATGAATTAGATCGCTTTCTGGCTTCTTTATCAAGAGCAGAATCCATTGTAACATAATGAGCAACGTCAGCAATAGCAACATACAATGTATATACAGAATTTGTTTTTTTCACAAAAATAGCATCGTCAAAATCCTTTGATGAATCTCCATCAATAGTGACAAAAGGAAGTTTTCGTAAATCTTGTCTATTTTCCCTCTCTTTTTCTGAAACAGAAGGAGAGAATGTTGCAATTTCTTGATAAACAGCTTCTGGAAATTCGCTTGGGATAGCATGAGATATCTTCACAATACATTCTTGTGTATAAGGGTTCTCTTCTGCACCAATAATAGTAATAAGGGTAGCAAAATAAACATTATTTCGTATTTCATGTTCTGGAGCAAGAAGGACAACAGTATTACTTTTAATAGATACAATTTCTTCTGCCAAAAGATCCACAGTAAAAAGTGATGTTATAGATAAAGACAGAGGAGCAAAGAGATAACGATTGCCATCTTTCTTAATAATTTTAGCAACAAGATATTTTGTATTTCTCTCTATTACAGAAAGGACTATCCCTTCAGCTCTTTTTTCAGTAGTACTTTTTTCTACTAAAAGTACCATAACCTTATCGCGTGCCCATGCCCCATTCAAAGAGCCAGACGGGATAAATATGTCTTGAGGATATAAAACTCTATCATCTGGAATTAAAAAGACAGCACCCCTCTTTTGTATAACAATAAGACCAGATACGAAAATACACCCATTAGAAAGGATATAACCCTCACCTTTTAAAAAGTGAACAAGACCGATATTTTCCAATTCACCCATGCATTCTTCTAAAAGATACGAAACTGATTTCTTAGCAGAAAGCGCCTTTAACAAGGCCTGTATATGCAGATGTTTCTTAGCATTATAAAGAATGGATAGGATGCGTCCCCTCTGAAAAAAAGAAGACAACAACAGACTCTTTCCACTTTCCCTTCTTTTCAAAATAATCACCCTTTTTCAAAAATGGAAAACTAATCATTTTGCTTCTTTATAAATGACGGAGTTTCATAATCATCTTCTCTATTTTTTTTAAAATAATTTAAATTTCTTGGAACTGGTAATTCTCTAATTTCATCCTCTGAAGGAGAAGAGTAATTTGCTTGTGAATACTGATGATATTCTCTGGAACGCTGATCTGAATGTGGAGTAGAATGAGGGTATGCTGCAACTGTAGGAGAGGCATGAGCAGTATTTTGCGGCGTAGCACACTGTTGCTCTTGTCTAAATTGAGCATTTTGCTGAGAAGGCTGTTCAAAAGATTTTGCTTTCTCTTGAATTCCAGTTGCAATAACGGTAACATGTATTTCGTCACCGATATTATCATCGAAAACATTCCCAACAAGCACCATAGCATCCTCTCTTCCAACAGCTTTAACCACAATATCATATGCTTCAGATATCTCTTGCATAGTAACACTTTTATTTGAAGTAATATTAACAAGAACAGATTGAGCTCCTTCAATACTTACTATCTCAAGGAAAGGAGAAGAGATAGCTCTCATGGAGGCATCATGGGCTCGTTTTTCTCCACCAGCAACACCCATACCCATAACAGACATACCAGGCTTACTCATAACCGTTCGTACATCTGCAAAATCAACAGAAATATACCCTGGCTTGTTAATAACATCCACAACACCTTGAACAGCAAACCTGAGAACATCATCAGCCTGCTTCAACATATCTACATACGGAGAATTCTTTTGAGCAAGAGCAACAAGTCTATCATTTGGAACGACAATAAGACTATCTACTTGTTTTTTTAATTCATTAACAGCTTCTTCTGCAACAGCATGTCTTCTTGGTCCTTCAAAAAAGAAAGGCTTTGTCACAACTCCCACTGTAAGAGCACCTGTTTCTTTTGCAATTTGAGCAATCACTGGAGCAGCACCACTTCCTGTACCTCCGCCCATGCCAGCAGCAATAAAAACCATGTCTGCACCCTGAAGAACATCTTTAATTGCATCCACACTTTCTAGGGCAGCATCCCTTCCTATTGTTGGATTTGAGCCTGCACCTAAGCCTCTAGTAAGCTTCTCTCCCAATTGCAATCGACAATCTGTATCTATAGTAGCTATATGTTGAGAATCGGTATTAGCAACAATAAATGAGACACCTTGAACTTGGGAGCGTATCATATTTTGGACAGCATTACTCCCCCCACCACCGACACCAATCACTTTTATTCGTGGGGTATTTTCCTCTTCTGCTATTTGAAAATTCATATATAGATTTCTCCATGTAAAGCAATATGTTCTTGGATCATTATTACATATACTTTCATAATAGTAAAGCACTTTTCCCATTTTTACTAAAGAATATCTTTATTGTGCAACCGTTCTTTGTTTAGGAAAATTCTATGAAAAGAAGGCACAAAAGATATGGCCTTATTACTGGAAAAATAGGAAGCTAGCTTAGTTGAAGCATGCAAGGATATATTGCTCCATGCGCCAATAAATAAGGTGCATTTTTCTATGTGTGCTATATAGAGGGCATTTTATATGCTTTATGTTTTTTATCTTGACGAAAAAGTGTTTTCTCTTTATGCTGACCTCAACTACAAAGGAGTACTGTCTATGGATTCAAAGGGAACTCTTTATTTTGCTCCATTCCATAAAATGATTTCTGAAAAAGAAGGTATGAATGATATTATATCCTCTAGAATACAAAAAGCGTCTGAACTTTATGAACATGGGACAAAACTTTATTCTAATTCATTTAAAAGAACACATCTTCTTTTAGAATTAATAGATGAGCACAGCGCAACAACAAAGGATGCTTTGAAAGAATATGAATCCGAACATTACAAGGTATGTGGTAGAATTATTTTGCTACGATCTTTTGGAAAAGCGCTATTTGTGCAATTAAAAGATGGTTCTGCTTCGTTCCAAATATATATGAGTGAAAAAACATTGGGAGAAGATTTCTCACGCATTGTAAACAAAATAGAAATTGGAGATTTTATTGGTGTAGAAGGGTTTCTTTTTAGAACAAAAACAGATGAACTCACACTCCACGCAAGCTCTGTACAGCTTCTTACAAAAGCATTACGACCTCTCCCAGAAAAATACCATGGCTTAACAAATATAGAACAACGTTATCGACAGCGCTATGTAGACCTTATAATGAATGAAGATTCTAAAAACGTTTTTTATAAGAGAGCAGAAATTATAAAGACATTTAGACATTTTATGGAAAATGAGGGCTTTATGGAGGTTGAAACCCCCATGCTACATGCAATTGCAGGAGGTGCAGCAGCGCGTCCATTTTCAACACATCACAATGCCCTTAATATGGAATTATACTTAAGAATAGCACCAGAATTATACCTGAAAAGACTTCTTGTGGGTGGTTTTGAAAAAGTGTTTGAAATTAATAGGAATTTCAGGAATGAAGGAATTTCAACGAAACATAATCCTGAGTTCACTATGTGTGAATTTTATTGGGCATATACCACATTTGAAACACTTATGCCATTTACCGAAAAACTATTTGCACATATAGCACAAACTGTATGTGGCACAATGAATATCATATATCAAGGCATCTCTTTAAACTTTGCTCCAACAGGTTGGAAGCGTATTACATTTTATGATAGTTTACGAGAAATTGGTGGCCATTCCGATGCTTTTTTAAACAGTACCGAGCAATTACAAGAATATATCAAGAAAAAAAATGTCCCACTTCCACAAAAAATAACCCTTGCAAAACTTCATGAATGTATTTTTGATATTGATGTTGAAGAAAAACTCATTCAACCTACATTTTTATATGCATATCCAACAGAATTATCCCCTCTTTCGCGACGTCATGATTCAAACCCAGACATTACAGACAGGTTTGAACTTTTCATTGCTGGTAAAGAAATAGCCAATGCCTTTTCTGAATTAAATGATCCAATAGATCAGCGCTTACGATTTATGGACCAAATGAAAGAAAAAGATGCTGGTAATCACGATGCGCATTCTATGGATGAAGATTATTTGCGTGCTCTGGAATATGGTATGCCTCCAGCTGCAGGTCAAGGAATAGGCATAGATCGTTTGACAATGCTTCTCACAAATTCGCATTCAATTAGAGATGTTATTCTTTTCCCTACATTGAAAAATGAAGGGTCTCTATGAATTTTTTTTCTCTCTCTATAGCATTACGATATTTATTTGCAAAGAAAAAATCTCTTATATCTGTTCTTTCTATCTTTGCCATTTCTGGAGTAGCTATAGGCGTTGCTGCACTTATTATCGTAATGGCTGTAATGAATGGTTTTACAAATACTTTGCGAGATAAAATTCTTAGTGTAAGTGCCCACGGTATTATAACTCCACTACAAATACGTTCTCTTCCTGAAGACACAAAACTTTTACAAGATGTTCTTTCTCTGTCTCAAATCTCTGGGATTACCCCCTTTGTTTATTCAGAAGTTATTTTATCTACACCTCAGGGTGTGAAAGGCTTACTTGTTCGTGGTATAGACCCTCTTAAAGCAGAGAATACAATACAGATTCTTTCAAGCTTAGTTGAAGGCACACTCATGTCTTTAGTTGAAATTCCAGATCCCACTGCTCCTCGAGGAATTATCTTGGGAGAAGAATTAGTAAAAGCACTACGCCTTTCTATAGGAGATACTGTTAGCTTATTATCTTCTTCTGGAAAAAAAACGGCTGCAGGATACCTTCCAAAAAGTCTTCGATTTGAATTGGTTGGAATTTTTAAAACAGGTATGTTTGAATACGATATGACTCTTTCTTTTGTAAATATTACCTCGTTACGAAATCTTTTAGGTATTGCGCCTACCAATGTTTCTGGTTATGAATTTTCCCTTTACAATTTGAACGATGCTCAAAAAGTGAGACAAGAATTAACAAATAAATTCACACCACCCTATTCCGTTAGAACGTGGCAAGATATGAATGTTAACCTTTTCGCAGCACTTGAATTAGAAAAAACAGCAATGTTTATTTTTCTAACACTCATTATTTTTGTAGGAGCATTCTCAATTGTAACAACACTTATTATGCTTGTTTTAGAAAAAGTAAAAGATATCGCTATACTTATGTCTATGGGAGCTACTCAAAAACAAATTAGAGCTATATTCGTATTACAAGGCACTTTTATCGGTATTGTTGGGACAAGTATTGGCTTTATTTTAGGAATAACTATTTCTCTTTTACTGAGAAAATATCAATTTATTTCACTTCCACAAGGAGTATATCCTTTTTCAACTATTCCCGTCATCTTCATTTACAAAGATATTGTGCTCACAATTATATGCTCCTTATTATTATGTTTCTTGGCAACTATCTACCCTGCACATAGAGCATCTCGTATAAATCCTTCAACAGCGTTACGGTATGAATAGGAGAGAAACTATGTCTATATCATATGATATCCAAAATGTTTCTAAACATATTATCTTTGAAAAAAATTCTATTCCAATTCTCACTCCGCTATCATTTTCTGTATATAAAGGAGAAAGTATCGCTATTCTTGGCATGTCTGGTTCTGGAAAATCCTCTTTGCTCCATATTCTTGGGACATTAGACCCCCCTACCTCTGGAACTGTTCTTTTTGAAGGACAAAACCTATATGAACTCTCAAATGAAGCTATTTCACATATTAGGAGTAAAGAAATATCCTTTATTTTTCAGTTTTATCATCTCCTTCCAGAATTTACTACTTTGGAAAATATTTTATTACGAGCGTCTTTGGCAAATCTTCCCCCAAAAGAGGCAAAGGAAAGAGCACTTACATTACTTGACGATGTTGGTTTATTTAATAGAAAGGATCACTCTGTTACAACTCTTTCAGGAGGTGAAAAACAACGAGCCAGTATAGCAAGAGCACTTATTGTAGAGCCACGTGTTCTTTTAGCAGACGAACCGACAGGAAGTCTAGACCTTGCTTCTGGACATACAATAACCAATATACTTTTGTCTTTAAACGAGAAATATCAAACAACACTCATACTAGTTACCCATAATACTTCCTTAGCAAAAGAAATGGGAAGAGCCATCACGTTAGAAAGAGGCGAAAGAGATGTATAAAGCACTGCACGTAAATATAAAGAAGAGCACAGTTATACTATTAGTATTCCTTTTTTCTCTTTCATTAACAAATACGCTTTTTGCAGAAACAACACCAAGCAATACTGTATTTGCAATATTTCCATTTGATATATCTGTTAGTAGAGAATTAGAAGGCATTCGTGCAAATTTCCCATCCCTTTTTGCAACAAGAATTTCTCAACAAGATTTTTCTATTATCCCTTATAAAGATGTACAAGAATATTTAACAAACAATGCTATTGAGAGTGTAAATACTACCCTTATTGCGACACTCCTACCAAAATTACAAGCAAATTATGGTATTTATGGTTCACTTATTCAAGATGGTCCAGGCTTCACACTACGAGTTCTCTTGCTTTCATCAAAAGGCCTTGTTAAAGAATTTTCTTCAACACACCCGTCTTTTATAGAGTTAAATATTGCATTAGACACTATGGTAAAAAATATACAGAATGAATTATTTAAAAATAATTTAATTGAATCCATAACTATAGTCGGAAACAAATTTATAGAAGAAGCCGCCATTCTTTCCCGCTTACCCATAGCTATTGGAGATATTCCAACAGCAAGAAATATTGATCTTGCCATCAAGTCTCTTTGGAATATGGGATATTTTAATGATATTAAAGTAAGTGAAAAAAAAGATTCAAAGGGGATAAGTCTTATCTTTCATGTTGTGGAAAAACCCCGCATTACAACAATACAATTTTCTGGGAATAAAGAAATATCAACAAAAAAATTACGCGAATTATTAGTATCACAAGTTGGTGAAGTTGCGCAAGATTCAAAAATGACAGAAGACAAAGACAAAATGCTTGCCGAGTACCGAAAAAAAGGCTTCTATAATGCATCTATTGAAGAAAAAATTGTTTCACAAGAAGATGCTTCTCAGGCCACTTTAGAAATAAATATTAAGGAGGGAGAAAAACTATATATTAAAAAGATAGTCATTAATGGTTTAAAAACTGTTAAAGCCTCCGCCCTACAAAAAAACTTTGCAATGAAAAAACGCACACCTATCTCTTTCATAACAGGTACAGGTATTTTTCAAGAGGAATTTTTAGAACGAGATACAACAATTCTTTTAACAGAAATGCTTAATTTAGGATACTTTGATGCTAAAGTATTTCCACCAGAAGTAAAAATTGAAAATCAGGGGCTTACAATTGTTTTCACAGTAATTGAGGGTGCTCGCTACAAAATTGGAACAATTTCATTTAAAGGAGATATTTTAGAATCCACAAAAAAGCTCTTTGCTCTATCGGAATTAACTATATTGCGAGATAAAAAAGATTTTTTTAACTATTCTGTAATGCAACAAGATGCACAAAGAATTTCTCAAAGCTATGGAGTATATGGTTTTGCATTTGCCGATACCATACCTATAACAAAAGTAGATAGAGATAATTATACTGTAGACGTTACATATACAATTACACGCGGAGAAAAAGTATATATACGATCAACCATTCTAGATGGAAATAATAAAACACGTGATAATGTTATTTTGCGTGATCTTTTTTTATCAGATGGTGACGTCTATAATTCTGGATATTTAGAATTGTCTAAGGATCGTCTCGCTAGAACTGGTTTCTTCAGTAAGGTAGAAACAGAAATTCTTCCTACAGAGAACCCTTCCGAGGTAGATTTAAAAGTTAAAGTTGTGGAACAAAGCACAGGTTCTCTTAATTTCGGTTTTGGTTTTTCAACATATTCTAAATTTGGAGTTTCTGCTTCTCTTTCAGAAAGAAATTTATTTGGTAAAGGATATACTGGTTCACTTTCAGCTTCTTTTTCAAGTAAACAGGCTTTATATGCATTATCTTTTACAAACCCTCGTATTTACGATACAAAACTTGGTTTAGGATTCGACTTATATAATATTTCCGACGAATTTCCAGATTTTACAAAAACAAGTACAGGTGGCCGTATAAGAATGTCATATCCTCTTGGAATATACACCACTCTTTATTCTGGATATAGGCTGGAATATTATACCATAGAAGATGTTGATCCTTTTGCATCAAATATTATTAAGCGAAATATCGGTTCTGAATGGGGAAGCACTGTAGATATGCAAATAGTAAGAAATACAACAAATAGTTATTCTTTTCCCTCAAGAGGAACTATTAATACCATTGGTTTTGAATATGGTGGAATGTATCTTGGCGGGGATAATAACTTTTTCAAAATTTTTGGAGAACATCAGTTTTTTGTTAAAATACTAGAACCTGAATATGTAGTTCATTTTAAAGCATATGCTGCGGCTCTTACAGAAAATGGAACAGATCGTCCTATTCCTGCATTTGAAAGACTTTATATTGGTGGTATTAATTCTGTTCGAGGATATACTATTTCGGATATGTCACCGCACGATTCTCAAGGAGAGGCTATTGGTGGTATTTATGTTTGGTACGTAAATTTAGAATTTGTTTGGCTTGCATTACCAGAATTTGGTCTTGGTATTGTTCCATTTTATGATATAGGAATGAATTATGATCCAGAATTTTCTAAAATCTTTCGAAAAGGAGATACAATACAACAATCTGTAGGTTTGGAACTACGATGGCAATCACCCTTAGGTCTTTTGCGTTTAGCATATGCCTTTCCATTAAATAAAAGTACGACTGGGAGTCGATTAGACCCTCGATTTGAATTTTCTATAGGTAGTTTCTTTTAGGAGGAAATTGTGGAAAAATCATTACAAGAATTATCTGAACTCATCACTATTTTATTGGACGAAAAAAGAGGATGTCCGTGGGATAGAAAACAAACAAGTATAATGTTATGTAAATATATTGTGGATGAAGTGTATGAATTGGTAGATGCAGTTCATAATAATGATATGACCAATATTATTGAGGAATACGGTGATGTTATTTTTCTTCTTTTTATGATACTGCATGTGTTTTCAAAAGAAAGAAAAACAATGCTAGAAGAAAGTTTACATAACGTTATTATAAAAATGAAACACAGACATCCCTATGTTTTTAGCGAAACACCAGTTCCCAAAACAGAGGAAGAATTTATACAAATTTGGGAAGAACAAAAAAGAAAAGAAAAAGAGAAGGGAAAAGATACCATACAATCTCGTTTTTCATCTATTCCAAGTTCACTCCCTCCATTTATAAGAGCAATACAAATATGTAAGAAAGCCCCTCATTCATTATATGCTTCGTCTTCTGCAACGTATGTACAATATGAAGAAGCTTTGAAAAACAATAATAATATAGAAGAAGCATTTACAAAACATTTCTACGCTTTGCTTGAGGATGCAAAAAAACATACTATTGATATACAAAGCCTCTTAGTGAAAGAAAATAATGCTATAATAAGGAATCTCACAAAATAATATTTGCACCAGTGTTAAAACAGCATAATAAGATATTTTTATCATATACAGTAAAGTAAAATGCCCTGCAAGAATATACACCATATGTGTGATCCTTGGTATTAAAACACAATAAAGAGTATGATATATCACACTGCCTAGGTTACAAAATGAGAATAGCTCATATACACTACTTTAATGGTATTTAAGGAGTATATATGAGGTATCATAGAGATGTGTCTATAGGAAAATGGGATCCCACTTATGAGATGTCCCTATTCTCTCTTCTTAGACGTATTGATTGCATTGATTTACAAATGATTGCTAAGCAAGAAAATATATCATCACAAAAAGTTTTTTCTAATACCATTTCACAATCGACACAAATCTATAGTGTTCTCATCAATTCTATATGCCATGGTGCCTTTGGAGTTCGTACATATCCGTTATACCCTCACAGTGCATTTATATGGTTTTTATGTTCTGACGCACTTTTTCTTCGCAAGAGATCTATTCTTTCTTTGGTACCAAAACAAATTGAGTATTTTCATAAAGAATATCCTCTTCTTCTCAATTACATCTCTGCAGAAAATCTACCATCAACAGCACCTTTTCTACGATACTGCGGCTTCACAATAGGCGAATCTTATCAATATAAAGGCACCACTATTTGTACATTTTATAAATTTTCAAAAAAATTATTACGTTAAGGAGTGTTATTATGTGTGGAGCAGGATATTCCAAAATGACATCAACAATATTAGGGTCCTTTTCAAATTTTATGGATGCAGCACAGAAAGAAGAACAAGAAGCCTTTGAAATGAAAACGTTAAAAAAAAGAAATGATATTGAAAAACAAGAACTTATAGAAAAAACAAATTTGAAAAAAGGCAATAGTAAAACTCAATTTGCAGCTAACGGAATAGATATCGCGAGCCAGACAACAAAAGACGTTGCAGATGATATAGATTCACAAATTTCAAAAGAAATATCGTATATAGATGACAATTTTGCTACATACAACAAAAAGCAAGAATTAAAGAAGAAATCTAAGACACAAAACCTTCTTTTTCCAAACAATATATAATTTTTATACCATTATCTATCCATTGCTAAAGGAGAAACAAAGCATGACAATTTCCACAACACACAGTTATCTAAATTATACCGGAGACAATGTACAAAAAAATTTTCCAATAACATTTCCCTTCAATAAAGAAGAGGATATTAAAGCATATTGCATGTATTACCGTGCATCAGAAAATAACTATATAAAACAAGAACTTTTTTATCTTAAAGACTACACTATAAGAAAAGGATCAACCTCCTCTTCTTTACAATTAAAAGAGAGTTTGCAATCACAAGATGAACTTGTTCTCTTTAGAGATAATCCATTGGTACAAAATCTTAAATTAGAAAATGGAACACGTGTCGATGCCAAAGCATTAGAGAAAACATTTGATAATATAGTTATGATGTTGCAAGACATAGCATTTAAACATTCAAGTATGAATTCATCCACACTATCTGAAGTACAAAAATTGCATAAGGATGCCCTTAAAATTCTTGCTGATGTAGCAGGAGATGCCGATTTAGTTCAAGAATTATATAAATTGACTAAAAAACTATATGATGATCTACAAGAGACATTTCCTGGGACAGGAGGCGGCGGAAGCGGTGACGGTAATGTGGATGAAGAATTTGTGCGAAAAATAGTACAAGAACTTATTCTGCAACACAATAAAATAACAAGCGCACATATGAATTCTCTCATTCCAACAGGATGTATTTCATATTTTTTACACAATACAGCCCCTGATGGATGGCTTATCTTAGAAAAAAAACTATATAACATAACAGAATATGCAAAATTAGCAGACTATCTCTATCCTGGTGATGATTTAAACGCCACAGCCACGTTTGGTTATAGGGTAATAGATAAAGAGAATCCTGAAGAAAGTAGAGATCCAAATGGCTCCTATTTTATGCTCGGTCCAGATATTCGTGGAGAATTTATCCGCTGTGCAGATAGTGGAAGAGACATAGATAGAAATCGTGTTGTTGGTTCATCTCAAGCAGCAATTTCTGGGGGAAGTCACTTTCATGAACTTTATACAATGGCAACAGGAGTGACTCCAGGCCCCATTCAAGTGTATACAGCAAATTTTGGAGACCCTATCAGACTACACTATACAAGCAAAGAAGAATTGGCTCCTCGAAATATAGCACTATTAACCTGTATAAAATATTAACGTATATATTCAGAACTATATGAAAATATAGTTCTGAATATAATAACGTGATAGGCACATATTTTGCTCGCACTCTCATATTAATTTTTACATTTATACGAGGCATATATATGACATCCTCTCGCTTACGATTATCTATATTTATAACAAGTGTTAATAGCATCCTATTTTGTGTTTTCATATACTTTGCTTATACCTTACTCACAAATTCAATAATCAATGCTCCCCAAGCAAAAAACACTGTTACAATTTTTCCAACAATAGGATGCTTTTCTCTTTTATTTTTTATGTGTTTATTGATATCTAATCTCCTCATTATATATTTTACATTGGAAGACTTAGGTAAACTACATATCTATTTTAAAAAGATACTTCTAGGAGAAAAACTTTCTCCACTATATTTAAGAGAAAATAGCGATCTACAAGAAATTGCTATGGTTGGATTTACTCTTTCTGAAATACCCAATAATACAACAAAAGATGATGAAAATGGTGTGAAGGATCTTGAAAAATATTCAAAAATTCTTGAAAATTCTCTTTCAGAAAGCGAACAAGAAAAACAAGATATTCTTGCATACGGTATATCTCTTAAAACTTCTCTTATAGCAGATTTGGAAAAAATTTCTGACAATATTTCTGTTGTTTTTTCGGTACTAAATGAGCATGTGGAAGAAGCCCATACAGGTGCTTTGGAACAAAAAGAGCGTGTTTCTGAAGCAAGTTCTTCTATGGAAGAAATGAATATTTCTGTTTCTGATGTAGCAAAAAATGCTTCTCAAGCTGCAAATAGTGCAGCAACTGCCAAAAAAAATGCTGAAGAAGGATTTATAATAGTTGGATCTGTCATAGATTCCATAAAAATAGTTCGTACTACAACAAAAAATTTAACAGATTCATTAAATATTTTAGCAGATCACACAAGAAATATAGGACAAATTTTGACAGTAATTAATGATATAGCGGACCAAACAAATCTTTTAGCACTCAATGCAGCAATAGAAGCTGCAAGAGCTGGTGAGTCTGGTAGAGGTTTTGCTGTTGTTGCAGATGAAGTAAGAAAACTTGCCGAAAAAACTATGATTGCCACCAAAGAAGTAGATTCTGCAATAACTCAAATTCAAGAAGGAACCACAAAAAGTATAGATAATATGGAAAAGGCAACAAGCTCCATAGATGAAACCAGTATTTTGGCAAATAAAGCAGGAGATGCTCTTAACAGCATAGTAGGAATTGTAGAGAACACAGCAGATCAGGTCAATTCAATTGCAACAGCAAGTGAGGAGCAATCTATTGCAAGTGAACAAATTAGAAAACGCTCTAATGAAATAGACCAAATTGCTGGCAAAACATTAGAAACAATGAATATCTCAAAAGAAAAATTAACTGATGCAGACACAGCTATACAAGAATTAACAACTATAACAGAGTCCTTAAAAGAGAATAAATTTTTAGAAAGCTCAAAAATTAGTATACCGTCTACACTTCAAATAAATAATAACCACATATCACAATAATATTCTCCTTCTCAAATACAACAAAGAACTCACAAGCAGTGTATAGGTTCTTTAGTATTATTTTCAACATTTTTATATAATCTTATCATAATAATATGTTATGATACGCACAATACCTCGTCAAACAATATATCTCAACTATCAAATATAACAATATTTGGTTCTTATATCATTATTTCTCAAAAGAATATATTTTCTAGATAAAATCGTGGAATAAACTTTGCTTATACTCTGTTACGTCAATACAAAGGAAAATTATATGAAAAAAAATATCTACATGAATGATATCATTGTGGAGGAAATTTTAGAGCAGATATCAGATGGATATTGTGATGAAGAAAGCATTCAAAAAGCTATTGATTCAAAAGTACAAATGGAACAATATTCACTTATATCCGATCTTACAGAAAGCATACACAATTTATTAAACGTATTTCAAAAATCTAATATTTTACAAAATGTTAGTATAGAAGAACAATTTTTATACAAGGAATTATTAGAAAATATTTGTGATGTCGCTCTTAAGGGCCAAGAATCCCTTCGTAATGTTGAAGAATTAGAAAATATTGCACACTTTATGCGACTTACAGAAATAACAACAACAATTCAATAAATAAAAGAATACTTGACAAATCTCTCTTTAACATGGTAGAAGCCGTGATGATATTGCATCTTATGCATATTCAACATTCTCCAGCAAAAGAAGAACCTTATGGGAAAATCTATCATTATAGTAGAGTCTCCAGCAAAAGTTAAGACAATAAAGAAATTTCTAGGATCCTCCTATTCTGTTTTAGCCAGTGTGGGTCATATACGTGACCTTCCTTCTAATGGTTTAGGTATAGATGAAGCAAATGACTTCGCTCCAGAATATGTTATAATTCCTAAAAAACAAGATATAGTAGAAAAATTACAAAAAGCAGCCAAAAAAGCAACTGTATATCTTGCACCAGACCCTGATAGAGAAGGTGAAGCAATTGCGTGGCATATAGCTGAACTTTTAAAAGATACAGCTGTTGATATCAAAAGAATTCAATTTAACGAAATCACAAAGAAAGCTATTACATATGCCTTAGAGCACCCCACAGATCTCAATAAAAATCTTGTGGATGCCCAACAAGCTCGTAGAATACTTGATAGACTCGTTGGCTACAAAATTTCTCCTTTACTGTGGAAAAAAGTGAAAAGAGGCATTTCTGCTGGAAGAGTTCAGTCCGTTGCATTACGGTTTATTGTTGATAGAGACCAGGAACGTTTTATTTTTGTTCCAGAAGAATATTGGAATATAAAGGCACATTTATTCAATAGTAACAAAGAGGAATTTGTTGCCGATTTACACAAAATACATGAAAAAAAGGCTTCTATTTCCTCTGAAGAAGAAGCACTCTCTGTTCTAGAACAAATAGAAGGTCATCCTTTTATTGTATCAAGTATTGCCCAAAAAAAACGGGCCCAAAAACCTCAACCACCGTTCATTACGTCTACTCTTCAACAAGTAGCAAACCAAAGACTCAATTACCAAGCAAAAAAGACTATGTCTGCAGCACAGAGATTATATGAAGGTGTAGACCTTGGAGAACAAGGAACAGTTGCTCTTATTACATATATGAGAACAGATTCTACACGAATTACTGGCGATGCACAAAAAGCCGCTCTCGCATTTATTTCAGAAACCTACGGAAATGATTTTCTTCCTAAGAAGGCACATGCGTTCAAACAAAAGGCATCTGCTCAAGATGCTCACGAGGCAATTCGTCCTATCGATGTGGCAATTACCCCAGAATCGATAAAAGATTATCTTGCCCAGGACCAGTATCAAATATATAAGTTAATTTGGCAACGATTTGTCGCTTCACAAATGGCAGAAGCACAGTTTAATGATACAGTTGTTTTAATAGATTGTAATACAACCGTATGGCATTGCAAAGGAGAACAGCTTCTTTTCCCTGGCTTTCTTACTGTAATGAGTTCAGCAGACCCAGACGCAAAAATGTTGCCAAAATTAAAAGAAAATGAAGTTTTAACTATAAAAGAAATTACAAAGGAGCAAAAATTTACTCTTCCACCTCCTTTATATACAGAAGCTTCTCTTATTAAAGAATTAGAAGAACAAGGTATTGGCAGGCCTTCAACATATGCCACTATTATCTCAACACTTCTTGATAGAGAGTATGTTGTAAAAAAAGAGAAACATTTTCATTCTACCGAGCTTGGTTCAACAGTCTCAACTCTTTTAGTAAAACATTTTGAAAAGTTAATGGATGTACATTTCACAGCTAATATGGAACTTTCTCTTGATGAAATTGCTTTAGGTGGAAAAGAGTGGATTCCCCTGCTCCATGAATTCAACACAGATTTTGTTCAAACATTAACAATTGCAGGTGAAAAGATGGAAAACCAGCAAACAAAAGCAACTGACATTATTTGTGAAGAATGCTCTTCTCCCATGCTTATCCGCTTTGGAAAAACCGGAGAGTTTTTAGCATGTTCTCAGTATCCAGAATGTAAAAATACAAAAAATTATTCGCGAGATGAAAAAGGTGCTATAGTTATGGAAGAAAAACAAAATCCAGTTATTGTTTCCGTTGGAAAATGTCCAGAATGTGATGGCGATTTAGTAGAAAAACAGGCAAGAACAGGCTCTCGCTTTATTGCATGTTCTAACTACCCTACATGTAAATATACTAAATCGTTTTCTTTAGGAATTTCTTGTCCACAAGAAGCATGTGAGGGGAATTTAGTAGAAAAAACTTCAAAAAAAGGTAAACTCTTTTATGCTTGTTCTGCATATCCAAAATGTACTTATGCACTATGGGATATGCCTATAGACACTCCATGCCCTGAATGTTCCTTTCCTATTCTTACTAAAAAAATTACTCGAGGCAATACAAAAATTATTTGTCCAGAATGTAAATATACAGAGAATTCGGAATAGTTTTGTTCCACAGCGCAAAGAAAAACAAGTTATCTATCTTTTCTATCATTGTTTTTCCCTATGAAGTGCAATAATCTTTTGCTATTTTATGTGGTAAAACCTGTCTGTGTGTTTTCGTGCATACTATTTATAACAATTCTTCTACATCCTAAAACTGTATCTTGATAATATACAAGACAAAAAAGTTACCAAAGACTATATTCCTCATATACCATAAGAAATATATTTCTTACATGATATTTTAATAATTTCTCTAGTGATACTCAAAATATATACGATACGAATGATATCTATTCCTATGACTGAGAGAGAATTTATATGAATAAACTTAAGTAATTAATGGGAAGAAGTGGCAGCTATACTTTACAACATTCTGCTAAAGAAAATAAGAAAATATCAGAAAATGAAAAGACGCCATTTAAAAATAAACGAAGTGTTAGTTTATGTACATTAACATCACATAAGCCTCTTTCCTCTTCTGCAAAAATTGCTAAAAGTGCTTCTTTTTCAGGCCCTTTTCTAATGCATAGAAGTAATACTTCCTCCACATATTCTCCAAACGGATCTAACAATACTCATTCTTCTTCCAAACTGTCTGAAAGAAAAAGTATATCTATACAAGAACCCAAAAGAACACTACCAGAAGCAGTATCATCATGATTACAAAGAACATTAGATAGTAGTTGGGACTTTAATGAAAAAAGATTTGATTTTAGCACTCATGACAAAAGAATTAACACTCCAAGAAATACCACGTGCTGTCATTACAAAAACAACACTTCCTCCAAATTTTATGTTAAAAATAGATAATATAACATATACTCCTTCCTCATCTTCAAATCTCGTGGCTTTAGCTACTTTAGCACATCCAGATTCCAATATGAGCACAATAGAAAAAAATAAAGTTCTTAGAAATGCACATATCCATAAAACAGAATTACCAGAAAGAACTCCTCCATTACAACAGCATTATAAAGAAATTTTAAACGATATGTGGAATCCTGATCTAAGAAAATGGGATTTAAATAGTCTTACAGAACACGTATCTTTAGGAGAAATGCCACAAATTATAGAAGAATCTAGTGGGCTACATTCTGAATTCATAGTGACTATAGCAACTGAACAATATATTCCTTCTTCTATGTCAAATCTTTCAGACCTCACTGCTTTAGTACACCCAGATTCACATATATCAAACGACAACGCCGATAAAGCACTTATGCAAGCACTTGTGTTTACTTCAAAATAACTCTTATAGTTATATATTCTCTTTATTATATGGTATTAAAACCATCTTCTTATGTTCACTCATACCCTCTCTTGTATATCTTAGAAGTTTCCTGTCAACAGATATATAAACAATACCTACTATATAATTATTTTGTTGGTGGTCACACTATAAATATACTATATGATATAACAATATAAATACCATACAATACTTCTAAAAAACATTTTTGCTAATATATAAAAAAATATCGTATAGAAAAAACACAAAGAATCTTTATACAAAAAATATATAGAGAAAATATACTCTACAAAAATATAAAAAACACAAGATTAAAAAGCAGTATAACCCCATAATATTTGGTAATTATGGATTACTATCAATAATATAACATACAGATACAATACTATAATTAAGAAAATATTCTTCTTAATTCCTGTATAACAAACAAAGGATCTTTAGCACAAGAAAATAAAGAAACAGCAGCTATTCCATCAGCACCAGCTTCAATAACTTCTTTTACATTATCTAATGTTATACCACCAATAGCAATAATACTTTTTTGAGTCCTTTTCCTTAATTTTTTTAATTCTTCCAATCCCCACGGAGTATTTTGGCAATCTTTTGTTACAGTGGAAAACAGAGGACTAACGGCATAATATTGTACTAATGGATCTATACAATCTCTAAGAACCTTATCAAAATCTTTTATCTCATTAAGAGAAAGCCCTATCATTGCAGAAGGCATAGCTTTCTTAGCTTCAGGAACAGATATATCGTTTTGGCCAAGATGGATTCCCTCTGCTTTGACACGCACAGCAAGATCAAGATCATTATTAATAATTAATGGAATTCCATAGGAAACAAGAATCTTTTTAATAGCTAAAGCAATTTCTTCTTTCTCCTTCATATCAGACAATGAAGAACGATACTGCACAACAGTAATTCCACCGCGGGCGAGAGTAGTAACTAAAGAAATAATACTATCTACATCTGCAATATCTGGAGTAACAAAATAAAAGATCATATAGGACTCATTTCTTTGTAGTATTTTTCTTAATAAATTCATTATATGTTGGAAAAAGATCACAACATAAATGTTCTGGCTCAGGACAATAACGAAGAGGAAAACATGCCGGCCCAGATGTTTTAAAAACACTTGGCAATATCTTCTTGCATTCTTTCAACATAAGGTTAGCAAGAGCTCGTATTTCCCATTGGGCCCGTAAACAACAACGATGCTCAAAGAAATTGAGTAAGGCCCTGCAATTCATGGTAACAACAATACGGGTTTGCACAGCATTTGGTAAAATAAAACGAATGTCTTCAATAGCTTCTTTTTGAGGAATACCTGCCCCCTCCATTACAGTAAGTAACTCATTATATTTTTCTTTTATCATGCCCATAATATCATTATATTTCTCAAGAGCATCCGAGTGTTTTTCGATAGAAGGAGGTATAATATAGTTAAAATTCTTCCCATTGACGTATCTCTGACTCTGTTGAGAATAAGAAGCAATTCTGTGCCGAACTAATTGGTGCGTTAACGCTCTTGAAACACCGTCAATAGCAAAGGTAAAACTTACGTGTTCAATAGGACTCGTATGTCCTGATTGTATTAAATTATGAACAAATTCCTCTTGCTCTTTGATTGAAGGATTTCCATCTATAATATTTTCCCACGTATCTCCAATAAAACCCTTATAATAACACTGCCTAAAAGAAGAATAGATGACAGAAAGAGGATTTGGTGTATACGCTAAAACAGTGACGCGTGCTGTTGTTTTTGCCATAATATCCTACGAAGAAATAGGTGGATATAATATCCTTTCTACCATATAACAAAGTGAATGATGGAATGCAAGATGAACTTCTTGTATAAGTGGCGTTTCCTTTGAAGGAATGTTGAAAATAACATCGCATATATCATGCATCATTCCACCAGAAGCACCTGTTAGCCCTATAATAACCATCTCTTTATCCTTAGCTCCCTGAATAGCCTTTACAATATTAGGGCTATTTCCAGAAGTTGAACTCACAAAGAGAATATCACCTTTTCTAGCAAGTGCTCCAATTTGTAAATAAAAGACATCCTCATAAGAAAAATCGTTCGCTACAGCAGAAAGAATGGAGGAATCTGTAGTAAGGGCAATAGCAGACAAAGGAGGTCTTTTTATTGTTTTACTAAATCTACCAACCATTTCAGCAGCAATATGTTGTGCTTCTGCGGCACTTCCACCATTTCCACAATAGAAAAGCGTTCCACTATTACTTAGAGAAGTTGCCATTATATTCGCAACACTAAGCAGTTTTTCTGCAAAAAGAGAATATGATTCCACTCTTAGCCGAGCACCCTCTTCTGCATATAAACTCAATGCTTTTAGGAATACCATAACAAACCCCAATATACACATAAACTCTATTCTAACAGCATACTTTCTTCTCTTATAATAGTCAATAATAATTTATCTAAAAGATTTTCACTCTTTCAAAAAACATCCAATAGCTTTACTAAAAATACCTTATTAGCAATAAAAGAAACATAATCAGACACAAAGTTTATCCATTAATAGAAAGTATTCCTAATAATACAAGAAAGATATCCTCTTGACGAAATTATGTGTCTACTGTAGAATGGGTAAGTGGATCTTGCTATCCATATACCCTAATTGGAGTTAGTTATGCAACAAGAACAAAAAACACAAAAAATAAAGGCACTCTGTGTAAGTCATCAACAGGGCATGCGTAAAACACCTGTGCCACAAGCAATATTTATTGAGGATAAAGGCATTAAAGATGATATTCATGCTGGTCTTGCACCCTTACGACAAGTTAGTTTATTAGCTTCTGAAAGTGTTGATAAAATGAGACCAAAACTCCCAACTCTTGCAGATGGCGATTTTGCAGAAAATATTCTTGTTGAAGGCATAGAATTAAAAACCCTTCCTCTTGGAACGTTAATTAAAATAGGTGATGAAGTTGTTTTACGAGTCACACAAATAGGTAAATCCTGTCACACTGGATGCAATATAATGCAAACTGTTGGTTTTTGTATTATGCCAGTCGAAGGCATTTTTGCTTCTGTTCTAAAAGGTGGAGTTGCTTATGTTAACGATCCTATTATTTTAGAACAGTAGAAGAAATAAGAGGCTATCCTATGTTTAAACAAAGAAAGATTATTGTATACTTTTTTCTTCTCTCATTCACTTTTTTTCTTTATGCTTGCTCTAACAACGATAGTACTGAATCTCTTTCTAGAACGACTGTCTCAGAAAAACAAGATTCACTGCAGAATGCTTCAACATCAAACCACTATAATGAAAATGTTCCAGTAGCAACTAAGCAAACAAGGCAAACTCTTGTGCTTGCAACAACAACAAGCCTTAATGATACTGGTATAATTGACCACCTCTCTGCAGAACTAAAAAAAGAAAAAAATATAGAACTAAAATGGGTGAGCGTTGGAACAGGAAAAGCCCTTGCAATTGGAAAAAACTGTGATGCAGATCTTCTTATTGTACACGCACCAGAGGCTGAAAAAAATGCATTACAAGAAGGATATATTTCAGAACGCATTCCATTTATGACAAATTCATTTGTGATAATTGGTCCAAAACGTTATAAAAATATCTTTATCAATAGAGACACTAAAGGATTTTTCGAAGCAAAAAATATTGATGCTGATGGTGTTTTTCTTTTCATAAGCCGCGGAGATAACTCTGGTACACACAAAAAAGAACTCTCTTTATGGGAAAATGCAGGAATTACTATTCCAAAGGATGCAAAACATTATATAGAAACTGGCCAAGGTATGCTACAAACCATACTTATGGCCAATGAAAAGCTCGGCTTTACTTTAACAGATAAAGCAACATGGTTATATTTCTTGGAAAAGCACCCTACTAGTTCCGCTTTAGATATTGTGGTTGATAAAGGAAACGATTTAGAAAATATCTACAGTATACTATTGCTATCAAAAGAACACTGCAATAACGTACAAGATGCCCTTGCAAGAGAAGTTGCAACATGGCTTATAAGTAAAGAAACGCAAAAGAAAATACAAAACTATAGTCTTAATGAAACAGCGTTATTTATGCCTCTTTATCCCGATGAGATGCCTAAAAAGTGATAGAATCTGATTTTATGCTTGGAATAAAACAAGCAGCCTTTCTAATTTTTACTGGTAATACAGAAGTATATAACGCCACCCTTGCCACAATAGAGAGTGCCTTCATTGCACTCTCTATTGCTGCATTTTTTTCTATTCCATGTGCAATATATCTTGCATTTTCACATTCTACGTTGTCTAAAATTATTCAATTTATTACCGATACCCTTCTTGCTTTGCCAACTGTACTAATAGGGCTTTTATGTTATATTCTATTTTCTAAACAAGGAATATTGGCATCACTCTCTTTGCTATATACAGTAACTGGAATGGGAATAGCATTATCCTTATTAGCATTTCCTCTATTAACATCACTTATTACTTCTGCCCTAAAACATAGCGAAGAATCCCTTTCCAATACATTATTAACACTTGGGGCATCCTCATTTCAAAAAATACGTGCCTTTTTATGGGAATCTCGCATAGGAGTAACAGTAGCATTTATTAGCACGATAAGTAGAGTTATTTCAGAGGTTGGAATAGCTATGATGATTGGTGGTAATATTAAAAATTACACGAGAACACTAACCACTAGTATTGCTTTAGAAACAGGAAAAGGAGATTTTTCTCTTGCTATTGCTTTTGGTATCATGCTCCTTATTTTGGCTATTATTTTAAATCTTCTCATTCGTTTACTCAGAAAATCGTGGTAACTATGTCGCTATATCAAATACAAAATCTTCTTCATACCTATAATACAAGAACTGTTCTTGGTATTAAAGAATGTACTATAGAAAAGGGTATCACAACTATCCTTGGAAAAAATGGTTCTGGAAAAACAACATTACTAAAAATTATGTCATTGTTATTGAATCCCACAAAAGGAATTATTTTCTATAACTCAAAAAAAATAGAAAACAGTAATGCACATGCCTTACGAAAAGAAATAACTCTTTTATTACAAGACTCCTACCTACTAAAAAGAAATGTGAAAGAAAATTTAGCATACCCTCTTTATATTCGTTCCTTACCAATTCAAGAGAGCATCCTTATAAAAGCCCTACATACCGTCGGTTTACATAAAGATTTTCTTTATATGGACGCCAAGAAACTTTCTGGTGGAGAGAAGCAACGCGTTGCATTAGCAAGTAGACTTCTTTGTCAGCCAAAAGTATTATTACTAGATGAACCAACAGCTAGTTTAGATATGCCTTCTGTTACTATTTTACAGAACATTATAGAAGACTATTCTAAACATAATAGTGTTATTATTGTTTCACACGATACACATTTTATAAATTCATTGCACACTAGAAAAATATTTTTAGAAAACACCACATACTAAGATGTGTAACAATATTTCTGTAGAATAGTACTACCTAAATAGTACCATTTTTACCAAAGTACTCTCTATATTATTTCTCATTACATATAATCTCACTTTATGCTTATAAACAATATGTAGAAAAATACTCTCTAATACAAATAACGTTATCCAAGAAGAAGAATATTTTTTTGAGAAAATAAAGAGATTTAACATACAATATACGACAATATATTCATATAATAATACATTATATGCTCATAAGAGTACTGTATTTTTAAAAAAAGCCAGTATACTACATTTTGTCTAAAACAAAAGTGAATGTGATTCTTCATTGTATGTGGGTGATACTGTTATTGCAATTAATCGTATTTACCAAAGGTCTTCTTACTACAATAGTCTGATACAAAAATACATATTTGTGCTATTTTATGCTTTCTGCTATGGACAATATAATGATATCATCCTAACATATATAATGACTGATTTTATGAATAAGAATATATTCCCAACACTACTACCCTATCAATACTATGGTATTGTATGCATACTCTCCTTTTCTATTTGGAAATATGATATTGCATCTTTATGTTTAATAGCACTTTTCCTATACTTCTTTAAACAAAAAGAATCTCTCATTTACACAATACTTATTGCAATAGTATCCTATTGCTTTGCTCATTATTTCTTTTATCAAACACATACAAAACCCTCTTGGTACAGTAATAATGCCCATTATCTTATACAGGCTCACGTTGACCAAGTGACATATCTCTCAGAAAAAAGACAAAGAATTCTCTTAAAAGATATCACAGCACTTGAATATGTTACGTTTCAGAGAATAAATAAGAAAAGACCCTGCACTATTCCTTTAGATGGTAGGTATCTATACAGTACAAAACAATTCTGTGTAACAGCAACACCAATACTATCTACAGACACTATAGCAGTACGTGCTGTTTGGACACTAAAAGATAGTAATGTAAAAATAGTTCAAGGACAAAACATTGAAGGCATTTTCCAACTATCAAATATTCATGGAAGCAAAAATAACAATACATTTGATATTGAAAGTTATTGGAAAGAAAACAATGTTTATTATAGAGCCCGTTTAAAGACAGATATCTCACAAGTACACAGTACAGGAACAAAAGATCTCACCACACAATTTCGTGAATTTCTTCATAATAGGCTATATACAGTTCTTTTACTCTCTCGCAATAATAATTTGGAAGAAAATTCATTTCAAAAATATAGAGAAACTATGTCCTATGCTATTATAGAAGCTCTTCTTTTTGGTAATAGATATTCTTTTTCCTCAGATGTAGAAAAAATATTAATAGAAGCAACACTTTTTCACAGTCTTGTTCTTTCTGGAATGCATTTATCGTGTCTTTTTATTTTTTCATACTGTATTGTTAATAGTATTTCTTTTTTCTATCCACGCTTCTTTTTCTTTATTCCTAAACAAAAGGCTCTTATTCTATTCATTATACCATTTGCTATTTTCTATGCTGTACTGAGTGCTTTTCCTTTATCTTTTACAAGAGCACTTACTATGCTCATTATAGGAAGTATCTTTTTCTATTATAATTCAACAAATACACTATTCGATACACTTTTTCTCACACTTATCACATTACTTATATATGATCCAAGCTTACTCTTCTCTCTATCTCTGCAATTTTCTATTCTTTCTGTCTTTGCCATTTATTGTTCACTTCCTATCACAAAAAGAATTATCACACTCTGTATTCGCTACATACGCTTTCCCCTAGTATGTTATATTGTATCATCAATCCTCTCTATACTATGCATTTCTTTTGCTATACAGCTATTCTTACTCCCGCTCATACTCTCAACATTTGGAACCATACCATACTTTTTTGTTCTTAATATACTGTGGCTCCCAATTCTTAGCCTATTTCTTTTACCAAGCCTCATTTTTGCGTACATTCTTACGCTATGCGGATTTCTCTCCTTAGCAAGCTACATATTTTCATATTCTTCAGAAATTATTATGTATCTTTTAGAATTGCTTTATTTTCTGCGTTCTCATGCTATTCTTTTCCCATTACTTGATATGAGGCCACATTGGATGACAACGATATCATTTATTCTTGCACTTTATGCACTCATATCATTTTATACACAAAATAATAAAAAATATATTCATGCAGCTGTTATCTCTATTATTATGTTAAGCATTCCAATACTATTTCGTTATAAAGAAAGTATAGACCCTTCACTGAAAATACAAATACTCGATGTTGGACACGGTCAAGCAATAGTGGTAGAACATGAAGGAAAAAGAATGCTCATAGACGCAGGAGCAACATCGCCCACATTTGATATAGGAGAAAGAATACTCACTCCATATTTAACATATAATAAGAAAGCACATTTAGATGCCCTTCTTATTTCACATCAAGATAATGACCATGTGGGAGGAGCAATCTATCTTCTCAAAACATTCTCTATAAAAGACGTTTATTATAATGGTGATCATGCAATATCCACAGGTACAATAAAAAGATTTATTTCATTGCTTCATACTACAAAAAGACAAACTCATATTGTTGGAGAAGGTGATATCATTCCATTTACAAAAAATCTTTATTTTGAAGTCCTTGCCCCAACAAAAACAGATATTTCCACAAGAAATTCTAATGCAAATAGTATTGTTATAGGCATCGTCTTTAATAATAAAAGAATAGCTCTTATTTTGGGTGATCAAGACAATAAAGGACAAAAATTTCTTGTAGACAATTATATAAAAGAGACCGAAGATATTCCAATTATTATCATGCCCCATCATGGATCAAAAAATAACTTTTATGCTCCACTATATACAAAAGGAAAAAGAACATACGCAATTGCAAGCACAAATAAACTAGATAACAATTATTTACCAGAAACAATGAAAGAATTCTTACATAAAGAAAATATATCCCTCTTAACAACATTTACTAATGGAGCTATTTATATACAAATACAAGATGACATCATTTCGGTAGAAACAGAAAGGATGTCATCACAAAAGAATTCTCTATTACCCTTTATCTGAAAGCAATGCTAATATATCTTCTGGAATATGTGTTATAGAATCTTCAGTAATGTTTTCTTCAAAATCCCCATACATACCATAGCAACGAGCGAGTATTTCTAAGGCTTTTAACTTAGAATGTAACTTCACCTGTAAAGTAGAACGTGTAGAACTCTCTTTAATTTCTGCAATAGCTGGCAAACATTTCTTAGGAATTGTTTCTTTTGGTAATAACATAATATGTTCTGCATCCCAGGTACATAATGCACCAATGGAAGTAAATGCAATACATTCCAATTCAGACAATAATTTTTTCTTCATTTTCTGAATATCCTTCATATATCTCTCCTTATAATATACTATTTTCATAAACAGTATACATCCTCTTTTTCACAAAAAAGACAAAAAGACGGTATAAGATAGGCATAAGCTATATCCTATATATCCCTTTACAAGAAAAAATATTCTTTGTACTTCACAATACACACACTGTCGTAAAAATATATATGAAAGAAAGCCTATTCCTTGTATTATTCACTGTTATATAGAAAATAACAATGGTATACCAACTATTTCGTAAAGAGATAAGCAGTTACGCAGTAAAAAAATAGTGTTTATGAAAAAGCAAAAATAAGAAATAATAAAGATGATTGACCACATTAAATTGGTATGAGGGATATATATAGAGATCCGTAAAACCAGAAAATGCCGTAATGGAAGAAGAAAATGCCTATACGCTTTCCAAAACACGAAGAGCTGTTGTTCCAATAGCGACTATTGGTATGGATTTTTCTTGTGCACTGCGTATATGCCTAGCATGTTCTTCAGTTAATTCTATATATTCTTTATGCATTGTATGCTTTGTAATTCGATTAGTTACAATAAAAGAGTTGCATCTCCATAAGAAAAAAACTTATATTGTTCTTTAATTGCTTCATTATATGCATGTAAAATATTCTTTCTAGATGAAAAAGCAGAGACAAGAAGTAATAAAGATGATTCTGGCATGTGAAAATTAGTAATAAGATGATTGACCACATTAAATTGGTATGAGGGATATATATAGAGATCCGTAAAACCAGAAAATGCTGTAATAGAAGAAGAAAATGCATACACACTTTCCAAAACACGAAGAGCTGTTGTTCCAATAGCGACTATTGGTATGGATTTTTCTTTTGCACTGCGTATACGCCTAGCATGTTCTTCAGTTAATTCTATATATTCTTTATGCATTGTATGCTCTGTAATTCGCTGCGATCTAATAGGGCTAAAAGTTCCATATCCAACATACAATGTAACCTCTGCAAGAGAACTCCCATGTTCTTTTATAGAGTGCATAAAATTATCTGAACAATGTAAATTTGCTGTAGGGGAAGCCATAGAACCATTATATTCTTGTCTTGCAAAAATACTCTGATACCGTTCTTCATCAATATACTCCTCTTCTCTATTAAGATATGGTGGCAAAGGAAGAGAACCTTCTCGTATAAAAATATCTTCAAGAGAATATTCTTTGCTCCAAGAAAAAAGAACGCTATACTGCCCGTATTCCATCTTCTCAAGAATAGTAACATGCAAAAAAGGAAATTCAAGAAGCTCATTTATTCTGCATCGTTTCGCCCCTTTAAGAAGCACTGTAACGTGTGCCTCACAATACTTCCCATTTTCTTCTATAATAATAGTTGGCAAAGCAGATAACAAAAGTAATTCTATTTTTGCACCCGTTTTTCTTTTTCCAGTCATCCTTACAGGAAGTACTTTAGAATTATTTACAACAAAAAGAACAGGCTTTTGAAAAAAATTTAATAAAGAAGAAAAAGAAGAATGCTGAAGAGCACCTGTTATTTTATCAATAACAAGTAATCTAGAATCTCCCCTTTTTTTGGAAGGATATACCGCCAAAAGTTCCTCTGGTAAAGTATAGCTGTATGAAGAAAGCAATTCATCTAAAGAATCCATAGGACATCCTACTCTATTCATTTTTTTTTGTAAAGAATTCATTCTTTGTGATGTTAACAGAATCTACAAATCTAAAAACCCACAAAGTATCTGTACTATACTATCTTATACCCGCTCTGACACTTCATAAGAAAATAACATACTTCTGATATATTTCCTGTAAATGAAATGTATATAACTATACTTTCAAAAGTAAATTTCTTAGCATATTATTCAATATTTTGAAAATACCTATCCTTTTAGAAGTAGCTTCTACAGCTCCAAAAAACCATACATCCATATAACTTATATTTTCTCATAGTAAAGACACCAGTTTCATAAGGAGATTTCTCAATATATTTTTTACCCCACAATTCGTTCTCTTACGAAAAGTACCACTTTCAATCACAGGAACAATACCATAATAAAAACTTTGCCAGATCTTTTAATTAAGATATTTTTTTTATTTCCGATGAGATAGACACACTATGAATGTTCTTAGGGGAAATAGAGTATATGAGATTTCAATCTACACCAATAAAGCTATCTTTGTTATATAAACAATTCTCTCAGCATAAAAAGAATACTATTATGATGATGTTGAAAGATGCTTTTACGGGAAAGAAATCTTCCTTCTATCAAAAGCAAATACATATATATGAAATAATAAAGAAATATTCTACTATAATAGGTGAACTTTTAGGAAATAACACATATGGATCCCTTAGCAAATACCTTTTTGAGTATACATTAGGAGAGGAAAAAGAACATGCTCCTTCCCAAAAAGATATTCTTTGGGTTTTAGAAGTAATTACACAAATACATAATTTTGTAACAACTCACAACAGTTCTATTGAGAACCATCTTATTCTTTGTACGATGGACAGTACGTTTTTTTCAAGTAACAATACAATAAATACTAATGTTCTCATAAAAGAATGTGAACATCATCTGGAAAAATATTCTGAATTACTATTAATACAAGATAGCGATTTAGAAAAACTCTTAACAAAAACAAAATTATACTATCCCTCTTTTTCAAAAGAAACAATACTTCTTGGAATAGGTGCCAATATCCGTTTTTCATCTAAAATGGGAGAATTGTTGGAAGAAGATGAAGAATGGGAACAAGAATTTAGGTTAGAAGGAAGCGTTCTCGATCCAAGCAATTTACATTTATGTGCTATGTTAGATGAAGAAGAACTTCTTTCCTTTATAGAAGAATCTGAAGGAACACAAGTATCTCAATTAATAGACACCATAATAAAACAATTGACACTTGAAGAATTTTATAGAACAGAAAACGAACAAATCTTTGCACGTATAAGCAATATTCTCTCGTTTCTTCCGAAAAATTGTTATCATAATCTTCCAGATCCCGTAAGAAAATTACATACGTTCGCAGAATATATCTATAACAAATACACATTTCTTACTTCACTACCTATTAGCATTCAATCAGAACTTCTTAACCATGCGTTATACGAAAACACCACACATAACCATAATAGTGTAGATCTTATCTTTTCACAAATAGATATTATTGCACAAATTATATGTTATCTCACAAAAGAAGAACACCTTTCTTTACGAGAACAAGAAAAGTTAATACATAAATATTATACAATTATTCAACCTTCAAATAAATTCCCTCTTTCACACATAACAAGTTTTATTCAAGAATGTTATGACAACGCTCCTAAAAATACTTCTATACAATATTGTTCTCTTCTTCTCTCTTTTTCACTGGAAGAAACAGTATTATTGTTACAACATAAAAACCGTATCAAAACGCTCTTATCTTCACACGATATAATAGATAGTCCTTTACTTACACAAAAAAATCATATCCTCACTATACTTAGTATGGAAGTGTCCAAACCCTTTTCAGATTTATACAAGGATACTACATTATTTCTTGTTTCCCAATACATTGAAAATAACGCAAATAAAACAATAAGCATTTCTACAATACGTTCTTTTATAGAAAAAATAAGTCTCTCTTATACAAAGGTGCTTTCTCTTGAAAAAAATATTTTTATAAAGAAAATACGAGAATCCTCCTCCATATATACATTCTTTAACCTTAATACTATCGAAACACTGCTTCTTTCTTTAAACAATGCAATAGCAGATTCACCAAAAGAAGAAATACCACACAGCAACGTAATAGAAGAATATGATACTAAAGAAAATTTTTCTTCTTATTCACATCAATTCAAAGAACTCAGTAAAATAATACAAGAAATTCCTCCAATACAATAATGTTAAGGCGCTCTCATGCAACTAAATTCTCACAATAAATATTTTTATAGCGTAGTGCTTTTTGTAAGTATATCATGTACTACTTTAGTATCTTTTTCTGCATCTCCTCTTTCTCTTTTTGTTGAATCTCTCAGTTCTCTTTCAAAACAAGAAGGTACCTTAGATGAACTTCTCACACCAGCACTATCACCTCTAGAAGAAATTTTATCTATAAACACAGCTGCAGGAAAAGAAGAACACAATACAAAAAATATCACACTTGTACAAAGAAAAAAAACAGAACTACATCTAGAATATAGTAAGCTGTATGAATACCTTTCCCCAGCAGAAGTTTCTCAATATCTACAGGCCTTAAAAAAAGCTGAAGATGCGTTCACAAAACAATCCTATGTAGAAGCCCTAACTATCCTTAATAAACTCATTACAATAACACCATTTTATGATGCACCTTACTTCCAAAGAGCTAAAGTACTTCTTAAAATACAACAAAATGAAAGAGCATTGCAGGATTTATCTAAAACACTACAATGTAACCCCTCTCACCTAGAAGCATATATATTACGCGCTAATGTACGAAAATTAAATAATGAATACGGCTTAAGTTTAGCAGATTATAGAAAAGCACTATTACTAAAACCCAATAATGATGTATTACACACAAAAAAAGGAGATCTATTGCTCTTACTTCAAGATTATAAAGGCGCTATGAGAGACTATATTCAAGCAATACAAATTAATCCCCATAAAGCGTCCTATTATTTACAAAGAGGTACAGCCTATGTTGGAATGCGAAAATATAAAAATGCTCTTTCAGATTATAATCAAGCAATACAAAATACAGTGCAAAGCCAAAGAGTACGATATTTTAGAACACAAATTTTTGAAGAATTAGAAAATACAACATATAAAAATGAAGTTATGCCCATAACAGTAGATATAACAGTATCTCATGACCACATTTTAGAACCATATGATCTTCTTATGAATACAGAAGCAGCAGACACAACAAAATATCACTATATAGTCCTAGGAGAAATAAAAAGAATCCAAAGATATTTCTCTAAAAAAGAACGTGAACAATTAATAGAATTTGATGAAAGACACCAATATAAAGAGATGATTATATTTTTACAAGAACATATAGCAAAAACACAAGCAACAGTATCAACACGAATGATGCTAGGATATGCTTTTTATAAAAATAAAGACTATCTTAATGCTGTACAACAATACACAGCAGCATTAGAAATTGGAGGATCGCGAACAGTATTATTTACCAATTTAACATCAGCACGTAGTAAAATTGAAAAAATTAGTGATATTATATCTTCCTATCAAAATATGCTTGAAGAAAATTCCACATTATATGAGCTTAATCTTATACTTTCAAAATTATATGCACTCAACAAACAATATCAGCGTAGTATAAAATATATAGAAGAAACAAAGAAACGAATTACATTTATTCCACTAGATATATTTGAAGCTTCCCTTTATCTTTTACATAAAGACTATGAAAAAGCCCTCACGTTATACCAAAAAATTATAGATCACGGTGTTCTCCCAGATCATTGGCTTTTTGAAGTATATTATCAACGCGCATATCTTTTCTTTGTCAATAATGAGTATCAAAAAGCGTATGAATCGCTAAATCTTGCACAGCAGTATAATTCAAGAAAGATTACCACAATCTATTATAAAGCAGTATTGCTATACCACTTAGGAAATTACAATAAATCTATACAAATTCTTTCCTTGCTTCTTCAAGATAACAACATAACAGCTGAAGAAAAAGCACAAATATATGCTCTTTACGGCAATAATGAATTAGCAAAAGGAGATCTACTACGCGCCAGATTATATTACACAAAAGCAATACAAGAAAAAACAAATAAAGCACCTGTCTTTTACTATAATAGAGGACTTGTGAGAATAAAAGAAAAAGAATACACTGAAGCAATAAAAGATTTTACAACATATCTGCAACACTATCCAGATAATTATTTGGCATATATAAAACGTGCACATAGTAAAGTGTTGAACCAAGATATGCCAGGTGCTTTACTAGACTATAAAACAGCACAAAAATATGCCAAAAATACAAATTATCTCTATATTAATATAGCAAACGCAATGTATTTACTTGGCTCATTGGAGAATGCTTTACGATATTATCAAGAAGTTCTTGAAAATGATACAAAAAATCCTCTTATCCATCTTCTTATTGGAACGGTCACTTCAGAAATGGGAAGAGCGGAAGATGCCCTTACATACTATTCATCGGGTATAAAACTAGATCCTAAAGAAATTCGAGGCTATATTTTGCGAGGAATGGCCTATGCCCAAACAAATAATATTCAAGCAGCCATAGCAGAATATGACACGGCATCAGCACTTTCCTCAAATAATTATATGGTCCATGTTTTGCGTGGAGCAATGAGAAATCAAAAAACAGAGTATAGAAAAGCAATAACAGATTTCACAAAAGCAATTGAATTAAACCCATTAGCAACAGATGCATTCACTTTAC
Organism: Desulfovibrionaceae bacterium; assembly: GCA_051650105.1. Lineage (GTDB taxonomy): Bacteria > Desulfobacterota > Desulfovibrionia > Desulfovibrionales > Desulfovibrionaceae > CAMWXW01. The sequence continues at coordinate 137,330 of JBOFIJ010000009.1, forward strand.
GAGGCTTTACTAATTTATACCTTGGTAATAAAGAATCTGGAACACAAGACATTATTGCAGCACAAAAAATCTTCACAACAAAAAAAGATAACGATAGTGCTCATGTTCTTAATAATATCCTTGCTATTATAAAAAAAGATGAGGAATAAAAACTGGCACAGCACCACCTTGTTCCACTCCATGTAGTGTACACAGAATCCTTTTACAAAAGAAAAAAGACCCCTCTCTCACTTATAAATAAAATAATATAGTAGCTATTTCAATGCATGCTATACTATTTATGTAATATATAATAGAAAATATACTTTATGTATTTCTTTAAAAAAGCATGTTGTATAGCATGAGAAAGCATAGCATCTGACGACGGCTAATAGTATACAGCACACTATGTTTTAATAACAATCTTTTGCTGAAATAGAGATTCCATACCAGAAAACAAAATAAGACTATACATATACCCAATAATGAAATATATAATCATTTCCTTTACTAAATAAAGATTCTTGTGCTGGTAACTCAAAAAAGCCAATACTTTCTGTTAAAGAATATAAATTCCCAGGACTCACCTCTATCATAGGCAATAAAGAAGCATCTATAGATGATGTACGTGCAAAAAGAAAACGAGTGAGATCTTTATTAAAAGTAAAAGAATCTCCTAGCGTTCTAAAAGAGGGTTCTAATAAAAAACCTGCACATAAATACAAATAGACAATAACAAATCTTCTAAGACAAGCTAAGAAAGCAACAGGATTACCTGGTATAGCAAAAATGGGAACAGAATTGTTATATAGACCAAAGAATAATGGCTTTCCTGGCCTTTGAGCTACATGATAGAAAATCTGTTCAATATTATTGTGTTCAACAGCAATTTTCACAAAGTCATATTTTCCAGCAGAAATACCTCCTATAAAAATAAGCATATCATACGAGTTTACACATTTGTTAAGAAGATCTCTTGTTTCTTGTTCTGTATCTTTACAGTAACAAATATCAACATTTGTAAAACCATGACTTTGTAATAGTGCTTTTCCTTGGATAGCATTTGAAATTCTAATTTCATGTTCCTTTGGTATTTCATGAACGTGGACCAATTCATCTCCAGTGGTTATAATAACAACCTTTTGTACAACACTCACCTTAACAATAGATTTTCCAACAGAAGCTAACAATGCTATATCCTGCACTGTTATTTTTTTCCCTTTATGAAGCAGAATACTTCCTTGCAGATGCTCTTCTCCTTTAGCATCTATATTCATCATCCTCTTTGGAATAACATCCCATGAAACAGTATCACCATCAAAAGTGAGGTCTTCAAAAGGGAGCACCGTATCCACTCCTTCAGGCAAAACAGCACCCGTAGAAACGTGAAAATACGACAAAGCCTTTTCTTTTTTCTTTCTCGGTTCTCCAGCTCTTGCGATGCCTTCACAGAAAAAAAGAGATGATAACTCTTTACATTCATTACAATTAATCGCAATTCCATCCATAGCAACACGATCGTACGGTGGAGCAGCTCTATCTGCATAAATATCTTCCTGTAGTATCTTCCCAAGCACCTCTTCTAACAGAAGAGATTCTACTCCTACCTGTACACAATGTTTCTTTAATAATTCTGTAGCCTGTTCCACAGATATCATACTATGCTCCTAATATAATCACGCAAAAGACTCTTACCTATCATAAACCAACATTATTTATAAAGTACACTTTTTTCACGCGATAACAAAATAATACAATACTCTATATGAGAGAAATAGCAACATAGTTTCTAAACAATAAACAAAGCAACATAATACACTATTTCTCTTATTTCACTATTATTTGAGTTTCATATCCACATGTCGAACAAAAGTAGTCGCAATAACAATATTACCCACATGCAATCAAGAATCAAATCCACCTGCAACACCAGTGAAGATATTTGCTTATGTATCACAATTTCAAAGAAGATAGCAGTAATAGTATATTCGTTTTTACTATATCAAAAAAGCGATAACAACACACTCTTTCTCTTCTCTATACTATTCTCAATACTCTTTTTCTATACCTATTATATAAGACAATTTCCTATAATACGACTAATAGCAATACCATCCAATATCCCATAACCTTTTTTATACCATCACATCACAAATTACGTACAATACTACTTCTTCTGTAAAGAAGTACTCTATCTTTTCTCATTTCAATATGTTGTTCAATTACCAAAAATATATGCCCTATTCCCTTATTATTGACAATAGGAATAGTATTTTGCACCAGAAAAAGAATAAGATACCATTGCAACACTTTTTTACGCGATACATAAAGGTATTGTATTCTCATTTTTTTTAATAAGAGAAAAAATAATATGAGCATTATCTTTCCAATTTTCTCCATATTGTTTTCTAAGAAAGCACACCTATACCTACTATATTCATGTGTACATTCCACATTATCTCGTCAATTTTCTATGTACTTTTGTAAATGTTCTATCAAACAGATATTATATTGTACTTTCGTACAAAAATATTCATACGTACATCGTTAATGAGAATAGTTCTTCTCTAAAAATTTTCTAGTCTATTATTTTTTCACTTTTACTATATTCACTTTATATCACATTATACTTCACCATAGCACTACTTCTTTCATATAAAAATATTTTTAAGAAGCCTCTATTCACATTCTTGTTTATCTTATTATCATAACAATAAAGACTACTTATTGAAATAATAGATATAATTAATACTTACACTCCATTCCACACATAATAAAAAGTGCACTACAAAAATACATCATGAAGAGAATACAATAAAACAAGGTAACAATCTTTCTTGTCCATGGTATAACAATACAAAAAGAAATATGTTAGCAAAATAAAAAATATGTGTGCACAACAGTATATATTCTTCCACAAAAAACTTCTTTTATGTTCCACTGCTACGTCTTTTTTGTTTAAATAAAAAAATCTCATATAATAACGTGGTAAGAAGTGCATTATATAAAAATGGAACAAGCTCCTTTAACTAACAATTTTCTTGCACCCAAAACACTACTGTACGGTATATTCCCCCACAACACAATAGCATGCTTTTCTTCTTGTATGGTTTTATTTCTTATAGTAGATCTATTTCGGGTTTCTCTTTATCTTTTACATAAAGACTATAAAAGGGCCTTTACGCTATATTTAAAGAATTATAACAATGGTATTATTTCAAAACTTTACTTTTTTGAGATACACTATCAGTATATATATTTCTTCCTTGTTAACAATACTCATCAAAAACATCACAACACTCCCTTATTCATAATGAGAGTGAATAATAGTACATGTGGCATATCCCTTTGTTATAGATCGTAATTGTGTTGATAAAGAAAAGGTATTACTAAAAGGCATGTATACTTCAATATCATTTTCTGCAATTTTTTTTCTCTCTCTCGTAAAGATAGAACGTATTATCCCATCTTTTCCTGCAATATAGTGAGTGACAACACCAACATATTCAAAAGGAACAATAATATTTACTTTTGCAATTGGAATAAGCATGACCGTGCCAGCTTGGCAGATAGCATCTTTTATGGCGCGCATATATACTTTCTCAAATAAATTTACATCAGAATACATATATGCATATACAGAAATTTTCATTCCACGTATAGGATAACCATGAATTCCCTCAAATACTGTATTTTCACATATTTCTTTAAAAAGATCATATTCTTGAAAATCAACCACAACAGCGTTTTGAGATTCAATAGGCTCTATGTATACTATGCAAGAAGCCGTGTCCGTATTACTATCAAGTATCCTCGATTCAGAATATTCGTACTGCACCGCTTTACTAAGTTTCTCATAATACACACAACGAAGAGCGGAAGGGGCTACTGAAAGAGAAGATTCTCTTCGTATATAATCTAAAGAAACAAGAAGATGTAATTCTCCCAAACCATGTATAATTCTTTGTCCAGTATATTCATCAATACAATACTGTAAAGAACTATCTCGTAGAACAAGTCTATCCAAAACAGCATCTAATACTACATATTCTTCTTCACTATTAACCTCCAGTGCCATGGCCACAATAGCTTGTGTTACAGTGGGCTGCAATAAAGAATATTTCTCTCCTACTGTGAATGTATCTCCTGGCACAATATGTTGCGCATTATTTTGTGAAAAAGAAACAAGGATAAGAGCACCTCTTTGTGCTGAATCATTCTTAACAGCATCTGTAGCAAAAAGACGTGCAATTTCTTGAATCTCAAATCTTTCTCCTATTCTTGTATTATAAATACTATCTCCAACGATAATTGATCCAGAAAAAATTTTAAGTAAAAAATATTGTGTATTCTCTATGGTAATAATCTTAAGAAACTGTGCTAATAGCCTATTATCTATTTCATAAATAATACTTTTCCCCTCTTCTGAAAAAACTTCTATAATCTCTCTTTCAACCGTACTTGGTAAATATAACACTATAGCATTAAGAGTACTATTAATTGCACAATGATACTTAGCACTTCCCGCAATAACCGGGATAATATGTTCTTCCTTTGTGTGTTTTGCAATACAATTATACAGTTCTTTTTTAGAAAGATCCCCTTCCAAATATAACGTTAAAAATTTTTCATCTATAGAAGAAAGAATCGAATCTATCTTTTCCCTCCCTTTCATAAAAATAGTACTATATTCTAGCGGTATTTTTTCTGGATATGTACTCCCTAAAGAATAAAAAAGCTCTTCTATTATATCAATAACACCACATAATATATCATCTTTCTTAACTGGAAGAATACATGGTAAAGGAATGCGATATAATCCCTCAAGTTCTTCCATTACTGCATCAAAATCGGCTTCCTTTCTATCTAAGAAATTGATAAAACAAATAGCTGGTAAAGTAAATTGTCTCGTTTTTTCCCAAAGTAATTTTGTCTGACTCTGCATACCTTCAACACCATTACAAACAAGAATAATGCCTTCAACAGCAGAAAGTACATAATCCACTTCGGAAGAAAAATCGATATGACCAGGTGTGTCAATGAGGGTAATTAATGAATCATCCCACGTAAAAAATACTGCAGAAGATGCAATAGTAATCCCTCTTTCTTTTTCTTCAATAAAAAAATCCGTTGTGCTTGTTCCTTCATCAACACTTCCTTTAATGGAAATTGCTCCACTTTCGTGCAAAAATTCCTCAGTTAATGTTGTCTTCCCAGCATCTACGTGTGCTATAATCGCTATAGTATATTCTTGTGTCATAAATATTTACCAGTACATTCCTACAACCACCTCTTCTAAAAGAGTATCTCAATTAGTAATGTATACCTTTAACTATACTAATTTATATGATATTCTCCCTAAAAAACATACAGCCACGGCACCATTAGTATGTGATACTAAAAAATAGTATAAATGGCATTCCCATAGAACAAACACTTATTATATATAGATACCGTATATCACATTTCATAATAATCCCAATAGCAACTAATACAGTAAGAATATTTGTAAATTAGTCTGAGTAAGAATACATTTTCCAACACCATTATTTTTATAAAAAACAACAGCAACACTCTATTTAATATAATAGCCTCAATATATGTTATATTGCTATCTTCAAATCCATATGAACTACTCTTTCTTTTCACGTATGGAAGCAATCTTCTTAGTCCTTCATCACTGCTATATATACTATCCCAAATATCATTAGTATTACTCCCATCTTTACACCACTCTTCCACTATATTTGTATATTAACAAAATGGTATAAAGATACCTTCTCTTTATACCAACACAACAGAACACAAATACATAATGTTTTACATATACTCCATATTTTCTTATATTTATGTAATGCAAAGAGAGCCTTTCCAAATTATGAAATACTATTTTTCAACAATCACAACATCACTTGCCTTTATTTTAGAGACATGTCTTAATTCACCTCTGTCAATAAGATCATTTAAAACAAGCCGTAAATACATAAGATTCTCCTGCCATTTACGTAGTTCAACTTCAATTTCAACACCAAGATTCTCCATAAAAAAAACTATTTTCCCCTCAGAAGTAAGCCGCAACCAAGACAAAGATTTGATTTCTATAGGATAAATATCTTTTTGCAATTCACCTACAATAGAAGGTATATGTACAATGAGGTCTTGTGCCCCTTTTTCTATTTCAAGTACTGGTAAAGAAACAAAAAATGTTTCGTCTACAGGAGCAATAGGTAACCCTAAGGCATCTGCATAATAAAGACCTTGATTGTACTCCCTCCAAAAATACGTGTCTGCTTCATCAATGTTGATAAAAAGAGAATCTGGTAAAACTCTTTTCACAGAAGCCTTTTGTATCCATGGATTTTCAAGAAGTTTCTGATACACTTCACCAACACGAACAGTAAGAGAATTCTGCCCTTCATACACATCTATCATTTTAAGTATCACATGAGGTGGCAATCTTGTTGTGCCTGTAATGTGAATATTTCGTAAAGTAAAATATTCAAGAGATTGCAACCACGATAAAAGAACAATAAGCAACATACTTACGATAGCTAAGACCATTGCCATACTGAGCCCATATACAAAGTAAAAGAGAGTATTCTTTTTTATAATACTGCCCTTCTTATGTAATATCTCCTTATATAAGGAATTTTTTTTCTTATTGCTTCTTATATTATTGGTATTTCTTCTCTTATTTTTTGTCTTTATAAATGAGGGGGGCATAGTATCTAAACTATACATAAACTCCTTACAATACTCAAGAAAAATATCTCTAAAATACTTTTTCTTTTATATAGAGCCCCCCAAGAACATCATATTCTATTTTAATATGAATAAAAACATTATGAAGTAGACAAAAACATGTATATTCTATTTTCACAAGAAACACAGCATTTGTGAAGAGCAGATAATAATAAAATTACAAAATACTATGTATCCTGTAGAATATTTTCATACACAATATCTCTGTAAAAATTGGGATACAATGAACCCTTGTGTAAATATAATGATCATTTCTTGACAAATATAGATAACTATGAAAGAAACAGAGGAGAAAAAAAGAGGGAAATATAAATAATCATGCGAATAAATAAGGCATTAGCTCTAGCAGGAATTGCTTCAAGAAGAACTGCTGAAAAAATTATTCTTAATAGAGAAATTATGATTAACGGTCAAATTACTACAGATCTGGCCACAATACTTAAACCATCTGATGAAGTACAATATAATGGAAAGAATATATATATACCATTTGAAAATAAAGAATATACCTACATTCTTATGAATAAGCCAATAGAAGTGCTCTGTACCACAAAAGACCCAGAAAATAGAAAAACTATTTTATGTGATTTACCAAAAGAATTACGAGAAAAACGTCTGTATCCCATTGGAAGATTAGATTATTATTCTGAAGGTCTCATTATAATAACTGATGATGGGACAATGACTCATATGTTAACACATCCCAAATACCATATAGAAAAAGTCTATCACGTAACAATCCGAGGCACTGTTTCACAGGCCATTTTAGAGACCTTTAGGCAAGGTATAGAACTATCTTCAGGAGAACAACTTGCTCCAATACCCACAAGAGTTCTTTCCTGTGAAAACAATAGAACAATGTTAGAGTTAACTCTTTCACAAGGGATAAATAGACAGATTAGAACAATGTGTGATGAAACAGGACTAACAATTTTGCGATTGATGCGAATACAAATTGGTAACTTAAATTTATACAATACACATATTAAAAAAGGAGACTACAATATAGTAGATAAAAACTTTCTACAAAAAGAAATAGGCTTTTAATTTAAACAAGATTCTTTTCTATCCACTTTGTAACCCGTGCCACTTCCTCTTGCCAAAGAGAGGAAAGCCTTTTTTCCAAAAAAGCACTATATATTTCATCAAGAAATTCTAATAAAAGCTCTATAAGGTACATCTTTTCAAGAAAAAAAGCATCTCCATTTCCTTCATTCAAATCTGAAATATCGAGTTTTGGTGTTCGTAAACTATGCACAGAAAAATCTGATGCCTTTAAAGAAAATGTCCAAAATTCATACTCTCTTTCTATACGAAACGTGGCTCTCGTTACTTTTTTTCCTTGGGCTAGGCCTAAGCGAGCTTCTTTTAATTCAGAGGCTGGCCCAGAAGCAGATGCCATTTGAGCATCTTGTCCTTCTCCGTGTTGTACCACTACTCTTCTTTCAGTATATAATAAGAAATCTCCTTTTTCGTGAGAAAACGTGGGATTCTCCTCACTTCTAAACCAAAGCCATGTTAAAAACTCAGAACCCAATATTTTCTCGACTTCCTCACCAATATAATTATTTACCATATGCCCTCTCCTCTATTCCAAAAGTGGATGACTCTAGTGTATCTATAATGGTGTGCCTTTGTTCTGGAATAAGACTATACGCTAAATCTAAAGGGGCTAAAGGAAGTATTTGTATAGAAAAAGATTGCATAAAATACTCTGCAAATAAATGAACAATTTTTGTTTGTGTAGACCCAAAATAAAGCATATTCTTGTGAAGAGACCACACAATTTGAAAATAAGAAGGCAAAGGAAGAATTTTAGTAAAAAGAAAGAGTCTCACTTGCTCCTTTATTTCTATTTTTCTTTCTTTTGTAATAAACTTTTTTCCCTGCAGTAGCATAGCAGCATCTTCTTCTTTTATTTTAAGAGAATAATATTTCTTGTATATTGCTGGCGGAATTCTACGAGTATCTATGCGCAATGCAAAAGTGATATATTCTGCCTTTTGATACCCAAGAGTCCATTCTGTATCAAGAATATCATCGAAAGAAACCCAACCATAAGAACGCTCTTCAGCCGTATTATCTATTTCTCTAAATATAAATTGGTTGAGAAGATTTGAAAATTGTGTCCAAAAATTATGAGGAATTTCATCAACAATATGATACCGAGTAAATGTTACACTTGGACGCAAAAAAGCCATACAATAACTCCATTAATAAAATATCATAGATCGTACAGCATTACTCCTTTTTATGAAAAATAGCAAGAGAAAATCATTTTTATAGTGGAGTAAAACTTGACATAATAAGAAAAATGCTATACTATCAATTGCCTACTGATACCGCAGAAAATAGCTTATGTATTTATGGGAAGCTCTATTATGAAACATCTTTCTTTTAACCCAAACACAAGAACTCATTTTATACCTCGCCTAGGAAATTCAGATTTTCGGAGTAAATATGGTATCCAAGCAAGAGTGCGATCATTCTGTCGAAGAACGATTCGATGGATACGTTCTGACGTGCCTCCTGCCCCTCCAACACCCCTCAGCGTGCCACTAAAATCATCCCTTCGAAACAGACCTTCTTCAGCTGCAATACATACCTTGTCATCTGATAGCAGTATGAATCGAGATTGGAAAGAAGAGACTCAACACAATACGCAACAAAATCAACACAGCTATTTTCTTAATCCAATTTCTCATAGAATAAGAAGGCAACAAATTACAGCTAAAAGTAATAAGCCTGGACTTCTTAAAACTGTTATACTACCTTATTCTACAGGTGGTTTAGAACAAGATACTCAACACAATACGCAACAAAATCAACACAGCCATTTTGTTAACCCAATTTCTCATAGAAAAACAAAAATGCAAGTTATATCTCAGAGTCCCAATCTTCAATGCCTTAACACTGCTGTACTATCTTATTCTACAAGTGATGTAAAACAAGAGACTCAACACAATACGCAACAAAATCAACACAGCTATTTTCTTAATCCAATTTCTCATAGCGTGGGAAAACAAGAATAGAGTGGGAAGACAAGAAAGGACAATAACTGGATCTCTTATAAGCCAAGCACACAGCTTTGTAGTAAATGATGCCAACAGAGCAGAAAAAACATCCCTGAAATTTTACAGAAAAAAATGTACTATACATGCATAAAACAATATTCAAAATAGATATTTCAGTATAGAACAAAAAAACACAGTATTATATATCTATACAAAAATGACAGGTGGTACAATACTGCTCCCTATTGTCACCATTTTCATACAAAAATATATCGCATCCTAAAATATAACCAGAAAATGACTATAAACAAAAATTTTCTCCCAAATATAATGTTTTTGCCCTTTCATTATTGCTAATTTCCTCTGGTGTTCCAGTTAGAATACATTCACCCTGAAAAACAATATTTGCCACATCACACACAGAAAGTGTCTCACGCACATTATGATCAGAAATTAATACTCCCATATTTCTCCCTTTAAGAACATTAATTATTTCTTGTATGTCTAAAACAGCAATAGGGTCAATTCCAGCAAAGGGCTCATCCAAAAGAATAAAATGAGGATCTCTAACAAGAGCTCTTGCTATTTCTAAACGCCTTCTCTCTCCGCCAGAAAGATATGATGCATATGATTTTGCAAGATGTGTAATTCTAAAATCTTCCAATAATTCTTCCATCTTCCTCTTTTGCTCTTTTTTAGAAAGCCCTGTATATTCTAAAACAATAGAAAGATTCTGCTCAACAGTTAATTTTTTAAATATAGAGCTCTCTTGAGGTAAATAACTTAATCCAGCAATGGCTCTTTTATAGAGTGGCCACGACTCTATATTATTCCCATCCAATAACACTTTCCCAGAAGTTGGCTTTACAATACCTGTAAGCATATAAAAAGTTGTTGTCTTACCAGCGCCATTTGGGCCCAATATACCAATAACTTCTCCTTGGCGAATTGTAAGAGAAATATTTCTAACAACCTCTTTTTGACCATAAATTTTCTGTAAGGTTATGCCTTCTAAAATAGCCATATATTCTACCTATTTTATAAAATCTTTGGATTTAATAAATATTTCCACAGGTTTTTTTCTATTTCCTTTTACACTTGTATTGTGAGTTGCTATATCTACTTCAACTTCATCACCCTCTATACTATTTCCTTCAGAATCAATTATGACATTACCAGAAACAATAAGAAGGTTTTTAATAACATCAAAACGGGCACCCTCACCTTTTCCTTTTGTGTTGTTATTATATGTAAAATGAAGATCTTTCCTAAATAAGATTTCCTTGATATTTTCACTTGTAAAAGAAGTAACAGTATCTTCTTCCGTACCCAATAAAACAATATCAACTTCTTGAGCCTGTATCACAAAAAGACTACCCATTACGGTAACGTTTCCACGCAAAAGGACAGTATTTTTTTCAGGAAGATATGTGAGCGTCCTGGCTGTAACAGTGTACTCATTTGCAACACGTGCATGTGCATCACTATGAGTAAAAAATAAGGATAAACAAAAAAATAACACTATACAATGTTTCATATTCCACTTTCCTCATTTTTTCCACGTACATAGATAATACGTAAGACAGTGGCATTAAGAGCATTTGTTTTCACATTCCATTCAAGAGTATTTGCTTTTAGTGAAGAATTTGCTCTTTCTACAAGGGCACCTTCTTGGAAAATAAGCATATCTTTCTCTATAAGCAATTGAGCTTGCTCTGAATAAATTACAATATCTCTACTCTGTATTTGTACGTTCCCAGAAAAAAGCATTACTTTATCCTTTTGGTCAAAAGAGCCAAATGAAGATTTAATTTCAAAAAACGTACTCTTATCAGAGAATTGATATGTTAATGACGGAAAACTAGCATAAATAATACCAGTACCATCTTCTGTTTGTGTTTGGGTGGCATGGTATAATAAAGACTCTCCAGAATCCTTAATATAGGTTAGCGTAACGGTATCTGCAACGAGAGCTACATCTTCAATAATTTTTTCTTGTATATTCTTTGCAGAAAGTAATTCTTGAAGATATTGTTTACCATAAAAAATAAGAATTACACAAAGAATAGAGACACAAAAGACAACACAGAAGATAAAAAAGCCTTTTTTTTTTCTCAGAAAAAACTCTCTCATAAAAAGGTACGCAAAGCAGAATGCAATTTATCTTGAAATGTTAATAAACACCTAGCAACTTCCCTAATGGCACCTTTGCCACCCTGAGACTCAGTACACAATAGAGCACGTTCTTTCACCTCTGGCTGTGCATTAGCAACAGCTATAGAAAGACCCACTGCTTTCATAACAGCAATATCAATCCAATCATCTCCCATATATGCTATTTCCTCCTCCTTATAAGAGGTAGATTCAAGAATTTCAGAAAGCGCCTTAATTTTATTCTTTTGTCCTTTATAATGTTCTGTTATTCCAAGAGTCCGTAACCTCGCAGAAACAGCTGGCGAATCCGCTCCTGTTATAACAGCAACACCAAGCCCTGCTTGCATTAACATTTTTATTCCTAAACCATCTTGGGCATGAAATGCTTTTGTTACTCTTCCTCTATGGTCATAATACAGATTCCCATCAGTCATAACACCATCAATATCCAACAATAATAACCTAACACATTGTATTTTTTTTATAATATCATCAGGCAATGAAGAATACGAAGCAAAGCCAATAATATTATTCTGTGAATTTTGTTTCATAATTCAAATTCCAAAGAGTATTCATATCAAAGAATAATTTTTTAAACCAACTAAGTGCTATACTATTTGGGCCATCACAAAGAGCCTTATCAGGAGAAGGATGGCATTCCATAAATATACCTTTCACACCTGCAACAATAGCAGCACGCACTAGCATAGGAACATATTCTCTTTTACCGCCAGAAGAACTTCCTAAAGCACTTGGTTCTTGCACAGAATGTGTTGCATCAAAAATAACAGGGAAACCAAATTCTTGCATAATATAAAATGAGCGAAAATCAACAACAAGCGTGTTATATCCAAAACTAACACCTCTTTCTGTGAGAAGAATAGATTTATTTTTTGATTGCACTATTTTCTCAGTAGAATGCTTCATATCCCAAGGAGCAAGAAATTGCCCTTTCTTAATATTAACAATAACATTCGTTTTTGCCACATCTATAAGAAGCGACGTCTGTCTGCATAAAAAGGCCGGTATCTGTATAATATCAACAACACGTGCAAGAGGCTCAGCTTGGCCAATTTCATGAACATCCGTCAATATTGGTAATCCTGTTTCCGCTTTAATACGTTCAAAGAGCGTAAGGCTTTCTTCCAAACCAATTCCTCTAAAAGAAGAAAGAGATGTTCTATTTGCCTTGTCAAAAGAAGCCTTAAATATAGGAATTATAGAGGTATTTTGTGTTGCAACAATAAGAGCCTCTGCACATTGCATTGCAATATCGTAATTTTCCAAAACACACGGACCAACTATAACGAATGGTTTTTCTAATAACGATTGATATAAGATATTTACACTCATAACGCTGATTGTAAGGAAAAAATAAAAATATAGCAAGATTTTATCAAAAGAAAATAAATAATGATATCAAATAGTAACGCTCTGTTATAAGAAATAATACAATATTACATACTAAAGAGACTAAAGAATAGTATATCCTTACCGATACCTTCTAAAGACGCACAAACATGCTTGCTGTCTCGCGCTGTTATTTTATTACATGGGAGAATATATATGAACAATCTCGCTCGTTTAGGTGCTAAAGCTGCAAGAGTAGCAATGTCTGCGATACGTAACCAAGGTACAGATTCAATTCAACAAGGAATGAGCAGAGGACTATTTACTGGTAAAAAAATAGAACAAAAAGTATCTCAAACAACTAAAGACCGTGTATTAGAAGAAACAAAAAATCATTCAAGTATGACTATGTTCTTTCGCGGAGAAAAAAGAATTTTTTCCAGACAGGCACGAGAAGGTAGCAAAACAGATATAAGACATTCTAAAGTTACTTCTGGAAATACAAGCAAATTCTCAAATGATCAACTTTCCACACTAGCACAATCTGCAAAAGAAAGTTATGAAACTTCAAAAAGTACTCCTTCTCAAGGAAAATTAACGCTTTCTCAAGCTGTTATGTTAAACGCAACAAAAGAAAGCCTTCCTTTGAAAACACAAGCTGCTTTAGCGCGTGCTATAAGAGCATATCATACAAGTTCAGCTTCTATAAAACCGTTACAAGACAGAACTGGAAGTGTAGGATAACAGTACGGTACATACATATATTCATAAACAGTAGCCCTATATACTATTGAGATAGAGAAATAATCATGATATCATCAAGACCTTCTTCACCCACATTTTCAGTTAAAAGCACAGATAGCATGGACGATGTCGCCTCTACATCTTCTTCTTCTACTTCTTTTAAATCAAGAACTGTACGAGTAGTAGAAACAAGCAGTGCTATAGATCTTTGCAAAGGTTTGGCGTGCAATCTTTCTTTAGCCACTCGCTCTCTTTCTTCATCAACGCTCTTACATAACGTTAATGCTCCTGCTTCTGCACAAACACATTCTAGAGTATCTTTGTTAATGAAAGAACTTGTTGCATTAGTGCAATCATCCCTATCTCAGATAGCTCTTGCAAAAGAGGATATGACTCTTCTTAGGAACATTGATCAAAATGCTATTCAAAATGCAACAACAAAATATATCAATTCTAGAGCGACAGCTGGATATACAGAAAGTCTTATTATCCAAAGCATAGAATCCCACGTGGCAGGATTAAAAGAAGATATCTTAGAGAAACAATCCTCAGTATCTTCAAGAATAGAACTTGCCTTAAAATTACTTAATGGGGATATTGTGGGAGAAATTGTAACAAAACAAGAATCACCTCCGTCACCTATACCAATTACAGAACGAAAAGTAGCAGAAAAACAAACAATAACAGAAAGTAAAGAAACGTCGCCTGGTAGAAAAAAATCGAGAAAAGTACACTATATTGTCACACAGAATAATGGTGCACCCAATCAAGGATCTCACCCAAGTACGTCAGGCGCCACTGCTTCTCAATCGACAGCACAACAGACTTCTCCTACTAGTACACACACTGCGCAAGGAAATACATCTTCCTCTCAAATGGAGAAAGAGATGGAAGCATCTCCCATAACAAAGACAAAAAGACAAGTCTTTTCCTTTTTAGATAGAAATACTACTCCAGCTGCTGGCGTTATAAGAACTTCTGTAATTACATCTATGAAAAGAGTTGCTTTAGAAAGCCTTGCTTCGAGTATACCAATAATGGCAACTCAACAGAGCAGAGCACAAACTCAATCGGCATCTGAAATACATGAACATGGTACTCAAACAAATCCATTGCCTTTGGAAGGGCGAGACATTCAATCGACAGCACAACAGCCTTCTCCTACTAGTACACACACTGCGCAAGGAAATAATACAACAAGTACTGCTTCTCAATCGACAGCACAACAGACTTCTCCTACAACAACGTTCCTAGAAAAAGCAATCCAAATAAAAGTAGAAAAGTATCCTCTAAAAGAAATACAAACTAGTATCGTGGAAGAACGTGCACTCACTCCACAACAAGCCATAATAATACCTCAACAGAGTATTGCAGAGAATCTAAATAATCAAGCTACTCCCTTGACTGAATCTGCTCCTGTGTATTATGAAAGAAGAATGGAGCCACAAACATCACAAACACAAAAACTACCCTTACCAAAAAATAGTACTTTTTATTTTCAAAATTATCGAACCAATGAGTATTTTGGAGGAACGGTACGAACAAGATTATCTAAAAAATTATCTCCAAATCCTCATTTCACAAAACCCATTATGCATTATCGTGAAGGGACTAAAGCAAATGGAATTGTGCGCAGTGCATACGTAAAGCCCACAATAAGACCACAGCAACACTATAATTCCCCTGCAACACAAAATGAAGAAGATTCTAAAAAAAGCTCGTAAAATTATATAAAGAAGCATACTTATGAAAAAAATTCCCCAACAAACAGCACAAAATACTGGTAGAGTTTCTCCTTCAACAGAAAATACTACCACAGAAAATGCAGCGACTCCTTCTCCACGTTCTGGCAGAGTGAGACGTCTTTCTCATGCTGATAATCAACAATTAAGTGATTTTGTAGAAGCAAATGCAAATGGGGCTTCTTCTCACTCGTTTGTATCTTCACCAACAGAACAAAACACAGACATAGAGCATACTGCGCATCAGAATCCTTCCAACGATCCCGAAGTTGTACTAGGAGATATCACTTCACTTATAAAAGGAAATCCTCCTTTAGAAACAGATAAATCTGAAGCAGACCATACAGGAAAACTGCTTGAATCTGCAGGTAAACAACTTGAAAATAATGAAGGGACTCAAGAAGAACAAGCAAGTGCTGCTAAAAACGCTCTTTCAGCATTACAAAAACAGCTTGGAAAGACAGGATCTGACAAACCGATATCTGAAGCCCACGCTAAAAAATTAAAATTATTAGAAGAAAGGATAGACTCTCTAGACGATAAAAAGAAATTAGGCACATGTCTTCTTAATGTTGGCCTTATTATTTTGCAACAACAGCCCATTCCATTAGATAATAAAAGTGCTATAGAAGCTAAAAATAAACTTAATGATCTAGAAGATGAATCTCCTGTAGAAGAAACTGATGCACCTGAAGAAAGTAAAGAAGCTGAAGAAACTGATGCACCTGAAGAAAGTAAAGAAGCTGAAGAAACTGATGCTCCTGAAGAAACTAAAGAAACTGAAGAAACTAATGCTCCTGACGAACTTGATGCTACCTCAGATACAGATGAAGTGGATGGAACTGGTGCAACTGACGAGATTGAAGGCAATGACGATGATGACGAAGATATTACTATCACTATTGAACAAAATAACAACTGGGATAACACAAATCAAGCAGCTTCAGAGAATACAAGAAATACTCAAAATGAAGGACATTTCCCACAAACAGGCACAACGACAGGAGAAGGAGATGGTACAATTGGTTCAGCAGGAGATACTAACCAGAATCCCATTACACCAGAAACTGCCACAGTAGAAAACGTAGAAACACAAACAGGCACAACAACAGGAGAAGGAACTGGTACAGATAACGAAGGGGGAAATGATAGCATATTACTACCTCCAGAAACTCCACCTCCTCCACCAGCACAACCAAAGAAATGGAAGCTAACTCCCATGGATTCAGCAGGTATTTCACGAACTCGGCAAGTTGGTCCATTTATAAAAAAACAAATACATTTTGGTATTCCGTTATCACAACAAGCAGCAATACTAAATAGCATGCCAAAAACAAGCTCTTTTTTAAATAACACTCCACCAATGGACTTAAAAGAAGGGGTTACTCGGTCATCTAGTACGTTTAGTAGATTACCAACAATACACAGAAGGACAGATTTCAGTAAAAATACAATGGAACAAGAAAAACCATATGAAACTCCACTATACCAAGAAACAAGAGTAAGCGGTGTTGTACGAAGCTATACGGTAAATGCTGGAAACTCATCAGTAGCGAGTAGTCCAACACAAGCTATACCACAAGAGATTCTACAAGAAAATGCTGCAGGAGTGAATACTATTGGACAAATAGTAAATGATCAAAGAGCTCCTCTAAGTGCTTCTGCAACATTCACAGACAATATAACAAATAATGACGAAGAGAAAAATGATACCGATTAAAAAAGAGAAATAACGAGTTTCCCTTATATTCCAATATTAATCTTTTCGCACTCCCAATATTCTTAGTAAATAAATAAATAAATTGATGAAATCAAGATATAGCGTTAACGCACCCATAATAACGCCTTTTTGTAAAAGTTCAGGAGAATCTGAAGGCGCTCCGCGAGAAAACTCCTTCAATTTTTGAGTATCGTATGCGGTTAATCCTAAAAAGATAAAAACGCCTAAATAACTTATAGCAAAATATAATGCTGAACTTTGTAAAAAGATATTAACAATACTGGCAATAATAACTCCCACAAGTCCCATTATTAAGAAACTACCAAAAGAAGTTAAATCTTTCTTCGTATACATACCATATAAGGACATAGCTCCAAACATGCCAGCTGTTATAACAAATACCCCTACAACAGAAGAAGCCGTGTACATATACATAAGAGGAGCAAAGGTAATACCATTTAAAGCACTATACGTAATAAAAATTGCTGTAGCATTACGAGCTGAAAGTTTTTGTATCTTCCCTATAAAGTAAAAGACAAGTCCCAGCTCAACAAACAATAAAAGCATTACTGCTGTTGGGGAAATTATACTAACCAAACCTGAAGAAATCATAAAAAAAGAACAAATAGCGGTTAAGAAAAGCCCTACAGTCATCCACCTATACACTCCGCGCATATAGATATTTGAGGAAACAAGATCTCTATCCTCAACAGACTCACGATATTGTGTATTCATAATTATATCTCCTTTGAAAGACAATAGACAATCACATATTCTTATTATAGAATAAAAAATATATCTACACAAGATTTTTACTATAAAAAGAAAACATAATAAAACTGTCACGCAAAAGCTATACCATATTTTTGAAAAAATATATATCTATAAAAATAAATACTGCTACTAAATATAACGACTTAATATCTATATTATTATTTTGACTTCATCACAAATATCGTATATACTTCGAAAATGCGTTATGAAGGGAATTATTGTTTGCATATAATAAAATGGATGCATAGTTATGAAATTATTGGACGCCATTATTCTTGGTATAATTGAAGGCTTAACAGAATTTCTTCCAGTATCCTCTTCTGGACATCTTCTCCTAACAAGTACACTATTAGCCATTAATGAGAATTCTCAGCAAAACTTCTCTGTCTTTACCCAACTTGGAGCCGTTTTTGCCCTTTGTATATATTATAGGAAAGACATCATCTCTCTTTTATCTTTTTCCCCTTTCCAAAAAAGTAAACCTTTTTCTAGTGTACATGGAATTCTTCTTTTCTCAATAGCCACACTACCAGCAGTATTATTAGGTTTTATTCTAAAATCTACAATAGATTCTCTATTTACAGGACAAAGTATAGCTCTTTTTCTCATTATAGGTTCTTTCTTCATTCTTATCACCGAAAGTATCAAAAAAAATATCACTGTACGATACACAACACTAGATGATATTCCAATAAAAATAGCGTTTTACACTGGTTGTTTTCAATGCTTGGCCTTATTTCCAGGTTTTTCTCGTTCTGCAGCAACAATAATGGGAGCTATTCTTTTAGGAAATAGTAGAGCTATCGCAACAAAATTTTCTTTCTTGCTCTCTATTCCTATTATTATTGGAGCATCTGTTTTACAACTTATCACAATGCCTTCCTTTGCAGAAAATGAATTGTTTTTCTTGTCTATCAGTCTGGTTATTGCTTTTATTGTTTCTTACTATACCATTCCAATAATAATCCCATTGCTTTCAAGAATATCGTTCATCCCATTTGCATTTTATAGAATATTTCTTGCAATTTCATTTTTACTTCTCATGTAAGTATGATAAAATGGTACTTCTTTTGCATACACTACACAAGAAGAATAACATCCATAATGTTATTATACATATCGTGGAATAATTTCATAGTTTTTGGAGATTTAATGAATCCCTCTTCAAACAAATACACTTTAATCTTAATTAAAGATTATGCCAATTTAAATCAAATAAAGCTCTCTCCAACGTCGTTTTGGACTTTTGTTTCTTTTGCATTATTATTTTGTATAATAAGTATCTTTTCAATGATAGTTGCACTTTTCTTGTGGTTTACATCAAAAAATATACTTATTGAACATAAAGAATTGCAGCAAAAATATGCACAAGCTCAAATTTCTTTAGAACGACTTTTGGTCTTAAAAAAAATAACAAATCAAAATAATGCTCTCAATAATATTTCCCCTGAGATGAACAGTGAAACTCTTCCACAAGAAAAAAGAGTGAATACAAAAAGTGAAATAAATGCAAAAGAGCAAAAGAAGAAAATAGAAAAAAAACTTCCACTTTTAGGGAAAAGAAATTTTAAACAGAAGGTTCTCATATCCTCCAAAATTTTCTCAATAACGCAAGCAAAAATTATTTCCTCACAAGATACACTCCTTCTTGAAGCAAGATTAAACAACAATATAGGAAAACAAAAATCTGGCACATTACTTTATTATATTACAACAAAAAACGGTAAACGATACAATATTCCTGCACAAAGAAAAGCCAGAACATATTCTTTCGTTTCCTATAAAACAATTATGACAGAACTCCCGTACCCTAGTAAAATAGATGGAAACTCTGTGGCTTCACTAGGCATTGAAGTTATTGAAAATAGCACAGTATTGTACAGAATAGAATTCATCTTTCAGGAATAATACAAAAACACATACAATGAAAAAAATCTTACTCTATATACTATTTCTCTCTTTTATTACAGCTTCTGTAGAAGAAAAAACACAGCCAAAAATATTTATTATTAAAGAGGAAAAAACGGGTACCCTCATCATGGGAACACAATCAAAAGAAAAAGAGGATATAGAAAAGAATACTCCGTTCTATACTCCTCATATAATACTCCCAATAAAAAATACGAAGCCTCCAAGACCACCAGAGCCAAGATCTACACAGAATCCATCACAAAAATAAATGGTACTGGCCCTAAATAACGGGTAATATATCGAATCTCTTGCTTTTTCTTCTTAATCTTTCCTGCAACACGGGAATTCTCTTTCTTTTTCCAATTGATGGAATCCACAAATTCTCTATTTTGTGTTTCCTCTCCTTTCCATAAAATATTCCAATCTGCTCCGCCAATAAAATACAATTTTGATGCTTCTTTAGAGAACTGAGCCAAAGAAGACATAGCAACAGCAACAACACGGTACTCAATAATTTCATCTACAGAAAAAATCGGTTGTGCTAAAAATAAAAAAGCATCTTTGTTATCAACAGGTAAGAACATAGCCTTTTGTTGTAAACTAAGCCCTGTAACTTTGACATCAATAAGTGGATCAAAATTAACCTGTTTAAATAATCCCTCTGGTTGAGAATAAAAAATACCACCCTGTTTACCAATAACAGCAACACCTTGTATCCAAGGGAATTGACTAACTATATTTTGTAACCACTCCTCATAACTTATTTTATCATTCACCTCTAAAAATATAGTTAACTCTGAAAGTTTCTCATTCACTGGTCTTATTGCTTCAGAAAAAGCTATTGCCTTTGCTGAAACATGTGTTGCTCTCATATTTATCTGGGGAGGAGGATCAATATACTCATAGTAAAACTGCTTCATACGCACTTTAGCAGTACAAGATAACATAAATACTACTGCCATAACTATAATAATAAAATGACGCATACTACTCCACAATTTATAATATATACTTTGTCAAATTCTGGCTACTACTAATATCTTCCAAGTGCTTTTTAACATACTCAATATCAATGCATATTTCTTTATCAATACTTTCTGGGGCATTATATGATATTTCAGTGAGTATTTTTTCCATGATTGTATATAATCTTCTTGCACCTATATTTTCATTTTCAGAATTTACGAATTCAGTAAAAAAAGCAATTTCATGAAGTGCTTCATCTGTAAAGGATAATATAACACCTTCTGTTTCTAAAAGAGCACTATATTGTTTTATTAACGCATTATTTGGTTCAGTCAATATTCTATAAAAATCATCTTTTTTAAGAATATCTAGTTTAACTTGAATGGGAAATCTACCCTGTAATTCCGGAATAAGATCAGAAGGCTTTGCAGAATGAAAAGCTCCTGCCGCAATAAAAAGAATGTGATCTGTTTTAATCATTCCATACTTTGTATTTACCGTAGAACCTTCAACAATAGGCAAAAGATCTCTTTGAACACCCTCTCTTGAGACTTCTCCTCTTGGAGAATGCTGATTACCAGAACATACTTTGTCAATTTCATCAATAAAAACAATTCCAACTTTTTCAACACGATATTTTGCTATTTCAACAATAACCTGCTCATCAAGCATAGAATTAATTTCCTCATTAAGAAGCACATTCCATGCTTTCTCAACGGTCATTTTTCTTTTTTTCTTATTCTGAGGAAAAACTTTGCCTAACAGATCTTGCATTTGGTTACCAACATGTTCCATTCCAGGAACAAGAAGCATATCAATATTTTGAGAAGATGGTTCTGAAACTTCAATTTCTATTTCTTTTAAACGTAAAGAACCATTCTTCCACATAGTTCTCATCTTTTCTCTTGTTTCAAGAGACGATTCAGAAAGATTATGAGAAGGCAATAAAATATCTAATAGTCGCTCTTCTGCAAAGGAGATAGCCATCTCCTTTACCTTTTCTGTCTCTTCTTTTCTAACAGATCTCACAGCTATTTCCATAAGATCTCGTATAATAGATTCCACATCTCTTCCAACATACCCTACTTCTGTGAATTTTGTTGCTTCAACTTTAATAAATGGAGAGGAAGATAATTTAGCTAACCTTCGTGCAATTTCCGTCTTACCAACCCCTGTCGACCCTATCATAATAATATTTTTTGGACTAACTTCATCACACAATGCTTCAGAAAGCTTTTGTGTACGCCACCTATTACGCATTGCTATTGCAACCATTTTCTTTGCTTTATCTTGTCCAATAATAAATTTATCTAATTCTCTAACAATCTCTTTTGGAGTAAGTTCCATAATACGCTCCGCCTTTGTAGCATTATGCACAATGAATAAAAGGAAGTCAAGATAACACTCTTCACAATATCTACAAAAGAAATTGTTTTACAAAATACTAATTATTTACTATACTTGACAGGGATACTTTTCAAAATTATCTTTTCATCTATTAAGGGAAGAAATGCATATTATCACATTCACTCACGCAGAAGGTCTCAGTGGTGGAGCAAGGCAAGCACTGTATCAAACAATTTCTTTCTTTCAAAAAGATATAAAAACAACTTTTCTCTGCCTAGAAAATACCCCCTTACATAGGCAACTCATTCAAAACTCAATTCCAACAGAATTATTAAAAAAAACATGGGCACAACGTGCACAGCAAATTAAAAAACTTATAAAAAAAGATGAAGACACCGTTATACACAGTTTTCATTCCCCCGGTTTAAAACTTCTTGCTCTATATGGTATTATATGGAAGATGCAATACCCTCGGTTAATTTGTTTAGCACATAGAGGAGTGAGTACTCACCCAAGAAATCCTTTTCCCTATTGGTCTCCTGGTATCGATGCCTTTGTTCCCAACTCAAATTATGTGAAAAAACAATTACAACATTTTCTTCCTTTTGATAATAAAGTACAACGTATTTATAATGGAATACCAAAGGAACGTGTAATTCCCACAGAATCAAAAGAAAAAACTCGTGCAGAACTTGCTATAGATAATAATGCCTTTGTTATAATAAGTATATTGAATGCCTCTCCAAGAAAGGGTCTTGATGATCTTTTGGAAGCATTTGCTCTTTTAACAAAAAGCAATGTCTACCTCATATTAATAGGCATTTCAGGTGAAGATGAGAGAATTCTAGCTCACCCAAAGAAAAACTATATTCGCACACTAGGAACAGAAGATATTATGAATTTCCTACACTCTGCAGATCTTTTTGTTTTCCCATCTCGCTCTTTCGATTCCATGCCAAATGTTATTTTAGAAGCAATGAGCTCCTCCTTACCTATTATTGCAACAGACGTTGGTGGCAGTAGAGAACTTATAAAAAATAATGGATTCATAATTCCCACCTATAATCCAACATGTATGAGTGAAGCTATTACAACATATATTGATACTCCAACTCTTCTACAACAACACGCACAAGAAAGCTCTCTATTAGCTAATAATTTTACAATCGAAAAACGAGTTGAACAACTTCTTGCTCTGTATCAAAAACTTCTCAAAAAAAGAAAAAAAGGCTTATAGATATGAAAAGACTCGGAATCATTGCAGGAGAAGGACAATTCCCATACCTTGTTGCAAAAAGAGCAAAAGAACTTGGCTATTACGTTTGTGTATGCTCAATAGAAGGACAAACAACTCAAGATTTTACTTCTCTAGTTGATGCAGTGGAACATGTATCTATAGGAAAATTACAAAAAACAATACAATATCTTCATAAACATAGTACAGAGGAAGTTTGTTTTGCTGGAGCAATTAATAAAACACGGGCATTTTCAGCCATTCCAGATTTTCGTATGACAAAAATACTTTTTTCTCTATTAAATAAAGGAGATGATTCTCTTTTACATAAAATCTTAAAAGAATTTGAAAAAGAAGGCTTTACAATAATACAGGCAGCCGACATTCTTCCCACTCTTCGTTTTCCAGAAGGAATAATAACACATTCACCAGTATCTGAAGAAATACAAAGACAAATAGATTATGCACTCCCCATAATAAAAACAATAGGTTCTCTAGATATAGGACAATGTATTGTTGTTCACAATAATATGGTTGTTGCTGTGGAAGCAGTAGAGGGCACAGATGAAACGCTAATACGGGCGGGTAAAAAACTTAAGAATTGTGTAGCATTGAAAATAGCAAAACCTTTTCAAGATGATAGAGTGGACTTACCTTCTATTGGAATAAAAACAATTGAAATACTCGCACAATACAATTATACTGCATTAGTTGTGGAAGCGTATCAAACATTATTTTTTGATATGGAAGAAAGTATTGCTCTTGCTAATACACATTCTATAACACTTATTGGAATACATATACAAAAATAATGTCTTATCACAGTACCAACATAATGGAGAATATAAATGGACATAATACAACAAACATGGGATCATATAGTAAAAATAAGAAAAGAAAAACCTCTTATTGCGATGCTAACCAATATAGTATCTGTAAATTTTTCAACAAATATTCTTTTATCAATAGGAGCTTCTCCTATTGTAACAATAGATGAAAAAGAAATTGAAGATATTATGGAACAAAGTGCAGGTTTAGTCTTAAATATGGGAACACTCGATACAACATGGGAAGAATATGCAAAAAAAGCTCTTATTAAAGCAACTGAACACAATATTCCAAGTATCTTCGACCCCGTAGGAGTCGGTTTCACAAAATTACGAAATACAACAGCACTTTCTATTCTAAAAGAAAAAAATATTACTGCTTTGCGAGGCAATGCATCAGAAATAGCATCATTAGCAGAAATGTATTTTACAAACACTTCAGTACAATCGACAATTCCACAAAAAGGGGTAGACAGTCAACTTATTCCACAAGATATTTTTGCTATGACAAAAAAATTAGCAAGTGCACTTAATAACACTATTATGGTGAGTGGCCCGCAAGATATTATCACAAATGGAAAACATTCTATAGAAATCACTGGTGGCAATTCCTTAATGCCTTCAGTTACAGGAATGGGCTGCGCACTCACAGCGACAATTTCAGCAATGCTTGCAGTGGAAAGAGATCCCTTTACAGCAACTGCGGCTGGAACATTACTTTTTGCTGCTTGTGGAGCAAAAGCTGGTACACAAAATAACAAACCAGGAACCTTTCCTATCACATTTTTAGATACTATCCACACTTGTACAAAAGAAGATCTTACTCAATTTGCTTCCATTGCTTCATTACAATAAAAATATCTATAGGCAGCTAAAATAGTACTTTTTGCTGCTTGTGGAGCAAAAGCTGGTACACAAAATAACAAACCAGGAACCTTTCCTATCACATTTTTAGATACTATCCACACTTATACAAAAGAAGATCTTACTCAATTTGCTTCCATCTTTCTTTTACAAATAAGCTGTTTTGATAAAGAATATCGCATCATTTCTTTATTATCTTAAACAAAAGCATTTAAAAAATAGTCATTCTTTCCCACAACATATATTCTCTATAAAATTATAACACAATATCTCCATTGATCCAATAACACTATTACTCTAGTAAAAAGAAGATATATCCTTTTCTCACACCCAGAAATCTCCACAATTGCTTATCAATAAATGGTATTTTTATCTTCTTTTTTAATATTCTATGTTATTTATTTCTTATTTTTCACTTTTACAATAATAGTTTTTCTATAAAAAAGAATATTTTCTAAAATAATAAAAAAGAAAGTAGATATATAGTATGCTATACTCCACTCTCTTCAATATAATTACATGACAAAAATACTATTTAATAATAAGAAAAGGATTGGAAATAATATAAATCCAATCCCTATTTCATATTCTTTCATTACCCCACGTTATCAAATAACACAAAGAATAACAATTTTATATATCTTATTTAGCGCTTTTCAACCGCTCTATTTCTTTTTGTGCTCTGTCTTTTGCAATATTATCTGCCTCTTTAGAATTAATAACCATCTCATAATGCTTAATTGCATCTTCTGCTCTATTAAGATGAGTGCCATATAAAATACCTAAACTCATATGCCCAACATGTTCATTAGTCATCTCAACAAATTGCAAGAAATTTGCTTCAGCAGAGTGAAAATCTTCCTTTTTTGCCTGAACAAAAGCTAATAAATAAAGAAATTCTGGATTTGTGGGATTAACCATAACAAGTCTATCAAAATATTGTAATGCATTGTCCCAATCTTTATTAACAAAATAAGACCGAGAAACTGCTTCCAAAGCGTGTAAATCATTGGGATTTTTATCAAGTAATTCAATATGTTCCTGCATAGTATGAGTTTCATTCGTACCAGATCCACCAGGCATATTTCTTGCGTCTACACTTTGTTTTAATTGATCCTTAATTAAACTATATTCAGTTTGATACCAAATAAGTATTCCAAGCATAATAATACCAGATATTCCAATTATAGTCAGTGTGAGTCTTCGTTGTACATTACTACTCATAATTTTTCTCCATTTCAGCAATTTTATTCTCAATTTCTTTTTGCTTTACTCCCAAAAAAAGAAGATATAAACCCATGCCAAACCATATTGCTATTGAGGAAATAGCCAACCATACTTGTCCATTCATATATTATTCCTTTTCAATTTGTTTCATAATAACAAAATCCACTCTCTTATTAAGAGACATTTGCCTATATCTAAGAAACGTTAACGTAAACCAAATAAAAAACATACTTGCAAAAGTGAAAAGAAAGGTGATAAGCATCTTTTGCGTTAGTCCAATACCTTCTGATGTAAAAACAGCTGGATGAATGGATCTCCAAAGCCTAGCAGCAAAAAAAACCAACGGAACATCTGCAAATGCAATAATACCCAGAACCGCAGAAATCTTTTTTCTCTGCATTTCTGGAAAATCCATTTGTCTCACCAAAAGATATCCAATATAAATAAAGAACATAATAAGAGCCGTGGTTAAACGAGGATCCCATGTCCACCACACTCCCCAACTATTTCTTCCCCATATCATACCCGTGACAAGCGTAAATGCTGTAAAAAGAATACCAACTTCTGCTGCAGCACCAGAAAGAAGGTCCCATTTTTGATTTTTTGTTTTTAGATAAAAAATACTGGAACAAAAAACAAGAAAATATGCTACAAAGCCCCACCACGCAAAAGGAACATGCATATAAAATATTTTTTGTACAATACCCAATGAAGCCTCTTCTGGAGCATAAAGGAATATTAAATATTGAGAAATGGAGAGAAGAATACCTCCAAGAAAAGCTGTTATTAATAATATTGTTTTCACTTATCGCGTCCTTTATTTAAAAGAATATACAAAAGGAAAAAAGAATAAGGTTAAAGATATAAATATACAATCATACATAATTGCAAGGCCCACCCAAGAAGAAATATCAAAAGCTATTACAGAAAATGAATTTTCAATAATTCGTAAGGCAGATAACAACAATGGAATAAGCAAAGGGAATATCAAAATCGTCATAATAGAATCTTTTGCCGAGGAGGCCTGTGTCACAGAAGCCAATAAAATACCGAGTGCAAGAATACCAGAATTAAGCAAAATAATACCAAACAATAAAGAAGAATATGAAAAAACAACCTGATTTAAGAACAATATTAAAGAGGGTAATAAAAAACATTGTGCAAGCAGTAACATACAATATGCAGCCAAAAACTTTCCAAATATAAGAGAATGAATATCATCAAGACTGAGTAAAAGAACTATCTTAATACCACTATTCTCCTCAAGAGCAAAAAGAGCATTCGTTACAAGAATTTGACAAAAAACAGTCGCAATGCAAAAAATTGTTGCAGCTATTTGTGCAGAAACAACATCCCCTGGTTTCTGAGAAAAACTAAAGACAAAAACAATAAGTAAACCCAAAAGAATAGATTGCACTAGACCTGTTTCTCTCCACAGCAAGATCCCAATATCTTTTCTAGCGATTATTAATGCGTGCACAAACATTATACAACCATCATCATTCGTAGATATTCCTTACTATCTAGCAATGCAATTGTTTTATCCTTAAGCCATATAACACGTTCAGCAATAACACCATCTAATTCAGCGTGATGAGTACTCCATATAATACAGGCACCCTGCTCCTTCGCAAGAAGAATTTCCCTATAGAGCATTTGTACAGAAAACGTATCCAATCCAGTAGAAGGCTCATCAAGAAGTAAAATATCAGGTTTAGTGAGAAGTATTCTACCCAAATTAAGTCTTTGTAACATTCCTCTGGAAAATATCTTAACAGATTGATTAGCAAATGGAAGCAAATTAACCCTTTCTAAAATAGCAAGAATATCTTCAGAAGAACACGCTAATGAGGAAAGTTTCCCCCAAAATAAAAGATTTTCAACCGCCGTAAGTGCTGGATAAACAGCAACATGATGTCCTATATAACCAAGCCTTTTTCCTTCTATCAATATTGTTCCAGAATCTGGTATTTCTATGCCAGCAATAAGATTTAATAACGTTGTCTTCCCAGCCCCATTTTCTCCCACAAGTAGAGTTATACTCGCAGGAGAAAGAGCGAAAGAAACACTCTTCATTATTATCTTTGAAGAATATGACTTTGAAACATGATCAAGAGTAATCATGAATTAAACACCAATCTCTTTTTTCTTACGTGTTGGCAAGAACCCAACAAGTGGACCAAGGCATAAAAAGAAAGAACCTATCCAAATCCAATTAACAAATGGTTCTATACTCACACGAATAAGTACACTATTATCCTGAGAAACACTCAACAAAGAAGAATATAACTCCTCATACAGTGAAGGCATTGTGGACGCTTCCGTAAATGACATTTTCTCATATTTTTGGTATACTCGTTTCTCGGGGTACAAAGTACCAAAAGGCTTTCCATCTTTTTCAACTTGCAAAAACACTCTAAAGAATGCCTGTGTAACACCACCTTCAGAAAGAAACTTCTCATATGTAAAAGTATATTTACCAAGAGTTCCTTGTTCACCAATATTAAGCTCCAAATCCTTCACTTCTTTGAAAGGTCCAGAAAAAGCAACTCCAAGAACAATAAAGGCAAATCCAAGATGAGATAATTGAGACGCAACAAAACGCCTAGACAATTTTGCAGAAGTAAAAAATAAACCATGTCTAGATGCATAAATAGCAGCAACAGAAAGACCAACAGCAATAGAAGCTAACACATTATTATAGCCAATAAAATATGTGACTAATGCAACAATAGAAACAATTCCAAGTAAGATTAAAGGCTCTTTTTTAGATTGTATTCCACTTTTCCATTGAATAACAGAACATGCTAGCATAAGTAAAACAATTAACATAAAAAGAGGCAATATCACCCTATTATAGAACGATTCTCCAAGCCCCATAGAATTACCAGTTATGCCTTTTGTAATAACAGGCCACAGTGTCGCAATAATTATTATTATCGATATAGCCAATAATAACCAACTCATCAGAACAAGAAGACCCTCTTTAGTATTTACTCCATCAAGTGCAAGTGTTGTTGCTTTACGAGGAGTAGTAATAGCAAGAAAAGCACTAAGAGCTATTCCAATTAACACAAATAAAATTAAAGGTGTTCCAACACCACCCGCAAAGGCATGAATAGATTGAATTACACCACCACGAACAAGGTATGTACCAAAAATAGTAGACAAAAATGCTAAGACAACTAAAAAGAAATTAGAACGATGTAACTTATTCTTTGTCATTTCAACAAGAGAAGTATGAATGTAGGCAGAAGCAATAAGCCAAGGAATAAAAGAAGCATTTTCTACAGGATCCCATGCCCAATATCCTCCCCAACCAAGTTCCATATATGCCCACCAAGAACCCAATAAAATACCCGCGCCCAAAACCATCCAAGCAATTAATACAAAGGGTCTCACAAGCTGAACCCAAGAAACAGATTCCTTTTCTGTCGTCAGTAAGAAAGCAAACGCAAGTGCCGCAGGCACAGCAAAACCAGAATAGCCCGTGAATAATAATGGAGGATGGATAATCATAGCAATATTTTGTAATAACGGATTTAATCCTGCACCATCAGCAGGAGGAGGAATTTGCATAGCAAAAGGATTATTCCATGTTCCTAACAGAAAAAGAAAAAATGCAATAAAGAAAAAATACATCGTCCAAAACCATGCTTTCGTCTCTGCTTGAAGATTTTTATAACGAGATGTTGAAACAAAAATAACGTTTAATAAAACAATAATGAGAAACCAAAAGAATAATGATCCTGCCTGTCCAGCCCAGAATCCAGTTATTTTATAGAACAAAGGCAATAATCTATCTGTATACCCAGCAACATAAATAAGAGTAAAATCTGACGTGACTAAGGCTTGCAAAAGAACTAATGCACCAATACCAGAAAATATACTAATTATCTTAAAAATACTTTCTGCAAACTCTACCGTATATACTCCCTCTCTTAACCATAAAGATTTACCAAGCCTAATAATAGCAACATAAGCAAGAAGGAAGGAAAGAATCAAAAAAGCAAATGAAAGCAAATACATAAACACTCCCTAAAGAGAAGCTTGTTGTGTCATAGCTTCGCTTTTTTCTTGATATTTAGAAGGACATTTTGCCAAAAGAGTTTTCGCTTGGAAAATAGGATTCACATCACCCGTAACAATACTCCCTTCTGCAATCACTTCTGCTTCAGCTTTAAATGCATCGGGAACAACACCATTATACTCAACCGTTAGACTGTACGATTTATCCATTTTATCAATAAGAGTAAAAACAACATGGGTTACATTTGTTCCAGCTTGGTAACTTTTATCAACAGTTCCAAATACTCTAACCGACATAGGTTCCGTCGTTTTTTCAAGATTCATTAACTCAGCAACATTAAGAAAATACACACTATTTTGTGAAATTGCAGCATATACCATAGCAAAAAGCCCTATAACAAATAACGATGCAAGTATAACATACGTGTATTTCCCATCTTTCTTTTTCATAAATAAATCCCCTTACAAAACAGACTGTCTTTGTCTAGCAACTTGCTGTAAATCAACAACCTTATCCGTTTCATCAATAATTTCTCTTCCAAGTATCTCTTCAAGAATATCCTCTAAAGAAACAACACCAGCTAAGCCACTATATTCGTCAAGTACGATAAAAAGATGTGTCCTTGCTGCCAAAAATTGTTGCAACAATTTATCTAGCGTTGTTGTCTCTAAAACAAAATGGACAGGTTTCATAATAGTACGAAGTGGCAAATCCACCCCATCTGCTGTCATTTGAAAGATATCCTGACGAGTAACAATGCCTACAATATCCTCATTGTTTTTGTCATAGATAGGAATACGTGTATGATTCCAAAAATCCCTCTCATTTTGAACTTCTGATGAAAGAGAATCTGCAGGTAAAGAAAATACAACTGTTCGAGGAGTCATAACATCCTTTACCTCTTTAGTGTCAAGAGAAAGAATATTATTAATAGCGAGAGCCTCATAAGATTCTATCTTACCATTTCTCCTAGACATAGTGACAGCAGAACGAATATCTTCTTCAGTAACCTCTGGTTCCTTCGTGGGAGCAATTAAAACAGTTAACTTCCGTATTAGCAGCGAGAGAGGTTTTAAAATGTATATGAAACCTAATAGTGGGTAGACAATATATAAAGAAATTGTTTTACTATAAACGACACCTAACGTTTTAGGTATAATTTCTGAAAACAGCAAAATAGCGATAGTAAACGTTATTGCAAACACGGGGAAAAAATCATCTCCCCACAAACGAGTAGCAAGAGCCCCAGAAATAGTGGCACCAGCAGTATTTGCCAAGGTATTTATTGTTAAAATAACAGATATAGACTCATCTATATTACTTCGTAAAGTATACAATAAAGTACCAATCTTTGGACGAGTCTCCTTCAATTGCTCTATATGACTCCATGAGACAGAATATAATACAGCCTCTGTTATAGAGCACAAAGCAGACATAACTATAGATAACAGCACCGAAATGGAAAGTCCTATCATAACTATCTTGGCACCTCGCTTCATTATAATACATTTTTTTTATTTTTTAGCAAGTTTTTTCTTTTCTTTCTCTCTCATTTTATATAGAATCTTCAGAATCTTAGGAAGACAAGGATACCTTCTCCAATGAAAATTAGGAATCTTATATGTGATCGAGATGGTACTCTCATTGAAGATAAACATTATCTTTCAAATCCTCACGAAGTTACTCTTCTTCCCTCTGTCAAAGAAGGGCTTTTGTATCTACAAAAAGCTAAAATACGGCTTGCTGTGGTATCAAATCAATCTGGTGTTGGAAGAGGATATTTTACCAATGAATCTGTTCATCTTTGCAATGATGCTCTCATAAACCTTGTTCAAGAAGAAGCTTCTTTTGTAGAATTTCTTTTTTGTCCTCATAGACCAGAAGAACAATGCCTTTGTAGAAAACCACACACAGAACTATGGTCCACTTTAGTTAAAAAACATTCATTTACATCAGATACAACAGCAATGGTAGGAGATAAAAAGGAAGATATCCTTTTTGCTATCAATGCTGGTTTTCCCTATGCTTTTCTCGTACAAACAGGAAAAGGCTTATTCACACTTACTTCTTACAACAAAAATCATTGTATCTCTCATTTTTGTGATATAACAGACGCGTTTAACCAAAATGCGAAGCAAACACAATGCTTCACAGCTCCTTCTTTTCTAGAAATAGCACACTATCTCATAACAATATGAACATTGGAGTATTTTTATGCGAATAGGAATCTGGAATACCGCTTTTTTAGGAGATACCCTTCTTACGTTACCCCTTATACAAAAAATACAAGAATATTATCCATCTTCTCAAATAGATTTTTGGGTGCGTGATGCTTTTGTATCCCTTTATCAAGAACAAAATTTTGCTGTTTATGGATATAATAAAAAAGAGAATGGATCTATGAAGGGCCTTTATACATTATCTAAAAAAATATCCTCTATGAAATATGATATCTGGATTAATCCACACCCAAGCTATAGAAGTTCTTTAATAATGTATTTATCTAACATTCAAACCACAATCAGTTATAACACACCGCTCATAAATGTTCTTATAGCAAAGCATACTGTTAAAAGAAACATGCAGAATACTCATGAAGTTCAAAGGCTCTTCTCACTTCTAGAACCCCTTCACAATACAACACCGACTTTCACAATACCAAATGCTATTCCTTATTCTCTACAAAAACAATCTTTGGTCACAATAGAAAAATATTGGGAGAAACACCACCTAGCCACCCAGAAAGTACTTGCTCTTACAATAGGCTCTGCATGGCCAACGAAACAATGGTTACCAGAACACTTTGCGAAACTTCTGCTCTATACACTAGAGCACAATGTACACGTTTGTTTTCTAGGTGCCGGAAAAAAAGAAGAAGATTTCCTTCAAACAATAATGACTTTGGCAAATATCTCAAAAAATGATCCACGAATTCACATATTCTTAAATATATCTCTTCAAGACACTGCTGTTGTCCTTAAAAAATCTTCTCTGTGCTGTGGTAATGACACGGGCTTAACACATTTAGCATGGTTACAACAAAAACCTACTGTTATGCTCTTTGGACCAACAACGAAAGAACTTGGCTTCTTTCCTATAGGAAAAAATACATATTCCCTTGGGATAGATCTAGAATGTCGCCCATGTGGCAAACATGGTGCAGTGCAGTGCCCTAAAAAGCATTTCCTATGCATGAAGAATCTTTCACCAGAATATGTATGGGAATATATACAGAAAATTCTTGAATCTTCAAGCAATCATGCATCTTCTGCAACACACTCTTTATAAATCTAAGGTTTACATTTATGTCAAAAAAGATACTATATCACGGCACTGGTCACCACAAAAGAATAAAAGAATCCATTCGTAAAAATCCACTATTTGCCACAGAAAGCCATCTTCTAGAAGCAATGTTGACATATTTATACATAAGAAAAGATACAAAAGCTATTGCAAAAGAAATCCTCAAAAATTCCTCTCTACAAACCATTTTTATTAAAAAAGATTTTACAAAATACAGTAAATCCCTTGAGAACTATCTTTTATTTATCTCACAAATTCGAGAAAATCTTATTGACTCTCTCCCAAAACAATATTCCAATACACCTGATTCAATAAATGAAGAGACCACAAATTCAATGCTACTTTCTAAAAAGACAGATACTCTTTATATAAGTACCCCTCATGATGCCATTATGTATAGTAAAACTAACATTGTCTTCTCACACACAGCATTGTTCTGGATTATACTACTTGATAACAAAAAACATATTATCGGACACTATCCATTCAATTTCACAGATAAATATAAGAAAAAAGAATTATTAAATACGGCTTTAGAAAAATACAGTTCCTGTATTATTCTTCTTGAGAAAAAGGAATCGGATTCTTATTTACCTACAAAACAAGATATGATATTTCTTGCAAATCATAAAAATGATTTTCTTATATTCAATATAATTTTATTGGACTATATCATCTTCACCAATACTGGCTCACTCAGCCTAGAAAAATATAATATACATCCATTATAAAGGCGATATATGTGCACAAAAATACATTGGATTCTATAAAAATAGCACTATACCACATTTATTAAAACAACACTATATCATCTTATCACCCTTATATAGTTAGCATAATAGACAGTGCTTTCAAAAACACAAAGAGATAAAAAGAATGGTACTACACAGCTTCTTTTTAAAAGCAGTCACAACGTTACTATTATTATCAAAAAAAGAAGGCTATATACCTCTTTGCACTTAGTAACTATCACTATAAGCAACAAGCACAGTCATAACACCCTTCGTATACTAAACTATCCTGTTATTCTTTTCTCTTTAAAAAGAATAGCCTCTATACTGCTATTGTGAGCCTTATACGATTCCTCACTACAAAAAATTCTTTTTTATACAATACTGCAGTAATCCTTAGGCCGTCTTCTAACAAAACAAGACTAAATAATAACACCTATGACAAAAAAAAGAAGCCTAGAAGACTTCCCTTTTGTACGGTATATAAAAAAATTAACGCTTTGAATACTGAGACCTTGCTCTTGCAGAACGCAATCCATATTTTTTTCGTTCTTTTTTTCTAGAATCTCTTGTTAATAATCCAGCTTTTTTGAGCACAGGCCTAAAAGCAGAATCAACAGAAAGTAACGCCCTAGAAATACCGTGCCTAATAGCTTGAGCTTGTCCAGAAAGACCACCCCCAGAAACATTCACCTTAACATCATACTTTTCACTAGTTTTAGTAAGAAGCAAAGCTTGGCGTACAACCATCTGTAATGTTTTTCTAGGAAAATATTCCTCAAATTTTCTGCCATTTATCTCGACAATACCTGTACCAGAATATAAACGAGTCCTAGAAATTGCAGTTTTTCTTCTTCCTGTCCCATAATCAAACTGAGTTGCCATACAATCTACACTCCATTAAGATAATAAACTAAGTTGTTTCGGTAATTGAGCACCATGAGGATGCTCGCCTCCAGAATAAATTTTTAATTTTTTTATCATTGCACGCGCAATAGTATTACGAGGCAACATCCCCTTCACAGCTTTCATAAGAACTCTATCTGGGTATCTAGCCATACATTCTGCAAGAGTCTTCTCTTTAAGAGAACCCATATATCCAGTATGCTTATAATACATTTTTTGACCCATTTTCTTCCCTGTAACAACTAATTTATCACAGTTAACAACAATTACAAAGTCACCCATATCCATATGATGTGCATACTCCGCCTTGTGTTTACCGCACAGAATTCGAGCTACCTGTGTGGCAAGTCTTCCTAACACCATTCCTGTAGCATCTACAACGAACCATTCCCTTTTTATATCTATGGGAGTGGGAGCAAAGGTCTTCATTATCAATTTCTCCTCAATAAAACATCAATATTGTGCACATATATTCTCTACAAAAGCATTTATGGAAAAGCTATATAGTTGTTTATAAACGCTACACCGTACACAATTACTCCCTATGAATACACTATATTTCCTATGTTGTAAAGCACTTTACATAAGAAAAGATATTTTAATGAAATTCTCTCATAAGAGAGCTCACTATGGGTAATAAAATATCCTCCACACCTGCTTCAATAGGAGTCTCAGAATTTAGAATTTTTGCAAATTCCCCTTTACTAAGCATGTATTTCATCTTTTTTTCTGCCTTTTCCACTTGAGTGGAAGTAATACCATTAGCAATTGAAATAGTCACTTCAAGAAAGGCACATAACGTATCACAAAATTTAATAAGAACCCCGTCTTTTGGGTCAAAACAATCACTATTATATATAGTTTGTAATTCACCAAAAGATACACGATGAATACCATCCTTTTTTATAATAAGTGAATAAAACTCACTTCCCTCAGCATAGCCTAACATGTACTGAAGCCTCTCGACAATGTACTTATATTCTCTTTCTAGAGGAGTAAAAATATGCAAGATCAATTCAGAATCTTCATATTCTTTAATGAGCCTAGCAATACTTTGTGAGGAATATTTTACAGGAGAAATAATATCCTGAGTTAATAACTCTGGCAAATCATGTAATAGGCCAGAAAAAAAGTTATTACAGGCACGCACGGTTGAAGCACCAAGAATATAACTATATAAGTAAGAATAGCACCCAACAAGGAACATATGTCCAAGAACAGACGTTTCAGGACTTCTAGAAACTTGAGACCAACGTTTTTGAAATCGCAATTGGCCACACAATTTAGCAAAAGAAGAAAGCTCTGTTGCATCAGATAATTCCAACGGGAACAATAAGGAAAAAGAAGGAAGCACACCTTGCTGTTCCTTTATTTTATCAATAATTTCTTTTTCAATGGAAGCAATTGATGTGTTAAAAGTATTATACTCTTTTATAATAGAAAATTCCCAATATGTTGAGTAAAGCGAGGCAGAGCGCAATATATTTTCTGCTACTGTTTTTTCTTCGCAAGGAGAAGATAGATACTTTCTCGATTTTTCCACAAATTCTGTTCCCATCGGAGCAATATATTCTGAAAAAATCTTTATTCCCCAATCTAACAACATTGTATAATCTTCTTCATTTTGCTTAATTTTATTAAAAATAGTTGGTTTTATATCTGTTGTGGCTAAGTTAAAAAAATAATCGAACATGGCTCTTTCAACAAGTTCTTGATAAATACATATTTTTTCATCTTCCTTTGTATTCTTAGTTTCAAGTAAAAATAACAACCATGCAATAAGCATTTTATGTCCCTGTCTATCTATTTCAAAAAACTCTGTTGGTCTCAACATATCATTCCATCGGCGCAGCGAAGCTCCAGAAAAAACAAATTCTAAAAGATCTCTATGTATATTCATTACAATAATTCCCTATATTAATAAAAAACACGCTCTTTCTCCGCACAAGTATACCACACAACAAAAAATTACTCTACTTACTTCATTTATATTTCAATAAAAGGAGAAGATTTCACAGCATCCTCTTGAAAAGGCGTTTCTTGTATAGCACTTTCTAAAGAATGAGAAGACAAAGATGCTAATCCATATAATATCATAATAGCCCCAAGAGTAATTTTAAGAATAAAACCCAATAATTTTCCTCTAAAAGCACCTAAAGCAGCCTTGCATGCCTTTGCAGCGCTGACCCCTCTTATTATTTCAACACAAAAACACCCAATAAAAGCACCTAGTAAAGCTAATAAGAGCGACCCTATTCCAAAGAACAATGAAAAACCAACAATAGCACCAATAATAGCACCTAGTATCCCACCCCAATTACCAGCAGTACTTGCCCCTGATTTTCTACTTATACGAAATTGAATTACTGATTCTAAAATTTCACCACCAATAGCAATGAGCAAAAGAATAAAGAGTACAAAATAACGATTGGGAACTTCAAGAGTGGAATACATAAAAAGGAAAACAAAGAAAATAAACCAATTTGCGGGTAAACTAAAAACATTGAGAAACAGTAAAAAAAAGAGTAGTATAGAAAAAAAGAAAAAAGACAGCTCTGTATTCACAAAAAACATATGATAACCCTTATTTAATAATTACTATCTAAGAAGCCAGAGTGATTATAGAAAAAAGCTTGCAAGAAGACAAGAGATATGTTGCAATACCGTCTGAAAAAGAGAGGTGTTATGTCGCTTAGTTTAGGAATAGTAGGTTTACCAAATGTTGGCAAATCGACACTTTTTAATGCATTAACAAAAGCACAAAAAGCTGAGGCCGCAAATTATCCATTTTGCACAGTAGAACCCAACAAAGCCACTGTGCCAGTACCAGATGATCGCCTTCGTATTTTGGAAGAAATTGTGTCTCCTCAACGTGTTGTCCATGCAACAGTCGATTTTGTAGATATCGCAGGCTTGGTTAAAGGAGCAAGTAAGGGTGAAGGTCTTGGCAATGCATTCTTGGCTACTATTCGAGAATGCTCAGCAATCGTCCATGTTGTTCGCTGTTTTGACGACGAAAATATTATTCATGTCAATTCAAAAATAGATCCAATACAAGATATTGAAACCATTGAATTAGAGCTTCTTTTCTCTGATATTCAGTCTTTAGAAAAACGATTAGAAAAAGTAACAAAGCAAGCTAAATTAGATAAAATTGCAAGACAAGAAAAAATACTATTAGAAGAAATTCTTCTCTTTCTCCAAGAAGGAAACGATATAAAAACATTGCTTATCAAAAATAACGATATAGCAGAATATCTCAAAAGCCTTAACCTCTTAACAATGAAAGAAGTTATTTATTGTATGAATGTCTCTGAAGATGGACTTACAGAAGAGACAAAATACACAATACTTGTTGAACAATATGCTAAGAAACGTAGTGCAAAAGTAGTACGCGTGTGTGCCGTATTAGAAGAAGAATTGCAAAAGTTGTCTGATATCGAATACCTAGAAATAATAAAAGCATATTCAATAGATAGCAATGGGCTTGCACAAATTATAAAAACTGGATATAGTGCCTTAGGCCTTATCAGTTACTTCACCGTAGGAGAAAAAGAAGTTCGTGCATGGACAATACACGAAGGCTCAACAGCACCACAAGCTGCAGCGGCTATTCACACAGACTTTCAAAAAGGTTTCATACGAGCAGAAGTCATTCGTTATGAAGATTTTGTGCATTACATGTCTGAAGCGTCCTGTCGCTCTGCTGGCCTTCTCAAGACTGAAGGTAAAGAATATATTGTGAAGGACGCCGATATAATACATTTTCTCTTTAATGTATAATTAAAATCTAAACGATAGGAATTTCGTGTTATGAATTTACAAAATATCCATAAGAATATGTCAATTTTAATTGTTTCTTTAATCCTTTTAACCTTTTTTTTCTCTAATAGCTTGGCAGATACACCTCCTCCAGTGAGTGCTCATAGAAATCCTGCTCTCGACTCCGTACCATCAAATCAAAAGCAAATGCCCACAAGTACCGAATTAGAACAACAAAATACCCCAAAGAAACATATTGATGATGTCCCCACAACCCGAGGAGTAGCAGATTCTAAACAAAAAAGTCCCATCGATCCCTATAAATTAGAAGCGGACTACACTCTAAAGAAAAACCCTGCAACTATTCCACGCAATCAACGTGTCCCAAGTAGTGAACCTCGAACAAGCACAGTAAAAAAGATTAGAAAAGTTATCCCTCAAGATACAAATATAAGAACTTCGAGTACACAACAAACAACCACAACAAAAGATACCGCTGAGTGGCAGTCTTCAGATTACGAATTTACAAAAGATAGGAATATTATTTATTATCCAAAAGATTCCAAATTGAAAATGATTTCTTTACAATTTTTTACAGAAATCTCAACTGGAGGAAGAACAGCAGCAAAAGTGCGACAACTACTAACAAAAATAAATACTTCCCTGCCAGTATCTCCTCTTATTATTGGTTTGCAACAGCTATATACAAAACAAGCGCTCTATCCTTTGTCTGAGTGGAATAAAGAAACATTTGAGTCAGCAATAAAGAAAGTATCTTCGCATACTCCAAACGCAACTATGGGAGAAAATTTAACTATCTTAAGAAAAGATATTATCGATATTCCAACTCCAACACGACTTATACTTATCACTGATGGAGAAAGTTATAATGCAAGTACGGCTGCGTTTGATCTAAAACTTTTCTATGCTCCAGACCCTCGTTTTCCACTACATATTATCTCTTTTGCTGATAACAATAATATGAGAGCTTCTATTGAGCAAATAGTAAAAGTACATGATGGCTCTCAACTCTTCCATGGAGAAGACTTGCTACAAGATGCAGCGGCGTTTAGAGCCTTTATGGATCAATTGTTTATAAAATAGTACTTTGCCATTTTTCTATAAAATATCACCATATTACTTTGCAATATGGTGATATTTTTGTTATACTACACCAATGATAGGATATCTTTCTGGAATATTGTTATACCACACAAACGATGTTTGTCTCATTATCACAAATTCAAGTGTTGGCTACGAGGTATATGCAAATCCCTCAACTATTAGAAATTTGTCTATGTCTGAAACACCGTTACATATCCATATTGTAACAATAGTAAAAGAAGATTCCATAACACTATTTGGCTTCTCCACATTAGAAGAAAAAAATATGTTTCTCTTACTTACATCCATTTCAAAAATAGGAGCCAAAACAGCATTAACTATTTTAGAAACCTTCACTGTTGATGATATTAAGAATTTAGTGCTTCACGGAGATCCATTAACATTAACCAAAGTATCTGGTATAGGCAATAAAACGGCACAACATATTTTTCTTGAACTGCAATATAAACTTAATTCGTTGCCTAATACACATTCACATATACCTTTTATACATAAAAAAAATGAAACAGGTACTCTGCCTGCGCCAGTATTGTATAATGCCCTTGATGCGTTAAAACAACTTGGTTATGAAGAATACCAAGTATTATCACACTTAAAAGCTCTTTTATCACAAGAACCTGCAATAGAATTATCAAAATTAATAAAAGAAACGTTGCAAAAACTAGCATCCCACAAAGAAGGCTCCTGATGGAATATAGAGATGATACCATACGCCCTGCTTCTCTTACTGATTTTATAGGACAAGATGAATTGCGCAATAATTTGCATATTTATATTTCCTCTGCAAAATCCAGAACAGAACCATTAGATCATATTTTATTTTATGGAAATCCTGGTCTAGGCAAAACAACATTAGCACAAATTATGGCATCGGAGCTTGGTGTTAACATAGTGACGACAACAGGACCGGTTTTAGAAAAATCTGGTGACTTAGCAGCTATTATAACTTCCTTAAATAAACATGATATTTTATTTATTGATGAAATACACAGAATGCCTGTACACGTGGAAGAATTCCTTTATCCAGCTATGGAAGACTTTTCACTTGATATAATAACAGGGCAAGGTCCAGGAGCTCGTGTTGTTAAAATTACACTAGAACCCTTCACACTTGTTGGTGCAACAACACGTTTAGGACTTCTTTCATCTCCCCTGCGTGATAGATTTGGTATTATCTCAAGATTAGAATTATATAGCCCAGAGAATCTTGCTGCTATAGCGAAAAGAAGTGCAGAAATTTACCGTATTTCTATAGAAGAAAAAGCTTGTTTAGAAATAGGAAAACGTTCCCGGGGAACACCAAGAATAGCAAATAGACTTTTGAGAAGAATTCGAGACTTTGCAATTATGGAAAGTGCTAATCACATAACATATACTATTACAAAAAATGCACTTGCTCTTATGGAAATTGATGAAGAAGGCTTAGATTCTTTAGACAGAAAACTACTTTCCACAATTGTTCGCCTTTATAATGGTGGCCCTGT
This sequence comes from Desulfovibrionaceae bacterium, assembly GCA_051650105.1. Taxonomy (GTDB): domain Bacteria; phylum Desulfobacterota; class Desulfovibrionia; order Desulfovibrionales; family Desulfovibrionaceae; genus CAMWXW01. The sequence goes on from JBOFIJ010000009.1 coordinate 179,286, forward strand.
TGGCCTTAAAACGCTTGCAATAGCCTGTGGTGAAGATTCAAAAGCAATTGAAGATATTTATGAACCTTTTCTCATTCAGTCCGGATTTATACAGCGAACACCAAGAGGAAGGATAGCCACAGCAAAGACACTTGCCCGTTTTTCTTAAAAAATTATTTATTATCTCAACAAAGTATCCATAATTTCTCTGCTATGTTAGGTATGCACAGTATATAGTGGTGAATAAAAACAATTATACATAAAGCCCTTGTATCTCTTATTATCTATTTGCAATACTCTTCAATGTATCCTCTATTGTTTTTACAGTTCCTGCTGTTAAAGAAACCATTGTGCTCCACTTTGTTGTTTGCGCATTAAAGGCCATAAGATCTAATTCTGAAGGAGATTCTTTAGCAAGAATTTCGTTTGCCATTTCTTCAAGGGCGCCCATTTGTTTTTCCATCATCGCCAACAATTTTGCAATTGTCTCAGAACCTGAACTCCCTGGCGAGGTTAATGAATCTGAACCTGTTACCATATTCCCTCCATGTATACTCTTGATATTGTATCCCTAAAAAACCGTATTTTTTTTATCTTCATTATATTTACATATTGCAAGTTTCCAATATAACTGTATATTGGACTGCGCAATTTCGTAACTTTGTTTTAACAAAGAACATGGAACAAAATCTTCTGAAGATAGTCCTTGATCTATTGTTTTTCTTATCTCAACTTCAGCTTCTTTCAATGTATCAATGACAACACGTAATACATTCCCGTTATAGTCTTCTTTTAATGCTTTTTTTAAATCAAAATCTTTGGATAATATATCTACTTTCATACCATGTGATAACATGCACTTCTCCTTTGCTAAATATAACAATAGTGCTATTTCTAAATCATACTTTTCTTAGAAAGAATTCATATACAGCGATACATGCAGGAAATGTACTAGACAAAAAAATATTCTTTTTAAAAGATAGAATTTCCCACAAAATAATGCTCTTTCATCAACTATACTGCGTTGAGAACAATACCATATCACAATAGCTAGTTAATTATATAAAAAGCATTACATTTATATCTGTTAGAAGTATTAACAAATAAATAAGAACTATCGTTATATTACAAAACAGATTTGCTTAATTGGAATCATAATAATGTTATTATAAAAATGTCTCTCTTTTTAGCAGAAGAAAAAACATCACGTTATTTTACTTTCACAAAAAACATCTCTCTTTTCATATTCTTATTTCTAAAAAAGTATATTCATGCTATTTCTTATATACTCTTTTTAGAATAGTATTTTACAAAAAAAATATATATACTCCACATATATTCATACATATAGCCAAAACACAACTACATAAATACAATAGAATTTTATATAGTAAATATGTACCGTATATTTATTGATTACAAAAAATAAAACTCCCATCCGTTTTTTCTAAAACAATACTTTTTTCTAAAATATCTTTAATTTTTATTCCAGCAGGAAGCATACTACCAGAAGAATATAATGCAGGTTCTCCATTAATCTTTACAAAAATTATTTCTCCAGGCTGAATAGAAAGATATTTGCACGGATCCACTATAAAATATTCATCAAAGGAAGCACCCTCTGGAACATCAGAAATACTTGCCTTACTTATTTTCTCCATAGTGGGAATGCCAAGAAGTTTTAATACAGGGTTCTCTGCCTCTTTTTCCATTGATATATTATTTCTTTTTTCTTTCTCAATAGTATCTTCTCTAGAACGAATTCTTTTAAATTTCTCTATAAATGTTCCAGAGTATAATCGTTTACTTGCAATAATGGGTTTTTTAATTTCTTCCCACATATCTTTTTCAGCATTTGTCAATTCTCCACTCACTAATACACTATAACTATAGGGAACAAATTCTAAATATGGACCAAGATTTGTCTCCTGTAAAGGTTCCTCCAATAATTGAGAAAGCTCTGTCCAAAAAATAACATTCCATCTAATATTTCTAAATATCGGTAAAAGATCTTGTAAATCTTCTTGTACTTTAGCAAGAAGTCGTCCATCCTTTATATATCCATAGACATTTAATCTTTTACTTTTTTTAACCAATTGTAAAGTGAATCGGATACCATTACTATTAAGATATTCTTCAATTTCTGCCATAACTTGATCCATATATTTCACAAGAATTAATATCTTAGGAGCTCTACCTTTTAAAAAATTTTCTAATTTGTTAAGATCCTCTTTCGTATCAACAAATCCTGTTACAATAAGAAGATCTGGCTTCCTAACACCCACACGTAAACTAGGAAAGCCTTCTTCTCGTAAATCAGTATTAAGGTTAGTAATATATTCTTCAGAACCAATATCAGGCTGCCTTAAGAAGAAAAACCAAATAAGAATAGAAATCAAGAAAAGACATGTCACAATAATGGCATATGTAATCTTTTTTATAACATCCGTGGAATTGTTCTTTTTTTTTCTTTTTTTTCCCTCTTCAACATTCTCTTCATTTTCTTCTTCAAGAAAAAGCTCTTCTGCCTTAAATTCCTCTTCTGCCTCAGAAGAAATCTCTTCAAATGTTCCTCTATCACTATTTTCTTTTTGTGCAATACCAACAGTATCATTTAACTCTGCCTTACCACTTTCTAGATCAAAAAGCATAGGGTCATTGCTATCTATACTTTCTTTAAAACTTCTTTCGTTACCATCTCTATCAATTAACTTCTCTGGCATGGTAATATCTGGCCATAATTCATCACTTCTTCCAACAACAAAACTTGTTGTTGCAACCGTAATAACTTCATAAAATGCTACGGAAAATATTTCCTCCGTGACAGGAAAGCCATTAATATAAAATTGTAAAGAATTTGTTGTGATAGAAAGACTATCTTCATACAACTCAATAGGAATAGTTCTTTGAGCTAAAAAAGGATCACTTAATACAACGTCGCACTCATCGAGACCACCCATAATAATACTAGTGGATCGTATTTCTACTTCTGCTCCAGCATTTATACCAGAAAGAATTTTCAATAAATACGATGATGATGCCATGACAAATATAAATCCTTTTAATCAACAGAAACAGTTTTAAGAATACCTCTTCTACCAATCTTTCTTGTACCACAACCTGGGCCAACTATTTCTTCTTGTATCCCTTTATGATCCATAGTGTTATGTATAACATTAGGAAAATCCTTCTCCGCAGCTTCTTTGATATCGACAATAGTAGGAGTGATTATGAAGAGTCTTTCCGCTTTTTGTGTTCTTGTAGTAGTTTTACCAAAGAGATTTCCTATTCCTAGAATATTTTGTACATAGGGAAGACCATTCTTACTTCTACTAGAACGCTCATAATAGTGTCCTCCAATAATTAATGAATTGCTATTCCCAACAATGGCTTGTGTGCTAACAACACTGGTAGTTATGGTAGGTAATCCATCTATCTTTCCATTAGCATCAGAATTTGTGCCATCCTCTATTTCAATACGCAATTTAATAGCTGGACTACTTTCAGAACCTTCAACAATATGAGGTGTGACTCTCACAGTAGTACCGTAGGAGACATCGTAAAGATCCGTGTTATCTTGGTTTGCAACACGAACATAAAATGTATTTTTATTCTCTATGATAGCCTCTTGATTATTAAGAGTGAGTATTTTTGGTCTTGAAAGAACATTTGCAACACCCCTTGTCGCAAGAGCATTAATTCTTGCCATAAGGCTAAACATTCCGTGTTTATAAATGGTAGTCAGACTATTAAGTCCATTTTCTACACCAGCTCTTAACCCTGGTGCAATACCACCACCCACAGACCCTCCAATTCCCGTTCCACCAGAAACATTACTAGAAAAACCTAGTTCAGTGCCAAGAACAGACGACTCTTCAACATTGATATCAACAATAGCAACTTGTATTTCTATAAGAGGAACTGAAACATCTAATTTTTCAATAGTTCTTGCATAATAAGACATTCTTTCACGCACATCCCAAACAATAACAGCATTAATACGAGGATCTGCCAAAATACGAACATTTTCAACCTTATTTTCAGAAATAGTTTCTACTTTATTTTCTGTACGCGTCAAACTAGTCTTCTTTTTTACAGTTCTCTTTTCATCAATTTCCTCTTGTTGAGTGGCTGTTGTTCTATTATCTTGCATGGATGTTACAGAACGCAAAAGAGAGGCAACTCCTGGAAGAGTCATACTTTGCCCTCTCATATTTACTTTAAGATCTTCTGCCCACGCATATTTTAATCTAAACACTTCCATAACCATATCTTTTGAGGCATTATTTTCTATCTCTCGAATAATGGCCATTACAGACTGAATATAACGAGGTGGTCCAGAAATATGCAATATATTCTCATTAGCAACCTCTTTCCAAGCAAAACGTGTATCTAATACTCCCAACTGCTCAAGTGTTCTGTATATATCTGATGCCTCCAAAAAGCGTAATCGTATAACAGTTGTCTCAATTTCTCCTAAAGGGTAAAAATATAAGACATTTCCATCATAATACCACGTAATTCCATATGCTTTGGAAATAAGTGTTAAGAAATCTAAAGGATTTGTGAAATAGAAACGTCCACTCACTTTATTACGTATAGTTTCTGGAATTGTGACAGAAATCCCCTGACTCGCTGCAAAAGCTTGCAAAACTCTTCCAATATACTCATCTTTTGCTATATAAACAAATGGAGCAGGATTCCAGGGCAACTCTTTTGCCATAGAAACAGAAACTCCACATAGTAAAGTAAAGCATATAATGAGACGCAAATAACGAAACATAGATTTTCCTTTATGAAAGACTTAGAACCTCATAGCACGTGTCATCATAGGATCAAGAATTCTTGGCATAACCTGAAGTCTTTCTCTCCATAGATGAACCTCTTCCACTAAAAGAGTAGCCACTTCAATAAGCTTTTTGTTAGAAGATTCTTCTATAAGTAAAGCCCATCTCATTTCGTGATTTTCAATAAAAATAATGGGGAAAAAAGATGCACTAATCCCAGACAGTAATAGAGCACTTTTCTTCCCAATGGCAGTGAGCATTTCTGAATATTTAGATTCATCACCAGACAAAGGTGTAATTGTACTCCATACGAGTATTCTCGTATGATACTTTTCTACAACCATAAAAACAGAATCCTCAAAAGAGAAAAAATATTCACTATTTTGAAGAGCATTTGGTACTGGAATATCTAAATTTTTACATAATTCTTCTATCTTTTTCTCTAACATATATTTTCCTTTACGATATCAAATAGCTACCCAATATAATATGTCTTCTTACCTATCGAAATAAAAACAAATTGCTTTAGCTATCTCCTTATAAAAATTACAATAATTATTTTTTCTGCCTTTTCTCTTTATAAAGCTCAACGAACTATAAGGCTTGACGCACAAGAAAAGATGTCTTAGCTCATACTGCATACATCACAAAAGAATAAAGCTGGTCTGGGTAGATTGGGTTTATGAAGGGATATCATGAAAAATATATTTTTCTATATACTTTTTTTCTTTCATACACTTATTGGAACATACGCTTTTGCCAATATAGAGACACTACAGCCATCATCATATGCATTTATAGAATACCGTATAGAAGAATATGTACAGGTAACGGATTTTTCAAAAACGCTCAACGTGCTTACAAAAAATATTGAAGAAAATCCATCTTCTCTCTCATATAGATTACGTGCTTCTCTCTACAGTAGCAGAAATGAAAATATCTTAGCTATAGCAGATTATTCAAAAGCCCTTGAACATGCATCAAGCGATTATTTTTTGTATTATAAACGAGCAGAAGAATATATAAAAATAAATAATATTGAAAATGCCACAATAGATTTGTATAAAGCATTAACACTACATCCACGATTCATTAAGGCATATATCCTTCTCTCTTTGGCCTATCTACATTCAAATTCTGTTGAAAGAAGCATACAATCTATTTCAAAAGCAATAGAACTTAACCCCAATAATCCTGATTTCTATAGAAAACGAGCACAGATGCATTTATTACTTGGTAATGGAGATGATGCACTTAAAGACTATTCTAATGGAATTGATTTAGTGAAAAGTAGTGAAGATTTTTACTATGAAAGAGCAAAACTGTATTTATATTTGAAACAGTTTCCAAATGCTATAGCAGATTTTACAAAAGCACTAAACATTCAACCCGCCTACTTAGAAATATACGAACAAAGAGCCAATGCATATGCCCAAAATAAAGAATATAAAAAAGCCTTAGAGGATTACAGTTATGCCATCTCCTTCTATCCTAAAAATGCAAAGTTATATCTCGCCAGAGGAATAGTCTCAGCAATAGAGAGCAATTTAGATAGTGCATTAGAAGATATGAATACAGCATTACTCTATGATCCAGGAAATAGCTCTATTTACTATAATAGAGCAAAGGTGCATTATGTTTTACAAGATACAACAAAAGCCATTGCAGACCTTACAAAAAGTATCGATTTAGACCCAATTAATGTTCAAGCATATCTAGAAAGAGCATTTTTATATGTAGAAGAAGAACAATATAACCTCGCATTAGAAGATTATAGATACTTATCCACATTACTTCCAACAGATACACTTGTTCAGCAACGTTATAATCAATTGATACAATTTGTTACTAATTCTTTTTCCAATAAAAAATAATTATGCAGCATTATAACGCATTGTTAGAGAAAAACTCTTAAATTACTCCTCATTGCTATATTTTTTATAAAATACTATACCGTGTTATAAAGAGTATCCCATAACTACCGATAACTCCTATAGATTTTATTTTTATTGGAGTACCAGTCGGATGAAAAAAATTCTTATGTTATTAAGCCTTTTCTTATTAATACAACCCTCTCTGGTGGGAGGTTATGTAGATAAAGCGCTTCCAAGATACATGCCTCAAAAGAATATGGACGACGTTCTAGAATTACGCTTAAAAGCGAAAGAATTAGTAGAACAGTTTATGGAAGACAATATAACTATTTTTCAAAATAAAACTGTGCTACTCACAGATATTGTTGACATCACAAATTTAAAAGAAGAAAGCTCTCTTGGAAAGGTTTTTACAGAAGAGCTCTACAATGAATTTGTAAAACGAGGAATTTCTGTGCGCGAATACAGAATATCTAATGCTATTAGAACGTCGGAATCCTTTGGAAATTCTTTTTTATCTGAACGGAATAATAATGTACTTATGCAAGACAATGAATTTGTTATGGTAGGCACATATAATATTGCTAATGACACCGTGACACTAAATGCACGTATTTTAGATCCACATTCAGGTTTAGTACAAAAAACAGCAAGCATTTTCTTTAGGAAAACACCTTACATCACAAGCTTAGCAAAGAAAAAAGATCTTATGTTGAGAACAATGAAAATAACAAATTCCTCAAAAAATAATGCAGGACAAAGAAGCTCCCCTAAAATAGTATTTGATAGAGGTATACACTAGGAGAATAATATGAGAATGTTCTTTTTAATTGGTATTTTCAGCAGTGCGTTATTATTAATTAGTTGTTTACCCAAAAGTAATACAAACTCGCTAAGCTTTATACCACAAGCACCACACAGTGCAAGATTACATGATGAAGATTACAATGCACTCACTCACTGGCATATAGCAACAGTTCATGAATCACAGCAGCGATATGAATTAGCACAACAATACTACATGAGAGCATTGAGTATGGCAAAAACAGAAAAAATCCGTACAAGCCTCACTACTAGGTTAGAACATATTGAAAGAGTTTTACGTATAAATAGATAAGAAGGGTATCACTATGAAAACATTATGCCTATTAATAGCATGTATTTGTCTTCCAACAGCAGCACAAGCCTTTAGCATTTCACATGCTGCAGTAACAATAACAGAATCCTTAAATAAGCAATTGGAACAAAAATTTTATGGTTCTAGTAAGGAATTTCCATTACTTGTTACAACTCCTGTAGATATTAATACACTCCTTTCTAGCACGCCACTAGGAAAACAATTTGCACAAGAAATGGCAACACAATTTGTACAAAAAGGCTATCTTTTACAAGAAGCTCGTTTAGCAAATAGCCTTATCTTTTCTGAAACAGAAGGAGAATTAATTCTTTCTCGTTCAGTTTCTTTAGTAAATCCACAAATAACTATTGGATATCTTGTCGCTGGAACATATGCGTTTAGCATGAGCCACATTCGTTTCTCAATAGAAATAATAGATGCAAAGACATCCACTATTGTGGCCATGGCCTCAGTTTCTATTCCCATTACAGAGGATATGAAACCACTCTTACAAAAAACAAGAGTATCAAGTAATTCTGGCATCAGCAGTATTTCAATACCAAGTGTTTTCACAAAAATAGAATAGTAGGAAGCATTTCTATTTTGTAACAATAGTAACACATCTTCAAATTACGTTGAGAAATACCCTCTTTCTATCCAAAGTATTAGCTTTAATTACAAAAAATGAAACAACCTATCACTGAATCGCGCATTACTTGACAAAGATATTTTTTTGAAACAGAGGAGAAGAATTAGGAAGAAGCAGTAGCAATAGATAAAACAAGACAAAGACATATGTTTTAGCAATCTAGTAGAACATATAATATTATATATTTCAACAATACTATATGAAAATCCCGACTAAAAATAAATTATATCACACGTTATTTTTTACACGTATCCCACCACATTCTTGATGTCAAAGACAAAAATAAAAAGACATTCTTTAAAAATATCTTTCCAAATAGAATATACTGTATTATACGTTCTTGGAAGAGGTATCTATTATGCCACAAATTATTTTTCCTCAGTTACAATTTTCACAAAGAATATCATATGTTTTGGAACAGTCTTATCTTTCTGTAGGACCTACTTCTCCTGTTCGTACTTTACTTTTAAGAAATAGTATTGAATCTATGCCTGCAAGAAGGAGATCCCTTTCTTCTTGGATTCTTAGCCAAAGACAACGCTACGAAAAGAATAACAATGAACTGCTCACAGCTGGGCTTTCTTCCCAACATCGTTCTCTCGTTAATAGTGTAAGAATTCCTAGCGTTGGAACTGGCACCCTGTACCATGAACGAGATATTTCTGTTGCAGGAAAAGAAGATAGACATGGACATTTACAAGGGTCCATGGCAATGATGAATAATGATTCTAATCTTCTTCTTGCAAAAGCGAAAGATCAACTTCTCACGGGCAGTGTAAGAATATATTTACTCAATGGAGCAAAAATAAAATGTGTCCAGAAACACCCATCAGCGAATCTTAATGGAAAAGGATATGTACGAACAGCTAGCGGGCATACTCTATTCGGGTTCTTTACTAATAATGTATTTACGGAAGATAGCTCTCAGCCCTCGTCTTCTATGCACTTACTAAATATGTATACAATACGTCAGCGTTATCAGCAAGTGGATGTATCGGGATTAACAGCTCCAAGTCCCACAGCACCTACTGGAGCATCTGGACATACTCCATAAAAAATAAGAGAAGATCCTATCCTACTATTTCTCACAAAAGTAGAGGTACGTATTCTATAAATAACATATTTCCCTTTTCTTTATTCACACAATCATAACCTTCTAATAAGCCGCGTCCAAACAAGAAATAATGTTTACCTATAATGCAAATATACCTTTATAATACCCAGGCAATAAGAAAATAGACACCAGTTTTACGCCACAAAAAAAATAACAAGCTTCCCTATTCTGGACGTTTCAAGGAAATAATAAAAAAATTATTTATATATGAACGTGCATATCTATAAGAGAGCTCTTTTACTTTTGAAATAGTATATTCAATTAATTATAAGAAAAGAATAATACTCAAGCACTTATTGGAAAAAACAAGAAAAGATAAAAAGACGTACATACTAGTATTATATACCGAACGAATTACTAATTTTACACGTAACACACCATATATTGTGAAAAAGATAACAGCCATTATACCCTAAAAATCATGATATCGCATACTATTATAGGTATCTGATACCTATGTTTACAAGATAGTGTTTTCAAAGAAGAAAAAATAGGTAAATTAACGAAAATACACTACCCCTTCCGTACTCCCCCACACCTCTCTTGCTTCGCGGTATTCTATAACTGTAGCTAATAAAAGATATATTGTAAAGCACGATAATGTAACACAATTAAACACTTATGGATTTAATGTAAAGATAAAAATACATAAATAAAAAATATGAAAAAAGACACAATATAGTGAACTACACTAGTATGAAGAAAGCAATAGCTCCTATAAAAGCATAGTAAATTAAAAGAATTGAATAACAATATTCTCTACAGAAATACCCATCAATTCATGTATTCAACAAGATGTTGTATCCCTATATACCAAAAAGAGAATTTTCTTATCATACGCCTATTAATACAATGTGGAGAAAAGAAATACTCTATTCACTATATATGTGTATATTTTTATACAGATACTGTCACTTTTATTATGATAATTTATTAAATAAACATTATATTATTAACATATACTACAGATTTTCAATTATATTTTTATAAATAAAAGATGGATATTATTATATCAATATATCTTATACAGTGATCTACAGACATATTTTTCACAATACTGTTTATTATTCTTCTATATATTATAATATAATTATCTATTTTGTTGACAAAAAATGAGAATAATAGTAGGAGTACGTGATTTTTATCTTCCTATAATAATTATATATTTTCATATTATGGTATATTATTTCTTATAATGTACCTAGGAACTATTGAATAATAAACGATATGCATTATATAGAGAAGGTCGAAAGAGAAATCTTTCTCACTAAAAAACAATAGCATAGGATATCGACAATATTTTCTAGAGAATTTTAGACTTCTATTAAGGTAAAGGTGATAAGATGGCAAAACCGAATATATTATCAATGGTCAAATTTCCAACTATGGCAATGACCCAGAGTTTATCTAATGCTCTTCAAGAGGACGCAGCTCCTACAACAGGAGATGATACTACTAGCCAAAGCAGTAGTGCCAGTATGTCTAGTCTATTAAAAGCTAAAAGCTCAGTTGTACTCATGTTACAGAGTTGGGGAAGAGAAAAGTCATCAGGAGCTAGTGAAAAAGGTGTGTCCTTGGATGGTGGGAAGTACACTCTCACCAAAACTAGCAGTGGTTTCACTGTTGCAGGTAAAGAAAGTAAAATAACTAAAAGGCTGACAGGTCAGGTAGTAATACTGGGTAAAGGTGATGGCTCTGTTATGTTAGGCAAAGTTGATAAAGAGGGTAGGCCAAAAGAAGATAGTACCACAAGGCTATACTTAAGTGATGGCACAAAAGTAAAAGGAAAAGTAAAGCATGGGGAAGTAAATGGCAAGGGCTATGTTAAAAGTGCTTCTGGCATAAAAATAACAGGAAAATTTGTAAATGGCATGTTCCAGCCAGACCAAAAACAAAAGGGTGATGCAGGACAATTAGTTCAAAAAGCACATAATGCCCCTGAATTAGGTAGAGCTTGTTTAACAGAAACTGGTGATCTAGTCTATGCATCCGTGACCGTCGTGAAAAAACCAGGTGGAGCTACTGATGGAGCTACTGGTGGAAGACAATCACCGACTAGATCTGAGCCTGAGACGGTTTATTCAGAAGTAAAGTTTACCACTAAAACTACAAGTAAAAAACAACCACAGACTAAAGATTCTCCTAGTGCTAGTACGTCTTATGTAGATACAACGTCCGCTTCTAGAACAGATGATGGAGCTACTGGTGGAACTAGTGGTAAAGAACTAGGTGCACATCCAAAAATTGCACCTAAACCAGGAAAACAACCAATACCTGGAGGAATACCACCTCCTTTACCTAAAAAACCACTACCACCCACCCCTGTAAGAGCAGAGGCATCAGGAGATTCTACTTTAAGAAATCCTTATGATGGGATAACAGCTGGTGAAAGTGACTTCTCTCTATCTAAAGAGGAGCAAGAAATACTACGCACACATATGCAAAAGGCTCTTACAAAAATAGAAAGCCTAGCCCCTGGGGAGGTATCTTTAGAAACATTACTCAATGCACTTTCCTTAGTCGAGGGGCAGTCAGGCCCGACAGGAAAATCAATAAGGAATTTCCAATTAACATGGGGAGGCAATACAAGATACACTGGTGAAAGAATAGCAAGACAATCATCTACCGATCCAAATAAAAAAGTGAGAGAGCGTAATGGAGTTGGTGTACAAAGCTCTAGCTCTAAAACAGGGTTCTTTGTATGTGGAGCATTTAATTATGAAGGCCCACAAGGCGACACCATAATTATCCTTGGAAATGGCACCTCTATGAGAACTAACTATACAAATGGTGTGCCCAGTGATTCATCAGTACTAACACGTAACGGTAATAGTTATCTAGGTCGTATGAAAATTGATATAGAAACTGGTAAACTCTATACTTCTGATCCTCTAACGGACATCGCTACAGGAAAAATGTATATGGTGTCTGGCAATGGAACAATATTCACTGAAACGAGCGGTTCTGACCCTACATGGGTATAAAGTAATATAATAAAATACTTTATGAAGTATTTTACACAAGAGAGAAAGGAGAAATATCTTCTTTCTCTCTTTACGTTGTAGTGTGTGCAAGAACCAACAGATACATTATAAAAGATTTTTATAATACTACACATAACATATATTTTTCTTATTATATTCACGCCAGATAGATATTATGAGATATGCCAGAATTGTGTGAAAATATCTTATATAGATATTTGACATAGAATATTTTTTTTTATATACTTTGCAGATACAAAATTTAAAAAGAAATAGTAGAAAGGGACAGATAGCTATGGCTTACGATATAAAGCTAGTGAAAATTAGTACAGGCGATACAGTAATGGGGAAATATAATGCAGATACTAATGTGATAGACTCCCCTGCTATATTACAAAGCATTCCAACTCAAGAAGGCGTTCAAATGGTACTCCTTCCGTTTGGGTATCCATTTGAGGATTCTTTTTCTGGAGAGATATCATACACACATGTGTTATATGAATATAAAAATATTCCAGATGAACTACGCTCAAAATACACAGAAGCTGTTTCAAATATTACTATAGCTTCGCCTAGCGCACTCTCTATGTCGGGCTCTATTCCTGGGCTTATAAAATAATATGCCTTCCAATAAGCACTTTGTAGTAATTCGCCTCGGTGCTATTGGAGACGTTGTCTTAATAACAGGTATTTTGCGATACCTTCATGCACACTATGGCTATACTTTTACTGTAATTACAAAAACAATAAATACCCCACTTTTAGAATATCATCCCTCTATAACAAACGTTGTCTCTCTTAGTAAAGAACAAAGTTCTGGATATAGAATGATTCCCTATATTCTTTCACAATGTAAAGATGAACTGAACTTTCCTTTTATAGATTTACACTGTACTTTGCGGACAAAAATACTTTCTTTATTTTGGAAATCGAATGTATATCGTTATGAGAAAAAAGCACTATTACGCCGAATATATTTGTATACACGCAATACATATGCACGCAATAATTTGCTTTCAGATTCTGTAACACAGCGATATTACAAGGCCTTTCTTCCATTTCTTCAAAATAAAACAATTCCAACAGAACAAGAATTAACACCTAAGGCATATTTAACAGAAGAGGAACAAAAACATTCTTCCAAAAAATTTCCTACCCAGAAAGACTATATAGCTTTGCATCCATATGCAGCACATGCAACAAAAATGTGGGATGTCTCCTATTGGGAAAAACTTTGTTCTTTATTAGATTCCTCACAGCATCCATATATTATACTAGGACAAGATAAAAACCCCATTCTACCAGATAAACCCAATAATTATACTAATAAAACAACATTGAGAGAGGCTTATGTGCTTTTATCAAAAGCAAGAGTACTAGTAACAGCAGATTCTAGTTTGCTTCACATGGCCTTGGCTGTCAATATTCCTGTTATTTCTTTATTTGGTCCAACAACAAAGGAATGGGGCTTTTATCCACCACAACCAACATATATAAGGGAACATCCTTCTTTATCATGCAGGCCGTGCTCCCTTCATGGCAATAAGCAATGCACAAACACAGTGCAACAAGAATGTCTACGCTACATTACACCCGAATCTATTCTTAACGATATAGTATCCATCTCTTCATAATATACATAGCATAATGTTTATTTACTTTGCTTCCCTGCCATATTTTTCATAAAGGAATAAACAACCTTGACAAAGTGCTATTTCTATGTTAAAGCTTTTGAAGCGTACGTATTGGACTACTCCTGTTATCCTGTGAACTAGCGTACTAGAGAATAAAAGGATGTGAGGACATATGTCAATAGACACGATGCTTATTTCTAAAGCATCTCAGGTAGTGGATATTTTCATAAGAGATTCTGTCCCAGAATATTTTAAAGAAATACTCCATACTTTAACAATACAAAAAATATCAATCTCTGAAACACAACACACTATTCTTGTCCAGGCTACTGTAACCGACGACGATTTACAAAAATATAATATTAAAGAAATTATTAACACTCGAGAAGAGCGCTTGCAGCATACTTGCAATTGTTTTGAACAGGGCTTCTCTATATGTATACATGTAGCTGCGATTTTGCTCCAAGTACAGTCACACTTTAAAAAACAGCTTTCAGGTGAAATTATTGATGAGAAAAAAACACTAGAAAAACCACAGCGTTCTTGGAAAGAATTATTTTTTTCCACGTCGCGACATGATTTTGAAATAGAGAAAGGTACATTTTATGTAACTCCGCATCTCTATCCAGAACATGGTGGGCTGTCTGTGGGGTTTTTTAGAACGCGCCAAAATAAACAAGGGCTTTCCTCAATACAAACGCCTATTACAATAAGACAAATTCTAGAGAACTCTTCTTGGTATTCATATACTTCACAAATGCCTTCTGTTATTAATCAACTATGTAAACTGCAAGAATATGATGGACATAGAGTGGGTATCCCAGAAGAGTTAATTTCCTGTTTCTTATGGTTTCTAGCACACGAACCATATGTTTTTTTTAAGGATACAGATACTCTTTGTCATATAGAAAAACATCCATCTCAATTAAAGATCCATGCACATCTACAAAATAATACATACGTACAACTTTCTATTATATTAAAAAGAGAGTTTCAAGAAAACCATATACTAGAATCAGACAATAGCATATTTCTTGGCAAATTTCCTCTTTGGCTCGTGATAGGTTCTTCATTTTATCCAATAGTAACAACAGTTCCTCATCATATCTTCCAGAATATTGTTACAGAAAATCCTCAAATTCCACAAGCAGAAGTAACAGAATTTCTTGAGAAAGTATGGGTTCATTTTCCAAAGAATACATTGGATAATGATGTACCATTTCTTGATTCCATTAAAGAACTCTTTCAAGAAGCCACGTATACTCCTAAACTATACTTAGCCGAAGAAGGAACATTACTCACTCTCACAATAGAAAACGTATACAGCACACAACATGGAAGTTTTACTTTACAAGGCCCTAATCCATATATGGAAACGGATAACTACTCGTATAATGGAAAAATATATTTTATTCACCGAGAACAAGACCAAGAAGGAAAATTAATTTCCACACTAGAATCCATGTTCTTTCAGGAAAAAACACCTTCACAATGGTTCTTGGAATCTGAAAAGGTTGTCAATTTTCTGTTAGAATCATTCACACCACTAGTTAAAGAATATACAGTTTTTGGCGAGAAAAATTTAGAAAAATATAAAATACGTTCTTCTCCTCCCATTTTATCTGCCACTATAGAGGACACTGCCAATAAAGAAAGTTTTGTGCTCAATCTATCTGTTAATTATGGCGAATATAATGTTGAAATAGAAAAAATCTGGGAGCAATGGCTTTCTGGAAAACGCTATGTTCAACTAAAAGACGGTTCCTATGCAGGTTTACCAGAAGAATGGTTACAACAAACAAGCCATGCATTAGAAGTTTCAGGTATTGAAATAAACACTCCTCCCAAGAAAAACTTTCCAAAACAAGAAGCACTCCTTTTGGAAAATATTGTTAAAAACATTCCGAATGTACAAAGTAATGATTCTTGGAAGAATCTACAGAAAAAACTGCATGACTTTAAAAATACCGAAATAGTAGAACAACCAAAAGGATTACAAACAGAATTGCGATCGTATCAAATAACAGGTCTTTCTTATTTTAATTTTTTAAGCATATATAATTTTGGTGGCATACTCGCAGATGAGATGGGCCTAGGTAAAACTGTACAGACATTATCTTTCATTCAACATCAAGTAGAGCAAGGCAACACAAAACCAAATCTTGTTATCATGCCCACTTCTGTCTTATATAATTGGGAAAGGGAAGCGGAAAAATTTATACCATATTTAAAAACACTCACAATACATGGAACAAATAGAATTCCTTTTTTTGAACAAATACCAGAAGTGAATCTTGTATTCACAACATATGTTCTTTTACGAAAAGATATAAAATGGTTATGCAAATATTCTTTTAACTGTATAATTCTTGATGAAGCACAAAATATCAAGAATCCCAATACCATAACGGCTCGTTCTGTACGAGAACTTCATTCTAGAATAAGACTTTGTCTTTCTGGAACACCAATCGAAAATAATTTGTTTGAATTGTGGTCATTATTTGAATTTCTCATGCCAGGCTTTTTGGGTGCACAAAGTACATTTCAAAAAAATATTATAAAACCCATTCAAGAAGGAAATGAAGAAATTCTTGCATATTTTAAAGCAAAAATACACCCATTTATTTTACGCAGGACTAAGAAAGAAGTATTAAAAGAATTACCACAAAAAGTAATAACAACATCATTTTGTCCACTTGTTGAAGAACAGCAAGAACTTTATACCTCCTTAGCCAAGCGATTAAAAAACCAAATATTATTGGATGTTAAAGAAAAAGGAATTGCAAAATCTCAAATATCTATTCTGGATGCCCTCTTAAAACTTCGACAAATATGTTGCCATCCAAGATTACTTCGCTTAAATATTCCTGGTATCAATACTAATATTTTATCAGGTAAATTTGAAGCATTTAAGGAAATGATTTTTGATATCATAGAAGAAAAACACAGAGTGCTCGTCTTTTCACAATTTACACAAATGCTTCACATTATACGAGAATGGCTAACGTTAGAAGATATACCTTATTGTTATCTTGATGGCACAGTGAAGAATCGGTCAAGACAAGTTGATATTTTTAATAATACACCTTCTATACCGGTTTTTCTTATTTCTTTAAAAGCTGGAGGGACAGGGCTTAACCTAACTAGTGCAGATTATGTAATACACTACGATCCATGGTGGAATCCAGCTGTTGAAAACCAAGCAACAGATAGAATTCATAGAATAGGCCAAAGTAAACAAGTTTTTTCGTACAAATTAATTTGTCAAAATACAGTTGAAGAGAAAATACTTCTTCTTCAAGAAAAGAAAAAACATATAGCCGATTCCATAATATCTTCTGGCATGCATGTAAAAACAATCACAAAAGAAGATATTGCAATGCTATTTGAAACAGAATAGACAAAATAGTATTATGTGCTCTACCCAATAAATAACATTTATTGTAGGATATTTACTTTTTACTTACCTTACAATAGTGTTATCATTTTACTGTTAAGAGTAAAAGAACATAATGATAAATACTGCTTAGTATAGAATAGGTACTATTTATACCCTATTTTTTCATATATATTCTCTTTTGCATTAGCGAGATACATTAAAACATATATATCTCATACACAATACACCGTAATTATATTCTGCGTGTTGTGAAATGACACCAAATTTTTTCCTAAACAACAATTCTATTATCCATTGAATCCGTGATAATAGTAATATGCAAAGATTTCTTTGCGATAATAACCCTTTGTTATTCTTGTCGTTTTACTATTATTTCTACATTAATAATCTTTGTTTTTCTTGGATAACAAATATTGGTATCATCTTTATTTGGCTTGCCAAAATATAGTATATGTTGTCTAAATGTGACGTTATCTTTTATCTCTTTTCCTTACAATACAAAACATGCCCAATAAAAAATGATAGTTTTTATACCTCACATATTTATGGGGTAAATAAATTGTTATTTTTATAAATATAACAAAAGTATAGGATAACAATACTCTCGCACATAATGGATATTCAACTGTTATTTTATCCCACATGTGTTCACACAATAGTTAGCATTTCAGAATTTTTTGCTACATATTATTTATGGCATTACATGTGTTTATAACTTCACACAAAGAGAGCTCTTTCTTTTACAGATTCGAACATAGCATAAAAGCACATAATTTTTATCACCATACAACAATATATTCTCATGGTATATTTTATTGTACTATATATAGAGAAAACAAAAATACCTGTAGGAAAAAATATTTATAATATCACTCCCCCCGTCTTCTTTCTTGTAATAAAAACCATTCTATCACACTCTTCTTACTAATTCTATAAATTCCATCGCTATAACGTACGGCAGGGAAACCATTTTCTTTAATAATCTTCTTTACTGTTTTCTTTCCAGCACCAATAGCATGCCCTATTGCACTTAAGCCAACTAATATTTCTAAAGACATCGTATCCCTCCATAAAATATAAACAAAACACAAGCATGAGTTGCTTGCTTTCAAGAATAAAAAGTAGTAGAGTCCAGACAGTATGAAAATATTATCTGGTATATACAAAGGAAGAAAAATAAAAAGCATTACAGCACAAGGATATCGACCAGCTATGGCAAAAGTGCGTGCCGCTATTTTCTCCATGTTAGAAGCGCGAGGAATTATTTTATCCACCTGCAGAGTATTAGACTTATTCGCAGGGAGCGGAAGCCTTTCTTTTGAAGCTCTCAGTAGAGGTGCTAAGCATGTAACGTGTATAGAATCCAATAAAAATGCTGTAAAATGTATTCAAGCAACCATGTCTCTATTTAGCATTCCAAAAGAGCAAATGCATATTCACTGCACCACCGTCGAAGAATTTTTGAGAAAAGGAACACTACAAGCATACGATCTTATTTTTATGGACCCACCATACCACAAAGGATATCTAAAAAAAGGTCTTGTAGCATTAGTAAAGAATAATTTTCTTCACGCATCGACCTTACTTGTAACAGAGACAGAACCAGATCTTATTTTCACACCAAACACAATACACCCAAAACTCCTTCCAATAGCAGATTCAAGCTATGGACAGACAAGAGTTCATATATGGATTATGAAAGAAAAAGACAACGAATAATATAGCATGCCTTCTTCCACAAAACATTTTCTTACTTTTCTAAAGAAAAAATAATATCTTTCTACCAAATATAAGCATAAATGGATATAATTTGTAACATGTTCTTTGGTATGTTCACGATCTCAATGCACAACACAACAGAACTTTGATAGTATTATACCATTATACAATATAAAATAATTTTTATTTTGTCACCCTACCAAGGAATACTCTCATCATATTCAATAGAATGTAAAGATAAACCTTGTGCTGGAGCCGTTGGTGATGGAAGATTTTTTCTTTCATATGAAAAGAACGTATTATCTAGAAATGACATAGGTATTTTTTTTCTGCCTATATAAACAAGTAAGCCAACAATATTACGAACCATTTGTTTTAAAAAACCATCACCACATATATGAATTTCCAACAATTCTCTTTCACTACCTTGAGTGATATCTATGGAAAACAATGTCCTTATTGTTGAAAAAAGAGAGCTTCCCGTATTTTGAAATACAGCAAAATCATGTTTACCAACAAAATATTGTGCAGAAATTTTCATAAGATTTATATCTACAGCATCCACCTGCCAAACAAAACCGTGATACCTTGGAAGAACATATTGTCTATGAGTCCATAAAGAATATATATAATGTTTTCTCTTTGTGTACTTTTGTGCATGAAAATTAAGAGAAACAGGTACCATTTCACAAAGAACAATATCTGGCGAAAGTAAAGCATTTGCTCTCATAAGAGTATTATATATACTTACTGGGTTTTTTGTCGTCATATGAGCAATTTGTCCCTGTGCATGGACTCCTGCATCAGTTCTACTCGAACCTTGAATACGTATCTTCTCATCAAGAATACGCGACAACGCATCCTCTATTGTTCCTTGTACTGTCTTAATATGAGTGTGTTTTTGTATCTGCCAACCAGAAAAATGTTTCCCATTGTAGGCAATACGCACCTTGTATCGTTGCATATATTTCTATTTAAAAGGAATTTGTAATTTTGTCAACTGTTCAGAAAGCTTTGCAGCCTTATTTGTTTCAACAAAAGACAATATTTCTCCAGCTTTTCTGCCTTTCATTCCAGAAAGAATCTGAATAGCAATTTTCTCATCTAAATTTTCTAAAACAACGGCAGCTTGTTGAGATTTCATATTAGAATATACATCGATAAGATGCAATAAATTCTTATTTTTCGCAGTTTCAATATCTTTTAATGTATTATCAAGTTGTTTTTGTATATTTTGTAATTCTTGCAATTTCTTATTAATATTTGCTTCCAAATTTTGTAATTCTTTTTCTTTTTTATCAAGTTCTTTTTCTCTTACCATTATTTTCTTTTGCATGGCATTTTCAGATTCTCTTTCCTGCCTACTATTTGTTTCTGTTTTATTTTCAGCCACAGTGGGAAGAGTAGTAGCTTGAACAGGAGCAATTTCTAAGAACGTTATTTGTTTTTTCACTTGTGTTTTCGATAAAAATAACGGTGCTTTTTCCATTATATGATTTGAAAACATAAAAAGAATAAAGAATGCTTTTACCAAACCAAGCACAAATAATCCACGTACAATAGTCACTATCCTCATTTTTGGAACCTCACTGAAACCATTTCATCAAGTTCATTTTGTGATTTAGAAGACATTTCTTTATAAAATTTTTCTTTATTCTTCTCTTTTAAAGAGCTCATTATTTTACTATTTTTAGAATGCTCTAATAAAATCTCCTGTTGTTTCTTTAACGATTCCTCTAATAATATTTTATGCTGCATTGCATCAGAAAGATCGCTCTTCAAACTTTGAATATACTGCTCCTTAAGCCATAAAATATTAGGATTATGTCCATCTACACAGTACATTTTATTTTCTTCCTCTACAATGCTATCTTCTATTTGCTTTAGCACATGCATATGCAAGGAAAATTTACGTTGAAGCTGTTCTAAGTACATCTTTGCTTCATCTTCCTTCAATTTACGAAAGTCCAAAACTTTTTGCAAATTAAATATAAACATCATAGAATATCTTCTCACTAAAAAATAATATATATTCACTTAAAGCAAAGAGTGAGCCATACAATATATCCCCTAAAGCCCTTGCCTTCTGAAGAATACCTATTTTATATGCATTATAGATAAAGTCAAAAAAATGCTACTATTCTGGCGCTTTACGTTGTATATAATGTAACAAAAAAGTAAAAGAGATATATTGCAAAATATAGCTATACTTTTTGTTTCATTTTACAAAAAAATATGCTAGGTTCACAAAGAGTATCACAATAAATAGCAGGTATTATATGCATAAAGTTGCACTTATAGGACGTCCAAATGTTGGAAAATCCACTCTTTTTAACCGCCTCATCCGTTCAAAAAGAGCGATAACTCACGATATCCCAGGAATAACGAGAGATAGAATGGAAGGGATAATAGTTCGAGATGGTGAAAGAATTTGTACGATAATAGATACAGGTGGAATTACGTTAGATCATAACAGTATTTTGCTAGAAGGACCTGAAGGCATTCGCGGTTTTGAAACAGAAATTCTACAACATGCACAAGTAGCTATTGAAGAATCTTCTCTTCTTTGTCTAGTTGTGGATGCAAAAACAGGGCTTCTCCCCACAGATTCCTATATAGCACAATATTTACGAAAAACAGGTAAAAAAATCCTTTTATTAGTCAATAAAGTAGATGGTATTGAACTAGAAGATACATTATCAGCAGATTTTTATGAATTAGGTCTCCCATTTATATGTGTATCCGCAGAACACAATATGAATATAAAACTCTTAGAAGAACAAATTCTAGAAAAATTACCTAATGAAGAAAAAACAATACGAGAAGAATATTCATTAAAAATTGCCCTACTAGGAAAACCAAATGCTGGCAAATCATCTCTTATTAATGCACTCTTACAAGAAGAAAGAATGATAGTAAGTGATAAAGCTGGAACAACACGAGATAGTGTGGATGTTTATATAAAACGAGAAGGTAAAACATATTTATTTGTTGATACGGCGGGTGTTAGAAAAAAAAATAAAATTGATGATTCCATCGAACGCTATAGTGTCAATTCTTCAATAAAATCGACGACAAAAGCCGATATCACACTACTTATTGTAGATGCAGTTGAAGGCATTACATTGCAAGATAAACGGCTTCTTTCACTTTTATGTGAAAAAAAAATTCCTGTTTTCATTATTGTTAATAAAATAGATATGCTCAATAAAAAAGAACGTAAAATGCGAGAACAAGACTGTAAGGACCTTCTTTGTATAGCTCCATATATTCCAGTTGTCTATATTTCGGCTTTAGAACGCACAGGTATCCGCTCAATTTTACCAATGGCAGAAAAAATACACTCAGAGATGATAACGCGCATTGGCACAGGCTTATTAAATAGAGCTTTTACAGAAATTCTTGAAAGACACCAACCTCCTATTATAAAAAATGCTCGTCCTAAATTTTTTTATCTCACTCAAGCAGGTATCAATCCTCCCACATTTGTCTTTTTTGTAAGTGATTCAACCAGAGTGTTAGAAAGTTATACACGCTATGTGGACAAAAGTTTAAGAGAGCGATTTTCCATTCTTCATGCACCAATTCGTATCCATTTTAGATCGAGCCATACAAAACGCAAAAAGAATTAATTATACTCTTCTATATAATAAAAGAGTATGTGGACAAATAGCAATTCTGTCTAAAAAATATATTAGGAAATATACAGTATCTCTAAAACTATTTATCAGGAAAGAATATAGTAAAAAAAGGGATCTATTGACAAATACTCTTATTAAAAACTAGACTTCTCAAGAGTAATTGTATACCATCTTGGCAACCACTATTTATGTATCTGTTTCTTTCAAATTACAAGGAGAATACCCCACTATGATTCCAAAACAAGGAAAAATTCTTTTTACATCAGAATCTGTCACGGAGGGACATCCAGATAAAGTAGCTGATCAAATCTCAGATGCTATCTTGGACGCCCTTTTGGAACAGGACCCAATGTCACGAGTTGCTTGTGAAACTCTTGTTACAACAGGTATGGCTTTTATTGCAGGAGAAATAAATACCACAGGGTATGCAGATTTCCCAAGTATCGTAAGAAATACAATAAAAAATATAGGATATGATAGCTCTACTATGGGTTTTGATTGGGAAACATGTGCTGTTATGTCTTCAGTAGACAAACAGTCTTCAGATATTTCTCAAGGCGTAGACAAACAAAACCCTGAAACACAAGGTGCCGGAGACCAAGGAATGATGTTTGGATATGCTTGTAGCGAAACTCCAACATTAATGCCTGCACCAATTTATTGGGCACATCTCCTTTCTAAACGTTTAACAGATGTTCGAAAAGAAGGTATCGTGGATTTCTTACGTCCTGACGGGAAAACACAATTATCATTTGAATATGAAAATGGGATTCCTAAAAGAGTTCACAATATTGTCATTTCAAGCCAACATGCTCCACATATTAAACATACTACTATTAAAGAAGCTATTATAGAAGAAGTTATTAAGAAGGTTCTTCCAGAGGAATTTATTAAAGACAAGCCAGAAATCTTAATAAATGCAACGGGTAATTTTGTTATTGGTGGTCCAGTTGGTGATTGCGGTTTAACTGGTAGAAAAATAATTCAAGATACTTATGGCGGGGCAGGATACCACGGTGGAGGAGCATTTTCAGGGAAAGATGCCTCTAAGGTTGATAGATCTGGTGCCTATATGGGCAGATATATAGCCAAAAATATTGTGGCTACTGGTTTAGTACCTAAATGCGAAGTACAAGTTGCATATTGCATTGGTGTTGCTGAACCTGTTTCTCTTTTTGTGACGTCACATAACACAAGTGAAATTCCTGATGAAATATTAACAAAAATTGTTAAAGAAATTTTTGATCTACGCCCATACTTCATAATACAGCATTTAGATCTTAATAAAGCAATTTATTCTAAAACAACTTGTTATGGACATTTTGGCAGAGAAATTCCAGAATTAACATGGGAAAAATGTGATTTAGCAGATACTGTAAAACAAGCACTCTTAAAACATTAATTATAGAACAAGAATTACAGACATTCTTTGTGATTCTTGTTTTATAATACATTGATTATATTATTAAGCAGGAATGAAAAAACAAGAAGAAATATAAAAAAATTTTCTTCTTGTTATAATATGATCGCTCGTTACGTTATTTCCTTACATCCTTTATCTCAGAAAAATCTTCTTCATTGCCAGAATAAGAACTCTTTTTGCTAGCAATAACAAGAAAAACATTGGTCATTAAAATTTTCTTCCAAAAAATGTTCTAATATATTCCTGCTGTCTCTTTACAAAATACTTTCTTGAATATAATGCTGTCATTTTTGAACGACATTGTCTAGGATATCTCTCGTATGGGTATCCTTTCACTTTACAAAAAATTTTGCCAAATGTCTCTATATATAACAACAGCACAAACACAATTTATGTCCCATTTTTTTCACACATATTCACTATATTATTTCAAAACAATAGGGAGTTTTGGATATTCAAATATAACAAGAGGCTCTTTTCCCTGTTCAGCAATACTAAGAAACACTAAAGAATTCCCAAGTTCATGTTCAATAGGTAAGACAACAACGTGTTCTCCTGACGACAATGTGTAGATATTTCTTCTACCTGAAGTATTTATAGAACTCTTTTCTTCTAAAGGTAATAAAAAAGCAATCTGAGAAATTTCCCTTCTCATCGCAGAAATAAAATGGCGTAATGCTGAAGAATTATTTGTGAGTAAATACGATCTTATACTTTTGATAGAATCAATATCCACATCCGGTGGGAAAACAAAAAGCAAAAAGCTTTTTTTATTCTCAAAAAGAATTCGTAAAGAAGAGAGTTTGCTTCCATAAAAAAGAAAATCCTTTGGAAGAGGAATAGAAATAGAGTTATCTATATTTTTCACAACAAAAGCACCCAATTGTGTAGTGTGTGAGGCTAACACAGTTTTTTCTGGCATAACAAGAGGAGGATTATAATAAAGAACTTCATAGTCCCCACATAACCTTGAAGAAATAGGGCTTGTGAAAGGTTCCATAGAAGGTAATTTTAAATTATCTGGCTTATTCTCTACAATGAGAAAAGAATACTTATGGTCCTTAATATCCCCATATTTCTTCCTATTGGATAAGAAAAAACTATCCACATTATAAGGAACCCCAAAAAAATCATACTTTGAAAATAAAAATATCTTTGAAAATATATCTTCTGGAATGAGAACAGATTCTGATTGCTTAACAGAAGATAAGCCCCTATCTAAACAAAGAAGAAAATCCATTTCCAGAGGTTTTCTCCTATTTTGCAAAAGGTCTCCCTTAGTAAGAAAAATTATCGATATAGAAGAGAAGACGACAACAACATATGCTCTTGATAAAAACTGAACAGAACACATTTTTAGAAAAAGTGAACAATATATGGGTATAACAAAACATAAAGACAATACTATAGTACTCGATAAAAACACATACACATCTAAAAAACCCAATAAAGAAGCAACAAAAGAAGATAGTAATGCCCAAGAAACTATTTGGACTGTGTAAAATATTGTAGAAGAAAACAAAGAAAATAATGAATAAAAAAATGGAGAAAGAACAAGAAAACACAATACAGTGGATACAAGAACAGAAATACTCATAAGAAGAGGAAATTCCATATATACGGTGAGGAAACCCTCAATAAATGAGACCGTTGGAATGAACAATGTGTATCTAACAGGATATAAAAAATATTGAACTAAAAAACCAATAATAACGGCAGAACAGAGGACAAGACCAATAAGTATTGATCTTGTCACAATATATTCTCTATTTTTTCTACACAAAACATAGGTAAGAAGTAATGGTATTATTAAAAAATATAAGGAAAATAAGGGATTTGCAAACGTTGTCATAGCAATAAGCAATGCACAAAGCAATAAGTAGATTATATGTTTTTTTTGGAATATCTGTGAAAAAAAAACAAAAGACAAAAAACTAGTAACAAGTAAACCAGCATGCCCATTAAGGCTAATAACAGCAGGCAAATATAGTGAACGAGATGTGGCAATAAATAGTAATAAAGCCCATTGCAATACCGCAACCGTTAAATTAGTATATAATGGAGTTTCTTTTGTATTCCAAACACCATAAAGCAATATAGAATACAGTAAGAAAAATAATCCCGTCATGACAAAAGCAATTTGTGATACCGTATTATCTGTAAATAATGTGGAGAATGTATAGAATAATTCATCTGGAAAAATAATAAAACGTTCCGGAATATTCCATGAAGAGGTATCTTTTACATGTTCCATAAAAGGCAAGAAAAGAGAATCCTCATTATACGACACAGGATCATTTATAAAATAACTAAAAATGGCATAGCCCGTAAGAGAAAAAATTATTATAGAGAAGAAAAATAAAATAAATTTTTGCTTAATGTCTACCATATCTATACCCTAATAATAATTGCAGTGTCTACTATACTATAGCCTTATAATAAAAACAATACATACTATATATTTATACAAAATGACAAAAAGATATTATAAAATAGACAAATTCTAGATAGAATATATAAAACCATTATACTATCTAAAAAAGCTTCTAGATTATTCTTTTTCTTTTGTTTTCCACCTTTTATGCATCCAAAACCATTGCTCTGGATATTGTTGAATAAATTCTTCCATCGATTTTGTATACAACGCAGCAATAGCATATTCTCTATTTTCAACAGGAAGGGTATTTGGATCTAAAGGCTCTTTTACATGTAGTTCTAACATAAAAGCATTTCTCACCAACACAACCGGAACACATAACGCATTTGTCTTATTAATAAGAAAAGCTGGGCCAATAGTAACACTCGCTTTTTCTTTAAAAAATGGTATAAAAACAGCTTCTTTCCTAAGAGTGTTATGATCCACAAGAAGACCAAGAAGATACCCTTCTTTCAATAATTTAATAATCTTTCTTACACTATTTCTATGAGAAAGTTCCACTATATTGGGATACGTTCTTGCGTTCCTTACAACAGTATCAAAATATGTATTCTTTGTTGTTCTCGAAATTATACAGGCTTTTTTATTAAAAATTGTTGAAAGAACAGCAGGTAATAATTCCCAAGAACCAAGATGCCCTGTTGTAAAAATAATAGGCCTATCTTTTGACAAATTACGTATATTCTCTAAAATATCTGGATTAACAATATGAACATGCTCATTAAAAAATTCTTCTGTATATGCCTTAACATAAGCTAGTTCAGAAAAAGAAATAATATTTTGTATAAAATTTTCTTTGGCAAGCCTTTGTGCATCATCATAGGAATAATTCAAATGATAAACTATTGATTCTCTTGCAATTTTTGCTCGTTCAGGTAAAATATACCACATTGCCCTCCCAATATATTTTGCAAAATGAAACATAGTACGACGAGGAAGAGACCTTAATACAAATAAAAGAATCTGTACCAAAAGCGATGATATATAATTAAATATGCGTTTTACCATTAGTGCTACTTTTCCAATTGTTCTAATTTCTCTTGTAATTTTCTTTGCTCAAGAAGTAAGCTAACGGATGTCAATTCTTCGGTAATATAATACGGTTCCCCATATCTAACAGATATTTTAGTAAAAGGTAAAGGAACTCTTGTTTTATCCCACATAGTATGCAATATCTTTGCACGTGTTGCAATATATCTACAGGGAATAATAGGAAATTTAAGTAAATATGATAAGTAAATAATACCAGGTTTTGCTTCTCTTCTAGGCCCATTTGGACCGTCTATAGCAATTGCTACCATAGTAATATCTTCCTCTTCCACTCTTCGTTTAATTTCCCTCAATGCTTTCATCCCTCCTCTAGAACTAGAACCCCTCACAGTTCTAATATTATATGCAGCACATAAGGCTTCAACAATATCTCCATCTCTACTTGCACTGGTCATAGCCAAGGCATTAATTGGAACAGAATAACATGTTGAGGAAGAAGCAACACTAATAAGCTCCTCATGAAAAAAGGCAGTAAGAAGAGGAATTTTTCTTAAAATAAGGGAATCCATTCTTTCCTGATCTAAAGACTCATAACGAAATGTGCACGCATAAATTCTATAGAATTTAGAAATACACCACAACTGCCACGGTGATAATTTCACAGAAATTCTCCTTTACTAAATTGCATAGTATACAATCTTTCATATAAAGGAGATATATTTACTAATTCATTATGCGAACCTATAGTATCAACTTTCCCCTTATCCATTACAATAATTCTGTCTGCTTCAAGAATAGTTGAAAGCCTATGTGCTATTACAATACTTGTTCTCCCCTTCATAAGGTTCTCTAATGCTTTTTGAACAATTTGTTCAGATTCTGTATCAAGCGCAGATGTGGCTTCATCTAATATAAGAATAGGAGCATTCTTAAACAACGCCCTAGCAATTGTTATCCTTTGTCTTTGTCCACCAGAAAGTTTAGAACCTGCATCTCCAACATTTGAATTATATTTATCTGGCAAAGATTCTATAAAGTCATGTATATATGCAGCTTTAGCAACATCAATTACCCTATTAAAATCGAGAGTCCCTTCTGCACCATATGCAATATTTTCTACTATGCTCCTATTAAATAAAAATGCACTTTGAGCAACAATAGCAATATTTTTTCGTAAAGAGAATAAAGAATATTCTTCTATATTTCTCCCGTTTATATACAAATTTCCGCTAGTTTGAACATAAAAACGAGGAATAAGGTTCACAATACTTGTCTTTCCTGCACCACTTGGCCCAACAAGAGCAATTCGTTCTCCTTCAAATATTTCAAAAGAAACATCTTCTAAAGCAAATGCAGATATATCTTTATATTTCTTAGAGACAGATACAAATTGTATAGATTTGATTGGAGCTATTAACTCAATATTACCACCCTCTTCCTCAATATCTTCACGACTATCTAGCAATGTATAAATTCTATCTGCCGACACAAATGCTGCCTGAATAGAATTATTATACATCATAATGGATTTTATTGGTTCGTACATAAAAGACACAGATGCAAGAAAAGAGAAAAATGTCCCTGTAGTCATCTCACCACGCAAAACCTGATATCCTCCAATAAAAAGAATCATACCAATTCCAATTGAACCAATAAGTTCCATTAATGGAGACGCTAATTCTGATATTTTTGACTGCTTTAACGACAAAGCGATAAGAAAATTATTAATCTTTGTAAAGCGCTCAGCCTCTTCTTTTTCTGTTGAAAATGCTTTTATAACACGAATTCCTGTAAAACTTTCTTGTAATTGGCTAGTAATTCCACCAGCAATATCAAGGTTCTTATTGGCATACCGTCTAATATGCCTGCTAAAAATAATAAGAGGATAAAATGCAACAGGTAAAACAACAAGTGCATACACAGCAAGAGACGCACTCTGATAAATAACGACACCAATAAGGGCAACAATAGTAACACCGTGACGAATAATCATAATAAGAGACGGAACACTCGCTCTCATACTACCTACATCATTCATTACTCTCGACATCATATTTCCAACAGATTCTCGTTCATAATACGATGTGGGTAAAGCAATCAACTTATTATAAATCATAGAGCGCAGATCTTCTATCACCTTAAGACCAGCAAGAGTCATAAAATAATTTTGAATATATCTACCAAAACCTTTTAAAAGGGTTAGTAAGAAAAAAACAATAGGAACAAAGGTAAGCATAAATTCATCTTTTTGAATAAATATTTCGTCCAATGCAGGTTTTACAAGATATGCAATTCCTCCAGTTGCTCCAGCAACAAGAAACGTAGCCAACAATGCAATGAGAACAGAATACTTATAAGGTAAAAACAAAAGAAGCATCTTTTTTAATAGATTTATAGTGTGTCTAAACCCCTGTGAAGTCTTTATCACTTTATATAACCACCTAATTTTGTGCACAGATGATACTATCATCCTTAAGAAAATGCAAGTATATTGTATATGAGCACATACTATAGAAATAACTTTATCTTTAAAGGAAATACTGATATATGAGTAGAATATAGAGAGAATATAGGAAACTATTCATGCAGCTAAAGCGCACCCTGCCCACAAAAAAAAATATAAAGAAAGAATATTATAATAAAAAAGGAGCAGAATCCCACAATACAACGAATGAGAATCAAGGACAAATCCCTCCTCATAATCTACTAGCAGAACGAAGTGTTCTCGGTGGTATTTTTCTTAGAAATGAAATATGTTCAGATATTATGGAAATGCTTTCTCCAGATTCATTCTATACCCCGCAACACAAAATTATCTTTTCTTCCTGCTATGAATTGTATTCTTACTCGAAAGCTATTGATCTCGTCACTGTCGCAGAATTTTTACAATCTCGAGGTGAATTAGATTTAGTGGGTGGAGCAGCATATCTTGCAGAATTAGCAAGTGGTGTTATTTCCGCAATACACACATTAGAGTATGCAAAAATAGTAAGAGATAAATTTCTACAAAGACAACTTATTAGTTCATGCCTTGAAATTATAGAAGAAGCATATATTGTTCCGCAAGAAGAAGTAAAAACATTATTAGATGAAGCAGAACAGAAAATTTTTTCCTTATCAGAAAGTACATTGCAGGCTAATTTTTTAACACCAAAACAACTTGTTGAAGATGTCTTCACAATGCTAGAAGATCGCTACAAGAATGGCAGCGTCATCACAGGTGTTTCTACTGGTTATACAAAATTAGATGAAGTAACTGCTGGCATGCAAAAATCTGAACTTACTATCATCGCAGCAAGGCCATCTATGGGGAAAACAGCTTTTGCACTTAATATTGCCATGCGTTCAGCTACTAATAATGTGGGCTCCATTATTTTTTCTCTAGAAATGACAGCACGAGATCTCACTCAACGTATGCTTTCTATTTGGGGAAAAGTAAATCTTAGCAAGATGCGTAGAGGACAATTAGAAGCAAGTGATTGGAAAAAATTAAGTGAGGCAGGAGAAGCCATCAGCAAATTACCAATTATTATAGACGATACACCACGAGGATTAACAACATTAGAGCTAAGAGCTAGAGCAAGAAGACTAAAATCTCAATATGGTATAGGTTTGATAATTGTAGATTACCTACAGCTCATGCGTTCTAGCAGAAAATGTGATTCTAGAGAACAAGAGGTAGCAGATATTTCACGCTCCCTAAAAGCTGTTGCAAAAGAATTAGATATTCCTGTTATAGCTCTTGCTCAGCTTAATAGAGGTGTTGAACAACGTACAGATAAAAAACCTCTTCTTTCAGATTTACGAGAATCTGGTGCCATAGAACAAGATGCCGACGTTATTATGTTTATCCACAGAGAAGATGTTTATAGAAAAAATGAAGAACACCCAAAAAAAGGTATTGCAGATATCGTTATTGGTAAACAAAGGAATGGACCTATAGGAGAAGTACAATTACGTTATTTTTCAGAATATACCTGTTTTGAAAGCACTGAAACACGTTATTCCACCTAATATATACTAATTTTATAATATAAAACTATAGTTTTCCTCTAAGAATACCAACAATTCTGTCCTCTAGAGAACAATATAGATACCAACCCTTTTCTCTTTTAACAATACAATAATACCTTCTGTCTGTTATATATACATCGTAAAAAAACATAATAATTTCACCATAGCACTTTAGAATACTCTTTTCGAACATATTTCTTATATATTTTCTCCCATAAAAAAGAAAAATTCTCATGGCACTGTGCATAATACAAAAGTAAAACAAAAAATATCTACCAAAGAAAAAGAACACAAAATATACAAGAATACACCTCTTGTACAACAATAAAATCAGTAAAGAAGAAATGTAATACTGTTATTTTTACTGCTTAAAGCACGTTGGTATCTACCAATCCTTAAAAAAATCATTTTCCAAAAAAGAACAATAATCACTATTTATATGGTACTAGATTAGTTTTACACACATATAATCCATAGATGAATCAAAAATGCTATAAAAATGCATAAAAATACCTTTTTTTCATATATAAATGAAAAGAATGTACAAAATTTTTTTCAATTTTACATTTATTACATATATAAAAATATACGATTAATGCTAAAAAATACCTTCCCATACCATAACGTACTTATATAATAAAAACTTACTAAAAAAGGTGCCTCATTTATGTTTTCTCTTCTTTATCCAAATAACAAAATACATATAGAATTATATGGTAATGTCTATTCTAATCACACTATATACCCTATATCTCCCACTAAAGAAGATTACATAAACTCATAATAGTACAGCTCTAAGTACAAAAAATAACACCTTTACAAAATATTGCGAATACAATTTATCAGAATAATCCTACAATATATCTTATTATGCTGTTAATAAATAAGCAAAAGAAATTACAAATAAACAATACATTCTTACTACTTACTTGGGGCATTAATTTTCTATTGAATAAGCTCGCCATAAAAACAAAGATAACTATACAAGAGGGTTTAAAGAAACGAAAAAACTAGCTAAAAGAAAAAAAATATTAATAATTTTAGTACGTTCTCTTACTGCACTGAAAAGAATGTTTAACACAAATACTCTACCCTAAAACATTTATAGAATAAAAACTCACTAAAAGAATGCCTTACTTATATCTTTTTCCTCAATATACTAAATACTATGAAAAAAATGCTAATGTCGCTACACTATTCTCCAGAAATATATAATTACTTTTGTTTTATAGAAAATCTAATACACTGTGAAATATAGTTACTCTACTGAAGATAATGGCACCTCTTCCTTCAAAATTTCTATAATTTCTTCATAACTATCCACAATATAAAGAGTATCTAATTCCTCTTTAGTAAGGAAATGCTCTTTTACTACTGTAGATTCTAACCATAAAAGTAATGGAGCCCAAAAATCTTTCTTAAATAAGATAATAGGAACTTTTTTTACTCTATCCGTTTGCATAAGAACAAAAACTTCAAAAAGTTCATCAAGCGTTCCAATACCACCAGGACAAATAATATAGGCCGATGAGTGTTTCACAAACATAACTTTTCGTATAAAGAAATAACGAAAATCACACCTATGTGTTAAGTATTTATTTGCTTCTTGTTCCATAGGAAGGTGTATATGCATACCAGCAGAAGCAACATTTGCCTCGTAAGCCCCCTTATTAGCTGCTTCCATAAGCCCTAAACCACCACCAGTAATTATACCGTATCCCTCTTTTGCAACTCGAAAAGCAAGGTCTTCTGTTTCCTTATAAATAGTAGAATCTTCTTTAGATCGTGCTGAACCAAAAATAGTGACACAAATAGGCAATGATCTCATTGTATCAAAACCCTCTGCAAATTCACCTATTATCTTGAACATGCGCCACGTATCTTTATTTGTTAAATTTTCTAAAACGTGCTGCTCTTTATTCATACATTCACGAACAGGAGAAGAATATTTCTTCATTCATACACCTCAAAAATAAGATAAAGCCAAACAATACTCTTTATAATTTCTATGGAATAGTTAACATCCTTTGAATAGACGCACATGCTTCTCTTTGAACATCATCTTCTATAGAAACAACTCTATCACTTTTCCCCTGCACAATTAATTCCAGAGTATCAAGTAAACTTTGCTCTGTTATTTTTGCCATATGAGTACATTCTGTCTCTAAAAGAGGAATAATAGTTACCCCACGTTTTTCATGCTCCATAGCCAACCTATCTACAAGGTTATACTCTGTGCCAATAATAACACTTTCCCCTTCTTTGGCTTCTTTAGCGTACTGAATAATAAAAGAAGTAGAACCACTAGCGTCGGCAGCACTGACAACATCAGGTGGAGATTCAGGATGAACAACAATTTTACATCCTGGATAGTCTTTACGAGCATTTTCAATTTGCAATAAATTGAAACGATGGTGTATTGTACATACTCCAGGCCATAAAAACAATTTGGCCCTTTTAATATCATTCTCATCTATTAGTGCGCCTTCTTTTTGTATTCGTAGAATGTATTCATCTTCCTCTCCCATTCCAAGAGATCTAGCAACATTACGTCCAAGATGCTTATCTGGAATAAAAAGAACATTTTCTGCTTGAGAATACGCCCATTCTAATACTTTTTTAGCATTAGAAGACGTGCATGTGGCCCCGCTATATCTACCAACCAATGCTTTTAAATCGAGAGTACTATTAATATATGTGAGGGGAATAATTGAATTTTTAGATTTTTTAATGCGCCGTATCAATGCTTCCACATGGCGTGCTGGTGCCATCATAGCTAAAACACATCCAGCATCATGTATGGGCAAATGCACTAATTGATGCTTTTGTGCCAATGCAGCAGTTGTTTCTGCCATAAAAAATACACCACAAAAAACAATATGACGCGCTTTTTCTTGCATGGTCTTTCTAGCTAATTCTAAAGAATCACCAACAATATCAACATGTTGTAAAACAATATCATTTTGATAATGATGCCCAACAATAAGGAGATCCTTACCCAATTTCTTACGCAATATCGCTATACGTTCACTCCGTTCTTTACATTCCTCTTCTTCAATAATAAGGGGCATATCGTCTCCATTTAAACAACTAAGTAACTACGTTTTCTTAGAATACTCTCATTATATAAACCTGTAAAGAAAAAGACAATATGCTTACATTATTTCTTATACCTATTCTATGAAAGCACTCATAATAAACACACACCCTAGCCTGGCCTTTTTACTGTTCTTGCTTTCGGAGATCCATCTGCAGCTGTTATTATTCCATCTCTTTCCATTTGTTCAACATAACGTGCAGCCTTATTAAAACCTATACGAAAACGTCGCTGTATTGACGAAATAGAAGCCTTTCCTTGTTCATAAACGAAACTAACGGCTTCGTGGTATATAGGATCATCTTCATCCACAAATAAAGAATGTTTTGTCGAAACAGATTTTGATTGTAAAAAATCTGTAAAATCAAGTGAATACTTCACTGTTTCTTTGGATTTCCAATAGTTAACAACCGCTTCTGTCTCTGCAGTACTTACATAAGCACCATGCAGCCTTTGTGTATGTGTTGTTTTAAACAACATATCCCCTTTACCTAATAAATTTTCAGCACCCACATTACCCAATATTGTTGTAGAATCATGGCGAGATGTAACACGAAAGGCAATTCGTGAAGGAAAATTAGCTTTAATGAGTGCAGTAACAACATCAACACTTGGTCTTTGTGTCGCCAAAATAATATGAATACCAGCAGCCCGTGCAAGCTGTGATAATCTGGTAAGATTTGTTTCCACTTCTTTTGGAGTAGTGAGAATAAGATCCGCAAGTTCGTCAACGATAATAACAAGTAAAGGAAATTCCTGCAATCCTTTCATTTGTTCTGAATGCCCTTCTGTCAGTGTCCTCACTTTCGCATTATATTCTCCAATTTCTCGTGAACCCATTTGTTCCATAGCAGTATAACGCCTTTCCATCTCATACACAGCCCAAGACAATGCACTACAAGCTAATTCAACGTCAGTAACAACAGGATGCACAAGATGTGGTAAATCTTGATAGATTTTTAATTCAACTCTCTTAGGATCAATAAGTAATAATTGCAATTCTTTAGGAGAAGCTTTGTACAAAAAAGACAAAATAATAGAATTAAGACAAACACTCTTTCCAGCTCCAGTAGCTCCAGCAATTAACAAATGAGGCATCTTAGCAAGATCTGCAAAAAAAGGATTTCCAGCAGTATCTTTCCCAAGAGCCATAGTTAAAGGACTTTTTGCACTTTTAAAAAGAGGAGAAACCAATAAATTTTGAAAATAAATAAGAGTGCGTTTTTTATTTGGCACCTCTATACCAATAAGATCCGTTTCTGGAATGGGTGCCTGTATACGTACAGAACTAGCTTTAAGCTTTAAAGCAATATCATTATCAAATGTCTTAATTTTATTAACTCTTACACCAGGTAATGGCCTAATTTGATACTGTGTGACAACAGGGCCTACTGTATATCCAACAAGATCAGCTTTTACTTTAAACTCTGATAAACACTCAATAATCAGAGCTCCTGTTTCTTCAATTTTCCTTTTTTGATCTTCTGTAAGAGCCGTATCTTTAACTGGATCTAAAAGATTTGTCGTTGGTAATGAAGATATATTTTCTTCCACATACGCACACTCTGTTGTGGAAGGATTATCCTGATTTTTTAAAGAAAGAGTGACATCTCTTGTTGGCAAAATTAATTCTGAAGGATCATCACATATTTCCATATATATTCCCTTCTCTTCTTCTACACCATTAGAAAATGAATGCGCGGAACCATAAGAAGGTAATTTAGATAGATCATCAAAAATAGCCTCTCGTCCATCTTTATCTTCTTTTCTTTTTCCAAACCATAAAGAAAAATTTGTATAAAATCGTTTTATCTGCTCCTTTATATTACTATTTTTTGTGGAAAAATCCCTCGTATCTACGGTTTCCATCATTATATCATGTAATGTGATATCTTCTTGCTCAAAAGCCTTCTTTTTTAAAAATTTTTCTTTAGTATTACCATTCTTTATCTGTGCTAGAAAAAAATATAGTGATTTTATAAAGCTCGGAACAGATATATCCAATATTGCCTCACAAAAAATAGCAATATACGCACAAGAAAGGATAAAAATACCGACTAATCCAATTCCACTAGACAAAAAAGAATAAAGAAATACACCTAATACTCCTCCAGATTTCTCATTTGCTATCTGTAAAGAAAAAGCAGAAACGTACACAGAAAGAAGAGCAATACCAAAAAAAATAACAAAAAACTGTGACCATGATAAGTGCTTTTCATGACGCAGTAAAGATACACCCATAAAAAAGAGAACTATAGGAAAAACCCATGATGTCCAACCAAAAAGACTTATAAAAAAAGAAGATATATACGCACCAGAAATTCCCAATAAATTATTAACCACTGAAGAAGATGTCGCACTATCTAGTGAAATATCTTGCTCATCAAAAGAAAAGAAAGAAAAGAATAACATAATAGCAATAACAAAATAAACAATCGCGTATAATCCAACTGACTTTTTATTGTGATCAGACATCTTTTTTTTAACAGAATGAGCTTTTCTAGGTAATGTTTTTACCAAACTACTCTCTCCCTATATATGTTCGTGTTCGTGTATCAATTTTAACCATATCCCCTATAGTAACAAACAAGGGAACTTGAATAACAGCTCCACTAGAAAGACTTGCTTGTTTTGTTGTATTGGACACTGTATCTCCCTTTAAACCCACTTCGGTATACGTAACCTCTAAAACAAGAGAAATTGGAATTTCAATATCAATAGGATTTCCATTCCACAAAAGAACTTTTATCTCCTGCCCTTCCATCAAAAAATCGTCTTTACCACCCATATTTTCTTTAGGAATTTCTATTTGTTCATATGTTATAAAGTCCATAAAAACAAGATTGACCCCCTCAGCATAAAGATACTGCATAGATCTACTTTCAAGATCAGCCTTAGCAACCTTTTCCCCAGAACGAAATGTTTTATCAATAACTCTAGCATTGAGAATATTTCTTAATTTTGTTCTTATCATAGCACCACCTTTTCCAGGTTTAAAATGCTGAAAGTCAATAATTTCATATGGCGTAGCATCTATTTCTATTTTAAGACCTTTACGAAAATCCGTTGTAGAATACATAATAGCTACTCCTTTGTGTATAAAGTAAGAGCAAGAAATTGAAACGCAAGGAAATAACCATGTATCCCACACCCTGCAATAAAAGCGTTACAATGCGGCGCAATAAGGCTTACATGGCGCATTTCTTCTCTTGTAAAAATATGAGAAATATGAACTTCTACAGTAGGTAATTTAACCCACTGTATGCAATCTGCCAAAGCCAAACTTGTATGCGTAAGTGCACCAGCATTAAGAATAAGCGCCTTTGTTCCGTCACACCTTCTTGCTTCTATATAATCAAGAATCGCACCTTCACAATTAGATTGAAAAAAGTCTAAGGAGAGTGCGATCTCCTCCTTTTTAGCAAAAGAAGTAATCTGTTGCAACATATCATCCATAGAAATAGTACCATATATATTCGGTTCTCTTTCAGAAAGAAACCTAAGATTTGGACCATTCACAATAGATATCTTCACAAAAAACTCCTAAAAGATGGAGCCCATTCTAACATATATTTATAAAAAAATCAAATTATTCAGAATACAAAAACAAAAATAACACTATACTATCCATAAAAAAAGGAGGTTACTATACAA
Source organism: Desulfovibrionaceae bacterium (assembly GCA_051650105.1). GTDB lineage: Bacteria > Desulfobacterota > Desulfovibrionia > Desulfovibrionales > Desulfovibrionaceae > CAMWXW01. The sequence continues at coordinate 217,799 of JBOFIJ010000009.1, forward strand.
AGCACCTCCCTTTTATAAAGATTATTTCCTTACTAGAACATATAACTCACACCAACAAGAACCTCTGCTGCATGAATGGTTTTTGCCTCTACTCGTAGCAAGTTAGCATCACCAAGAGCTGGGAGAGATCCCATATTAATATATCTAGCATTGATATCAGCAAAAACATTTTTTGTAATCGCTATTCTTGTTCCTAAACCCACCTGAAAAGCAAAATTTACATTAGTTTTTTCAGAACTATTATCTGGATAAAAATCATCATAAAACTCAAAAACTCTGTCTGTTACATCAATTTCTGCATCTAAGATCGAAATACCTACACCAACACCAGCATAAAGCGCCACTCTTTCTGAAACGAGAAAATCAAGATAGATATTCGCCAAAATAGTTTGAGTGCTTAAAGAAAAGTCCACATTGTCACTAACATTCTGCAATGTTGGAGGTGTTGCTAAAGAGGAAGAAACATATTGAGTAAAATCCATTCTATTTCTAGATGTAGTTTCTAATCTATAAAGATACTCAAGCTCTGCTCTCATTGCAAGAAGAGGTGTGAATGTATATTGAAGTCCAGCCATTACACCTAAAGGCATTGAAGAACGATAATCAGAATATTTTTTATTCCCTTTTCCTGTCGTAACATTTTTCAAATCGTCTATCATTAACCCTGTGTATCCCAACTTGCCACCTACATAATACCGAAGAGCAGTATCAGACGTTGTATTTGCGTATATATCTTGAATAGTAGCTTGAGAAAAGAAAATTCCAAAAAGAAATACATACATGACAAATAGCTTTTTCATTAAAAACTCCTATAATTAGTACACGGAAGAACCAGTGTACGGAAGAATCAATGCACAGAAGAATCGATGCATCGATAAAGGATACTCTATTTTCTAAAAAAACACAAGATTTTTACAACAATAATAAAAAATACTTTTTAATACAGTATTTATACTATCCGCTCAAAGGAATTAATTTTATAATTTAATCCTGAAAGTTCTCCACTTTCAATATCAAAAAACCAAGCATGTACCTGCAATAAGTCTTTCTCCATTCTTTCTATGATAAAAGGAAATGTGAGAACATTGCTATATGAAATCTTCAAAGCCTCATATTCACAATACCGCAAACGTTCCTCTTCAGTATCAAAATGAAGGGAATCTACTGTTGTTTTAGCTTCAAATATCGTACTTGCCCACGTCTCTATATATGCACCATTGTTCGTATCTTGCAATGCCCTAATACCACCACAACGTGCATGCCCTAAAACAATTATATGTTCAATCTGTAATACTGTTACACCATATTGCAACGCCGCTCCAACACTATTTGCTAAAAGTTTTGCTGGAGGAACAATATTAGCAACATTACGTACAACAAAAATATCCCCAGGATTACAATTAAATAAAAGCGCCGGATCTACCCGAGAATCGGAACAAGAAATAATCAATACTTTCGGTTCTTGTTTTTGTTTTAATTTACTAAACAAAAGGTCCTGAGGTTGATAAAATACCCTCTGAAATTCAAGGAATCCATCTTTAAAATCATCCAATATCGTCTTCATATATTCACACTCCCACACAAATATCAATATCTTTCTCTCGTAAAATATGTATTTTTCTAATCAAATAAAGAAATGGAGTATCAAAAACAGCAACTACACTTTTGAAGAAAAATGTGGTGAATACAATTTCTATAAAGTCAATAAATGGAAAAATACCCCAAAAAGCAATATAAGAAAACACAATGCTATCAAGAAATTGTCCTAAAATAGTGCTTACATTATTACGTAACCACAAATATCTTGTGGTATATATACGCAATTTATGATAGATATAAAGATCTAAAGACTGCGACAACAAATACGCCAACATGCTCGCCAACACAATACGTGGTATAAAAGAAAATAGCTCCTCTAACGGTTTTTGTGCAAAATCAATCGGAGCTGGAACAAATACAAGAGCCACTTGCATATATATTGTCATTAAAGAAATAGCGAAAAATCCAAATAGTACAGCTTTTTTAGCTTCTTTCTTCCCATATAGCTCACCTAAAGCATCTGTAGCAAGAAAAACACTAGCATACAAAATATTACCAAGCGTTGTTGTCAGTGTAAATAATTCAACAATTTTCACAACTTGAAGATTCGCAATAATGACATTTAAAACTATACAACAAAATAATCCAATTTTTCCAAAAAAATAAAAAGCAAATACAACGATAAACATATCAAATAATAGAAAGCTACACCACAATAGTTCATTATATCCAAACATAGATTTTCCTACAGTATGCACAATTAAGAATCAAGGCTATTTTTAGTGCTTTCATAACCTATCTTCTTCAAGAAAATTTGCCTGCATTCATCAGAACAAAAATAATAGATCTTATCAGTATCCTTCACAGTAAAGCCTATTTCCTCAGAAATATAGACACCACAAATAGGATCCTTTGCCATTGCTTCATCTTCTTTTATTCCTTCTTTTTCTCTTTCAGCATTTCTTTTTTTCATATCATTCATAAATAACCTAAAAAGAAAATAGCCTAAAAGAAGAACAATAATCAACTTCCACATACAATCTCCATTACTGCAAAATAGTATTATCTCGAAGGCTATATCTTATCTCATTTAATTGCTCTAATACACTTACATTCTCATGAATAATACATTGTGGCGCAATTTCAGCCAAAGGAATAAGAACAAAAGCCCGCTCCTTCATTCTTGGATGAGGCAATATAAGATCAACATCACTTACAGAATACCCCTCAACAAGAAGTAAATCAATATCAATTACTCTCTCACAAAATTGGTTATTAGGATCTCTTTTTCTCCCTAACAAAGCTTCAATGCCCAAACAATGTTGTAGCAATTCATGAGGAGTAAATACTGTGTGTAAACAAAGCACCTGGTTAAGGAACCAATTTTGAGCCTTATCACCTTGCGGTTCTGTTTTATAAATTGAAGAAAAAGAAGAAATAGTTCCTATGAGAGAAAGAGAATCCTTTGCCTTTTTCAAAAAAAGCAAAGAATCCCCCATATTAGAACCAAGTGATAAATAAGAAATATACATATTTTATAAAGAAAGTGAAGCCATTCTCGTAACAGCTTCTTCTAGTCTAGCATCTTCAACAGTAAGAGATATTCTAAAATATCCTTCCCCAGCATTTCCAAAGCCACTACCAGGCGTAAGAACAACACCCGTTTGCTCTAATACCTTAGATACATATGCAGATGAAGAATATCCCATTGGTACTTTTGCCCATATATAAAATGTTGCTTCTGGAAGAATAAAATCTATACCTATAGAACTAAGGGCCCTTGCTACAACATCCCTTCGCTGTTTATAAATTGTTCTCAATGTATCACAAAATGTATCTCCTGTTCTTAATGCAACAATAGAAGCTTCTTGAATAGCTTGAAAAACACCAGAATCCATATTCTCCTTCACTTTACCCAAACCAGCAATAAAAGAACTATTCCCAATTGCCATACCTACACGCCACCCTGTCATATTATATGTCTTAGAAAGAGAGTGAAACTCAATAGCAACATCCTTAGCCCCTTTGAATTCAAAAATACTGACAGGCTTATATTGAGGACTATAATATATTTCAGAATACGCATTATCATGGACAATAATAACATTATGTTTTTTACAAAGATCAATCAACTCTTCATAAAATTCTTTTGGAGCAGAAGCAGAAGTGGGATTATTAGGATAGTTAATATAAATAATTTTCGCTTTATCCCAAAGATCAGCAGAAATAGCGTTAAGATTCGGCAAAAAAGCATTCTCTTCTAATAAAGGGAGTTCTTTTACAATGGCTCCAGCAAAAGAAGAAGCTATACCATAAACGGGGTACGCAGGTGATGGAACAAGAACAAGATCACCCGGGTTAACAAATGCAAAAGGAAAATGAGATATTCCCTCCTTAGACCCTATAAGAGCTATTACTTCAGAATTTGGATCAACTGAAACAGTAAATCGTTTCTCATACCATTCAGAAACAGCTTTTCTAAATGCCTGCATCCCAACATAAGAAGGATACCTGTGGTTAACAGAGCGAGAAGCAGCTTCTTTTAGTGCATCTATAATAAAGTCTGGTGTCGATAAATCAGGATCACCAATACCAAGGCTGATAATATCAACACCTTGATCCATAAGTTCTTTTTTTATTTTGTCTATACCTGCAAACAAGTACGGCGGAAGCGAAGAAATTCTTTCAGCAAAAGGGAAGTTCATATCCAAACACTCCATATAATAAAATAGTTAGGGAGAATCCTACAATGAAGGTACTATTTTGTCAATTGAAATATGCTAACAATCGATAACAATCTCTGAAAAATGAAATTACAACAAACCCGAATGCTTTGGTATTCCACCGCTCATTAGGATATTAATGAGTTCCAATTGTTTTGGAATACAGTGAGAACGTAGATCATATTTTTTCATAGCCGTTTCACGTGCATGTTCTCTCAACAAATTTTTGGCATCTTCTGGTAAATTGTGTGCATAAATAATTTTTTCTGCTATGCTGTTAGGATCATAAAAATCACACAAAATACCATTATACCCATCCTGCACAACCTCTGTAACAGATGCTGTGTCCGAAGCAACCAACAATAACCCCATAGCCATACTTTCTATCATAGACCAAGACAAAACAAATGGATACGTGAGATACGTATGCACATGAGAATTATAAAGAACATTAATAAATTTATTATAAGACAATCTTCCCATATAGTGTACTTTGGATAAATCCACAGAGCCCTCAATTTCCTTCATAAAGATTTCTCTATATGTTTTTCCGTCTGGAGCAGACCTTCCATAACTAACACCATCACCTCCAATAATTACTATATGAGCATGAGGTAATGCTTTTTGTATTTTTGGAATAGCATGCACAAAATTATGGTATCCCCTGTATGGTTCTAAATTTCTGCTCACGTATGTAATGATAACGTCAGTGTCTTTATGAATCTTCTCTCCTGAAGGCAATACAATAGGCTCTGTTTTTTTTAAAAAACCAAGACTCTCTGTATCAATACCATCATGCACAATAGATATTTTATTTCGCAAAAAATCGGGATATGTTTTCCATTGATACTCTGTAGGAGTAATACCCCAATCCCAAAGAGGAGAACTAACAAGTTGAGTTGTATTTTGAGAACGAAAACGCAATAAAGAATCGAAATCCATTTCAAAATGAGGAACATCAATTTTTCCAAGAAATTGTCTATCATAAAAATATTCACAAAAAGCGATAATTTTGGCGTGAGGAAAAACATCTCGTAAAAATAATGCCTCTCCCCATCCAGTATGCACACAAATTAAATCGGGAATAAAGCCCTCTTTTGTTCTTAAATCCATACATATTCTTAAAACATTTTGCCCTCTTCTAATATTATTTTCATGCGAACGCAAATAATGATGTGTCCCTTCAGAAAAAGACGTAGCAGTTGGGTATACTCGAACACTAAGATCCTCGGGATATACAATATCTTTTATATTACATTCCTCTCCAAGAGCAATAACATTATGGCCAGTTCGTGCTAAATAGGGCATAAGATATTTATATTGTCCTGGAAAATTTTGATGCACAAAAAGAACATTCATATCAACCCCACAGTATTTTCTTTTAAAAATATAATAGAAATTCTCTTATTCAGAATCAATACATATTTCAATAGACCTTATCTGCTTCCTATTCGCTCTAAGAATAACAAAAGTGTATCCCTCAACAGAAAATTTCTCTCCAACAGAAGGAATATAGCCAGCAATATTGGCAAGATAGCCGCCAAGGGTATCCACAACATTAGAGTGTAGAAACACTCCTATTTTCTCAAGTTCGGCAATGGGCATTTGTCCATGAACAACATATTGCTTATCAGAAATCTTCCTTATTTCTTGGTCTGGATCAATCTCATCATATTCATCATCAAGCCTACCAACAATGGGTTCTATTACGTCGTTAACAGTGACAATCCCAGAAGTTCCACCATACTCATCTTGAACAATAGCAACATGGCATCGCTTCTTCTTAAATTCTTCTAATAATGTTAAAACAGACTGATCTTCAGAAATAAAAAAAGGTTTTCTCGTATATTCTCCTATAGATCTATTATGTTTTTCCACATCTAGCACGTGAACAAGAATATCCCTTACATAAAGAATACCAACAACAGTATCCTTTGTATCCTTAAAAACAGGAATTCTTGAATATGCAGCCTCTGCTATAAACATTGTGGTCTCTTTTAACGACATTCCTACAGAAACTGCTTCCATTTGAGAACGTGGAGTCATAATATCTTGTACATCAAGATCTTTCAAAGACAATGTGCCAAATAATATCTTTCTCTCTTCTTCTTGAATAATACCATCTTTTTCCGCTCTGCTAATAATTTCTGGCAAAGCAACATGCCCAGAAATACGCTGAAAGAACTCCTTCCATTTACCTATTTTATTCGCTTTTACTGTCAAAAAGTTCCTGTTCCTGTCCAAAAATATCTCCTTGTTCGGAAGAATCAAAATCACCCACAACACCGTGTAAATCTTCCCGATACTGTTCAAGGTATCTTCTCATTGTCCAGTTCGCAATAGGGGGAACTTCTCCATCCTTAGATACTGGAATAAAGTGTATAGTTTCATCATGCAATGGAGCAGTGGTCCATTCCCTAAAACTTAATCCTATCTCTACAGCATTTGTGTCTCGTATTTTAAACGAATTCTGCTCCACACAACGAATCCAGTATCGCACTTTTTGCTGTACTTCCGGATCCCACAAATCGAGAAGTAATACACTTTTCTTTGAGAGATTAACTCTGCTTTCATCTAACTCTATTGCAATAATTAAGCGTGTTCCAGAAGAAGAAAGATTCATCATACGTATCTGATTCACCTTTCCAGGCACAAAACTATATACCGGTTTACCCCAAAGACGAGGAAGGTTAACAAAGTACCCCTCTTGTATAACTTCAGACCAAATAGCCATTCCCAAAATATGCTCTGGTCTTGGCTCAATACGCAGATGATCCCTTCTTTGTAACTTTTCCATTTTCGTAGGCTCAGCAAGAACAAGAGTTAAATACCCTCCAGCACGTTCCTCGCTAAGCACTTTTGTTGTAAAAACATAGTAACCCTGTGAAGCTTTTGCATGGGCCAACAACGTACACCTAACAAAAAGAGCCTGTAGTTCTTGAGCATTCATTAAGGAATCTTTCTTTAACGCTCTCAGCCAAAAAGAACCATTTATAAACTTAATCATCTCCATTTCAATAGCGGGATATTTCACATCTGAAAGAATCTGCACATTAAAAATAGAATGATTTTTAGCACTATATTCCAAAAGTTTTTTAGTAAAAACAGGGTTTTGTAAAGCAAACCTTACAGAAGGAACACCCCATTTCGTGAAAAAATATAAAAAAACAAGCAAAGCAATTATAGCAAAAAAGACTAAATAAAGATAGGGATTCTCATTAAGAAAAATCCTATGACTCAAAAATGATAATGATATGGCCTCTAGCATTGTATTTGTTTCTGCATCGTTCTGTAAAAATTGTATCATGATACTACTTCATCAAAATAGAGATTACTACATAGGGAATGCTATAATAAAATAACACGTAAGTAAAGAATTTATTAGTATATTTTCCGGTATGATAGTTTGCAAAGCCTCATGCAAGACATATACCGTATTCACAAATATAACGACAAGCAAAATTCTTTTGTTTTGTCTCTTGCAGAAATTATAGCCTTTATAAATATTGTATCTTTTGCTTTTACGCAGTGCATATATGTTTTTTAGTAGACATTCCTGCTATGAATAAAGACTTATAAAACACAAGAACATAACAATGATATCTGCACTGTAACACAAGATATATTTTTATCATTCTCTCTTCCTCTTTTTGCTATCACACAGCCAACTAATAAAAAGAATATCCCCTGGATAATGGCTTGCCTTACTATAAGAGATGTGCTAAAAGACGTACTATGTATACGTACTCACTACAAACATATGGTTGCCAAATGAACGTTGGTGATGCTAATTGGCTGAAAAAAGCCCTTAAGGGCTATGATATACAAGAATATATTCCTGCACACACCAAAGATGTTTCTGAAGATATAACAATAATCTATACGTGCTCTGTTCGAGATAGTCCGGAACAAAAAGTGTATCAGAGTATAGCAAGCTTGCAACATACACACAAACATAACCCCAATTATATTATCGCTGTTGGAGGTTGTGTTGCGCAGCAATTAGGAGAAGAATTTTTTAAGAAATTCCCCTCCGTTCGACTTATTTTTGGAACAGATAATAATAGCCATGTTCCACAGGCTATTACAAGGATATTAGAAAATCCATCATTAAAAATCTCTCTTCTTGACTTTGTTGATGAATATCAAGAGCGTCCAGCTATAAAAAGTAATATCGACTCCTACTCCCCCACAGAACTTGTCAATATTATGCAGGGGTGTGATAATCGCTGCACATACTGTATTGTCCCATTCACTCGCGGTAAGCAAAAGTCCCGGTCTGAAGAATCTATTCTAGAAGAATGTCATAATCTTGTACAAAATGGCGTAAAGGAAATAATTCTTATAGGACAAAATGTGAATGCCTATGGTCAAGATTCTGGTGGAAATTCTTTTGCTCATCTCTTGCGCAGTATTGCAGAACAAACACAAATTTATCGTCTTTCCTATATGACACCACATCCTAAAGATTTTGACGATGACACTATTAATGTATACAAAGAATTTCCCAATATTATTTCCTCCAGAGTGCACCTTCCCGTGCAATCTGGCTCAGACAATATTTTACGTAAAATGGCTAGGCACTACAGAAGAAATACCTATATGTCTCTCATAGAAAAATTAAGAAAAGTAAGACCAGATCTCACATTTTCTACTGATATCATCGTTGGTTTTCCTGGGGAAACAGAAGAGGATTTTCAACAAACGCTCGACCTCGTAAAAGATGTTGGTTTTGTTCTTAGTTATTCTTTTTGTTATTCAGATAGACCTAAAACAATTGCCCAAAAATTTGAAAATAAAATTGATAAAGACTGTGCATTAGAAAGATTATCAAGGCTACAAGCCTTGCAGAAAGAATTGAGTGCACAACATTTACAGAACCTTGTTGGAACAGAAGTAGAAGTTTTAATAGAGCGTCCAAGTAAAAAACAAATCACCACTGATTTAAATACATTGTGGCAAGGAAAAGATTCATTTTCTAATACTGTTCATCTAGCCCTTCCACATACTCAGAATGCTACTGGCCTTCGTGCACATGCAGCCATAATAGAATCTAAACAATTTTCTTTGCTTGGAGAACTAAGGGGAAAATTATGGTAAGTATCGATATCAAAAAAATCTTTATAGATAACACAACAATGAAACCTTCTATTGTTTTTTCTGTAAATAATGCTGAACAACTACAGTGCTCATTACCTATTACTATAGAAAGTGCCATTCATATTTCTGCCAATTTATGTTTTATGCAGGCAAAAAAAGAGG
>JBOFIJ010000010.1:0-58381 GCA_051650105.1 Desulfovibrionaceae bacterium
ATTCTGTACCAGATTCTATAAAATGTCCCTCTAAATCACTATGTATCTTCTTAACAATTGCTTTTTTGCTTGCAAATATCGGCTTCTTATTTTTCTCCCTTTCTACTACGGCTAACTCTGTCGCGGGAATTTCTTTCCACGTCCCAAGAGCTGGATATACCACTGTTCCCTCTTCTAGGCCACCAAAAAATACCTTACCAGAGCATTTTGAATATACTGTTATCACCTCGTATGGCTCTTTCTTTATTTCCTCCACAAGAACACTTATATCTAATAGCATCATTCTTACTCCTTAACGATAATATAAACTATTACCACCCATTGTATACAAAGCCTGACGAATATTATTACGAGTTTCTCGTCTATCCCAAACACCTTGAATATGCCCACGAGATAACGCTTTATATACACCATGGTAATCTGGGGGTATATCCATACCTATAGTCTCTTTTATTACCCCTCTTCCAGCAAAACCTATATTTGAAGAACGTATACCAAATTGATACGGAGAACAGCCAAGAAAACTTGCCAGTGGACCCGCATATGAATTGGTATCATATACAACAAGATATAATCCGCCTGCATCTATATATCTTCTCACAGCCATCGTACAACGAGGCATCTGAATAACTCCATTTACCCCCTCTTGAATACGTATACCAGCAGTACCGTGAACATATGCTATAAAGGGCTGATGCTTTCTTTTGGCTAGCTCTGCTGCACGTATAAATTTTTCTCCCTCTGCAGAACCAACGGAACCACCTCTAAATGGAGCTATTAGCATTGCAACAACCACTTTAATACTATCTACTCTTGCTTCAAATGTTATACAAGAACTATTCTGATTTGTTTTCTCTTTGGCTTGAGATAGTTTTGCATCAAAGTTAGGGAACGAAAGAGGATTACCCGCAACTATCTGCTTATTAAATTCTAAAATTGATCCATCATCGAATAAATTATTATAGCACCATTCGTATTCCATAGGAAAATGATGACCACAGTACATACAAACGCCTGCAAATTCACCATACAAATCCCTTGCCCACATATCTAAACAACCACATTCCTCTGAATTAGGACAACTTACAGCCCTATCTTCCTTCGCTTTTGGGCTTACATAACGCCATTCACCTCGTGCTGTTGAGGAATCCCACGTTGATAAACGGGTTAAACTATTTTGTGCATCCTCTGTTGATGGATTATTCCTAAATAATCGCTTAACAGGTACAGATATTCCATGACTCAATGCCGATACCTCTGCTTCCACTTCTTCAAAAACCGTCGTTAATTTCCTTTTTTGTGCCCGTATTATTCTATATGTAAAATAAGAATAGATATCCCACCACCGCTGCTGAAAATACGATTGAACACGTGTGTATAAAGTACGCCTATCTACACCAGTATGTTGAGACATCTTTCTAAATTTCTTATGACGCCTTTTTACCAAACGATGCTTCTCTCTTTTCGACATCTCCCATGTAATTGAAAATGAATCCAATTCAATTTCAGAACCTTCCTTTTGCACAACCCTTGTTCTAAGAGGAGACAACACCCTTACAGACAATAATACTTCATCTGTAGCACGTATTACTTCTTGACGTAAACGTTTAAAAAAATCATAATGATATGGTTTTGCTCCAAGGCTTGGTTCATTAATTATCCTATCTATATACCCCATACGAAGATTATCTTGTGCACCCATACACAAATTATTTGCACACTGCTCTATTATTTCCTGCGAAACTCTTTCTCCTGGCTTCACCCTACCCTCTATCGCCGCTGCACCTTCTGGAGAAATTACGGAATAATAGCCATGCGATAACATTAATCGCACATCTGCTAAAGATACCGCTTCTGCACCACCAGAGCCACCCTCTGAGAAAATAGATATTACAGGAACCGTTAAATTAGACATCTCATATAAATTTTTTGCTATTTGTTGACCCGCTCCTGGAGTATCCTCTATAGGATATGCCCCTGGAGTAAAAACATATGTATGTATTGGAATACCCTCTGTTTCAGCAACATTCATGTAATGCAATGCTTTGGCATTACCAAATGGCTTTGCAGAACCACCGTTCCTATATTCTTCACCATGGCCCTTCTCATGCCCTATTACCATAACAGCCTGATTAATATACTTAGACCCTCTCTTGCGTGTTATATATGCCCTTGCTATTAACACACCAGGGTCTATACTACATTCATCTTTACCACCTATTTCTGTATAATTATCATACACATTTTCCAAAATATCTCGCAAACACACACGCTGAGAATGCCTTACTATTCTTACCTTATTCATTGCCGACAATACTTCATCAAGTTGTCTTTCTGTTGTTGTAAATATTTGATCTGCTCTTTCTAAATATGCTTTCACATCTGGAGCAGAAATGTCTACTAAATTTTTCACCTCTTGATATGTCTTTTCTAAGACTATAATTGTACCCTGACGCTCCTCTAAGAAAATGTCTTTTATATACTCCAATCGACTAGATAATTCTTGTAATTTCTTCACATTTTCCATATATCATTCCTCTTCTTAATAACTTACCTTGAATTCTAGTAGAGCATCTGTTTGTTCGTCCAAAAATTCTCTATTCGATTGTAACATTTCTCCTCTGTCATTTTTACCCTCTAATATCATTCTTTCTAAGAACTCTTTGCCTCTTTCTTTTACTTGCGATAAATCCTGACCCCATACTATTGCTAATGCAAGGTTTGGATCAAATTCTATAGGTATATCATACTCTGCTTTTCTTGGAATATGAGTATATACCGAAACATTTTCAGATTCTTCCCAATCAAAACACTCTATTTTACCAACCCAAGGAGCAAATTTATGCTTAGGATCCTCTGCAATAATTCTATACTCTATACCAAAACCATCAAAACTAATATCTGCTTGAGTGTATCCCAATGCCTCACCTAAACCCAAACGTATTTGCTCGGCCAATAAATCCACACCACCATGACCCTTTATTTTTGATATTCTCGCTGAAACACCGTTTTCCACCTGAATACGAGTATTTACTTCCATTAAATAAGGAATACCTCTTTGTGTTATTATCCACTCCCATGTCCCAATATTATCGTACTGAATTTTTCTTGCCATTGCTAAAGAATGCGCTATTATTTCGTCCATTACTTTTTGTGCATCAAACGTATAATGTATAGTACTTGGATCAAAGCCAGGCGCTACCTCTATACGCTTTTGCAAACCTGTACTTTGTACAGAACAATTACGCGTTCCAAAGTGTACTGGATTTTTACCAGATCTATCTGAAAGAATTTGCACCTCTAAATGATTAAAACCCCTAATTCTTTGCTCTATAAGAACACCCTCATCCTTAAACTGTCGTAAGGCATAATTGCGTATTCTTCGGTATACAGATTTGAATATATCTATATTACCTATCTCCTCTATGCCCATTCCACCACCACCAGCGGAAGCTTTAATAAGCACAACCGGATCCGTTATATTCTGTTTATACTGAAAATCGAATAAGGCCTTTGCCACTCGTTCAGCTTCTACTTCATCATATATTGGTCTATCCGATCCTGGAACTGTCGGAACACCCAAACTTCTCGCTATTCTCTTAGTATTTATTTTATCACCAAGCTCTCGAATAACATTCCACGATGGACCTATAAATAATAATTTTCTTTCTCTTTCTGTAACCCTTCTTGCAAACCTATAATCTTCCGCAAAAAAACCATAACCCGGGTGAATAGCTGTTGCACAAGACTCATCTGCAACACAGAGAAGTTCATTTGCATCATGGTATGATGATACCCTATAAACAGAATTCTCTCCAGCAATGCTTCTTGCTAGTGAAATGTGCCCAGAAGCATAGTCTTCCTTCGTGTATACACACACAAACTCTATTCCTAATTTCACACATGCTTGCACTATACGTACAGCTATTTCTCCTCTATTGGCAATTAGAATCTTATGTTTCTTCATTTACACCTTTTCCCCTAGTGTATTATTCTCTTTTTTTCCGTTTAATATACTCTTTTTGAATTTCTAATACTAGCTTAGATAATCGATATTCCATATCTTCCGTATTATCCTTAAATTCACAAGCAATTAATGAACTTTCTTCTATAATCCTAACAACTTCTGCTTCCATCTTAGATATAAAGATATACTCCTTTAATAGTACATCAATTTTAATTTTTTGTCCAATCCAAAAATCGTTTACCTTTTTTGTATTAAATGCTAGCCCTAGAAAACTTATGTCTTTCAAAAAGTAGACCTGAGCATTTTCTAAATTCTTTATTGCTATACTTCTTGGCGGCTCTACTCTATAGGCTCTTCTATGCTGAATCTCTTCTTCTGGAGTCATATCTTCCTTCTTTTTCATTTTACTACTCTCCTTTCCAAGACAAATTCTATTCTTCTATTTTTTGCTTTATTTTCTTTTGTTGTGTTCGGATATAAGGAGTCTGTCTCCCCCAATCCAGTCGCTGTCAACCTGTGTGCAGGAATACCATGCTCTATAAAATACCGCAAGACACTCACAGATCGCAGGGAAGAAAGTTCCCAATTATCTTTATAACGTGCCCCAGTGTTTGGTGCAACATTATCTGTAAAGCCCTTTATATTAATAGATTGATTTTTATTCTTGATAAAAATATCAAGTAATGGTGCCAATGCTTTTTCTCCCTCTTTAGAAAGAGATGTTTCTCCTAAACCAAACAGAACTTCTGATGCCAATCGCAATGTAATAACACCCTCATCAAAAACTGCACCCACAACACCCTCTGTTCCATTCTTTGTTAAATATGTTTGCATTTGATTAAATGTGCGCTCTTGGCTCTTTATTATTTGTTGACGCAACCTAATACTATCTAGTACAGATGTCGTTTGTGTGTTCATTGCACTTATTTGCCCTTGAACACTTTCCTTACCTCCAAAACTTGTTCGTATTGAGCTAAATGTTTCTGAATATTTTTCTACTTGTATTGTCGACATTGAATACAATAATATAAAAAATACCAACAATAATAAAGATAAATCCGCAAATGTCCCTATCCATTCTGGTGGAGATTCTTCCTCTTCTTTGTCATTATTTATCATTATCTGTACGCTCGCTTTGTGGCAAGAATGATGAAAGTTGTTCATACACTAACTGAGGAGAATTATTATCCAAAATACTCTTTGCACCTTCAAATATAATAAGGAGAACCAATTCTTCCTGCAAAGAACGTGAACGAAGTTTGCCAGAGAGTGGAATAAATATTAAATTGGCAAGAAAACTCCCATAGAATGTTGTCAATATAGCTACTGCCATTGCTGGGCCTAGTGTCTCTGGATTTGACAGATTCGATAACATCTGCACTAATCCTACCAATGTCCCTATCATACCAAATGCTGGAGCAAATGAACCCAATTTAGCAAATATATTAATAGATATATTATGCCTTCTTCGCATTGACAATATCTCTATTTCCACTGTTTTTGCTATTAACTCTGCTTTCGCATTATCAGATATTAGCTGGCATGCCTTTTTAAGAATTACATTGTCTGTTTGTACTTTTTCAAGACCTAACAAACCCTCTCTTCTGCTTAAATCTGCTATGCTCACCATAGTCTCTACCATTTCAGCCAAATCCTTCTTCTTATAAAAAAGAACCTTCCCAGCACTTTTTATCGCTTGAAGAACTTCTTCAAATGGAAATGTCGCAAATATGGAAGCAAACGTTCCGCCTACAACAATAACCACACTCGGTAAATCTAAGAATACATGCGGATCTCCACCTAATATAATTGGTGAAAGCACCATACCAAAACCTATTAAAAAACCTATTAATGTAAAAATATCCATATATTCCCCGTTGTAGAGTCTTCACAACATATCGTCTATATATGAAATCTATTTAGCATTTTTATTATTTTACTTTCTCTACATCATACGTCTCAATATACACAGTATCACAGCCACATTTTCTTAACGAAAAAATAAGAAACTCCACTTAAAAAATCATTTTTCCCATTGTGGAGTATAACTCTTACCTCACAACTACATATCGTTCTTAAATACAAAATAGCAACATATATCCCACAACAACTACTCAATTCTTCATAGTATTTCACTTATACTATCATCTTTATTCCATACATGGGCTCAGTAAACATAAATATACTCTGGTGTAATATTATATATTTGAAAATATCGCCTCTGGCAAAGAACTTTTCCCTTTCTTTTAACAATAATACATATTCCTTCTCCTAATTGCCCACTCTCATTTTTCATAAAGTAAACTCAGAAATAAGAAAAATCACTACAAAAAATAGCATTCTTGCCATTAATTCATTAACAGTACAACAATACATAGCCCTTATTGTTCCCCCAAAAGAGACAACTATCTATGTAAAATAATACATCATTTTTTTCATATATATCATACACACTGTATTACTTAGAAAAATAAGCAACTATACAGATACTCTGTTCTCTTCACAATACGAGATAGTATCAAAAAATTCTACGTATCCAACTATTCATATATTGATTTGATTTTATTTTACATTGATATATACTCTTCATATGCAAGAATACTCTATTTCAAAAGAAGAAGATGGACAAAAAATTTTACAATGTCTAAAAAGAAAATTTGATATCCCCACCACATTATTACACAAATTATTAAGAAAAGGGATTATTCGAAAAAATGGAAAACGAAGTAAAGCTTTCGATACCGTTTTTCAAAATGACATAATAAAAATCCCAACATCTTTGGAAAATACATGCCGTCTTATTAATTCATCTTCCTCGCATAGTATAAAAGAATATATTTTTTTTGAAGACGAAAATATTCTTGCTATAAATAAACCCGCTGGACTCCCTGTACATAATGGAACAAGACATTCCGATTCTGTTATGTCTCGCGTAGAATATGAATTTCAAAAGCTCTCATTTATCCCAACTATTGCTCATAGACTGGATAAAGACACAAGTGGTATTCTTATACTCGCAAAAAATTATCGTACTCTTTCCTATTTACATGAACAGTGGCGAGAACACCGTGTCCAAAAATATTATTTCGCTTGGGTTAGGGGAATTTGGAAAAATACACAACCAATACTACTACAAGATACACTAATAAAAAAAGAGAAAGGGGTCTCTCTTGGTGAAGGAACAGAAGTATCTCTCACTGTGACACCACATAAATTTAATAAAAATTCCTCTCTTTTACACATTCTACTTCATACTGGGAAAACACACCAAATACGAATCCAGCTGGCTTCTAGAAATTTTCCCCTTCTTGGCGAAAACAAATATGCTAAAAACAATAAAAAAATTAGTCCTCTTTACTTACATGCCACAGAAATACGCTTTCCTAATGGGCTACACCTTTCTCTTCCACCTCTTCACTGGACAGGGCTTTACTCTACTAGACAAGAATAAAAGATTGTTTTCAACAAAAACTATAGCCCACAGAATACTTAGGTTTATGGTTTTTTCTTTCCCTTTTCCCGTTTTTTATGGCCACTATATGCAACTCACAAGTATAGATTTCCTACTACAAAAAAACCACCACCTCTCCATCTATGGCAACAATAAAATGTGGCTCTTTTCCTAGCCCCTCGTTTCGTAATCCTTCGTAATATCTCCCCCTTTTTCCATCTTTTCGTTTGTTGATTTTCGTCGGCTTCCTTGGCGACTTTTTTGTTTTTCTGCACCAAGGTTTTTTCGTCAATGTAACAAATAAGAAAGCTATGAACGAAAACAACTTGACCATCGCAGCCAATGACCTGCTGTTTAACAACGTCTGAAGTCGCCGCAGTGCTCGGTATGCCAAAGGAGACTAGTAAAACGTATCGAGCCGACGGCCTCAGCCCTGCGCTTGCTACGTTCAAAGGGCTTGTGCATATCGCCTTTCTGACGTGAAGAAATGGCGCGACCAGTACGTGTGAACCCCTGTCTGCGAGAAAAAATAGCTATGACGATCTTTTTGCTGAGCATTCTTTTACGTTTCCCAGCAAATTTTTGGAACACAGAAAATAAGAAAATAATATGAATAAGGCACATAATCTAGCACATACCGAAAATGCGAAATAATTTGCCGAGAAGACAATCTGCGCCCTCAACAATTTTTCTCGCCGCACTCTCTTCGTGGTCGGCTCAGCGGGAAATATTGTCTTGACAGCTAGCATTTTCGCACTCTGCAACTTCGAGCATTCTTTACTCCTCAAAAAAATCCATTGCTTTACGAATTTCAACGAAAATAGCGATCCATATGGCGAACACGACTTCTTGGCAATAAATTCCAAGGGAATACTATTTCTTCACGTTCGACTAGTATAGCTTTCATTCGCCAAATACAGCTTCGTTAAGCCTAACCTCATTATGTATTGACGATTCTGCTCGCAAAAGAATACTAACAAATAGCAAAGAGAATGAAATGAAACACCAATCAACTCTAGAGCAGTTTTTTCTTTATTTTTTGTCCAATAGTTCTAACATCATACCGGTTGCTATTTTGGTGCCCATTGGGATAGCTTGTAAATCCACGATATAGTTTGGATTATGCGGTGCATATGGGAAAGGCTTGCCTTGTTTTTGTGCTTTTGCAAAAACAGCAGGATCTGCAATGCCAACAAGAACAAAGGCAAAAGGTATGTCTTTGTTACCAGCCATCAATAAATGTATATCTTCAGAAGCAAGTGCCGGTGGTATATCGTTTAAAACACCTTTTTCACTTAAAAGGGATTTGAGCGGTGTATTCAAACGTTCTACCAATACTGTATCGTTCACCAAAGGTTCAGAAGTTCCCTTTATAACTATTGTTGGCATTTTGTCTTTGCCAACGTTATACGTGTTTGCAATTCCTTCGTTGATTCTTTTTATCGCTGCAATCATTTGCTCTTTTACTTTAGGGTTAAAGTACCTTAAATTCAATTTGAGTAACGCCGTTTCTGGAATAACATTGTTATCCGTTCCAGCTTGTACGGAACCAACTGTCAGCACTGCCGTTTCCAACGGGTCAACAATACGAGAGATAATGACCTGATATTCTATAATCGCCATCGCTGCCATTACAATAGGGTCTTTGGCTAGGTGTGGTGATGAACCATGTCCACCAATACCATGGAACGTAACATCAAGCTGAACAGTTCCTGCCATACGTACACCAGGCATATTTGCAACCATACCAATAGGAATTGGAGCAGTGTGCATTCCTATAAAAAAGTCAGGTTTGGGAATTCCATATTTTGTGTAAAAACCATCATCAATCATGGCCTGAGCGCCTTCGCCAACTTCTTCAGCGGGCTGACCTACCAAAATAATTGTTCCGCTCCACTGGTCTTTCACACTTACCAATGCTTTTGCCATACCAAGCATCCATACTGTGTGCGCGTCATGTCCACACATATGCCCAGCAGGAACTTCTATCCCATCGTCACGAACAACACGTTTTTTACTGGCATAAGGAAGTCCTGTTTTTTCTTCAACTGCGTTTGCATCCATATCTGCGCGATACATAACAGTTGGGCCTTTACCATTTTTTAAAATGCCAACAACACCTGTTTTGCCAATTCCTGTCTTAACTTCAAAACCTAGGTCTTTAAGTTCTTGGGCAACTATTGAAGAAGTCTTTACCTCCATAAAGCCCAGTTCTGGGTCTTTGTGAATCCCTTTAAACATTTCTGTTAAACGAGGCACATCAGCATCAATTGTGCTCTTTGCCTTTGTTAATGTGGCAGATGATTCTGCTTTAAGGTTTGTTGAAATAAGAATGGTTGATAGTAATAACGCTATAGAATATAAAACGTTCTTTAACATAAAGCCTACCTGAATTCTAATTTTTTGCTCTCTAATTTTTGGTATAAAACAATAATGCACGTTAATTTAGTCTTTAGGAAAAGTATCCGTTTCAAAGTGTATTGTAAATGATATTATTTCATCTATTTGGCGAATTGTTTCGACTTTTTTATTCAAACACTACATAAAATTCGTTCACGGTATTTTATTTGATTTTTTTACTATATAAACGGATTTTTATTGTGCATAATCCTATAAAACATCTATAGTGAGGTCAAAATACAACCTTTTACTCCTCACAAATCACCGCCTATTAGTCTTTATTTGGAAGATTTATCGACAACCTATCGATAAATCAAGTATAGCTGATAAAGCTTAGTCACACTCCTGCTAATCCTACCACTCACTACAAACTACGCAAGAAATATACCTAAAAATGATTATTGTCTTTTGTATCGACCGATAGCCTTTTCTTCTCTTGATACAGAGAAAACAATTCGACAAATTGACAACAACAATGTCATCCATGATGTCCTTTGCGATAAATAATACACGCGGCGGGACATTCTTATGCCATCTATTTCAACAATAGTCCGTTCTATAGCTACTATACAGCAAAAAGACTTTCCCCAATCGGGATTGATAAGGACTTTCTGCGACAAATAAGTGAAGAGCGGTAGGTCGCTGAATATTTACCTCTTGAGACGTATTCATCGCGATATAGCCTAATTTAGACTAAATCGGAAAACTATAAATAATGTATTTCCTATAAAAATACCACAACACTGCATATTTGTTATGCGCTTTTACTTGATACACTGCAAAGTTCGTATGGATCGAGAATTAACACCACGCTTCCATCTCCTACTATTGTTGCTCCAGATATCCCTTCCACATCACCCAAATAACTGCCAAGAGATTTTATTACCACTTCTTGCCTTTCTAACAAACTATCTACTATTAATCCGACCCTCCTATTATTCACCTTTATTATTACAGTAGATATCATTTCTGGTAATTCTTTTTCTTTTATAAGGTTAAGCCTTTCTGCTAATGAAATAAGGTAAATTATCTCCCCACGTAGTATTATTGTCTTTTGTTTATCCACTATATTAAGAATATCTTTTGAGATTTTGGTTGTTTCTAAAACAGTATCTAGTGGTATTGCAAATGTTTCACCCTCTACCTTCACCATAAGAGAATCTATAATTGCTAATGTTAATGGAAATGACAATGTAAATACTGAGCCCTCTCCTTCCACAGATGTTATTTCAACTGTTCCTTTTAAATTCTTAATATTTGTTTTCACCACATCCATACCAACACCTCTGCCAGAAATATCTGTTACTTCTGATGCTGAAGAAAATCCTGGTAAAAATATGAGTTCCAATGCTTGTTCATGTGTTAAATTTTTTACATCCTCTTCGCTTAATAAATCCTTAGCAATTGCTACTCTCTTCAAAACATCAGGATTCATACCCTTACCATCATCTTTTATTTCTATTACAACAGAATTTCCCTTTCTATATGCAGCAATAGACACATTGCCTTCCGCCGTTTTATTCTTTGAAATTCTCTCCTGCGCTGTTTCTATACCATGATCCACAGCATTCCTTATTAAATGAACAAGAGGGTCACCTATTGCCTCTACCATTGTTTTATCTAATTCTGTATCTTCTCCTTCCATAGTAAAAAGAACTTCT
This sequence comes from Desulfovibrionaceae bacterium, assembly GCA_051650105.1. Taxonomy (GTDB): domain Bacteria; phylum Desulfobacterota; class Desulfovibrionia; order Desulfovibrionales; family Desulfovibrionaceae; genus CAMWXW01. Next base: position 11,480 of record JBOFIJ010000010.1, read on the forward strand.
TTATTGCTTTTTTTTGCTATATCTCTTACTAAACGCGGTAAACGACTAAATGTATTGGATAATGACATCATACGCACATTCATAATGGTATCTTGCAAATCATCTGATATTCTCGCCATTGAATATGTCGTTTCCAATAAATTTTGAATGACGTCTTCGGATTTATTATTTGTGTCTCCCAAAGAACGAGTCAATAAAGCATATCTATTGCGTGTTATTATCAATTCACCTATCAAATTCATTAAATGATCCAATTTCTCGTATTCAACCCGAATAAAAGAACTCTTATTCTTTTCTTGCTTTATGGACTTCTTGCCAGATTTTGTCGCATCCGCACCAGAATTACTTATCTCTAAATTCTTTTCCATATTCTTTTGCATATGAACACTACGAATAATAGCCATACTCTCTTCATCTTCCACTTCTTCTACAGAAAACACTATCTCTTGTGATGGTAAGAAATGTACCGAATTCGTATCCTCTATCTCCTCTACAGTGGATAGTATTTCTTTTCTGGACAAGTCTATAATAATCTCAATTTCTTGCCCCAATATTGATGATAATAAAGAAAAGTTACCTTCTTTTTCTTTACCTTGAGATACTATGCCCATTGTTCTCTTACAAAGCTCATAGATCTCTTCCCAACTGCTATCATGTGCACTTTCTTTCATCAACGACAAACTTTCGTATAAATTATCGACATTTTCTTGTTCTTCTGGTCCATTTTCAAACATATGAAGAGCTTTTTCCAACGTGTTTATTATCTTTTCAATCAATGCATGCTCGATACTATTATCACTCTTTTCTGTTTTCTCAATATCTTCTTGAGAGACATTTTTCTTTATTTCCTTCTTCTCTTCACTATTACCTTTCATATCCCCCTGATTTAGTAAAATATATTCCATATTCTTCATTACTTCTTCTATATGGATATCCCCTTCTTCTCCTGTATTTTCTAAAGAAAGAATAATTTCTTGTAGTATATCTGTAACTTCGAGAATAACATCTGTTATTGGAGGCGTCATTTGATACTTTCCCTTACGAACATCATCCATTATACTTTCCGCCACATGAGTTATACCATTAATTTTTGATAAGTTTAAAAATCCAGAAGCTCCTTTTAATGAGTGCACAGATCTAAAAATAGCATTGAGTATCTCTTCCGTTTTCTCAGGGTTACTTTCTAAAGTCACAATATTAGGCTCTACACTTTCTATATGCTCTTTTGCTTCAACAATAAACTCAGCTAGAATTTCTTCATTCATTTCATTCATACTCTATTTCCTTGATGCTTTAATGAATCTTTATATCTTCTCACACAGTATCTCGTGAACAATACTTCTTAATACCACCGAGTGCAATGGTTTCTCTATTACTGAACTAAATGCATATTTATACGAGGGGAATATATCTTTTTCTACAAGAAAAACTATCGGTATTATTCTTCCTGTATTTTCTATTTCTTCCAAAAAATTTGAAAAGCCTACTGTATTCACATCCACAATCATATCGTATAATATCAATGCAATATTCTCTTTCTCAATATATCCAAGACATTGTTCTAAAGAAAGTGCATGTATACATTTTCTTTGTGGCATAGAAAAAAATGTTTCTACAATATAATGCCATCCCTTCAGAGTATCCAATAAAATGATATTTTGAACATCCATACTACTACTCTTATTTGCTCGGTAATTTTATCCCCTTAAAGCATACATCGTATTATCTATGCTTTTTCCATGCAAAAGAGATTTATGTCGTATAAGAAACATTATCTTTGTGAACATTACACAAAAAAGACACTCATGTTTAGAATATCTTTTTTGTAAAAGATATATTTCCAACGGCGGGACATACACCTAATATATTTTCTTCCATATAATACAGCATCGCAACAAGAAGTACTCTTATTTAATACCTCTTGCTTATATACAGCGGGAAAGTATTTCTATTTTTTATCCTTTATTCGAGAAAACTCCCCCATTCCCACAAAAACGATATACTACTAGCATATTCCTTTGCTATTGCACTATATACAATACCTCTTCTTCCAAAAGCAAATATTTTCTTTTCTATACAATAAACAACAAAGACGTTATCTTTTCTTAATCCGTATAATATACACAATACACAAAAATAGTCTTTCAATAAGTAACATTTTTTCCTGTTGCAAGAATTTCATAACTATACAATCATTGGGTTACATAACGAAAAAAGAGGCTCTGAGTATATATGCCCAAGAAAAGAAATGCCGTGCTTAACAATACAGATATTTTATAGCGCAGTGGATTCTCTTTCGAAAATGCTATCTGCACAAATGCTATGAAGATATATAATGATATACAAAGAGGAAGCACCCCTTGTGCTATAAACGTTATGTTAGTAAAAAGATGTGGAATTGTATCTATTGCCGAATAAAAAAAGAAAATAGACGCAAGTATTGAAAGAAATGATGCAAATAATTCCCACTTCATGGAATATTTCATAGAGAAGATATAATAATCCCTGCCATATGAATCTTTATTTCTTCGAAACATTGCATATAATAACATAACAAGGTGAGAACTTATTAACATAAAAGGAACTGCTTGTGCTACAATAACCCAAAACCACGAACTAGCTGGTATATTGTATACCATAGTTTTTAGTGACAATGGAAGTGCCACATAAGACACATTATAAATATATAAAGAAAAGGAAATGAGCATCCATAAACTCATCACTATGTTGGCAAAATACAACCAAAATGATGCTAGCTCATTTTTCCAATGTCTACTGTATATCCAAATAGACACTACGGTTATCACTATAGGACCTATGGCATAAAATAGCAATAATTCGTACTCTAAGAAAATAATGCCAGCTAGCCTTAGCAATATCGCCATTTCTATACATAATGATAAAAGAAAAAATACAATAAAAAGTGGAAAATATTGTAATAACATTCTCTTATAAAAAATACTCTCCACCACATAAATACGTAAAAATGAAAATGCAATTGCAAAGCCTGCTGTGGTAATAGACAAGAAAAATAACACTCCTAACATACCATACGAATTAAGTACTTTACCAACTATTTCCATATACCATCCTTTTTCTCGTTACATAGCGGTCTTAGTATAAAAAAAAGATTCCTATTTATCAAGCCTATAATTTACTCTTCTCACTCATTAATACATATTTCTTCTGGAAAATGATATTTTTATATAATTTACACATAATAAGATTTCTTTTATCCTATTTGTTCATATATTTTCACTCATCCAAGAAATTCTCTGCCCCTATCTATATTCAATATTACAAATTCTCACGCCTATTTAAACGCTATACCCTCCAAATAGCTATAACTATAAATAATTTCTTAACTATAAACATGGAAATAATTTTCTTCTCATACAAGAAATTACAATACTATAGTAGAAAACGCTCGCTCTAGCCAAGAAGCACCGTGTGCTGTGGAATAATAACTCTGCATATAAAATGTAGAAACTTCTCCAACAATATGATATAATTACTCCTTTATATTTCTCAAAGGGGTGCATTATACCATGATATACTATTTGCTTTTTGCTTTGTTCTGTGTTTTTTTACAGCCATCCATCGCAGCATCACAAGATTTCCCTATCCTTTCCCCTACATCGTCAATAGAAAAAGCTGGATTTAGCCAAGAGGGACTACGTGCTGTGGAAGATTTTATTACAGAAGAAATAAAAAAGGGATATCCAAACACACAAATTATTATCACAAAAGATAATTCCATTGTTTATCACAAAGCATTTGGCTACAGACAAATATGGCAGGAAGATACGTTACTAAAAAATCCTCCAATAGTTAACACCGACACATTATATGATATAGCAAGCAATACAAAAATGTTTGCCACTGTATTTACTATACAAAAACTACTCTATGAGAAAAAGATCCAGCTTTCTAGTACAGTACATAGCTATTTCCCAGAATTTGTAGATAACCCCAATAGTCCAATTACAGGGAAAGATACTATTACTATTGAAGACCTTTTATACCATAGATCTGGACTCCCACCGTATATCGATTATTTCGATCCCGTACTCGCAAAAGATCTCTTTGCACAAGATAAAAAAACTATGATACAAAGTATCTTTCGTACAGATCTTATACATAAACCTCGAACAGAAAATACATATAGTGACCTCGACTTTATTTTACTTGGCCTCATAATAGAAAAAATAGTTGCTATGCCACTTGATACGTACGCTGAGGAATATATTTACCGCCCACTTGGTTTAAAAAATACCCTCTATACCCCACTGCAAAAGAAAAAAAATAGCAGTACCATTGCTGCAACAGAACGAAATGGTAATACACGAGATCACTTTAGAAAATATCCCAATATACGCACAAAAACAATTATAGGCGAAGTACACGATGAAAGAAGCTATTATATGGGACAGGTTGCAGGACACGCGGGACTCTTTTCAACAGCATCCGATCTTGCCGTCCTAGCACAGGTTATGCTAAATGGTGGCGGTTATGGATCTGTTCAATTATTTTCCAAAGATGAAATAACACTCTTCACAACGCCCTCTGTGCCAAATCCATCTTTTGGCATGGGCTGGAGGCTTAATAAAGGAGACTACCTTTCATGGATGTTCTCTACACTTGCCCCCAACACTGCATATGGCCATACAGGCTTTACAGGAACACTTTCTCTTATAGATCCCACAAATAACATGGCTATTATATTCTTTTCTAGCAAAAAACATAGCCCAGTCGTTAATCCTAAAGAGGACCCTAACTTTTTTGTGGGAGACACATTTACTATTTCAAAATATGGAAAACTTGTGGAACTTATTTACGCAGCTCGTACTCCATAACAGATATTGTACCACCTCTTAAATAGCATATGCATCTATTTTGCAGTGTTCTATTCCACACGGAAAATACTGCCCTAAATTTTTTTAATAGTTTTAACAATAGATATGCATATGTTACTTTAGGAGATAACGTTTTATGTTACAAAATACTCGTATAACTACTATGGAACAGCTTTTTGAAGCAGGCATGAATGGATATAATGTATATAGTAAAGAAGATGGACAACTCATTGCTTTTTTAGAAAGTGTGCATCCACACAAGACAATATTACCCCGTTTTACAACTAATCCAAAAGAATTACAAGAAACATTTATTACCTTCTTCTCCTCTGCTATTGAAGATGTTTTTGCCTATTCTTATGGTGAATCCATCAAAGAGTATCTCATTCAGCATTTTTCTTCACAGTACTTTCTTAAACCCTTTGATATCGATTCCATCCATTTTCTTGTTAAGAAAAGTTTCTCTAAAATAAAAGCACACCATATCAAGAATCTATTCTCTATTTTTCCACAATTTATATATAAACCACAGGACTCCTTTGATATATGTGAATATCTCACACGATTCTCAAAAGAAGAACTCGGCCATATTGCCACAACAGAACATATTTATGAAACACTCACACATCATAATCAAGGACATAGAATACACTCTGCCGAGCATTTTTTGCGTAGTATACATGCATTTCTTAAAAGTCCAAAATTACCCCCATTAGAAAAAATTTCTCCAGCGCCACATATTGTGCAGCAATATAAAGAAAGCAGTAATGAAATGCCCACAAAAACTGTGCAGGAACACGTCCATACTGCACAAGTAGTTAGCCCTGATATTCACACAAATATACCACAATCTTCCACACAAACACTTATTCCAAAAGAAAAGATACATCCAACTACTAGTGTTATTTTAGATAATTCTCAACAACACTATACAAGCTCTGATGAACCAAAACAGCACCCACAGTATACTCTTGAACAAGAAGATATTCTATATGAAGAAAACCCAAGCGAAGAGGAATTATTTTATCAAGATACATCTTCAACAAATGTTAATAACTCATTAAGAGAAGCTATACAGTGCACAAAAAAAGAATTTGAAAATGCACTCGCAGAAATAGAAGCACTTTTCATGAAACAAAATACCCTCTTCCCGCTACTTAATGAACTCTTTACAGATGAGAAGAGAAATCTCTTTGCCTTTATTTCATATTATCATTCTTATCCTATTACAAAGCAACAAGGACAATTAGATGCTCTACAGCACGCCCATAGTGTGGTAAAAATGTACAAAAAACATGAACAACAGTTCTCTCAAGAAACACGCTTTGTTGTTCTCTTAACTCTTGCACAAAATTCTAACATTATTTTAGAAAATGATTCTTCTCTTTCCACAAGAACACTTCCTGTGCTAAGAGCAATAGACAGATACCAGCATTTTCTTCCAAACTTCCCAGCTCTTCTCATTGAAATATATGAAATTGCTCTTATTGCCACTTTCAGTGAACAATATTACGATGCCCCTATGGCAAATGAAGAAGATATTGCTCTCATTTTCAGACACATCAATATTATCTCAGCCATCTCTCTTATAAAAGAAATTAATGAAGGGAAAAATAGCCTCCTTTTTGCAAGAGAGTTTGCACAATCTTCAATTGATGATATTCAACAATATCCAGAATATTTTAACGCCTACTATTTTCAAATTATGCTAGAAAATACAATAAACTCCATTATGGAATTAATAAGCCCTTATGAAAGAAATTCTCATTATATTTTCACTCTTATTGACCAAGTACAAAAAACATATGATTTTCAGCTAGAAAATGACAATGAGCGAGCACAATGCTTGGAATATCTTTTATATATTCTTTCACACGCAAAAAAACTTGCAGAAGAAAATGGTACGCATTCTACGCAAACTACTTTTAAACAGCTTTTACAGCAGAAAATTACGCCTTAATTAGCTTTTTGTGCTTACTGTTAATGAAAGAATGAACATCACTATTTTTACTTTATACACTGCCATCAATATTCTTCTAACATTTTTATAAGAGTATATTGCCTTCACTATTGCTATACTTTTTTTCAGAACAAAATATATGCCCTTTCCCCATAAATTACTTATTTCCCTTTATACACTATATTGGATACAAGAAAAATAAAATATACTGTATATTCTCCCTAAAGCACCTGGTATAGTACCAAGAGAAACAAATACTATTTCTATCGATATCCACAATAGCAACTACGCTTATTTCTGTTTCAAGCATAGTACCCTATACCACCATTCATTCACAGCATGAACAAAACTTCCTCATCTCACGTTGTTTACCTCATTATATCGCTTTTTAGAATCCCTTTAAGGGTATCTTTCTAAAGAATATTCTCTTTTACTAAAAGCCTATTTTTTCTTCCTGCTTAATACTCGTCCAAAGAAAACACCAACACCAAATGGAATAAATAAAACAACCGAAAATAACACGATAAGTAACCACAATATATTACTAAATAAACTTTGCACTTGAGCAAATACTTCTTCTACTGTCGATTTTCTCATTGCCTCAACCTGAAGAAGAATTTGAGAACGTTCTTGTTCTATCATTTCTGCTAATGCCACTCTTTGTAGCGTTATTTCTTCTGCTATTAACACCCTTTCTTGAGAAATAAGATCACCATATTTTCCTGCTACAGAGTCCACTTCTTGTAAAAGGACATGCATTCTTTGTGTTAAAGATTTACTTATCGATTCCATCAATGCATCTCTATCTCGTAAAATAACTTCTATATTCTTTGATGCAACATACACATTGTCCAATGTTTTCCCAAACAGTGTAGGATCTATTTCCCCGTGCAACATCATTATTTCTGTTCTCCACAATAATGTTTTCTCCATCTGCCTTGTTAATACACTCATTTTATCTGACGTATCTGTTAAAACCTCTGGCAATGTCCCCACAGTTTTTAACGCTACTTCTTCCCCTTCATCTTGAGATTTCTTCACAGATTCAAGCCACATTGTGTATATAGGTTGCCTTACAAATTGAATTGATTCGATTGGATATTGTTCTACATAGGAAACAAGAAATTCTTTTGCCTTCTCATAGTTAGCTTTTGAAAATTGTTGTTTTGCGATAGTATCTATTTGATTGTACAGTCGATTCACTGTTTCTAAAGCATATATCCCTTCCTTACCAAAAAGCGTAGAAGACGATTTCGTAAAGTATACTTGCATTTGTGCAACAAAAGCCCATATATCCATAAATGCAATAGTTGGTTGATTTTTATAAATTGCATCTATGGCAACAGAATTTGCATATATTTTCCACAAAATTGCATTCTCTTTATAGATAACATTCTGGGATTTATTCACTATTATATTGGCCGATTCCTCAATGCCTGCAAAGAAAATTTCACCATATTCTCTTGCCAACAAACGTAAATTTTGTTCTTCAGGAGAAAGAGGTATAGCATCCGATTTTAATTCCAATTTTAATAAAGAACATCCTGCCAACATAACACTACAACAGAGAGCCACTACTGCACAGATATATTTTCTCACACTAATTCTCCAAAGAAATAATCTCTTTATTTTCCACATGTGGTATACCATATTCTCATTATAAAACAAGGTATATTTAGTAATTTCCCAAGCACTCACTCTTACTCGCCATACCCATTATATAATTATTTCCTTGCAAAATGGCATATGTTGTTATACCTTACTACCAAGGAGTTTGTCTTTATGAAAAAAGAATATCGTTGTGGCAGTGTCGCTTTAATAGGGCCAACAAATGCAGGAAAGTCTACTCTTTTAAATTCCATATTAGACCATAAAGTCTCTATTGTTACCCCTAAAGCAAATACAACAAGAAATCAAATTATCGGAATACACACAACAGAATATATGCAAGTTGTTTTTATGGACACTCCTGGTTTTCAAACACATAAAGGTCTTTTGCAAAGGGCCATGTCTCATGCTATTACTCAAAGTAAACATGAAGCAGACATTCTTATGCTCGTTGTCGATATTCATCTTTATATTACAAGACCCCACTTCTTAGAAAATGACCTTAACGATATTTTACATGCACTCTCGTACGAAACAAGACCTCTTTTTATTATCTTAAACAAAACGGATCTTTTCTCTGATAAAGCAAGAATGCTCCCTACTTTAGAAAAATTACATGCCATTGTTCCAAATGCTGAACTCTTTCCACTTTCTGCTATGAAAAAAGATCGCATCCACGAACTTTCTACCCTTATTTACGAAGTATTACCAAAACAAGAAGCTCTTTACCCTAAAGACCAAATATCCACATCTCCTCTCTCTTTTATGGCAAAAGAAATTATTAGAGAGCAATTATTTCTTAAACTCGATCAAGAAGTACCATATTCTAGTGCCGTTGAAATAGACACGTGGGAAGAAGATAATATAAAAGCCGTTATTTATGCCACTATCTTTATTGATAGACCTTCTCAAAAAGCTATTATTCTTGGGAAAAAAGGTCTTACTATTAAAGAAATTGGTATTCAATCTAGGCGACGCATCCAAGAACTTTTAGAGAAGAAAGTACATCTTACTCTTTGGGTCAAGGTTCAAAAAAATTGGAGAGAAGATCCCCTTATGCTACAAGAATTTGGTATCTCTTCATAATGAAAAAGAAACCATTTCCAAATTTGGATGATTTCATTGTACCACAACTAGGTTGTGATTCCCACGCACATCTTTACCCAGAATATTATGAAGATTCCCTTAATACTATTGTGGAATATGCACATACTGTTGGAATAGCCAATATTATTACTATTTTTCTTAATATTGAACAATATAAGAAAGAAAAGTATCTTTTTGATACTATACCCTCTGTTTTTTTCTCTATTGGAATACATCCACACGACGCACTTACCTATACAGATGCCCTACATGAAGAGTTATATGCCATTCTTAGCGCAGATTCTCGTTGTAAAGCTGTAGGAGAGGCAGGATTAGATTATTTTGGAGAATTTCTCCCAAAAGAAATACAAGAACATGCATTCACAGCTCAAATATCTTTAGCAAAGCGATGTTCTTTGCCGCTCATTATTCATTCAAGAGATGCTTTTGATGACACTATTTCTTTATTAGAACAACACTCTATGCAAAACCACCCCGTTGTCTGGCATTGTTATTCTGGCAATGCCACTATAGCAGAATATATTATTAAGCAAGGTTGGCATATCTCTTTTTCTGGGAACGTTTCGTACCCTTCCGCAAAAGAAATACGACAGGCTATTCATGTTGTTCCACTAGACAAAATGCTTATTGAAACAGATTCACCCTATCTTAGCCCACAAGCAAAACGAGGGCAAAAAAACCAACCTGCATACATCCTTTATACTGCAGATACAATTGCACAAGAACTCAGAATGCCCTTAAAAGATATTTGGACAAAAACAGGAGAAAATGCTAGAAATCTCTTTTCTTTGCCTTCACTAACATAAACCCCTATAATTTTTATTCTCACAAATAATATCACTTATTTATCCACAAGTATTACCACTTTATTAGAGACATCTTCTTGTCTACTTAACAATGGGCTGCCCATGTTTTTTATCTATCTTAAATATAAATAAGTATTTTTATAGTACCTGCACTGCTTATAACAAGAAAATCAGCTATCCTCTTCCAACTACACACATATTTTTCCATATTCCACTTTTATAACGTAATCCAAATAAAATAAGAGCAGAAAACATATATATTATAAATAATCCCCACAAATTATATAATGTCGCTGTCTCGGTCACTATTAAGTAAAGAGAAGGGAATATTAATGTTATACAAACAAGAATGAACATTGTCTTCATTATGTATATTGTATCCCCTGCACCTTTTAATACTCCTATAAATAAAAGCATTATCGCATCTGCTATCCCATATATCGCCGTTAATAGCATCAGTGTGGGAGCTATTGCAAAAATAGCAGCAGCACCTGAAGATGTTTTATTTGACACAAATAAACTAAATAATACAAGTGGTATTGTTACAAATAACATTGAGAAAAATGTACGCCATAATAATGCTATATGCAATGCATTCCACAATGTTCTTTTCACAACAGAACTATTACCTTCCCCCATCGCTCTACCAACTATAATTGACACAGCGACACTTAAACCCGTAACAGGAAGATAGCTAAATAAATCTAAAGATAATGCTATATTTGTAGCGGCTAATTCCACTTGACCTAATGCCCCTATGCCAAACATGAAAATTGTTACTCCCAATAATTCTAAGAAATTGAATGAGCCACTCGGGATACCAAAATATAGTATCCTGCGTATCAGCGCTATATCAAATGTAAAAGAAGAAAAAATACCATAGTGCTTTTCATTCTCACTAGTAAATGTATATAAAGATAAAATACAAAGCTGTATCGACCAAGATGTGACTGTTGCTATTGCAGCCCCCTGTATACCAAGTTCAGGGATTATTCCGTATCCATATATGAGAAGATAATTTAAAGGAATATTAATAATTGTTGCCACGACAACCGCAAATGTTACCACAAGAGTTCTTCCTCTTCCCGAAAAAAATGCTATGAGAGCACCATTAAAAAGAGGGATTATTGACGTATATGACAATGTATCAAAATATGCCCTCTCTAAAGGAATTAATTCTTCCGATTGCTTTGCAAACCTGAAAATACTCTCTGAAAATAACGCTAATACAAACAATATTATAGCGCAAAAGAATGCTATAAAAACACCTTGCCACACTATTTTACCCACTTTCTCCTCTGACTTTGCACCTATATATTGCGCTATTAGAATACCTGTGAAACCGATAATATTCATAAATGTTACATAAAACAACAAATGTGCAAAAGAAGCAGGACCAACAGCCGCAACAGAAGCAACGGAATAATGTCCTAGCAAAACTTTATCTGTAAATTCCATAATGGTTATCGATAGGTTACTTCCAATAAGAGGCAACCCTATTCGCAAAATATCTTTATATCCACCCTTATCTTCCCATCTCTCTTTTATATTAGCAAACAATGACACGCTATACGTCCTTTCTTAAAAACTTCATGATGGTATTTGATAATTGTAGGAACGTCAATAAAAAGTATATTTTAAAAATTATTTAAAAACAATTTTAAACAATAACGCTCACGATAATTGTACAATTAATATTCTCCATACTGTGTGAATTATCTTATTGTCAAAAACAAATAGTACTATAACTATTTACTATGCATATTCTAATATTATTGTTACATAGCAGATCGTTAATGAGCATAACTCTCAAACACAAATACCAAAGATATCCACATTCTTTTAGATATCCTTCCACATGTGCACTGTACATTTATAACATTATTTAATACCATACACCACCTTCTTTCACTTACTATTATCGAGTAACTCAAGTGTACTATTCATTCTTTATTCTAACTTTATTCTAAAAAAATGAAGAAGACCAGATACATTGACATAAACATTATTTGCCGTGACTACCACACAACACTATACATATTGCTATGTGGAGTATGCCTCTTTATACCTTGCTACATAATAATCGTTATCTGCACAAATAAATATTCTATTCTTCCTAGCAGTGAAGAATAACACAAATTTGCAATTGCGAATACCATTCTGCCAACTCTTAATGTTGGTATGAATACTATTTATTCTTATATGTAATAAACACATTATACCACAAAAAATACCTCTATCTTAGCAAAGAAGTTAACAACAGCTATATCATTAGTAATTTCAATGCTTGTATACCATTTTCTAGAATATCTTCCTACCTTAAGTAGGTATCTATTTGATCATTATCTCTTCCAGATAGAAAAGTCTTATTATTCACTGCTTGACTCCTCTTATTATTTGTATTATCCTCACAGTAGATGCTCTGCCATTCACATGGTACTTTTCCATACATTATTTATCCGCCCGGAGGTTTTATGAAAAGAAGCTTTTTATATGGGATATTATTCTTTTGTATTTGTATCCTACCCGTACAAGAAGTGAACGCCACTTCTCTCTCTTTCTATATGGGGGCTAAATTGGGATATAATTACCCAATTATTGGCGGAGCAGATCCATCTCTTATATCTGGGCCAAGTGTTGCCAGAAAATTCTCTCAATCTTCCTCTTCCTCAGCATTTCCTGTAGGGCTCACAACAGGAATGTCTATACCTCTTGCCTCTTTTGTTTCCGTACGCACAAGCCTTGAATACCTCTATACCACACCATTTTCTACACTACATACGTTACCTGATAGTATAGATAACGTGCATATTGCTTTTAATGAACAAACCACCATTCATAAGCTTTTTGCTAATCTCTACTTGGATATGTATGCCACACAAAAATTATATTTTTATGTGGGAGCCGGGATTGGTGTATCCTTTATCAGTGCTAACCTTATAGCACCTAATGGACTTAGTAATACCAAAAAGAATAGTACCGAGCTCTCATGGAATGCTGGTGGCGGTGTTGGATACCATATTACAGAAAAAATATTTATCGATTTAGGCGCTCGCTATACAGATTCTGGCTCTCTCGCTAAACGACAATTTGCTAATGGTTCCACTCCAATAATAGAAATGCCAAAAGCTACGTATTCTAGTTTAGATATTCTTCTTACCGTTGCTTATGTGTTTTAGCTTCATACAACTATATAACTATTATATTCTCCCTTGCAAATACATTGCATTGCTGGATTACCCTGGAGGTTTTTATGAAAAAACACACACTTTCAATGCCTATATTCCTTCTTCTCTTTTTCATATCATTTAATACAGCGCACGCTGCAAATACATTTTCTACATATACAGGGCTAACACTTGGTTATAATTATATGATGTTTGGGAAAAGCTCTGCTACCAACATAGAGGGCCTTGTTACAACAGATCCCTCATTTAAATATAAATCTGGGTCTGCCTCTGCTGTTTCTGTTGGTTTTGTTGCAGGGTTAACTATTCCAGTACTATCCAACATAGCCATTAGGCCTGCTTTTGAATATTCATTCACAGCTCCGTCTTCTGCTACATTCACAGCAGCTAAGCAAGATTCATCTCTTCTATTTCAAAAATTTACAGCCAATAATAATGTCCACACGTTATTTGCAAATGCGTATGTAGATTTTTACCTCACACAGAGCGTATATCTATACACTGGTGGGGGCCTTGGCCTGTCTATACTTAATACTCAATTTCGTAGCCCGCTTAGATCACGTACGTCCACAGCTACAAATTTTGCTTGGAATGCGGGGGTTGGGGTTGGTTACTATATTACAGAAAATGTTTTGATCGATCTTGGTGTACGATATATTGATTTTGGTTTATCAAGGAATATGTCTATTCCTCAAGGTCTTCCTCAAGACATTGTGTTCTCGAAAATTGATTTTTCCGATATTAATGTCCTACTGACTCTTGCATATAAATTCTAATAGGATTTTTATCAAGAAAGAGTATTTTGCAATAGCATTTATCTGTTTCGTATTGTTATTTTCTCAGATTATTTTTATCTTTATGCATTTACCTAATCAAAGAAGTAGTGTAGTGGTATGGTATACTGTTGCACTACTTCTTAAAGGTCTATATCTTTCTTTTCTTATAAGAAACCCCAGGTTCAAGCACTTCGCATATATAGTATTACTTGGCACTATGAGTAGTATTCAAATATAACAGTTAACTGTCTCTTACATAAAGAATGGATCTCTTTAAAAAATTCTTTAGCAAGTGTCATTCCCTTCTCCTTGTAAAAATAAAATTATATAAAGCTCTTTTTTTCCAGAAAATAACGTATTCTCGGTATCAAAAAAACAACACTTCTTTCAAGCACTCTGTCGTATTTTATTGGCTTACCAAAACAATAATAACTGCCCTTTATTATCACAAATACAGCAAATAATAACAGTTTTACAACGTATTTCATGTAGAATATAAAAAACAATATTGTGAGCACTGGTAATATCAAGAATATTTTACCAATATCTATTCCTTCCCGTAAATACGCTATAATTTCTGTCACTTCTTACTATGCCACTTGCGACTCAGATTATAAAAGTTACATGATGTCTATTGATTTTTTTCAATTTTCTTCATCCACCATAACCTTTGGCATTCTTATTGCTCAATCATTAACTCTTTTCCCATAACAATATTTTCTCATAATAAGACACAGAATATGCAAACAATGCTTTCACTGCAAAAACCAACACTAAGCTACAAAGATTCCTTTATTGATGCTGTACTCGAATTCAAGAAAGAAAATAACACGTCTTTCCGATCGCTTAGAGAATATCTTAATTACAATATTGGTGCTATACAAAATGATTTTTATAATACCGTTATTCTCCCAAAAGAAAAACTTTCCAAAGGTGAAGATCTCCCACAAGGCTGGGTTCCAAGCCAAGAATTATGGATACTAGAAAATAACAGTTCTTTCCTTGGAAAAATTGTTATTCGAACTGAATTGCCAGAAGATACTATAGCAGGACACATTGGATACACATTAAAACCCTCTGCAAGAGGTAAAGGATATATGAAAATACTTCTCCCAATGGCTCTTAAATCTGCTAGAGAGCTCAATATATCTAAAGTACTTATTAGCGCTTTTACAGATAATATTCCTTCCATAAAAAGCCTTGAATCTCTTTATAATACATACGGCATAGAGAAAGTAGATATTGTAGACGACGGAGTCCATCAACATCAAGCTTTTTGGTTCCACACATATAAAGAATAACATTTCTCACTCACCATACTATATTCACAATATAACACTATAATGCATCACTCTTTTCGCAAAATTGCACCGTATAATATGTCGTTATACTCCAAAGGACTATTATATTCTTGTTGTAGTATATAATTCTTATGTTTATGCAAAAATGCTGCTATTTGTTTTTCATTCTCTTCTCTATTCCATGTACATGTTATATATACCAAAAATCCTCCACGCTTTATTGTGGGCGACACTCCATACAATATTTTCTTCTGAATCTCACATAATGTCACTATATCTTCCTCTGTTCTTTTTATTTTGATATCTGGTCTTTTCATTAACGTACCAAAACCAGAACATGGAACATCCGCTACTACTATATCAAATGTACTTTCTTTAAATGGAGGAAAAGATGCATCCGCACATATCTTTTTATGAGACTGTGTATTCCCTACATAACACAAACGCCTTATATATATATCACTCATCACAGCTATATCTTTATTATAGCTCTGCAATATTGCACTTTTACCGCCTCTACCAGAGCAACAATCCCATATAGAACCTTCCCATAACTCTACTTTAAAAGCCTGTAGTAATGCAACTGCACTTTCATTATATCCTGTCACTTTCCTTGGTCGGTTAAGAAAAAAAGAAGCATATTCTTCTGATCTTTCTCCAAACTGCTCGCGTAATTTTTCCCAAATCCATAATGGAAGAGAATAGTGCTGTGCCTGTATTGCCTCACTTTCTCTATTCTCATAACATATATTAGAACGATACTTTTCTTTATCTCTTGCTATCTTACGCAGTACAGCATTACTTAAAGAAGCAAGCCCAATTCCATATGTCTTTTTTATACTTTCCACAGCAGTAAATATTGTTGAAGATTCTTGTCCTGATTCCATATATATAATTTCATACAAAACACATGCAAGAAATTGTAACATATCTTCTGGTATTTTTTTTATTTTCTTAATAGTAAGAGATAATAAAGAATGTAGTCGAATAGCATATCTAAAATACCCATATACCATTTCTGTAATACGTGCTGTATCTATTGTCTCTTTCTCACCATATTCTATAAGATTTTTGGAAAGAACATGTTGCAATGGTTTAGCACTTTGTTTTGCTTTTCGTATAATACAGTACGATATTCTTCTTGATTGAGAGCGTATATGTTTATCTAATTTTCCCATCTAAACACTATATCTATTTTATAATAAAAAAGAAAGAGGACGTCTTTTACAGAAAATCTCTTATTAAAAACAGTCCATTCTTAATAAAAGTCTAGAATGCTATACTATATTCTTTTATGGGAATAAAACACACAATGTGTACTCTCTCTTTTTACAAGAAATTCTCGCTATTCTATACCTTTTCTAGCACATGGAAAAATAGGATATTCACTTAATAACTTATATAATACACTAATAAGTGAGATGTCCATTTTACCAATAAATTTATTAACCTTACGTTTCAATTGTATATTGTTTCCTATATGTTTTATATCGATTTTTGCCATAGTTCTGCTCACATTAAATGCTATTATCAACCCATTAAGTAGGCATCCCCTAAAAAAATATACCATTTTGTAAAAACTATATTATTTCGTTTATAAAATTTTCGTAATTCACCGCATATTTATAAATATTCTCTCTTTTATACTACAAGAATAGAAAATACACGTGTTTGTATTCTTTTACACACTAAAAATATCTTTAGTGAAATGCATTTCTCTCAAACACTCCCTATACCATGGCTGAGAAAAATATAATTATCTTTTTCTTTTCTTGACAAGATTCATATACATACTATAGTAGCAGAGCACGGAAAACGGTAACATTGCGGCCCTTGCTATACAAAAAATAGTAGAGATACCCACAAAGGTTTCTAGTGCACAACAGATATATTCCATTTTTTAGAGATGCTCCAAAAAGCAATGTATATGAAAGATCCCTTTTTATGGCTTGGTCAAATACCATCTCAAAAATGCTAATGGCATGTCTTAGCATACTATACATAAACAGGGAATTCTTAAACACTATCAACATACATATATTTGAAATTATTTATTATTCCCTTTTAGAATATATACTTATTAAGAACACAAAAAAGAACACACATCTCTGCAGTGCGCTATATCATTATGCAGTAATACTATATATTTTTTCTTAAACAAATCCATAAGAAGAATCTGTACCAATTCTTTTTTATGTGTATATAAAATAACTGTGTACATATGCTTTTTTAGAATACATGTTTATGCACTTCGTCAGTAGCTGTGCATTATGTAAAAAGACCAAATAACAAAGGAGATATGAGAAATATTCTCATAATTACTATATGAAAACATTGCCAGAATTACTTGCTCCTGCAGGTTCTATGGAAAAATTAGAAATTGCTTTATTGTATGGAGCCGACGCCGTTTACCTTGGTGGCACAGGCCTCAATCTTCGTGCTGGAACAGGAGGTTTTACTTGGGAGGACCTTGATATAGCGCTTAATAAGGCACATAGTGCTGGAGCCAAAGTATATTATTGTCTTAACAGTATTGTTCATGATAAACACAAAAAAGAGTTAGAAGATTCTCTTGAACGACTTTCTTCTTCCGCAATTGATGGGTTAATTATTGCTGACCCTGGTGTATTACACCTTGCAAAAAAGATATTTCCTTCTGCAGAAATACATCTTAGCACCCAAGCAAATACCGTTAACTCCTCTGCTATTGCTTTTTGGAGAGATTATGGCGTACACCGTGTAAACCTTGCACGAGAGCTTAATATACTAGAAATGAGAGATATTGCTAAAAATGTTACAGGAATAGAATTAGAAGCCTTTGTACATGGGGCTATGTGCATGGCTGTTTCTGGACAATGCCATATGTCACAGTGGACAAATGGACGCGATGCTAACCTTGGAGCTTGCACTCAACCATGTCGTTTTGAATATGCTGCTGAAGAAGAACCCATTTCTCTTGCTCTTAAAGAAAAAAAGAGAGATCGTGCTCTTTGGTATATGGAAGAAGATGAAGAATATACAAAAATCTTTGCTTCTGAAGACCTATGCCTTATTAAATATGTTCCTTGGTTTCTTGTTAGCGGCATACATTCTCTTAAAATAGAAGGACGCATGAAGAGTATTGCATACCTTGCTTATGCTGTAGATGCCTATAAAACCGCCATGGTAGATTTTGCAAAAGGCACATTCACTTTACAAAATTACCTTACTATGCTTTCTTCTCATGCAAGTAGACCTCTTTCTAGTGGCTTTTTTCTCCCAAATAATGTTAGAAAAACATTCACCCCTCTTCATCCTGAAAAAACAAAAACCATTGTAGCTAGAGTAGAAGAACAATTATCACCCTCTACATATAAAATATCTGTAAGACAACCTTGGGATACATCTCAAACAACAGAAGCACTCTATCCAAGACAAAAAATGCTTCCACTCAATCAATATTCTATAGAAAATACTAAAGGAGAAAAACAAAGCAAAGTACACCCTGGAATGAAGCATATTCTTCACTTTGAAGGTGATCTTAATACAGGAATATTGCTACAACAATAAACATACTATGAGGGGATTTTGTACTTGCTCACTCCCCTCAATCGCTTTTTCTTTACATTGGCCATTATATATTGTATACTCCCTTTCCGTTGTTTTCTAGGAGAATATATGTATCATGGTCAACGTTTGCGATATTCGCCCCAATTACTCTCTCTTTTTGAAGACGTTACTCTTTCATTAAAAGATTTTATTATGCCATTTTGTGTTGTTGACACAAAAACTCCTCTTCAACAAGAAGATCTCTTCTCCTATCCAAATAGATACCAGCTCTCTCTTGAATGTCTACATAATGAACTCTCTCTTCTTGTTCCACTAGGTTTACATACTATTTTACTTTCTGGTGTACCACAAAAAAAAGATTATTGTGCTTCTTCTGCTTTTGATGATGATGGAATTGTTCAAAGAACACTACGAATTATTAAAAAAGATTTTCCTACTCTTGTTATCATTACGGACGTTTGCATGTGTGCATATACAGACCACGGCCATTGCGGGATTATACGAAATGGATACATAGATAATGCTGCTACTATCGATATTCTTACATCTATCGCTCTTTCTCACGCAAAAGCTGGTGCAGATATTGTTGCCCCTTCCGATATGATGGATGGCAGAGTACAAGCAATACGAACCGTTCTTGATAGCCAAAGTTTTGCCATGCTTCCTATTCTTTCATATGCTATTAAATATTCTTCGGCCTTATATGGGGAAAGAAAGCACTCTGATGAATATCCCGACTGCACTAGGCATATGTATCAAATGACTCCAGCACGGAAAAATGAGGCAGTACTAGAAGCTACTGCTGATATTGTAGAAGGAGCAGATATTCTTCTTATTAAACCTGCATCGTTCTATCTTGATATTATTTCTCGAATTGCTGATAACTTTGCTCAGCCCATCTTTGCATACCAAGTTCTTGGTGAATATGCCATGATACTTGCCGCCGGAGAAAAACAATGGCTTAATATTGAAAGAACTATGCTAGAAAGCTTTATTGCCATGAAACGAGCTGGTGCAACACGTATTATTTCTTATTATACAAAAGAATTATTAACAAAAAAAATCCTTTCTTAGAGAAAATATATGTTCCCTACATACTACTTTGGCAGAACCACAGCCTTTGCTGAACACCTTTTGTTTCATTATGATTTACAAGGGGTTTTTTCCGATTTCTTTTGTCCAGACCTCTACACATTTTGTTGTCTTAGCTCTATTTCATATCGCGTAATATCAAAAACAACACAAATGGATTCTATGCAGATTATTCCTAATGCTCTTGGTATATGCCACTGTTATACCCGCATTTTCAAACAAAATCATATCGATTTCTTTACGCATGGAATATGGAATATACATCCAGGGCTTCTCCCTTTATATAGAGGAAAACACCCGATAGAATGGGCATTTTATAACAATGAACGTTATATTGGTCTTTCCATTCATAGTATTAATACCGAAATAGATAAAGGAAGGCTCCTTGCACAAACACGTATAGAACGGCTTTTTTCTCATTCTCTTGATGATATTGAAAAAGAGGTAGAACGTGTTGTTATTCAATACCTTCTTGCTGATGCATTCAAGACATACCTTGCTGGAGACACAAATATCATCTTAGAAGATGGCATATATCTACCCTCTTTCTTACATATCATTGATTCTTTCTCTATAGAAAAGCATTCTCAAAAAGAAGTTCTTATGTTCTTTGTTGTACAAAAATCCTATACCGGCATCACATTACGAGGTAAACATTACACAGAGTGTCTCCCATTTCACCAAGATTTTCCAGAATATTTTGAAGGATATGATATCTATACTTGTGCCGATGGTTTGCTTGTTGCCGTGCGATAAAAACCAATTCCTCCATTTTTCTTCTACATTCTATTACTATCTTATTATTATATTTATGGTGCCATTAATTCACTTCAATTGTTATTTGTCCTCACTAAAATAGCATTAGGTACGATATATTCACCACTATAATACAATTTTCATCCACAACTAGGGTATTTAATGTACTCATTTTTTTAATATACTCTGTTATGTGTGCAACTTTTCTACTTTGTGAATACATTTCATTACTATACAACTATTTTTTTACAAATATCATTATAATATAACATATCTATGCTTATACTATTTTTATATGATATCTATTAAAGGTATCAATATCTTATCTCCCTCCTATACAAAATATCTTTTTTTCTCTAAGTACTTGCTTATATTATGTCGATACTATACAAAATGGCTCCTACATTATTTTTTAGAGGATTGTTATGATGGATATAACACAATGCTATATAACACTACAACTCAAAGAAAATGCATCTCTTAAAGAAATAAGAAATGCCTATGTGACACTTGCAAAAAAAACTCATCCAGATAGCACACAAGAAGATAGTAGTGAAAAATTTAGACGTGTTGTAGAAGCATATGAAACGTTAGTAAAATATATTCAAGACAAACAAACCATTTCAAAAAACAATCCTGAAGATATCATGCAAGAAGAAATACATACAGAATATCCTGAAACAGAAAAAATTATCAATACATGTTCTTCAACAAAAAGTACAAGAAAAGAAGAAATTATAGTTGAACCAAAGAAATTTCTTCCTTCTTTTCAATTATTTCACAAATTACTACAAAAATGGATAGATGACGAGCAGTGTGTCTATTTAAAACAAGAATTGTGCACACCAAATAAGACAATCCGTTTTACTATACGGTATGGAACAAATTCAACAAAAAAAATTGTAGAATTCACATTACCAGAAGACATTCAATACGGACAGAAAATCAGATTAAAAGGAGCAGGCAAGAAAATTGGCTCCTTAACTGGAGATTTATATTTGCATATATGTAAACCAGGAGTTTCATAAAATAGACACTAAATCAAATACATTTACCACAAAAAAAGAATGCGTACTATAACAACTATTGTGAAATATCTTTGCTAAGAAATTTTGCCGCGTTCCTTATAGTTACTTTCAATAGAATATGCAAATCTACACACAGGTAATTCCTGATTACTTTTCTTCACTACAATGGTATCGCTTAATATAAAATCTATCTTTATTCCTATTTCCCACAAAAAAAGAATGCGTACTATAACAACCATTCTCTTCTTGCACTCCTTCTAAAAGCTTTCCAGAAGAAATACCTGTCGCAATAACCATACTCTCTTCACTTTGCACTAATTCTTTAGATTTATATATTCTTTCTAAATCACTACCATTTTTAAGAAGAATAGCTTTTTCTTCTTCACTTTGCGGGGATAACCGAGCAAAGAGCTCTCCGCCCATTGACTGTACAGCACACGCTGTTATAAGACCCTCTGGGCTTCCACCAATACCGTACATTATATCAACATCAGCATTAGTATCTAAGGCCATCAGTGCTCCTGCTATATCTCCATCTGTATGAAGCTGAACCTTTGCTCCAATTTTATATATTGATTCTATTATTTCTTTATGTCTTGGTTTATCTAAAACGAAAACACACATCTGTGAAATATCTTTGCCAAGAAATTTTGCTACATTCCTTATATTTACTTCTAATGGAATATGTAAGTCCACACAATGAGCAACATTATTTGGAACAACCATTTTTTCCATATAAAAGCTATTTGGAAAAGAGACCATCGTGCCCTTTGAAGATAACGCCATTATAGATATTGCATTTGGCCTACCCAATGCCAATAACCTTGTGCCTTCCACAGGGTCTATTGCTATATCATATTCCAGCATGCCAAAGGAGGAAAGACCAACACATTCACCAGTATACAACATGGGAGCCTCATCTTTCTCCCCCTCTCCTATAACTATTGTTCCAGAAATAGGCACTATGGAAAAAGCTTCTCTCATAGCATAAACGGCGGCAGCATCACCTGCATTCTTATCCCCCCTGCCAAACCACTTCGCTGCAGCAAGAGCAGCACTTTCTGTGACACTTATAAGAGATAAAATGACGTTATCGTTCATATTCAACAAAAATTCCTAACGACCCTTCGCCGCACGTTTAGCAGCTTTTAACGGATTTACTTTTGTTGCAACAGTTGATGTTGCAAGCTTCACATGCGTTGCCAGATTACAGTGACCCTTTTTCCATTTAGATTCTGGACTGTGGTACGCAACACAATATTGATGATTCTCAAATGTACCAATACGATCACACCCTGAGCATTGTTCTACAAGAGCTTGCATTACAACACCTTTATATACAACATTTCCTTCTGCACTGAGTTCTACTTCTGCCTTCATGTCTTTCATCCCCGTAACAATCTAAAAATTTTATTTCATTAAATAGCACGCCTTCATAGTAAAAGCAAGTTTTTTCTATTTTTACTTTACTCTTGTTATTTATATACCCTTGTGCTATATATTTCCCCGTAGTTACATTACCTTTTTAGAACCCCTATCTTAAAGGCAGATACTTCATGAAAACAAAATTTATCTTTGTTACAGGCGGTGTTCTCTCCTCCATTGGGAAAGGTATTTCTGCAGCCTCTATTGCAAAATTGCTACAATCTCGAGGGCTCAATGTCACCATACAAAAGCTCGATCCATATATAAATGTTGATGCTGGAACGATGAGTCCATTCCAACATGGTGAAGTATACGTAACAAACGATGGCGCTGAAACTGACCTTGACCTTGGGCACTATGAACGCTTTTTGAATACGCCTCTCTCCAGAAAAAATTCACACACAGCGGGTTCTATTTATTTTTCTGTTATCTCACGAGAACGACGCGGAGATTATTTAGGTGCCACAGTGCAAGTTATTCCACATATAACTAATGAAATAAAAGCTTCCATCTTTTCTCTTTCTGATGACAATATTGATGTTGCCATTGTTGAAATAGGAGGAACCGTTGGAGATATTGAAAGCCTCCCTTTTCTTGAAGCCATTAGACAAATGAAAAATGACCTTGGGAAAGACAACATCCTTTATGTACACCTCACTCTTGTACCTTATATAGCTACCGCAAATGAATACAAAACAAAACCAACACAGCATAGTGTTAAAGAATTACGCTCCATTGGTATTCAACCAGATATTATTCTGTGTCGCTGTGAAAATGCTTTTTCTGAGGATATTAAAGATAAGATATCCCTCTTTTGTCATGTTGAAAAGGATGCTATCTTCTCTGTGCCAGACGTTAAAAGTATTTATGAAGTGCCACGCATACTGCATGATGAAGGTGTGGATAAAAAAATTGTTCACTCTCTTAAAATACAAGAACAAAAAGCTGACCTTACGCAGTGGGAAAATATTGTACAAAAATTACACAATGCAAAACAAGAAATTACCATTGCCATTGTCGGAAAATATGTAAATTCAAAAGAAGCCTATAAAAGCCTCCACGAAGCACTTGTCCACTCTGGAATTGCAAATGATGTCACTGTGATACCAAAATATATACAAGCTGAAGATTATGAAGCTGGAAATGCATTCCTAGGTTTACAAGATATTGATGCTCTCCTTATTCCTGGTGGTTTTGGATATAGAGGTATTGAAGGAAAAATTGCTGCTATACAATATGTAAGAGAAAATAATATCCCATTCTTTGGAATATGTCTTGGAATGCAATGTGCCGTTATCGAATTTGCTAGGAATGTGGCAAAAATTGCTCTTGCCACTTCTGAAGAATTTGATGAAAACACTAAATATAATGTTATTTATCACATGAAAGAATGGTTTGATCCAAAAAAAGAAACTACAGAAAAACGAAATATTAGAGGCAATAAAGGTGCTTCCATGAGACTTGGTGCATATCCTTGCCATATTAAGGAAGACACCCTCGCCTTTAAAGCCTACCAAAGCTTAATTATTTCAGAAAGACACAGGCATAGATATGAATTTAATAATGCTTTTAGACAAACTCTTGAACAAGCTGGGTTATGTATTAGTGGAATATATCCATCCGCTGATGAAACACAACAGCTTGTCGAAGTTATTGAATTAAAGAATCACCCTTGGTTTTTAGCCTGTCAATTTCATCCAGAATTTAATTCTTCTCCTTTGAATCCTCATCCATTATTCACTCAATTTATCTCAGCCGCAAAGGATATTTCTAAGAAAAAATGATTTGCAAAAAATGGCAATGACCCCTATTATTAAAGAGAAATACAGACGCTTTTCCACGCTGTCATTAAATATGCTATAGCCCTCGAAATATAATTATTGTATCACTACCTTAATCCTAACTATTTCTTTTTTAGCAAGCCTTTGCATAGCGCAATATTGAACGCAATATTTTTCACTGGAATAGTCAATATAATGGGAACATTTATTTCTTTTACAAATTTAGAACACTTTCTCCTTCAACGAGAAAAAATACGACGCATACCAACTTCGTCTCATATACAAAATGCCTATGCCATTTTATGCTCTCATCTTGGTGAAAGTTCAATACAATTTATACAAATTCTTGGAACAAATGGAAAAGGATCCACTTCCACATATCTAGAAGCCCTCGCACTTGAACATTCTTTTTCTTCTGGACTATTTACATCCCCTCATTTTCTTTCCATACGTGAAAGAATACGGTGCAATGGTCACACTCTTTGTGAAGATGAATGGCTAGAAGCTGCAAATTACATCGAAGATCTCATACATACTGATACACTCCTTACATTTGAGTACTTTTTACTTATTGCACTCTATCTCTTCCACAAATACGCTATTTCCCTTGCTATTATAGAAGCTGGCCTTGGAGGAGTATACGATTCTACCTCCCTCCTTCCCTACTCGGTACAAGTTTTCACTGCCATAGATATTGATCATCAACATATCTTGGGAATAACACTATGCGATATTGCTTTACAAAAAATATCGGCTCTACAAAATAACATTCTCTGTGCTTCTGCTATACAAAAACAACAAGTAAAGCATATTCTTGAAGATATTGCAGAAAATCGCAATGTAACACTCTCTTATACCACAAATACCTGTCCATATCCTCTTTCTCTTAAAGGAAAATTCCAAGAAGAAAATGCAGCCCTCGCTCTTTTGGCCTTTTCACTTTTTCTTTCCTTAACACACGAATATTATAAGGAAGACTGTGTACAAAAAGCTTTCAAAAAGGCCTTTATTCCTGGAAGAATTCAACATGTAAAAATACAAAAAACATCATTACTTTTAGACGGTGCTCACAATAACCATTCTTTACTTGCTCTTAAAGAATATATACGCACTATACCTATCTCTTATATTATTTTTAGCACAAAATATAAAAGTAATCTTACAGAATATCTCGCACTCATACGCTCCTTTCATACTCCTACTCTTTATGTTTCTGTTAATGAGAAAAATATGCTCTCCTTTCAAGATATTTGTGAACTAGCACCTTTTCTTCACCAAAGCACTTCTTTACAAGATGCTCTCTGCTTCACTATTCCAAGAACCCCAGAGAACCATACCATTCTTATAACGGGATCTCTTTATCTACTTGCTTCTTTCTTTTCTCTCTATCCAGAAACACTTCATAACAAATAGATATAATACAAGTACTCTTTATTATTCCCTATACCAATACTATAGCACCCATAGTATTCTCTATCAAAATTTCTTCACTCTTTTACAAATGTAAGTACCGCATGCACTCCCACTATAATACCATCATTAAACAAATATCATTTCTATCACATTACACTTCTAACCATACCATTACCTGATGCCTCTACCAAAAGACTCTTGTATACTTTCTCTATATCTTGTAGAATACCTTACAAAGGAGTTAATACATGTCCACATTATATAGTGCACTTCCCTCTATGAATATCCTTTTACAAAACATTGCTCCCGAATGCCAGAATATTCCACGAACAATACAAAAAAAAGCTATGGAATCCCTTCTTATAACTCTTCGAAACGATATTAACAATTCAACTATTTCCTCAATTCAAGAACTCAACAAAAAACTTGAAACAGAAAATCTTGTTCGTTTTTGTAGCACATATGCCAAACCACATTTTACAAGAATTATTAATGCAACTGGTGTTATATTGCACACAAATGCTGGACGAGCACTCCTTTCAGAAAATGCTATTGAAGCTGTCATAAAAGCATGTGCCTTCTATTCCAATTTAGAACTTAACCTTAACACAGGCACACGTGGAAGTAGGTATAGCCATGTTGAAGAATTATTATGCGATATCACAGGAGCTGAATCTGCCATTGTTGTCAATAATAATGCTGCCGCTGTTCTATTATTTTTAGATTCTTTGTGTGCTGGAGGAGAAGTTATTGTCTCTAGAGGACAATTGGTAGAAATTGGAGGAAGTTTCAGAATACCAGACGTTATGCAAAGAAGCGGTGCCCTGCTTAAAGAAGTAGGTACTACAAATAGAACTCATATACATGATTATGAAAATGCAATTTGTGAGAATACTCGCGCACTTCTCAAAGTACATACATCTAATTTTAAAGTTATTGGCTTTACACATACTGTTAGTACAGAAGACCTTGTTACCCTTGGAAAAAAATATAATATTCCTGTTTTAGAAGACGTTGGAAGCGGTTCTCTTTATTCTTTAACAAAATATGGCTTTTCTTATGAACCCACAGTACAAGAACTCATTAGCGCTGGTGCAGACATTGTTTCATTTTCTGGAGATAAAGTTCTTGGTGGACCTCAAGCTGGAATTATTGTTGGGAAAAAATGCTATATAGATATAATAAAAAAGAATCAACTCACACGTGCCCTTAGAATAGATAAAATGACTCTTGCTGCACTTGAAGCAACCCTTAGTCTTTATTTAGATGAAGAAACATTATTAGAGAAAAACCCAACACTTGCAATGCTCACAATTCCATTAACAGCATTACAGGAAAAAGCCGAAAGTCTTCTACATCTGTTAACACCTATTTTTGATTCTATTGCAACGCTTTCATGTATTACAGGAAATTCTCGTGTTGGTGGTGGCTCCTTTCCTGAAGAAAATCTACCAACAGTTCTTCTTGCAATACATTGTAACTCTGTAGATATTACGCTCTTCTCAAAAATACTTTTACAAACTTCTACTCCTGTCTTAACCAGAATTGAACATAATGTCTTATTACTCGATGTACGAACTATACAAAAGGAAGAATTCACTCTCCTTGTCTCTTCTATGCAAGAGGCAATAGCCTTACAATAAATTCACCTTTCCTTTTCATACTATTGTAAATATAAATCCACAGAAGCGAATATACAATATTTCTTTACAATCTTTCATTTACAAAATTATATAACTTAGAAGAAAGAATCCCGTTCCTATACTATAATACTCCAGACGATGAATTCCCACAGCACATCACTCACATACCATTATATAAATATCATCTATTCACACAACCACAATATTAATTCACCCATTGTCATTTGTATAATAAACAAAACTATCTTAATAAAAATATATGTTCTAACAACAAAACCATATCCCATATAAAATAGATAAAGGACGCTACTTTCATGCTATACTATATCGCTCTGCAAGACAGTTCTTTAATAACAAAAGACAACTCTTCAAAAGTAACAGTATCACCTAATAATGTGATACTCATTCCTTTTTCTACAAAATATACCTTGTGTCTCTCTGCATAAATCCCACAGCACCATCTTTTTCCCTCTACAAAAAATTTATTTATATATTTTCAATAAACAATCAAGCACCTCACCTATTTTACTGAGAAATAATAACTTTTGCTGGTCGAATAGTTCTCTCTTTTAACTTATAACCCACTTGTAAAACCTCTATAACAATATTGGCTTCTACACCTTCTCTTTTTTCCATTGTCACGGCTTCATGAATATCTGGAGAAAATTCCTCCCCTGCAACCCCTACTTGATCCACACCAAATTGAGATATACTTTCTAATAACAATTTCTGAGTCATTTCAACTCCCATATAAAAATCTTTTGCACTTTCTATTGTTTTACCATATTGCAAAGCTAACGATAGGTTATCTAATGAAGGAAGTATAGAAAGTATTACTCTTTCTGTTGCATAACGACTTTGCTCTTCTTGTTCTTTTCGCAAACGTTTCTTAAAATTTTCCATTTCAGCCAACATGCGTAAACGCTCACCTTCAAAGTCTTCCTGAGTACAGTGATTTTTTTCCACATTTTGCATTGCTTCATGCCGTTTCTTTTTTATTTCTTCTTCTAATAAACTTTGTTCAAGAACGTCTTTAGTTAATTCTTCCATTTCTTGCACATTCTCAAAATCATCACCATCTTCATATTCTTTATTATCATTTCTACTCATTGTTTTCCTCTCATTTTTATAGAAAATCATTTTCGGGAGTATATATAAAAACACAGCAAAATGCAAGTTCAGTTGACAACAGCACACCTGTGATTACCAAATGTTATAGAAAGAGTATCATTATATAAAATATATATACACATTCGTTATTTCCTTATTTGGTGTACCTATGAAACGTTCCTTACAACATCTTATTATTCTAGTATTGTTATTATCCTTTCCACAATATCTTCTTGCTCAGAAAATAGTACGCTATTCTCTTGCAAACGTGGATTATAACTATGAAGATGATATCTTCCTATTCTATACAAACACAAAGCCCTCTTCATGGCACACTGTACCTCTATTATCCATCAAAAATGATAAGAGCAGTTATTCCTTTTATTAGCGGAATACAAGAAGGTAACGCTCTTTTCTACAACACCCATGGCTTTCGTACGGCACAAATACCATACCACAATGGAAGCATGCATGGAATTAGTATTTATTATAATGAAGAAGGTTCTGTACGCGAAGAAATTCCATATAAATCAGGAATACGATACGGTCTTATGAAACGATATTTCCCAAATGGCAAAATTCGACAGGAAATACCTATTGCACATAATATTATTAATGGAGTGACAACATTGTATAGACAGAACTCCCTTGTTCTCGCCAAAATAGTGTATGAAAATGGATATCCTCTCCTTGGTACTTGTTATTCTGAAAAGGGAAATTCTCAGGATCTTTCCTTTGCTAAATTACATAATTGGGAAGAAGGCATTCCATTTTTATGTCATACTATTCCAGAATATGAACGATAAATATATTAGCTACTCTATTATTTCATAAGAATATCTCGATACTACCTATATCCGTATTCTTGAGAGTTCTCTATGAAGCATTTGTCTTTTTTCTTTTGCATAAGTATCTTCTTTCAAATACCCACTTCTTATGCAAATTATAAAGAAACGTATAAGCTTACTGAAGTTACCAAAAATGTCTCTTCTTCACAACAAGCCACTACTTTCTTTACACAAAAAATTACTCCATTACAAAGTACAAATCTTTCTCGAAAAGAACATTCTCGTACGTCCATTCCTCCTGCAATACAAGAAACAAAAATAATGAAAGAATATGATAAAGAAGATACTGAAGAGATTAATGGACTCATATATCATAAAAATAGCACAACAACACTTACAGGTATTGTGCTTGAATATCAACACTCTCTACTTGTTTCACGTGTACATAGTAAAAATGGTCTTTTCCACGGAACAGCTCACTATTTTTATCCAGATAAAACCCTACAAAAAGAAGAATTCTTTCTTAATGGGAAGCTACACGGAATAAGAAAGACGTTTTCTCTTTATGGAATAATTACCGAACAAGGATACTATCAAAATGGACAAAAACATGGGACGTTCTCATATTACTTCCCAAATGGAATACTAAGAGAAGAGGTCTCTTTTATTGCAGATAGAAAAGAAGGAATAAGTACCCTCTATCATCAAAATACAAAGAGTAAAGAAATTTCACAATACAGCAACAATCTCCTTACAGGAGAACAAAAAGAATTTAATCAACAAGGCATTCTTATACGAACAACACCACATGAAAAAGGACGAAGACACGGCATTGAAAAACATTATATAAAAAATAGTCTCTCAAAAGAAATTCCATATATGGATGACTTACGACACGGAAAAGCTCTTATTTTTCGAGAAAATGGAACGGATGTTAGTATCACAGTCACATATACAAGAGGAGCTATTTTTAGCGCTTTTTGCCACCCTTCGCACAATGCAAAAAGAATACGGATTTCTGAAGAAGAAATATATCTTTGGCAAGAAGAAGACATCGTGCCCTCTTGCCCATAATCTTTATATATATTATTTAAACATTGAAAGTTGTTGTTTTTCCTTTACCTTATTTTCTACCGCTCTCACAGATTTTTCTTCCACCACACTACTTCCTAAAGATTCTTTTTCGTATATATCCATATTACCACTATTCTTAATAATATTCTTTTCAAAATAAGGTGTTGATAATGGCTTGAATAAAGAATTATTGTTAAATCCCCATTGTCTTGCAGACCATACTGCTTCATCCTCTTGTGTATCTTCAAATAACTTCCTAAACATTTCAAGTTTTGCATCTATATTATCTGCATAATGCAATACCAATGCTTCCGCCGTCTGTGGATCTTTTGGAGAACCAAATTCTATACATCCATGATGACTTAAAATCATATGTTTTAATTGCATCTGAAGTTCTTCATCTAAGCCTGCTGCATTCATATATGGAACAATAAGCTCTATTCCTTGGTACAAATGCCCTAACAACAAACCTGGTGTTGTATATTCTGTAACAATGTCTGTCTTCATTTCTAATATTTTCCCCATATCATGGAAAATTGCACCAGCCAAAAGCACTTGCTTATCTAATTGTGGATAATACTCCGCCAACAATATACATAATTTAGATACCGACAGAACATGCTCTAATAAACCACTTCTATAAGAATGATGCATTGTCTTTGCCGCAGCAGCCGTTGTGAATATAGGGTACACTTCTTCACTTGATAAACACGTTGTTACAAATGAATACCACGGTTTATAGGTAAATACCTCTTTACAAATATCCATTAATTCTGTCCACATTGAATCTATTGAATATACACTTGCGGGAAGAAATTCGGAGTAGTCTAATTGTGCCTTTTCTACATCGTCCAATACTCGCACACTCTGTATGGCAATATCCAATACTCCATTATATGAACCAATCTTACCTTCAATATAAATAAATGCTTTTTCCTCAATACCACTCACACTTTCACTTAATGGCGACCATATTTTTGCATTTATTGAAGCACTTGCGTCCTGCAAACTCAACTGCCAATATGATTTTCCTGTTTTTGCTGTTTTCTTTTCAGCTTTACGAACAAGAAAATAACATGAGACTATCTCATTAACCTTTACATCTTTTATATATTGTTTCTTCATCTTCTTATTATATACCATATTATATTATATTCCTTATAAATACATAGTAAACGATGTTTCAATAGTATTTTTATCCACAATTTTTTGTTTATCCTATATTTTTTATCTTCTTTATGCTAGTATGTACTGCAATAAACCCTAACAAAGATAACACTATGACAAGAATATTTTTATCTCTCTTTTTATTACTTTGCACTGCATGCTCCCATACTACAAGTTCGCCTCCTTTAGAAAACACTGTAATCCCACCACCTAATGCCATATTACCAAAGCCTCTTCCTATATATAAATCCGTTGAAGACAAAAGAAGAGCTGGACAAGATACTCTTATATATCCAGCCCTTATACTACAAAATAAAAAAAATGAAACCTTTCTCAATGAATATATCCGAAAAAAAATATATACTCCCTATATTGGATTCATCATAAAACAGAAGCAATGCCTTACACAAGCTCTTAAGAAATCTCCTTTTGAAGAAAGAAAACAAACAGATTTCTGCCAAAAATTCTTTGCTAATAGCTCTTTCTCAGCTCCATATCTCTCTACTAATTACATAAGTTTTATTATTCAGTATTCTGAATTCTTAAATGATGGTAAAAAACATTACTCTGAATTCTTTCTTAATTTCAATCGTAAAAAAGAATCTATTCTTCAATTAGAAGACCTTTTTCTTCCAAATACAGCTTTTCTCTCTTTTTTAACGTCTCTTATTATTAAACAATCCAATAATCCCACCCTTTCTGTAACACAAAATACCCCTTTCTCCCTTTCACAAGAGGCCCTTATTCTTAAACCCACAGAAAACGTTGTACAAAAAATACTATGGAAAGATATATCTCATATACTCACAAAAAATTCATTCCAAATAGAAGAATAATTTATAGAAAGCACAGCGCACAGCAGAGAAACAGTCTCCGAATATCACGCATTTAAACTATCTTTATGTTTTTCTATCGATTCCAACAATGCCTTCCCTAATGTTCTACCAAGATCGATACACGATTCCGTGCCATATTCATCCAAACAGTACAACATTTTTACAGGCTCTGATACAAGAGGGATTCTCATTTCACTCAATGCTTCCGTAAGCACACGTGTTGCTTCTCCAGACCACCCAAAAGAACCAAAACAGGCACCGACTCTATTTTGCGGTTTTAATCCCTTCATATACGTTAACACAGCAGACATAAGCGGTAATATTGTATTATTATGTGTCGGAGAACCAAATGCTATTGCACCACTGTCTGCAAGAGCTGTCATAATTGCACTATGATGATTACTTTTCACAGATAAAATTTCCACCTCTATAGCGGGATCACACTCTTTTATACCTTTACCAACCTGATATGCCATTTTCTCTGTTGTATGCCACATAGTATCATATATTATAAGAATTTTTTTCTTGGGTTTTTGTTCTGCTAAATCCTTATACAAATTTAGTATATACTCTATGTCTTCTTGTGTTCTAAAGATAGCACCATGATCAGGAGCTATAATAGAAATAGTATCCACGGCCTTCAAAATATTAGAAAGTAATTTAGGGACATGCTTTGCAAAAGGCAAAACAATATTATAGAAATATTCTTTAACAGCATGCGTCATCATCGCTCTATCAACTCCATCTGCAAAAATACCAGATGAAATATTCTGACCAAAAACATCATTAGAAAATAATATGCCATCTTCTTTAATATACGACAACATACTGTCTGGCCAATGAATTCGTAAACCATCTATAAAAGAAATAGTTCTTTCACCTAAGGATATTATTTCACCATCACGTACCGCTTGGATATTCCAATCTGTTGTATCAAATTGGCCATTTAACGACTTTAAACCAGCAAGAGAGCAAAATATTTTCTCTGGCTTTGCAATTTCTACTATTTTTGCCAATGCACCTGCATGGTCTAATTCTAAGTGATTGCACACTATATAATCTATATCTTCTGGGTTAACTACTTCCCGAATATTTTCAAGCATTGTTTCCGTTTTTGTATCTTTTACTGTGTCTACCAGTGTAACCTTTGTATCCTTTATAATATATGCATTATATGTTGTTCCTCGCGGAGAAAGAGAGTAGCCATGAAAATCTCTCTCATCATAATCGACAGCACCTACCCAATAAATATTTTCTGTTAATGAATTAGGATGCATATAACTCTCCTTTTTTAGAAATGACACCACTTCAGCGTTATAATACATACTTTCTCTAAGAAAAGTACTAAAAAGAAACTTTTCCTAGAGAACTTACTATTCTAAAGAGACGTTTCCCAATATCCATGTAAATTACAGTATTCTCTTACAATAACACTTTTTGCCTCTGGAATAAGAAATTCTACAATAGGCTGTGATTGTACTGGCTCTAAAAAGGCTGTATGCTTTGTACCATCTGCTATTATTTCAATAAATTGGATATAATGTGATTCTTCCATTGGGTGAATAATACTTCCCACTGTCACTCTATATCCATTACTTGTTCTCTCAATTAAAGGCACGTGTTTCTCTGCAGCACCACTTCTTGTATTTTCATTCTGAAATACCATCGGCTTCCCACAGCAAACTGGATGACTCCCAGGAAAGAGCACTTCTATTATATGACCACATTCACCGCATCTATACACATCATTTCTCTTAGTTAATGCCATTTTTATTCTCCCTATTTATTGTTACACAATGATCATTCTTTTCTTGCAATATGAGACAGCAATTCTATTAAAAGCCTCTGTTCTTCTGTTTTTGAAAACGTCTCCAATAAACAAATGGCTTCCTGCACGTATCTTGTCACGAGCACATATGTCTTGTCAAGTATTGAAGCTCTCTTTATTTCCTCAATTACCGTGTCACATTCCTCAGGTGAAAAATCTTTATTTAAAAGACGTTGTATAAAAATTTCTTTCTTATCCCCTATCAGTGTATCCATATAGTACAATATTGGTGCTGTTATTTTACCTTCTTGCAGATCCTTTCCTTTTGGCTTTCCCGTTATTTGTGAGGGTTCATAGTCTAAAATATCATCCATTATCTGAAAAGCCATACCCATCGCCAAACCTATCATCGATACTTTTTCCACTTCTCTATCCGAAATATTTGCACATAATGCACCCATCTCACATGCACGCTCGAACATGCACGCTGTTTTACCTTTAATAATTTCAAAATAACATTCCCATGACAATACATTTCCTTCGCCTTCTGTTTCTAGAATTTCGCCGTGCACTGTTTCCAAAATAGCAGAAGAAACACACACTAACAGCGAAGGAATTCCCCTTTTAGCAACTATTACACATGCCTTAGCTAACAATGCATCGCCCGCAAGTATTACAGACGTTGAGGAATATAGCGTATGTGCCGTTTCTACACCTCTACGCAATACTGATGAATCTATTATATCATCATGCAATAACGTTGCAGAGTGAATATACTCTATCGAACAAGCTAAGGAATATATATCTTCCTTGGTATATCCAAAATGACGCGCAAACAAAATAACCAATAATGGCCGTATTCTCTTCCCACGTGTTGAAAATATATGTCTAGCTATTGGCTGAACACTTGTTGGAAGACTTCTTACATGACGTGCTATTTCTTCATTAATTTTTTTTTGTTCCTTCACTATATATTCTTCTAACTGCATACTTATCCAAAAATTTTCTGAATTGTTTTACCTAGGACAGAAAAAGAAGCCACTATATCCCATGATTCTTTATCCCCTGCAATATTAGATATTGAACGGATACCGATATAATCAATCCCATTTTTCCTTGCAGAAATACCTACTGAAAAGCCTTCCATATTTTCTATTGCTGCCAAAGGATACTGTCGTTTTATTTGCTGCACCCTTGCTCTATCTGCACTCACACACGCTGTACTCATGCTTTCAACATGTGGGAATTCAACATAGCGTAAATAATATTTCTCTAATAGAGATCTTATTTCTACAATTTCACATCTATTTGTATTTTCTTGAAGATCATAATGCCTATAAGGCAATTGCTCTACTATACCTGCTCCTGTCACTCTTCCATATTCTAAATATACTTCTTCCTTAACATAACAAATACTTCCCACAGGAATGCTATTCGTGTTGTATGTCCCAGCTATTCCGCAATGTATTATTAAAGAATTTTTACATTGTGAAATGTTTTTCCCCATATAATATGCAGCATTTACAGGCCCTACACCAACAAGAACAAGCAATACTTCTTTGGTAGATATCTGCGTACACAAAGTATCTCCATCTTTCATAACAGAAATAACATCTGGAGATATACTATGCTCGGTGCACGAAAGAGATGCAAGCATCTCTTCCTTCGTTGCTGATACCAATACTATCACAAAAACACACTACGCACAACAGCCATCCTTCTAATATATTTCTTGCAAATGCCTCACAAGTACTGTTTCTCTATATTGCCATGCCTTCAAAAATGCACGTGCGCCCTCTAATGTCAATATACAAGGTATCTTTTCTTGCAATGCCATTCTACGAATTACCATTGCATCCCTCGCTGCACGTTCCTGCCCATGAGTTACGGAATTTACTATTAATATAACCGTACCATTTTTTATATAATCTATAATATGTGGTCTTCCTTCTGACATCTTATTGATACACTCAACAGGTAAACCAGCACCTGCAAGAACACTTGCTGTTCCTTTCGTTGCCAATAATGTAAACGAATAACCCAACAACGCCTTGGCCACCTCTACAACCTCTTCTTTATCTTGATCCACAACACTTAAAAAGGCATATGAAGCCTCCATATTTGGCTGGCGCATATTTGTTTGTGCTGCCAATAACCCCTTATACATTGCTTCACCAAAATCTCCACCTATACCCATTACTTCACCTGTAGAACGCATCTCTGGGCCTAGTATAATATCTGATGAAGAAAATTTATCGAAAGGAAATACCGGTACCTTTATTGAGAAAAATTTAGGCAAAATCTCCTCAGTATACCCCTGGCTATTAAGTGAAGCTGATACCATCGCCTTTGTCGCTATCTGTGCTAAAGAGCACCCTATTGCTTTTGATATAAAAGGGACAGTTCTTGACGCCCGAGGATTCACTTCCAATACATAAATTTGACCATTATATATTGCAAATTGAATATTCATAAAACCCACAATAGCAAGAGCCTTTGCTAATATTTTTGCCTTCTCTCGTAGTTCATCGTGTAAGGTATCCGATATAGTATGGGGCGGAAAACTACACATGGAATCCCCTGAATGAACACCTACCTCTTCAATATGCTCAAGCACACCACCAACTACCTGCAGTACGCCGTCGGCTATAACATCCACATCTACCTCTATCGCTCCATCTAAAAATTCATCTATAAGGATTTCTGAATTCTCAGAAACACATGTTTGCATATACTCTCGTAAGTGCCCCTCTGTATAAACAACTTGCATAGCTCTGCCACCAAGAACATATGATGGGCGAATTATTACAGGATATCCAATATTTTTCGCAGCAAACACTGCCTCTGATACACCTGTTACAGTGGCATTTTTTGGTTGCAACAAGCCTATCTGACTCAATAATTCACTAAATGATTTTCTATTCTCCGCTTTTTCTATCGATTCTGGAGACGTCCCTAAAATACATATCCCCTCTTTTTGTAGATCGTTTGCTAACTTTAGTGGCGTTTGACCCCCTACCTGTAGTATAATACCATCTATTCTTTCTGCGCGCACTATTTCTAGAACATGTTCTAACGTTATTGGTTCAAAATATAAAGTATCCGAAATATCAAAATCTGTTGAAACAGTCTCTGGATTACAATTTATCATTATACTTTTATAGCCCATAGAACGAATTGCTAACGAAGCATGCACACAGCAATAATCAAACTCTATCCCCTGACCTATTCTATTCGGACCAGAACCAACTATAGCTATACATGTCTCATCTCCTTTTTTTAATACCTCGCTTGAACCTTCTTCAAAAAAATACGTTGAATACAAATACGACGTCTCTGTTCTAAATTCACCCGCACAACTATCTACCCCTTTATATACTGGGTGAATATCGTGAGCATAACGCGCACGGCGAATTTCCTCCTCTGGTATATCAAGAAGCTCTGCAAGACGCATATCTGTGAAGCCCATCTTTTTTATTTGTAGCAAGTCATGCCTATTTGATAATATTGATGAACCTTCACTTTTTATATTCGTTTCAATATCTATAAGTTGCTTGATATAATACAAAAACCATTGGTCTATCTTTGTACAATCGTGCACTTCTTCTATAGACATCCCCACCCTAAATGCATCTCCCACTGATAAAATACGGTTTGATGTTGGTATTGCTATAGCAGATTCTATACTTTTACGACACATAAATCTTTCTGCCTCAGAAAGCTCTGCATAACCTTTCTTCAAGTGCACCGTATTTAAACCAGTCCATCCATTTTCCATACTTGCCAGTGCTTTTTGTAATGCCTCTTGGAATGTTGTCCCCATTGCCATCACTTCCCCAACTGCTCTCATTTGTGTTGAAAGCTCTCCTGAATCTCTGGGAAATTTCTCAAAATTAAATCGAGGTATTTTCACAACAATATAATCCAATACTGGCTCGAACGATGCTGGTATTGAACCTTGCACTATTTCATTTTGCAGCTCATCTAATGTATAGCCTATAGAAAGTTTTGTTGCTATAGACGCTATTGGAAAACCTGTTGCCTTCGAGGCTAACGCAGAAGAACGCGACACACGAGGATTCATTTCTATAACAACTATTTTCCCTGTAAGAGGATTAATAGCA
Organism: Desulfovibrionaceae bacterium; assembly: GCA_051650105.1. Taxonomy (GTDB): domain Bacteria; phylum Desulfobacterota; class Desulfovibrionia; order Desulfovibrionales; family Desulfovibrionaceae; genus CAMWXW01. The sequence goes on from JBOFIJ010000010.1 coordinate 50,636, forward strand.
AACTGCACATTCGCCGCTCCAGATTCTATACCTATTTCTTCTAATACAGCAATAGACATATCACGCATTCTCTGATACTCTCTGTTAGTCAATGTGACAGCAGGAGCAACTGTTATAGAATCTCCCGTATGTATTCCCATAGGATCAATATTTTCTATAGAACACACAATTATGCTATTACCAGCTTTATCTCGCACAACCTCCATTTCCATCTCTTTCCATCCCAAAAGAGATTCATCTATAAGCAATTGAGACACAGGTGATAATTCCAAACCTTTTTTACAAATAGCTATAAATTCTTCCCTGTTATATGCTACTCCTCCGCCTGTGCCTCCAAGTGTAAAGGAAGGACGTACAATAGCCGGAAACCCTATTATATCCATTGCAGACAATACCTCTTGTGGTGTAGAAACTATTACAGAACGAGGTGTATTTAACCCTATTTTCTGCATTGCTTTGTCAAAATATTTTCTATTTTCTGCTTTCTCTATTGCCTTTTGGGAAACTCCTAATAACTCTACAGAATACTTTTCCAAAATCCCCGCTTCTGCCAGCTGTAACGCAAGATTTAATGCCGTTTGTCCACCCATTGTTGGCAAAATAGCATCTGGTCTTTCCTTAGATAGTATTGCTTCCATTGTCTTTATTTCTAATGGCTCTATATACACGGCATCTGCCATTTCTGGATCTGTCATTATTGTTGCTGGATTTGAATTAACAAGAATAACTCTATAGCCCTCTTCTCTAAGAGCCTTACATGCCTGTGTTCCAGAATAATCAAATTCACACGCTTGTCCTATAACTATTGGACCAGAACCTATTAATACAATACTTTTTATATCTTCACGTCTTGGCATAAATACCTCTTTCCCTCTATTTATCCCACTGTAACAAAATACTGTCACACACGTCAAGGCATTCACAGAATCCTCTATTTACATCTAGTTATTCTTTATGCTACCATATCTCGGCGAATATATTACTTATTCTCTGCGAATTTATGGAGAAATCATGTTCTTAGAAATACAAAAGTACACAAAAAATCAAAAAATAACTCTTGGTAATGAAAATGCAGAGATATACGCTTCTGTAGAAGATATTGCCTCTTTATCTGTCGGAAGCATTATTTATAATGAAGAGAGAAAAGCTCTTTTTCAGGTACTAGGGAAATATTTTATACCTTCTGTTACTTCTTTATCCTCCATGCAAGCACATTGTGTTGCTTTAGATAACATTGTTGCCCAAAAAACTGAATGTAGTTCAGTGCAGGAACCATATTCTCTTGCTTGGGTTACTCTTTCCGATAAAGGAAGTAAAGAACAAAGAGCTGATAGTAGTGGGCCACTTATTGCTTCAATAGTAGAAAAGCATATCGATCTTAGTGTTGTTCAAGGATTTCTTCTCCCAGATGATAGTACTCGCTTACAACATCTTCTTCTCGACCTTTCTTTATGCCAACAATACCACCTCATTTTTACCACAGGAGGCACCGGATTGAGTGATAGAGATATTACCCCAAACGTTATGGAGCACGTTTTGCAGGTACCTTTACCTGGTTTTGAAATAGCAATGATGCAAGCCAGCATGCAACGTGTTCCCACAGCAATACTTTCAAGAGCAAGAGCAGGAATTACACATAAAAGTATTATTATTAATCTTCCTGGAAGCCCAAAGGCTGTTAAAGAGAACCTTGAACCCCTTATACCGGCTTTAAAACATGCTGTTGATAAATTACGAGGAGATACCTCTGATTGCGCTACTCTCTTCACAAAAAAATCATAGTTATTTTTATTTTTTACTTCTGCGAGGCTCTTATGGTTAAAAAAACAGATAAGAAAAAAGAAGATATTTCCCAAAATCCCCCTTCCAATCAAGAGGAATATCCTCTTATTCCGAAGGAAAACACACCTATTGCTGTACGCGAAGAATCTGCCATTATACAAAAAAATAATGAGCCCCTCATGCAAAGAGAAGACAAAAAACCCTATGTCTCTTTTTTAGATGACTCACAAACAAAAGATATACCGCCTATACATGATACAAGAAAAAACACATCCACATCACATAATGAAGAAGATATATCTTTTTCAAAAATGGGTCAAAATGATAACAATACATCCCCCCGCATATCATGGCAAGAGCATGCCGTTTCCCTTTTAAAACAATTTTTCTCTTTACTAACCTCTTTTCTTCTAGCAATAGTACCTGATATACGCGAGATATTTTCTGCAAAAGTATTTATGAGTCTTTGCAAAATGGTGCGAATTGAACATACCATTTTCGCCCTTCCTTTTGCCTACACAGGTTTTATTATTGCTTCACAAGGAAATATCTCTTTTTCTGCTTTTTTCTTTCTCACCCTTGCAATGTTTGGAATACGATCTTTTGCCATGACACTCAATAGACTTATCGATCTTAACTACGACAAATTAAATCCTCGTGTCGCATCAAGAGAACTTGTTACTGGTGATATTACTATTGCTCAAGCGAAGTCCTTTTTATTCTTTTCTCTTGTTGTTTTTGTAGTATCCACTGCCTTTATCAATACATTTTTACTCATGCTTTCTCCTCTTCCCATTGCACTCTCAATTATCTATAGCTACACAAAACGTTATACTTGGACATGCCATTTTGTCCTTGGAGCTACACTTGCACTCGCTCCTATTGCTGGCGAACTAGCTGTTGTAAATACTGTTTCTAATGGAGTTGCCCTCCTTGCCTTTGGAATACTCTTTTGGGTTGCTGGTTTCGATATACTCTATTCTTGTCTTGATAAAGAGTTCGATGAAAAACATCATTTGTACTCTGTCCCTGTTTGTTTTGGGATTCCAACGGCATTACTTATCGCAAAATTTTGCCACATCAATACAATTATATTCTTCCTTTTCTTTGGACTTTTTTCTGGACTCGGATTATTGTGGTATCTTGTTTGGGTGTTCATAGCACTTGCTCTTCTTTGGGAACATTATATTCTTTCAGAGGACGATCTTTCAAAAATGAACCAAGCATTTTTTACCATTAATGCCTGTATTTCTATTGCTGTTCTCATTGGAACCTTTCTAGGCTAGTACAAGTACGACATGAAAAAGTATATATGACTGACAAAAATCTCCACACAGAAAACCTTCAATTCTCTGGTATTTCTGAAGAAGAACTCCAGAAAAAAACAGCATTTGAACTCTTACAACATGCTAATGGAGCAAGCGATTTTTTGGACAAAACAAACGCTCTCTATTTTTTTGATCTTGCTCTTAAAAAAGCACCCAATCTCCCAGATATCTACAGCGATAGAGCACTGATGCAACATTACCGATTCGCTAATATGTTAGATTCCCTTAAAGATTATAACGAAGCCCTCAAAAAAGATCCTACCTTCTTTCCTTCTCTTTTTGCAAAAGCCACATTATACTTTTCTATAAATGAATACACTCTTGCGCTTAGCAACTACGCAGAAGCACTTGTTTTTTCTACAGATATCTTTTTTTCCCAAACAATACATCTACAAAAAGCCGCTATTTATGAAAAACAGAATAAATACGATTCTGCACAAAAAGAATATGCACAGGCTATTGCACTCGCTCCTTCTTTTGGAAGAAGTTATTTTAAAAGAGCACGTATGTGTTATTCTCTTTCCGATTATGGGAATGCTTTATTAGACTGCAATACATCCTTGGCCCATAATCCACAATGTCACGACACTCTCCTATTGCGATCGTATATCTTTACTATCCTTGGTGATTATTCTCTTGCACTCCAGGATCTTCACAGTATTCTTCTTTCAAAGTATTACTCCAATCAAGTGTATACATGGCACAATACCCTTATATCTGCTCTTGATATTTTACAAGAATATGAAGAATCCCATAATACTACCACGGTACTATTATTTAAAGAGTATGTCACTGCTCTTACAGTATTGCTTCCTCCATCGCAAATATATGTTCAGCTTAAGAACGATCCCTTTCTAAAAAAATATAAAGACCCCATATTATTATATTTTCTTTCACAAACATTTTTTACTCTTCATTCCTATGAAGAAGCACTGTTCTTTATACACGATGCTATTGCAATTTCTTATGAAGATAATCCCCATTTCTTTTTTCTTCGTGCTTCCATTTATTTCTATCTTACAGAATATATTCTTTCTATAGAAGACCTTTTATTCCTGCTCAATCTTGACAACAACACTCCGCTATATTACGAAGCATATTCACTACTTGCAAAAGACTATATTGCTCTTGAAGAAATGGACTATGCACTACAATGTTATGATGCCCTTCTTCACCTTGATGAAGGAAACCTAAACATAAGAAAACAACGTGCTTTTCTCTATTCTTTCATTGGTGAGCTACAAAATGCAATTACAGAATACGAATACATACTTCAACAAGATAATTCCGACAAAGAATGTTATAAATATCTTGGAATAGCCCATATGACTCTTCAATGGTTTCGCACTGCCACACTCTCATTTACACCATATCTTCATTACTCTGTTACAGACCACGAAATATGGTATTATAGAAGTTTATGCTACTATAATAGACAACAATATACTCTTGCTCTTACAGACATCACAACAGCTCTTCTTTTTAATCCAGACTCTATACAATACTTACAACACCGAATGCTTGTGTATACTGCTCTAGAAGAATATTCTCTTTCCTTAGAAGATGCACTCTACTATCAGCATCTTACCACACAAAATAGAGAAACAGAATGCATTGCACATGCTAAAGAGTATATTATCTATCTTAATACCATGATCGAATCTTCCAAATAGTACAATTCTTTTCAAAAATACTATCAATACAAAACAACATTATTATTGAGAAAAAATACTCTTCCACACTGTTTCCCAATAATTTTTCTTGTATACCAACTATTTCATTATAACAATATCTTATTCACACTAATTTATTCACCCATTACCCTACTTTCACTCACCACCATAGCATTACAACAAACACACATATGTACCTATTCCCCAATAACATACATAAGACCACAATAATAACCATATCTTCTTATAAAAAACTTTATTTTTTCCTCAATTTATGCAATACTCCGCAAGATATTTTTATTTTTAAACAAATATGTAATAGGAATTCTCATGTTTTTTCAAGATATCATCCTTTCACTTCAAAAATACTGGGCCGCTAAGGGTTGTGCCCTAGTAAAGTCTTACGATATAGAAACTGGTGCTGGTACCTTCAACCCTTCTACATTTTTTCGTGTCATTGGTCCAGAACCGTGGAATGCTGCCTATGTTGAACCTTCAAGAAGGCCTACCGATGGACGATATGGGGAAAATCCTAACCGCCTACAACACTATTTTCAATTTCAAGTTATTATGAAACCTTCTCCAGATACCATTGTAGAAATGTATCTTGAAAGCCTCACACACCTCGGTTTAGATAGCTCACAACATGATATTCGCTTTGTTGAAGACAATTGGGAATCTCCCACTCTTGGAGCTTGTGGGCTTGGTTGGGAAATTTGGCTAAACGGTATGGAGATTACTCAATTCACCTATTTTCAGCAAATTGGTGGACGAGAACTCTCTCCTATCAGTGTTGAAATTACGTATGGCCTTGAAAGGCTTGCTATGTATTTACAAAATGTTGATTCTGTTTACGATATTAAATGGAATACAACTCTTTCCTACGGTAGTATCTATCATCAAAATGAAATTGAACAATCTCATTATAATTTCTCACTTGCCAATACAGAGAAACTCTTTTCTTTATTTGAAATGTATGAAGAAGAAAGCACTATGCTTATTGATGCCTCTCTCCCTTTACCTGCATACGATTATTGCCTAAAATGCTCCCATACTTTCAATATTCTTGATGCACGAAGTGCCATCTCTATTACTGAACGAGCCACATATATTACTCGTATCCGCACACTTGCCTCTAAAATAGCAACACTCTATGCCTCACAGCGCGAAGAACAAGGCTATCCTTTACTCAAAAAGGGGGATATTTATCATGTCTAAAGCAAACCTTTTATTTGAAATTGGTACAGAAGAAATACCTGCTAGGCTCATTCCTATTTTTGAAAAAGAATTGGCTCTTTTTTTTCCAGCACAGTTAGAAGAAAACCTTCTCTCTTCCTCTACTTATCATATTATTGCGACACCAAGAAGAATTGGTATATACAGTAAAGATATCCCTACCATACAAAATACTAAAAAAGAATTTATTCTTGGACCACCTCTTTCTGTGGCAAAAATGCAGGATGGAAGCCCTTCAAAAGCTCTTGAGGCTTTTTGCAAAAATCACAATATTACAATAGATGACAGCTTTGAGCATAGCAATGAAAAGGGTACGTATATGGCTGCACATGTTCTCACTGGCGGGAACAATGCTATTGATATTCTTTCCATCCTTTGTGAAAATACCATCAAACGTCTTGCATCCATTCAAAAAATGCGATGGAATATATACAATGATACATTTGCAAGACCAATTAGATGGATATGCGCTCTTTTCGGAGAAAATATTATTCCTGTACACTATGCAAATTGCTCTTCTGGAAATATAACATATGGACACAGAGTATACGCAAAAACACCCATTACTATACCTGCTGCAGATTCCTACCTTACTCTTATTCAAGAAAAAGGCTTTGTTACACCATCAACAGAAGAAAGAAAGCAATGTATTCGAGAACATATACATTCCGTAGAAAACACACTTCATGCAACAGTTATCCATTCTAATTCATTATTAGAAGAAAATGCCTGTCTCGTTGAATTTCCACATACTATACTTGGCACTGTTGAAAAAGAATTTTTGGAACTCCCTAAAGAAGTTTTTTTAACAAGTATAGAACAACATCAAAAAAGTTTTGGAATTGAAGATTCTTCTGGTGCTCTTTTACCTTATTTTCTTTCTGTTGTGAATATTGATCCACAAAATGCTCCTCTTGTTCAACAAGGATGGGAAAAAGTACTGCGAGCACGTCTTCATGATGCCCTATTCTTCTATAAAAAAGATATACCTATTCCTTTAGAGACATGGGTGGAAAACCTTGCTAACGTTACTTTTATTGCTCCTCTTGGTACAATGAAGGAAAAAGCATTGAGACTAAAAGACATTGCATATTTTCTTGCAAAAGATATTTGTCCGGAAAATGCACAAAAGGCCTCACGTGCTGCTTTTCTTTCAAAAGCAGACCTTGTAAGTGCTATGGTTGGAGAATTTGACACTCTTCAAGGAATTATGGGCGGAATATATGCAAAAGCTCATGGTGAAGACAATGATATAGCTACCGCTATTGCCGAACATTATTTACCAGTTGGAACGAAGAGCCCTACTCCTAAAAGCACACTTGGAGCCATAGTTTCTCTTGCTGATAAAATAGATACCTTAGTTGGATGCTTTGGACTTGGAAAAATGCCAACGGGAACAGCAGATATGCACGGTTTGCGGCGAGCAATACTCGCTATTTTTCGCATTATTGTAGAACACACACTTTCTATCGATATACCCTCTTTAGTTCGCTATGCACGATCTCTTTATGGAGAAAGAAAATGGAAACTTTCTGAAGAAGAACTTGTTTCTGCTATTTCCCAGTTCTATTTTGTTCGCATCAAACATTACTATGTCTCTCACGGCTTTGATACACCCATAGTTGAAGCTGTTCTTGCTGCCAAAGACAGTTCTCCTATTACTATTCAAAAAAGACTAGAGGCACTCAGTACCGCAAGCACAGACGATTCCTTTATACATATTGTAC
>JBOFIJ010000011.1:0-58309 GCA_051650105.1 Desulfovibrionaceae bacterium
ACACAACATTCCGCTATTACAGACACTTTCTCCCTCCATCACGCTAGGGACGAATCTGAAAAAAGTCTTATAGTACTTCTCAAAACTATCCTGCCAAAAATAGAAGAAGAACTCCACAGAGCACAGTACACACAAGCACATATTTTCTTTTATTATACTATGCCATTTAGCTCATTCCTACTTTATTAATATATTGCTATTGTCGTACAAGCTGTTGCCCTCACTAAAAGAATCCATAATTATTATCTCTTTCACTACCGCACGTATATAATTATTTAAAAGACAAAACGTACTGATAAAAAGCCTTCTATCATTGAATCTTGCATTGAATATACATACGACCATTGTTCTTTCGATGATACCATTCCTGTACTCGTATAACGCACTGCAATATCTACATATATAAATGAATATACCTTTGCATACGCTCCAATACTCGATTGAAATACAGGGACTATACTCGTAAACCTATCTTTTGGGTATGTGGTTAACCGTGAAGTTGTCAAGTTAAGAGTGACAGCAGATGTACCGATACCTGTTGAAAAATAGGGCACAACATACGGTATAAAAGAAAAATCTATATAAATATTAAACAATATTGTTTTTACAGAACCATCTATAGAAACAGGAACAAGCATAGGACTATCTTCTATATCCTCTTCTGTTAAGGCAGCACCTACTTTTCTATATAGATACTCTAATTCCATTCTTGTTGTTATACTAGGTGCTTCAAAAGCAAAACCAAATGCAGCACCTCCACCACTATAGTTAGATTGCATCCCCTTGTGCTGACCTCTATTTGTTTCCGAAAAAGAAAGCCTTGTTCCACCATATATATACCTAAAACTCATATATGTTGAAGTGTTTATAGGAATTTTTCTATAGTTTTTCTCTCGCCAATACTGTAAAGGATCTTCTATTTTTCTCCTCTTTCTCTCTTCATCTGATATATCTTCATGCGCACCTATATACCACACTTTTTCCTTATTCTCCAAAAAGTCTCTCTCGTGTGTATTTTCTTGTATATTCTCATTTTTAGAAACAGCATAACCCACCTTCGTAAACGAAAACAGATAACAACATACACAGCATAGTAATAGTACTGTTTTTATATAATACGCTCTTTCATATATTCTCATATAAAAATTCCTTGCACACCTTTCCTACACTAATTCTTATAGACATTACTGCTATTTACGTATATACTTCCCGCTTGTATTACTCTTATATTCTATTCAAGGAGAAAGAATGAAAATTTTCTACGTTATGCTTATCACTTGCTGTATTGGGACATCCTTTGCTCACCCCGCTGTGGCTCAATCTAAAAAATCTCCAAAAACAGATTCACTGCCAGTGCAAAGCCCTACAAGACCAGAATCTGTTCTTTTGCACCAAAATGCAGCTACTATCACTACTAGACAAATTGTTACTATACAAAATGGACAATTCACACTTATTTTACCTTCATCTGTTCTTGAAGAAAATATTACTGTTCTTTCAACGAATATGCCTGTTACTAGTATTGTTACAAATCCTTCCCAAATTCCTATCACTGCACTGCCAAGCATTAAACAAAGGCTTATTCTTAAAGAAAAAATTGCTCGCCTTGATGTAAGAATTGCAGCTCTTGAATCTAGAATTAAGCTTCTTAGCACGTCACAACAAGTGTTCACTTCAACAAAAGATCTTATTGACATGGATGCAGCGCTTGGAAAACAATTTGAAATTTTACTTTCACAAAAAGATACACTCACTCAGCAACAAAAACTCTTAACTACTGATCTAGAACTACTTAATAAAGAAATTATTGCTTCTACTGGATCTACAGAACCCTTTTTCAAAACATTTACTATCACTCTTTCAAATAGTGCCCTAAAAGGAGAAAAGGAAATACTTTATTCCTACATAACTTCTGGTGCAAATTGGAGACCTCATTATTATGTAGATGCAGACCTAAAAAAAGGCACTGTTACTTCACGTCTTTCTGCCGAAATACAACAATCTACCGGTTTTTCTTGGGGTGCTGCTCCTATAACACTTACAACAACTCCTGTTACATATGGTGTTCTTCCTCCTCCCTTACCTAAGTGGAATGTTACTAGTTCAGCAGAACAAAAACCACAACCAAGAATGGCTTCTCCTATGATACAAACACTTGAGCTCGCTCACAGTGATGCTGCTGCCGATTTTTCTCAAGAAGAATCACCCACCGCTGTAACATGGTCTTTGGGAAAACAATCCATTCCTCTTGGAAAAAAAGAATATTTAGCCATTAATACATTCACTTGGAAAGCAGATTTCCTTTATACTTTTAGACCATATGCTGAAAGCCTTGCTTTTTTAACCGCTCAACTACAATCTCCCAATACAAAAAATCTCTATTTACCTGGGGGTAGGGCTTCATATCTTGTTAATGGAGCAAATGTTGGATTTGGACACTTCCAATATAGTACTTCCGATGATAATACACTCTATTTTGGTAAGGATCTTCTTGTTAAATCTACCATCAAACTTGTTAATAATTCTCTTAGTGCAACAAAATCTGAACAAACAAAAATATGGAAGTGGACACTTTCTCTTCACAATATGAGAAGTACCCCTATAGTAGTTAAAGTAGAAGATGCATTCCCCGTGACACAATCTCCTAAAATTAAACTCACACTTGTAGATTCTTATCCAAAGGCAACAGTAACCCCAGAACAAGTTGAATGGAATATTCCAAAAATAGATTCCAAAGCATCTAAAGTATTAGAGTATGAAATTAAAGCCACTGCACCAATTGATATTGAAATTGTGAGCCCACGCTAAATAATAAAAGGGAGTATTAGAAGAGATAATAATTATTCTCTATAATACTCCCACCATATATTCTTAAGAATATCCAATACCTACCTTTCTTACAAAAAATAATATTGCCAACATATATTAGAATATACATATCGTAATCGCAGACTATAGTACCACACATAAAGCTACTATTATATAATACTATACCCCATACAAAAAATGCCGTTCAGTACTATTTTATTAGTATTTCTCTTTTTTTCCAAGGTACATCAAGAATTCTTATTAGGAATTATTGTACTCTATTCTACTAGTTATATCCTTTCTTTCACTTTCCTTTTTTATACAGTATTATCCTTATTCCACAATATATCTTATACACTTACAGCATAATATTATTCTACGATACATACTTCCAGTAAAAAAATGCCTAAGCACCGTGGCTTTTTCATATAAAAATACTATATTTTGTCATATATTCTTTTTTATAAAGGAATATAGTAAAAATTACACATGTTTACTAAATACCACACAGATATTCTCTTACTATCCATCTTTTTTCTTTAGTATATTCTTTCTTGTAAATTCTTTTTTTATATATTCTTAAATTATAATACAATCACCCTCTTAGCCTCTTAGAAAACATTGTTAACCTCTTGACAATTAGCTATTTTATGCTATTATCTGCAAAGGTTTAGAGAGGTGTCCGAGTGGCTGAAGGAGCTCGCCTGCTAAGTGAGTGTATGGGTTATACCGTATCGAGGGTTCGAATCCCTTCCTCTCTGCCATACTATAATAAAATGGTCTGCCTTTTTATCTATCCCCTATATTGTACACACCATTGGGACCTATGTCTTTTGTACATCCCCTTCTCTACCAGACCAATAATATCTTTTTATATATTTCGTATACTCCATATTTCCCCCGAAAGTACCACGAAACCCTATATGCTTTTGTCCATTGGAAAATAGCGCCCTTCTCTACAAAAATAGTACCCAAAAATCCATTCCTTCTTAGTGAAAAGACACTCTTGTTATATATAATATAAGATGGTTTTCTGTTGCGTCGCAGGCTTACTCTTCACCATGTACTTATATGTTTTCAAAGAAATACCTTGTAGAGCATGGATATGATAGTATGGTTGTAACATAGTATGCCATTCATTTAGTTCTTTATTGCGTTTAGCAAAAGTCACTTTCTTCACTATACAATATCTTTTAGTATTTACGCTCCATTTTTATATTTCTCCTCTCATTCACAATAAACTATTTCTTCGTACTACGCATATAAAATAACTAATTTCTTGCCTGTATTATTCCATTCCAGCACATTTTCTATAAACAGTGTCCATAAAAATTCTTTTGTTATAAATACATAATAGTATTTCTTATATTCTGCAACACGCAGCAAATACAATAGTCTTGTATAAAGCTATATACTCCTTCTGTAATATATGAGCCTACGTATACACAAATGGGAGAAATAAACCATAATTTCCTATTTTATTCTATATAATCTTATATATTCCTATACAATTTTCTATAGTACATATCTTCGCTAATACATACACACAACTAAAAAAACAGCACTTATGGAAGCAAGAAGAGACTCTCCACAGCCAGACATAAGAATTCTTGCACAATATCTATGTATTTATTCTATTGCCATTACTATAGTTAATAATACATGCAAAACATATAGATACAAAATAGAGACCCTTCCTTATATGGCTATAGGGAGAATCTCTATTCCACGTTATACTATTCCAACTTCTGAACTAAGATCCTTCTTAAAGACACTTTCTAGTATTATTGATAGTGCACCATCACCTACTAAATTACATGCAGTTCCAAAACTATCTTGTAAAGCAAAAATTGTTAACATTAATGCTATTCCTGTATCATCAAAACCTAGAATTGTCGTAATAATCCCAAGGGATGCCATAACAGTACCACCTGGTACACCTGGAGCTCCAATAGCAAATATACCCAACAATACTATAAAGAGAAGCATTGTTCCAAATGCAGGCAAAACACCATATAATACCTGTGACACTGTCATAACAAAAAAGACTTCTGTTAAAACAGACCCACATAGATGAATTGTTGCACCAAGTGGTATTGCAAAATTAACAATATCTTTGTGTACTGCTTTAGATTTATGTACACTTTCTAAAGCGACTGGCAGTGTTGCTGCAGAAGACATTGTCCCAACTGCAGTTAAATAAACAGGACCATAATATTTTAGTAATTTTAGCGGGTTTTTTCCAGACACCACACCGGCTATAGTATAAAGCAATGTAAGCCAGATAACATGACCCAATAAAACAATAAAAACGACTGTTAAGAAAACTGGTAATTGCTTTGTAATACTTCCTTCATATGCCAATACAGCAAATGTACACGCTATAAAAAATGGAAGTGTTGGAATTATTATTCTATTCACTATTGATAACACGATATTGTTAAATTCATCCAATAACTCTTCAAATCGTAGCGATTTTGTCCAAGAAATAGAAATACCAAGAAAAAGAGAGAGTATAAGCGCAGACATTACCGACATAATAGGTGGAATAGTTAATGTAAATACCATCGGAGGTACCTTCTTCAAGCCTTCCACAGAAGAAACAATATCTAGCATAGGAATAATAGCATAGCCTGCAAACATAGAAAATAGTGCTGCTCCAACTGAAGAGGCATATGCTAACATAAGCATTACCCCTAACATCTTACTTGCATTAGATTTCATCTTTGCTATTGCTGGAGCTATGAAACCAAGAATAATTAATGGTATTGAGAAAAATATTATCTGACCTAAAATAAATTTCCCTGTTTGAATCACTTCTATAACACGCTCACTTGCATAAAAACCAACTATAAGCCCTATACTCACTCCCAGAATAAGCTTCACAATCAACATATTAGAAAATTTCCTTATCATCATACGCCTCCTATTATTGCCTTCTCATACTATATTTTAGAAGAGACTTAGCAAAAAGTCTTAATGATACTGCTTGCTGTACTCTTACTTTAGCCATCACAATTATTATTTTATGCGGTATTCTTATTTATATCCCACTATCTCACTCCACAATAACATAAATACAGAATACCTTTACTACAATATATCATATCCTATCACACAAGGGTTATCTTCTTCTTTATTCCTTATAGTTGGCTTCTTCTCTATTCAAAAAAACCAGCCTTCCTACTGTATTTTGCATGCCATAATAATATATTTCTAGAAAGAAAAAATGCTTTCTATATTCCACACTATTGTAGCCATTTTGGAAAATCGCAATACTCTGCAACAATATACTTCTTTAACCACATAACTATATTCTCCAGAGTACCGCTCTATTGTAGTATGCCTTCAAGTTTATGTATAGACTTATTCTTTCACCATACAATATGCTCAATACAGCGCTTCACGACATATATTGTATCTTTAAGAAAATAATACAACCCATGGTAATCCTATCATTTTGCTAAACAGATAGGACACGTATTCTTGTATTATCTATAAAAAGGTAGCACTATATGATACTCGCTAAATAAGATATTACTCTCATTCCTCAGTATAAGAAAGAACAGTCTTCACTTTAACAGGAAAAAATTAACAATGTCCTATTCATATTATTGGAAGAAAGATTACATAGATTTTTGTATAAATACTATTTCTTTATGTTCTTCACAATAGTAAACATAGTTACACCATAGAGAATAAGAACATATTCTTTAACAACAATATATATTACGTATATTATTAATGTACTCCTGCAATACTGTGCATTAAGCAAATAGACTATTTGCAATAAACAACAGAGCATCTCGCCATTACCATATAAAGCTTCCACAAGCATGTTATAAATACCCATCAGAAAAGAATTGTTTTGGTTAAGACATTATTTTCACAATGACAAATAATATATTTAGCATTATTCTCTCGCACAATTACTTCTCAATATTTACAATAAGAATAACACATGTTCTTTTTATATAATACTATTGGCAATACACACCTATACAATATGGCCACAAAAAGGCAGTAATACACATGTATCCTATTAATGCTTAACCCACTGCACTGCATATTCTATTTCAGAAACATAGAACTTCCTCCTATATTATTTTTTCTTCCTTTTTAAAAATTGCTCTATACACCCTCTCCTAAAACAAATAAAAATTCTTTAATAATATATTTATTTGTGCTACAATGCCCCCTAAACTTTTTAGAAAGGTGTGCTACACAATGGAACACTACCGTTTTGCTTTTGATCTTGGGACATCGTCAATTGGATGGGCCGTATTTAAAGTTTCTGATAAAATAGACAATATTACAGAAATTATAGATTGCGGTAGCAGAATTTTCTCTAACAGTAGAGACGACAGCGGTGGTGCTTCTTTAGCTGTTACAAGAAGGCTCGCAAGACAAGCAAGACGAAATAATGATAGATTTGTAAGAAGACATAATACATTGCTACGCCTTCTTTGTGAAAATGGATTATTTCCTTCTGATAAAGAAAGTCAAGAACGCTACAAAGACGAGAATCCCTATTTATTACGTGCTGCCGTGGTACAAGGAAAAACCACATTATATGAGCTTGGAAGAGCCATTCTACACCTTAATAAAAGACGAGGTTTTAAAAGTTCTAGAAAAGATCCCTCCGATAGCGAAGGCGGAAAATTAAAAGATGGAATTAAAAAATTGGAAGAATTACTCACCATGGACGATACAAAAACTCTTGGTGAATTTTTTGCGAAAAGACAAGGCCTTATTGCAGATGATTCAGGTAACAGTACTTACCCTCAATCTGTTTTATGTAGAAAGAAAAATCCTATCCAGAAAACAAAAGAAGAAAAAGAAGAGTACGATTTTTATATAGACAGGAAATTTGTTGAAAAGGAATTACAAGAAATTTGGCAAAAACAAAAAGAATATTACCCCCATATATTAACAGATGAACTATATGAAAGTGTTCACAAAATTATTTTTCATCAAAGAAATTTATTACCACAAGAAATTGAAAAATGTACCATCAATCCTAAAGAAATATGTGCACCACGTGCCATTCCTTCCGTTCAAGAATATACATTATTATTAAACCTTAATAATATGAGATTCATCACTCAAAATAATAAAGAATACCCACTTACTCTGGAACAAAGAGATCTGCTTTTTCAAAAAATTTCTATAGAAAAAGAAGTGAGCTTTACAAAAATAAGAAAATTGTTGACATTGTCTAGCGAAATACAAATTAAATATAGTAATTTACAAAAGGATAATGATGAGACAAAAAGCAAATTACCAGGGTGTTCCACAAATTGTAAACTCTTGGAAATATTTGGGAAAGAAGAATACAATACTCTCTCTTTACGACAAAAAGATATTCTTACATATATTCTTAATGATTGTGTTTATGAAGAACAAGGTATTGCTCTCTTAACAAAAGCTGTTGTTTTACCAACAGATCTTAGTAGTGCTCTTTCTGATACAACAATACAAAATCTTCTTTCAGCCTTCACTATTTTTGGCACAAAGAAGAACCCTACTTCCATAATTACACCTGAAGACACCCATTCTTTACCACAATTTTCTGAAGAAAAAGCACAAGAATGCCTTACTATAAAGCTAAATCCTTACTATGCAAAACTTTCTCTAAGCGTTATTTCTCAGCTACTTCCTTTTCTTAGAGAAGATGTTATCCCTTATAGTAAAGCGTGTGAGCTTGCTGGTTTCCACCACTCTAAATTGTCTCAAAACAACAATACAGAAGAAACTGTCGATCCTATTACTGGTGAAATTAGTAAAACAAGTCTTTTACAGCCCTCTCTTAAATATTATGGTGAAATTATATCTAATACTGTTATTGGTGAATGGAAGAAAGAGAGATCTGGTTCCACATATGCACGTCTTGATAATAGACAACGACACGGTTTTATTACGAACCCCTCTGTCCATGTGGCTCTTAACCAATTACGCACTGTTACTAATGCTCTTATTAAACAATATGGTAACCCCGTGAGTATTGCCATTGAACTTGCTAGAGAGCTCCCTCTTGGACCAACAGGAAAACAAAAATTACATGATGCTATGATTAGTAATAAAAATAATAATGAAAAAATTAAAGCAGAAATACAAAAGACAGCAGGGATAGAATATCCCTCTAGCGACGATATTGTGCGTGTAAAATTATTTGAAGAAGCCAAAAAAGCATTTTGTGGTCCAGCACTTTGTGTATATTCTGGGAAAGTAATAGCGTTTGCTGCACTATTCTCAAGAGAAATTGAAATAGACCATATTTTATATTTTAGTGGAAGTAATGACGATTCTTTTGCCAATAAAATCCTTTGTTATGCAAATGAAAATAGAAATAAATCTGGCAATAGTCCATATGAACACTACTCTGCTAATCCAGAAAAATGGGAGGCTATTAGCCTGCGTGCGAAAAAATTACCTGAGAATAAAGCATGAAGATTTAGAGAAGATTCTGTTGAAGAATTTAAGAAAAAACAGTCTTTTACCGACCGCGCCTTAAATGATACACGATATATTTCAAGAATTGCTAAAGAATATCTTGGAACTATTTGTGAAGAAAAAATATTACTGCAGTTACAGGGTCAACAACATCATTACTTGCAAAGTATTGGGATATACACTCTATACTTAAAGGGTATAATCCTCATGCTTCAACAGAAGGATTCTCCGGAAAAAGTAAGGATAAAGCAGAAGATCTCTCTGCCGAAGAAAAAGAAGCGCTCAAGAATACATTAGCTAAATATGTTACTAATAAAAATAGAAATACCCATATACACCATGCAATAGATGCTTGTCTTATTGGTGCTACCACACGCTCTATTGTACAAAAGATAGCATTACATGCCAAAGGTGTTGAGAATTATCTTAAACAAGCTTCTGTAAGAGAAAATATTGGTGCTCTTAACCCACAGCAAGAATTTTCTATACAAGCTGCCTTTACCCACCTTACTCCCAGCACTATAGATAGAAAAGTATTTGATTCTTGTTCCGATGAACAAAAAGAGGCAATTAAAAAAGAAATTGCTGCATTCCAAAAAACAATATCTCCTCCTTTTGAAGGTTTTGCAGAAAGAATAAAATCTATTTTAGACAATAAAATTATTTCTCATAAAGTGGATCATAATACCTCTGGTGCTCTTCATGGAGGAACAAATTATGGTAAAATACAAAATTACCTTAAAATTAAAGATTTTACATTAGAAGATTTTGCTCTTATACAAGATATTGCTTTACTTGAAACATTATTACAAGAACTTGCTCACGCCCATGGTATTCCTTCTACTTCACAAGAAATTGATGAACTTACAAAAGCTGTACATGGCAAAACCCAATTGCAATCTTCTAGGGCACTTACAAAACTATTAAGAAAAGTTAATAAAGATGCCTCCGATGCAGAAATATTTTCAAAATTTAAGCCTATTTTTAGCCGTATTTGCAAAGAGCATGGAATAAAGAAAATACAGTGTATTGATAATACTGACCGTTTTTTAGGCAATGTACAGCGACGCATTGATGTGAGTGCGTTTGCATGTAACGACATTACTTATATTAAGGACCAACAATTATTAGCAAGAATACTGTATAAATACTTTAAAGGTAGCTCTAAAGAGTTCTCTTATGAAAAAGCTTTAACCCACGCACAGTATCTACAAAAGACGAATGCCAGACAATCCAAACAATATCTAAGTGCTCTTTTTAGTGGAATAGATGAAAAAGAATTCAAAATACGCTTTAGAACAATTTGTGATGAAATAAAGATACGACGCATTAAAATTATAGAGCATAAACACCAACTTATATGGATAAAAGATAAAAAAGGTACAACTTATAGGGGTGTTGATGGTGGGAATAATGCATATATGTCTATTTATATAAGCCCTTCTGGAGAATGGAAAGGAGAATGCATTTCTGCCTTTGCTCACAACCAAAAAAATAACCGCAATAAAGAGGAATATCTTCCTAAATGGAAAAAAGACCCTGATAATATACATGTTATTGATATTTATAAAAAAGATGCTATTGAAATAACTGTGCCTGATAGCGACGGCAAACGTGCTGTGTATATTGTACAAAAGATGAATGCTGGAAAGGGCCTTATATTTGCTCTTCATTCTGAAGCCAATGCTAGTGCAAGAGAGAGTGATTTACGAAAAGAAAAGAAATATATTCAATCTGCAATTAGTTCTCTTCATAAATATGAACCTCGTTTCGTATATATAGACCCTCTTGGAAGAGTTATTAAAAAAGAAAATATTACATATGAACGCTAACAATGTTTCATGTACTCGAAATACTTGGCAACAATAAAAAGCTCTCTGTTTCTAGAGGGCTTATTGAACTCTCTAGTAAGGATACAGAGCCTTCTCTTATTCCATTAGATTCTATTGGTATTGTACTTACGGCTGGTTTTGGAATATCTTACACCCACAATTTTCTTCTTGCACTTGGAGAATATTGTATTCCATTGGTGCTTTGTAATAAGCAGTATTTTCCTTTTTCCCTTGTACTTCCTTTTGAGGCTCATGGTACACAATCTAAAATACAAAAAGCACAAGTACGTGCTAGTGTTCCTAAACAAAAACGATTATGGCAACAATGTATTCAAGGTAAGATACAAGGGAATTGTTATGTTTTAGATAGATATGGTATAGATTCTTCCCCTTTATTCCCTTATATACGTAAAGTTCACAGTGGAGATAGTGGCAATGCCGAAGGAAATGCCGCAAGTATATATTGGAAATTATTATTTTCATCTTCTTTTAGAAGAAGACAAGATAGCGAAGATAGTATAAATAGTATGTTAAATTATTCCTATACAGTATTAAGAGCTCTTATTGCTAGGGCATTACTTACGTCTGGTTTACACTATGCTTTTGGTATATACCACAGCAATGCCCGCAATAGCATGCCTCTTGTTGATGACATTATGGAACCCTATCGTTGCCTTTGCGATTCTCTTGTTATGGAAGCCCATCTTGCTGGACATAATGGATTAAATGCTGCTTCAAAAAAAATATTAACATCTATTCCTATTCTTGAAATTGAGCATCCAAAAGGAAAAAGCATTGCCTATGAATGTATAAGAAAAACAACTATTTCTTTAGCTAAAGTTTATTTAGGAGAGGACGAAGAGTTATGCATCTATAATAAAAGAGTATAAAGATGCATTATTTAAGTGGGTACCGTATTATGTGGTTATTAGTTATGTTCGATTTGCCCACAATAACAAAAGAAGAACAAAGAGCAGCAACACAATTTAGGAACCATTTATTAGAACCTGGGTTTTCTATGGCACAATATTCTGTGTACACACGTGTGTGTAGTAGAGAAAAAGCTGATGTACTCAGTAACTCTATAGAAGCTGTTATACCTTCTTCTGGAAAAGTACAGATATTCTCTGTTACCGACAAGCAATATGGGAATAGTTTATATTTTCTAGGCCGAGTGAAAAAGAAAATAAAAAGTCCTGAGCAATATTTACTTTTTGAATAAAAAAGAGGGCAGAAAACCTGCCCTCTACTTGTGAATATTGTTCCCGAAGGAACTCATCTCATTAACATCTCTTTACCGTTTGTTACGAACGGGACACCCAGTCCATTTCTGATATAACTTCGTACAGTATATATCATTAAAAAAGACAACACCTTTTCTAAAATATCTCTAATAATATTTTTTTAACCCTCTTTTCATACATAATTACCACTCTTCCACACTACAAATCACTATAATTATACTAATCACCCCTATATCATACAAAAACCTGCTCAAAACCCCTTATTATTGGAAGAAAACCTACACAAAGACACCCATTACAACACCAGCCTTTACTTCTATTATAATACCTTTATATATTCTTATAGAATTTCCTTACGATATATACCTCTCACTATTAGCTATAATTTAGCAACGAAATCTCTCTCTCCCTTCTACTACACGTAGCAGCATACTACTAAAAAAATAAAAAGACTTCCCATACTTATTGCTACCGTGAATATCTTCTAAAATAGCATCTATAAATATTTCTTGACCTATGTTTTTTCCTCTGATACCCTCAACTTTCCGTGCATGAATGCACACAAAATTATCTTATGAGGCATTTTAAATGAAAGATATAAGCAAAGAAAAAATTATAGAGCATATGAATTCTGACCACATGAACTCTATTATCAATATGAGCAAAAAATATTCCGAGCATAAAACTTTTACAAAAGTTGAAATGGTTGATATAGACTCCACAGGAATGTACTTCTTATTCGATGATACCCACAAACACAAAATCAATTTTCCACATCCAGTAGAAGGTCAAGACCTAGTTAAAATGGTTATGACTATGAGCAAGAACGCCTCTGATGAGAAAAATGCCCCGGATGCTGTCTTACAAGAAATTCAAGAATATATGGCGTCTTTTAAATCTGTTGTGCTTGGAACACTCTCTCCAAGCGGAAAAGTAAATGCCACATATGCACCTTGTGTAAAGCATGGCGACGATTTCTACATATTTATTAGTGAAATTGCGGAACACTATGACAACCTGAAAGCACACCCAAATTCATGTGAAGTGCTGTTCCTAGAAGACGAAAGCGATGCGGCATCCCCTTTAGCCCGTAAAAGAATCCGATTCCAATGCACATCTCAGTTCATAGAAAAAAATGAACAATACAACACAATAATGGATGCATTTGAAAAACACCTAGGCGGAGTATTTAATGCTGTGAAAAATATGAAAGACTTTCATATAGTACACTTACAACTCCTAGAAGGACGCTTTGTTAAAGGCTTTGGACAAGCCTTCTCTATTAAAGGCAATGAAATTTCTCATTTAAAAGGAGATAAAAAAGCACACGGGAAATAATATTGTAAACGATATAGTGCATGTCTCTATATTTTTCTTTTTTAGAATGCTTTCTATAATAACTACTCAAATACTAGTGTTATATCAGAAGGCTTCTTTTTATTTTACTTTCAAGATAGAGTGCTTTCCATAAAAATATATTCTTTATTAGTAAACGCTCATGCTCTTTTATATATCTTTATCATAAACACACACAGTAATAATGCCACTCTACAAAAAGAAAATTTAAAAAAGATATATTCTCCCAGAATCTCTACCAATATATTAATTAACGCTATACTATATTGAAAAAATTCTGCTACATACAATGGCACTGTATATTTCCCATATTGTGGAAAAATTCACAGAAATATTCTCATTTTACAACAGACCATAGTTACGTAGTAACATACTCTTAAAGCATATAATAAGAAACATTCTTTCTTACGTTGCTTATAGAAACTGCGATACACTACCTTTTGTTATATATCTATCCCACAATACCAGTAAATACGACGAAGCACTTCTTGTAAAATGGAAAATTCCTTCACAGCACACTTTAAACATAACTATAATGCCCATTCTCTTACTTGCAAAACTACCATTTGTTCATAACCCTATATACATAGTATTACAATATATCCAGTAATGTATAGTACTCTAATAGCCATATTACCAAAAATATGTGGGAACAACATAACAATGATAATTCATTCTCTTATCAAAAAAATATCCCACATATTCAATATAAAAACAAACACACTATCTCACTAAGATTATATGATGTATATTTTCTACAATTCTTTTCGTATCTACCAATAACATTGCCAGAATATAAAAACCTATCTTACCAAATATATTTTGCCATCTTTATTCACAAATTCTTGTTAGCACCTTCTCAGCACATAATAACAATACAATATATACGGCACTATTATGTTCTCGTTTTTTTAAACATCTCTATATATCCCATAGAAATACCTAATGGGATAACAGTGAGCTTACAGAATGTATCTAATCTAACACTTTTAACACCAAAAAAGGCCTCTGCTTCTTTAATTGTGATATCAATATCTTTAAAATGAGATGCATCGTGAAAGAAAATTGCACATTTATTCTTACTCACCTTATCTTTAATACTATGAAAATCTTCTAATGGCATTCCATCAGTATGAGCACCATCTATTAAAACAAATTCCAAAGCATCTGGAACATTTTCTTCTACATCGTATGGAGTAACACCTATAACATAATTAATACACTCTTCTACATGTAACAGTTTACTATTCTTTCTGGCTGTTTCTAAGCCTATAGGGATTTCCTTACTATTTTTCACGGTTTCTGTATGACGTTTAATATCTTCCACAGTATATGTATAATTGGCTGCTGTTTCTTCTATATAGCAATCAATAGAAGTTACACTACCGCCCGTTTTCTTCAATGCAGAAGCAATATAAAGAGAAGATATACCAAATGCAGTGGCAACCTCATACCCTAATTTTAATGAATTCTCTAAAATAACTCCCATTAGTATCATCCCTTCTTCTGGTGTAATACTTCCTGGATATGGATAGCCTTCTCTTTGTACAGGATAATCATATAACGAACGCTGTGCCCCCCCCAAAGGTGTTTTAGGTAAATATTGAAGAACTAATTCGTCAATTTTCTTATACATTTCAAAAACTTCTGTATGAAGAGGATGAGCATACATTTGCATATTAAAAAGAATAGCATTTGTACGTAAAGCAATACTTTCACCACTGCCTCGTAATTGCAACAAAGTATAGAGTTTATAAATATACTTAAATGATGGAGATATTCTAGAGAGCACTTTATCTCTAATTTTCATACCATACTCCCTTATTAGTAATCTTTTTCTTAAAAATACTGGAAAAACTGTTATTAATCAATACAATATTTACTTTGCATAACGACAAAAATACAGCACATTATATTGTTTCATTTTTGTATTCCATAACACAAAAAATACTCTATATTCTAAAGACACAGCTCCATCCCATTATATTGCAATCAAACGTCATCAGATTATTGAGATAATATTATGCATCACCATAATACACACTATAACATATAATAAAAAAAGACAAAAAACCCTTTTACAAGTCTAACACAATATTGTTGTAGAAAAATAACCTTTTCTATAAAAATTCTTTTTTTTATCACAAAAATATTTGTCGACAATACAATAATTACGAATATCTACTTCTTAATAGTTCAAGAAAGGTATCTCGAAGTATACAAAAAGGCTCATTATTACTTATAAAGGAATAGCATATAACAATATACACTAATATTACCATACTATGTGAACAGTATATTGCCCACTCCATATGCACGAATACAACTGTATAAACTACTATAATTAGCCACTTACATAAAAAGTATTAATACCACTTACTCTACATACAATACAGCTCTACACAATACGTTACGAATCCGAGCATCGCATCATTATCGATATCTTACCTATATATTGTAATAGCGTGTACTGTGTACTCCTATTCATAACACTATATAGAGCAAGGAAAAAATCCATCCTCACTCCATATAGTATAAAGTATACTATAACGTTATTCCAAGTGCATCCGCAACACCTTTACCGTATGCTGGGTCTGCTTTAGTACAATTTGCAATATGTCTTTTCTTTATTTCTTCTGGTGCATCACCCATAGCACGTGCTGTATTTTCAAAAAGAGCCTTTTGTTGTGCTGGACTCATTATATTGAACAACTTACCTGGTTGTGTGTAATAATCGTCATCATCTTTTCTAAAATCCCAACGATCCACATCCCCATCAATAGCAAGAGGCGGCTCTGCAAATTCTGGCTGTTCTTGCCATTCACCATAACTGTTTGGCTCGTACCCTATTGTACTACCTGCATTAGCATCAACTCGCATCATACCGTCTCTATGGTAATTATTTACTGGGCATTTTGGGGCATTCACAGGTATTTGATTATGATTCACACCAAGACGATATCTATGAGCATCTCCATAAGAAAACAACCTGCCCTGCAACATTTTATCTGGAGATAGACCTATTCCTGGAACAACAGCACCTGGATTAAATGCAGACTGTTCAATTTGTGCAAAGTAATTATCTGGATTTCTATTTAATTCAAGAATGCCAACCTCAATAAGAGGAGCATCTTTTTTATACCATACCTTTGTTAAATCAAATGGATGATAAGGGAGTTTTTTCGCCTGCTCTTCTGTCATAACCTGAACAAACAATTTCCATTTTGGGAAATCACCCTTGTCAATATGGTCATACAGGTCTCTTTGATGACTTTCTCTATCTTTCCCAACAAGTACTTCTGCTTCTGCATCTGTTAGGTTCTCAATTCCTTGTTGGCTTATAAAGTGAAACTTTACCCAATGTCTTTCATTTTTTTTATTAAGAAAACTAAATGTATGGCTACCAAAACCATGCATATGCCTGTAAGACTTTGGAAGCCCTCTATCACTCATAGTAATTGTTACCTGATGTAATGCCTCTGGCAATAGCGTCCAAAAATCCCAATTATTCTTTGCACTCCTCATATTCGTACGAGGATCCCGTTTAACTGCGTGATTTAAATCTGGAAACTTCAAAGGATCCCTTAGAAAAAAGACAGGTGTGTTATTTCCCACCAAATCCCAATTACCCTCTTCTGTATAGAACTTTAAGGCAAACCCTCGTATATCACGCTCAGCATCTGCTGCTCCTCTTTCTCCTGCAACAGTGGAGAAACGTGTTAACACTTCTGTTTTCTTTCCTATTTCTGAAAAGATCTTTGCCCTTGTGTATTTTGTAATATCGTGTGTTACTGTGAATGTACCAAATGCCCCAGAACCCTTAGCATGCATTCGTCGCTCTGGAATAACTTCTCTATCAAAATGAGCTAATTTTTCTATAAGCCATAAATCTTGCATAAGAACAGGTCCTCTTGGACCAGCAGTCATAGAATTTTGATTCTCAGTAACAGGTGCACCATTGACGGTTGTTAAGTTTTTCTTTTTCATATTAATATATCCTCCTTAAAAGGTATAATAACTTCTCTCTGTTAATATACACAAAGAAAGCATAGAGTGTCTTTAGACATAATGTCAATAGATATTCCATGATTGTGACAAACAATACAGTTAATATAATACTTTTCTCAAGTACGTATTTATATTCCCTCTATTTTTTAATAGCATTTTCAGCGTCTTTCACATTATATTCTATACAATACTCTTGTTTAATAACATTCTTAGAATATTACTTTACCAATAACAGTATTTAGCACCAGTTATTGCTTTTTTCTTTATTTTTCACAAAAATCTTTTTATATCTTCAATAAATATTCTCTTGCCCATACTATAATACACTCCGCTAGTTACCATATCGCTTTCAACTCTTCTTAAAATAGTATTTTATTGCTAAAAAATAGTAATCAATAAGAATACGGCTCTTTTGCTCATCCTTTTTTCACACACAACATAATGCCATTCATTGCGATACTAAATACCGCTTTTATACTCTATTTTTTCTATACCATCTTTACAATATTGTCCTCTTACTCTTTATCATGTCGATACATATCTATTACCTTTAGCAATGAACAACATTCTTTTTTAGAATAATGGACTACTATATTTCTACAACACTCCCTCACCATAAAATTGTGGGAGCACAGACTTAAGGCTTGCATTCTAGTACAACTAACTATATAGTAGGCATATCGGTAATTTTACAATAGTATTCGCTCTGTATCACTTACTTATGCCAAAATTCTCTTATTCAATGGTGACTCTCTATGGATTCTGCAACCCATATACTATCTGGCGTTATCATACACCAATCTCTTACAAAAAAATATAGAAGCACGTTTCTTCTTTTACTCTCCATAGTTATTGCAAATTTTCCAGATATCGATTTTGTATTTACCTTTTTTACAAGGGATAGTATTGTTTTTGGTCACAGAGCAATAACACATGCACTCATTGTTGCCCCATTCTTTGCTTTTTGTTTCGCTCTTTTTTTCTACAAACAAAAAATACAAAATGTGCAAAATTCTCCGTGGACGTTCACAAAAATATTTTTATATTCTCTCTTCATTCTTCTCATTCATCTTTATTTAGATCTCATTACAACATATGGCATGTATGTTTTGCTCCCATTCTCTCTTGAACGCTATTCTGTGCCATCTATCTTTATTATGGATCCTTTCTTGTTATCTGGGCTTATACTCTCTTTATTCTTCTCTAGAAAATTTGGAACAAAAGCCACAAGAACTGGATTGGCTTTTCTATTCCTCTATCCAATTTTCTCTTATGGAATCCAAATTACACTAGAACAAAATATGACAAAGAAATATGCTCCGCTTCTTGGAAAAAATGTTATTATAGATCTTGTTCCCATGCCTCTATCCCCCATATACTGGAAAGTTATTATTGATGAAGGGAACAAACTCCATATGGGTGAAGTAAATATTTTCAACCTTGCCGCTATGCCGCAATTACAAACATTTGATAAAGTAGACCCCACCTTATGGAGTGCTTTACAATCAACAAATACAACACTAAAAAAATATACTCAATTGGCAATATACCCAGCAATGCTTGTTGAAGAAAAAGGCGATTTTGAAATTATTACAATAACACCATTGCCATATACTCCTTCTAGCACAACTCCTGATTTTGCAAAGCATGATTTATTTACTATGAAAATACAAAAAAAGGGTGACTCTATTATTGCGTATCGAAGAAGAAAAACCTTTCTCAACGAAAATAGTAAATGGATTTTTCTACCAGCTAAAGAAAGCACTTCCAAATAGAGAGAACCTTTTCTTCACAGTACGGTATTGCTGTTTATCGTTTTTTGTAGTAAACTTGAGTACTATTTCGTATTTTGGAGTTTATATGCGTCTATTATCCTGTCTCGCTCTTGGAGTTCTTATGTTACTGCATCCAGTATTTGTCTTAGCCGCAACAAATGCCACCCTTGTTAATGGAATGAAAGTACTCATTCATGAGGATTCGCGTTTCCCACTTGTTTCACTCAGGCTTTCTATCAAAGTTGGCTCTGCATATGAAGACCCTAAAACAGCGGGAATTAGCCATCTTCTCGAGCACATGGTTTTTAAAAGAACAAAAAAATGGCCCACCGGAACAGCAGCAAAGAAAGTAGAGGAAATGGGTGGATACATAAATGCCGCAACAAGCTTTGATTATACAACATACATTGTAGATATGCCTTCTGACCAGTGGGAACTCGGTATGGAGGTTCTCGAACAACTCGTTTTTGGGGCTGTCTTTGATAAGGAAGAACTTGAGAGAGAAAAAGAAGTTGTTCTTGAAGAGTTACGCAGAGGCCAGGATAACCCTCACAATACAATATTTCAAAAAACACAGGCTCTTCTTTTTAAAGGTACAGGATACCAAAGGCCAATTATTGGTTACGAAGACACTATTAAGGCCATTACTGTTAACGATCTTCAAAACTATATTGCGAAATACTACCAACCTCAAGCTATGTATATTACTGTTGTTGGGGATATTAATAAACAAAATATTTTTTCCAATATACAATCTCGCTTTTTGGAATATAAAAATACTCTCACCCTCTCTACTCTTGAACCAATTGAACCAAAAACTCTCCCTTATGGACAATTTATTTCTATTGAACGCTCGGCACTCAACAAAGTCTATCTTGCCCTCACCATGCCGCTACCTGGTTATTATAGTATTGAATCAACACAATTATCTGTTCTTGCACAGCTTCTTGCTGGTGACCTTGTTGCCCCTTTACAAAAAAAGTATAAATATGATCTACAATTGGTTGACTCCCTCTCTGTTAATGCCTATGCCTTCCAACAATTAGGAATGCTCTATATTACTGCAGAAATAGATCCAGATAAAACAGAAGCTTTTCTTACAGAGCTTACAAAAGATTTAATTCTTTTGCCATCCATGCAATTTGGACAAGAAAACATTACTAAAGTACTATTTCAGGTTGAAGATTCTTTCTTACGTGCTAAAGAAACTCTTTCTAGCTTGACTTCCTTCCTTAATTACCTACAACTCACATCTCCCTCCCCTCTTGCTGCTAAAAATTATTTAGACACTATTCGAGGAGTGGATCAAAATACTCTTTCTCTTCTTGCCAAAAACTGGATTACACCAAATCAGTTATCTCTTGTTGCTCTTATTCCTTCTAAATCTCCAAAAATTGACTTTCAAAGCATACTAAAGAAAAACTTCCCTATTACTGCAAAAAATGAAGGAATACAAAGTGAAATAATTAGTAAAGAGCCAAAAATTGTTACCCTTGAAGATGGAAAAACTATTATCTTCACTGAAGACACAACCATACCGTATACATCTATAAGCATAAAGTATCAAGGCGGTGAACTCCTTACTAAAGAAGACAAACAGGGGCTTATTGCTCTCACCTCTCAAATGCTCCTTATGGGAACAAAGAAACGATCTGCTCTTGAAATTGAACAATTCCAATCCACTCGCTCAGCTTCCCTTTCGGCTTCTTCTGGAAAAACTTCTTTTACTATTTCTGCTACTCAACCAGCTCAATTCACCAACGATATTCTTCCTCTTCTTAAAGAAATTATTACAGAGCCAACATTCCCAAAGAATGAACTTGAGAAAGAAAAAAATAATCAAATTGCTGCCATTACGTCTACTGAAGACAGAGCTTTTTCCTTACTTTTTAGAAGATTAGGGGCTTTCCTTTTCCCAAATCAACAATATGGATACTACACTCTTGGAACAAAAGAAAGTATACAGAATATAAAGAAAGAGGATCTTATTACTTTTTGGAATGAGCAAAAAACAAAAAATATGGTCTTCAGTGTCACTGGTGTATATGATGAAAAAGATATTATTGAATTTGTTAAAGAGCTTCCTTCTCCTTCAAAAGAAGAAAATAAACGCACTGTACTAGCACCTTCTGTTACTTGGAATACTGTTCATGAGAATCTTCTCATTCTTCCACAAAGAGAACAAAGCCATATTCTTCTCACTTATCCAACAGCACCCATTGCTTCCGAAGATACTGCTGCACTTTGTCTTTTAGAAGCAAGCCTTTCTGGATTAAGCGGAATGCTCTTTATTGAATTACGAGAAAAAAGAAGTTTAGCGTACACCGTTCGTTCATTCAATTCACAAAATACCGTATTTGGAATGTATTCATTTTATATAGCTTCTTCTCCCGATAAACAAGATAACGCTATTCGTGGTTTTGAAGACATTATACAAAGTCTTATCAATACTCCTTTACCAAAGGATGATATTGAAAAAGGTAAGAGACAGATAAAAAGTGATTATTACCGCTCTGTACAGTCTTATAGTGCGCGTGCAGCCTCTAATGCACAAAATTATTTATTACAATTACCGTTAAGCTATGATTTTGATATGATTCAAAAGGTAGAATCTTTAACAGCAAAAGATCTACAAAATGTTGTGAAGAAATACTTTGCCAATACAAAACCATATTTAAGCATTGTGCAACCGTAATCTTTTTAAGTATCGTATACAATACAGGCCTGGCAATTACAATAGATAAGGCTTTGTATTGTATATGCTTCATATAGGAAATGTTGTGTGAAAACATGTCTTATTTTTAGAACAGACAGAATTGGAGATATGGCTTGCTCTATACCTGCTCTTTACATGTGCAGGTTTTTACTGCCACAACATACTATTGTTCTTGTTGCCTCCGATCATACCGTTTCTCTTGTTAACAATCTTGAATGTGTGGATACCGTTATTGCAAATTTGAAGGTATTTACCGATTCTCTTAACAAAGGGCGCTTCACGTCCATTGAATATGTTATTGCTATGAACCAAAGTTCTGAAATTATTGAGCACATAAAAACCATACGGGCACCATATTCAATTGGAATTAAAAATAGTTTTGAATCCTTTTTTCTTTTTAATAAGGGAAGATTTGCAAAACATTTTCTTCAAAAAGAGAAAAATGAATCTCAAAGAATGCTCAATCTTGTCCGCAATATTAATCCCAAACAATTTGACGCCCTCTGCCCTACAATGCCAAATATTCGTATCTCCTATGAAGAAAAACATAAAAAGAAAGTACATGATTTCTTCGATACTCACAATTTACATAATAAAAAGATTATTTGTCTTAATCCAATAAAGGAGGGTGCCAGTAAAAGTGTACCAGACAACATGTACCCTTTATTATTAAAACATATTGAAGATGCTTTTCCAAATAATCCCATACTTATCCTTGGTGTAGAACAGGATATGGAACGGATTCATTCATTTATTCAAGATTCTGCTTGCAAAAATATTCTTGTCTACACCTGTAGTTACGATTTATTAGATTCCGTCGCTCTCATAGATTCAATATCTGTTTTTCTTGGAAGTTCTACAGGTCCAACACATATTTCTGCTATGCTTAATAAAGATACCATTGCCTTTTATCCGTATGATAAAAAACATGCTCCTTCTCGTTGGGGTTCATTTACAAAAGGTAATGTTCACTATATTCTCTCAAAGGGTAACGTTGATGCCAAAGAAAATATGCATCATAAAGATCTTTTTTCCAAAAAGCATATAGAAGAAACCATAGTAACACTGAAGAAATACCTTAATACACCCACGTAGTACCATCCTACTTCATTGTAGTAACTATCTGCAAACTCTCTTTCTATCACACTCTCTTGCTAAGAGAAATTAGAAACACAACATACTCTTGCTTCACAAGACAATATATAATATACCTAGATTCTCTTTCTTTTTACTCTCTTATTATACTATGATACTTTTGCATATTGGTAACACTATAGGAAATTCTATATCCTCCAAAAAATATATTTCACTTATATCATAATAACAAATTGTACATTAAATATATTCTCCTACGCATATAAATAAATGTATTGTTTATAATAATATTATCTTTATACCGTGAACAATAACTCTATTTTTTTCTTATGTATTTTACTCTATGTCGCTACAGCCCATTATACACATCATAATACATTACATATTATATATTCATAATAAGGGAAAATATAAAAGCTATTTATAATGCCATATGCTCACTTAGCTAAGGCATTCTCATACATATATAACAAATACCATAATAGCATTGCATGAATTTTGTACAGAGCATTCTTTCTTCTTTACTTTGCAGGACACGTGCTATATATTCTCCTCACTGGGGATTTATATGAAACCATTTCACAGTACTATTTTCTCGGAATCCTGTGCAGAACATTCCGCTATTATGGAAGATTTTTTTTCTCATCTACAAAAGATTCTTCCTCTCAAAAATAAACACCTTGTTGAACTTCCCTATGCTATTGCCGATCTATCTAAAATACTAACCAGCGCCAGAGATGATATTAGTGCATATTGGGCAAATTCACGCTTTATGGCTGCATATTTTTATTATTTTTTACCCTGGAATCTTATACGACTTTCCCATATACTCCCCACATTACAAATACCTTCAGTTAATGAATTCAAAAATAACCCTGTTATTGTTGATGTAGGTAGTGGTTCACTAACACTCCCTATCGCCCTTTGGCTTTTTAGAAAGGATTTACAAGATATTGCACTCACCGTGTATTGTTGCGATACCATTATAAAACCCATGGAACTAGGTAGAAAACTCTTATACTCACTTATGGATACCACACAAAAAAAAACGTGGTCTATAAAACTTCTCGATTCCAAGAAAAAATCCGCGTTAAAAGAACTTACTTCACAATCTTCTCTTACAATAGCCTCTCATGTATACAATGAAATTATTCAAAAAAAACCAAAAACACGAGAACATATTATTTCTTCTTTTTCCCACTCCCTTATACAAACACTTTCTGCTAACGGGCAATTTCTTATTATTGAACCAGGAACAAGGTTAGGTGGTGGCATTATAAGCTCTATTCAAGAATATCTTGTTGAAAATACGCATATGTCTATACTTGCTCCCTGCACACACAATGAAATATGCCCTTATGTCAATTCTTCTACGTGGTGTCACTTTACATTTGCACATTATACTACCCCAAAATGGCTCAAATTTTTAACTGAAAAAGCTAAAATTCATAAAATTTCTCTTTCTATATCTTTTATTCATGCACAAAAACAGCCCTACTCCTCCCCTTTTGATGCTAGAATAGTATCTAAACCAATAATTATTGATAGTTTTAAGGAAAAAGTACGCTATGCTTGCTCAAAACAAGGTATCGTTATCGTACAAAATGCATACACGATTACTCAAGGCTCTGCTATTTGCATACATATTCCAGAACATCCCACACTCGACAAAAAAACAAAATTTCCCCTTGTCTTCATTGCACAGAAACAGAAATCTTTGTGAAACACGACATTCCCATACTACCCTTTAATACAATACTAACAAAAATTATTTTATGGATATATTTTCTAATATGCCGTGCATATTCTTCTATCTCTAACAATAAACTATTCCTCAACATGCTCACTTTAGCACTGGCATACACACTATCCATATAAATAATACCCTCTATTTGCTTCATCGTTTGTTCCTTCTTAATTAGTATAGTGGCATATAACATGCATGAGGCCCCATAGTGTTATCACAATATCTCTTATTCTCAAAGATAATGGGGCATTGCCTATGGAACCAATATTTAATACGGAAATTCATAATGAAGATTCTTTTTTACAAGGAATCTCTTTCAATACTCTCGAAAACGCTTTACATGATCTTGAAGTGGAATATAAAAAACTACAAGAATCGTGTATCCTCTTGGCAAAAGATTTTCGTAATAACAACAATAATCAAGACGCTCTATTAAAACTCTCTGCGCTGTTACGCACCATTACTCCACTTCTACGAAAAGCTTACACTATTCAATTAGAATATTCTTTACAAAGCACAATTAATGATTCCACCTTCACAACCATGCAAGTACTAAGTGAAGAAATTGGAGAAGGAATAGTGTTAGAAGATTGGGTCCTTCTCAGCGACACGTTGGAATATGAATTAACCACCCTTATTGAAAGATGGATTCTTACTGTTAAAGAAATGAAACAAGAGGTGAAAGAATACTATGCACACACAAAATAACCCCATTGATTTATTAAACAGAGCAAAAGAATTGGCATACCGAGAGCTTGAAATACTTTGCCAAAATAATGACGATTCGTTGTCTCTTGCAGACGAATATTCCTCTGAAAGATCCATTCTCATTCTGCAAGCATGGGAATCGCAACAAGAAGATTCTGAAGATTTCCCTCTTTTTAAAGAACGTTTACAAGAATTGTATACACTTCAAGAAGAACTTATTGTAACAGCGGAAAACATTAAACTCGACATTAATAAAGAGTTGAAATTATCGCAGAGATTACGAAAAAGATTGTCTGGATACCAATATTCTCTTGGTCAAGAATTAAATAAAGAAAAGAGCTCTCAGTCTTTTTAATGCGACGTTTTGTATAAAGATTTTTCAAAAAACCTTGCTATTTCCACCTATAAAAGGTAGAGTAGGTCTATTATGAAAAATGAAAAAATTGGTATAGCGAAGGAAGGATATCCTATTTTATTCTTGCTTTTTGCTACAGCACTTGTACTCGCTATTCTACAATACACCCTTCTCTCTATCGCGTCTCTTGCTTTACTCTGGTTTTCTGTGTATTTCTTTAGAGATCCAGAAAGAGTTATTCCTGTCGGTATCACATCTGCTGTTAGTCCTGCTGACGGAAAAATTATTAAAATAGAAGATGCGATTAATCCTATTACAAACGAGCCAGCAACACTTGTCTCCATTTTTATGAACGTTTTCAGTGTGCATGTTAATAGAATGCCTATTGCCGCAACAATCG
The DNA here is from genome assembly GCA_051650105.1 of Desulfovibrionaceae bacterium. Taxonomy (GTDB): domain Bacteria; phylum Desulfobacterota; class Desulfovibrionia; order Desulfovibrionales; family Desulfovibrionaceae; genus CAMWXW01. Next base: position 26,498 of record JBOFIJ010000011.1, read on the forward strand.
AAGAAATACACTATCATGAAGGACTTTTTCTCAATGCCTCTTGGGATAAAGCCAGTAAAGACAATGAACAGTGCTCTTATCTACTTAAAGCTCACGATGGGTCAAAGTGGACTATGGTTCAAATATCTGGACTTATTGCACGCAGAATTGTTGCAAGGGTGAGTGCTGGAGATTCTCTTGAAAAAGGTGAACGCTACGGTTTAATACGTTTTGGTTCTAGAGTCGATCTCTATATTCCAAAAACATATATCCCAACTGTGAATATTGGAAAACAAGTATTTGCTGGACAAAGTATTTTAGCACAGCTGCAATAAGGTATTGTTTATGAGTGAAGAAAAACTTCCACACAAGAGTATTTATATACTCCCCAATCTTTTCACTACTGGAAGCATTTTTCTTGGTTTCCTTGCTATTCTTTTTGTACAAGCAGAACACTTCTCTGCTGCAGCTATTTCTATTTTAATCGGTTCTTTTCTAGATGGTTTAGATGGTAAAGTAGCCAGATTAACCAATACCACAAGCGAATTTGGCATTCAATACGATTCTTTGGCAGACCTTATAACATTTGGGATGGCCCCCGCTTTTTTGATGTATACATGGGCATTACACACATTTGGTAGAATTGGAATTGCCATTAGTTTCTTATATCTCACTGCAGGAGCGCTACGACTTGCACGTTTCAATATTTCTACAGCTGTTATTTCGAAAAAATTCTTTATTGGTCTCCCGATACCAGTAGCTGCTGGAACACTCTGTTTTACTGTCTTATTTGTGCGTTTTCTTGACGTCACATTTTCTATATCTGTTCCACATCTACTTGCATCCCTCATTCTCACTCTCTTTTTAGCCTTACTTATGATCAGTCGAATACAATATTTTTCATTTAAAGAATTTACTGTTATGAAAGCAAAACCATTTAGTGTTTTTGTTTGTGCTCTTATTCTTTTCTTATTATTTGTTATTAAGCCTGTTCTATTTGGTTTTGTCTGTGCTATGGGGTATATTATTTCTGGCCTTATATACTCATTACTCTATCTTCCACTAAGAAAGAAAAAAGAGAGATCTACCTTATAAATATGGCTTTAGAAATTGAAAGACGCTTTCTTATAAAAGAAAATTATAATATGGATTTAGTTTTAGAAAATGCTAAAGTTCATCATATTATTCAAGGATACCTTCTTAATACAGAAGAAAAAGTTGTTCGTATTCGTATTAAAGATGACAATGCTTTCTTATGTTGCAAGAAAAGTATTTCCGCAACTAAAAGAATAGAATTTGAGTACCCTATCCCGCACAGCGACGCTCTCTTTATCTTGGAAACCATGTGTGATGGTTTCTCTATAGAAAAGAAACGTTACTACATTTATCACCATTCACTTTTATGGGAAATAGATTATTTTTTACAAGATAATAGTGGGCTTATTCTTGCTGAAGTAGAATTAGATAGCCCCTCACAACACATTTCTCTACCTGTTTGGATTGGAAAAGAAATTACAGAAAATCCTTCCTTCACCAATGCTGCCCTTTCTAAAAAACCATTTTCAACGTGGTCTACCTCATTATAAATATATCTTCTCCTCTTTTACAATGCACCAAAGAGCTTCCTATACCTATATACATAAATACACTATGTTATATACTCTTCTTATAAAAATTAATTGAAGCACAATATTATTTCAACTTATTACGATACTCTCTTTTTTGCCCTCAAATGTATTTGCATACACCTTAGCACACAATATAATCCTCTTGTCATATTTTTGAACAGTATTCTTTTCTATACAACGTTCTATAAGAATACTCCACAACTTCCTCCATTACGCTCCATAAGCATTCAACGTATACTAACCATTTTCTCCTCACACCCATGCAGCAAATAGCAAAAGATCAAAACTTTGTAAAATAGATATTCACACAATAACAACAATGGCACCTTTTTACATAAATATAGCATAACACACAATCTATCTTACTACATTCTATAACATTACTTTTTCTTTTTTATCTATATACTATGACACTTCCCACACAATATATTCACCGCGCGGTGAAGCCAAGTACTCAAAATACCTTCTCTTTATTATTTTTTATCTGTAAAAGTATTGTCCCCCATTCACAATACTCTCTTTATTATTTACTAAAAAATATTCTGTGCTATATATAACATGACATATTATTTCTTGTTTCTTTTATAAATCTTTTTTTACTCTTATGATTTAGATAATTCTACCGTTATACTTCTTAGGTAGATTATTGTAGGATAAATAATGACTATACATAATACTTGTCTCTTTTGTAAAATTGTTTCAAAAGAACTACCAGTACACCTTTTATATGAAGACGAACATGTTCTTTCTTTTCTAGACATCGCTCCTATTACACTAGGACATTGTCTTATAATTCCAAAAGAACATTATAGCAATGTTTTAAATACACCCAAAGAATTTGGTGCCCATTTACTGCATGCCATACATATTGTTGGTTCTGCCATATTACAAGGAATGAACACAACTGGACTAAATGTAAACCAAAATAATGGCTCTTTAGCTGGCCAAGTTATTTTCCACACGCATTGGCATCTTATCCCGCGATATAACAATGATACTCTTTCTTTATGGCCTGCAAACACATCTGTTAGTAATACTCTTTTAGAAGAATACGCTAGCACCATTAAAAAATATATCCCATAGGAGAATACATTATGTTAAATAAGACACTTGAAACATTAACAAAATCTAAAATTGCTAAGGCAATATCTGATGAACTTGGAAGTACCAAAATTCAAGCTGAAACTCTTGTAGAAACCATGTTATCTCTCATGAAAGATGCGCTTAGGAAAGATTCCAGTTTATTAATTAGTGGATTTGGAAAATTTGAAGCCTGTGAAAAAAATGCCAGACGGGGCAGAAATCCACAAACAGATGAGGAAATTGTGCTTGATCCACGACGAGTGCTTGTTTTCAGATTATCAAAGAAATTTAGAGAACAATTAAATAAATCCAACACAAAATAATATGCTGATAGTGAAGAAAAGGTACTTTTACGTGCCTTCTTCATCACTTACTGTTATAGTATTAACATAACATACATCAGCCAACGTATATAATTTTTATTATAATTAAACAGTCACGTATAGTACTCTAATACACTGGACAGCTGTAGTAAAAGCGTATACATACTCTTTGGTATACTCTATAACAGTTTTCTCTATGGCTTTGCTATCATCTTTTATTTATTATTTGAATAGCTCTTCGTAACACACTGCCCTTGTTTCTTGTAACATCGCTGAGTGAGAAAGTATATTCAATAAAAATACTTTAGAAGGATTTTTCTGAGAAATTACCGTTTTACCCCATTATTTAAAAACTATTTCCACAAAAATGTACTATTATGTCTCTCTTAGGAATAATATACTTTTTAGTATTAACTATACTTATCAACTCTTTATAGAATAGCCTCTAAAATATAAAGATCTCTGAGGCAGAGCGGTATTTACTATAATATATATTTTTTTCTAAATAGTACATTGCTGTGGAAAAATAAGCATCAGCAGATAATCTCTATTTATTATTAAAAATTAGCAACAAAATAGTAGAGAAATTGTACTTTATTATATATTTACAATGCCATTATGTTATTCCATTATTCCTGCATAAATGTAACACATTGTTTTTCCGTTTCTGCAACAGTTACAGCATATAATTGCACGTTTGGATATGAATCCAATCTTTTTTCAAGTTCTCCCCACAAATATTGTGCTATATTTTCCGACGATGGATTCACAGCTTCCACAAAAGGTTCTATTTCATTTATTACGCGATGATCTAATTTTGATAACGTTTCTTTTAACATATTTTTTAATATCGTAAAGTCGATTAGGATCTCCACATTCTCTTCCAAAATATGTCCTTCTACAACCATCTCTATTCCAAAATTATGGCCATGTAAATTCTCACACTTACCATTATAACAACGTAATGCATGCGCAGATGCCATCTTATCCCGCACTGTCAATCTCCATTTTTTCATAGATATTCCTCTTAATAAGAACAATAGAAATAACAAAAAACAATATCTTTCGAATGTACACTAAACTATCACATTCTTTCATTACTTGGCAATAAAATCTCTAAGCCATATGCATGCCTCTTCTTCCAACAACGGTTTACTAATAAAATTACCCTGTGCCTGTGTGCATCCATATTGTTTTATAAAATCTAAATGCTTTGTTGTTTCCACACCTTCTGCTACAGTTTCCATATTCAACATTTTTCCTAATTGTACAACCGTCGCTACTATGGCTTCGCTACGTATATTATTTATTGCATCCTGAACAAAATCTTTATCTATCTTTACTGTATGCACTGGAAGATCTTTTATATAATATAGCGATGAAAAACCCTTACCAAAATCGTCTATTGCAATACGTATCCCCATATCCTCTATATGTTCAAGAATTTTTGCTGCTTTTTTTATATCTCTAATCATTAAATTCTCTGTTATTTCTAATTCCAATAATGATGGCTCAAGACCACTCACGACTAGTGCTTTTTCCAGGGTATTATATAAATCGTATTCAAATTGTTTTGCAGATATATTCACAGATACAGCAATCCCTTTCTGAATATTTTGAAACTGTTTTGCATGCAAACATGCATTTATCAAAACCTGCTCTCCAAGCGCTTGAATAAGGTCCATATCTTCTGCCATTGAAATAAATTCCCCCGGCATAAGAATACTACCACCTTCTTTGCGTATTCTTGCCAAAGCCTCAAAAGCAATAACGTTATTATTGCGCATACTTATACGTGCCTGATATGCATTAATAATGTGGCATTCCTCAACTGCCTTTTTTAACTCTCCCATCTTTCTTTCTATCGACTTCCTTATTATTAAGAAAGAAGGCTCAAAAAATGCTATTTCATTTCCTCCCATATTCTTTATATTTTCCATTGTTATAAAAACATTACGCAATAAATTTTCTTCTGTATCTCCATCTTGTGGCGCTAGAGTTACACTGAAGCTACAATGTTGTATAAATTCATATTCGTCTATTACTATGGGTGGTTCCAAGTTTTTTTTTGCAAGATCTAATATCTTCTTTATTTCTACCCTTTTGCACCCTTCCATCAAAATAATAAATTCATCCCCACTCATGCGCGCTATAAAATGTGGAGAAAATATACTGCGCACCCTCTGTGAGAAAATTTTAAGATAGGCATCACCTAAAGGAATTGCTATTTGATTTATATTTCTAAAGTTATCTATATCTAAACATATTATCGCAAAATCCTTTTTCTCTTTTAACAAATCCTTCATCCTACGCAATGCTTCAAATCTATTATACAAACCTGTCAATTCATCGTGGGTTGCGTGATACACTATTTGAGCATCTTTCTTACTATTTTCTGTAATATCTGCTATATTGACCATCATACCATTTTCTACTTGACCACGTTCTCTTCTTGGACTCGCAGAAATAAATAACGTATACTCCTTATCTTTGTATATACATTCCACAACACACTTTATTTTCTCATTATAAAATCGTTCCCCATTTGTCAGTATATCTACTATTTCCTTTGGAAGGAAGGAATGAATTTTATGGTTTACTATTTCTGGTCTTCTCTGCGCAATAAATAAACAAAAAGCCTCATTACAACCCTCTAATTCCTGAGATGAATTTGCCCAAAAAATAGGATTTGGCAATATCTGCATTATAGATAAACATAATGTTTCTTTGTCATGTAAATTATTTTGTAGCTCTTCCTGAATGACAATCTGCTTTTCTAATTGCAATAATATTTGCTTATATTTATCCACCAAATTACTATTTGTTAATACAGGATCTTGCTTGTTTAAACACAATACTCTGGAGAAATCAAAGCTAGATCGCTCTATCTTATTAATTACAAGAGGAAGTGTATATTGGTTCTTTTGCAAGAGAACCTCCTTAATACATAAACAATATACATAAAATATACACTCAATATCCACAAATATATATGAGATAAAGTTATATACTAATTTTATATTTCTATCAATATAAATAATGAAAAAGTTAAAAATCCTTTATATTATCTATTTCACTACCTGCATCTATTGCAATTAAATGAATTTATATATAATAAAATAACACTATACCTATTACATATAATTAATAGTTCGATATAATATAGAAATTACACATACTTATTATCCCTCAAGAGAAAGACATGAATACCATTCTTATTGTTGACGATTCAAGAATCATTCGAAATATTTTATCTATTGCACTAAAACAAGACAATACTCTTTCCATTATTACCGCTGAAAATGGGCAAGATGCTCTCAAGAAAATAATTGAATATGCTCCAAAAATTGTTGTTTTAGATATCGATATGCCCGTTATGGATGGATTCACCACACTTGAACATATTATGAAAAATAACCCCATACCTGTTATTATAATGAGTAGCCTCACACAAAAAGGTGCAGATCTAAACCTTAGAGCACTTGATCTTGGTGCTGTGGATTATATGCCAAAATGCACAAATCAAGAAATTAATTTTTCTATACTTAAAGAAGAACTCCTTGAAAAAATACACTACTTTATTGCACACCCACTTCCCAACATATCTTCATTTAATCTCTCCAAAATTCCAAAACACAAACAAAGCCACTCTAATCATAGAAAATTATTTCTTATTGGTACTTCTACTGGGGGACCCATTGCATTGCAAAAAATACTAGCAACGTTACCAGATGATTTTTCTCATACCATTGTTATTGCTCAACATATTCCAAAAAATTTTACACAATCTCTTTGCAACAGACTACATTCCACAACAGCTCTTCGTGTTATAATCCCACAAGACAATACAATTATGGAACCTGCTACGGTATACCTTTGTGAAGGGGGTTTTCAAACCCTTATTTGTGAGGAAAATAATCAATATATCTTTCGTACAGTTGAAGATAATGAGCATCATTCCTACAGACCTTCCATTGATTTTTTATTTACTTCTGTTGCCAAAATTGAAAAACTTGCAATGAAAACATCTGCTTTCATACTCACAGGAATGGGACAAGATGGTCTTATTGGGTGTACAAATTTATATGAACACACGAAAGAAATATATGCTCAAAACAAAGAAACGTCCCTTATCTTTGGAATGCCAAAAGCGATTATCACTTCTGGAATAGCAAAAAACCAACTCAACTTGGAAGAAATTGTATATAAAATTATTACTTCATAAAACCCCTCTATAGAAAAGGCACTCCATGCTAAACAAAACACTATACACCACTCCATTAGACGATGATCTTTTCTACTCAATCCAAGAATTTATTCTTTCTAAAGTAGGTGTTCTCATCCCTATAACAAAACGATATCTATTTGAAAATAGGTTAAGCCCTCTTGCTGAACAACACGGTTTCTCTTCCACCAATGAATATTTTACATATATTTCACAACAAAATACGAGACACCCCCTATATCTTGAATTTATTCACAGCGTGACAACACACGAAACAAGTTTTTTTAGACACACAAAACAGCTACAAACATTTATAGAAAATATTCTTCCCCAATATTTAGCAAATAAAAAAGATAAGAATATTACCATTTGGTCTGCTGGATCTTCAACAGGTGAAGAACTTTATTCTATTGCTATGCTTATACATATGTATTTGGAACAATCTGCAAAGGATTTTTCTTTATCTCTTGTAGGTACAGATATCTCACAAGAAGTTGTACGTACAGCACAAAAAGCACTATACCACACATCTTTTTTACAAAATATTCCAGAGCAATATAAAAATGCCTATACGACACATGTTACGTCTTCCACTTTCTCTATAAATGAAAAAATAACATGTCTTAGCTCATTTAAAGAAGATAATCTACCAGCTACACTACTTTCAGAAAACATGCTCTTTGACTTTATCTTTTGCAGAAATGTACTCATTTACTTTGATGACATAAATGCAATAAGTGCATTATATGGTATAAAAACAAGGCTAAAAGACGATGGTTTATTTTTTATAGGACATTCAGAAAACACAAAGATAATACATACTTTGTTCACACCTTCACAAAATGACCCTATGATTTTACACAAAAAATAATTTACCAAAGCTCTCTATCCAATGCCCTGCACGCTATAGACTCCGCTAAATGCGGTATTTCTATCTTCTTACTTCCAGATAAATCCGCTATTGTTCTCGATATTTTTACTATTCTCGTATATGCCCTTGCTGATAACGATAATTTCTGTATCGCACCCTCTAAAAAAGTGCTCTCCATATTCCCCAAAGGACAATGTTCTTCTAACATTCTTCCAGATAAATATCCATTAGATTTACACTGTGTCCCTTCATATCTTTTTGTTTGAATATCTCTTGCTTGCAATACACGTTCTCTTATCTTACTTGAAGATACGGGTGAAAGCCCACCTGTTAATTCTGTATAGGGCACAGAAGGAACTTCTACATGTAAATCAATTCTATCTAGCAAAGGACCAGATAATTTCGCTTTATATCGTTGAACCATACCAGGAGTACATACACATTTACGATTCCTATCTGTCCTATATCCACACGGACACGGATTCATCGCTGCAATAAGCATCATTTGAGCAGGGTAGCTCACTGTACCACTTGCTCTACTTATTGTTACCCTTCTGCTCTCTAGTGGTTGTCTTAATACTTCAAGAGTATGTTTAGAAAATTCAAGAAGCTCATCCAAAAACAAAATACCACAATGAGCCAAGGATACTTCTCCAGGTTTTGGATACCTACCACCACCTATTAATCCTATTTCCGAAATAGTATGATGTGGATTTCTAAATGGCCGATCAACTTTTATTCCATCTTCATCTAACAAATTCATCACACTGTATATTTTTGTTACTTCTAGTGCTTCCTCAAAAGAAAGAGGTGGCAATACCGTTGGAATTCTTTGTGCCAACATAGTTTTACCACTACCAGGAGGCCCAACAAAAAGCATATTATGGTCTCCCGCTGCAGCTATTTCTATCGCCCTTTTTGAGAAATTCTGTCCTTTTACTTCTTCAAAATCTATGCAATACATCGCTCCCTTTTCAAAAGACAGCTTACCAGTCAATTTCACACACTCTAACGCTTTATTTTTAACAAAAAATTCTATTATCTCAAGCAAATTTTCCACAGCATAAACACGCAAGCCCTCTACTATACTCGCTTCTTTTATATTTTCCCTTGGAACGAATATTCCTTTTGCTTTTTGCTCTCTTGCTAAAAGCGCTATGGGCAACACCCCCTGCACTCCTTTCACAGCACCAGAAAGAGACAATTCACCAACAAAAAAATACCCCTGTGTTTTTTCTTTTTCTATAACACCACATGCACCCAATATACCAATAGCTAAAGCAACATCATAAGCACTCCCACTTTTTTTCTTATCTGCAGGAGCCAAATTAACTATTATTTTTGCAACAGGCAGAGGATAACCACTTGACCGCAACGCAGTAGTCACTCTATCTTGTGCTTCTCTTACAGCAGTTTCTGCCAAACCCACCATATGAAACGATGGCATCCCCTGACGTGTTATTTCTGTTTCTATCTCAACTAAAAAAGCATCTATGCCGAACACTCCGGCACATTGCACAGTATGTATCATAGTAACTCCCACTATTTCCCAGCATTCTAATCTACCTCTAACACGCTGTCAATAATAAAACTTCATATTCTAAAACGTATACACCACTCACTATATAGCCTTACAAAGTGTTCACTTAATGGACCATATAATATATTACAAATTTATTAACCTTACATTTCAATTATATAACGTTTTTCACTAAGTATACAATGTCGTTTTTGCTATAACTCTGACCACATTAAATATTATTTTTCACCCATTAGGTGAACACTTCGTAATTTTTTATATTCTTTTTAGTTCTGTGGCCCCCTTAAAAGAAAACATTATAAACAATACTATATTCTTATCATTTCCTGCCAATTATACAATATTATATAACACTAAAGCTCTTTATTAAGAATATAGCATCTTGCCAAGATATGCCGATGCTTTCATTCATTCAACTATCCCCTTTATTATCTTTTATGTGAAACATACTACATAGAAAAATTGTTAATACCACACAGTAATGCAATTTCAACCACACAAAACAATACACTATATCGCCAATAATAAACCTTTTACATTGACTTTTTATGATATCTTTCATATGCTACCATCCATGGCACTTAACCTAAAAGAACTTAACCAAGCACAACAAGAAGCTGTTTTACATATGGATGGACCACTTCTTGTTCTTGCTGGTGCTGGAAGTGGAAAAACACGCACAATAATACATAGACTAGCCCATTTTATTGATAACGGCATTCCTGCACATTCCATATTACTTCTTACCTTTACGAAAAAAGTAGCACATGAAATGCTCCACAGGGCAAGTGTACTTTTAGAACAACCACTCCTTATAACACAAGGTGGAACGTTTCACTCATTCGCATATACTCTGTTAAGACAATATCATCCCTATATAAAACAGGGACGCTCCGTTACTGTTATGGATTCCTCCGACAGCGTTTACGCAATTCAGCATGCCAAAAATACTGCCTCTATTGGAAAACAAGAAAAATCCTTCCCAAAAACACAAACCATTCTCTCTTATATTAGTAAAGCACGTAATAAAGAAGATTCTATTGAAAATATCCTTAGAAAGGAAGCGTATCACCTTCTTCAATACACAGAGAGTATAGAAACACTTGCCTCTTTGTACAAAAAATACAAGGAAGAACATGCATTATTAGATTATGACGACCTCCTCTTTGTTCTAGAAGACGTGCTACAAGAAGATACAAAATTACTCCACTCTCTCCAAGATAAATACCGCTATATTATGGTCGACGAGTACCAAGATACTAACCCTATCCAAGCAAGAATTGTACAAAAAATTGCTGGAGAAGAGCCAAACCTTATGGTTGTGGGAGATGATGCTCAATCTATCTATGCATTTAGGGGCGCAGACATACGAAATATTATGGATTTTCCAAGTATATATCCAAATACAAAAATCGTAAAATTAGAACAAAATTATCGCTCCACTCAAGCTATACTCGATGTAACTAATAGTATATTAGAAGCTGCTCCCTATGCATACCAAAAGAAATTATTTAGCGCAAAGGATACCGGTATAAAACCTGTTCTTGTCAAAACAAAAAGCGATATCTCTCAAGCAGAGTCCGCCGTCTCTATTATTGCTGATTTACTCACAAAATACCCAGCACACGAAATTGCTGTTCTTTTCAGGGCAGGATATCAATCATATTCCCTTGAAATGCAATTAAATAAGATGGCTATACCATTTAAAAAATTTGGCGGTGGACTCTATTCAGAAGCAGCCCATATTAAGGATGTTATTGCTTTTTTACGGCTTATGACAAATCCCTCTGATATGCCCGCCTTCACCAGAATTGCTGGTTTTTGCAAAGGAATTGGTGAGAAAACAGCTCTGAAAATACACACGGCCCTCACACAAAATGATATAAAAACTATAGAAAAACTCTTCACAAAATATCCAGATTTCTCAAAACTCTACTCTTTTATTACGTATCTTCGCGAAAGTGAATCTTCTCGTAGTCCAGTTGAAACATTGCGACTTATTTTTGAGGAATATCAACCTATTCTAGAAATGCTTTATCCTGATGATTGGGTGAGAAGAATTCATGGCCTAGAACAAATAGAACAGATTGCTTCTGTTTATCGAGATATCGATGTTTTCTTATCTGATATCTCTTTGCACGAAATAAAAGAAGAGGAAGGGCATTCCGATGCCATTATTCTCTCAACAATACATTCTGCTAAAGGCCTTGAATGGTCTGCTGTTATTATTATAGACCTTGTAGAAGAACGTTTTCCCTCTAAACAGTCTCTTTTAAAAAGTGATGACTTTGAAGAAGAAAGACGGCTTATGTACGTGGCCTGCACAAGAGCGAAAGAAGAACTCTATCTTTTTGCTCCATCAAATATCTATCATAGAGATAAAGGGCTTAGCTTGCCTGTTGAGATAAGCCCTTTTATAAAAGATATTCCCTATGAATTATATAGTGAGCAAAAAGAAAGCTACCGGGGCTTCTTTACTCAACATGTACCAGATACCAGAGAAAAACTATCTCGGGAAGATATATCTTCACACACTACTCCATATTCACAAAATACTGCACATTCCTCCGCAGCCACATATTGCTACCATAAACAGTTTGGGAGAGGAAAAATAGTACAACATATTGAACCAGACAAGTATAAGATAGATTTTCCAAGACTTGGTATAAAAACTATTATGGGAAATTACCTCTCCTTCGATGAATAACGTAAATAACGGCAACACAAAGAGATGGTAAATAATTCTATATTACTAAACCCACAAATAACACTACCACAAGAGAGATAGTGTTTATATTTCTCCCTATCAATATGTCCTATTCTAATTATCTCTTTGTTCTATTTTTATATTTATTTACCGCTTATCTTTGTTGACCCTACCTGTACAACATTCCACCATGCTTTAACAACACCATATTTACTATACAAAAATACCTCACACAGCGGGAAAAATCCTTTTCTCACAAATACATATTCATATATCACCGCAATACTATCTCTGTCATTTTTATTTTAACACAGACACTTTCGTGTTAATAATTCGCATAAAAACTATAAAGACACACCAATTGCTGTTTTATTGCGTAAATATTTAGTTGCCCAATTTTTTGGCTTAGTCAATAAATCGAATACTATCCTTGTATTATCTCCATTATATGCAACTCGCACGGATTTAACATATGGATTTTTTGGCAATAAAAGAGCATCTTCAGAATCTATTATAAATTTACCCACTAAATCCACCACCAAGCGGTCTGGACTCGCCAGATAAAAAGAAGTGTATGCCAGTGAAGAATTTGTTTTAATGAGAATAGGAAAATCTTTTTGTTTTGTTAAAAATATCTCTTCTAATATCTTTTTTGAGGGAGACGTCTGTGCTACTTTTTTACTTTCTCCTACAACCTGCGGTTTTACCGCTTTTTTTTCTTGCACCTTTGCAGATGCTACTTTCTTTTCTTCAACTATTCCAGCAATTTTCTCTTGTTGTATATTTTCAATAGGTTTTGGAAGTTCTTTAATGGGAGATTCATTCGTGGAATTCTCATTTGTGACAGAGCCAGTTATTTCTGGGCCTGCAGCAGTATTCGTAGTAAGGTCCATATTCTCAAATTCTTTAACAATTTCTTGATTAGGAATAGCTCTTACATCTCTGTCTACAGCACCATTTTTTGCTAGTAATCCATTCTCACGCATAAATTCTGATGGAATGGGAGGAGTACTATCATCCTCATACCATGTAATTGTTCCCATATAGGAATCCTGCGTTAACAAAATACCCTTTTCTTCATCTCGTAACCACACATTTATAGCAAAAAGCAATAATGATATAACACCTACGCCTATAATGAGTGAAAAAACTGTACGTCGCATAATGAATCCTTCTAAAAATTGTAAAGAATATAGCTTCTAGAAAGCACACCTTACTATAAATTTTTCTTTATCGCCATAGTATAGCAATAACCCGATATCTACAACCACTACATATGTACCCATGCCCTATAGTATATACTTATTTTCTTGAAGAAAGCAAGAATTGTACTTGACAAAAACAACGATAGGTATACAATGCGAACTCTATAAAGAGGATTTTATCATACAAATAAGGGTATATTATAATTATGAAAACAGATATTTTTGGTGCTGAACGTATAAAAACCCTCGTTGGTGGTAAAGAATATATTTTTGAAGCTGCTTCCATGGCTAATCAAGCAGATGGTGCTATTTGGATTCAGTGTGGAGATACCGTCGTTCTTGTTACCGTCTGCGTGCAAAAAAATTCAAAACCATGTGGTTTCCTTCCTCTTACCGTGGAATATTCTGAACGCATGTACGCCATTGGGAGGATACCTGGGAGCTTTTTTAGAAGAGAAATTGGTAGACCCTCCGAACAAGAAACACTTATTTCTAGGCTTATAGATAGACCGATTAGACCATTCTTTCCTAAAGGATTTGAAAACGAAATTCAAATTATTGCCACTGTTCTTTCTTCCGACCAAGAAAATGATGCTGATGTTCTTGCTATTACTGGTGCTTCTGCTGTGCTTATGATCTCATCTGCACCTTTTGAATCTGCCATTGCTGGTGGACGAATTGCCCGCATTAATGGGGAACTATTTCTTAACCCTGACCATTCATTATTAGAAAAAGCAGATATTAATATTATTCTTGCAGCCTCTCACGATGCTATTGTTATGGTTGAAGGCTCCGCTAATTTTGTGCCAGAACATGATATTTTAGAAGCTCTTAAATGGGGACATTCTCAACTGCTCCCTCTTATTAACTCTCAAATAGAATTACAAAAACTTGTTGGGAAAGAAAAAATTCCATTTATCCCTCAAGAGCAAGATCCAGCTCTTCTTCAGGCTCTTACACCTATTGCTATAGAAATACTTCCTGCTGTCTTACAAATACCTGAAAAAATGAGCAGAAAAAAAGAAAAAAAAATTGCGAAAGAACTCATTTTACAAAGATTCTATGATATGCACCCCATGTATGCTGAAAAAGAAGAGTATCTCCCAGAAATACACGAAATCCTTGATTCTCTTGAGAAAACTATTGTAAGAAAAAGAATTAAAGAACATGGGTTACGAATAGATGGAAGAGATACTAAAACTGTAAGGCCCATTACTATTGCAACAGGAATATTACCAAGGGCCCACGGCTCTGCATTATTTGCACGGGGCGAGACAAAATCTCTTGTTGTAACAACACTTGGAAGCGGTCATGATGAACAAAAAATGGATTCTATTCTTGGAGAATCCTCAAAAAATTTCATGTTGCACTATAATTTTCCGCCTTTTAGTGTGGGAGAAGTGAAGCCTGTTCGTGTTTCCAGAAGAGAAATTGGGCATGGAGCATTAGCTGAAAGGGCCATTAAACCCACCTTGCCAAATACTGATACATTTCCCTATACTATACGAATTGTTTCTGAAACACTTGAATCTAATGGCTCGTCTTCTATGGCTGCTATCTGCGGAGGAATACTTTCTCTTATGGATGCAGGGGTTCCCATCAAAACTCCTGTTGCTGGAATTGCCATGGGACTCATTAAAGAAGGAGATCAATACATTATTCTTACAGATATTCTTGGTGACGAAGATGCTCTTGGTGACATGGATTTCAAAGTTGCTGGAAATCGCGATGGAATTACAGCGATACAGATGGATATAAAAATTATGGGACTGCCGCAGGAAATATTAGAATTAGCCATGCTTCAAGCAAAAGAAGCCAGGTTAGTTGTAATGGATGCCATGATAAAAACCCTTAGTGAGCATAGAGCAGAGCTTTCTCAATATGCTCCGCAATTTGAAATATTTTCTGTGCAAGAGGACTCCATTCGTGCTATTATTGGACCTAGTGGAAAGAATGTAAAACATATTATTGCCGAAACTGGTGTAAATATTGATATTGAAGATTCTGGAAGGATCACTATTTTTGCGCCTTCAAAAGAAGCTATGAGTAAAGCAAAAAATATGATTCTCCTCCACGACCAAAGAGCAGAACTTGGGAAAAATTATGTCGCTATTGTCAAAAAAATATTAGAAGTAGGTGCTATTGTTGAAATAGCCCCCTCTCTTGAAGCCCTTTTACATATTTCGCAAATATCAAAGGAAAGAATAAATAAAGTTGAAGATATTCTTAACATAGGACAAAGCATTGAAGTAAAGGTTATTGAAGTGTTTAAAGATAAAATTAGAGCCAGCCACAAAGCTATTATACTTGAAAAAGAAGGTATTGAATGGCTTCCAGAGAGTACTACGCAAAATAAAAGATATAAAAAATAAATTCCATAAAAAGGAATATTTCTTGCTCCTCAAACAGTATCGTTATGTATTTTAGAGGAGTTTTTCATGCCTATATTGTTACTTTTTTTTGGGCTTTTTCTTATGGGATGTTCGAATGTCAAAAATGTGTACTATGATTTCACAGACCCGCCAACTATCAATAAAAATGTTACTATTGAAAAAACTCCTCTTTTTATTGGTGTACAGCCATTAGATCCTCCTTCCTCCGACCCATCGGCTATTATACTACCCGTACAAATGGAACCTATTTTACGAAATTACAAAAGAATATCACTTTCTCTTTCAAAACAAATATGGCAAACGTGGCTTGCTCAAAGTGTGTTTTCCACTCTAGAATACGACGACTCTCTCGAACTATATTCAGTTAATGAAGCACTCATCTATGCAAAGAAGAAAAAAGCTACCCTTTTGGTTCGGCCAACAAGCAATTTTTTCCTAGATGGAAGCACACTTGGAAGATCTAATATCGCTCTTACCATAGAAATATACGATGTTGCTTCTGGTATGTTATTGTGGTCTTTACAACAAGATGCCTCTCTTTCTAGAACAATTAAAAGAGATTTCATTGTTTTTTCCGTTGAAGATGTTCTTCCACAAAACCCCATTGGCACAATGGTTGCTGATATTGCTTCAGAGATGGGAAGAAAAATAAAATTATGGCGTAAAAACGAAGCCAATTTTATTTCTCAACCGTCTAATACCCCAACTGCGTTTTAAGCGTATTTCAATAAACTCTCTCTTTTGGACCATCACTCCCTCCCCTAGGTGATGGTCCTTTTTTTGTTTTTCTTTCACAATACAATTATACTATTGACAAAATAAATAATTATGATATAAATACGTTGTCTTACACTAACGGGGGCGTAGCTCAGTTGGGAGAGCATCTGCTTTGCACGCAGAGGGTCGTGGGTTCGATTCCCTCCGCCTCCACCATAGTATCTTGTGTATCTCTTTAATAGTGCACTGCATTGTTATCTTAAAATAACTATCTACTCTTAGTGTTTTGCTTTTATAATGGATATTTTTATTCATCTACAACATAAATACTGTTGCTTTCTTATATCTTAAGACTATATTTTTGTGCAATCCCCTCTTAAATTATCTCTTCTCATCATTTATTCTCATGAAAATTATGAGGATGGATATTTGACGTAGTATAATGCAATTTTTTACTTATAAATTTAATCTTTTTAGAAAAATCCCTTGATTTCATCTGTTCTATTAAATATAGTCCTGTAGGTTCAAACGTTATTAATAAATTTAGAAAATTTTTATTCCTATAATGCAATTATCTCATAATATAAAGGTGATTCCGTGAAACTGTGCCACAAACAAATGTTGCTTAGCACTAAAGCTCTAGGAAGACTTACAGGAAGCCCTTTTTTAAAACAAGAAGCAAATCCATTTTATCTTCCGTCCTCTCCAGATAGACCACGTTGTATTACAAGACTAGAAGCTGCTCGTTCCTGCACTCAAGAAATTCATATTTTACAAAATGCCCTTGCTCTTAACAGGTTAAAAGATTCTCGGGATAAAGAGATTAGAGAGATACGGCAACAACACGGTGACGCTATCTATAATATAGTTATTTCTGGCTCGCAACAACATGCTTGCATGACCCGCCCTAACTCCACTCAAGTTATTTCCTATGAAGATCTTGGAACAGAACAGAGAGTAGTAGTAGCAGAATATCAAGAACCTTCTGGTGATTAAGAGCCATGCCTATTACAGCTTGGAAAAGAAACAATACTCATGTCATCACATGGGCTTACAGTGACTTCTACTCAAGCACAGTCTCATTCCAGGACACTATTTGGAAAAGCAACAGTTATTATGGAAGGTGTGCAGTCGATGCGACACGCAACGACATCCTTTCCTGGAATCTTCGCTCTAGACCTCTTTGTGCCAAAATCTTTTGACAAATCACATATAAAAGCATTAGAAAGAAATGGTGTTATTACAGAAAGGGTAGTTAAACATTTTCCTAGTAAGCATGGTCCTTTTAGCCAGAAAAAATATAACGAATTTCTTAAGAAGAAAGAGGAAATCATAAGTCATGAAGAGATTTTGTTCTATCAAACCTCAGCTACAAAATACACGCACGTAGCATATGCTGGGATAAAAAAAGATTTAGAAGAAAACAAAGACTCTGCAGGATCCTCAAGTAAAGGTTTATCAAGCAAGATACAAAAAGGAGCAGGAAAAATAGTACAAAAAGTAGTACAAACTTCTCACGAGGCAAAAACAAAAAGTCAACAAGCTCTTTCTGCTGCTTTATCTAAGATGCAAATAAAGTCTGATGAAGAGAAAGAAGAAAAAATGTTGACTCATTCAAATCTCTATTTTGACTATCTTGAAAAAGAAGAAAGAGAAAAATCTAAAAGCAAACAACATGAAGAGAATATAATAGGAGAACATCACAATTATACAAAAGAATGTGATGCTCTCCTAAAAGAACAGGAAGAGTGTGTAACAAACGCAGTAAGAGAAAAGAAAGAAAAGAAAGCAAAAGAACTAGGTAAAGATGGACAACGCTATCTTAAACAAAAAACTAAAATAGAAGACTTAGAACAACAACTCTCTACCAAAACTACCTCATCTAGTTCAAAGACAACAGAAAAGAAGCTTGAAAAAGCCATCAGAAAGATAAAAGGATTGAAAATAACTGAGGCTTCATTCCTACTAACAGATGAAGAAACTAAAGAATGTGAGGAAGAAGCAAAACATTGTATGGACTATGAAAAACGATTTGAAGAAATAGAAACAAAGCATGGAGCACGACTCGAAAAAATACAGAAAGATTACGCGGAAGAGAGGGAGATACTGGAGAAAATGCACACCCAGAAATTGTCTGAATCTGGAAAGAAAGGGGAAAAAATTAGTAAACTTGAGAAAAGCATTGCAGCAGAAGAAGAGAAATTTCCCATGATGACAGAGGGTCCTGAGAAAACCGCCGCGGAAGAAGCACTCTTAACAAAGAAACTTGATCGTCATGCATTGCTAAAAGAATTAGGATTTAGATAATAATGCCGTACAGTTGTTTCATATAGATTTCAAAAGAAAATGTATGGAATAGTATCAACACAGCGTTATGCTAACAATACCTTTATGCATACCGTAGAATTCCCACTGCATTATATACTATGATAAAGAACAAGGCTTCCTATACACAGTATTCATAGTACAACAAAAGGTGACAAAAATCTTATAAGAAAAATCTTCCCACAGTATAGAAGATGTCATAATAAGCGTAGAAATGCCGAGGAAAAGTATGTGTATTCTCTATTGATGCTATCCCATTTTATGAAAAATGCCGTCTTGTGTATAAATTTACTTATAAATCAATACTATATATATTAATATAATAAAAATACTCTCTTATTATAAATTCACAACTTGACATGCGTACAATAGGGCTTCTCACCTTTACAGATAACACCACAACATACTCATTCTTTTCAAGACGGTAATATACTATTATAAATAGAATTTCTGGAGAATCAGTTGGTAATTTCTTCCTTCAACAATCCAATGAAGACAATGAAAACATCCTTGTGTATTCTTTTGTAGACGAAGGACATATTCCTGAGCCCGTTCTCTATGCTACTAATATTACAGGAGTAAGAGATGATGATTCAGCTTTAGACCATAACGGTGAATTATTATATTTTTCAAGAACTTCTTCCAGAAACAGAGGAACAACTGCTATTGCTTTAGCACAATCTGCTCTTATTTATCGGCCTGGAACAACATTACCATCACTGTCTTCTTTGTCTGGAATAAGAAATATGGCTCGAAGAATTGTTAGAGACATATATCCAGATTCCAGAACGAGAGATCTTACAGGGACACTTTGTAGAATGATTATTAAAAAAGCTCATCAACTTCCAAGAATATTTGAGAATCCAGGCTACATTTCTCATTCAGACAATGACTCTTCACCAGAAGGAAGTTTAGTTAATAATACACCCTCTTCGCCCACACAAGAACGCTCTTTTACATTCTCATACACAAATAATGAATCTTCTGTATCTACAATGCCAGCTTCTTCTCTCAGTTATTAGTTCAACACAAGAGCAGGCTATGCAGGAAATGCCTTCCACCAATACCGCAACACATCCTTCATCCTCAACTATGCCTTTTGCCTCTCGTTTTATTAGGCAAAGGGATCAAAATACACAGGCCCCTCGAAGACAACACCCTTATAGTCCAGCACCTACAGAACTCTTTGAAGATGCCTTATTACCAGGATTCTCTGTTTCACAATTAAACGATATATATCTTAATATGCTTGTGGAAAGGAGTATTCGTGAAAGGATTATAAGCGAACAAGGCAGTTTTCAAAATACTGTAACAGATACTTTTGTAGATATGGATAAAGAATAATACTCTATTTTATATAACAATTCTTTATATCAATAATCACTTTTTGCAATATCATTCTAATACTGTTTCATCTACAACAATTCTTGCCCACATACAAGTATTATTTTTTATTTGTGCTTTGTTATATTATGTTCTTATATCACAACCTTTTATTTCTCTATGCTTTAGTCTTTTTTTCTAAAAACAAATTCCAACTCTTTTGGCTAAAACAATACAGCTTTACCTACATCTTGGCATTATCTAAAATTTTTCATGAAAATATGGCACTCTTAAAATGTCTAAGAATAAATATATTTATATTCTAAAAACATATATTTTACACTAATTAAGAATACATATACTTAGTTTTATACTATTTTACTAGCTTTACTGTATAAAATATATCCTATTCATATTTTTTATAAATATATTTTTCGTAACATATTCTCTTTATTCCTATGAAAATTTCTTATATCTCATTAAAAAGAACGTATTTTGCATGATCCTTAACATATACCACTATATTCTTAGTAGAAAGGGAAATATATGAGTGTAGAAAGCATTGTGCAAGATTACGGAAGAAGCCTTGGAATAGAGAAACTCTCTTTTGATTCTAATAATCTTCTCTCTGTTCATATTCAAGATAAGGGGATATTCTCTTTTGAACGTGTACAAGACGGAATTTTTATTTCTTTCCTAGAAGAAATCCCAACCCACAATCATTCTTTTTTTATGAAAGAAGCCCTCGCAATCACTCAACCTAAAAATAATGAATATTCCTTAAGGCCTCTTTTATACCAAGAAAATGCTGGCCTTATTATGCCACTTGAAGAGCATGCTATTACTCTACAATCTATAGAAAATGCTATATCCCTACTATATTCTCAATTTCATTCCATTGTTAAAAAATTACCTTAATATTACAAAGAGTACTTTATGAATAATGTTACAAAAAATACTGATTCCATTCTCTCTTTTAAAAAAGGAATTGCTGGTGTTTCTTTTCCACATACTGCAGATGTTGTTACGAGTACCACTTCTGGAAAATCTGGACATGTTTCAAGCCCATCAAGCTCTGCGCCTTCTGGAGCAAGCCAAGCTACACTTTATGCTTCCGATATAGAAATACGCTTAAAAGCATTCCTGCAACCACGCATTACCATACAATCTATTTTACAGCCATTTATTTACAATAGAACACTAAGGCTTGCAAAGAAAAAACTTATTGCCCTTAGGAAAACGTATTCTTCATTTCCCGCATTTGAGAAAAGTATTGCTATTTTGGAAGAAGATGAAGAACTAAAAAACCTTTTACAGATGTATCGAAATCTTCTTTATAAAGGATAATTCTATGTTAACTCTTGAAGAAGAAGAAAGTCTTCTTATTTTTGCAAATACATTGCTACAAGCCCATAAATACCAGAAAGCTCTTAGTATATTAGAAGTCTTATACAAACTTAAACCTAAGAATTCTTCTATTTTACGTCTCTATGCCTATGCTCTTATTTCTCTTAATAGAGGGGATGATGCTATTGCTGTTCTTGTTACCTACCCCACACAAGAACTTTCTAAAGAGGAAAACGAACTCTATTTTCTTCTTAAAGCAGAAGCTTTATGGAGCAGTAATAATAAAAAAGCTGCTTTTACAGAAATAAAGAAATTTATTGCTTTACGAAATTAAGCCTCTATACGAAGGCTATTTATACAATACTGCTTTAGACAAAAACACCAAAAGACAACACAGTATCTGTACTTATTATTTTTATGTAAGACAGTAACAAAATTTGTATACATGTACTGTATTCCCATTTTATAAGTAAAAAATAAAAAACTATATTATATTAGAGAACTATAATGGCATTTAACAAAAACAGTGGGCTCCAAAAATATGCAGATCTAGCACTTGTTAGTTTACTTATTGCCATTATAGCCCTTATGATATTGCCTTTGCCTTCTTTTTTAATAGATTTATTACTCGGACTTAATTTAGGCCTTTCCATTATTTTACTTATGGTTGCCATGTATATACCTTCTGCTTTATCACTTTCTGTATTTCCATCTCTTCTTCTTTTTACAACACTTTTTAGACTGTCTCTTAATATAACAACAACAAGGCTTATTCTTCTTACAGGTGCTGGTGGTGATATTATTACAACATTTGGTAAGTTTGTTGTTGGTGGAAATTTTGCCGTTGGAGCAATTGTATTCTTAATATTAACTATTGTGCAATTTATGGTTATAGCAAAAGGTTCTGAGCGAGTTGCTGAAGTTGCCGCACGATTCACACTAGATGCTATGCCTGGTAAACAAATGAGTATTGATGCTGATATGAGAGCTGGTGTTATAGATATTACAGAAGCGAGGAAAAGACGTAGTATTATTACTAGAGAAAGCCAATTATTTGGTGCCATGGATGGTGCCATGAAATTTGTTAAGGGGGATTCCATTGCCGGCCTTATTGTTACCGTTATTAACCTTATTGGTGGAATTTCTATAGGTATAATGCAAAAAGGGCTTTCTGCAGGACAAGCTGTGGAAAAATATTCTATTCTTACAATTGGAGATGGCTTAGTTTCACAAATACCAGCATTGATGATTTCAATAACAGCTGGTATTATTGTTACCAGGGTGACAGATGAAGAAAATGCAGGAGGCCATTTAGGTGCAGAAATAGGTAGCCAATTAATGGGAGAACCAAAAGCTCTTCTTGTATCTGGTTTTATGGTATTCCTTATGGGCTTAATACCTGGTTTTCCAAAACTACAATTTTTCACTCTTGCCCTTATTATAGGAGGACTTGGATACTCGTTAATGCGAAAAAGAAAAGAAGAAGAAGCAATAAAAGAAGCCACAGATGGTGTTACTATACTCTCTTCGCCTGATGAAGGAGGACAAAACCAAGATGAAGAAAAAAAAGAAGGTGAAGAATTTTCCATTACCGTGCCCATTCTTGTCGATATGTCTGAATCCATTAGAGAACACCTCAATGCCGTTGAACTTAATGATGAAATTGTGCGCGTCAGAAAAACCCTATACCATGAACTTGGAGTCCCTTTCCCAGGAATACACTTACGTTTTAGAAATGAACTAGAAGCAAACTCTTATTCTGTTATGCTACAAGAAGTTCCTATTTCTCAAGGCTTTGTGCTCGCAAATAAAATATTTGTTCGTGAACCAGAAGACAGATTAGCAATGATGGGTTTTGATTACGAGAGAGGTGCCGACTTTATTCCAGGCATTGAAACCATCTGGATGGATAAGAAAATGGCACCTATGCTAGATAAAGCTGGGCTTGTTTGGCTTTCTCCGTCTCAAGTTGTTACAGCACATATTTCTTTTATACTTAAGAAACATGCCGATGAATTTCTTGGATTACAAGAAGTTAAATACCTTCTTACACAAATGGAAGACCGCTTTTCAGAACTTGTTAAAGAAGCTCAGAGAGTCATGTCTCTACAAAAAATTACGGAAATACTACAAAGACTTGTGCAAGAACAAATATCTATACGAAATCTTAGGTCTATTCTTGAGGCTCTTATTGAATGGGGACAAAAAGAAAAAGATCCTGTCCTTTTAACAGAATATATTAGGTCTTCCTTGCGAAGACAAATAAGTTATCAATATAGCGGTGGAATGAATGTTCTTTCTGCGTATATGTTAAACCCTTCCCTTGAAGAAACCATTCGTGCAGCTGTGAGACAAACAGGTGCTGGATCTTACCTTGCACTTGCTCCAGAAACATCTCAAGAATTTATTGATAAAGTAAAAGAAGAAATTGGCATTATCCCAGATATGAATCCAAAGCCCGTTCTTCTTACTTCCATGGATATTAGACGTTATGTGCGAAAACTTATTGAAGCTGATTATTATGAATTGCCTGTTCTTTCGTATCAAGACCTTACCAGTGAAATATCTATACAACCCCTCGCTAGAATTGCATTATAAATAATAAAAATTACACAACGTGCAAAAAATAGCATCTTGTTATTTCACTACTATATTGTTATATTTGCCAACGGCTATGCAATGCTATTGCTTCTGGCAGTGACTATTACACAGTGCTATAACTATATATAGAGAACGTATTTTTAAAAGACAATAGCAACAAAGAACGAAAATATTTTGTGGATTCATAGCCATACAAAACAACATATCCCCATTTTACCGTATGTACTACATATTATCCCTTAGTATCACTTTTTATCTCTCTTCTTAACAATGACTTTTACTTGTCCCTACGTCCCTATACCAGCACAACACATATAACTAAATAATATACTATCTTGCACGCTCTAAAAAGAAAATCCACACTTTTTCTTTAATACTTTTTTATTGACTAAATAAACAACTCTATACTATAATTATTTCCTTTGATGGTTGAGAAAAATAGAGAGAATGTTGTTAGAGGTATACATGAGAATAGCTGTTCAACTATTTGGCAATTTACGAACATATAAGCAATGTTCTCAAAGTGTAAAAAAGAATATTATTGATAATTATGATTGTGATATCTTCATACACACGTGGTCTAAAAATGACCACTCTTCACAAACACATCACGCTCACCTCACAAAAAACCCCTCCTCGGTTACCCATGCCGCTACTGAAGAATTCTATGCAGAGCTGTCTGGAAAAAATGAATCTCAAAATTCTATTAAAGAACACATACTGGTAGAAACACAAAACGAACAAGATCTTGGGGCAATCACAACCTTCAATAATAAAATAGTCTCTATCTTTGGCATTTATAGTCTCCTCCACAGTATGGCAGAATCAAATCGGTTACGAGAAGCCTACTCTACTAAATATAATAGTACATACGATTTCGTCTTATGTATACGACCAGATATTTTCTTACAAAAACCTTTTTCCATAGAATATTTTTTACGTGGTCTCACAGAAAAAGAAATTGATACTGGCTTTTTTACTACAGGAGATGAAGTGTTCTCTATACAAAATATATTTAAATATTTAGGTGGAACCGACCTTATCTTTTTTGCCAGACCACATATTATATCTGATTTATTCGCCCATAAAGAAAGTATTCTTACTAAAGTTAGTCCTTCAAATGTATTGCCTTATCCACACGAATACCATCTTGTACAAACAGTTGAAGAACTTGGGTATACTCCCTATTACATAAAATATCCTAAAGAAAGTCATTTTTATATTGCACGGTTACCAACAAAAAAATCGTTAATTAAAAATAT
Source organism: Desulfovibrionaceae bacterium (assembly GCA_051650105.1). Classification (GTDB taxonomy): domain Bacteria; phylum Desulfobacterota; class Desulfovibrionia; order Desulfovibrionales; family Desulfovibrionaceae; genus CAMWXW01. The sequence continues at coordinate 52,027 of JBOFIJ010000011.1, forward strand.
TATAAAAATTAGGATAAAAAGCAATTTCTTTTCACTACATCTTTTCAAGATGATTAATAAACAAATACTATCCATTCAGTGCAAATTATTTAATTTCTTTACAATAGATATTTGTATAGGAAGAAAGGTTCCTACATGTTAACCATTATTTTACCTATGGCCGGGCACGGAAGTAGATTTACCAAAGCAGGCTATACTACTCCAAAACCATTTATTCCCATTCATACAATACCTATGATTCAGCTTGTCGTCGCTAACCTCACTCCAACATGTGAGCATCGTTTTATTTTTATCTGTCAAAAAGAACACAACGAAAAATATAACTTACAAAAAACACTTAGCGCCTATGCAAAGAATATAGAAATTATCACTGTTGACGATGTTACGGAAGGTCAGGCCTGTACTGCTCTTTTAGCAAAACAATACTGTAACAATGAATATCCTGTTATTACAGCCAATACAGATCAATACATAGATGCTGATATAAATGAATTCATCAACACAATGTATTCTCGCTCACTAGATGGCCTTATTATGACCATGGAAAGTCAAGATCCTAAATGGTCTTATGCAAAGTGCGATAATAATGCTTTAGTAACAGAAACAGCAGAAAAACAAGTGCTGTCAACACACGCAACAGTTGGTATTTTTGCTTTTGCGAAGGGGATAGATTTTATCTCTGCTACAGAACAGATGATTGCAGATAACATACGCATTAATAATGAATTTTATATATGTCCTGCATATAATTACCTTATCCGTGATACTAAAGCAATTGGGATTTATCCAATAGGTGAAGAATACAATGGCATGTATGGGCTTGGTACTCCTGAAGATCTCAATTTCTTTCTACAACACGAAATATCGCGAAAGGCAATACAATTATGTTAATTCTCTCTCATAGAGGATACTGGCAGCTTCCTGAAGAACAAAATACTCTTAGTGCTTTTGAACGTTCTTTTACTTTAGGATTCGGTACTGAACTCGATATACGTGACCATGCAGGTACCCTGGTTGTAGCGCACGATATGCCTTCTGGAAATGAAATAACGTTTGAAGAACTAGTACAATGTCTTAACGGACGAGCATTACCTCTAGCAATTAATATTAAAGCAGATGGATTATACTCCCCTTTACAAACCATTCTACAAAAATACCAACATACAAACTATTTTACATTCGATATGTCAATTCCAGAGCAGCGACGCTATATAGATACTGCTTTATGTGTTTTTACAGGACTAAGTGATATTGTTCCACAACCCATCTTATATGAACAAAGCGACGGAATTTGGCTTGATGCATTTTTTTCAGATTGGTATACAACAGACACCATAGATACTTTGCTTTCACAGAACAAAAAGGTATGTATTGTTTCTGCTGAATTACATAAACGTGATCCACACTATCAATGGTCTATATTGCGCCAATGCATTCATGTACAAAGCGATTCCCTATTGCTATGCACAGATTATCCAGAAAAAGCGCAGGAGTATTTTCAATGAATATTAAAGCTGTTATCTTTGATATGGATGGCGTTCTTATCGATGCAAAAGAATGGCACTATGAAGCTCTCAATAAAGCCCTTAGTTTATTTGGTTATGAAATTACTCGTTTTGAACACATTAGCACATATGACGGACTTTCTACGCGAACAAAACTATCTATGCTCACTCAAGAAAAAGGTCTTCCTTCTTCTCTTCATGAATTTATTAATGAAATGAAACAACAATATACTGTGCCCATTATTCTTTCTTTATGTAGACCACGTTTTAATCACGAATATGCACTTTCTAAATTGCAGTTAGAAGGTTTTAAACTCGCTGTTGCATCAAATTCTATACGTCATACCGTTGAACTAATGATGCAATATGCTCAGTTAACAAAGTATTTTGAGTTCATGATGAGTAATCAAGATGTGCAAAAACCAAAACCAGATCCTGAAATATACACAAAAGCAATACAGCAATTAGGTTTACTGCCCTCTGAATGCCTCATTGTAGAAGATAATAAAAATGGTATTAAGGCCGCAACACAGGCTGGAGCCCATGTTTTTGTTGTACGTTCTGTTGAAGATGTTACGTATAGTAATATTAAAGAATATATTGCACAACTAGAATAATTATAGTATTCTCCCAGCTGCTCTTCTTTATTCTTAATACACTTTTACTACTATATTTCTATATTATGCACCAACAAGAAAAGTCCCCGTGCTATAACTATTAGGAGATCTCCTATGGATGTATTATTTTTAATAAGTGGCAATATCCTCTATAACAAAGAAGATAATTTCCCATTATATTTAACAGAAATAGAATATGAACTTATTCTAGAAAAACAAATTAAATATACACAGAAGCTTGCTCCATCAAAGTTATTATTTTGTATTAAAATAGAAGACATCATAACATATAAAGTGGATAGCATTATTGCACAGCTATCTCACAATAACACAATAATCCCTATACAGGGCAAAACACAAGGCGCTATATGTACAGCACTACTTGCAGCCGAACATATTGATACCGAACAAGAGCTTCTTATTGTGGGAATTGACGATCTTATTACTGAATCATTTGATACAATTATTTCCTATTTTAGAAAACAAAATAGTGATGTTGGCCTTGTTTCATTCTCTTCTGTTCATCCACGATATTCATTTATTCGGTTAGACCATACAGGCATCATACTAGAATGCACAGAAAAACAAGTCATTAGCAACCATGCTCTTGCAAGTTTTTATTATTTTAGAAAAGGGAAATATTTTCTTGAATGTGCACAAAATGTAATTAGAAAAGATAATCCCATACGCGGTCATTTTTATATAAGCCAAACAATTAATGAAATGATTCTACAGCAAAAGCGTGTTACAGCATATCGTATAGATAATAAAACATTCCACCCACTAAAAACAGAAGCTCAACTCGCTCTTTATATTGATACTATTCGTAAAGGGAATAACTGTATATGAAAAAAGCACATTTACGAGATATGGTAAAAGGGTGGTTTATTGGTAATTTTGAACCCTCTTTATTACAAACGAATGATGTTGAAGTAGCAGTAAAACATTATGCTCTTGGAGACCATGAACCAGCACATTACCACGCTGTTGCAACAGAATATACATGCATTATAACTGGCAAAGTACGTATGAATGGCGTTGAATACATTGCCGGAGATATTGTTGTTATGGAACCGTATGAAAGCACAGATTTTACATGTTTAGAAGATAATACTATTAATGTTGTTGTAAAAATACCTGGTGCACAAAATGATAAATATGATGGAATACACATTATATAATAAATATTTGTTATTGTGGTACAAATTGTGTTACCATTTATATTCTTCTCTGTTCTTAAAACAAGATACAATAGATCCATAAATTGGTAAAAACTATGTCTTATATTAGTATTATCATTCCACCACATAATAGTGCACACTGTATAAAAAGTTACATAAATAATTCGAAAAAGCAAAGCCTCCACAATATAGAAATTATTTGCATTGATAATGCATCTACCTATAGTACCTTAGCCACACTGCACGATATTGCTACTTTTGATAGACGTGTTATAGCTACATCCGTACCAGAAAATAAAGGACAAGGAAATGCCTATAATAAAGGCATGAAAAAAGCAATAGCTAAGTATGTCTGTTTTTTCGATGGCATTGCCACAGTAGATGAAACATGTTTTGCAGATCTTTATGATAGAATAACTGAACACAACATTGATATTCCTTCCTATATACAACAAATACTCGGCACATGGCTTACCTCCTCCCCTATCCATTTTGAAAAAGATTATATAGTACAAACAACTATAAAAAAAATCTCTGCAATGTATGCTAATTGTAGTACCTTTATGAGTAAATATATATGTAAAAAAAGATTTCTTGTAGAAAATACTATTACTTTTCCAATAGATATCTACCAGAAAAACCAATATTCTATGGCGCATACTTTTTTACAAGCCAAGTATATTTTCTGCGAAAACAATACTTCACCCAAATATTACTACCACCTTCATAAATATTCTTCTATGCACTCTAAATACAACAATTACCCTAAGAAAATTCTTTTAGATCAAACTACTCTATTTGCAAAAATAGAGAATGTGTCTCTCATGCAAGGAAATTCCTCAATTTTCACTGCTATTATGTACCAAAGTTCTGTAGAAATTATTCTATCTTATGTTCAGAATATCCATATTTTATCACTGCAAAAGTGGATTCAGCATTGCAAAAAAACATTTTCAAAAAAGATATTCCTAAAAAGCAGTATTATAAGAAATCTGTGGCACCTCCATATAGTATGCATAGTAAATATTGATAAAACAATAAAGAAAATACAAAATAAATACAGTAAGATTAAAACTGTATTTTCTTGCTGGAGAAAATATTCATGAAACCATATGTTTCAATAATTATCCCTATCTACAATGTGGAACCCTACGTAAAGCAATGCTTAGAAAGTGTTTGCAAACAAAGCCTTAACAATATAGAAATTATTTGTGTTGATGATGTATCTACAGATAACTCCATGCGTATAGTTAAAGAAATGGCTATGTTAGACAGTAGAATTACAATTATACAACACAGTAAAAATAAAGGACTATCTGCCTCAAGAAATACTGCTCTATTAGCTTCTCAGGGAGAATACATAGGTTTTGTGGATAGTGATGACTTTATATCACATACTTTCTACGAAGAACTGTACAATAAAGCAAAAAGCTGCGATGCTGATATTGCACAAAGCCCTATTATCTTTTTCCACACTACTCGGCAAGATCCTTGTTCTCAGTACGCATTAAATAATGATATTATTGAGTTCGATTCACGCTATACCACAATACGCAATATGGATCTTTACTATAATGCTGGCATGTGTTGGAATAAGATATATAAATCTACTCTATTGCAAGAGCATGCTCTCACTTTTCCAGAAGGATTATATTGGGAAGATAATCCCTTTGTTATCAAAGCTGCCTATTACGCACAAGATATTATTGCAGTTCCTGAGTCAATATACTACTATCGCCAACGACCCGACTCCATTGTGCAATTAGCAAATAAAAAATTACATTTCGATTTACTACAATCTCACACAGTAATACTTACCTTTCTTAATACAATAGATATTTCTTGTGAGGAATATCTATATATTTTCTCTATGCTTACATGCCGCATTCTTAATGAATATGAAAAGCTTTGTTCCAATTCTCACACTATTCAATATAAAGATGAATTTATAGCAGAATGGAAAATATTCTTTGAAAAAAGACGCTATAAAAAAGAATTAGCGAGATCCTATAAAATTCTATGTAAAAAAATACAAAAAAATACTGGCATAGAAATAACAAAAGAGATATATACTATCCTTAAGTGCAATATTAGCGTTTTATACCATAATGCTAGAATTATAGTTGTGACTTGTTTATTCCGCTTACATTTGCTCTTTTCTAAATATAGGAAAAAAAAAGATGATTCACAGTAAACATATTTCTGTTATACTTCAAGGCCCAGTTCAGCAGAATATAACTAAACAATCTATACAATCTGTGCGCAAATATCTTCCACATGCAGAATGTATTCTTTCCACCTGGGAAGAAGAAGATACCACTGCTCTTGATACAGATACCATATTACGACACAAAAAACCAATGGCATATAAGCTTTCTAGCCATGATAACTCTCCTTACAATAATGTTAATCTCCAAATTCTATCCACCCAAAAAGGCTTAGAGAAAGCACGCGGAGAGTATAGCTTAAAATTGAGAACAGATTTTATATTATCGGGGAATACCTTTCTACAATATTTTTCCCAGTATGAAGAGAATGATCCACAATATACAATATTTGATAAAAAAATATTGTGCCCCAGTTATTTTACAAGAAATCCGAGAATATCCTTTATGTATCACCCCTCAGATATTGCTTTTTTTGGATGCACAAAAGATATAATAAATTTATATAATGTGCCATTTCTGGAAGAAAAAGACGTTACTTATTATGAATATAGTGGTTATTTATATAATAAATTTGTTCCAGAACAACATATTTTTATACATTGCCTTCTTAATAATAAGCACAACATAACATTGCAACATAGTAGAGATAAAGATGATATGCACATTGAACAGACAGAGCGATATTTTGCCTCAAATTTTGTTTTTTTGAATTGGCAACAATATAATTTACTTGTGCCAGAAAAATTTAAAAAGGGTATGTCTAATGATTTTATATCCTGTGTTACACACGTAGAGTGGCAGCGCTTATATAA
>JBOFIJ010000012.1:0-80864 GCA_051650105.1 Desulfovibrionaceae bacterium
CACATATCACTTTCTTAACTGAAATCTTCTTATCACAACACACTATATACCTTTATTCCTTGTTAATAATAACCCCTTATTCTTTACTCGTTTTATTACAAAACAACACCATAACCATATAATAATACGACTATATTTCTCTATTGAGATAAATACTATTCCTACTACTCTCTCTTTAAACAAATATATACACAATATAATACAATATTATTACATCATTCTCAAAACACAATTAATACTCTGGATCATAACAAAACAATTCAACACAAAACATAACATACATTAAAACAGATACTCTTCCTTTTTATCTCTTCACTTCCTATATAATTCGCACAATCTGTCTTCTAATATCTTCCTCACATATACGTGTTTCTTCACTCTGCCACTATACACTAAATGGTACGGACTATCGAAAAAATATTTCTTATCGTACCACAATATCTCTTCTATTTCTTCTGCTTTACCACCAAAATATGATAATAAATTCAGCTGAATCTCCTTAATTTCTTCTTCAATACCTTCTACAAAACTTCTTTCTATAGTCACTGGAACATAAATGACAGAAAACCCTTTTTTCAATATATGGGTTTTTATAAATTCTTTGTAAAAACTGTGCACAACCTTTAGTTTTTGGATATCTACTTTTTCCTGTTTTTCATTTGAATATGTGGACTTCCTACCATAATGACTAATAGTATCTCCATAATTATTCATTCCAATCTCTGTATATATACCACTCTTTTTTTTCACATTGCTTGATAATAATGTTTTTACCCAAATACCAATATCTCTTCCCACCTGCCCCACTATAAAGGGAGCACATGATATATGTTCTTGTAATAATTTAAAGGATCCTCTAATATAAATTAAGTGACACATCTCTTGGCTTACAAAACCACTATATGACTTTTGCATCAATTCATACTCTGGAGAAAGAACAATAATATCTTTTTGGGGATTTAAAAAATCTTTATGCAGCTCCCAAATATTCTTCATTCCATATGCAGCTGATCTACCTATATTTCTTACAGGTATTCCTAATTCTTCTGAAAGCATCTCTGCTGAAAAACCAAAACCCAATGAAGATCCTCCCATTAAAATTATCCGCTTCTGACCATATGCCTTCTTCAAATATTCCAGATTTTTCTCCACTCCTGCATGATAACTATTTTTGTGATCATCTTTCTCTATACTCACAAACCATATAAAAGTGATGAGAAGAATAATACCTATGTTAGCAAGAAAGACTAAAAGAATTCTCATTGTATTCCCTTTTAAAATTGAAAATAGAGAAAATCTGTTGATAAATCCACATTTATGTGTGAAAATATTATCCAAAACAAAAGACTATAGAATACTCCATGACACAAAACCTTTATTCTTTCATTTTTTAAGAAAGAAAACATATTTCCACTTAATCTTACATCCCTTCTTATTATAAAATCCATTATTGCTGCATACACAACATAACGAATACCCACTCCAAATCTGGCATCTTCAAATAACGAAGAGGAATACATTTTAGAAATATATGCTATTGCTTCCCCCATACTATCTGCTCTAAAGAAAACCCAGCTCGTTAGTATAAGCATAAATACTAATAACCACCGGAATACGCTAAACATCCATTTTACATAAAGTAACACTTTAACTAATACTTCTTTTGTCCCCAAAATACTATGAAGAATATCTTCGCATATCAATACCACTGCATGGTATATTCCCCATATAATAAAAGTCCAATTTGCTCCATGCCACAACCCACTTAGGCTCATAACTATAAAAATATTTCTGTACTTTATTGGACGTCCCCTTTTACTACCTCCTAATGGAATATAAAGATAATCTCTAAAAAAAGTACTCAGTGATATATGCCATCTGTGCCAAAAATCGTGCAATGAGGTAGAAAAGTACGGTGTTCTGAAATTTGTCATTAATTCAAAACCCATTATCATCGCTATACCTATTGCTATTGTCGAATATCCAAAAAAATCTCCATATATCTGAAAAGCAAAGTATATTGCCCCACGAAATAATGTACTTCCACTTACAATATCTACACTAGAAAAAATTTCATTCACAAAGGGAGCCAATGAATCTGCTATGAATATTTTATAAAATAATCCCATAATTATTAAACGAAGACCCTGTAAAATTCTATCCTCGTCATATTTCCATAATTCTAAAAATTGAGGTAACAGCATGCCTGCTCTCTCTATTGGACCAGCCACCAATTGAGGAAAAAAAGCAATGTACGTAGCAAAATGCAACAAATTTCTTGTGGCCTCTATTCTTCCTTTATAAACATCTATAGAATAAGACAGTGCTTGGAATGTATAAAAAGAGATCCCCACTGGAAGAATAATTTGTAAAGTTACTTCAGATAATGAAAAACCCATTAAGGAAAGAGCAACACGTGCTTCCGCAATAAAAAAATTATAGTACTTAAATATTCCCAATATTCCCAGCGTTAACACTACTACAATAGGGACACTATACCTATATCGCTTGCTATATAATGAACCCAGATAGTTTATAACCGTACAAAAAATGATTAACAAAAGAAAACGATAATCCCATTTCGCATAGAAATAATAGCTAGATATAAGCAAAATAACATTTTGTACCACAACGGAAGCAAATAGATATGCATTACAAACCAGTAATGCAAATATGATAATAAAAAAGAACCAAAAATTATATGTTGTAAATAACATTCTTAACAGAGTCCCCAATAACATATACATATAGCAGAGCAATAAGGTAACAAATACAACGCCACAATGCAATGCTTTTACTATAAAAACATGAAATAATACCTTTACAAATACCACCATCTGATGTATAATTAAGGAGAAGGTTGGGTGTTATATTGTGTCGAGTTTACACGCTTTACGAGATGATGAAAAGCTTGAGCTTTGGGCTATGTTGTCCTTGCAATACACGTCTTTACTTACCCCAATATTATTCAAAAGGCTTCTTTCCTATTACTCCACGGCAGTAAATACTGTCAAGGCACTTTCTGATGGAGCCTTTTCTTGGGAACACGTCGGAGTTATGCATACCATAGCAGCATGCTATCTACAGCAAGAGTGGAAAGAAAAAGCAACCGCTGTTTGGAATGCCCTAGATTCTTTGAGTGATATTACTATCCTCCTTTATACCTCTGAAAAATACCCTTTTCTCCTAAAAAATATTGCCGACCCTCCAGCCATTTTGTACTGCTCTGGTGATATTACTCTTCTTTCCTCGCCTTCTGTCGCAATTATTGGATCTAGAAGAGCCAGCGCTGCTGGAAAAAAAATGACACATAGTATAGCGTCTGATATGGCATCTTTTGGTCTAACAGTTGTTTCTGGCCTTGCAGAAGGAATAGATACTGTTGCACATGAAGCCGCTCTTGAACATAATGCCACTATTGCTGTATTAGGTACTGGAATAAACCTTGTCTATCCAACAAAAAACAAAAATCTTTCTGAAAATATCCAAAAAAAAGGCTGCCTTGTTTCTGAATTCCCACCAAATGTTCCACCAAAACCGCATCATTTTCCAATTAGAAATAGAATTATAACTGGTCTCACTATTGGTGTTCTTGTTGTTGAAGCTGGCTTAAAAAGTGGAAGCCTTGTTACTGCAAAAATAGCTCTTGATCAAGGAAAAGAAGTTTATGTTGTTCCACCTCAATATACAAGCCGAACAAGTCTTGGCACGTTACAGCTTCTTGAAAACGGGGCAAAAGCCATTGTACAGGGAAAGGAACTTTTTGAGGATATTCTTCCACAAATTTCTGACTCTCTATTATCTCCCTCTGTCAGAGCAAAATTATTGGAATACCAACTTAGTCTATCTGCAGCTCAAAAGGATTATTATCAAGAATTTTTAGATACTTTTCCTAGTACCTCTAGCCCATCGCCCAAAACAACTTCTGTACGAGAACACATACAAGGAGCCAGCACAACCATTCAACATAATGCTGCATCAAAAAAACCTCATAGTCTTTCTCATGAAATAAATAGAGCTCCCACTCCTGAAGCTATATCTGTTACAAAACAAGAACAAACACTCTCTGCCAAAAATATTGACTATCTCCATGAAGAATACTCTCCTGAAATCACTCTTTCTTCCACATTTTCTCCTGAAGAATATAGAGTAGAGACGGAACATTCTTTTCAAGAAGAACTCATTAATCAAAGTTCTTCCGATATTCAATATGGTACATCCCCCGTTATGGAAGCAATCCTCTCTTTTTTACACGAAGGAAATAAATCAGCCGAAGAACTTTTTGATCTTATTGCCACAAGCTCTATCGATTCCATCACTACAGAGCTTATTATGCTAGAATTACAATCTCTCATACAAAAAGATCAAGATCAAATTTATGGCATGATCTACAAATAGGTAACATGTTATTATGAATACTTTTGTTACAGAATTTATCCTCTACATTCAATATCAAAAAAATTATGCTGCTTCAACAATTTCTGCATATAAAACGGACATACAACAATTTCTTTCTTTCATACCAAAAGAATATACCACACCAGAACATATTCAAGTGGAAGATATTCGATACTTCCTTATGCAGCTTCACAAAGAGGATTTTTCTAAACACTCTATTGTAAGAAAGCTCTCTTCCATTAGACATTTCTTTATTTTCTTGCTACGATTTCGCTATATTACAAAAAATCCTATGCTGTCTATATCAAATCCAAAAACATATAAAAAACTTCCTACTGTTCTCAATGTAAAACAAGTACTATCTCTACTTGATACTCCAACAAAACATTCTCCCTTACAAATACGAGATAGGGCTCTTTTAGAATTATTATATGGTTCTGGATTACGTATTTCTGAAGCGTTGGCATTACGACTTCACGATATTAACTTACAACATAATATTATACGAGTATTAGGAAAAGGTTCTGTTGAACGTCTCACACCTCTCACACAAAAAAGTACCTCACTTTTACTACAATGGATTCCACTAAGAAAACAGTATCTTACGACAAATTCAGATTTTCTCTTCATAGGAAAACAAGGAAATGTTTTGCACAGAAGACAAGCTAAAAGAATTGTAGATGCTCATTCCCAAAATGCTCAATTACCCCAAGCTATTTCACCTCACACATTGCGTCACTGTTTTGCAACTCACTTATTAGAAAATGGTGCCGATATTAAAAGCGTTCAGGAATTACTTGGACATAAAAGACTTTCTACTACACAAAAATATACACATCTCTCTTTACAGAAAATTACTGAAGAGTATCACACAAATCATCCTCATAGCATACATAAGAAATAACATAATCTTCCAAATTCCTCTATATTTTTTATTTTGGAATACAATATATTAGAATTTACTTATTTAGTATGTACAACAAGCATTTTGTAAAGATGCTTGTTGTCATTTTTTCTATACAAATACTATATCACTTTGCAAAAATACATAGTATACTATGGCAGCATCATTTAAGGAGATTCTATGCATGTAGCCTTATACCAACCAGAGATCCCTCCTAATACTGGAAATATTGCCAGGCTGTGTGCTGGGTTTTCTGTTCCCCTTCACCTTATTAAACCCCTGGGATTTTCCTTAGAAGATAAATATTTGAAAAGAGCTGGTTTGGATTATTGGGAATTTGTATCATTATTTGTTTGGGATTCCTATTCATCGTTCACAGCCAAGCACCATTCTCGTTATGTTTATGCAAGTTCTCAATGTGGTGTTCCTTTACACGAATATCCTTTTTCATCAGAAGATACCATTATATTGGGACCAGAAACACGAGGAATACCAAAAGATATCTTACAAGAAGAATTGGCTCTTGCAAAAAAAGAAAAGAGAAGGGAAAATATTGTGCGAATTAATACAAGAAAGGAAGTTCGTAGCTTAAATCTTGCCACTGTTACAGGAATAATATTATATCAGGCACTTCTTATTTCTAGCCCTATTAAAGCAATACATTAAGTATTGCTTTCCTCTTTGAAACATAGTACGATTGCCGTTCTGCTATACTGATAACAAAAGGAATGTTTCTTCGCTTTATCCCAGCGTCATTGTTATACAATACTATCTTTCCCTATACTATTCTTTTCATCAATAGTATCCTCATAATAGAAGGAACACATCTTTTCTCTGGTATGTATTCATTCATAAAAAACATACTTTTACTATTATTGCAGTGTATAATACCTCTACAACATAATAGTTAAAGTAATACATTGTATACTCATTTTATTCTCCTAAATATGGAGCTATACGTACCAAGACACTCCCACTTTTTGATGGTACATAATTAGCTCATACTATAAAAAATACTCTTTCACAGGATACATGCTTTGCACATAAGCCTTCTCTTTTTTTCTATACTAACAAAAGGACTATATATTCCTTCCGTGAAGATAATTCAGTATAACGCTTCACACGTTCATTTGCTATACTACAGTGAATTCATGTACTAATAGCTCTCCTATACTATGTGCTTACTACTTATTCCTCGTGCATCTTCACTCATATACCTACCTCTTTCTTACTTATAAAAAATGCACAATTGTGCATACAAAATACAAGAATACTCTCTACACAAAAAATCAACTGCTCACCAATTCAATCGCCTCACATGAAAAACAATATACAGAAATAAAAAATAGAATACGTAAGAATTTCTAATAAATCAATTTTCTCTCACAAGTACAAAATTGTTATCCTACATACCATGTTATTGTTACCCATATCTTCATGTTCAAGCACAAACAGCCATCTTATACCAACACTGTTATGCAACAGAAAAATAGAATATTCCTTCAATAAAATTAAAAATTTGCCACTATTATAACACCTTATATTCTCCATTTAACATGGCTCTTTTTTTCAAGCTTATATGCTAAAACGTAATATAAAATGGTGTCTGACCGTTATGTACGATGTAAAAGACATTTACAATACTTCACATTTTTGTTATACTACTCCACTATGTTACGCAAGTTTTTAACACGAACACAACACATTGGATTTGCCACAATACTTATTTCCATTAGCATTCTCCTTTCTCGATTCATGGGATTATTTCGTGATAAAATTATATCTTGGCAGTTTGGGGCTACTATAGAGAGCGATATCTACTTCCTTTCTTTTATTTTGCCAGATTTTATTAATTATCTTCTTGCTGGAGGATATTTCTCTATCATCCTCATTCCTTTTTTTTCCCGATATTTTGATGAAAATGAAAAAGAAGGATACCAATTTTTTATTAGTGTCTTTTTATGGGTTTCCCTTATTATCACATCAATAACATTTCTCTGCTTGATATTTGCATCAGAAATAACCACAATGCTCGCACCTACATATTCACAACAAGAACAAGCAAGACTCACTCTTTTTCTTCGCATTATTTTACCTGCTCAAATATTCTTTCTCTCTGGAGCTGTTTTTTCTGCACTACTTTATATGAGAAGGCAATTTATTATTCCAGCACTCATGCCACTTATATATAATTTATCCATCATTTTAGGAGGACTTCTTATTCCTTCTGAAGGGATGGAAGGCTATTGTTATGGTGTACTTATTGGTGCTTTCATTGGTGCTTTTATTTTACCAATATATGGAATAATACAAGGAGGATTTTCTTTTCACATATCTTTTTTCCATAAAGGACTTATTGCATGCTTTCTTGTCGCTTTACCCCTTATGCTGGGACAGTCTATTACTGTTCTTGAAGAGCAGTATATCCGATTCTTTTCTTCATTCTTAGATTCTGGCTTTGTGAGTATATTACAATATGCTAGAAGAATTATGCTTTTACCTGTAGGTGTTATTGCGCAAGCCATCGGCGTAGCCTCATACCCTCTTCTTAGTGCTTTACTTGCCCAAAATAAAGAAGAAGAATTTGCTAGCGAATTCAAAAAAAGTCTTTATAGCACTATCGATATCATTATTCCGCTCTCACTACTTATGATTATTCTTGCTAAGCCCATTATAAGCCTTATTTTCCACGGAGGGGCTTTTACTTCTCATGATGTGTTAAAGGCTACACCTCTTTTACAAATACTTCTTCTTGGAGTCCCTTTCTGGGCTATTCAACAATTACTTTCAAGAGCCTTCTATGCATATAAAAATACTCTTTTACCTACCATTATTGGTACTATTATTAGCATTATCATTATTCCAGTATACATATATCTTGGTGAACATTATTCAGCACAAGGAATTGCTCTTGCTAGCACTATAGGCATTATTATATATAGTTTCTTTCTCCTTTTTGCCTGGAAAAGAAAGTATGCTATTACCGCAATAGACGGACTTTATAAAAGAATGTTTTTAGTTCAAATAGAATGTCTTCCAAGTATAATTCTTACCATAATCGCTATTTCCTTTTTAGAAAACCTTTTTCCTTCTGAATCCTTATTTTCCATCACAACTGCATTTTTTATAAATACTTGTGGAAGCCTTATCTTTTTGATATCATACCTACTTACACTCTTCATATACAATAAAGAACGTCTTGTGCAATTACAAAAAAGTATTTTACGAAAATAAGGATCTTCTATGTTATACCCTCTTATTCTTTGTGGTGGGCAAGGTACAAGACTCTGGCCTCTTTCAAGAAAAAGTAGACCAAAACAATTTTCCAATTTAATTGGAGAAAAAAGCTTATTGCATCAAACTATTGAGAGAATACGCCCGCTCAACCCTAGTACATATTTACTTCTTTCTAATCAAGAGCACCATCTCATTGTAGAAGAACAAATGAAAACACTTAATATGCCATATATTTCCCTTTTAGAACCTGAAGGGAAAAATACAGCTCCTGCAGTAACAATGGCTGCTTTACTTACTAAAAAAGAAGATCCAACCCTTCTTATTCTTCCTGCAGATCACTATATTGCTGAAAATACTATATTATTAGACTCTATTCTTGCTGGCTATAAAAAAGCAGAAGAAGGTGCTATTGTTTGTTTTGGTATTGTTCCTAAAAGCCCTGAAACAAGCTATGGATATATTGCTATAGACAATATTGCAAAGCAGATATATGAGACTATTCCTATTTACCCTGTTAATTCTTTTGTGGAAAAGCCCAATAAAGAAAAAGCACAAGAATATTTTGCTACAGGGAAATACTTTTGGAATGCTGGTATTTTTATGGTTAAATCCTCTATTTGGTTGGCTGCTATTAAAGAATATGCTCCAAAGATTTTTTCTGCATGTGAAGATGCCTTTTTGCACTCCTCATATGAGGGAAATCAATTTATTATTTCGAAAGAAGAATTTAAGCAATGTCCTTCAAATTCCATAGATTACGCTGTTATGGAACATTTTCCTTCCATTTCTATGATTCCTCTTGATATACCATGGAATGATCTTGGCTCTTTTACATCTCTCTACGATATTAAAGAAAAAGACGAAAATAATAATGTTTGTATTGGTAATGTTGTTCCATACAAAACAAAGAATTCCTACATCCAAACAACAAAAAAATTAGTGAGCACTATTGGTCTTGAAGATATGCTTATTATAGAAACAACTGATGCCCTTCTTGTTGCCAAAAAAGAGAGTGCTCAAGATATCAAAGAATTAGTGGAATATCTTATTACTTTAGGACACAAAGAGGCTGTGGAACATCATATTGTTCATAGACCTTGGGGATTTTTTGAAACTATTGCTTTAGAAACTCGGTTTCAAGTAAAATGTATTACAGTCCTTCCAGGAGAAAAGCTTTCTTTACAATTGCATCATCATAGAGCTGAACACTGGGTTGTTGTTGAAGGCACTGGAAAAATATCAAATGGAGATTCTATTATTTTATTAAAAGAAGATCAATCGACATATATTCCTGTTGGAAGTGTCCACCGTTTGGAAAATCCTGGTAAAATCCCACTAAAAATCATAGAGATACAAACAGGCTCTTATCTTGGTGAAGATGATATTATACGGCTTGATGATATTTATAAAAGAACATAATATCTTCATATAATGAGAAAGTATTTTGTGTTTTTTATTATTACGTAACACAATCTTTATAATAATTATCATTGTCGTAATAATATGATAACATTTCTTCCCACAACATTATTGATGGAGCACCATAGAAAGGAGATTGATTTCCTCATCTTTATAATACAACAAGCATGAGTAGCTACTCCTTTTGCATAAGTGCAGTAGTGTTCTCTTTTGCATACGCTAAGTTTATATTTATTGAATAAAAAAGTAAAACTAGTAAAATAAAAATAATTCCATATTTCCTTTTATATTGTATTGATAATAGCTAATGCTAACAAAAAAGAATGTATTATAAAAGCATATGGTAAAAAATATCTATTTTCTAAAATATTATACAAGTGCATAATATTATAGAATAAACACTCCCCTTAGCATCTTTATCAAAATTCTCTGTTGCATGATACCCATGGCATTAAATTTATCCTCTTCCCCCACAAGAAAATAAAGCATTACAGATTTTTCGGAAAGTCTTTCCACCATCATATTTACACAGCGATAAAAATTGGCTCCTACTCTATCCATTGTGTTAACAAATATCCATGTATGGTTATATACTATTTCTTTTTATATATTTTTAGGTGAAGAGATATAGTAACGTACCATGCCAATATATACTTTAATATAACTATAGAGTCATAATCCCAACAAAATAATCTACCACGTGTTTGGTTATTTTATATCTCGATAAATTTACCAGAATCTAACTTCATACTCCAAAAGACAGCCATATTCTTGATGAACTTTTTCTCTTCCTAATTCTAATAATTCTAAAGCGTCTTGAGTCGTTCCATTTCCACTATTCAATAAAAAATTTGCATGAAGTTCCGAAAAATACATAGCACCTCTTTTTTCTTTCTTCATTCCAACATTTTCGAGCATTTTTCCCGCACTTATCTCTATCATTTCTGGATTCTTAAATACACAGCCAGCAGAATACGCGCTCACAGGCTGTGTCGCTTTCTTCTTTTTCATTAAATTATAGGATATTTCTTTTAATACAGAACTTTCTTGTTTAGGAAAAAAAAATTCTGCTTCTATAGCAAGAAAAGGATACACACTTTCTTGTAAAGAAAAGGTTCTATACGATGTCTCCCAATCACTATCTGTGTACGTATGAAAACCATCCTTTAAAGATAATACACGTAAAGAGCTAAGGTATTTCGTGGATTCACGTCCATATGAACCAGCATTCATCATTATAGCCCCACCAAGTGTACCTGGAACACCTACCAACGTTGAAAACCCCTCTGCTCCAAGTGCATTCATCTTATTAATGAATAATGGTAAAGGAATAGATAGTGGTGCCTTTACATAAAGATATTCACCTTTATCTTCTGTTTTTATCTCACTACGATACATTGTTTTTATAAGAATAATATCTAATAAACCTTCTTGCACAATAATATTACTACCACCACCAAGACAATATACTGGAAGGCCCATACTTTCTACATGCTTTATAATCTCTTCTTCATCATGCTCATTTTCAAAAAGTATCTCTTCTACAGCTTCACCACCAAGTCGTATACTTGTTCGTTGTCGTAATGATGGTTTATTTATTATCTGCATATATATTTCCTCTTCGCAATGATTCCAATAATAACGGACCTATATGCGTTATTGAGCCTGCACCCAATGTTATTACAATATCTCCTTCTTGTACATTTTCTAATAGAAATTCGAGAACAGCATCATTATCTTTACAAAAAATAGCATCAATATCACTTTGAACTTGCAAAATACCCTGAGTAAGACTCATACCTGTTATGCCTGGAATAGGTGTTTCCGATGCTGCATAAATCTCTGTTACTAATAAAATATCTATATCAGAAAATGATGTGCAAAAATCCCCAAATAATGCTTGTGTTCTTGAAAATCTGTGAGGTTGAAATGCCACTATAATCCTATTATTCGGATAACATAATCTGGCTGTTTGCAGTGTTGCCATAATTTCCACAGGATGATGACCATAATCATCTATAACCAAAACACCTTTTTCTTCTCCTTTTTTATCAAAACGTCTCCCAACACCAGAAAATTGTTCTAAACCTTCTTTGCACATATCTGGTGATATACCGCATTCTATAGCAATTCCAATAGCAGCTAATGCATTAAGAATATTATGTAAACCAGGTTGATTAAGAACAAATTCTCCAATATTCTTACTCTTATAAAAAACAGTAAAATTACTCTGTTTATGTAATGTATTAACCTGAGCATAAATCATATTTGTATCTTCAAATCCGTATGTAACAACCTTTCTTGTTACGTGCGGAAGCAATCTTCTCACTCCTTCATCATCACCGCACACAATATTTGCTCCATAAAATGGAACTTTATTCATAAATTTAATAAATGCGATATCTATTTCTTCTTGAGATTTATAAAAATCTATATGATCATAATCAACATTTGTTACTACAGTGAGCATTGGAAAAAGATATAAAAAAGAAGCATCCGATTCATCTGCCTCTGCTACAAGAAAATTTCCCATGCCAAGGCGTGCATTCGCTCCATATGCATTCAATTTACCCCCTATAATGACTGTGGGATCTAATTTCGCAACATCAAAAATACTCGCAATAAATGACGTTGTTGTTGTTTTTCCATGTGTTCCTCCAACAGCAATTCCTGTACGTAGCCGCATTAATTCAGCTAACATTTCTGCTCTTGGAATAATAGGAATACCACATTCCATGGCTTCTTGTATTTCTGGATTATCTTCTGAAATGGCAGTCGATTTCACCACCACTTGCGCATTACGTACATTATCTTCCTTATGCCCTATATGAACAGTAATACCCTTGCTCGATAAAATATTTGTTGTTGTACTAGAAGATCTATCGGAGCCTGTTACTATATATCCTAAATTATACAATACTTCGGCAATACCGCTCATTCCAGACCCACCAATCCCAATCATATGTATATGTTTCAATTTATTAAACATCGTAAAAAAGATCCTTCGTTATACAAAAAAGAGTTATTCTCCTAGTATACTTTTTTTTTTCACAAAAAACAATTAAATTGAGAAATGTTCACCTAATGAGTTGATAAGAGTACGTAATGTGAGCAGAATTATAGCAAAAACCAATATAGAGCACACAGAAAACAATATACAATTACAAACGCAAGATTAATAAATTTCTTGATGAAATAGAATAAGATCTCATCTATCAGTGTATTATTAACCCATTAAGTGAATATTTCGTTACATTATATTAATACGCACTCTGACCGGTAACATATCTCATTAAAATGACTATACTAACCTCATTCTTATTAAGGAGTGTTATAGTATGCCAACAATGAGAGTGACACAAAACAGTTTTAACGCTGGAGAGATCTCTCCACTTTTACTTGCAAGAGTTGATCAAGAAAGATATTCAAGCAGTTGTCTTGAACTTAACAATATGCTTATTTATCCTCAAGGAAGTGTTTATAGAAGACCCGGTTTAGAATATGTAGGAAGGATTGATTCCAAAAGTAGACTTATTCAATTCATCTTCACTCCAGAAAAAAACTATCTTATTGAATTCTCTGAATATTTCATAAGGATATGGTATAATAATAACGTATTACCAATTCTTATACAAACTCCATATACCGATATTGAACTAGACACCCTACAATATACACAAACATCGGACGCCATCTATATCACATCTCAGTACACAAGACCATATAAACTTGAGAGAAAGAGACATATTGAATGGACATTTGACCCACTCATATTTGGTTCCCCTCTTAAAGAATCCACATTCATGCATGTTGAAGGTGGAACATTTTGTGAACAAGAAGCCTTCATTTATGTTTGTGGCGTAGACAGTGAAAATAGAGAAGGAATACCTTCAAAATTATTTCATTTTTCACGTTCTGCAGGAACAGCTGATGCTCCTCTTAGTATTACATGGGGCAATGTAGCAAACGCCGTTTCATATCACATCTATGCACGCTTCAATAATGATACACATTTTATGCTCATTGGAAAAACAACAGAAGCTCATTTTGTCCATGAAGGTGAAATATATGACTACATTAAAGAACTTGGAAGAAAGCGTGGTCCATATAATGGTTTTGGGAGTTTTCCAAGAACAGTACAATTTTATCAACAAAGACTTATCTTTGCCGGAAGTCAATGCGAGCCACAAACACTATGGCTTTCAAAAACTGGAGACTATGAAAATCTTTCTATTTCTTCACCTTTACAAGACGATGATGCTATTGTTATCACTATTTCTTCTGATTCTGTTCAACCAATCTATTGGCTATATTCTTATAGAGAAAAACTCTTCATAGGGTCTGGAGCTGGAGAATGGGCCATTTTCTCCACAACTGGCCATGCTCTTACACCCACAACCATTGCTATAGAAAGACACACAGCCCACGGTTCATGCACTATCCCACCAGCAAGAATCGGGGATGCCATGATTTTTGTACAAAGAGACTCTAAAATAGTACGACAATTACAATATAGAGCTGAATACGATGGCTTTATTGGAAATGATCTTAGTGTATTTTCTGAACATATTACTAGAGATAATGGTATACAAGCATGGGCATGGCAACAATTTCCAAACTCCACACTGTGGTGCCTTCTAGAAGATTCCACCCTTGTTGCATTAACATTTGTCCAAGAATATAATGTTTTTGCTTGGCATAAACATGAAACACAAGGCACTGTAGAAAGTATTTGTGCTGTTCCCTCTGCCGATACAGATATGGTTTATTTATGCATTAAAAGAATCCTTAACGGTAAAGAAGTACGCTCTTTGGAACGCTTTTATACGCCTACTCCATATCCAGATGCCACACAATCTTCATTTCTAGATTGTTCTACATATTATGAAGGCCCTCCACGAAATAGTTTAAGTGGTATGTATCATCTAGAAGGAGTTCTTGTTGACATTGTTGCCGATGGAACAACAATAGACCAACAAATTGTTAAAATGGGTCTGGTAAGTCTTGGTTTTTATGCAAAGAGTATTTGTGTTGGATTGGGATATTCATCAAAAGTTGTTCCCATAATAAAATATCTCCCAGAGAATATGGGACTTCTTGCCGACGGGAAAAGCTATAGCTCTATCGTTGCACGAATTCACACAATTAATTCTCCCTTTTTCTACGTTCATTCAGAAAAAAGCACAAGTTCTGTTTCTCCAGGATTTTTCCAACTAAATGGAACTTTTGGAGAAAATAGAAACGATGGATTACAAATTCATACTATTGCTATTCCACACCAAGGTGAACACGATCTTAATATTTGCATAGAACAAAACAAGGCACTTCCACTCAGTATTCTCGCTATAACCGTTGATATTAATTATACGTAGTACTACAATTTTCTTGGAACAGAATCTATTTGTAAAAAAAATTCCCTTGTGGCCGCATATGGTTCAAAAGAAGTATCTTCCACCTTATAAAAAAGATCTAGATAAAAAGGACTATCATTTGTTATTCTTGCTGCTGTTATACTGGGCGATACTACTGGAGATCTCCACACATATTTCATAGGGTTTGCATAGCCTTCTATAATATATGATGCTGTTCTTCTCACAGTAGTCGGCCCCAAAAACGGTAGCATAAGAAATGGACCAGAGGGTATTTTCCAAGTGGCAAGGGTTGTATTTACACTTTCTATTGTATACGATGCTGGTGTATCCCTTGCTGCTACATCCACAAAACCAAGAAGACCAACTGTAGTATTCACGATAAAACGAGAAAATTCTATACCAGCATTTTGAAATTTTCCTTGTAAAATATTAAGAAGTATTCGAAAAGGAGATTGAAGATTATATAACACATTACTTATACCATTTCTTATTTCTTCTGTTGTTAATAAATTATATGTCTTTGCAACAGGTGCCAATGCCGTCTGATAAAAAATAGCATTAAAATTATAGACAGATCTATTGAAATCCTCAAAAACGTCCTTACTCATCGAATACATCGGCTTTACACTTTGCTCTACTACCTTTTTCTGTTCATCAAAGTCATCTTCAAAACTATCTGCAGTCTCTTTTTCCACAGTATCAGTGGAATCGAATGAATCCTCAAAAACGTCCCCCATTTCCCCTGATATAAGACTATTCTTTAACTCTTTTTCCATCTCAATATTCTTTACCTTAATACCTTCGCTCTCTTTTGCTATAGATACTGCTTCTTTTACCACATGTATATTATAGTCTACTCGTTCCATATATTCATATGACAACCCTATTTCATGTATTTCCTCATTTTTACACAACACAAATAGGGCAGAAGTAGAAAATACACTATTGTATTTTTTGGGTGGCTCAAATGAAGATATACACGCATTACTAAAATTATCAGAGAACAAGAAGGCCCCAAATGCATCCGTAACGAGATATTCACATATATAGGAAAAAAACAAAAAGATATATGATACACTCAATAATAGATTTTTTCTCATCTTCTCTCACCGAACTATAATTTAGCTGCTTGTTTCTTTTTCATCTCATCACTTCGATTTTCTATTATCGCAATAATGGATGCTGGGCTCTCCTTTTGTAATAGTACTTCAATTTGTCCTCTATAGGATGCTATTAAATTAATATTTTCAACTATTACATTATACACTTTCCATGAAGAATCTTTCTTGTGCATACGATATATCATTGATGATTTAGTACCATCTTTTTTTATAATACTTGAAAGCACCTCAACTTGTGTACCAGAAGCATTGGAACGAGAACTCTCTATAACAAGCTCTTCTCCTTGATACTTCTTAAAAGGTTCAGAATATGTATATTCTAAAAGTGTTGCAAAAGCATTCACAAAAGCAATTTGTTCTTCTTCAGAAAATTCTTTCCATTTTTTTCCAATAACTTGTGCCGACATTGCCTGAAAATCAAAACTTTCTCTAATAATTTCACGTAATTTTTTGTATAGCTCTTCCTGACCAAGTGCTGTTTGCCACTCTGGGTCACGCAAAAGAGCAATTATTTTATTTGTGTATTCACTAAGTGATGCTTTAGCAATATCTTCCACATTGGCATATAAAGATACAGGATAACATATAAAAAACACAATAAGAATATGATATATACTCTTTCGTACAAACATTATTACCTCACAAAATGAACCCAATATCTTCTCTTTATAATACCATCCAGGAATAATAACAAGTATTATATATCATTTCATTTTCTTTATATATTCATATACATATTTTTATACTGTGTTCTGCAAGAAAAATAACGTTATTCTTCTATATAGTTACTAACAATATATGATACATTCTATACATTCAATTTATTGTATTTGTATATAGTATATTGCAAAGTACATAAAAAGAATACCTCTTCACACTGCACCGCGTATATGTTCCACCAATTACCATATACATGTCTTTATCTCTTATACAAAGAAAATATACTAGCAATGTTCAATTAGTAAACACATTTTTCCAATATATACTGCCACAATACCATTTTACCTTACGAAAAAACGTTATCTTAGCCTTTCAAGTAATACTTGCAGTACTACAATAACATAAATACCTGTTTTGCTTCCTCAAAATTGGTACACTATCCCACAATTTCTTTATATTTTTCTCTATCCAATAACTTCTCAATACAATATCCATTACAAAAAAAAGAGCCACATATAATGTCTCTCATTAATACCATAATAACTATATCATCTTCCTCTCATTTTCATAGGACAGCACAATTTTTATATATATAAAAATCTGAGAAACTTGTATTATTGATATCGTTCTCGTCCCATGGATACCTATTAGGAATATATTCCATCAACTGCCAATGCGAAGCATGCTTTTCTATCCAATCTGTAAATTTCCTGTGCACAACATGTTCGCATCTATATTCATCCTTATTTGAAGCATATAATATTACATATCTATCCGCGTATGAGAATAGATCTTCCATATATTTAGTAAACACATTCTCCTCTATTAAGTGGTAAATAACATCTAAAGACATCGTCATATCTGCTTTCTCATTATTATTTTTCTCAAAATCTTTTGCTACAATAAATTTCTTTGTTTTATCATCTTTAAATTCTTCTTTTACAACACCAATTATTGTCTCAGAAACATCTACTCCCAAATAATGTGGAATTACATACATAGATAAATTATTTCCATCTCCTGAACCAAATTCTATTACGGAATTAATAGAGTTCTTTTTAATAACATCATTTATTATCTCTGCTTTAAATTCTGCAAGTCTATTATACGAACCCGCACCAGATGTTCCACCCTCTCTATATCTATCATTCCAATATTTTGCTGAATCAAACGCCATACCAGTACCTCTTCTTTATCTTTTTCATGTATTGTTATTATACTAAATTCTTTTTCACATTTATATTAACAGCTTGTATTAATCCAACTGGTTGATTTTTCATTGAAATGTCATATTTCTCAAAACACACAAAATTATTTCTTTTCAAAATATCTAATAATTCCCTTGCCCCATTAAAATGCCACTCCAAAATAACAATATCTATTTTTGATAACACAGTGCTTTTTTCTAAATCTCTAAGAATTGCATATTCATCCCCTTCACAATCTATTTTCAAAAATATCTTTTCTGAATGCTTTTCCACAATATCACCTATTATTGTACTAGCCCTCTTTAGTTGCACGGTATCTGTTTCTGTGTACACTCTTCCATCACCATACATACTTTCATCAAAACTTGTTGAATTTGCTCCAAGCATTGTTTGAGAATATTTTATTGTTATTTCCTTCTCTTCTCCAGATAAACCATAATTGAATACTTCTATCTTCTTTGCCTGTTCTGGATTTAACTCTATATTTTTTTCGCTATATCAAATGTATATCTCAAAGGTTCATATGCATAAATCTTTTTCACTTTGGGATCCACACTTTTTAATAAACTCGTTGTCCCAATATGTAAGCCCACATCTATCATCACCATATCCATATCCATATCAAACCTATAATCAGCATGAGACACCTCACCAGCCAAAACATACGCCATATAATCGACATTGGGATACATAAAATGTAAGCCATCCAAAATAATTGCTCTTTTATCCATATGAACGCTTGTAAAATACGCCTGTAATTGCTCAATATATTGATTGCTCATCTTTCACCTTATATAGTTATTATCTTATAAAATCCCAAAGAGAATAATATTCAAAAACAGCTTGTATCTGTTCATCATTCTTCCCTTTCACCATATTAACCGACCACAAAGAAATTTCTTGTGAATTCGGAATTTCCACAAATAAAGACCGAAATGCCATCTTATTCACAAGTACCTTGCAATCTACCCCCTTTTTTAGGCTCATCGCCTTAAACCAAATATCATCTGCTTTTGGAGCTAATTTCATAAATATGTCTTCTTTCATAATATCTTCATCTAATAGCTCTACTGTATAGAGAACTCCGCCTACTCCAATTGGCATTACATACAGAGCAGAAACCGTTTTTGGTAAATATCTCCAATTTATATATTTAGTTCCCTTTATTACTCTTGGCATTTCCCTGGCTAGATAAGAATAAATACGAGAAGGATCTTCTTGATATTCAGAATATAATTCTTCGATAAAATCCATAGGATACATTGTATCATCATCCACAGTTATAATAATATCTTCTGGATATTTCTTAAGTGTTGGTATTAATTTTTTATACGAATATATATTGTTACAAAATGCTATCTCTAAACCATATTGCTCTTGCATTTTAAGAATTTCAGGAAGACCTTCGTATGTAAATTCTTCTTCTGCTAACCAAAGAATAATTTTATCTGCTTTCACTGTTTGTGTGAATAAACTTTCTATAACAACATAAAGGTCTCGTATCCTAAAACTATATGTTGTAAGAGACACTGTTATTTTTCTTTTTCTCTTATTTTGCTCTACTCCACATTCTCTTCTTTTAAAAGCTAAATCGTGATAAAACGTATAAACAGAATTATTTCTTACATGAACCTCATGTCCACTAATAGTATCTATCAATCTCTCCTCATCCATAATACTCAAATTCCTTATATTGTCCTGAATCATACCTTTTATAATCAAGAGGCTACCATAGCCCCGTACGTAAATATTGATCTATTTTACAACATGATACCCAAGGAATATATATTCGCCATATCCACATATTCCCTTTGTGTGAAGAAACTATCTTTCTCTCCATTTCTACAGAAATATTCTTCCACACTTTACATAGCAAGATATAGACCTTCTTCAAAATATTATTCTATGGCTCATATCTTGCTTAACATATATGCACTATATAATGTGTTGACTATAAGAAGTATAAGAGTATCTTTAATGAAAAAAATTACTCAAAAAAAACCTTCTAGAAAGTATCAAGCACTTCTTCAAACAAGTATTGTTAGTTTAAGTCTTTTTTCTGTCATACCCGCTGAATCAAAAATGCTTCTTAACAAAAAACAGATACATTCTAGAATGTATCCCACACAAAAGCACTACACATTTACACACTCTATCCATAAGCAACAAAGAAAGCACGACAAAACACTTTCTCTTAGAGAGAATCTTTCTCATCTACAAACATACTCTCTTTTCCATGAATTAATAACAATGCCTTCTTTTGAGAATAAAACAGATTCTGTCAATTTCTCTCTCTACCCATATAATTCATCACGACAAACAAGAGATGCTATCTATGAGAGTGACGTTATCTCTTCCATAGACATGAACGGGGAAAATATTGTAAAAGCCCTAAAAACTTCCATAGAAGGCAATATTACAACTACAGAAGACACAAAAATTCTTATTCTTAATGGATCCACCGTTCAAGGAGATATCCTACTACAAAATGGTGATAATACCATTATGTTGGAAGGCTCCTTAATTGAAAAAGATGTTATTACAGGAATTGGAAATGATGTTGTTTGGATTGGAAAAGCTAAAGAAGGTTTTTCTTATGGGCAACATTATGCCGACGATAGTACTATTAAAGGCTCGGTTAATTTAGGGGAAGGTAATAATGAACTTGTTGTGAGCAATCGTTCACAAATAAAAAAAGATATCCTCCTAGGCGATGGGAATAATAGCCTTACTCTCTCAGATTGGAGCACAATAGGCACTATTGATATTATACGAGATACCCTTGGAAATAACGATACATACACATATAGTGATGGGAATATTTCTCTTGGTAATGGCAATAACTCTGTAAAAATATCCGATTATGTTACCGTTGTTGGAGATCTTGCTATTGGAAATGGAGATAATACTCTTAATGTACATTCATCCACTGTTAAAGGAAAACTCTTATTCGGCTCTGGAAATAATAGTATTGTTTTAGATGGGTATAGCTCTAATATAGAAAAAGGTATTGAAATAACTGGTTCTGGAAATAACAGTATTAGCATAAAAAATGGTGTTGTTATTGGTATTCAAGGAAAAGACACAATTCCAACTCAATATGCTGATATTATTTTGGGAAGTGGAGATAATAGCATCTCTTTTGAATATGTTAGCTTTGGAGGAAAAATATTTGGGTCATATTCATTAGAACTTCTTTCTGGAGCTATTTGGGAAGGTGAATATGACAGTACAACAGGAGATAGAAATCTTTCGTTATCTGCATCTCAAAATATTATTCTTAATAAATATGCCCAAATTAATTCAAATATAACCCTACAAGATGCCTCAAATACCATTACCGTACACGATGGAAAAATTAATGGCAATATCCTAGGTGGTGTTGGCTCTCTTATTATATCCGTACAAGACCGTGATGATTCACAATATACAAGTTCTGGAAAAGCATATGTAGGTGGTAATATTGATATCCACACTCTTTCTATCGGTGAAGGTGCTTCCTTAGAAATTACACATCTCAATATAAGTAGTAAAGATACAGACAATCCTCACCATACAATACAAGCTGAAGACCCCATAGATAGGTATTTACGTGCTACCGATATTACACTTGGTGGCGATATTATAGTACATTCTTCTGCTGTTGGAGATACCCTTACTGTTCAAGGTACTATTAATCCAAAAGGGGGATCTTTTATATTAGATATGAATTTTGAAGAGAAAATCTCTGACATTCTTGATTTAAGTAATGCAACTATTACAGGAGGCCACGGAAATATTGTTTACTTCCAACCATATAATCCAGTGTATCTCGCCGAAAAAGGAAGTATTATTGAAAATGTTATTATTGGAAATGGAACAGACAGTGTCTCTCTCAAGAATAATGACATTGGTGGATATGAATATGAACTCGTCCCCTCTAGTAAAAAACCAAATACGTGGGATCTTCGTCTCGTACGTATAAGTGCTTCTAATTTCGCATATGCAGGAATTATTGAAAATACAAGAAATTACTCAAAAGATGTTTGGACAAATGTTAGCGGACAAATTATTCAAGATCTTCTTTCTGAACACAGTAACACTGTTAATATTTTACCAAATGAGTGGGAAACAAAGAAAATATTTTCTAATGCATACCTAAATGCATGGATAACTAATAGATCTGACAATAACACTATTCATTCCCCAAATGCTCCTAGCATAGAAGAATTCTCAACAACAACAACTATTGGCGTTGGTGTTAAAGGCCTTCCCACGGTATTAGACGATACCATTGATATTACGCTTTTTCTTAGTCATGGAAATACAGATTCCAAACTTATGCAGTATCAAAGAGAACACAAAATGCAATTAGAAGCATTCTCAATTGGAGTGCAAGCTACATTTAAAATACAACAGGGATACGAAAATGCACACACACAGTATATTACCCTAGCACAATGGGGTGATTTACTCAATAACACAGTTAATCTCACAGGACAAAGCCATCTTAATAAATGGACAAGTTCCTCATATACAAGCACGCTATCTTATGGTTATCAATTTAGAGATAATAATTTTACTGTACTCACACAGGTAGATGCCTTTTATTCTTTTATTTCTGGAAATAATTTTATTACTCCCGACAAAAATGCTATAGATATTGCTGAAGATCACCGCCTTGCTATGCGTTTTAATCTCCTTGTGGCATACAGTTTTAATTTTGGTCTTACTCCTTATCTTCAGGTTTATTCTGATATACCCCTTTATAGCACGGAGAAAGGACTTATTAAATCTAACGGCTACGAATTTGCTTATGATAGTGAACAAATACAAACGAATATTATTTTTGGGGCAAATCTTGCTTTTGATATTGGAGAAATAAAACTTAATGCATATATAAGTGGTGGTGTTCAAAAATCCCATCCCTCTTCATTTTTTAGAGAACTTGGATGGAGTGTTTCCACTGGAATTTCTTTTGCTTTTTAATATAATACCGCTATGTTCTCTATACACTCTAAAACCAAAGAAAATAGAGCTATGTATTTTCAGCATGCATATATACTTTTCTACTATTACTACTGTCTTTATCACCAAAGTATATATTTTTTCTAAGGCGATATACACGAGTATATCCTTATTTCTTTACAAAATTGCTCTGCACCAGCACAACTGATATCCACACAGCATTATGTATCCATAAAAATTCTTGCTACATTTTCTCATTCAATATTATCTTGACAATACTAATTCTTTTTTTATACTGCAAACGATGAATACATCCTTTTCTGAATTAATAATTGATTGGTTTTTAAAAAATAAAAGAGATCTTCCGTGGAGACATTCCTACCATCCATACCACGTTTGGATCTCTGAAATTATGCTACAACAAACACAAATGACACGGGGTGTGGAATATTTTACACGTTGGATTCGTCGTTTCCCCAACATACAATCCGTTGCAGAAGCATCTATAGAAGAACTTTATACATATTGGGAAGGACTTGGCTATTACAGTAGAGTTCGTAATCTCCATAAAACGGCCATTTTGCTCGTTAAAGAATATGGTGCAGAGCTACCTAATAATGTATTATTATTAAAAAGCTTGCCTGGTATTGGGGATTATACAGCAGGAGCCATTGCAAGTATTGCTTTTTCTATAGATACCGTCTGCGTGGACGCAAATGTTATACGCATCATAACAAGAACACATGGTATTTTTAAAAATAGTAAAGAAAAAGAAACTATCGAACATATTAAAAGAATTACTCATTCTTTATTACCAAAGGGAAATGCTAGGTTATTTAATCAGGCACTTATGGAACTTGGAGCACTGCTCTGTGGAAAAAAAATACAATGTACACAATGCCCTTTAAAAGAGCAATGTTATGCATTTCAGCACAATAAAACAACTGAACTCCCCTATTTACCAGAAAAAAAAGAAAAGAAATATCTAGAAAATGTTATACTCATTCCCTTACATAATAATGCATTTTATATTAGACAACGGCCTGAAAATACTGTTTGGGCAACTTTTTGGGAATTTCCAGAATATACTGTTGCTCTTGGAAAAGACAATTTTTTTTCCTGTGAAGAAGATCTTTTTTTTCAAGCACAGAAATTATTTATTAAAGAATATCAAGAATCTTGTACAAAAAACATATATCTTGGGAATATTCAGTATACATATACAAACCATAACGTTGTAGCTCACGCTTTTATTATAGATATTCCAATACAAAAACTCTCAGGAACAAGCTATAAAAAATACTCTTCGCATTTTGTCTCCAAAATAGAGCTACACAAATTTGTCTTTTCTTCCGGACAAAGGAAAATTATGACACGTTTATAACTATACAATTTCTACTTTATTTCTTTTCCTACTACATTCTTACTGGAATAATCACTATTCCTACACTATTCTTTACTTAAATAGTTCTTTTCCCGTTATATTAACAACGCAAACAATATATAAACAAATTTTTTGTTAGAAAGGCTATTAAAAATTCTAATAACCTTCATACTTCAACAATACGCACTCTGTTCTATAGTGTTGTAGATTATATAAATAAAATGAAAAAGACAATAAAAAATAGTGAGCACATTTTCATTCACTATATATGCATTTGTACTTTGTACAAGGTACAATACAAAAGCAAGAAGTATAAAAAGAATTGAATTAGAAATTATAATAATACACAAAATATCATAGGTAAAAGTGTGAGGCACACCAATAAAAATAAATTATTACACCAAAGGAAATAATCAAACGTTTGAAAGCTATCCTTTTCTTTTGCAATAGCATAACTCTATTATAAATAGTGCCAAACTTACTGGCATTATTAGTATGGGGTGCATATTTTTAGCAAGATATAATTATATTTCTATCAAAACAACATATCACTATACCTATATTCTTTTTATTAAAGAATAAAAATAATGCATATCCATTTTTCACAGCAATATCATCTCACAACTACGTACATAGTACTATTTCTTTGTTACAATAGAAAAGTAGAGCTACTCGTAATTATAATAAGGTATGCTAGAATACAATTTCCAGAAGAATTCTGCTAGATTTTTTATTCCAGTCCCTTTAAAAAAATAGTACTGGCAAATTATTTAGAGCATATACGAATATATATATGGCTCACTGTGCTATTTTTGAACACACAGAAAGTAGAAAAACTGTTGGCATTTATAGCCCTACCTTCAAATAGAACTTTCTTTCATTAGCCTTATACAAAATTATATCACGTTCTCATTTTTATTCTAGTAATTCTCATGTACCTCAAAAAATGCTTATTCAACCAAAAGAGATTTATAGTTGGTTTTGCAGTGCATTAAAGAGAGACTCTTTACTCACGTATCGCTTCCGTACACACCTGCGCAATACGAATGCTCCAAGATACTATAGATAGCAAAAGAAATCCTTATGATAAAAAAGACACTTTCCAAAGAAAGATAACCCCATAATTATATTGGTTATTTTATATACTATACACAAATATTGTGCAACTCTCTCAATAATTCTTTATTAATTTCTTCTATTGGTTTAGAGCCATCCATTACTATATATTTTATTGAAGGATCATCTTTTGCTTTTTCTATATACAATTTCATTGCTGCCACTGTACCAAATTTTTCATCATAATAAATAGCATGACGCTGATTTATTGTTTCTTCATCAATATCATCCATACGAACCTTCAGTTCCATACCACATATTCGACACTTTTTTTCATCATTTGGTGCAATAGACGGTATATTAAGATTATTTGCATGCGCTGGATCGCCAATACATGTCCTTCTCCCCATAATCCGTTTCTTTGCTACAGAACGATCTAACGTTATTTCAACCACAGCATCTATCTTTATTCCTTTTTCTTGCAATGCTTTATTTAATGATCGAGCCTGAGTATCATTTCTTGGAAACCCATCTAAAAGCCATCCCTTCGCTGTAGAAGAGCTTATTGCAGAAAGTATCATTGGTATAGTTATATTATCTGGAACTAGTATACCCTTATCTATATACTCCTTTGCTTTTTTGCCGAGTTCTGTATTTTCCAAAATATGTTTTCTGAAAATTGCACCAGTCTCGATATGTTCTAAAGACAATTCTCTCTGTAAAAAAATAGCTTGTGTCCCTTTTCCACTTCCATTTGGTCCAAAAAAAAGAATATTCATCACTGTCTCCTCTCTTTCTAGATATATCTTGTTCTTATCTGCCACAATATTCACAAATTTAGACAAAGCAAAACGTTGTTTCGTACGAGCCCAAAAAACCTTTTCCATCAACAAAATATTCTTCATACTTGGATGTATGTTACTGCGCTCTATCGCTCTTTTATAAAGCCTTAGTCTACCTGCTTTTGGCAATGTTAGCAAGTCTTTTTTTAGGAGAATATCGTCTGAATAGCCATTCAATATGTCAGACCAATATGCTTTATCTACCTCTGCCTGCTCGTTTAAAGAAATTATATTATTTAAAAAGGACGGGTTCTCCTTTTCACAATATGGCACAATATCCTGTCTAATCCTGTTTCTAAAAAATGTTCGATCCGTATTAGAGATATCTTCAATCCATGAAATAGATAGCATTTCCAAAAACCTAATAAGATCTTTTTTAGGTGTGTACAAAAGAGGCTTCATTATCTTTCTTTTTTCATCAAAAAAAGGCATCCCAAACATATTGTCCACAGAAACCCCTCGTATAAGACGCATAAAAATATCCTCAGCAAGATCATTTAAATGATGTCCTGTACAAATAATAGCATCATACCGTTTTCTTTCTTTTTCTAAAACAGAATACCTATACTGTCTGCCTGCCTCCTCAATACCATAAGAATGTTCTTTTGCATATTTGCTTATATTCATTTGATATATCTCACAGCAAAGACCTAATCTTCTCGCACATTCTTTTACACTCTTTGCCTCTAAAGTGGATTCCCTTCGCAACAAATGATCAATATGTACTACTTTAACGTAACACTGCATTAAAGGCATAGCATAACGAAATAACAATAATAATGCAGCTGAATCGGCACCACCAGAACAGGCCACGAGAACTACTTTTTTCTTAAATGAGCAATACTCTTGGCTCTTTTTTACAAATGATAAAACAAAATGAGCTAATGCAGTTGGTAAATCCTGTATTCTAATGGGAATTGTTGGCAATATAAACATATACCTCATTGTACATGAGCAAAATACAAAAAACAAGTTTCTCATCTCCATACATACAGTACAACATATGTTTCGTGGCGTTAACAAAAATTTATTCGCTCTTTAGTATCAAGATATCATACGTATTGTGTATTATATGTAAAATTTTTATGTCAAAAACCTTCTTTTCTTTATGAAACAATAAATATCTTCGCCCCCCTCTCATTAGATTTCTTTTATTCTTTACTCTTCTTATCTCTCTTTATTTTGTAGTCATTTATCGGGAAAACAACACAATTAAATAAAACACTCTTGAAGGAATAGATATTCTCCTTATGTAAGGATTATATTTCCACAATAGTATTTATTTTACTGTACTATAGCTATATGTTAGCGTGTATTATTCCTCTTCACACAATAAAAAGAATCTCTTGATAGCACTCTCATAAGCTTTAAAGCATACTAAAAATAGAACTATATTTTTGTGAGTAATGGTATCTTCTTATTATATTAGTATACTATGTGTAGCAATTTTCTTCTCATATGAAATAAAAAGTTCTTATATATTCAATACAACAACAATATTTGTGCTTGAAAAATGTAAGAAAATTGACTATACTCAGCGGATGTACAATTTTATAGATAGTAATTTATATAATGCAAAATACACAACACAACTAAGAACACGTTCTTTTTTTAATAAACATTTCACAAACATTATTGGCTACTACAGAATTTTTACTGAAAATATTCTTTGCTCTTTTAAAATTAAATCACTCTCTAACAAAGAAGAACAGTTTATAACAATGCTATCTTGCATACATACACTGTTCAAACAATTTGAAGACATCGGTATGACATTCTTTCTGGAGGGGCTGGACAATACAAGAAAATGCGAGCCTTCTATTATTTTAGCCAATCATATGAGTTCTATGGAAACCTTTTTCTTAGGTCTTCTCGCTGGTACAGACAGAAAAGTTTCTTTTGTTGCGAAACGATCTCTTATTCGATATCCCATATTCAAGAATATTATTTCTCTTTTTGACCCTGTCCTAGTCGATAGAGTTAATCCTAGAGAAGATTTTAAAGTTATTATGAAAGAAGGACAGCGTGTTCTTGATTCTGGAAGGCACATTATTATATTCCCTCAAGCAACAAGAAAACAAATTTGCGTACCAGAAGATTTTTCTAGTATTGCCATTAAACTAGCAAGAAGTACTTCTGCGCCCGTTATTCCACTTGCTTTAAAAACGGATGCTCTTGGTGTTGGCAAATACATTAGAGATATTGGAAGAATTCGCGCAATTCCTGTTCACTATAAATTTTTTACTCCTTTCACTATTGAAAGTGCCTCTGGTAAAGAAGAACAACTCTATACAACGTCTCTTATTTGCACGCAAGTTAAGGAATGGCAAGCAGCGGAAAATAACTTTATTTCATAATGCAATATGGCTTTCTGCACTATACATAATTGTACAGTCGGCATGCTTTTATATGAGAGCGACTCCCCAAATACCTCCTGTTTGGCACACAGCAGGTTCGTCAAATAGAAGATACGGCCATAGCTATTACGCTATTATAGGCAAGGGGATTTTTTAGCATAAATAGAGCAATAATAGCGCCTTACAATTTATACGATTTTTTTACTGTTTCCCATGCCTTAATACTCTCCTCACTGTGTTCTTCGGGTAATAAACTTGGCTCAAATATCACAATCTGGTTTCCCTTTTTATCTCCTTGGCTCAAACCCTTACCTTGTACTCTTAATTTCGTACCACTTTTTGTATTGGGTGCTATTTGTATTTCAACACCCCCATATAAGGTTGGCACTGTCACAAGCCCACCAAGAACCGCAACCCATGGGTACGTCTTCAATGTATATTTTATATCTGCGCCATCTACAATAAAATCATTATGCTTTGCAAAAAATAATTCAATATAGAGATCCCCCGTACGAGGACCAGAGGATCGCCCTTTTCCCTTTAAACGTATTTTAGCACCATTTTTTATATTTTGTGGAATAGTTATCTCTATATTTTTCTTTACCCCTGAATTGGGGTCTTGTAACGCAATAATTTTTGTTTTCCCCAAAGCAATTTCTTCCAATGTAACCTCTATTTTTGCTGAAGTATCTAAATTTTCCTGCTGCCTTGAAAACGTATTACCAAAATCCATAGTATCAAAATTCATCCCTCCAGACCCATAAGAAGAACCTCTACCAAAAAGTGTTTCAAAGAAACTACTAAAACCACTTTCTCCGCCCATATTCCCCATACCATGAGAAGAAAAATCTTGATACCCTCCGCCATTCCAATTAGAACCAATAGCATCATATTGTTTTCTTTTTTCATCATCTTTTAGCACTTCATATGCTTCATTAATCTCTTTAAATTTTTCTTCTGCTTTTGCATTATTCTGATTAAGATCTGGGTGATATTGCTTAGCTAATTTTTTAAATGCCTTGGCAATAGTATCTTTTGTTGCAGTTTTCTCTACACCAAGCACAGCATAATAATCTTTATACGAAACAGACATCCTAAAACTCCTTCCACAAAATATTTACGATTATATATATTTTTTTATAAAAGTAAATAAAAATGTGCAGCAATACTCTTGTGAAGAGTTATATCTTTTCACTAAGTAGCTAACTTTAATTGCATTTACTTTGCATTTAAGATACCATAGAAAAACATTATTTGTGCTTCTACTTATTTTCCCCAATACAATAACGAGGTCCTCTATGGAATTCTTTCTTCTAAAAGAATTAACACTGCTTTTTGCTATTTCCATTTCTGTCATCTATATTTGCTCTAAAATACGTTTGCCTGCAATTATTGGTTTTTTACTTACTGGTATATTCCTTGGGCCACATGGGCTTGGCTTATTAACAACTGTACATGAAATAGAAGTACTTGCGGAAATTGGCATTATCTTTTTACTTTTTACTATTGGTGTTGAACTTTCTCTTAGTGAATTAAAAAAATTAAAAGTTCCTGTTTTCCTTGGAGGTTTTTTACAAGTTTTTGTAACGGCTGGAGTAGTTACATTATTAACATATTCTTATTTCGATTCCATAGGAAGCGCCATTTTTATGGGTTTTCTTATATCACTCTCTTCAACAGCTATTGTCCTTAAACTATTTCAAGATAGAGGGCTTATAGAGACATCACAAGGCAAACTCTCCCTTTCTCTTCTTATCTTTCAAGATATCATTATTGTCCCTATGGTTCTTCTTATTCCCTTTCTCTCTGGTGCAAAAACAGATTTTTTACAAGATACACTCTCAATTATAGCAAGTCTTTTAGCCATTACAATATTCTTTCTTGTTGCTAGAAAACTTATTCCACCACTTTTACACAATATTATTACAAAAACAAGAAATAGAGAAATTTTGCTTCTCAGTTTACTTGTTATTTGTTTAAGCACCGCTTTTGTTAGTTCAAGTTTAGGATTATCCTTATCACTTGGAGCATTTCTGGCAGGGTTACTTATTTCAGAATCTGAATATAGTATAAGTGCAATTGGAGCAATTCTACCCTTTAGAGATGTTTTCACAAGCTTATTTTTTGTTTCTGTAGGAATGCTTTTTAATATTCAATTTGCTATAACACATTTTATAACTGTTATTCTTATTGCTATTGTCATTATTTTTATAAAAGCAAGTTTTGGCATAATTGCTATTATCGCATTGCGTTATCCTTTGCGACCAGCCATCTTAGTTGGCTTTTCCCTTGCTCAAATTGGGGAATTTTCTTTTCTTCTTACAAAGGCTGCTGCAGATACCTCCTTGCTAGATGGACAAAATTATCAGTTTTTTCTTGGGGCGAGCATCGTTACTATGATTGCAACACCTTTTCTTATGAATTTTGGAAATACATTGTCGACAGAAATTGCAAAATACCCTTTTTTCTCAAAAATATTCGTTGACAATGAACCAGTCATACAACATGATTTAGAATTACAAGATCATATGATTATTGTTGGGTATGGCATAAGTGCACAAATGTTAGCACGTGCAGCTCGTTTTGCAAAAATACGTTATACAGTCCTTGAAATGAACCCAGAAATTGTTCGTTCTTTTTCTCAAAAGGGTGAAGATATTCACTACGGTGATGCAGCTGAAATTGCTGTTTTAGAACATCTTGGAATAAGAAAAGCAAGGGTAATTAGTATTCTTATCTCCGATCCTGCTGCAGTGCATCGCATAATTGATGCAGTTCATAGAGAATATCCCTCTGTTCGAATTATTGCAAGAACACGATTTACAAAAGATGTTATCCCGCTACGAGAAATGGGTGCTAGTGAAGTAATTGCCGAAGAATTTGAGAGTAGTGTAGAAGTATTTTCTCATGTGCTAAGTAAATATTATATCCCATTGAATGATATTAATACTTTTGTGCAAAATATACGCAAAGAATACTATGATACCCAACATTATGAGATATATCCCCTTGCAACATCACCAAAAGAATTAGATACATTTATTGGTTCTCATAGACTCATTGCTGTGCGTTTAGAAAAGGAAGCCTATCTTTGCGGAAAAACATTGATGGAGGCCTCTTTACCAAAACGATATGGTATTAATATTGTTGCTATTAGAAGAAATAATACTATTCTCCCAATTATTACAGGGCAAACAATCCTGCTAGAAAACGATATCATCTATATTTTTGGAAGTATTACAGACCTTGAGTCCAGACTTTACCTTTTTGAAAAAGAAGAAGTATAGTCTTTGTAATCCTTTTCCAAAAAAACATTTTCTTTCTTGACTTCCCTATGCCTTTGTATTAGTTCCTATGTAGAAAAAAATCTCGAGTAAAAAATAGGTTCACGTTATTTTTTGCCTTGGTGAGGGAACTTTTATGCCAGAACTTAATGGATTGCCTCCAGTCTCGGAGACAAACACTACTAATGCTACACCCATAGAAACAACAATTTCTCGGGTTACGCAAGTACACAGTACCAGTCCAGTGCCTCCTGAACGGGTTAGTCCAACCATATTTCAACCAGAATATCTCCCACAAACAACCTCTCTTCAGGAATACACAACTACGCAGATGAGCCAAG
Organism: Desulfovibrionaceae bacterium; assembly: GCA_051650105.1. GTDB lineage: Bacteria > Desulfobacterota > Desulfovibrionia > Desulfovibrionales > Desulfovibrionaceae > CAMWXW01. The sequence goes on from JBOFIJ010000012.1 coordinate 32,531, forward strand.
AAGCCAGAGAGTTTCTGTCAATTCTTGAGGCAACGTTGCTATCCTTAAATAAACTCACTGATTCTGAAGAATCTCGTCAAAGATTTAATGAGATCACGTCTAGTCTTGAAATAATCTTATCCAGTCTCCCTCAAATTCGCTACAGAGAACCCAATATAAGTATACCTCTTTCTGCTACTATTCAAACTATTACAGATCGTATTACAAGTTCTCTTAATCATAGAAACATGGCAGCACTTTCTTCTTCTATTGCACTACTTAAAAGTTTATCTGAAGAATTCAATTTAACCGTTTCATCAAGTTCTTTTACAGCATTTGAAAGAAGAAAGGGGAGAATCTCCGCTGTAGAGTCGTCAGGTGTGCCAGGGCATTTTATACTTCCAGAAGGCTATTCTCCTACTGAAACAACAGAAGCTGCCATTAATTTACTTAATACTCTTCCTCATAATGCTATTTCAGAAGCTCTTGTTGTTCCATATTCTCGTGCCCTAGAACAACAACCCAGAGAATTGCGATATCAATTCATGAGAGAAGTTGAATTATTAACACAAGCATTTACTCCGTTACATGCTATTTCTAACCATGTTAGGCGTGCGTATAAGGATATTACTTTAGTATCAACAGAAATCGATCAAAATAAGCTCTTAAGACAACACGTTCAACATCTTATTACAAACCATTTTCCTCATGGAATAGATTCCGCTTCGCTTTTATTACGCGGGTCACTCAACAGCTTTGATTATACACAACCGACACTTCAAGAACTTTATAATATAATGGTTTCTCGAACTAAATTTCTTTCTGCCAAAGAAATACTTCATTTTCTCACTGCTGCGGACTCTTCTTCTCAAGAAGGAGGAAATATCCGTGTCCAAGTAATAAAATATTTTGGTATTTTTCCTATATTTCTTCGCCATGCTCTTAATCCTCATAGCCACATTTATCAGGATCTTTTGATACTTTGTGATCTACTCGAAACAAAGGATTATGTGAATGCAGCAAAACACGCAATGAACTTAAGAAGTCAGGAAAATATCTCTTCTGAAGAACGGAATCTTATTTCTACAATTTTTTATCTCATGTTCCCTGTCGAGCACCTTCCAGAAGAATCTCAAGCTATGACTGCACTGCTTACTGCTCTCAGAGATAACGTATTTTCGTCTACTGAAATCTCTGTGTTGCAAGAAGATAGTTTGGCCTTATTACCTCTTCGAATGCTTCATCATCACACTAATTCACAACTTGATAGCAATCCAGGAGAGCGCCGTCTTACAGAACTGTCCCATTTTATTAGTGAACTTTTAGACTCAGCTTCTTCTTTAACACCGCATGAACTACTTTCTACTATGTTGCCAACTATAACAGCAGAACTTAATACATTACTCCTTAGTATTATAGATGGCTTATCTTCTCCTCAACAGGGTGCGGTACAAACACTTGATCAACTACGATATTCTTTGTATCAACAATTCCAAAATGTGCTCTCACAGTTTCCAGAAGAATTTAGCCAGCTTTTTATTCCATCTTCAAGAGAAGTGGTAGCTGTGAATCATCCGAATTATATAAGGAATATGCATGCAACTCTTTCTGCTATTTTTGAACACACAAAAAATGCAGAAACTCATGGCATTTATCTTCCTACCTCTGGACAAAGCCTTTTTTCATCAGAATTATGTAAAATAGTATTGAGTTCTTCTTCTTACCCAAGGAATCTTTGGATATCTAAAGAAACATTTACTCAGTTAAGAGAATCTTATGATCTGTTTTGCAATACATTAGAGAGCATGGAACAGACGCCTCTTTCTCAGAAAGAGGGTCTTTACTCAGATCTTTCTGCCCTATACAATGCTACAATACAAAGAGTCCAAAATATTTTAGAGAGTCGAGGAGTTTCTTCTGACGATATTATTCATGTACAAGATCAAGAAGACGACATCCCTGCAGAAAGTTCTTCAACTGAATTTTCTCTTGATACACAAGGGAATCAAGTACTTTCTTCAGCAGGGGAAGGCCATCTTCCATCAACAAGTATTTCCAATGTACTTTCTGGTGCTGGTGCTGGTGGTGATGATGATAACAATGGATTCCCAAACCTCCAAATTAACTCTACATATAACAATGCAATAAGACAATCTTCTTATGCACATCTATATCGCATCCTATATGAAATGTTTGGACATCTATTGTATGGACAACAAGCTCGCGATTTATATTCTGAATTAATAGACCTTGAAAATGGCTCAATAAGACACACTATTGAAGAATTACAACAACAGATAAATGGACTTTACAATACAATGTTGATATATGATCAAAGACATTTAACACATTCTGAGTCTGTATCCCATATGTCCGTCATTACGAGTATTTCCAAAATCCTCCCAGAAGATCTAGCATTGCAGAGAAGAATTACAACTACCTCAAAGGATGTTAATACTGTTTTTCGCGATATTGAAGAAGGAAGAGATCCGTCTGTACCATTAGATACACTAACACTCAGTATACGAAGTCTTTTACAAGATATATTCACTTCCCTTGAAGAGGCCGATAATGGAAAAAGAAGACATATTTTTCAACACCTCGTCCAATATATACAATCTGAAAATAGTAATGCCGATAGACTTGGCATTGTATTAAATGATTCTCTCCTGGAAAATATAAGAAATATCATTTCTTCATCCTCCGCATACTCTGGGTCTATGGAAGAACTTAGAGATTCTTTTTCTAGAGCATATCAAATTACCCAGTCCATTCAAACTTTTTATCGCAATCAAAATCACCATATAAGGTCCTTACGTAATCAATTTGAGGCATTACAACTCATTTCCTATTCTGTTTCTTCAGACTTTACTGATAGAATACGTCGTCTACACGATGCACTTTTGGAAAGAGAAGCTGCTTATCCTGCCATAATTACGAATTCTAGAAGAATTTTAGACAAAATGGACATTGAATCCACTGAATCAGAAAGACAAACCCTCCTCACTTTTGTAACAGATTTAGAAGGCAGGTTTAATGAGTTTTCAACCGTTCATCCCACATTAAGACGTATTTTTTCTTCTATGAGAGCAAGAATACAGAATCCTTCGCCAATATTACAATCCGATCTCACATATTATTCGGATCAAATGACAATGTATTCAAATATATTTTCTTCCCTTGAAAGAATTAACAATGTATATTTAAGCACAGCAGCTCCTTCACTTGAAGATAGGGATTTTATAAATTCACCAGTGAATTCACATTCTCGTCTCTCTGGAACTATAGACTCAGAACTCCCAAGAGAGGAGGAAAGCACAGAGTTTATATTAAATCGTTTTGATACTTCCTTTGCACAGCGATATGGTATTGTGCCAACATATCTTCTTGCTATTCACACTGAACGAAGATCACGTCTTAAACGACTATTAGAAGCTATTATATCTCATACTGAAAAAGATTCTCTCAGCGAAGAAGAACACACCCTTCTTAGAGAAATGCAAGAAACTCTTTCCACTACAGCACTTCTTCCACATATAATCAGCTATGCACACTATAAAAATATGTTATCTACTGTAGAACAGGCACTCGCTCCTATTGCTCAAAAAATGAACACTAGTGTTAATCCTACCCCTTTAGTGAACCAAGAAATATCTCTTGCCACTTCAGCAGAATCTGCTTTTGTTATTTCTCTACATCAGGAATATGTATTCAGATTTAAACTCATAGAGAGTCAACGTGATCTTCCACAAGATCTTTTCTTAGCAATCCTTAAACTAAGATATTTGCTATCACATTTGTCTGAAGGAATGCAACATATCAATTTACAACTTAATTCTGAAGAATTTTTGTTATTCTCTTCCCTTTTACAAGAGATTAATGAACTTCTTTCCCGAATTGAAAGTGCATTAAGTACAGAAAAATCTCCAACTCCCACAAGTCTTTTTTCTCATAGAGATGATGAAATAATAGCTATTCTTGGCTCTCAACCAACATCCACATTACGTACACCACAGGCTTCTCCCGTGACTACTCCTGATATTATTGTTAATATTATCGATGAAGAAGGTTTACATTCCCCATCTTCCATGCAACCAAGTCCTCCTGCTAGAAAAAGACCGGTTCGAGTAAGACTATACGCTTTATTAGAAAATATCGAGCAAAGAGGCCGCTTTCTAAAGATGTTTGCAGATGTGATGTCTTCTATTATATCAGAAGAGAACCGACAAATAGCTCGGGAATATTACACTCTTTGTTTAGATATAGGAGTACAGTCTACAGACATTACAGATGATTCTGAAGATCTCGAAGACAGGTTAAATGGGATACAAGATAGAGTAGTCCAACATAGTGTAAAGATTGATCAACATCTTTCTTTATTACTTACTTTCTTATCTCAAGAAAATATACCCTCAATAATGACACCAGCAGTTGATTGGAGAATATATTTAACAAATACAGAACATCAAAGACTACAAGATGAGTTAAACAGTATTAATACAACTTCTTCACAATCTATAGGAAAAAGCCTAGATGACACTTTGCTTTGGCAGGAATTGCTTTCATTGGAAGATATTTTATCTGCTAGAAGAGATGCCAATGATGCCCCCCCAGTATTACTTTTATTTCTAAATCTTATTCATACTATCAGAGGTCTAGACCTAGAAAATCGTTCGACAATATATCCTAATGCCAGCGTGAGAGCTATACTATATTACACTGCAAGAACACTTTCTTTCTTCCAGAATGTTCAGACATCTACACCACCATCTACACCTACACCAGAAAACGTAGTTGAACCATCCACCTTTCTTGATCAAATTGAACGGGTACTCTCCCTTCTCCGTCTTCACTATCATCTTAATCCAAGTGACACAGAAAAAGAAAAGAATATTAATGATAGAAGGACTCTGGAACAGATTAAAAATGCTCTAGGAACTCTCCTTAATGCTGAGAAGACATCTGAAGCCTCACAGTTAGTAGAAGAAAATATAAATTCTATTTCTAATATGCAAGTGGAGGCAGAAGAAGCACTTCGTACACATCTAGATCACGGAGGACATCTTACTGCAAGGTCTCGTTTATTCGATTTTACCCTTAGACCAGAACAAATAGGAAACTTGTACACCTTATCAAACTCCCTTCCAGATTCCATTCAACCCGAAGATATAGAAACACACCTCCAATTTCTCAATCCAATTCATTCAATACTCTCTCATTTACGGCCAGCCCCTAGAGTAGAAGATGCATTACTATCTTTTATTTCTACACTAGAAGGATTATATAGTGGCATACAAGCAAGATTACGTAAAGAAATATTCTCTCGAGGATCTTTATTAGCAGTACAACATATGTTATTTCTTCTTCATAATAACCTATATCCGTCTACTATTACAGTGAGTCCGACTAATATTCCAATATTTACTCCTACATCGATCATGGCAGAACAACATTCTACTGTAGCATCTCTACGACCTCTTTTCACTGAAATGAGACAGATTATGACCGCTCTTTCTCGCGTAATTGGGGAAAATACAGCCTTAGAAAATGAATTGCTCATTATTGAAAATGCTCTTGTTATTTTAGAAGGAGAAACTCTAACGCCAGAAGATAGTAAATTCGTCAATAAAACACTGCAGAATTTCGTCAGGCATTATGAATTACTACGAGCATTACACTACTTATATTTTAATGATCTTCCTCTATCCGGACAAGAGAAAACTACCATAATGGACAAGGCTTCTATCCGGAATACTTCGGATATGCTGTCCCATCTTGACAATTTACATGAAACCGCTAGCACCTTATTGAATACTGCAAGAAAGGCTAATAGCAATACTTCTCAGCAGTTTGTCGCTTTACTAGAAAACACACAACATTTGCAAACAACTCTTAGAAATGGAACTATCGCTCTTGAAAATGCTTTCCCCCTATTAGAAAGTCTTATAACACAATTAACTTTCATCACAGAAATACTTTTTGGACACACACACACAGCTTCTCCTGCAACCCCTCTTCCCACAATAGTAGAGGAACAAGAAAGGCCAGAACAAAGAGAATTTGCAGAATTACTACAAACGGCGCTTATAGTATATCCATCACATACCTTTGAGCTTAGTATACTACTTCATCAAGTAAATACTATAGACGAAAATTCTCCAGATGCACAGCAAGAACTCACTCTTATCCGCAGAGATTATGAAAAAATGATACATCTTCTTTCTCATCCAAATCCCACTAGACAATGTTCTCTAAACGCATTTCAAGAATATAAAAATAAAATTGCTCTTCTTATTGAACAAACATCAAATATGGAACAACAGGATCTTAATGACAGTGTTTATCAAAATACTACCTTACAAATGCTCTGTGACCATTTAACATATTCTTTTGATGAACAGAGTCTTGCAATGTCTGCTATTAATAATCTCTCAATATTAGAGATCAGTCTCTCTGCCTTACAAAGAAGATCTTTTTCACAAAGAGAAACATCATTATCAAGACAAGAAATAGTTCAAGCAATTGAAAGCACACCCTCTACTTCACTAAATATTAGTGTTTTCCGAAAAAGACTTGCTGTAGTCGCATTGTTATTGGAGCATTCTTCTCGAAAAGAAGATATATCCGCCCCCAATACATTGTTATCTTCACTCTTTATTTCTCTTCAGACTCTTCTTGCTTCTCTAAATGAACAAACATGTACTATATTTGCTCCTATGCTTACTTCTTTAGAAGCCCAAACTATTAGATTATTACAAAAACCTCCTTTTGCTGAAAGCTCTAGAAGAAGTGATGAGCCCACTCCTCTTTCTAGAAATGACGCTGCGTTATTGAATCAAGCAGTTCTACTAATTTCCCTATACGATTTCCTACATTCTGAGACACAATCCAAAATATCACAGACTAATGAAGAACAACTTTTGACACAAAATATCCGGTTCTTACAGACACACTGCCAAGGTCTTCAAATATCTTCCAGCATTTTGTCTGATATATCTCAGACTCGTTCTCTTCTTCTCACAATATCAGAAAATACACACAAGGGAGAAAGTAATAAAAACGTGCTAGAACAAGAAGTATCAAAATTAAAAAGTACTATCAACGGTATGAGAACGGCTTCAAGCGCCGTCTCATCACATCTTTTAGACAATGAAGACCTCATTACAGAACTATACACACAATATTGTCAAAATAGCAGCTCAGAACTTTTTATTCTCATTCTTTCGCTCATAATACAAACATATAGAATTATCACATCTCCAGATGCAGCCCCTGCCGTAAGACGTAAAGGACCTTAAATAAAGGAAATATACTAAAAAAGATACCCCAGTTGTATACATTCTATCTAGGAATAAATAGGAATACGCTCGTATCGAAGAGGATTTGTTCTCCCTAGTCATCCTATCAGCCGATTATAATTCTACTCTTCAAATAAATCTGGCCACACGGCTAGATAGTCACCTCTATAGAAAAATATGAGAGTCAATTTGTGCCTTTTATCAAGATTCACAAAAAAGCATTATTATATAACTCACTATTATATAACGTCCCTACAGAATAACTCTGCTAATAGAGCTTTATAACAATAAGTAACAAGTATCTCTATAATTATAGTGTTCTTTCTGTTAAAGAATCAGGCAATAAGAAATTTAATATTCGTGTGCTTCTTTCCACATGCGGAGCAAGAACAGATTCCTCCACTCCTGTAGCCGATACATGAAATTTTTGCAATATTATTAGCAAAACACTAGACACCAATAATGCAATAATAAAACCCATAATCCCACCAACCAAATGATCTAACCACCCTATAATTTTTATACTGAGAAACCTTTTTAGGAGTCCACCCAAAAGAGTAACAAGTAAATATATTGCAATGAAGACAATAATATAGCTTACTAACGACGCTACAGATGTTGAAGAAAAATATATCTGTATTGTCGATACAAATTTCATATACACCTTAGCAGACACTGTCATGCCTAGAAAAATTCCTAAAAACATAGACATCTGTTTAACAAAACCCGTATATGCACCCCTAAAAATAAATAAGAGAATAAGAAGTATTAGAATAACATCAAGGTAATTCATATATTGCTGTGTCATCCGCACCACTCCTAAAAAGTACTCAATACTCTATTTTATTTGTTTCAAAAGATCCCATGGAATAAGATTCTTCTCATTCTAAGGTTTACTACTCGTTCACATCTAGAAAGATTCCTAAAAATACAGATACCCGTCTAACAAAACCCCTATATGCACCACAAAAAACAAATAAGAGAATAAAAAATACTAGAATAACATTAAGGTAATTCATATATTATTGCGTCATCCACACAATTTCTAAAGAATATTTACTGCTCTACTTCGTCTGTTTCAAAACATTCCACGGAACAAGATTCTTTTCATTCTAAAGGTTACTACTCGGTCACGTCTAAAGAGATTCCTAAAGGTACAGAACCCGTCTAATAAAACCCGTATATGCACCATAAAAAAGAACTAAGAGAATAAAAAATACTAGAATAACATCAAGGTAATTCATATATTATTGCGTCATCCACACAATTTCTAAAGAATATTTACTGCTCTACTTCGTCTGTTTCAAAACATTCCACAGAACAAGATTCTTCTAATTCTAAAATTTGTACTCGTTCTTCTAACCACTCTAAAACAGCCTTTGCTGTTTGATGATTTAAAAGAACACGAGAATGTATAGCTCGAGTAACATTCCTCGCCGCAAAACGTGAATCTGAAGACACTATCCCAGACGTAAGATTCGATTTTTCTTCTGAAACAATAGGAAGCTTATCATATTCTAAATAAAAATTAAGTTCTATTTCTCCATGTTTCGTCACTCCACCCCACACACCATGAGCATATTGAAGACGAGTACTTACCTCTTGTTCATACTCATAATGAACCCGAGCCGGGAATATATTTCCTTCGTTCATGACTTGCCCCTTATTAAAAAATTCTTACAATTTATTTTGAAATAAAAAACTACACAAAAACATACTTTCTGTGTATACTCTAAAAAACAATTACTCCCTTATACACAATATATTTAACTTTTTCAAGTATTTATCTAAAAATAGATTTTTTTTATTACAAAGGAGACAATAATGTACATTGTTACTGGAGGGGCTGGATTCATAGGAAGTGCACTCATTTGGAAACTAAATAGCGAGGGTATTCGAGATATCCTTATTGTCGACAACTTAGCATCTTCTGAGAAATGGAAAAATCTTATTGGTAAACAATTTTGTGATTATCTACATAAAGATACTTTTCTAAAGATACTAAGAAAAGATGGCTTACCTAAACATATTAAGGGCATTATTCACCTTGGAGCATGTTCTTCTACTACTGAAATAAATGCTGATTATTTAATGGAAAATAATTTTCATTATACTGTTACACTTTGTAAATATGCATTAAAACATGGTATTAGATTTTTAAATGCCAGTAGCGCTTCCACATACGGAGATGGTTCACAAGGATTTAATGACGACCTTAGCCTCATACCATTGTTAAGACCACTTAATATGTATGGATATACTAAACAGCTCTTTGATTTATGGACTATACAAAATGGATATGAAAATACCATTGCAAGTTTCAAATTCTTTAATGTCTATGGACCAAATGAATACCACAAAGAATCTATGAGAAGCGTTATTCTAAAGTCCTTTATTGATATCAAAGAAGGAAAACACATTACATTATTTAAATCCTATAAAAAAGAATATGCCGATGGAGAACAAAAACGTGACTTTGTTTATATAAAAGATTGTGTCTCCATTATATGTACATTCCTTATGAATCCTCAATTTAATGGAATATTTAATATAGGCACAGGGCACTCCAGAACATGGAAAGATCTGGCTCTTGCTGTTTACAAAGCCCTTAATATGAAAGAAAACATTGAATTTATTGAAATGCCAGAAACACTTAAAGAAAAATACCAGTATTATACACAAGCAAACATGCAAAAACTGAGCGACCTTACAGGACTTACCTGCCAATACTCTTTAGAAGACGGTATTAAAGACTATATTCTAGAATACCTACAAAAAGAAAATTCGTACTTGTAACCATTCGCTTTTCTTATTAAAAGACAACAACGAAAAAGAACATTCATTCGCTCTTTCTCGTTGTTGTCGTATAATATTAATTCTACCAAATATCAGAAAACCAACGCCTCATCTTTTCTGTTACCTTTTTTACTACACTATCTTCCCTCATAGATTTCTTTATGCTACCTTTTTCTTCTTTTTCCGATGCATATTGTAATAAACCCACTGCAGTCGCATAACGGGGATTATTCACAACATCCTTCAAACCACCCAAATTTCTTGGGTACCCTATACGAGTTGGTAAATCGAATATTTGTCCGGCAAGATCCACAACTCCTGGCAATAACGCAGTTCCTCCAGTTAAAACAACACCTGCTCCAAGACGATCTTTATACTCTGAACGAGACAGCTCTTTATCTATATGCCGCAAAATTTCTTCCATTCTCGCTTCACAAATCTGTGCCAATACCTTTCTTACAACACGTCTCGATTCCCTCCCTCCCACACTTGGAACTTCTATGAAGTCATCTTCATCTATTAATGATTTCATAGCGCATCCACTTTGTGTCTTTATCATCTCCGCAGCAGACATCGGAGTACGTAAACCAAAAGCAATATCATTTGTAATATACTGACCTGCCATAGGAATAACACCAGTATAACGTATTGCATTCTGCACAAAAACAGCAATATCGGCTGTCCCACCACCTATATCAACTAAAGCAACACCCAGCTCCCTTTCTTCATCTGTTAATACTGCTTTAGCAGATGCAAGTGCCTCTAGTACTATATCAGAAACAAGCAAACCACTTCTATCGCACGATTTTATAATATTTTGTGCCGATGTCACAGCACCTGTCACGATATGCACTTTCACCTCTAAACGAACTCCGGCCATTCCCAAAGGATCGGATATCCCTCTTTGATCATCCACAACAAATTCTTGCGGTAATACATGTACTACTTCTCTATCTAGTGGAATAGCAACAGCACGAGCAGCATCTAGTGCTCTTCCAATATCCTTAGAACCAACCTCTCCACCTGTTACCGCAACAACACCATGACTATTGAAGCCCTTTATATGGCTACCAGCTATACCAGCATATACATTATGAATTTCACAACCAGCCATTAATGAAGCTTCTTCTAATGCCTTCTTTATCGACTGTACAGTTTGCTCTATATTAACAACCACACCATCTCGCAAACCTATAGAGCTTGAAGAACCTATCCCCACAATATCTATACCTGTAGAGGTATTTTCTCCAACAACTGCACATATCTTTGTCGTACCTATATCAAGACCGACTATGAGCCCACCCTTGGACATATATTATCTCCCCTCTTTTCTGAGAAATACCATTCTTCATTCAGACTACACAACGTTTATAACTATACTATACTCTTTATTTTTTGTACAGTAAAATTCATTCTTTATACCACCTACAAACACTATCTATCATATATTCTAGTGAAGAGTGGCGAGCTTGCCAATTCAATAAGAGCTTTACTCTAGAAATATCTGCGGCCCGTCTTGGAAAATCACCTTTTCTTCTTCTTGTTGTTACAATATTAAGACGTCGCTGTGTCATTTTTTGCGCCAATGTATATATCTCTTTTAATGTATTTACCTTACCCGAACCAATGTTATAGTCTATGTAATTCAAAGATTGTTCTGGAAATTGATACAAAACTTGTATTACTGCTTCTATCACGTCATTTACATGCACAAAATCATACAAGGCTGTCCCATCAACTGTTGCATAATCATCACCATATATCGTTAGTGAAGTTCCTGAATCACCCAAACACCGCACAAGCTTATTCATAAAATTAAGATTATTGCTTGGAGGACCTATACCCCTACTACTATCCGCTCCAGCCACAGAAAAAAGACGAAGCACGACAGAACTAAAAGAATATCTCTGGCTGTATTCTTCTAACAATACTTCCATTTTCTTTCTTGTTACAGCATACGGAGTGACTGGTGATAAAACATGTTTTTCATCAATATACTCAGATAACGGCTTGCCGTACACAGCAGCTGTCGATAATAAAATAATTTTTGTGACTGACCTTCTGTGCATTGCTTCAAGAAGCGATTTCGTCCCAAGAACATTTACTTTATTATATATTTCTGGATTTTTAAAAGATTCCTCAAAAGGCTCTAACAAAGCAGCAGCATGTATGACAACATCTATAGAATACTTCGAGAATACTTTCTCCAAAAGCACCGTATCCGTTATATCCCCTTTCACTATAATAAAGGGAGATACCCTAGCCCGATGGCTTGTCAAAAAATTATCGTATATAATTGGCGTATGACCCTCTTCTGCTAATGCTGTAACACACGCCGAACCAATATATCCAGCACCACCTGTCACCAAAATATACATGCCCTACTCCGATTGTTGGACCTTTACCTGATAACCTTTTATAGTATTTCCATTCATAGTTTCTAGAACAAAATGCGCAACATCATCTGCTACTTCTACAAAAGTACAATGATCATGTATTTCTATAGCACCTATCGATTTACCAGCTATATTTGCTTCACCTGTTATAGCACCTAAAATATCTTTTGGTGCTACTTTCAATTGTCTCCCCACATTAAAAAATAAACGAGTCATTCCTTCAGATGATGCTTTTGAACGGCGAGGAATACTGCGAGAATCCTTCTTAGCAAACGTCTTTCTTTCAGACTTGTCCCCATATTCACGTTTAGGCCTTACTCCTGAACGAGTATTTTGATTTTTATTCACAAAATCTTTTTTCTCAACATAAGAATTAGATAATGTATCCTCTCTTTTTACATCAAAATCTTTACCAAGTTCATTTTGTAGACATATTTTTAATAATGCGCCCGCAAGAGCCATTGGAGTGACATCCTGAGAAATCATTTCATCTAAAAGTTCCGCATATTCTGAAAGAGAATCTTCTGATAAGATATGCTTTGTCTTTTCCAAAATTTGACGAGATTTACTCGAAACAACTTCCACAACAGTTGGTATTTCTACTTGCACTAATGGTGCTTTTGTATGACGCTTAATATCCCGTAAGCGATAGTAATCACGCTGTGTCACAAGAGTACAAGCCTTCCCTTTTCTTCCAGCCCTGCCTGTTCTTCCTATTCTATGGACATATATCTCTACATCATTTGGAAGATCAAAGTTAATAACAAGATCAATCTCATCTATATCTATACCACGCGCCGCAACGTCTGTTGCAACTAAAACATCAATCGCACCCTTTCTAAAGCGATCCATCACTCTATCTCTTTGAGTTTGACTCAAATTCCCGTGCAGTGCATCCGCAGAGTATCCCCTATTTTGTAATACTGTTGTTAAATCATCTACTCCTTTTTTTGTAGAACAAAATACAATACACCTTCTGGGATCATACACATCTAATAATCTTGAAACTGCATCACGTTTCTGATACGGCTTCACATCAAAATATATTTGCTCAACAGCTGGAACAGTTAAATTCCTGGGTGTTATAGATATAATTTCTGGATCTTTAAGATACGATCTAGCGAGATCCAAAATAGCTGGAGGCATTGTTGCAGAAAAAAATACATATTGAGTTTGCTTAGGCATTTGAGAAAGAATAGATTCAATATTATCTCTAAATCCCATATCAAACATTTCATCTGCTTCATCAAGAACAACACATAACACTTCAGAAAATGTAATTGTCCCTCTTTTCATATGATCCATCACACGCCCTGGAGTTCCAACAACTATATGAACACCTCTTTGCAAAGAACGCAATTGCCTCTCTATTGGTTGACCACCATACACAGGAAGAATTTGCATTCCTTTTTTATACTTTGCTAGTGTTGAAAGCTCTTCAGAAACCTGAATTGCTAATTCTCTTGTCGGACATAAAATCACATTTTGTATTTTCTTCATTTTTACATCAATCTTCTCTAGAAGAGGAATACCAAAGGCTGCTGTCTTACCTGTGCCTGTTTGTGCCTGACCTATTAAATCCCTACCAGCCATTGCTAAAGGAATTGCTTTTTCTTGAATTGGCGATGGAGTTTCAAAACCCATCTCTGCTATTGCTTTTTCTAATTCCCTAGAAAGGGACATTTCCGAAAAAAGAGTCATAATATCATCCTCACTTTATCCACAGCAACGCTCCGCTACTGTTTTGTTACTTTATATGAAATAGTAGAATATTCCGACAATATCTTACGAACTATAGAAACAAACGACACCTCGTCCTCAATTGTAAAAAACCACTTAACTACGTACCCATCCTCTACTAAACCTAATTTTTCTAATTTCACATCATATATACTTGAAGCATATTTCTCAAAAGACTGCGTAAGAGAAGAAATATCATTCTGACTCTCAAGACCAAACACTTCTATCTCATACGTTATAGATTGTATTTTTGCACTCTTTTCTTTCTTCCAATATTCACTCCATAAATCCACCCAAAGTGTTCTTAATGCCAAATTATTATAAGAATACTGCCAAGTATCCCAAGAAAGAATGCCAGAGTATTTTGATCCTTGTTCCTTCCAAAAAAATAACTTAATTGGAGATGAAGGAACCCGCACCAAACCAAAAATTCCTTCCAGAAGAAGAAGGTCTTCTCCCGATACGGGAGCTTCTCCAACGAGTTCATAATGCAACGGACTATTTCTTGTATAAAATGCTCCAATATCTTGCAATTCTTTCTTTATTTTTTTTTCGTTTATAAAGATATCTACAGATAAAATTTCCTTATATCTTGTCAAAGGCATTACACTATCTAGTGGACCTACTTCGGCATAAGCCTCAACATATTCTAAAAAAGAATCTTTAAAAAAATAAAACATCGACTGGTACTGCCTACCCTCAAAGGCTATCCCCAATATATTTGAAGCACTCTCCACAACAGCATATAAAAATAATGCATCTAATGCTTTTTCCTTCTCTCCTATTGCTGTTCCCTGACCCCATTCTAAAGAATATTCCTTCGCACTTACAACATAAGGAAAAAAAATCATTATAAAAAGCAGTAAAGCACTTACTTTATACATTTATGCTATCCATCACTCTATCTAGGGTAGAGTAAAAAATCCTATAATAAAAACTGCAAAAAAGCAAGTTCTTTCACACTCTTTTTTATCCTGCATAAAATAACTACACACATCACACAACATAAGCACTCTTACTATAATATTCAATCTTGAGATAAAGAAAATGCTTCGTGTAATGAACGTACAGCTAATTCAAAATATTTTTCTGAAACTAAACACGATATTTTAATCTCAGACGTATTAATTAATAAAATAGGAATCCCTTCTTCTGCAAGAACACAAAACATCGTGCTCGCAACACCAGCATGGTTTCTCATCCCTAAACCAACAACAGAAACCTTAGCCAAATTTTCCTCATGTGTAATTTCTGGATTACCAAGTAATTCCTTAAGCAAAAACATTAATTCCAATGTCTTTGGAATATCATTTTTAGAAAGAGAAAACGTAATATCTATTGTATCCTTTATAATATTTTGAACTATCATATCAACTACAATATTAGCATCGGATAATGCTTTAAATATCACAATTAATGGACGAGCATTATCAGAAATACCTCGCACAGAAATCATCGCTTGATCTTTATCATATGCAACACCAGAAACAGATAACGATTCCATAATATCTTCCTCATTAATTAAAAATGTCCCCTCATTATCGGAAAACGTTGAACGCACATACAAAGGAACATTATAACGTTTTGCGAACACAACCGAACGTATCTGAAGTACTTTTGCACCCATGCTCGCCATTTCTAGAATTTCATCATAGGCTATATAATCTAATTTTCTTGCAGAAGAACAAATATTAGGATCTGTTGTAAAAATACCTTCCACATCTGTATATATCTCACAAGGAGAAGAATCAAGAGCAGCAGCAATTGCCACGGCACTTGTGTCCGAACCTCCCCTGCCTAATGTCGTTATTCTACCAGATTCTGTCACACCTTGAAAACCTGTTACCACAAGAACATCATGATCCTTAAGTGCCTCATAAATGACATCTACATGTATTTTTTTAATTCTAGAATATCCATACTCTTCTGTTGTTATTATAGGAATTTGAAAACCTGTTAATGACCGTGCCGATAAACCTGCATCATGCAATAATAGAGAAAATAATGCAACCGCCACTTGTTCACCAGTAGAAACAAGAAGATCTTGTTCGGCCATATTCGGTGTACAAGACCATTCTTTCGATAAAGCCAATAACCTATTAGTTTCACCAGACATTGCTGATAAAACAACCACCACCTTATAACCCTGACCTGTTGCACGCAAAACCTTCTTAAGCACATTATTCATACAAGACAAATTCGCTACAGAAGTACCACCAAATTTTTGTACTAAAATTCTCATACCATACTCTTTTTATAGCATTTTCTCTACTATTTCCTCTAACAGAACACTCTCTGCACACTTGATATCAATAAGAATATTTCTTTTTTTTTCAGACTCTAAGCTAAATAGTATACGTATCTTTCTCATAATATTCAAGTTCTTTGGCAATAAATCTGCCCACTCTATAATAAAAATACCCTCCTCTTCAAAAAGTTCTTCCATCTCCTCTCCTAGTACAAAACCCTCCTGCAACCTATACAAATCCATATGAATACATCTTGGTATCGTCGGATATACATTATATAACGAAAAACTTGGGCTCGATATCTCAGCATTGTCTGAACCATCAAAAAACTCAACAAAGGCTCTCGTAAATGTTGTTTTACCCACTCCATACCCACCTATAAGTTCAACCCAATATATCCTCTCTCTCTCTACTATACTCGCAAGTATCTTAGCTAATTTTATTGTTTCTTTTACAGAATTTGTAGTTATTATTTGTGACATGTACTACTCTTTTTTTACCCTATATACCACTTCATATAACCGTTTCACTATGTCTGAAACACTCCCAGAAAGTCCCCCATATGACATAAGATAAAAAGGAAATTCTATGTCCTCTGATTTCAGTGGCGGAAGAAGATAGTCTACATCCAATATACTCCAACCTAATTTCTCATAAAATGAAATCCTACGCTTTGCCATATGTGAATCTTTCACCAATTCTGGAATCTCTACTTCACATATCGCCGGAGAATATTTTTGCAATAATGTCAAAAAAATACTAGAGGCTAACCCTTTTCCTCGCTTTTCCTCTTTTATTGCTACATACTCAAAAAAAGAAAATGATATACAATCCCACACTGAGAAAAAACCCACAAATTCAGCATCTTCATAAATACCATGAAATGTACATACTCCATCTTCTTTCCATAAAGACTCTATCGCCGCAAGAGATCTACGCTCCACTTCAGGAAATGCAGATAAATATAAATTAATAACATTTTCTCTATCTTCTCTCTCTTCATAGGAAATTTTTTGTGTACACAACATTACTAAATCCTTTATTACTTTTTCCAAAATAATGGATACAAAAGAACTAAAACAGTATACAACTCTAAACGACCGACTAACATCATAAAGGACAATATCCATTTTGCTATACTCGGAAAATGAGCAAAATTTTCTGTTGGCCCAATAGAGCCAAGGCCAGGACCAACATTACTAACTGCTGTTATAGACGCGGTAAGTGCTGTTAATATATCTACATTTGTTGCTGTTATTAATAATGTTCCTACCATAATTATCGTCATATACAAAACAGAGAATTGAGCAACTGCTTGGCCTATATCTTCTGTTAAAGAAACTCCTTTTATTTTGACAACTCGAACAGCTTGTGGATGAATTTTCGTAAGAAAGGATATTGACGAAAATTTTGACAATATAAGAATCCTAATAACTTTCATACCCCCAGCTGTTGAACCAGCACACCCTCCTACAAACATAATAGATAATATTATTGATTGCGCAAGCGGAGGCCATATTTCATAATTCCCCGTTGCAAAACCCGTTGTTGTGATAATAGAAATAACTTGAAAAAATACAATCCTCACATTTTCTTCAAACGTTGAATAAAGTGCCTCTGGTAAAAACTGAAAACTACTCACTATACAACACGTTGCAAGAAATATAATTGATACATAAAGACGCACTTCTGCATCCTGAAAAATTTTTTTTATTCCCACACCTGTGTATGCAAAAAATAATAATACAAAATTAATACCTGACAAAAACATAAAAACAACGAGCGTCCATTGTATTGATGAAGAAAACTCCATTATAGAAGTATTCTTTGTAGAAAAACCGCCCGTCGAGATTGTTGTGAAAGAATGAGTAATGGCATCAAAAATATTCATCCCTAAAAAATATAATATCCCAGCACACAATATAGACAGTAATACATATCCCTTCCACAAAAACAACGCTGTATCTCTCAACCGAGGCTTAACTTTATCTTTCACTATACCAGGAACTTCTGCCTGAAATACCTGCATTACATTTGTGCCTAAAAAAGGAAGAATAGCTATACTGAACACAACTATACCCATTCCACCTATCCACTGTGTACAAGCTCTCCAAAATAACAAAGACGGTGGCAAACTTTCTATATCTTGTATTATGCTTGCCCCTGTCGTCGAAAAACCAGAACTCGATTCAAACACAGCATCTGTAAAGGAAATAACACCACTAAAAAAATATGGAAATGCCCCAAACAATGCTAAAAATATCCATAATAAAGCAACAATTAACATACCTTCTTTTGGAGATACGCCCTTATTTTCATCTTTTTTTACCACTGTACAAGAAAAACCCAATATAAACGTAATAAAAGCGCTTATAATAAACGAAAACACCTGACCATCATCGTATAACAAACTTACTACAATAGGCAATATTTTCGTTAAACTTAAACAACAAAGCAATATCCCCAACACATGAAACACTATTTTATACGACATAATAACACCTGCGTTAGGATGAAAACAATTTATCCACTTCCGGAACAACAGTTCTATCAGCCATTAACAAAACCCTTGAACCAATTTCTAAAACAGTATCTCCCTGAGCCATAATAACACCAATATCTTTAATTAAAGCAAGAATAATACATTTATCTGGCAACGCTATCTCAGATATTACCTTATTAGCTATTGATAATGTCGATGTAACAATAAATTCTAATGCCTCTGCTGCATCATCCCCCACTGAAATAGAAGAAATAACTCGACCCCTTCGTATACAATTTAAAATAGTATTCACAGCAGAAAGTCTCGGTGTAATTGTATGTTCTATACCAACAAGATGCGCTAAAGAAATATATGATCTCTTATCCAACCGACACACTGTATCTTTAATACCCAAAGAATGGGCTAAAAGACAAGCAATTAAATTATTCTCCTCATCTCCAGTAAGAGATATAAAAGCATCTATCTCTGAAGGAGCCAAACCCTCTAAAACACTTTCATCTGTTGCATCTCCACCTATGACAAGAGCCTTATCTAAATGTTCTGCTAAAAAATGCGCCCTTTCATTGTTAATTTCAAGTAATTTTATTGATGCTATCCCCAATGATTCCAACTCTTTAGCTAATTTAAACCCTACGTTTCCCCCGCCAGCTATAATAACATTTTTTATAGAACACGCCTCTTTACCCATAGACTTTAACATGGGGGCTATACCCTTCTCCGTGAAAGAAAAATAGACATGGTCATTTTCCTGCAGCACACTACTGCCTTTTGGAATGTATAACTTACCATTTCTATTAATAGCAGCAATAATAAATTCATGATTATCAAAAAAAACCCTTGTCTCACGCAAGGGAACACCCAAAAGGGGACCCTCTGTAACATGAAAGCAAGCTAATTTAACTTGACCATTCATAAATTCAGAATATTCGTTCAATCCTGGTAATGAAAGAGAACGCACAATACTTTTGACAACAGATTCTTCAGGATTTATAAAGGCTGTTAATGTGGGGACAATCTCTTTAAATTTGGGGTATAAAGGAACAACATCTTGCTCTCTAATACGAACTATTTTTGATACCAACGGATTAAGAACATGGGATAAAAAACACACAGACATATTGAGAACATCACTATTAGTAACAGCAATAATAACAGAAGCATCTTCTATACCAGCATCCAACAGTACTCTGGAAGAAAAAGCATCCGCCACAATAGTCTGTACATCTATACTAGAAACAATACCACGCAAGCGACTCTCATTTGTATCTATAACAACAACATTTTTTCCCTCTAAGGCAAGACGCTTAGAAACATAATATCCAACTTGACCAGCACCAATTACAATAATCCTGTCTCTCTTAACTTTAGAACGTAACGAACCAGTGAAAAACATAACCATCACCCCTGCGTCATATATTACGTAAAAAGAAATTATGCTGAGAGTTTATTTATTGCTTTTGCTAAACGAGATGTTTTTCTTGCTGCTTTTTTCCAATGAATAACAGATTTACTCGCTGCTTTTGAAAGAAGAGAAGCAACTCTTGATAATTTTTGCGACGATTCCTCTTTACTACTTTTTTGCGTCACACTAAGAGAAAGATCTTTAATAACATTCTTAATACGTGTCCTAGTAGATTTATTACGTGCCCCGCGCTTAATGCTTTGTTTATGCCTTTTAATTGCCGATTTATGATTAGCCAAAATTCCCTCCAAAAACTACAGATAACGTTATATCATACACAACATAAATACATCCTCTGTATATACCCTCTACACAAAAAAATGTCAAGACTTTTATTCTTCCTTTAACTCTTTGGAATAGCTATTGAAATACCTCATAGCAAGGAGAATAGTATGCAAATTATTCCACAAAATGGGTATACCAGTCCTATGTCTATTATAGATACAAAGAAGAAAGATATGCCCTCTTTTTCTTTACAGTCTTTCACAAGCTACATTCCTAAGAGTATCACAACTCCTGATATTCTAGAAAAAAATCAAGATCTCGCTATAAAAAACAAGAATACTATTCCAGCAGGCCTTCTTCTCACACAAGAAGAGGCATTGCGATTACGTAATGAATTACTTGATAAGAAAAAAATTACGCAAGAAGAAGCAAATGCACTTTCCTATATGTTTACGTTCCAAGGTCCACACACTCTTAATTCCATTCTTGAAGGAATTACCGAAGCTGGAAAAGGTTTATACAATCTCTCTCCTGAAGAACACGTAGAAGTACAAAGGCTATTACAAGATCTTGAACTTTCACAAGAAGATATCTCAAATTTCTTACAATATATGAATACATTTTCTTATAAAGAAGCTTGGTCTCTCATTTCTTCCTTCAAAAACCCTGCTCAAGAAGAACTTTTTAACCAATCACTTCCTCTTTTAAAGAAACTTTTTCTTGGTGAATCTCAGAATATACATTCTTTTTCTGAAAAAACAATGCTTTCCCAAGATGACGCCTCAAAAATTACTCAAGAAATTACGGATAGCCTCACGAAACATTCAACAAACCCAGACATTGTTAAAGAAAACATTTTTGCAGAACTAGAAATCCTCTTACAAGAAAGAGAAAAATTTTCCTCTTTTTTAGAACACAGTTCACAAAAAGAAAGTCTTTTTATGCAAGCAGAACGATTTTCAAAAATACATTCAATGACAGAAAATACGCACACCCAATTTACAGACCCTCTTTCTACAAAACATTCTTCTGATTTTGATAACGAAGAAAATACTCAAATCTCTCAGTATGTCTCAAAGAATCTTTTATCATCAGAAGATAGCAGTACACAAATGGATTTCAATGGAGACACGTCCCCTGAAAAAGAAAGAGCATTTGCCCATATTCTTTTTCCAAAAAATACACAAATTCTCTCTGGTTCTAAAAATACAGAAGTCTCCTTTACTAAAGAATTACAAAAGAATATTTTTACTCTAGTAGAAAATGGCTTTGTAGAAATGAAAAATGAAAAAATGACATCGTTGCTTCTTCAAATAAAACCAAATGATTTAGGAACTATTTTACTATCACTACAATTTCAAGATGGAAAAATTTCTGCTCTTCTCAAACCAGAACAATATGATGTCACAAAATTACTTGAAAAATCAATCCCCTCTCTTTCAAAATCTTTTGAAGAACAGGGCATAAAAGTAGATTCCATTATTGTTGCACAAAAAGAACACTCTTTTGATCAACAACAAAATCTCTACAATCAATTCTTTCAAAAAAATCACCAACAAAATACTGAACAAAATATAAAAGATTCTTTACGAATTGGAAGATTACGAAATATCTTACATAATGCACATACAGCTCAAGATATTTCTATTAAAATCCATTCCCCTGAAAGAATACTACATAAAATTGTGTAAAATATTCACTCTAAAAGGAAATAACAAATATGAATGTAAGCCAAAATAAAGCCACTCAACAAACACAACAAACATATAATACACAAATGAAAAATTCTTCCATTCAAAAAAATGGTCTTGGATACGAAGCATTTATAAAATTATTATTCACTCAATTACAAAATCAAGACCCCACAAACCCTATGGACAACAATGCTATGATTGCTCAACTTGCCCAGTTCTCTGCTCTTGGTTTACAGCAAGAAAGCACAGACCTTATGAATGAACTTCTTGCTATTGCGCAAAAAAATGAGCAATTTTCTGCTGTTGGATATATTGGAAAAACAATTAGAGCAAAAGGTTTTGAAGTTTCTAAAGAAAAAAATGATGTCAGCACTATTTACTATAGCTCTAATCAACCCATTAAAGAAGGAATATTGCGAATTTACGGAAAAGATAAAGAAATTATTTATACTGAAGATCTTGGTTCAAAACAAGCTGGTTTCTATGAATACCGATGGGATGGTCAAAACTCCGAAGGAAAGAATATGCCTGATGGAACATATACCTTTGCCATAGAAGCAAAAACAGATGAAGGAAAACCTATACTTGTTCATACGGAAGTATCTGGTGAAGTTGTTAGTGCTGTGACTGAAAATAATCAGATCTACCTGCGATTAAAAGATGGACGAATTGTTCAGTTGAATAGTGTTTATGAAGTATACATTAAGAAAGACCCCACAACACCAGAAGAAGAAAAACCAACACCAGAAGAAGAAAAACCAACACCAGAAGAAGAAAAACCAACACCAGAAGAAGAAAAACCAGTACCCTTTGAATTGTTTAACAGTAAAGCACAAAAGACATTAGAAAAATTCTATAGAAAATAATATTCCTAGTGGCATATATTGCTTTATATCTGCCACTAAAATTGAGTAATCTTTTTTACTCCATTTATATAATAAGGAGATCCTATGAGTGCAATAAGTTCTGCTCTTAGATCAAGTATTAGTGGACTTCATACGTATGGTAAGCAACTATCTATCATATCATCTAATGTTGCTAACTCTGGAAGTATGGGATTCCATCAAGTTTCTGGTTACGCTACAGGAAGTTTTGGTGCAACAATGTCAACATTAGCTGGCAATGACTCCACAGCACAAGGCTCTACCCTAGCTACAACATATAGAGATTTTGGACAAGGTACTCCAACAGCTTCAGGCGGTTCAACACATCTTGCTCTTAGTGGTGAAGGCTTCTTTGGTATTCGCTCCCCTGGTAGCGATGAACTTCTCCTCACACGAAGAGGCGATTTTGGATTTAATGTTGAAGGAAAACTTGTTAATTCCGAGGGATACCTCGTTCAAGGATGGGAAATAAAAAGTACTGGAACTGGAATAGGTTCTTCTAGTTCAAGTTCCTCTGCACCTGAAAGTAGACTTCTTGGAACAGGTGTTCCTCAAGATATTAACATGCCAGGTGATACAAGCCCTCCAAAACACACAAGCTTTATAGATATTATTAGTAATCTTAGTGGAGGTGATGCGGCTGGAAAATCTGACGACCCAACAAATCCCTATTTTGCTCTACAAAATTCTTGGGATGGTACAAAAACACCACCACTTGGTGAGAACCAATACTCATATCAAAATACTATTAAAGTATTTGATGAAAGTGGCGGCGTGCATGAAATTAGTATCTATTTTGACAAAGTAGACCCTAGCCCTAATGGCGAAAGTCATTGGGAATTTATTGTGACTATGCCTCCTGAATCGGATAAAAGATACTTTAATGGAGCTCAAATTGACCGAGCAACTGATAAAACAGCTGGTTTACTTATGTCTGGAATATTGGAATTTGATTCTGGCGGACAATTACGGGATATGCTTGCATTTGTGCCTACACCCACTGTTGCTGCGGCGGATCTTTCTGGAGCCGTTGGGTTAAATAATTGGGCGAAAGCACCTCTTAGTTCTGACGGAACACCCATATTTTTACCGAACTTCTCAGGTTCACCATTACCTGAAGATAATGGTTTTGTCGCGGATGCAGTCCCAAAAAATCCAATTTCACTCAGTTTTGGTCTCTATACATCTCCAATAAGTTGGTCTCCAACAGCTCCTGCTAATGCTGGTGCCATTGGAATTGGAAACCCTACTGGAATGAGTGGACCAAAACAAAATAATAACGCTACTACTAACTATGCTGGCTCCTCTTCAACAACAGAACAATCTAGAGATGGAAATTCTTTTGGTGTTTTGCAAGATATTCAAGTAGATAAACGTGGTGTTATGACAGCTATTTATTCAAATGGTGCACGAATAGATTTTGCTCAAGTTTCAGTTTATGATGTCCCAGATCCTCAAGGACTTAGTTATCTTCAAGGAAGTTTTTATAAAATGACAAATGAATCCGGAAATGCCACTGCTGGTGTCGCTGGAACACAAGGAAAAGCCAATTTACAAAACTATTCTTTGGAAATGTCTAATGTTGATCTTGCTACGGAATTAGCAAATATGATACTCGTTCAAAATTCTTACACTGCTTGTACAAAAATGGTAACGACAGGAAATCAAGCCTTAAACGCTGTTATTAATATGGTATAAGAATACTACACTAATAACACAACCTCTTTACAGTAATAATAAAGGGAAGATATTGCAATACAATATTCTTCCCTTTATTATTACTTGCATCCTTTTCACTACAAAATAAGAACAATCTATCCCCATTTTAAAAATCAACTACCCACCAAACATACACCGAATAAACGTATATTTTTAACCAAAATTTTTGCTACAAATACACAAAAATCCTACTGCATACAATTCTGATACACACAATTACCATTTCTCATTATTGAGTACTTTCTATTAAAAAGATCTTCTTAAAGTAAAGATTACACTATTTCATTTTTAACAACAATACTCTCTCACACCATAGATATCTTATGACAATGTAAAAACAATATCCCAATACCAATACGTTCTACATGATCAAAAAGAAATACCCTATTATTTTATTACCATTCTCAGTATCAACAATATATATACTCTTGAAAATGTAAAGTAAAAGAAAAAATACAGTGCTTTAATACAGAATCTCACTCTTTCTAAACACAGACACCTCGTACATATTGCTATTAACAATACATCACTACCACGAACATTACCAACAATTTCTACTTGTATCTCTTCGTCACTAAATCTATCACATATCAGAGGTCTAAGCTCACAACCAAAATACGAACAAATATCTCGAGCAAGTTGCAGATTCAATGTACCAGTCAATATTGTTAGTTCATCAGATAATTCGATATACAATAGCTTTTATTTTACTAATAATTCTATTTCTTCCTCTAATTTCGAAAGCTCAGCATACATCCCTCTTAATAACTACAGAATATTCTTTTACAAAGTACAATACAATGTAATTAATAATAATTTCTTACCCATTTTCTATTTTTATTTCATCTGCAATAAAAACACTTCTATACGATCTTCCACTCGTTGCTATATAATGCTTATAAAATGCACCTTGCAAATAATAGCGACTATTTACTCCCTCTTCTTTTACTTGCTTCCAACCTTCTCCTAATAAAATAACAGTATCTTTTCCTGTACCACCTATACGCAATGCCTGTTTCTCATTTCCTAAAACAAATACGTCTTGTGTATATAATTTCATTATACCATTAGCATACATCTCTGATGAAAAACGTTCTTGTTCAATATCTTCCAAATTAACAGTATTTTCATATATATTATTTTCTTCTTTACTATGTTCATCTATATTATTAACTGTATCAACACCATTCTCGCCCATTAAAAAAAGCCCCGATTCTATCTGCGCTTTACGCTCTTCTTCTTGTATTTCTGCTATAGTCCATTCTCTTTCTGACAATTCATCTTTCTGAATATATAAAAAGTCTTCGGCAGAGGATAACGACTTCTCTATATTTGTGTATCCCAGTTCAGATTCATTATTATCTTCTATAGCATATATTTGCCCTGGTGAAATCATTTCATTATTATACACATCTGCTTCAGGATCTTCTTCAAAACCTAAAAAAGGCACTCTTTCATCAAAAGAAGATATATTCTCGGAAAACACAGTCGATTCATCTTCACTAAGTATTCCTTCCATATCTTTTGTCTGATCTCTATCTTCAATCAATTCATGATTATACAATTCTTCTTCGACAGCCTCTTGTTCAAAAGTATTTTGAATGATATTTGTATCCTCCGAAACAAGATTAATACTGTCTATCACAGCTTCATTTTCCTCTATAGAGTCTGCCGTTTTTTGCTGTGTATTTTCTGCAACATCTTCGTTACTACGATGAATTCTCTTTTTTGCATAGTGCAATACAACACTGGCACTCTCATCTTCATACCGAGATGAAAAAAGCTTTTCATGTATTACAGCTTCTTCCACTTCTTCCCCTAATATCACTTTATACTCCTTCGCTTCAGAAATAGGTATAGCATATACTTTTCTACTACTATAGTATACACCCTCTCTGCCATATCCATCTATTGTAAGTAAAATATAACGAGTATGGAATGCTCCTTCTTTATCTCCCACATCTAGTATAATATTTTGTAACATGGCTTCACAATCACTCATTACCTCACAATTTCTAAAACTAAGTTGCTTCAACGTACTATTATATTCCAAAGGAATAGCACTTCCCATACAAAGTGGAGTGAGTAATAACGTATCATTTTTTGAAGGATTTAATACTGTTGTTGTCACACTAAGAGAAGTTTTCCCATCTGTTTGATAATAAGATTCATCCGATTCCAAACGGCGTATTTGTACGACATCATTTATTACAATTATTTCGGCAATAAGATGAGAGACACGATATTCTCCCTTACTATCGAGAAAAGAACATTCAATGATATCAAAAATAGGTTTTGATGCAATACTTGCTCGTTTTTTCTCTTGTAATACATATTCATAATCGCCATTTTCATGTACTATAACATTTGCATACTCACTTTGCCAATGGGCAGCAATTTTCTTTTCTTGCCCCTTATAGAAAATTTTTGCTATTTCTAGGTTCTTTTCGTTACAAAGCACTTTTGATTCTTTATACACATTACCAGATAACGTATACATAGATGTATATTTACGGCGTTGAAATTCTGGTAATACTGCCTGAGAAGTAGTTTGTATTTCTGGAAAAAATGCTTCTTCACATGCCGTTACATATGTTCTCCCTTTTTCATTTGGTATTACTGCATAAATCATTTTTCTTCCGTAGTAGGCACCACCTGTTGCGTATCCATCTACAGTAATAACAACAAAACGAGTATATTTTTCCAAACTTAACTGTGTATCCAAGATAATACGTGCTACACTCGCCTCACACTCTTCAATATCTTTATAATTTTTTGCTGAAAGTTGTCTTAATGTTTTATTATACTCTACAATACCTTCAATTCCTGTAATACCATCAAAATATAAAATATCCTCACTCGATGGATTCAAAATTGTTCCTGTTATACAAAGAAATTCACCAGATTGACCAAGGCGATAATAGGATTCGTTCGCCCTCACTCTTCTTAATGTTGTTCTCCCTTTTTCCGTAACTATTTCTATAAAAACCGTTGCAGACGAAAGAGTATTATTTTCATCCATTATTCTTGCTTCAAATGTTTCAAAGAGCGTTTCTCGTATATCCTCAAACAATACTGTTTCACTTAATTCATATCTATAAGAGCCATCGGAACTAACACACATGGTACCATAAAGACCTTTCCATGATATGCCTAATATCTTTTGTTCTCCCCTATAAAAAATATCAACAACACGAAGAGAAGCATTCCACAAGGCTTCATGATTTGAATCTTTATAAATATTTCCTATTAAAATTTCTCTCGCATTCACAACTTTGTGCTCTTTTTCATCTGATGATATCGTAAGCCACGTTCTTTTCTCCAACTCTATAGGTAGACTATCGTCATAATTGACTTTATTGTTTATAGTATTCTCTTTTTCTGAAGATATAAAAGATAATCTTTTTTCTTGCAAATATTCTGTTGAAACAGAGGATAATTCTTTTTGCTCAATATCAGTTTTTGAAGCAAGTTCTTTTTCTAATTCACCTTTTCCACATCTTTCCTTCTCTTCTCCACACTTTATTATAGGAATGTGCTCTTTCTCATCTATAGTATTCTTTTCTTTAGCCTTTAAAGACGAAGAGATAGACTTTCTCTTTGTATTTTGTGGATTTATTTCTTTATGAACAATAATTGGTGGATTATATATGGGCCTAAAATAGATAGACGCCTTACTCTCATATTCCCATATATCTAAACTGGTTGGATCAAATTCTATTGTATTCCAAAATGAAGAACGAACATTATTATCTAATAATCTTATATCATAGACCTTTGTTTCTACTCCAATGTCTGTAGCTTGTGGTAATACAGGATGCTGTACTTTATTTTCAAAATAACGGACCTCCTCCTTATACTGCTTTAATAATGACGGAGCATATAATGAAAGCAATTCTTCTCCCGTTATTATTATTGTTCCCCCAATTACTATCTCCGGCAAAAGTCCACGAAAGGAGAAAAAATTGTCCACTCGCACAATTTTATTACCTAGAAGATACAATAATAGAGATTCTTTTTCCCGCAACAACGTGGCATGTTCAATAGAAAAACCGATATCCAAAGGCCTATCGATCGAACATAAAAGGGTATATACTGTGGGCAATACACTGGATGCATGCACCGATACCCTATCCATACTACCCCTCACACTAGATGATTCATATCCTGGTATGTGTATCGACGATGTCTCCGCTATTCCTTGCGTTAAGAATTTTTCTTTTTTATTTTTATGTTCTATGTCTTGCGACATAAAAATACTCCTATCACCATTATTTCACCATTACCAAAAGGCAATAAAAACGTATCCAGACACAATACTCATATAGCAACACTAAGTCATATCTTCATAGAGAGAGTGCGAAATCTATTCCTATATGAAAGAAAGAAAAACATCACAAAACGTACCAACAATATATATTCTTATTTTTAAAAAACAAGATTTTTCTTGCATCTTTTTTTATCTTTTGATATCTTCGCCCTCACTGCTTATTTTCTGTATGATATATTCTTGGAAAGGTGTCCGAGTTGGCCGAAGGAGCACGATTGGAAATCGTGTGTACGGCAACGTACCGAGGGTTCGAATCCCTCCCTTTCCGCCATAACATATCTATATTATTCAACTTTTTCTTTTTCTGCTATTATCCCTGCAACACACAATAAAATTTCAATCTGTGACTCTGGTATAGTCTTATATTTCCCTAAAAATACCTTTCAAATACCTAGTTCTATACAATGCCCATTTTTGCAAAGGCACTGCTTGCCTATAAAGCCATAAATTCTTTGAGATTTTCAAAAACTTGCTTACATTAGATGCCCTATGAAAACAAAAGCTACATTATTAAATATCGAGAATCATCTCACCCCTATGATAAAACTTAAGCACTTACCATCAAGAAACTTACAGAAGATGACCCCACATGAAGGGAGTTTTTGAGTATTTAAAAAGAATATCCTTAATTTATCCTCTTCCACTAGAGAGTAATATTCATTGCATCTTCTTGTAAACCAGAACCTTTAATGCACAAAAATATTAAAATACTTACTTCTAATAAATGTATTGGCTCCTTAGAGCGAGTTTCAGATAGACATTCAATACCAGGAAAAAATTTAAGCCCTCTCTCTTTGCCAAGTTTTTGTAATTCTTCTATTCTCTCAACATCAATAATATGGTGATCTGTTACAACCACAACGTCAACACCTTCCTGAATGAGAATATCAACAATCTCTTGATTCGTTACTGATTTATCTTTGTAATCATAAGAACTTTGAGTATGAAAATGCAAATCCCACCGTCTCCACTCTGAACCTCTATTTATAGACATTTCCATCACCTCATTAACATATCTAATAGATATACCATAAGATCCATTACGAAGAAAATACTATCTCACCTATCTAATTAAAATAAAGATGATAACTTCATCTTACAAAAAATCTCCCCCTCCTGCTCTTCAAAGCTACTATATGATGATGCTATTTGAAATAATTCCTGCAAGCTAATATTACTCTCTTCTTTTCCTTCCATAATATAATTAATTATTCTTGGTGAAAGATAAGCCAGATTCAAATATTTATATACGGTGCGATGCGCTATATGCTCTTGTTTACGAATATCATGGATACTCATTCCACTTTCATAGAGCTTCTTATATCTCCAAGCATAAGCAAGAGCTTTTATGAATCTATTAGCATTCTCTGTTTTTGTTAATATTGAAGTTTCTCCTCCGTTATATCTATTAGTCGCAATGCCTTTACTTATATAAATAAACTTTTCAATCACTAGATATTTGTTATCTGTACTTATATATGAATTTAACATTTCTTTTGATTTTATATTCAATTGTTCACATCGAAAAGGCTCTAAGTAGTCTGCCTTCTCAATATTAATAAAATATAACAATTTATTTTCATAATAAATCACCTTTTCTATCATTGATCGTATTATATTCAAACTATACTCTACTTGCTTAAATGCTAGGCGTGTTGCTTCTGGCAATGCTTTCATATTAGAATCTAAAAATTCTTGTATTACATCGCATGTTATTTTTTCTATGTCTCCTGCTGGTAAATAACACCCTTGTAACGCATAGTAGCGATACTTCTTTTGTTTTTTCGATGCTCTTTGATTTTTAAATATATTCCCTTGAGTATCTTGTATTTTTTTGTCTAATAAAAATGTCCCATAATTACATGGAACATCTCCACGGTTATTATTTGCAGAGAGTTTTTCTTGGACTGCATAAAATAACTTTTTACTAATAATCCCCTCATGGACACCATTATATACTAACCCTTCTTTTTTATTACTCACTTTTCCTATGTACAAAGGCTCTCGTAATATTCGATTCAACACTGTTGTTGATAGCATTCCTGCTTCTTTACCAAGGCTTTTATTCCTTTTTCTCTGCTTTACTCGAATCCCTTCATTATACACTCGCTCTTGTAAATCTAATAAAGAGCTGGAGTCTAAATATGTTTCAAAAATATATTGAACTTGCTTTGCCTCCTCTTTATTAATCACAAGCTTTTTCTCAATAACATCATATCCTAAAGGAATATTCCCTCCTGTCCAAAGCCCTTTTGCTTTTTGCGCTCGTATTTTATCTCGTACACGCTCCGAAGAAACTTCTCTTTCAAATTGTGCAAAGGATAACAACATGTTCAGCGTAAGCTTTCCCATTGACGTGCTGGTATCAAATGCTTGTGTTATTGACACAAAACTACAATTGTATTCTTCTAGCTCTTTCATCATATTATGAAAATCCATTATTGAGCGAGAGAGCCTATCAACTTTATATACAACAACTACTTGGATTTTTCCTACTTTAATATCTTGTAGCATTTCTTGAAGTGCAGGACGCTCCATACTCCCACCAGAAATACCTCCATCTGTATAGGTTTTGTGATATTCCCAATTATTAAAAGCTTGTGATAATATATAGTTACGACATGCCTCTTCCTGATTGTGCAAACTATTAAACTCTAGTTCTAAACCTTTTTCTGTAGACTTTCTTACATAAATTGCGCAATTAACTTTTTTCATTTTTTGGTACATGGGCAACTCCTCCATTCTTATTATTAAGACCAAAGAAATCATTCCCAGAAACCTTATGCCCACAGATATCTTTTGCTATGGCTGATAATGTTCTGTACTCTTTATCGTTATAGAGAAAAGTATTATTTTCACAGACTTTCACCACGTATTTTCTGCCTCTAAATGTTTTCTCTATACAAGAACCTGCCTTGAGATTATATTTATACTGATATGCATTTGCTACACAGATTTCTGGATTCTTTGCATATTTATTCAAACGAGTTATATATTTTTGCTCTATTGATAGATTTTCCTTCTCACACATAATTTTATACCAAAGAGTTTTTATCAACGGACTCCCTTCACAGAAATAAGAATTCCATAGTTCTTGGAGTTCTTCTGGACACATTTTTTTCAATTCTTCTAAACTCTCTGAAAACTTCTTTTTATATTTTTTTATAGCCATTTCTTTATTCTCCTACACAACAAGTAATGCGTAGAAAAAGAACGAAGTCAAGTCTATAGACCTATTGATTTTTATCAATAAAAACACTATGATGCCCAAATAATATATGGAAAACAAATCATTATAGGAAAATACTAAAAGATGACAAAGCTTTCAATTATTTATGTTAACCGAAAAGACATTACTCCTTACAAGAATAACCCACGTATACATGATGAAAAACATATTAATCAAATTGTTTCTTCCATTAAAACTTTTGATTTCACAAATCCTATTCTTTTAGATGAAAATAATGAGATTTTAGCAGCACATGGTCGATTTTTAGCAGCACAACATTTACAAATCGAGTCTTTGCCATGTGTTATTCTCCCTCATTTAACAGAAGCACAAAAAAAAACCTATCGTATTGCTGATAATAAACTCACAATAAATGGTGCATGGGATGAAAATTTATTAGGCCTTGAATTCAAAGATTTATCCGAACTTGAACTTGATTTTAGCCTTGATGTTACAGGATTCAGCATCCCTGAAATAGACCTTAAGATTCAAAATCTTATAGTCGAAAATCAAGACCCCCTTGATGAAATCCAAGAAATTGATGAAGTCAATATCATAGCTCAGGCTGGAGATATCTGGCAGTTAGGAGAACATATAATTTTCTGTGGTAATTCTTTAGATGCTAATAGTTTTAACAAGCTTATGGAAGACAAAAAAGCTCGTATGATTTTTACTGATGCACCATATAATGTAAAAATTACAGGACATGTCTGTGGGTCAGGTAAAATACAACATGATGAATTTGCCATGGCTTCTGGTGAGATGAGTGAAGAAGAGTTTACTCTCTTTTTACAAAGTGTTTTTACTCATTTGCGAAACTATTCTCTTGATGGTTCTCTTCATTATTTATGTATGGACTGGAGGCATATTATAGAAATTACTTCTGCATGTAAGAATATCTATACTGAAATGAAAAATCTCTGTGTATGGAATAAAGCCTCTGGGGGAATGGGATCCTTATATCGTTCTAAACATGAATTAGTCTTTATATATAAAAATGGAGAAGCACCTCATATTAATAATATAGAACTGGGGAAACATGGCAGATATCGCACAAATGTCTGGGACTATGCAGGCGTTAATAGTTTCGGGAAAAACAAGAGTGATTTAGAGTTACACCCTACTGTGAAACCTGTTGAAATGATTGCAGATGCCATTATGGATACTACTCATAGAAATGATATAGTTCTCGATGCTTTTCTAGGCTCTGGTTCAACATTACTTGCTTGTGAAAAAACAGGTCGTGTCTGCAGAGGAATAGAACTCGAACCTAAATATATTGATGTTACCATTAAACGTTGGCAAAAAATGACTGGTAAAGATGCGATTCATATAAAACTCAATAAAGGTTATGCTGATATAATGAACGGTGGACGCAATGACTAAAAAAGATATAGGCTATAAAAATCCTCCACAAGAAACACAATTTAAGAAAGGTCAATCTGGTAATCCAAAAGGACGTCCAAAAGGCAGAAAAAGAGATGACCTTGGAAACATTATTGATAAAGTAGCAAATGATAAGATAGTCTTGGCAGATGGAACGAAAATAACGAAGAAAGATGCTATTATTACGCAGGTTGTAAATAAAGGTGTTACAGGAGATTATAAGCATGCAAAATTAGCCTTAGAATTAATACATAAAACAGAAGCTAAGGATATCTCTTCAGCTTTTTTACACAGAATATTGCAAGAAGGGTTTCTTACAGAAGAAGATGCACATGCATATGCAAGAAAACAAAAATCTCTTACTCCAACTAAAACCCAAGAATCAATTCAATATCTTTATGCTAATAGTGTGATACAAAAAAACATTGCCTTTGAAGCTGTAAAATATATGACTATCCTTGCTTCTTTTTATGAAGATTTCAAGCTATTTCAAATTATTGCAAATTTATTTAACTCGGTTTCAACAGAATATGATTTTTGGCGAGGCATAGAACAGACATTAGAAGAACTAAATACCCCTAAGAAAAAGCGAATACAAATTATTGAAAAACATCAGAAAAGAAGAGAATTTTTAAAACCTTCTGAAAAAATCTATCTCACAGCATTGCATATCCATTTCAATTTTTCTTCTCGTATTGAACGAATCTTAATTGAAATCAAAGACCATGTTAAAGACCTTCCCTACTATGAAGACAAAGAAAATGACTTCTTTTCAGAAGAGCGTTCTCAAGAAACATTAGCTCAAGCAAAAGAAGAACTTTCTGACAATGAATACGAACGCTATCAAAGCTATCTCGAAGATATGGAGCTGAACTACAAAAAATTTATTAAAGCATCACCTCCCCTAACAATGGAAAAACAACCAATCACAGAAGAAGATATTGATATGTTTCTTGAGTGGTTTATAACAGGAAATCCTAGATTTGAGTGGGGTGAGGAGGATGAGGAGGATGAGGAGAGTTAATCTTTCATATATTATAGTCATGTGGACTATATCTATGCATATTCATCGATTATTAAGGAATCCCAGAATTTATTATTCGCTCTCCATTGTGAGTATGGTCGAGCATTACCTTCATACATACCACTATCAAAAAAAACAATTCCAGTTTTTATACAACAAAGCCAATCATCATAATTGATTCTTTTTCCAAAACAAATTTTATCATATACGCCAGAACTATTTGTTTTACAAGTAAACCATCCTTGCTGGTTGAATTTACTTTCTAATTTCTCCTTTAAGCACTTATCTCTTTTAGTAGCACTAGGAGGAGAAACACAACCATACCAATGCGCTAAGACTAGATTTTCTTTTTGTAGTTCCTTAGGTAGAATTAAGCTTTTATTATCTCTTTTATCTTTACTGTAAGAGTATATTGCCATAATATCTTTAGTGTCTTCTTCTACTATTAATTTTTGACCAAAGTCATTGTATCGAAAGATTTTAGGGCATGGCTCTCCAGACCAAGAATATCTCCCATTTTTCTCCTTATTAGATTTTCCAAAGATTGCACAAAAACTATCTTGTTTATTTTTCTTTGAATTTCCAATAAAATATTCTTTATAAATAGGGTGAGTAAAAATATATAAATTAGCAGACCAATCACCAAAAGTTGTTTTACTAAAAGTCTCATTTTTGAGTTCATAACCAAATAAATCTGCATTATTGTCTGCATTTGCCTTAATACCAAACTGTTGTTCTAACCAATGCCCTTTTCTTCCATCATGGCGGGAGTTTGCATTTACTATATTTGGCTTTTTTCCTTTTACGTTTTCTCGGAAGAGCTTTATAATTTTATCTTTGCCTGTCATACTAAATATACCTTTTAAGTAAAAAACTTTTACTATTATATCCTCTTTTATATTTTTTGTATAGAAGGCCCTAAAGTACCCTTATTGCAAAGCTACACTTTATTTGTTATCATAAAAAGCAGGAGATTATACATGCAACAACATATTCTTGAAAAACTAGATAATACAATTAAGGAAGTACGTACAAAAAGCCTTGATCTATCCTTCAACGAAATTCTTGATATGTATAATGAAAAAGAGTTGCGAATACGCCCTGACTATCAAAGACTTTTTAGGTGGGATAACACTAGACAATCTCAATTTATTGAATCTATTATTTTAGAAATGCCTTTACCTCCTATCTTTTTTGTAGAAAATTTAGATGGAACATATGACCTTATTGATGGTTTACAAAGAATTTCTACATACCTTAAGTTTAGAGGAGAGCTAAAAACAACCTCTGAGCAAAGCTCCACTGATAAATACTATGAGCCAACTGTGTTATCAGGATGTGATATTCTTCCTGAGTTAAATGGGACAACATTTGATACACTAGACCCTGCGATACGAGTAAAACTAAAAAGAAATTTTATAAGAGCAGAAATATTACTGAAGCAAACAGATAAAGAATTAAGATATCACATGTTCAAGAGGTTGAATACTGGTCGTACTATTTTAGGTCCACAAGAAATACGCAATTGCACTGTACGACTGTTAGGTTCAAAATATATAGACTTTATTAAAGAGTTATCACAAGATCCAAACTACCAAAACATGATTAGTATAATGAGCGAGGAAGATAAGAATCGTATGATTCCAGAAGAATGTATCCTAAGATTTTTTGCATTCAAGAATAGTTTAAATACCTACACTGGCACTAATATGCACGACTTTTTTGACAACTATTTAGAAAAAGTTACTACAGAAAAATTTATTTTAATTATACAGAAGAAAAGCAACTATTCACAAACTTATTTGCTAAATTAAATACCATTTTTGGAGATACTTTATTCCAAAGTCCAACCGTTCAAAGGTTCAATAAAAATATTTTTGAAGCTTTTACATTGAGTTTTTTCCAATATATAAACTCCTTAGAAAAAGATAATAAAACACAACAGGAATCACTGCGATTAACTGTTTCAAAGATTAAGGAAAGTATAGAATTTAGAAACCTGATTAGTGGTAGCTTTCTATTTAAGAAAGACAAAATAGAATCAAGAATAAATACAATCAACAAAGAACTTACGAAAATATTAGGCTAATGATAGATGACACACAACACTTCTGATATTCAAATAGCACTTGATGAGTTTTATCGATCCAGAGATCAAGAGTATCAACTTTTAAAACGTATGTTCAAGGAAGATAAAGAGGAAAACGAGACACTGTATTGTAACACTCTAACACTCTTTTTATATGCACAATTAGAAGGTTTTATCATAGATATCTTATCATATTATATAGAGTGTCTTAATACATACAACTTAACAATAGAGCAGACAATTCCTGCTATTGCTGATCATCAAAATCTAATACTTTTGATCAATATGAAGACAAACTGAAGAGCCAAAAACATAAAAGCAGAGAAGATTTCATAGGTTCTATAAAAAATCTATGGAATGAGAAAGTGAATATAAATATAAATATCATTACTACCAATAAAAATATAACCTCTGACAGGCTTAAAGACTTACTACTAAGACTAGGTTTTCCTAGTAATAAATTCACTGCTGCTCAAGCAAATTAGATGAATTTGTAAAACGAAGAAATAACATTGCTCATGGTAAAAAAGAACAAAGTAAAATAACAATTAAAAAATATAACCAATATGAATTTATGGCTTATAATGAGATTATGTATCCTTTAAAAGATTTAGTATTTACAGCTCTAACTCAAAAATATTATTTAAACAAAAACACTCTATCATTAGACTAGTACCTCTTGTATCTTTTTGGCAATCACACGAATTACAGGAACACATACACTATTTCCAAATTGTTTATATAGTTGATTATCTGAAGCATGTGATATATCGAAACTTTCAGGAAACCCCTGAAGACGTGCAGCTTCTCTTGGTGTAATTTTTCTAGGATTTTTTCCAATTTGTTCAATCAATATTTCACTACCATCTTTGTAATATCTTGCCGAAAGTGTATTTGTATATGGAGTATTTTCATTTACTAAACTATAACCAAAGCCATTTCCTTTATTCTTATGCATTGCTTTACGGCGTTGATGACCTGCCCACAATCTATCTGAAATTGTGTATTTGCTATCAGGCTCTTTTTCTAGAATATCACCAACTCTAGTTTTTACACTGAGAGGCTGAGGAAATAAAAAATTTATACTTTGATCTAAAAAACCAACAATATAAATTCTTTCTCTATTTTGTGGAATACCAAAGTCTTTTGCAGCAAGAACTTCAAAGTAAACTTTATAACCTATTTCCTCTAAAGAGTTTAGCATTGTTTTTAAGGTATTACCTTTATCATGCCCTTTTAACTGTTTAACATTTTCTAATAAAAATACCTTAGGCTTTTTATCTAATAAAATTCTATGAATATCAAAAAATAATGTTCCCCTTATATCTTGAAAGCCTTTTTTAAGTCCAGCTTGTGAAAATGGTTGGCAAGGAAAGCCTGCTAATAATATATCATGCTCAGGTATATCCCTTGTTACAATTTGTGTAATATCTCCCCAAATATTTTCTTTCCCAAAATTTGCTTGGTATGTCAGTATAGCAAACTTATCAACTTCACTTGAAAAAACACATTCAAGTTGATTCTGAAATCCTTGTTCAAAGCCTAAGCGAATTCCTCCAATCCCAGAAAATAAATCTATAATTTTATATGTTTTACTACTATATTGCATCTTAAGGAGTATACTCTAAAAAGTCTTTTTTAGCAACTAGAACAGGTAGTTTTAGTATTTTATAAAGGAATATTGTTCCCTATGGCTAATCCTTTTTGTGTGTTTATTTTTTTCATTAACTTGTAAAGAAAAGCGAGCATTAAACATAGCACCAAAAATTGCTTCTAATACAGACACAACAATACTATTCCCAGCCTGCCTGTATAGGCTTGTATTGCTAACCATTTTTTTTGCATTATAAAAGTCCCTGTCGCTACACCCCATTAGCCTCCATGTTTCTAAAGGTGTTAATATTCTAGGAGTATATGTCCCATTAGAATTTTGTTTATCTGTCACAAGTTGACGACGATGTTTCATAATAAAACTCTCTAACGTTGCACCTTTCCAATAATTTGCATCTATACAATAAGAGATTTCTTGATGAATAGGTTTTTCTAAAACTTGATTTTTAAGATAAAATTTACTTTCAACAGTATCTTCTAAAAAGTTTTTTAAAGATTTTGTTAATGGAATATGGTTTGGAAAAACAAATTGATTATCACCCAGTAAGCTAATGCAGAAAACTCTTTCTCTATTTTGTGGAATACCATAGTTTCTTGCATTTAGCACTGCCCAATTATTTTTATATCCTAAGTTTTTTAAATAATTTAAAAAATCTATAAAATTATTTTTATGTAGATTACCTACAAGATTTTTTACATTTTCCATCAATAAATAATAGGGTCGTTTTATTTCTATTATTTTACAACATTCCCACAATAATGAAGATCGAGTTTCAGAGTTTTTATCTAATCCTTTTTGATACCCTGCAATAGAAATATCTTGACAAGGAAAAGAATAAGTAAATAAATCAAAGTCAGGTATGCTACAAGGATCGATCCTTCTAATATCTCCATAATTATTACTTAATTTACTAGCAAAATATATTCTTTTTAATTGTTCAAGATTTAATTTTTTTGCTTTATTTTCAAAGGTTTTATAATCGAGAGGAATATTTAAATGCTCCAAATAGCCGATAGCGTCTTCTTTGCAAAAAACATCTAGAGCCTCTTGAGAACATAATTTTCTTAAGAAATTGGTATGAATACTTGCATATGATAAAATCGCATCACCATCTACCTCTGAAATACCTACAACTTGATGTGGTATTTCTAAATTTCTAAGTGCCATTCGTTGACTACCATACCCTGCAAAAGCTTCAAATACTTTTAACATTCACATTCCCCATTCTTCTAATGAATATAGGTTAGTTTATATTTTAAGTAAAGATATAGATTTTGTTCATTACTGCATAATATATAACAACATACTTTTATATTCAGCCATTTTATTTCTATAAATAATTTGACTTAAACACTTCATAAACACAAAAAAATTATTCACTACCAGATTACTTGCTTGTGGAAAAACAGGGAGAGTTTGCAATATACCTAGAATCTAAATATGTAGACGTTACAATTACGCGTTGGCAAAAAATGACTGAAAAAGATGTGATTCATAGAAAACTTAATAAAAGTTATGCTGATATAATGTTCCTACTATAGCATATGCAGACGATACTAAAAGCTTACGGATAATGAGAACTATACTAATTTTCTCTGTGCATTAGGAATAGCGTATGTATCTTACTGAAGAATAAAGTCTGATAGTAAAGAATATAACAATTCTGTATTTTTATTAGGACTAAATGGAGTCGCAATCGCTTCTCTATTAATATAGCGAATATATTCCAATACATCTTTACGTAAAGTTCGATGCTGTATAGAATTTAAACGACTTTTTAATCTGGTTCATTACTAATATAGTTTGATTTAAAAGACTCTTGATTCCCAAAGAGATACTCATCAATGAGACTTGTTAATCCATGCAACTCCATAAGAGAATTTTGTAATGGTGTTGCTGTTAAAAGAAGTTTACGCTTATTTGCTAAACTTTCTTTAAGTACCCTTTTCCCATTTTATTATCTTTTTTCTATACATTACGCAATTTATGCGCTTCATCAAGAATACATAAATCCCAATCCACCTTTGGCTAGCTCCTTAGAGATTTTATTCGCAAAATGATACGAAATTATCACTGCACACCGTACTCTAATGAAAGAATAGCCTTCTTTCTTTTTTTGTGTATAGAGTTGCTTATCTACAATACATATTGGGATATTAAATTTTTCTTCTAACTCAAGACCCATTGCTTACGTATGGATGCTGGGTATATAATAAGCAATTTTCTCTTATGCTCGGGGCCAATAGTGACATAATAACAGCCATGTTTCTATTGGGTGAGGATTGAAGTTCTATTATAGATTCTACCAATGCAAGTGTAACCTGTTTACATCACGAGAAGAGTGTTTGGCTAGCAGTTCATGGACATAGTATTTAAAGCATGATGAGCTGTTGACATAGCATATCCTTTATGCCAATATACAAAAAATTATACTTTTATGCTTATAAATAACCAATATACCACAAAATTTATTTGCTTGTATAGACTAGGGATACTCTGCTACTCCAAAAGTAAGCACTCTAATACTTATAAAGGCTCTCCGATGAAATTAACCAAAGTACACAATATTTATCATAAAAAAGTTCTTAGCCCTAACAATATAGGTACACTTCTTTACTCTAACGGAAAACCTTCAGACAACAGCAAGGTAACAAGAGATATCATTAATAAACGTTTTAATGAAACACTAGAAAGCCGTATTTATAAAGAATTTTTACGGCTAAATAGTGATGCTAAACTCTCTCAAATAAAAGCAACCGAGAGTATCATTCTAAAGCATCCTGAGTATAAAGACTTATATCACTTTATTCATGAGTTATACTCCTACACACCAAATACAAATTGGAGGATAGGAGAACTACAAAAAATTGATGTCCCTGATTATAGTAATGAACGTGAAACAAAACATACTTTTCAAATTGGAAAGAAAATAACAAATAAAAAAGATGAAACAAGAACTGAAGTAATAAACATTCTCTTTCAATACAAAATCACTGAGCATCAACATTTTTATCAGGAAAAACTAGAAGATAAGCTTTCGTATCAAAGCCCTTCTTTTATAGAGCTTTTAAACAACTTTATTCAGGAAGCAAAAGAACAAAAAATCAAAGATAGCAATACTGCAAGAACACTGCAAACATATAAAGATCTCCAAAACGCTTTTGCTCAATACAAAGAAAAGAAAATTGCAAAAATCCTAAAATCGATAGAAAATAATAAAGTTCCTGTTATAATTCATACAGATACTAACTCTATGAATCATGAAACAAAGAATTTCAAATATTTTAAAAAGCTTTTTAAGACTCTAGTTTCAGGTGCCGAAAAAAATAGCTCTGAAAATACTCTACAAAATACACTTGATGAATATGCCGAAAAGATAGACCTAAAAAAACATTATCAAGATTTATTATCAGCTGTAAGCAGATGGAAAGAAAAACAGAAAAGAAATAAGAATACAAAAAATACAAAGGACAAGCCAATAACACTTCGAGCAGAGCTTAA
The DNA here is from genome assembly GCA_051650105.1 of Desulfovibrionaceae bacterium. Classification (GTDB taxonomy): domain Bacteria; phylum Desulfobacterota; class Desulfovibrionia; order Desulfovibrionales; family Desulfovibrionaceae; genus CAMWXW01. Next base: position 74,647 of record JBOFIJ010000012.1, read on the forward strand.
AGCAAGCCTTAATACTATTAAAACACATGCAGGGAATAATAAAGTATGCTCTCAACAAGAGCTAAGAAACCGAGAAGAATACATTTATTTTGAAGAATTCATTAAATATATCGAACTCATTACCTCTAAAAATAAACAAGAGTCTAAAGGCAAGAAATCACAAGAAAAAGGCTTACTCAATGACTATATTCAAAAAGCTTTATTCACAGATTTTGCTCGTTTCAAGAAAGAAATAGATTCTCGTTTTATGAATAGGTTCACAGCCTTTATTATAGACTATGGAAAGCGACTATATTATCGATATCCTAATAGCGAAAGAAACTCAGCATCTAAACTCTCTTTCTCCACTGAAGACATGGAATATATTAAAGCAAAAGAATCTTTAACAAGAAAATTAGCAACATTAATTTCATTTTCGGCACATGCCTTTTCTCATCTTTTGGACTTTGATCAAGAAAATCAGCAAGACATTTTAGGAGCACAAAATACAAAAACTTATCTCAATTCTTATAAACTCAATAAGAAGAACATAAATTATTTCTTTGACACAGATACAATAGTAACAGAAGAAAATTCTGACCTACTCAAGACTTTTATTATTACCCTTTCCCAAGCTATCTATGATTTGAGAAATGGAGTTGTTCATTTTAAAGACATTGAAATTACCTCTTCTGTAAAAAAAGAAGAAGAATTGCTCAATTATGAAGCTATCAAAAACTATTTTGAAAGACAGCACAGCTCTCTTCATCAAGCGATTATTGAACAATTTCTTAGTAATAATCTTGAAAAGTATTTCACTGTTAATAATATAGAGGTATATCTTTCCACCTATACACCTTCTCTTCCTAAAAAAATTATTCCTTTTGCTCCTACTATAAAGCGTATTCATGTAAAAGGAAAAAATCTTTCAAATAGCAATAAAGGCAAGCTAGATAAAAAATATAATTACTGGATACATAATGAAAAAGACCTTGTCTATACAAATCAAGACACTGGAGGAAAACAAGAAAAAACATACAGAAGCACTCGCAATTTCCTCCTAAAAGAACTTTATTATCATTGCTTTCTTCCAGAGTTCCTCAATGATAAAAAACTCTTTCATGCTGCTATTTCTCATGCAAAAGAAAGAAAAGAAAAATTTGGCAAAGAATTTACTCTTTCCAATACTCCTCAAGAAAACACCTCTTCTGCTGGAACAAGTTATAAAGATTTTCCCAATATCCAACCCACTCAAGCAATAGAAGAATATATAGCCTTATTACATAAACTCTCTCTTGACAGAGAAAATATTCAACGCTTTGAAAAAGATTCACAACAAGCGACAGCTCATTATGTTAATGAATTTATTGAAGATATATTTTTAGAAGGTTTTGTTGCATGGCTGAATAGCAAAAAGAATCTTTCTTTCTTAAAAAATGAACCAACAACAATGAATAAGACTCCTGAATTATTACAAAAAGATAAAACAAAATACAAAACTTATTACAAGATAAAATAAAAGTAAAAACAAATGAGGATATTTCAAACTATACAGAGAAAGAATATGCTCTATTTCTGCTTTTAAGTATGGTCGATAATAAACGCATTTCTCAATTTAAAAATATGATTGAGCAATATGGTTCATACGTCAATAAATCTTCTCTAGGTAGCGATAAAAAAATAAACAGCTTTTTGGGGATATCATTTACCAGCTATCTTTTTATCTGCGATATGATATTACTAACTCAAGAAAAAATTAATACAAATATCGAATACTCTATTGCTGAATCCAGTGCTAGCAATAATAAATTTTTTAATCGTTTTTATGATAAGCCAGAAGAATACAAAGCGTTATTAGAAGCATTTATCGATACAGACAGTATTACTGAAGGTCTTTATTTTTCTAACAATTCAGAAAAAACTCCTATCCTACACGCAAATATAGAAAAAACACGTAAATTTTCAACAATATACTTTCTCCAAAATCTTGCAAAATCATTTTCTCACAATATTCAATATACAGAATATGAAAGAAACAAGAAACAAAAACTAGATGAGGATATTGTAAAAAAACAAACAAAAAGGCAAACCCTTCATACAGAATGGATTAAAGACAAAAATTCATTCAACAAAATAGAAGAATATAAAAATATTGTAGAAGATATATCGATATACAATTATCTAAAACACAAAGAAACTATGCACACTATTTATACACTCCATGAAATAAGCTCTGATATCATGGGGCGTTTTGTTGCCTTTATCCACAAATGGGAGCGGGATGTTAAGTTTTTTATGCTAGCCCTTATAGAAAACCTGAGCCATACTAAAACTACCAAAATAGAAAATAACCCCCTTGAGCAATACTTTATAAAAGACTCATTGCTGAATTTCATTTTTCCAAGAGATACATACTTTAATATAAACAACTACCTAGCAAAAGAGAATTCTCTATTAAGTAGACTGCAAAAAAATACAAAATTGCATGAATATATCATTAATCCTTTACTCTTTAATCTACTTCTCCCCCTTCCAAAAGAATTCACTCTCCGAAACGATATCAGCCATTTTGCACATATGAACCATCATTTTGATAAAAATGGAAAACGAATAAAAATAGCTTGCCAATACTCCTTCATAGACCAAATGAATGCACTGATTCAGCTTTTTTCTTATGATAAAAAAACACAGAATCATATAAACAAAGCAATTAAAACTATACTAGAAAAATACAATATGGAAATTGAATTTGAAATAGTTTCCAATCTCAAAAATGAAAAGCAAGGTATATTTACATATCAAATAAAAAGTATACAAAGTAAAGAAGCCAAGCATTTAGGAGGCATCATCACTACTCCACTTGTACGAGAACAATTTTGCACTATTGTAAAAGAACTTTTAGAATACTCTAAAGATGCTTCTAACAACAGCAAGACTACGGAAACTGATAAGGAAGAAACAAAAAGAACTCCACCTCAACAGAATAATAAAGCTCCAAACAAGGAAATCAGCAAAGGAAAAGGGAATACCTTTAACTCATTTCCACAAATAACTCTTTCGTAAAAATAATAATGCTGGTACATAGTGTGCTTATGTATAGAGATGATTCTTACTATATCAAACAAAACACGCATACGTACTCAACAAAAAAAGCTTTTTCTTACCGATATAGATACTCAAGAAAGCCTACTTATTCCCTATAAAGATATTACTTTACTCATTATTGAGGGAATAGCTTCTTCTGTATCTATACAAGCTTTATTAGAATTAAACAGAAATAATATTCATGTTATTTTTTGTGATGAAAAATATTATCCTACACTTCATATTGTAGATTTATACTCTCACTATAAGCTTACAGAAAGAATTCATGAACAAGTTGCATGGGAAGCAATTCGTAAAAAATGTTGTTTTCAATATATTATACAACGAAAACTACAGCATCAAATAGAACTTTTAGAGTATCTCCAAAAAACACATGCAAGTGAATATCTCCGTTCCATTCTCTTTAAGATAGAACATTTAGGTCAAAGTATTAATGAGGTAATTTCTGCTGAAGGAGTTTCTGCACGAGTATACTTTCAAGCATTATTCTCTCAAGACTTTAAAAGGCATGCCGAAGATATTTACAATATATCACTTAACTATGGATATGCTTTATTGCGTAGCTTATTAGCAAAAGCTGTTGTTGCAAAAGGATTACACCCTGCAATTGGTATTCAGCATAAAAATGTATTTAATAACTATAATTTAGTTGATGATTTAATAGAAATATTTCGCCCAATGGTCGATTATATTGTCTATACAATAGTAAAACCTAACACTATGTTTACAAAAGAAATAAGAAAACAATTATTACAGGTCGTCTTTCAAAAAATAGAATTTTTGGGAAAATTATATCCTATTAATTATGTGATAGAAAAATATGTAAATATGACAATAGATTACATGAATCAATCTGTTTCAGAATATATTCTCCCTCATTTAGTAATTTCTGCTTATGATTACGAATAAATATATCAACATAGTATTGTATGACATTCCAATGGATTCAAAAGAAGCACAAAAAGAATATCGTCTTTTTAGAAACTCTCTTATCCAGTTTGGTTACTATCAACTGCAAGAATCTGTTTATGCATGCAAAGTAAACGATAAAACAAAAATTATACAACACAAAGAACAATTACGACTTGTAAGTCCACAAAATGCAAATATAAGAATGCTCTTTGTAACTCGTAAGCAGTTTGATACTATGTACATAATTGCAGGCGAGAAGTCTATATATGAAAATATATTACAAAAGGACAATATTATTATCGACTTCTAAAGTTTATAGCTTGTAGAAGTAATAAAAATTGTATATAATATTAAATGTTCCCAAATTTTATGTGATTGAGATGACCCCAATTTAGATGGGGACTAAAACGTGCCAATTAGTGCAACCTCACCTCTTTTTATGGATTGAGATGACCCCAATTTAGATGGGGACTAAAACGTGCCAATTAGTGCAACCTCACCTCTTTTTATGGATTGAGATGACCCCAATTTAGATGGGGACTAAAACTACAAGAGGAGGTTGGAATAAAGCAGTTATCGATTGAGATGACCCCAATTTAGATGGGGACTAAAGAGGATATCCACAATCTAATGGAAGAGATAAAAAAGAGTTGATATGACTATATTTGGGTTGATTACTTTAGGTTTCTTTTTGAGTGTTGGTTGGTACTTATTCAAGTTATTTATTGATTTTCTTAGTGTCTTGGTGTTAGTCATAATCACCTCAGAAAGAGAGAAGGAACTTAAAAAATTATATCAAAAAAAAGAAAAGAAAGAATACTCACTATAAAAATACTCTAGCTTATAGGAGAGTATCATGTTTAAGGGCTGGCTTGGAGAGAAAGAAACACAATTTAACTTATGGTTAAGTCTAGATAAAAAACTGTATCAAAGAATCCATGATGTAATTATTCCCTCTTCACATGGGACTACTCAAATAGACCATATCCTCATTTCTCCATTTGGAATTTTCATTATCGAAACAAAAAACTATACAGGCTGGATTTATGGTTCAAAATTTCAAAAGAACTGGACTCAAGTGATTTATGGATATAAATACAGATTTCAAAATCCTCTAAGACAAACACATAGACAGAAAAAAATTCTCTCAGAGTATCTTAAAATAACCGAATCTCTTATTCAACCGATTGTATTTTTTGTAGGGGATTCTGAGTTCAAGACGGAACTTCCCTCTAATGTATTAGATTCTGATCTTGCTTCTTATATCCATACATTTAATGAAACTCGTCTTTCAGACTCTGAAATTAAACGAATATCTAATGCTCTTTCAAATCTCAAATCAAATACAAGAATATCCCACCAAGAACATCTTGATTCTTTAGAAGAACGGTATACATCAGAAAAAGTCTGTCCAAAATGTGCATCAGGTTTAGTCGTGAGAACAGTAAAAGATGGTTCGAGAAAAGGTTCTCAATTTTTAGGATGTACTAATTTTCCAAAGTGTCGCTTTACAAGAAGTCTTGATACTGAAGACTTTAAGCCGTCTCAAACAACACATTGCTCAACTTGCACACTTGTTATAGCATTTGCTATCTTAATCACGACAATATATTTACTATCTTATGAAGAACAGTTCGTTATTAAAATAATAAAATATTTCATAGATTAATAATTTATATCTGAAAAACACCAAGTAATATATATCTTTTATTTTAGAGTTTTGCATTCATAAAGTAAATCTAGTCACAACATAGTTACATATTGCTCCTTTAGAACTAGCATCTACAAACTCACTGTTTATTCCCTAATATCTATTCTTTATTTCCCTGTATATTCATATTAAAATCCCTGTTATTTTTTCCTCTACTTTAATGACTCATGAAGTAAAATCATTGTAACAGATAGCAAAAGTATTAAAATCTTTCATAAAAGAGCTATTAAAATGATAAATTTTCCCTGTTAATTCCCTGTTATTAGGGGTTTACTATAATTATTCTGTATGCTATAGTTTATTAGATTTTACTGCTCCGCCATTGGAGTTTCAAATTCTTCGTCTTTTTGATGTATCCATATAATCCCTGCAACACATGCTATTTTTCATAGCATTGACTTTGGTATAGCCTTGTATCTCCCTAAAAATACCCTTCAAATATCTGCTTCTCTACAATGCCCTTTTTTGCAAAGGCACTGCTTAGATTTATCAACATATTGTAAGCAAATAT
>JBOFIJ010000013.1:0-53937 GCA_051650105.1 Desulfovibrionaceae bacterium
TCTTTAGAAGCTATTGTAGCATCTTCAAAAAATAATTCATAGAAATCGCCCATCCTAAAAAACAATAGGGCTTCTTTAGCTTGTTCTTTTAATAAAAAATATTGCTCTAACATTGGGGTTATTTTTTACAACAACAAGTAATGTATTACTTTATATATTTATACTTTCTTAAAAGACATTACTAAATCCTTATATTTGTGAAATATCTTTTTTGCATCGTTTGGACCTGGTCCAGCTTCTGGATGCCCTTGAAATGTGATAAAACTTCTTCCTAAAAAACCCTGTATAGAGGTATCAAAGAGAGATCGATACTGTATTTCCACCGCAGAGGGCAAACTTTCTTCTTCCACAACAAAGCAATGATTTTGGCTTGTTATATAAATTTCTTTTGTTTTTGTATCTTGGACAGGATGATTAGCACCATGATGACCAAATTTCATTTTCACTGTCTTAGCACCCAGAGCTAATGCAATAAGTTGGTGTCCAAGACAAATTCCCAATAAAGGTATTTCTTTTTCCAAAAAATACCTAATTTTTTCCAAAATATCCTCATATTTTGCAGGATCTCCAGAGCCATTGGATATACATATGCCGTCTGGCTTTAATGCTAATACCTCCTCTATGGAAGCATTTTGTGAAACAAGCGTCACCTTAGCATTACTACCAACAAGATAACGCAATATATTATATTTTACACCAAAATCATACACAACAATATGCATATCTTCGGATATACTTTGCGAAAATCTATTTTCCTCTAACGAAAAATCCCCCTCCTCCCATAAAGATAACGCTTTTTCTTCTGATTCTTGTATCCATTTAATGTCAGCCATTCTGCATTCTTTTATCCATTTTTCTTTCGTTGTAACATCAATATCTTCAAAAGGGATGGCTATCTCTTGTACTGTTGCCCGCAAAAATCCTTTTTCCCGAAGAAGTATTGTTAAATATCTTGTGTCCACTCCATAAAAAATTGGCGTCTTATTTTGCTCCATGAAAGATCGCAACGACAGTGTTGCTCTATAATTCGATGGATGCTCATCTAATACACGAATAACAATAAATTCCACAGTAACATCATTTGATTCCCAATCGTTTGGATTACATCCAACAGCACCAATATGGGGCATGGTAAATACTATAGCTTGCCCAGTATATGACATATCTGTGAGCATCTCCTGATAGCCCACTATAGATGTATTAAATACCAACTCTGCATGCAAGGTACCAGTTATTCCCGTTGTTTTACCTTGCAAAATAGTACCATCTTCTAAAACTAACACAGCGTCTTTATCTACAGAATTATACAACATAGTTAATACATCCCTTATTGTAAAATACCATTACCCAGCGAGTATACACATGTTTTATACATAAATAAAGTTAAAATACTTTTTTATCTATATTTTTTTTCTCTCTCTAAGAAGAAAGATTGACAATATTATCTAACAATGTTACCCTAGTTCTGTGCCTTATTAATAAAAACTGTTGAGGGAAATGTATGAATGTTCTTGTTACAGGTGGTGCTGGATACATCGGAAGCCACACATGTTATGCCCTACAAAAAGCAGGATATACTCCCATTATCTTTGACGATCTCTCTACTGGCTTTGAAGACCTTGTACGCCCTTTTACCCTTGTAAAAGGCTCTTTGCATGATAAAGACCTTCTCCTACACACACTGAAACAATATGCCATCGACTCCGTTATTCACTTTGCTGCTTTTATAGCTGTTGCAGAAAGTGTAGAGAATCCTCTTAAATATTATAGAAATAACGTAACTGGTGCCCTTTGTGTCTTTGAAGCTCTTCTTGAATCCTCAGTACAACATATTATTATTTCTAGTACAGCTTCTGTTTACGGAATACCAGAAACACTTGCTCCTGTTGATGAAAGTACTCCACTTGCGCCTATTAATCCATATGCTCACTCTAAACTAATGATGGAACAAATTTTACAAGATATGGCTCTTTCCTTTCCTCAAATTTCATATGCTATCTTACGATATTTTAATGCAGCTGGTGCAGACCCACAATTACGAACAGGACTTCGTAGTAAAACCCCTACCCATATTATCCCAAGACTCCTTATGGCTGCAATGGGAAATATACCACATTTTTCTCTTTATGGCACAGATTACCCAACAAAAGATGGCACAGCCATAAGAGACTATATACATGTTTCAGATCTTGCACAAGCACATGTACTGGCGCTACAATACCTGCAAAAAACAAAAGAAAATATTATTTGTAACCTTGGAACAGAACATGGCTTCTCAAATAAAGAACTTCTTACGATAGTAGAAGAAGTTACACAACAATCTATTCCACTTATTTATGAAGAAAGAAGACCTGGTGATCCACCCTGCCTTATTGCCGATGCTTCTAAAGCAAAAAGACTTCTTCATTGGCAACCCCACTATTCTGATATTCATTCTATCATTAAAACAGCTCTTCATTGGTATATAAAAGAATGTACAGAGAACCCTTCATGAAACCATATGTAGATTATTATAATCGTTTGGCAAAAAAAGAACACTATCCCGCTAGATCTGCTTATAAATTACACGAAATTGACGAAAAATTTTCTGTATTTAAAAACGTTACTACAATACTTGATTTAGGAGCTTCTCCTGGTTCTTGGAGCCTTGTTGCACACGAGAAAACACCTCCTCATTGTAAAATAATATCGTGTGATATAAAAGAGCTTGAAATTTGTCATGAAAAAATTACCTTTTTTAAAGAAAATGTCTTTTCTAGGTCAAATACATTCAATATGCTATTGTCCTCCATCGCGCCTTTTGATCTTATTATGAGCGATATGGCTCCTAATACCACAGGCAGTAAAGTAACGGATGCAGCTGCATCCTTAGCCCTATGTGAAGAAGCTTTATGGATAACAGATGATTTCCTTGCTCCTCATGGAACCTTTATCACAAAAATATTTATGGGCGGTGATATACAATCTTTTCATACCCTTCTTAAAGAACGATTCAATAAAGTTAAAATGTATAAACCAAAAAGTTCTAGAAAAAAAAGCAAAGAAATTTTTTATATCGCCATGCAAAGAAAATCTTTTTAACAACAAGTTTATGATACACAATAATTTTTCTATTCTTCACAAAAAAGATACTTTTACCATATTCCTATACAGGAAAAGAAAATAATACTTTAAAAATATCAGTACCAAGGAAATATATTACAAAACAAGGATATAATAACATCCTTCCATCACATATATTGTTTTCTATATATATTTCTCTTTCTTAAACTTAAACATCACATAATATTAGCAATCTACCTATGATGAATTCATAAATGCATACCATATATTATCCATTTTATAAAAATAACGTATATTATAACAATACTATACAATCCTCTCATACTCCTCACAAAATTTTTTAAAGATTATGTGTGGCTAGTGTTATATAATTCTTTCATATTCTTAAAATCGCAAAAGACAGTCAGATACATCGTACAGATTTCAAAAAATGTTTCCTCTCTCTTTTACTCTGTAACACACTATAAACAATTTTTTTCCTGCACTCACAATCTCAAAGAATTTTGTTTTTTCTACTTTAGTAAAATTAATACAAATAACGTTAGATATCCCAAAAACCACAGTGTAAGAACGTTCCATTGTTATATAAAATAACTACTTCATCCAATACAATACTTTTATAGCTTTTCACTAATCATTAAAGAACCTATAGATATGATTTTTATTATTGTCTTGAGATTACTGATGAATTTTCACCTCTTCCCTTTTTTTTGCGTATCACTGTATGTAATGGTTGAGTACTACTTCTCCCACTGAAGATATCTTTTCCAGTTGTTAATAATGCTTGAGGCAACAATTCATCTATGTGTTCAATGGGAATAACAACTATTTCTGAAAGAAGATCCTGTGGTATGTCTACCAAATCTTTTTCATTATCCTTTGGAATAAAAACTGTTTTTATATTGCCTCTTTGTGCTGCAAAAAGTTTTTCTCTTAAGCCACCTATTGGAAGTACTCTACCCCGTAATGATATTTCTCCAGTCATTGCAATATCATCTCTTACAGGAATACCAAGTAACGCTGATACCAATGCCGTTGTCAACGTGACTCCCGCTGAAGGGCCATCTTTAGGGGTTGCTCCCTCTGGAACGTGTATATGTATATCTAAATCCTTATGAAAATCTTTTCTCAAATCAAATGTTTCTGATCTAGAACGAACGTATGATAATGCTGCCTTGGCAGATTCTGTCATTACCTCACCCAATTTTCCAGTTATCTCTACTCTTCCGGTTCCATGCATTAAGGCTGTTTCCACAACTAAAAGCTCTCCCCCAAGCTCCGTATATGCTAAGCCAGTACATACCCCTATTTGTGGTTGCTCTTCTTTTTCTCCATATCTATACTTTTTAACACCCAAATATGTACTGATATTATGCATTGTTATATGTACCATTTTAGAGGTATCACCAGAAGAAACTATCTCCATGGCAACTTTTCTACAAATAGTAGCTATTTCTCTTTCTAAATTACGAACACCAGCTTCTTTTGTATAAGAACGAATTATTTCTGTTATAGCATTATCAGATATCTTCACATTCTCTTGTGTTATTCCATGCATTTCTCGCTGTCTTGGCAGAATAAAATCCCTAATAATACATTTTTTTTCATTCTCAAGATAACCTGAAAGTTGAATAATCTCCATTCTATCTCGAAGTGGATGAGGAATTGTATGTAAACTATTAGCTGTTGTTACAAAAAACACGTCTGATAGATCATAATCTAAATCTAAATAATGGTCATTAAATGCCATATTTTGTTCCGGATCCAACACTTCCAATAATGCTGCAGAAGGATCCCCTCTAAAATCCGTACTCATCTTATCTATTTCGTCAAGACAAATTAATGGATTATTAGAATTTACCTTTTTTAAAGATTGAATAATTTTTCCTGGCAATGCCCCAACATATGTTCTGCGATGACCACGAATCTCTGATTCATCTCGTACACCACCTAACGCTATCCTTACAAATTCTCTCCCCGTCGCTTCTGCCACAGAACGAGCCAAAGATGTCTTACCTACACCAGGAGGCCCTACAAAACATAAAATAGGCCCCTTCAATTTGTTCACCAACTTCTGTACCGCTAAAAATTCAAGAATACGCTCTTTTGTTTTTTCTAAACCATAATGTTTCGCATTAAGAAGAGATTCTGCCTTTTTTAAATCTATACCTATCTCTTTATATTCTTGCCATGGAAGATCTAAAATCCAATCTAAATAATTTCTTATTACCGTATATTCCGCAGATGATGACGACATTTGCCGTAATCTCTTTAATTCCTTTTCTGCTTTTTCTTTTGCTTCCAATGAAAGTTTTTTTGTCTTAATCAATTTTTCTAATTCATCTAACTCAGAATGAAGATCATCATCTTTACCCATTTCTTTTTGTATTGCTTTTATTTGCTCATTTAAATAATACTCTCTCTGATTTTTCTCCATTTGATGTTTAACACGGCGCTTAATACTTTTTTCCATAGAAGTTACACTAATTTCTGAGGAAAGAAGTTCATATACCTTCTCTAAACGTTTTAATGGATCTAATGTTTCTAATATAACCTGTTTTTTTGTATGTTCTAATCTAATATTAGGCATAATTGCATCTGCTAATTGACCAGGGTGAACAATTGAGGTTAATTTACAAAATTGATAATCTGGAGATAATTTCTTGTTCTGTTTTGAATATTCTTCTATTGCATCATGAGTAATGTGAACAAGTGCCTGCGACTTTTCCTCACTTATTTCATAATCTTCCAATAGGGTTACCATAGACATAGAAAATTCTAAACCATTTTTTGTCTCTACAGTAAGCTTAGTCCATTTGGCTCTTTGTAAACCCTCAAATAAAACTTTTATTGTTCCATCTGGCATACGCAACGTCTGTAGTATATTAGCAACTGTGCCTATTGAGTATAAATTCTCTTCCTCTAGTTTTTCAATCGAAGAATCTTTCTGAGTAACAAGAAAAACCTTCTTCTCATATTTCTCACAAGCCCCTTCAATTGCTTGAATTGAAGCTTCCCTGCCAACATATAGAGGAACAATGGTTTTGGGGAACATTACTACTTCCCTTAATGACATCAAAGGCAATAACAAACCTTTATCATTTTGTGCATCAGTAAAATCCCATGTTCCAATCATTAGCTTCTCCTTAAAGATCACTTCTATTACTTATATTTAAGAATAGGTTCACTTTTCCCATTTATTACATCTTCATTTACAATACAGTGTGTCACATCACTCATTGAGGGCAGTGTATACATAACATCCATCATTGAATTTTCAATAACATTTCTTAAACCTCGTGCCCCTGTTTTCCGTAATATTGCTTTATCTGCAATAACTTTTAAAGCACCCTCTGTGAATTCCAATTCCACTCCCCCCAATTTAAAAAGATACTGATATTGCTTTATCAGAGCATTCTTAGGCTCTGTTAAAACACGCATCAAATCCTCTACTGTTAGCTCATCGGCATATGTTAAAATAGGTATACGCCCAACAAACTCTGGAATAAGTCCAAAACGAGTTAAATCTTCAGGGCTCACTTGTGCTAAAAGTTCCCCAACTTTTTTTTCTGAATGCTTTTTTATACTACCACCAAAACCAATTGTGTTACCGCCTAAACGTTTTTCAATTATTGCATCTAAACCAACAAATGCACCTCCAAAAATAAACAAAATATTCGTCGTATCTAATTTAATATATTCCTGATTTGGATGTTTTCTTCCACCTTTTGGAGGAATATTTGCCACAGTGCCTTCCACTATTTTCAATAAAGCTTGCTGGACACCTTCACCAGAAACATCTCTTGTTATGGAAGCACTTTCTCCTTTTCTTGCAATTTTATCTATTTCGTCAACATAAATTATTCCACGTGCAGCTAAATCCAAATTAAAATTAGCATTTTGCACCAAAGCAAGAAGAATATTTTCCACATCTTCTCCAACATAACCAGCTTCTGTTAACGATGTAGCATCTGCTATAGCAAAAGGAACGCTTAAAAGATGCGCAAGCGTTCTTGCCATCAGTGTCTTCCCACTTCCTGATGGTCCCATGAGGAGAATATTGCTCTTTTCAATTTCTATATTTTCTTGCTCTGATATATGAGAGAAAAATACCCTTTTATAATGATTATAAACAGCAACAGCTAACGATTTTTTTGCACGTTCCTGTCCTATAACATATTCATCTAGTTTCCCTTTAATAATTTGAGGAACAGGAAGCATAACCTCATTCGCAGCAGAAAAACGCTCTAACTCCTTTTCTTCCAAAACCTGATTACACACGCGTATACAACTCTCACATATACTAACAGCCGCACCTGTTACTATATGAGAAACTTCATCTTGTGCTTTCCCACAAAATGCACAAGACACAGTAACTTCTGTCATTTTACACTCCTTTTATGGTATTACGATTTTTTTGTAAGAGAAATATCCTTTCTGGAATATAAAACAGTATCAACAAGACCATATTTCTTTGCCTCCTCGGCACTCATAAAATTATCTCGTTCTGTATCTGCAGTAATTTTCTTCACACTTTGCCCAGTATTTTTTGCAAGCATCGTGTTGAGATCTTTTTTCATACGCAAAATTTCATTTGCATGAATTTCTATATCCGTAGCTTGCCCTCTAAAACCAGCTGATGGTTGATGAATCATTATTCTACTATTTGGCAAAGCATAACGCTTACCTTTCTCACCCGCTGCAAGAAGAAAAGCACCCATACTTGCTGCCTGCCCCATACATAGTGTGGAGACAGGAGAAGAGATATATTGCATTGTATCATAAATTGCCATTCCAGCTGTTACTGAACCACCAGGAGAATTAATGTAAAGAAAAATATCCTTTTCTGGATTTTCTGATTCTAAAAATAATAATTGAGCACACAATAGAGACGCTACATAGTCATCCACTTGTGTTCCAAGAATAATAATTCTATCCTTCAATAAACGAGAATATATGTCGTATGCTCGTTCAGAACGTCCTGTTGTTTCCACAACCATAGGGATACTTGGCATGTTTTTCTCCGATCAAATAATTTTCCCCATGGTAGCATTTATTTATATAAAATACAAGAAAAAGAATTACAAAACAACATGACTTCTCACTGACTAAACACAGTATCTCTTCACTCTGCTATATAGTTCACAACAGACAAACACGTCCCATATAAAATTACTTTACTTTTTTATCTTTTACATGTAGACTCGCTTAGCACTCGCGATTCATAGGAACATCCATTATGGAATTAGTAATTGATCTGATTAGTATCGTCTTGGGTCTGTATTTTCTTGTTTGGAGTGCTGACAAATTCGTTATTGGATCTGTCGCCACCGCCACGTTATTACAACTGCATCCTCTTATTATTGGTATGGTTGTTATTGGTTTTGGAACGTCTATGCCAGAACTTCTTGTTTCTATTATAGCAATGACAAATAATTCTTCTGGCATCTCCTTTGGAAATGTACTTGGTTCCAATATAACAAATATTACTCTTGCTTTCCCCATTCCAGCCCTCTTTTATCCTGTTCTAATCGATAAGAAAATACTTTCAAAAGAATTTCCCTTTCTCCTTATTATTTCGTGCCTATCTCTGCTATTTCTTTGGAACTTAGTATTTTCTAGAATGGATGCCTTTATTTTTCTTATTATTTTTATTTTCTTTATTGCTCAATCGTTTTATGGCGCTAAGCAAAATCCTCCTTCCATAAAAAATGATATCCCTCAAGGTATTCCAAATACACCAATGAAAGCGTTATTATACCTTGTTGGAGGCCTATTACTTCTTATTATTAGTTCCCGAATTCTTATTTTTGGTGCTGTTGGTCTTGCGGAACTATTTGGTATTAGTGAATTAATTATTGGGCTCACCATTGTTGCAATTGGTACCTCTTTACCTGAACTTGTCTCCTCATATATTGCTATAAAAAAAGGAGAGCTGAATTTAGCCATTGGGAATGTACTTGGCTCTAATTTATTTAATATCTTACTTGTTCTTGGTATAACAGGAATTATCTCTCCCACAAACGTAGATCACGTCATTGTATACAGAGATATAATTGCTATGGTGGCTTTCACATTCTTATTTTATTTCCTTGTATTATTTAATAAAGGACGCCTAACAAAGATTGGTGCGCTTGTTCTTATATTGTGCTATATCTTCTATATAATTTCACTCATTCTTTTTGAAATAACCCCACACATATTCTCTTCTTTCTTATTGACCTAAATGTAATAATTATTTGTCCTTTACCTTTGCCCAAGTGTCCTTTAGAGAAACTATTCTATTAAATACTAAAAATCCTTCTTCGCTTTTTTTGTCCAAAACATAATAAGCGAGTCTTTCAAATTGTATTTGTTCTTCAAGAAGACATTGTGTAATATCCATTTCTGCATATGCTTTCTTTTCTATCATAGCATCAGGATTAATATACTCCACAAAATCCTTTCCCTCTTCTATTTTATCGGGGTTTGCAATAGTAAATAACGTGTCATACAAACGTACGGTTATAGGAATGTATTCTTCTGCAGAAACCCAATGCAGCGTTCCTTTAACTTTCCTTCCATCTAACGATGTTCCACCCTTTGTTTCTGGATCATATGTACAGCGTATCTCTATAATTTCCCCATTGGCATCTTTAATTACTCCTGTACATGTTATATAGTATGCATAACGTAAACGTACCTCTCTTCCTTCTGAAAGCCTAAAAAATTTCTTTGGAGCATCCTGCATAAAATCATCTTTTTCTATATAAAGAATTTTTGTAAAAGGAGCTTTTCGTGTCCCGCGTGAAGTATCTTCTGGGAAATAAGGCATTTCTAGCTCTTCTCTTTGTCCTTCAGGAAAATTTTCAATAACTACTCTTAATGGATCCTGTACTACCATAAGCCTTTTAGCCTTTTCATTTAACACCTCTCGTACAGAATGTTCTAACATTCCCATATCGACAAGACTTTCTGCTCTTGATACCCCTATACTTGAACAAAATTTGCGAATAGATTCAGGTGGATACCCACGTCTTTTCATACCCGATATTGTTGGCATCCTCGGGTCATCCCATCCATCTACATAGCCCTCTTGAACAAGACGTATTAATTTTCTTTTACTTAAAACAGTATGCGATAAATGTAATCTAGCAAATTCAATTTGTTGCGGTCTATACATGGATAATTCTTCTAAAATCCAATCATATAATTCTCTGTTATTCTCAAATTCAAGAGAACATAAAGAATGAGTTATTCCTTCTAACGAATCTGAAATACAATGTGTAAAATCGTACATAGGATAAATACACCATGTATCAGCAGTTCTGTGATGGAAAATATTTCTAATCCTGTATAACACTGGATCTCTCATTACCATATTGGGTGATGACATAGATATTTTTGCGCGCAAGACATATTTCCCATCTTCAAATTCACCAGCTTTCATTTTTCTAAATAACTCTAAATTTTCCTCTGTAGCTCTGTTTCTGTAGGGGCTTTCTTTCCCCTCTTGTGTCAACGTACCCCTGTGCTCCCGTATTTCTTCATAAGACAATTCATCAACATATGCTTTTTCTTTTTGTATAAGTATTTCAGCTAAAGAATATAATTTTTCAAAATAATCTGAAGAAAAATGAAGGCTACTCCACATAAAACCAAGCCATTCTATATCTTTTTTTATCGCTTCAACATATTCATTATCTTCTTTTACAGGATTAGTGTCATCCATCCTAAGATTACATAATGCATTATATTCCTGTGCTATCCCAAAATTAAGACATATCGATTTTGCGTGGCCTATGTGTAAATATCCGTTTGGTTCCGGAGGAAAACGTGTATGAACTCTGCCATTATATTTACCAGAATCCTGATCCTTTCGTATTATTGTACGAATAAAGTCTGAAGAACTATATACCATATCATTGTCTTCTCGTTTCATTATTACCCCTTGTCATGGCACAAAATACTATATCTTTTTTGCCACTACATAATAATATTCAATCTGCAAAGAAATGTCAAAATATTCCCACTCCTCTGTACTTCTTCCAAAATAGTATTCTCTTTTTCATATCCGTCTCACACATATATACGGCTATATCAATCTTCTACACTTGCCAAAACATTATATATGTCTTATATCATGAGAGAAGAGTTCTTTCTCTTTCACAATTGTCTGTACTGTTCTCCCACTCATGATGTCACTGTGAGGAATTTTAATGTGCTACCTTATTGTGATGAAGATAATTTTTATTTATCAGGAGTTCCCTTATGCTGCGTGTTGACAACATCTCACAAATCAATTTATCACAATTGCAAAATATTACTCTAGCTGACGAAGATAAAGTAAAAGCCCTTGCCAAAACAGGCCTTGTGGAAAAATCTCATCATGAGAAAGGAAGCATTACAACACACAAATATCAAACAAAAAGTCTCGCAAAAAAGATTGCAAAGAAAGAAGAGGTATCCTCTCTCAAAAAATTATCTTCAATGCTTGGCGTAGATCTATCACAATACGAAGAAGAGGATATACTCCCCACGTGTATGAAAATTTACTATAAAGATGGATCGTGCTACACAGGACTTATCTCAAGTGAAAACCTAACTCAAACGATTTCAGGAATACCAAGGACAACTTCTTCATTCTTTCATTATTTTGGAAAAATGGAATATTCAGATGGTTCATCATACCTTGGAGAATGGTCTCATGGAAAACGGCATGGAAAAGGATCTCTAGTAGATAGCAAAGGAACTATTTGCAAAGGAATATGGAATAGAGGAAATTTACATGGTGCAGGTTCGTTAACACGTATGAATAATCCTTGTCCACAATATGGAATATGGTCTAATAATATTTTTATTCCTAAGGGATCACCTATTGCCTCAAAGCTACCAAAACCATTACTTCCTCTCAGTACCACTACAGGACTCAACTCCACCCTTCTTGATCCTAAACTCACATTATTTCGCCCACAAGTCATAGATGGCGTTCAACAAAATACCATCCCAAAGCCTTCAGAGAATATATTAGCAAATATTTTATGTGCTAAAACAGTATATCTTCGCGATACCAAAGGTAAGCCATATGTGGAAAATATGGTTATGCAAATTCACCATGAAGACGGCACAATAATAAAAGGACGCTATACTGGCCCCCTTGATAAAAATGGCCGTGCTCATTCCACCAATGGAATCTTTTATGGAGAAGATGGTTCTTATTATGAAGGTGCTTTTGTAAAAGGAAGAAGAGAAGGCAAAGGTCTTTCTGTTCTTCCTAACGGAGACAATGTACATGGTATTTGGAAAGCGGGTTTCTTATCTAAAAACAAAATAAAAATTATTGGTAAGCTAGATCCTACTGATGATTCCTCTGAAATTGTTACAAAAAAAGGGTATCATGCAAAGGGATCTCTTGTAAAAACAGGCACTCTTATACTGGCCTCTGGCGAGAAAATACAAGGGAAATGGCATAAAAATGGAATGGGTTTTGAGGGAAGTGTTCTAAAATATAATCCAGAAACGAGACAAGAAGAAAAAGGGACATTCACAGTCTCAGAAGGTTTCCAAGCAAAAGAGAAAAAATACAGTTCTCGAGTAGAAGATATCACTCTTTCTGTAGAGATAGATACTTCTTACAAATCATCGAAACCACCATCTAAAATTCGCCGGCTTATTCAATCATCTTTAGTGAAAGAAGAGGGAGAATATAGAGGAGAAGTCGATAAAAAAGGACGAGCACATGGTAACGGCACGTTTACCTTTGATGATGGTTCTCAATACATTGGTAAATTTAAAGATGGTAGATTTCACGGTTCTGGAAGAATGGTAAATGAGAATAGCACACAATATGGTTTCTATAATAATGGGCGCCTGCAAAGAGCCAACACCTCTACCCGTTCCCACTTCGATCCCAATAATAATAGCACCATTGTTACTAGATCTGGAACACTGAATAAATCTCGCACTCATCTCACTGGCAATGGAATGCTCATGTTTCCTTCCGGGGAAACTATTTCTGGGATGTGGGATTCTGATGGCCTTTTCTTTGAAGGCACTTGTACATTGTCTCTACCTTCAGGAGAAAAACAAGATGGCATATTAGGCACAGATGGTTTTTTTCCATTAAATGGTGAAGAACCTATTTCCAAACCATCTACTACTTCTTATGAAAACAACAAAACGGCATTAAAGAGAGCTGGTTTCACTTCACCGTCACACGGTGCCAAAGTAAGTTTTGATACTATTGTCAATCATAATTCTGTAGGAGGAGACGATTTCTCAGAAGGAGACGATACCTTTTCCCTCAGTTCAGATAGTGTATCTGTACAAGAAGATTCTGCACTGAGAGATTTTTCTCATGTATCTGTTAGAAAACCTTCTAATCTCTTTGATAAAAATACATCCAAATTACTCTTAGGTATAGACAATGATTATTCTCCTTCACCTGAAACAACACGATCTTTTCCAAACACTGTAATTAATACACCATTAAATGGAGGCTTTTATTCTGGTCAACTTGGCCCCACAGGAAAAGCACATGGTTTTGGACGTATCATGTGGTCAGATAATGTCCTTCATGAAGACTATGATATTGATCTTGATGTCCTTGAAGATCCAATGTCTGAATATTATCACCAACATGTTCTCTACTATGCTGAATCTCAATATGAAGGAAAATTTAGGAAAGGGAAATTTCATGGTATGGGTACATTCTCATATAAAGACTCTGTTATACACAAAGGCTCATGGTTCAAAGGTATACCTATTATTACTCAAAACACAGATGCCAGTGCAATTACTGATCTAAAAATATTCTTCCCTCAACTGGGAGTAGATTGCAAAGATGGTTATTATGTTGGTGCAATAAATAGTAAAAATCGTCCTGAAGGTAAAGGAAGATTTTACTATGCAAAACACACTAAACCCACCGGATTACGAGTCGGCCATTCTGCTGGTGCTATGAGAGGATACATTTATGATGGTGATTGGGAAGATGGAGTAAAACATGGCGATGGGACACTCTATACAATGTCGGAAGAAAAAGCCGATAGGCGTGGAATCTATTGGGAAGATTGTGTTATTTATGAAGGCACATGGATAGATGGACTTCCCGAGGTAGATCTAAACAGACCCATTTCCACTGCATTGTCTACATGCTTAGAAACTATTCAAGATAATGAAAAATTTTATCAAAATAAAGGTTATCTCTTTTCCGATCTTAGCTCTCCACATGAATTCATAGATACTGCAAGAAAAAGAAGCAAGCAGCCTTCCACACAAAGAGGTTCTCAAAGTCAAGCACGAACACAAACTACACCTGCACCTCAAGGAGATAATACAGGATTGCCAGTAACCGCTAATGATCGGGAAGTAGCTGACATATTTACTTCTCGTCGTTCTTCGAGGAAACAAGAAAGAAGTAGGATTTTTTCTGCGATAAGCCCGACATTACTACGATCACTTGACACACTTGGTATAAGGCAGCACGCTACTATACTTACTGCACACTCCATTACAAATCGCAAACCTATAGTACGTAGACCATCTCCTCAGGGAGGATACTATATAGCTCCTCAACAACCTAGAACAAGTATTCCATTAAGAGAAAGAACACAGCATGGACACCGTGATAGTGCAATGAATATAAAAAAGCTACTATATTTTTCTCCTAATTAGTTTTTTCTTAGTATTCTTGCCTGTATCGTATATCTTTTTGATATAAAATAATATGAGAAGACTAAAACAGATGATATACACCATGTATTTAGACATAAGATAAAATGGAGTCTGTGTTGTTTGTACATAAATCTGCTCTACAATAAAGGCATCTTCAAATTTTTTTGTCATTTTTATTATTTCCCCCTTTGGGGAAATAACAGCACTAATGCCCGTATTTGTTGCCCGGACAAGATATCTACTTTGTTCAATTGCACGTATTCTTGCGTGTTGCAAATGCTGCCAAGCCGCTCCAGTATTTCCAAACCAGGCATCATTAGATATATTGACAATAAAACCTGCTCCTTCTTCTATTTGTTTTTTGATAAGATCTGGGAATAAAATCTCGTAACAAATTAATGTTGCATATGAAATACCGTATGCAGAAAGCAGTGATCTGTTTTGCCCTTCTGTGAATGCACCCCCTAGTTGAATACTCGTTGAAGATAAAAAATAATTGAAAGGAAATGGCGTATATTCTCCAAAAGGAACCAAATGTTCCTTATCATACCAAGAAGATATTTCTCCATTTGGCGTTATAATTTGTGCAGAATTATATATAATTGGCTTATTCTTTATTGTTGTTCCACCATAACGAAGAGAACCTGTTAATAATGTTATGGATTCATCCAATACAAATTGACTCACTTTTCGAACAAACTCATTTGATGAATCTAGAATAAACGGTATCGCTGTCTCTGGCCAAATGACAAAATCTATATCACGCAAACTCTTATCTTCTACTTCTAAAGCTTGTTTTGTCAATGCAACATATTTATCTATTGTTTCTTCATATAAATTTTCTCTCCATTTGTCCGATTGTATAATATTCCCTTGTATAAGAGCTATTTGAAGAGGAATACCATTCTCTATCTTACGCCCATGAACTATGTACGCAGAGTATAACACAATAAGAATAACAAAACTACACGCAACCAAGGCTTGCCTCTCTTTATTATATACATACTCGTATAAAAATAAACATATCGATAGTAATATACCAGAATACACAACACTACCAAAAATAGCCACAGGGTATACAAGTGGAGTCCACTTTACTAATGGAACCACAATTGTATACCATGGAAAACCAGTAAAAAGAACAGTTTGTAAATATTCTAATATAATCCAAAAAAGTCCCAATAATAATATTCTAATAATTAACAATTCGCTATTTCTGTGTATATACCAACTCATTAAAGAAAAACATATAGGGTATATACTTAATATTGCAGCAAAAAGAATTACTATACAAAACGCCAAGAAGACAGGTATACCCCCAACCTCATTGAGTGGAAGAGATAACCAATACATACTAGTTGATAAAACAATTGTACTCAAAATAAATATCTTTTTTACCAACACACCAATCGATTCTGTTGAACACGCCATATGATATAAAATTATTGGATAAATGAAGACAAGCGGAGGAAAAACAGAACCTTCCATGAAACTTATAAATAAAGATACCGCGGAGAAAAATACAAGAAAAATATAATTACTGTTTATCATTATTGTACAACTCTGGATTAAGCGAAGGATCATTATACATCTTGTGCTGTAAATATATATAGGGCTTCTTCTTTCCCAAAGAATATTCTTTCAACAGTTCATGTAGTGCTTTATGTAATAATATTCTCTGATTCTCCAATGAATGCACCTTTTCTAAACAACGAGAACGATGTTCTTTACTAGCATTTTTCCTAATAGACTCCTCTTTCATATGATATATTTTAAGTGAAAGAATAGATGATCTATCTATTATCATAGCAACTGTTTCAGAATTATATACATCCTCTGAATTCTGTGGAAGAACATCTGTGAGTATTTTGGACAAATAGCTATCTATCTTCTCCATAAAATCATTTCTCTTCTGATTATACGTATCGATGGATCTCTTACAATCAGCAATAACTTTTGAATCCACATCTTTTCTTCTGGCTACATCTTCCACATGCCACAGTTTATAATTCATTAAATGCTGTGATAGCACTAAAAAAAGAAATGGGTCATCATTTTCAATGTTGTCTACTTCATTTATGTGCCACTCTTCTACTGCTTTTTCCTGTTCTAAAAGAGCATCTGTAATATTTTTTACCATTTGTGCAAAACGAGCCACATTGCCACCTTATACTCTTTACGTTATAAGCGATTTTACCATATTCAAAAATACATTTCAAGTTATTATTCTCCAGCACACAAAGGGGCAAATATTTTCATGCCCCTTATAATAACTAGTTTCGTATCATTAACCAAGAAGATTGCTCAGCTTCAGATTCTGGGAAAAGAAAAGGGTCTTGTTTTTGGGCTTCATAAAATATTTCTGTATATTTCCTATAAAATACTTCACTCTTTTTTATATCTCCAGTTAATGCTGAAGCTATCATAGAAACCACTCTACATGAAAGAGCTTCTGTAAATAAATAAGAAAATACACTTGTGTCTGTTATAATACTACTCATTTCTACAACCATCTCTTCTGACGAAGAATATATTGTTTTATTCTCCCCCAAAAGATATTTTCTTGTTGAATAAACATTTCTTAAACGCAAACAATATATGGGTAACTGATACACAAAAGAATATCCTGGCACAAGAGAGCTTTTTTTTCTTGCTAAACGCTCTATACGTGTGCTGAAGGAAAAATCGAATCTTTCTAATAGTTCATTCCTTGCCCTCACATATATATCGGCAAGTAGTCTCGATTCCTTTCTGTCCTCTTCAAATGAAGAAATAGGATCAATTCCCAAATACCCCAGTGCGATATTGCATATAGAAATTTCACTTTGCATATATTTTTCCTCATAAAAAATGCTGTGATGTATGTAGAATAGACTACACTACACCACAGCATTATAGTATAGATACCTACCTAGGAAGATAAGAAGGAATTACACTTATTTGTCCACTTGCAGAAGCATCATCTGTTCCAATTTTTGCTTTTACAAATGATTTTGTATGTGTTGATACTGGTAAACGCAAAATAATATCACCTTTATTCCATTTTTGTCCTGATACCGTTGTATAACTTGCAGAAATAGGGCTTTTTGTATACTCTCCTTGTTTTGTGCTACTCTCTTCTAAGTATAAAGATATCGTTTTATTTGCACCGAGATGTGTTTCTAATTCTGCTATAACAACAATTTCTATTGCTCCAAGTGTTCCATTTAGTGAAAGAATATCCCCATTACCGTCCACAACACCATTTTGTGGTATGGCTTGTTCTTTTGCAAGATATTCATTGTGTTGTCTCAATGTATGATTATACATAATTTTTTTCTCCTGTTTTATTTCTACAGAGTTATTATTTTATGATAAAGTCACGACTTCTTCATTCATTTTGAAATTATATGAAGTTACAATAGGGATTCCATTCCAATGTGTAATTTGTCTATTAAAATCTCCGTATTCTGGAGTAATTTGGAGCGATTCTGCTTTGTATCTTAACAATAATGTTCTTACTTTTTCATGCATAAAAAGAAAGGTATTATGAGGCTGTGCATGCACTTCTGCAAGTAGATCATCTACCATAATAGCTGTTGGAATAGCACTTTTACTAATGTTAACAATAGCAGCAACACTATTACTATTAGCCATTTGTATACCCATATATGCCTTCATACGTACACCATAAACAAGAACATTATTATGATTGATGGAATTAGATTTATATAATCCACCATTATTTATTGCTGTTGTGTTAAGAATATCTCCTTTTACAAAACACCTTGGACTATACAATCCACATGTTTCACCCTCTATGAACCGTACAGCTATAATACTGGAACATTCTCCATCGCTTTTGCTCGTTGCTCCTGCACTTACAACCTTTTTTTCTTGCAATGCATATGCTCTAAAGTTTTCATAAATAATGCGTTGCTCTGCTGTCATTCCACTTCTTCTTAAAATTTTTGGCATCATCCTAGCAAAATATTTTTGATGCCCACCGAATAATGTTGCTGTATCTTCTGGAACTTCTATTTCCCCACCTAAAATAGCTAGATCTACTTTTTGTAGAGTTGTTCCCATATCTATACTTGGTAATGGAGCATTCATTTCTACCCAAGAGGCTCCCGAAATATCACTAATATCTTCATATACATTCCATAAATCATGGCTTGTTTCTATAAATGGTATGTGGTTTAATATAGGGGCCTCTTCTGTAAGGCTATCTACCTGCTGTGGTTGTTTATTTGCTTGTTCTGCTGCTATTTTTTTTAATGTTCTCATACTTTCTCCCTTAGATAATTCAATGCACTCTACTATTTAAACACGACTTTTGTTAAGAATTCTTCTGTAGACATTGCTTTATTAGACGCCCTTCCCTGTGCTGGCATACCTAGCACATCTTCTTCTAGCATATTCCCTATTTCAACTAACATCTCTATAAGAACTGGATTATTTCCATACCCATCTGTGAAAATTGGAATAAGACGACCAGACAATCTTCTATCTAACTCAACAAGTGCTTTACGAGCTTTTTGCAAAGAACTTTTATATCTTGTGCCCCATTTGTCTTTTAAAATATTCTCAGACTCTTGATATGTTTTTTCTAAAATACCTTCTTGCTCTTGTGAATAGAAATCAACAAGAGATTGTGCCTGCTCTTTTGTTATACCAACATCCATACAGTGGCATAAAAATCGATTTTTACTTTCTGCATCACAATTTTCTGGAAAATCAACCTCAAACACTTCTTGTTGACTATCATCCTCTTCTTCAGAAAAGAAGTTCCTTTTTGAAAACATATAGTCCTCCTTAATTTCATTCTCCAAAGTGTTATGCTTTGGATGAATACACTGTATAAAAAAATGTGACACAGCGTAAGAAGGCTTATGCTTTATTAAACACAATACAAAGTTATTAAGTAGGCCTTTTCATTCTTAATATATAGTCTGTTCTCTTATCTTATTTTTTACTTTTTATGGATACTCTAGCAAAATTACCCGAGCTAAATATAATGCCAATATATCCAAAACAGACAGCACCCATAGAAGAAACATGTTACATTAAAAAAATCTTTACTTATCTTTTTTTTTATTCTACCATGGTAAATGTATTGTTTACAAAATCAAATAGACACAATGAAGGAAATTTTATGACTATAGAGATAACTGATATGACCTTTGAACAAGAAGTATTACAATCCACTAGTCCCGTTTTAGTAGATTTTTGGGCTCCCTGGTGTGCTCCTTGTCGCGCGCTCGCCCCGATAATAGATAGCTTAGCTATAGAGTACAAGGATAACGTAAAAATAGTTAAAATAGATATAGATGAAAACCCTGATGTTGCGACAAAATATGGCGTGCGGTCAATTCCCACTCTCATTCTATTCGACAAAGGCCAAATGGTTGATCAAATGGCTTCTGGCACTAAAGACGCTATAAAGCAATTGATATCAAAGGCACAATAATTATGACTATTTATGATTCCATTATTATTGGCTCTGGCCCTGCTGGTATGTCTTCTATTCTTTATCTCACCCGTTTTGGCAGAAATGTCGCTGTTGTTGAGTCTATGACTCCTGGTGGGCAAATGCTCCTCACCTCGGAAATAGAAAATGTTCCTGGTATTAAAGAAATAAAAGGCTATGAGCTTACCGATGCTATGAAAGCTCAGATTGATGCCTATGAATATACTAGTTTCACGGATAAAGTACATTCAATTTCTAAAAATGGTTCCGTTTTTGAAGTGAAAGGTGATACCATCTCTTTACAAGCCAAAACTGTTATTATTGCTTCAGGAGCTAGTTACAAAAGAGCTGGAATACCACAGGAAGTAGAATTCACTGGAAAAGGCGTCTCATATTGCGCCCTTTGTGATGGTAATTTTTACAGAAAACTTCCTGTTGCAGTTCTTGGTGGTGGAAATTCGGCTTTTGAAGAAGCTCTTTACCTTGCTCGCCTTGCAAGTCAAGTACATATTATTCATAGAAGAGATACTTTTAGAGCTGCAAATCTCTATGTAGCAAAAGCACAAAAGACACCTAATATAGTCTTTCATACAAATACTGTTGTTGATAGTTTGAAAACAGATTCCTTTTTACGAGGTCTTGTATTGAAAAATACGCAAGATAATACAACAAAAGAACTCCCTATCGATGGTCTATTTATTTATGTTGGGATGCAACCAAATGCAGATTTTCTTCCACAGTCTCTTAACACGGATGATTCTGGTTTTATTCCTTCAGGACCTGAAATGGAAACCAATATTCCTGGTCTCTTTGTCGCTGGCGATGTTCGTGTTAAACAATATAGACAAGTAGCTACAGCTATAGGTGATGGAGTGACAGCTGCATGTTCCGCTAACCATTTTCTTGAAAATGAAGAGCAATAGTTCAATGGTAAAGAAATATTTTTTGTTTTTCATTTTTTCTTTCTCTTTTTCATTCTTTATAGTTTCTTGTGCTACTAAAGAAAAACCTATTCTTCCCGCAGATGTTCTTTATGAAGATGGGACAGTATCAATGAAAAATAAAAAATATTCTAAAGCCATTAAAGCCTTTAAGGATATCAGAGATCACTATCCATTTAGTGAATATTCCATCGATTCAGAGCTTAATTTAGCTGATGCCTATTTCTTACAAAAAAGTTTTTTAGAGGCAAGTGAGGCATATAAAGAATTTGAGTTACTTCATCCAAGACACCAAGCTATTCCTTATGTTCTTTTTCAAATAGCATTATCATATCAATCTCTTTTTATCTCTGTTGATAGAGAAATAAATTCTCTACTCGAAGCTCAGAAATATTACAATAAAATTCTTGAATACTATCCTAAAACAAAATATGCGGAAAGCTCTGAAAAAAGTGTTTTATTTATCAAAAAAAAATTAGCGGACAGAGATGTCTATCTTGCAAATTTTTATTGGCGGACAAAACGATACACTGCAGCATGGTTACGTTATGAATTTATTATAAGAACTCATGTAGACTTCCCCAAAATAGTTGAATATGCTACGGTACAATCTGAAGCAGCGTATTTAAAAAAAATGCAACAGGACGCCCAAACAGAATATGATAGAATGCATTTTCAAATTAAAGATCTCTTTAAATGGCTATAGTTCATTCCATAAAAGGTAATAGTATTGTATGATTACACAGATAAAATCTATCCTTCACGCTACAACTCTTTCACTCGGTGTAGATTTCCCAGAATCTTCTCTTGTCATTGAAACTCCAAATAATCCTTCGTTTGGAGATCTTAGTACAAACATAGCTATGCTTTTAGCAAAAAGTGTAGGAAAAAGTCCACGAGAAATTGCTACTTATTTTATAAAACCCTTAAAAACCATCTCTTCTATTCATGAAGTTTCAATAGCTGGGGCTGGATTCATCAATATTACTTTTTCTCATTCTTTTTGGCAAAATCAATTATTGGCTGTGCAACAAAATACTCTTGGCGGTATTAGACAATGTTCTTCTTTATCAAAAGATATAAAAAGTCAAAAAATTCTTATTGAGTATGTTTCGGCAAACCCAACAGGACCTTTGCATGTAGGGCATGCAAGAGGTGCCGCATTTGGTGATAGTTTACGAAGAATATATGAATACGCTGGCTATACTGTGGATACTGAGTATTACATAAATGATGCAGGAAACCAAATGAACATACTTGGGAATTCTGTTTTTCTTAGGCTTAAAGAACTACTAGGAGACAGCATTATTTTCCCTGAAGATCATTATCAAGGTGATTATATCACATCTATTGCTAAAGAAATACTACTTTCTCACGATGTAACTGCATTATCTGATAGTGAATTGCTCAGTATTTCTCAGAAAACAGCAATAGTATCAATTTTAGATACTATACAAAGTGATCTTGAACTTTTTCACGTAAAACACACACATTGGTTTTCAGAACAATCATTGATAGATTCAGGAGAAAGAGATATTGTCCTTACTTCATTAATGAAGAAAAAGTATATTTATGAAAAAGATGGAGCACTGTGGTTTGCTTCTTCTCAATTTGCAGATGAAAAAGATAGAGTTATTCGAAAACAAGATACATCATATACATATTTTGCATCTGATATTGCTTATTTAGCCAATAAACAAAAAAGAGGATATACTTCTTGTATTACAATACTTGGAGCAGATCATCACGGTTATATAGAACGTATGTATGCTGCTGTTCAAGCTTTAGGTGAGGAAAAAGACTCTTTACTTATTATACTTATACAGCTTGTTTCTCTTCTTCGCGAAGGAAAACCCCTTTCTATGTCCACTCGGTCTGGAACTTTTGATACACTTAGAGAACTTATTACTGAAGTTGGGTCTGATGCAGCACGTTTTATATTTTTGTCAAGAAAACATGATACTCCATTAGATTTTGACCTTGATTTGGTTACGAAAAAAACTATGGATAATCCTGTTTTTTATGTACAATATGCACATGCTAGAATAGCTGCTATTCTTAGAAAAGTAGATTTTGAATTACCTCACGTACTTTCTCAAGAATTACTGTCAATTCTTATAGAAAAAGATGAGATAGCCCTTATTAAAATAATAGTTGATTTCCCAAATCGTGTACACTCTTCCATTGCTTACCACGCCCCTCACTTCATTACAATCTATCTAATGGAACTTTCTGCTCTATTTCACAAATATTACTCACGATTCCCAATTTACACAGTAAACCATAAAGAGCGCTCTCTTGCCAGAATTTCCCTTTGCATTGCTGTTAAAAATACTATTTCAACAGGACTTCTTCTTCTTGGAGTCTCTGCTCCTGAGGAAATGTAAATGAAATATTCTCTCTTCATGCGACCATTACTATATCTACTTTCTGGGATCGTACTTATTCTTTGGGTTTTCTTTTTAGGGTTTATTATTGGACAGGGAAATGTTCCTCAAAAACAACTCCCGTTTATAAAATCATTTTTAAAAGAACCCTCTCTTATATCCCAAAATACAATAATTCCTGTTACAGAAAAAGAATTAACATATTCTAATATATTACAAGATACTGCCCAACCACTTGTTATTCCAGAAGATTCTGGGGTCGTACAAAAAAAACAAAACCCCACTATACCAAAAATATCTCAAAAAAGTACTATAGATAACGTCATAGATAGCGTCATACCTTCTTCTACCTCACAAACATACAGCTTCTCCCTACAACTTCTTGCTTTAAAAGATAAGGCCGCAGCCGATATGACTATGAAAAAACTCCATGATAACGGTATTTCTACTGAGCTTGTTCAGGTTGAACGAAATTCTATTTCATGGTTTAGATTATACACAACATTCACTGGCACAGTCAAAGAATACGAATCTTTCAAGGATTCTCTCGCAAATTTAGGTATTGTTGACACTCTCCTTAGAGAAAGAACTCTTCTTCCATAATATTGTATTGTTTGTATTGTTTTGTGTACTTTTATAAAGGAAGTAGATGAATCATTTTTTGGCCCATTTTAGTAACGTTCACTAGCATCCTTATTTTTTCCACTGTATTATTCAAATACTACCATTATAGTATCTCTTTTTGTTCATAATATTTTGTGCTGTTTCCTCCATTTGTACAAGGCATTCATAAACCCCTTCATCATATATTAATTCTTTGCTCTCTATATACCCTGCACGTTCTATTAATTATAATGGATCGTAATCAAACATTTGTAAAATAATATTCGATTTCTGATTGCTATGGCCATATTATACTAACATTGTCACAATGGCTTTAACAATATTTTTATCCTCATGTATCTTTTCTTCCTATTGTTTACTATCTTTAAAAAATAATACGAATTATTCCACACAATATCTCTTAACTAAAAAGTATATAATGCTCTTGTACACTATCAATTGGCATACAATAATACAATTGTAACCAATATACTGCACTATATTCATAATCTTTATTATATTTATAACAATAACAGTACTGTTACTGTTTATTAAAATAGATTATTAACATGCTCCATTATATTATTTCCATATAATTTTTGCTTCCTAACGTGGCGTCATGTATTATAAAAAATCTGTTAGTAATTAATTGATAAATACGCAGCCATAAATATATTACGCTATTTCAGGTATCATATGTTCATATCTTTTTTACAGCACATTTTTAACAAAAGTATCTCTTATACGTATGTATCTTTTTCTTCTGTTACAAAATAATAGCAGTACTGCCGTTTTCCTAGTATAAATTACGCACCTACTTTAGCTAACTATACAGCAGAATTTGCTAGAATAAGATGAAAAAATTAGTTCTTGTTTTGCAAGTTTAGCACACTTATTGTATTCTAATAACTTTATATCAATAAAATACCAATTTTACTGGTATGTTATCATTGTGTATTAGCAAAATTATTGTTATAATACACCACTTCTCTCTTCTTCTTTCATTATTGATAGAGAAGAGATATATTGTCTACTTCAGGAGAACCCTTACATGTATATGTACCTCACTAAACTATTTTCTATATTCGTGGGATTAGCTTTTATGCCTTTTTGTGCCATTGCAGCACCTGCTATTGGAGCCTTAGATGCAGCACCACATCTTGATGGTTCTACAATGCACCTTATCTGGGCTCTACCATTTATCTGCATGCTTCTTTCTATTGCCGTTTTTCCACTTGTTGCACCAAATTTCTGGCATCATCACTTTGGAAAAGTTTCTATAGCGTGGGCGGTGCTCTTTTTTATTCCCTTCACAATACATTATGGCTATGAAATATCCATATATGAACTTCTGCATGTGTTATTTTTAGAATATATTCCCTTTATAGTATTGCTCTTTTCGCTCTACACCGTTGCTGGTGGAATACGTATTAAAGGAAGATTTGTAGGTTCTCCCATTGTTAATACCACTATACTTTTACTTGGAACATCTATAGCAAGTTTCATGGGCACAACAGGAGCGGCTGTTTTACTTATTAGACCTTTATTAAATGCTAATATATCAAGAAAATATAAAGTACATACTGTGGTATTTTTCATTTTTCTTGTCGCTAATATTGGGGGTTCACTTACTCCTCTTGGAGACCCACCTCTCTTTCTTGGTTTCTTAAATGGTGTTTCTTTCTTCTGGACAATGGAACAT
Organism: Desulfovibrionaceae bacterium; assembly: GCA_051650105.1. Classification (GTDB taxonomy): domain Bacteria; phylum Desulfobacterota; class Desulfovibrionia; order Desulfovibrionales; family Desulfovibrionaceae; genus CAMWXW01. The sequence continues at coordinate 25,804 of JBOFIJ010000013.1, forward strand.
ATGTTTTTACCAATGTTTTTTGTATCCTTATTATTATTATTTATTTATTTCATTTTAGATAGTATTCTATATAAGAAAGAAGGATCACCAAAACCATCCACAGTAGAAACTCCTGAGGCATTTGGGATAGAGGGCGGTATAAACTTTCTTCTCTTATTAGGTATTATTATCATGGTTCTTATCAGTGGCTTTTGGAAGGCTCCTTATATTTTAGAAATCTATCATATTCCATTAGCATTCCAAAATATATTAAGAGAACTTGTCCTCATTGGTATCGCTATATTATCTTTAAAATTGACTTCTATTGAATCTAGACAAGCCAATGGATTTAATTGGTTTCCTATTCAAGAAGTTGCTAAAATATTCATAGGAATATTTATCACTATGATAGCACCTATTGCCATTTTAAAAGCTGGTACAGACGGTGCATTACAAAATCTTATTGCGTTAGTTAGTACAAATAAAGGTGAGCCTGTCAACTTTATGTATTTTTGGCTTACAGGATTACTCTCTAGCTTTTTAGACAATGCTCCAACCTACCTTGTCTTCTTTAATACCGCTGGAGGCGACCCTGCTATGCTTATGACTGTATTTGAAAAAACACTATTAGCTATTTCCTTAGGTGCTGTCTTTATGGGCGCCAATAGCTATATAGGAAATGCTCCTAACTTTATGATACGCTCTATTGCTGAAGATCAGGGTGTAAAAATGCCAAGTTTCTTTGGATATCTCATTTGGTCTTTTGGTATTCTTATTCCAATCTTTATTTTGCTCTCCCTCATTCTCTTTTAATCCTATACAGTAAAGAACAATCAAACCTCCCTAAAAAGAGGTTTTTTTGTATCTCTGGTATTTTTTTTGCTCTTGCCATTCTATGAAAGATACTCCTCTTATTAGTGTCATTATTGGTTCCTATAATCATGAACAATACATAGCTCAGTCCATTGAAAGTATTTTAGCCCAAAGTTTTACTAATTTTGAGCTTATCATTATCGACGATGCTTCTTCTGACAAAAGCCCCTCTATTATTAATTCTTTTGCAAATAATTCAAAAATTACTACTCTTCTTCACACAGATAACAAAGGTATATCTGCTACATATAATGAAGGATTTACTATTGCTAAAGGGAAATATATCGCGCTTCTTTCTGGGGATGATATTGCACTTCCACAGAGATTAGAAAAACAATTTCTTTATATGGAAGAACATCCCACATGTACTTCTGTTTTCTCACACGCAATGGCAATAAATGATTTTGGAAAAGAAGATAGCGGCATTACAAATTTTTTTAAACAACCCTCTCGTTCAAGAGAAGACTTTATAAAACTCTTCTTTATACAAGGTAATATTCTTAATGCCTCTTCACAAATGATGAGAACGTCTATTCTTAAAAAAATAGGTCTCTACAAACTGTCACAATTTCAATTACAAGATTTTGATCAGCATATACGATTTCTTATTAATGGAGATATCCATATTCTTCAAGAAATACTGGTTCAATACAGAATACGTAATGATAATAAAAATGTTAGCAATACTTCTCCTCTTGTTTCAAAAAGAATGGGCTTTGAGATCTTTTCTCTTATGGACAACTTTCTTTTACTTTCTTGTGAAGATATTATAAACAGTTTTGGCAAAAAAGTATTACGTTATGGAAATATTTTACCAGAACTTACTCCATATTTTTTAGCACGTCTTGCTATGGAAAATCATTATGCCCAGAAAAAATTATGGGGCGTGCAATTATTATATTCATTTTTGAATTCTCTAGAAAATATGTGTCTTGTAGAAAAGCATTGTGGTTTTACATACACTAAATTTTTACAAAGTATAGAAAGAATACAGCTATAATTTGTTTTTTATTGTATCAAAAATCTTTTTTGCATTATAGTAAATAGAATAATACATTTGCATAATATTTTTTCTATATATGTGAAATCCACAGCCATAATAGCCACCAGCACTTATTGCTTACTTTTATAGTAATTGTACTATTAATCATCATTACAGTATAACAATTCCTCTTCCAAATATACTCATACAATCACACTTAGTATATAATAGTGTATTAAGACAATACAGTCCGAAAAGATTACTATAAAAGAAAGAATATACACAGTTGCTATACCTACTATGAATTTGGAATATACTCCCTACAGCAAATGCTTCACTTCCCATAACGTCCTTTGCATACAATATTGCATACTCAGGATCTTTTTGCTGTACGGAAATAATATTAACATATTCCGCTTAGAGCAATACTACCTCTACATTCATGTTGTATATTTTAGTACAAAGATTCTTTTTCATACAATATTTTTGTATTCTTATTCCATAAAATATGTATTTACACAAAGCCTTTCAAAAAAGCAAGAAGCTTTGTAACAATAAAGATGCTTCGTATATAATTCCTCATTTGTGAATACAATGTGAGAAAATATTTTTGTTCTCTAAGGATATTCTCAACCGTGCTTTTCGCATACAATATATCTCATATGAAGACTCCATACTATATCGTGAGTTTGAATTCCTTTTACCGTATCTCTTAAATAAAGATTATTATGACTGGTAATAAAGATTTAAAAAATTCTTGTACAGTCAAATGCTCTTATTATGGTAACTCTATATGTTATGTGAAAATTCCACGTACATTGTGAGTTTGAATTCCTTTAGATTCTCCTATAATTCCTAACATTTCTTCCAAAGATGCATTTTCTATGAGAATATTAAGACTACTTTCTTATAGTGGAATTTTATATATCATCTACAATTTATTTATAATGTTGTCACAACAATCATTTCAAATAATTCTATTTTATCGCTACCACGTATACTTTTTTTGTAAAGACCACCTTTTTATCGTTATCATATAAATATTATTATACTATTTTAGACAACATTTCTTTATTAATTCCAAAATACGGTTTTCACCTATTATATCACAATACAAAAAACAACAATAAAGAAAAAAATAGACAGTATATTGTGTCTACAATACTGTAATATATATATTTTTACTATCTTTCACTTTATATACTTTTTTCTAAGGGTATATATCATATTCTTTGTATTCTACTTTATTTATTAAAATTATATTCAATTTATACCAATATTCCACATAACACTATTTACAATCACTTTCCTTCACTTCCCAACGCAGTAACCTTCTTCATAAGTATAGTAAATTATCGTAACAATAATATTTCTATTATATTTTCTTCTCATAATAGTAATTATTTACAATACTTCCTTAAAATAATCATTTTTCAATAATAAAACGGAGGCATAAGCCCTTGATTTTGTCGTTATACAGCACTATAGAGAAACAATAAAGGATTGTTTTCTATACAATCCCTTATAAAGGAATTCTATGAATTTTCTTTTATTCCTCTTAGTGAGTTTTATAGTAGGGTGTAGTCTCTTTTTCACTTTCAGTACTACTATATTCTTTATTTACTTTATTCTCAATAAAGAAAATATATTTTATGCCTGCTGTAAAAGTTTTTCTACTACACTTTTTATTGCTATCCTTCTCCTTTTCACTTTTTTTATTGTTGGAGGAAATATTTATTCGTCCCAGTATGCTACTTTTTTCTATATAGCCTATAGTACCATTATGGTTCTTGTCACAACTTCCTATTATTTTGTGTTATCTCAGTATAATAAAATATCTATTGCGTTAAAAATACTAGCTACTAATCTTCTTTTTTCTGTAATAACAACATTTTCCTGTATTGGTATGCTTGACTTATCTTTACAATACATATATCCTCTACTCAAAATAACGTTCCTTTGAGTCAGTATCTTATGATGAATTCACTTCCGTACATTTCATTTCTTTTTCCCACATTACCCACGATAGAATGTGCTTTTCACCATTGTACATTGAGTAATAATTCTATTCTATATAATACTATTTCATACGACAGTGTTCCTTATGTGGAACAAACGTATCTAAATAAAAAGGCATTGCTTAATACACTTGCTTTACCCCATTATTCGGAAAATAAACAGGTTCACGGCACAAAAATGTTATTTGAGCCCCCCGTCTTTGATATCACATCACAACAAGACCCACAGATATACCAAAAAAAAGCACGAGAAGCAGATGGACTTGCCACATCATTACATAATATAGCCTTACTTATTAAAACAGCAGACTGTCAACCACTTCTTTTTGCACATTCTTCTGGAAAATATATTATGGCTCTCCATGTTGGTTGGAAAGGAAATGCTCTCCATTTTCCGCAAAAAGCAATACTTGAATTCACACAACATTATAAAATATCTGCACGAGACGTTTATGTAGTCCGTGGTCCAAGCCTTTCTCCACACCGTGCTGAATTTATTAATGCACATAAAGAATGGTCCAATAAAGAGTTACCCTTTTTTGATGCTCCAACAAAAACAATGAATCTTTGGAAGCTAACACAATCTCAATTAGAAGAAGTTGGTATACTCTCCAAAAATATCTACAGTATTGATATTTGTACATACGATTCTCCCCTCTTTTTTTCATATAGAAAAAATACTATCACGGGAAGACAAGCAAGTATAATTACAATACGCTCATAACTTTCCATTCCAAAGAATCACATAACTAGTAAAGTAATACATTATCTATTTCATTTTTATATTATTTATGTATGTATCCTTTATAATAGAGAAAAATTACTTGAACTTTTTTCTTTATTTCTATAGAATATACTCTACTTTATGTATTTTATATTCTATGAAGGCTTTTATATATGCTTGAAATGAATAATGTTTCTCACACATTCTCTGAATTTATTGCATTAAAGAATTGTACCTTCTCATTAAATAAAGGCGACTTTCTCTTTCTTACTGGACATTCTGGAGCTGGTAAATCCACTTTACTTAAACTACTTTATGCTGATTTGCCTATTCAAGAAGGTATCGCAAAAATAGCAGATTTTTCTCTTAATAATCTTCACAATAAAGATATTTCTTCTCTTAGAAAACAAGTAAGTGTCGTTTTTCAAGATTTCAAAGTTCTTTTAGACCATACTGTATTTAACAATATAGCCTTGGCCCTTAGGATTAGGTTTTTTGACGATGACCAAATTCGAAAACGGACTGAAGCTGTATCTAAAGCCCTTGGTTTAGAAAAGAAAATGAATGTACTATGCTCATCTCTTTCTGGAGGAGAACAGCAAAGAGTTGCTATTGCTAGAGCAATTGTTGTTAATCCTAAAGTAATTCTAGCAGATGAACCTACAGGTAACCTTGATCCAACTCTTACATTTAGACTAATGGATATTTTTATGCAATTCCACGGTCGTGGTACAACTGTTATTCTTGCAACTCACGATGAAAATATTCTACAACGCTACCCAAATGCTAAACAAATACATCTTGAAGATGGTGTTATCGTAAAAGCTAATTGGAGTGGAGCCAAAGTACTATAGTACCATATAGGATAAATCATGACACGATTTTTAAAAACATTTTCTTTTCTTATTCTTCAAGGAATTCGTGATATTGGATTGCATAAATACTCACAGTTCTTCACATATATTGCAACAACTCTCATTATTTTTATTTGTGGTCTTGCACTCATGCTTATATCAACTGTAAAAACAGAATTACAGGATATACGAGAAGAAGTAGTCTTTCATATTTATTGGAAAAATAAAACAGATATGAATGTAGTAAATAAACAATGGCTTGCTTTTGATACTTTACCCCATCTTTCCAAAAAAGAAACATATTCTCCGAAACAAGCATATCTCCTATTAGAAAAACGTATCATACCATCAAATGTTATAAGCAAAGAACAACAGAATGCTGTTTTACCAGCCACTGCAATTTTGTTTTTCTCTCCTAAAGATATTACGGATATACCAGAATGGATAAAACAAACGAAAACAACACTAGAAGCCTTGCCAAATGTTGAGAGAGTCTTTAATAGCCCTTTTAAAGATAAGTTTTCTACCATGTGGATCCATCTCTATCGCTATGTTATTCTTCCAATCATTATCCTCTTATTTATTAGTCTTGCTCTTATTATAGGAAATACAGTTGCACTCTCCCTTCATTCCCGCAAAACAGAAGTAGAGATATTACATCTCATTGGAGCTCCTGAATGGTATATCCTTTTCCCACTTATCACAACGTCATTTATACAGGCTCTTATGGGTTCTCTTTCTGCAACAGGAATGCTTTATATAACATATATTTATTTTAAAGATATCTTATATTTACCTCCACTTGTTCTTGAACTTCATTTTCCCTCTATGTTTTATGTAACACTTCTTTTTGTTTTACCAATTTGTATAGGATTACTCGGGACATTTTTCTCTGTAAAAACAAAAACCATTCATTAAATGCATAGCAGTTAAATCTGCACATAAACAATATACAAAAAATCTGCCGTTTTGGTATTATTTTATTTCATAAAGGGTGACCCTCGTTTCTACGTACACAAATCCATCTTTTACTACTATTAATTACCGCATGAAGATCACTTCCAGAAATCATCACTAGATTCACATCATTTTTTTAATAAGATATTTTCTATCAGAAATATAACATTCCAATATATCTGCTTATATAAAAAGAATTAAAGAGCATATCACATACGTGCTTACACTCTCGACCTATATAATATTATTTCCCACTCTACGTGTAATATAATGCTTTAAACAATAGTAAATTATTTAAAACACTCTTAATAACAATTTCGATACTCTACAAGAATTATCTATCTTCATCCACAGAAAACACACTTTCCAATAGAAGGCATGAGCTCTATAATACGACCAGAATAACCACCCCCAGATATACCACTATAATATCATATCTTTTCTCTTTTATTATATGCTCTTCAAATAAAATATTTAGCCTTAAACAAGCTCTATTTAAGAGAAGATAATTTTCTTTTTCTTCTTCATCAGTAATAGAAATATAAAGTCTCTCTCCTAGTACTAAACACTAACTCTCTTTATGAGTATTAAATTTAAAACAAGAGATAACAATTTTTCATTTCTTATTTTCTTCTTACATTATATCTTCGGATATTTTCTTTACAAATCACTTCACAAAAAAAAGGGCACCTTTAAAGATACCCTTTTCACACCCATATTTCTTTTTATGTATCAATACTGTAATACTGTTAATAAAATTAGTGATGGATTATATATAATCAAGTAATACATTTTATCCCTTTGTCAACTCTTTTCAAAAATTACTATAGGATATATATCCTCATTCCTGTGTCCCATACCCTATATCACTGAAAATAATCCACCCACATAAATTTCTAACAATAACAATTTACGAATACCATCTATTGAAAATACATTTGCAGCTTCATCATTACATCGCTCACACTACAACTAGAAAAAATGAAGAACAAGATATGTCTTGTTACACAATAAGACATCCAATACTTAAGCCCATACTAAGTGTACACCAACAGCTTCATATGCCCTACTTACAGCTTCCTTATCGTTTGTATCAATCCCATTCAATACTATAGTATCTTGTTTATGAGAAGAAGTCTTATCAGTTTGAGATGGATTCGTAATATCGATAGACGACTGTGATAATAAAGCAAGTACTTTCAAGTTAACAATAGCAGCCCTTTGTGCTATTCTCGGATTATTTTGATACGCTCTAATCTCTTCTTCCGTTCTCTGTTCTGCAAGAGTTAGCACATTTTTAGAAGATACACTACTTTTTCTTGTATCTTCTTCTCTTTTTGCAGAAGACAAGTCGGAAGATTCCCGTGTCGAAACTATTCTTTCTTCCAACACACTACCGTTGTGGGAAGTAAAAGAGCCTGTACTATTCTGGTATTTATACGGCGTATGTGCAAGCACTCTATTATACGCACTAGGCGATACTGGCTTAGATCGCTGTTGAACTGCCCGTACTCTATCTACAGGAGGAGCTGGAGACGCTGAGTGTAATGGAATAGCTCTTTGTACAAAACCAGAACGCAAAACTTTGCCTACAGAATTCATAGCTACTCCTTTATTTATAGTAGTCCTTAGTAATAGAGGTATAATACATCACATTAATTTTGTAAAGAATTTTATGAAAAGAAACAAAAGAGAGAGAAATGCTTGTCTTTTGCTATATTACATTGTATACTTCTCTTGTATTTTTTCATGGAGACATTTTATATGCCAGACACGGTAAGAACAACAGAAATTATATTACATGTTCACAAAACTCCTTCAGAAATGGCGGAACATACGGCTCAATTACTCCTCTTATTGTGTAAAGAAGCTATTGAACAACGTGGCATTTGTACTATTGCTCTTTCTGGTGGAAAAACACCCTTACCCCTTTTTAATCTTCTAGCTAGTCCAAAATGGAGAAATGCCTTTCCTTGGGAATGTCTCTCTTTTTACTGGGTGGACGAACACTGCGTTCCTATTGAACACCCATCTAGTAATTACAGTATCGCAAAAAAGGCTTTTTTATCCCATACTTCTGCAACAAGGTTTTATCGCATCCGAGGAGAGCTTTCTTCCCATGATGCAATGACAGCCTATAACAATTTACTCATCAATCATTTCTCTATTAAAAACAATGAGTTACCTCGTTTTGATATTATTATGCTTGGAGTTGGCATAACAGGGTACGTTGCCTCTCTTTATCCAAATAGCCCAGCACTCTCTCTTCAAGAACAAATGACAACAGAAGTATTTATTGAAGGAGAAAAACATTCTCGTATAACACTCACCATGCCTGTTATTAATAATGCTCGTTATGTTATCTTTATGGCATCTGGCAAAGAAAAATCACCTGTTCTCTCGAAAGCACTTAATATTCTCGCTCCACCAAGTATTCCACCTCAATTAGTAAGGCCTACTCATGGTAAGTTAATCTGGAACGTTGATGAGGCTGCGACTCAGTACTCCAATGAATGATGCTATTTTGCGTTTTCTTCAAAAAAATCTTTCATACTTTCTTTATCCTTTTTCTCTATTATATGCTTTACTAATGTGGCTTCGTAGGCACTTTTATTGGAAATATTGTAAGTCTGTAGATACTGTTCATATTCCTGTTATTGCTATTGGTAATATTGCTTGGGGTGGAACAGGAAAAACTCCTGTTGTTGATTATATAATAGAGTACTCTCTTCAGCATTCTTTATTTCCCACTCTCATCTCGCGAGGATATAAAGCATCTCCCCCACACACTCCATTTCTTATTTCATCACAAAAGGATTCTGCTTTTATTGCCGGTGACGAGCCCTTAATGCTCGCAAAAAAATATCCAACTATTCATTGCATTATTGATCCAAAAAGAAATCGAGCTGCTCACTATGCTTTGCAAACTCTTAAACAAGATTTCTTTCTTCTTGATGATGCATTTCAACATATGTCTCTCACAAAGAATACAACTATCTGTCTTCTGCGGCCAGAAGATATCTTGGAAGAATGGAATAAAATTATCCCATATGGAACATGGAGGGAAGATGCATCTGCTTTTTCTTATGTAGATGCTTTTTGTATGAAAATTGCTCCTTCTCACTTCGAAACACTAAAACCCTTTATAAAAAAACGTCTGCAAGAATACCCACTTCCATTATATACGTTTACAATAGAGATTGTATCACTTATCAATTTTCATACAGGAGAAGAATTTTTCTCACTCAATTCCGAATATAGTCTTTTTTCTGCTATAGGAAATCCGAAATCATTCTACGAAAGTATTGTTACCTTTTTACAGAGAACACCAAAACACCACTATATACAAACAGATCATTCTTCTTTTTCTTTTACTACCATACAAGACGATATTCTACTTTGTACTGAAAAAGATGCTGTTAAAATACCACATAACACCAATAAAACTATTTTTATTACAACTACAAAAATCGTATGGGGACCATATAATGCACCATATAATTTTGATTCCTTTTTACATACTATTCTCCCTCAAAAAGAATAGTCTTTTTTCTGCTATGGGAAATCCAAAACCATTTTACGAAAGTATTGTTGCCTTTTTACAGAGAACACCAAAACACTTTAGAAATTATCTTCGCATCTTCAAAAAATAACTCATAAAAATCGCCCATTCTAAAGAATAACAGTGTACCTTCAATATATTCTTTTAGTGAAAAATACCACTCTAACAATTAAGTTACTTTTATATTAGTATTTATATCCATTTTTAAATTACAGATAATGTATTACTTTATATATTTATATTTTCTTAAAAGACATTCCTACATTCCTGTATTTGTGAAATATCTTTTTTACACCCTTTGAACCTGATTTAGATTTTGAGGCCCTTGGAAGATAAGAAAACCTTTACCTAAAAACCCTGTATAAAAGAAGCAAAGAAAGACGTTATCCTATTTTCATAGGAGAAGGTAAATTCTTTTCTTCTACAAATCTTCTTTTTATTTCATTACCATACAAGATTATTTCTACTTTGTGCTGAAAAAGATACTGTTACAATACCATATAATATCAATTTCTTATTGTATTAGCTCTGATTTCTTGGATGAAAATCTTTATGTAATTGAAATAATCTTTGTGTTTGTATATGAAGATATACTTCTGTTGCCACTATATCCTCATGTCCTAATAATATCTGTAAACTACGTAAGTCCATACCATTTTCTAAAAGATGTGTTGCAAAACTATGTCGTAGTGTGTGAGGAGAAATATTTTTTATTATTCCTACTTTTTTTGTATATTTTTGAATAAGCTTCCAAACAGCTTGTCTAGATAAACCAAAACCAGATCGATTTAAAAAAAGAACATCTTCTGTAGGAGACAACTCACATCTATATCTTTCTATATATTCTTTAAGAATAATACAACATCCCACATGAATTGGAACAATTCTTTCTTTACTCCCTTTACCAAAAATACGTATAATTCGAGCTTCTAAATCAACATCATAGATCTTAATTGCACATAATTCCGTAACACGCATACCTGTTGCGTATAGTACAGTTAAAATAGCATTATCCCTTTTTTCTAGTTTTGATTCCGCCAAACAAGAAGAAAGTAAAAGGCTAACCTCTTCTTGTGTTAAAAAAACAGGAAGGTGTTCTACCCCTTTAGGATTTTTCAAATATTGCAGAGGATTATACTGAAATATATTATTTTTCTCACCCCAAAAATAAAAAGACCGTAGCGTAGAAAGATGTCTTGATATAGAACGAGATGAAATGTCTTGTTTTCCTAAAAAAACGAGATATTGAAGGAAATTTTGTTCAGTCACAGAAAATACATCGAGAGATTGCTCTTCTAAATATAATAGAAAATGTTCAAGATCTTTTTTATACGCAATAATAGTATTTTTTGAAAGCCCTTTTTCCAAAGTGATATATGATAAAAATTTATATTGTATTTGTTTCATTTAAATAATTGTTCTAACACAGCATCAGCAATATCAAAGTTAGAAAAAACATTTTGGACATCATCATTATCCTCAAGATTCTCTACCATTTTAATAATCTTTTTGGCAATCTCTACATCATCAATTACAACAGTAGTTTGTGGTTTCATAATTATTTCTGCACTTTCAATAGTATATGATTCTGATTCTAAATATTCTTTTAATACTGTGAAAACATTCATTTGGCTATAAATAGACCACGACTCCGTACCCTCTTCCATATCATCAGCACCATTTGCAAGTGCTTTTTCAAATAATATTTCTTCATCAATATCTTTCTTTTCTATTGTTATCACCGCCACTCTATCAAACATCCAAGAAACACATCCAACTTCTCCCATAGAGCCACCATATTTTGTTATTAAGTGCCGCACTTCAGAAACAGATCTATTTTTATTATCAGTTGCAACTTCCACAAGAAAGGCTACCCCAGAAGGTCCATATCCTTCATATATAGATTCCACCAATTCTCCACCAGCAAGTTCTCCTGTACCCTTTTTTATTGCTGTTTCTATTTTATCTTTTGGTAAATTCACTGCTTTTGCCGATGCTATTGCTTGACGTAAACGTGTATTCGCAGCTGGATCACTACCGCCCATTTTAGTTGCTAAAATAATCTCTTTTGCAGCTTTTGTAAAAATCTTACCACGAATAGCATCTTGTCTTCCTTTCCTATGTTGAATATTATGCCACTTACTGTGTCCTGCCATTCTTTTCTCTCCCAAAGCATTACGATATGGTGCTCAGTATACACAAATAGTTAAAAAAATCAATATAATTAAAAAATATCTTATTCTATATCTCTACTTTCTATATGTTTTATATATTTTATATTTAATACAATAATATTTATTATATCACCATTATAAATGAGAAAATAGAGAAAAGACTTCTAATATATACAATGTATAAATATATTTTACTAAATCTTATCTAATAAAATTTTATCATAATAAAAACAACTATCATCTCTAAGATAGAATAAAAAATAACTTTATTAATAATATCTACTTTTGTGTAACTATAGTGCTTTTAGAATACTTGACAATATACATACATTTATTATAAGAATGTATACAATGTATATAATATTATATATATTATACAAAAATGTATATAATATATATACATAACATTATATTTTTATATACTAAATTATACCAAGTTATTAGGAGATCTTTATATGTACTGTATAAATAAAGAGCATAAATCGACAAAACAACATAAAGAAAGAAGTGAGAATAACGATTTTGTACTTATTGAATCGGACGAACATCGACGTTTATTAGCTCTTTACCACGCCATTTATTCCGAAAGAGAAGATCCAAATACAGAAAATAAAAAAAACACAATTCGTGCATTCGCAGCATGTAATCTATTTTATTTAGGATAATATTAAGATAAAAATCATCAAGGAAGGATAGCATTACCTATTTATAATTACACAATATAAACAAATTCCAGCTATCTATACTATTACTTTTGTATCCTTAAGAAAAAAATCTGTTAAGAAAAGGAAATAGCATGCCGTCAGTATGTTGTCATCAATGTTCAAAAGATATCACTATTTCACAAAAAAGAATAAAGGACAAAAACTATTGTTCACGAGCTTGCTATGCAGAAGCACGTAACAACAAGAAAATACAATATTGTTTTATCTGCAGTACAACTATCAAAGTACGAGCTTCATCTAAAGGAAAATATTGTTCTAGAGAATGTGCTTCTGTTGGATTTATACAAAATGGAAAAAACTTAAAGATAAAAGAATGTGCAGTATGCAAAAAAGAATTTAGGCAAGCACATTTTATGGACAGTACGTGTTCCACACAATGTGATATCATACACTATAAACTAAAACCACTTTTCTTATACGAGCCAGAAAAAAATTCTTGTGTTATGGATAATAAATTTTATTTAAGAAATGTAGATCCTATTCTTGGCTTCTAATTCACAATTATTACTATATACTAGCATATACGCAAGTATATAACGTCTAAAATACACACTCCATTTCTATTTTAAATAAAAAAGGTTCTTGTATAACAAACAAGAACCTCTACAACCATATCCCTACTCAATTAAAAATTTTATAAAGCAGCTAACCTCTGAATTCGATACTGTATATAGTTTTTATTTTCGATATCCATTACCAGCAATTTTGTATACGACTGAAGAGCAGCATCCTTTAAATTCATCTCTTCCTGAGCTTGAGCTAGTGTAAACAAAACAGCAGACTGCAAATATTCTGGCAAAGTCTTCTCTAAATTCTCGAGAATAGTAATTGCCTCCACCGCTTGATTTAATTCAATTAATGCTTGAGCCTCACCTAAAATACCCAAAAAATGAACAGTATCTGAAGAATCTGCAACCATAGCATAACTCTCCTTCGCTTCCTGATATTTTCCCTCTTGCATCGCAATATTTCCCATATCAAGGGCAACCGCTGCTTTCATATTATTGGGCGCTTTTGTAAGGATATTCTCGAGATCTTTCCTACTAACAGAAGCATCAGAATCACTCAACTTGGTAAGAGCACTTCTTGTTTCTTCAACAGAAACATTATATTTATAGGAATAAATCCCATAGGCTACAAAAGAACATACAACAACAAAGGAAGACAAAAGAAGAATTTTGTAATAAAAGGGGAAAGATGACCTACTATGAGAAATAGTATGCATGACAAAAGCCTCCATTTTATATCAAAAATAAACAATCACCTAAAATGGTGCCGAGAGAGGGAATTGAACCCACGACACGAGGATTTTCAGTCCTCTGCTCTACCAACTGAGCTATCTCGGCACTACCAAGCCTACTTCTTATACATTAAAAAAGAGATATTTGCAAGCACTACCTAAAAAATTCCCAATACAATCAAATGGTTAAGAATTTATGGCACGTCCGAAAGGATTCGAACCTCCGACCTACAGGTTCGTAGCCTGTTGCTCTATCCAGCTGAGCTACGGACGCAAACTCTGGCGCGCTAAGAAGGATTCGAACCTCCGACCTACAGGTTCGAAGCCTGTTGCTCTATCCAGCTGAGCTATTAACGCACAACGCAACGGTATCTTTATATAAAGATATGCTATATTTGTCAAGCTCTTTATTCTGCTAAACAAAATTTTCTTTTTTCTTGCTTTATTATAAATAATTTGACATAAGGAACAAATACTACATTGAGAGGTGCTTTATGACATTTTTAGCTAAAATGTGGGATGAGGCACATATACCCATAGATATTCAGTCCTTAGAAGATAACGAACTATTTGATTTCTGGGAAGAGACACAAACTTTCTCAAAGGTATTTGACGCCCTGCCACTCTACGACGGAATGTTCCAAGATTATGAAGTCCTCATATTACAAGAACTTCAATATAGATTTTATAACAGATATGCTAGATGCTAAATGCAAATTTTTATGTACTATCATTTGGCAGTAACTCATTTGTAGAGTACAATATACTGCTATGCTGTAACAATTGTCCTTATTTAGGAAAGAAATCAGTCGGTAGAGTATTATAATGTGTTTTAGACGAACCATTGTATTAGCCCGCAAATAAGAAATCTACCTCCTACAAAAGGCCATCTAATAAAATAATAGCTGCAAAATGCCTTCTACTATCTTTACATCTTGTGCAATTGTCAGCTATATGCTGGATGTTTCAGCACCGTGCATAGACTCTTAATAAAACACCACAAAAACCAAAAGAAACCTTTTCAAACGTATCCTCTTATATATTCCATCCGCGTTATTATCCAGCTGAAAACTCTGCAAAAAAAGGAGAAATAACAATACAATACGCTATAATTATATACTGAAGAAAATATCTTCTTTCTTCTTTTTTATTATTCTCCTACAAATTGTCCAAAATTTCTTCTAACACATCATAAGCTAAATGCAATTCTTTTTCTGTAATACAATACGGAGGTAAAAAATATACAGTATCTCCAAGTAGCCGAAGAAGAAGGCCTTTCTGTAATGCCCTACTTTGTATCTTCTCACTTAGTACTTCTCTATACAACATTTTATCACTACGTATAGTGCATGCAGCAACCGTCCCAAGGATACGAGGATATTGTAAATGATGAAGATTTTTTACTAAATTAGGCATTCTTTCCCGGTGCACCTTCTCTATTTCTTCTCTTGCTTTCTTACATTTTGGATGTAATAACAATGAATACGATGCTATAGCAGCACTGCATCCTAATGGATTTGCAACATAAGAATGCATATGCAAAAATGCTTTTTCTTGCGACGTGCTCCAGAAAGCATCATATATCTCTTGTGACGTTACCGTTAGAGCACAGGGTAAAAATCCTCCTGTTAACCCTTTAGACAAACAAATAATATCTGGAGCAATGGCTATATGCTCTAAAGCAAATAAAGGCCCTGTTCTACCAAAGCCTGTCATCACTTCATCAAAAATGACAAGAATATTATACTCCTTCACTAATTCTATCACACGCCTTTGAAATTCTGGACGACATAATCGCATACCACTAGAACCCTGTATACAAGGCTCTAATATACATGCAACTGTCTTCGAACCAAACTTTTGCAGAAATTGCGTTAAATGATCCAAAGAATGTCGCTCTGCCTTCTCAATTCGTTCTTCATTATCACCTTCCCACGTGTATGGATACGATATTATTTTTGTGTCAAATAATAGTTCTTTAAACATAGAATTATGTAACGAGGGTCCACTTACAGACATAGCTCCAATAGTATCTCCATGGTGAGCTCCTTCAAAAGAAATAAAATATTTTCGCTCTTCTTCTCTATTTTTCCAGTATTGATATCCTATCTTTAATGCTATTTCAACAGATGTCGAACCATTATCCGAAAAAAAGAATTTCCTAAGATTATCCGGCAAGATAACTCGAAGTCTTTTTACAATATTTATTGCTGGATCATGCGTATATCCTGCAAAAAGTACATGCTCCAATTTACTTGCTTGCTGAAATATAGCTTTTGCTATTTTTGGATGAGAATGACCATGCAGTGTTACCCACCAACTTGAAATCATATCTTTGTAACTGTTACCCTTATCATCATAAAGATATAAGCCTTTTCCATATTGTATACGCAGAGGCACTTTTTCCATTTTTTCTTGTGTGAATGGATGCCAAATATGCGCTATATCTGTTTGTTGTTCCAACACTATACAGTGGCCCTTATAACGATAGACATCGCGTATATTCCTTCATATATGATATTGTTTTATATACTTCTGATGTAGACATACAATTAATACTCGGAAGAATTATTGCCCGTGTCGGCATCTGAAAAATAAATTCCTGCATTATAGAGGGTGCCGTACATGAAGTAAGCTTCTCTACACCTTCTTCACCAAAAAAAACTATTAACCGAGGTACCAACATTGACACAATAGAAAGAAATTCCTCTTTGTATTCCAATAAAACACCATTCTCCTGTGGTGCTGTGAATGGAAAGAAAGAATGCGTCCCCTGTTTCATTCTAAGTGATGAGATAATCATTTGCAATGTCTCTCGTCGACTCTTTGAAGGATGTAAGAAAATATCTTCTCCCAAAGCAAAATATGTCCACAGTATAGGAGTCTTTTTGCTTTTATCAAATAATTCTTGAAATCGTATATCCCAGAATTTTTTCTCTGTGTATTCTCTTCTCTCTGGCGTATATTTGTCCCGCAATGAATATGTCTCTTTTATTGTGGTCTCAGATTCTCCCTTAATAGCATTACTCTTTTCGCACTCTAGCACTCCTTCTCTTTCATCTAGAAAGATATTGTCTTTTCTTATTTTCTCAGGAGTATCAATTTTTATTTCTTCAGCAGTATTTTCTCCCTTTATGACATTAATACTTTTTTGCCGCAACAACGGAACAACTTCTTCTGTATGGGTACTAGACAAAATATTCTCACCTAAAAAAGCAGTATCACCTTGTTTCTCAAATACCTCACATTCACTGCTAAATGACGAGTTTTCTTCAAGTAAAAGGTATTCTAATCCTCCTCTTATAAGGCTTCCTAGCAAAACATTAGGCTCTTGACTATACAGTTTCATATTACAGATTCTATCATAAAAGGTATAAAAAATCTATACTTGTGCAGATAGTTTCTCCAAAATTGGGACAAAACATTCCAATTTGGCATTATATAAAGACTCTTTTGTTGGATATCCCGTTTGCAAATCCCACTGAGATTGAATATAAAATTCTTCTAACGCATTTTCAAATTCTTCCCTACTAATTGTCAATGAATCTGTATATCCTCCTTGCAAAGGCTTAAAAAATTTTGATGGCAAGACATCTTCTTTTTTTCCCATACCTTCCCTTGCATTAAAAAGTCGCATCATAATAATACGTCTTCTCCCAACATCCAATACGTCCTGCCATGTAAAATCTATAAATCCTGTTGAAGATTGAATGAGCTCGACAAATTCTTTTGGTCCATATAATTGCCATGATGGGCCCCATACAAATTGGCATACACTCATACTATCTAATGTACTATAAAAATACTGTGTCTCTCTTGCAAAACGAATTTTTTCTGCTGTTAAACTATATTTCTCCTGAGGTTCTGAAAAACCCATATACAGCATCCGCTCTTTGTAAAATTCATAATCCAATTCATATTCTTGATCACTACAACTACTTTGGTGATCCGGACCAAAAGGATTTGTTGCATAAATAACAGCAAAGGATCTTTTTATATGTGGCATGTGTGCTGGAGCTTCTTGTTTTTTTACAGCTGTTAATAATTCTGAACCGATACCAAGTTCTTCAGAAGCTCGCACAGAACCTTTTGAAAGTATTCTTCCTATACCTCTTTGGTATGCTATCATAGTAATAAGTTCAATCATTGCTTTAGCATTACCAAATGAAGGCACAATACCTTCTAGCAATATCTCTATTTCTTTTGTTAATAACGATTTCTCATAACATTCCATTAACCATGCTATTGTTGCTCCAGTGGATACTGTATCCATACCATATCTATTACATAATTCATTAGCTTTTGCTATTGCTTCTAAATTATCTATTCCACAAAAAGAACCAAATGCTGCCAATGTCTCATACTCTGGTCCACCATAACGAGGATCTGTTTGAAAATCTCCATCCACTACCTTGGCAACTGCCTTACACTGCACCATACAAGCATAACATGCATTTCTTTCAATCTCTCTTTCTGTATTTTCGTGGAGTAGTTTTTCTCTAAAAGCTTGCCCACTAATCTGCTTCCATCCCTCAAAAACACCACTTGTATAATTACGAGTTGGAAGGCCTCCAGCACTTTGAGAGCTCCCAACTGCACTTGATGTCCCAAATATTGCTAAATCGGATATCATAGAATTAGAAAATTGCTCCATCCCACTACACGCCAATGTTTTAAAAGATTCTCTATCATATGGAATAATTCTTTTGCGACCACGCACAGCAATAGCTCGCAGATTTTTATTTCCCATAATAAGTCCCAGTCCATTTCTTCCATTAGCCCTATTGCAATCGTTCATTACTGCAGAAAAAAGGACACCATTTATACCTGCTATTCCTGTCTGAACAATTTTCACATTCTCTTCACCGGTATCTTTGCGTATCATTTCTTCCACTTCTACTGTTTCAGATAGCCACATCGCCTTTGCATCACGTATTTCAACCTTCCCATCACACACATATATATATACAGGACTCTTTGCTCTGCCTTGCACTGTTATTGCGTCAAAACCAGCTCTTTTTAACTCTGCTGGAAAAAAACCACCACTTTGAGAATCTCCTATCGCATCTGTAAGTGGAGATTTTGAAGTAACTGTCATTCTACTTTGTCCAGCTATCGGTAATGCTGTTGCTGGACCGACAGAAAAACAAATAAGATTTTCTTCTGATAATGCCAAAGTACCTGCCTTCATCTTTGTTAACATATAGTACATATTAAGAGCACTACCACCCAAATACTTTTTATAGAACTCTTCACAGGGTTCTTCTATTTCTATTATTTGCGTGCTCAAATTGATATGAACTATTCTCCCAGTAAAACCATACATATAACCTCACTTTTTCTTTTAGAGAGATTCTTTTCCTTTACACATTCTTGTATCTTCTTCTAAAAAACCGTGCATCTGTATATAGAGAAAGCTAGCATACCAAATAAACATTGCTATTTACCTATTTCAACAACTTTTTACTAGTGAACAAATATTTCCATGCCATACAATTTCCAGAAATTCTTATCTATTAAGAAAAAAGTTGACTATAAAAAAGACACTATCACCCTGACCATATTACAATATTATTATAAAAATCTTCTTTACCTTCAGAATATACATTTTTCCTATCTCTCTAATTCTTCGATACGCTTCATCCAATGCTCTACAGCACTTGCCACACGTGCGAGAGAATCAGTAAATACTTGCGGAGCTATTGGTAACGTGTATCGATAGCATAGAGTAAGAATACCTGTATTTTTATCTATGCCTAACGTTCCACCTGCACTATACGCCCAATTATAATTTCCACACAATAATTCATAATATATCTTTTTAGATGCAGAACTGTCGAAATCTATAGTGTCCACCACAGCATTTAAAAGTAATGCACCTGCATTCTCATCTAAATAGAAAAGAAAGACTATTTTGCTATCTATTGTTAAAATACATTCATTATCTTTATTAAAAGAAAGGCCTTTTATAGAGAAGACACCCATAAGATGTTCTAATAATAAATCAGCACTTTTTCGTACACTCATGCATGCTCCTTTGCAAAATAAAACCCACCACTGTATAATCGCCCCCTTACGTCATAAAGAAAATACCACCAATATTTCTTCATAACGCCTTTACTAACAAGAACTCCAGCATAATTTCTATTTCTCCAGCAAGATAGTTATTTTCAAATAAGTAATCTCATACACTAGTGTATCTTACTAATGAAGTATACTAAGTGGGAGCTCTAATTATATACTTTTTTTTACTATATCACAACAAAAAATCCTTTAGGTATAGTACACTCTTATATTTTCTCTCCAAGAAGATAGTTATTGTACATTATCGCTTTCTTATTACTCCATTCAATAATAAAAGACAATGGCTGCATTAATTTTATCATACTTTTCACAGCACTCTGTTATTTTACATAAAACACTGATATATAACGTGTCTTTCGTACTCATTTCATATTTTTCAGAACATTCATCACCTCCTTCTCATATATATGCTGCAACTCCGCACTATAAAAAGCGTGACCTAAAAAATACAAAAACCTTATTACCCAAACATACCATATCTCACTTTCTTAGTATTCTCTACTTGATTATATAAAAAATATTCGCTAACTTATTAGTATACTTACAAAAACTAAGCACTATACTAAAGAAGCTTTCTCTATCATTGAAAATACGACATCTCTTTGTCTTTTATAAATATATTTTCAACCACATACTACAGGACTAAAATAATACCATGATAAGAAAGTATTGTTACTCCCCTTATACTAGGGATCTCATTTTCTTTTTTTCTAATACCTCAGAATAGACAACATTAACAATAATAGAATTATCCATTAGTTACGGCCTCCACATGCCCTTTACCAAACACATCCATCTTCCTTTTTGTGGAATATGCCTTATACAAAACAACTTTGGATAGGTACTTGATTTTTTAGAGAAGATCCTACCATCTTACATTAATATATATTCCACTAGAGCCAACTATTCTCCAAAGATATTTTCCCGTACTATATGCTTATTTATTACACACCATCTCTATACAATTGTTTACAATATAGATGGAAAACGCCATATAAAAGGGTAAACAAAACCCCATAATACAAATACTTTACAGCAAACTCATAGAAGCTAGCAACAATTCTTGTAAAAAGAACCACTTTATGCTATAGTATATGACTAGTGCACTTGGAGAAAACATATGTTGGAATATCTGAGAATACGTAATTTCGGGCTTATTGAAAATATAGAAATGGAATTTACAGATGGCCTCACGGTGTTAACAGGAGAAAGTGGTGCCGGAAAAAGTTTTATCATAAAAGCCCTTTCTTTTCTTATGGCTCAAAAATTTTCAAGTGACATCATACGTTTCGGTACAGAAAAAAGTTCTGTTGAAGCAATGTTTTCCACTTCGCAAGGAGAATTAGTTCTTCGAAGAGAAATGCTCTCTTCCACAGGGCGAAGCAGGTTTTTTATAAATGATACCCTCTCTTCCAAGGAAAGTATTCTTAGATTACAAAATACATTGCTGTTAAATACAGGACAACACTCTCAACAAAAACTTTTACAACATTCCTTCCAAAGCCAATTATTAGACACTTTTATCAATGAAAGCAATCTCCTTCAAGAAAAAGATTTCCTTCTACAAGAATTACGGATACTGCACAAGAAGAAAATGCGTATTAAAGAAAAATTTGAACAACTGACACAAAGAAGAGATTTACTAGAATATCAACAAAAAGAAATAGAGCTCGTTTCTCCTATAGAAAATGAAGAAGAAGAATTGGAAGAGATAAAAAGACATTATAAAACATTTGAACATATTACAGAAAATATTGAAAAAGGTTATACTTTGCTCCACTCTCACTCTGAACATTCTTTACTTGATCAAATAGAAAATATTCACTCAATTATTATCATACTCGCAAGAACTGAACAGGATTTTGAAGAAGATATCTCTATTATTGAAAATACAATACTCTACTTTAAAGAACTTGCTCGAAAAATACAAAGACCCACTCCTTCATTACCAAAATATGATATAGAATCTATTGAAGCACGACTATATCAACTTGCTCAATTAAAAAGAAAGTTACATAGAAATCTTAATGAAATATGTTTACTCAAGAAAGAAATTGAAGAAAATCTCTCTTTTTTAGATTCTTGTCAGCTAGACATCATACATCTTAATAAAGAAGAAGAAAAATTGAAAGAAGCTCTCTCGTTTTGCCTTAATTCTCTTAATACAAAAAGAAGGGATGGAGCTATCATTCTTGCCGAGAAAATTAGAAATGCACTACTTCCCCTTGGTTTTTCAGAGCATTGTGAAGTTATTTTTTCTTTTACATCTCAAGAAATATGGGAACAGTGTTTTGAAGACAAAGCAAGGTTAGTATGGTGTCAAAATCCTGGACATCCACCAATGCCACTCGAAAATATTGCTTCTGGTGGAGAACTTTCTCGTTTTCTTTTAGCAATAACAAATATTCTTTCTTCTTCGGAACTACCTACTCTTATTTTTGATGAAGTAGATACAGGCATCGGTGGAAATACATTAAAAAGTGTCGCTCTTGCCATTGCCGCATTAGCAGAACAAAGACAAATCCTTCTTATTACTCACTGGAAGCAAACAGCTATGCATGCAAAACAACACTTTCTTATAAAGAAACACGTAACACAAGAGACAACTGTAACGGCTGTAACACTCCTTAACAAAAAACAACGCGTGGAAGAATTACAAAGAATGACTGCAGAATAAACTTTCTTTTTTACTAGACAAAAATTCTTTTTTACTAGACAAAAATTCTTTTTTTCTGTACAGTGTTGCTTACAAATCATAACTCGAGGAATACGCTATGTCTCACAAGAAGATAGAAAGGAATAAAGAAATAGATAGGCGCCGTAAACGTAGAAAAGAAACCTTAAAATTACGAATTAAAGAAGCTAGATTAGCTGCTAAAGAGAAATAAGCATATTTGCCTCGCTGTAGGGGCTATCTTATTTTTATAAAATACTTTTTTTCTTTATGGAATTGAGAAATAAAGATTCTTCCTTATTATGGCAGAATCTGCTGTTGGCTCGTGTTTCTTAGTTTTGTGTGGATTATTTTCGTTAAGGACAGTACATGATAGAACGTTATTCTCGAAAAGAAATGTCTTCTTTATGGAGTTTAGAAAATAAGTATTCTACATGGTTACAAGTAGAAAAAGCTGTTGCTTTTGCTTGGCACAGCGTAGGACGTATTCCAAAGGAAGACTTTATTCATATTGAGCAATTTTCTATTATTGATGTAGACCGTATTCTTGCGATAGAAGAAGAAACAAAACATGATCTCATTGCTTTTATAACATACCTTGAAGAATCTCTTGGAACTTCTGCTAAGTATATTCATTATGGCTGCACTTCGTCAGATATTGTAGATACTGCTAATGCACTCCTCATTAGGCAAGCTGGTTCTTTACTTATAAAAGATATCGATATCCTTCTCTCCACATTAAAGGATCGCATTCTAGATAGCAAAGAATGTATCATGATGGGAAGAACCCATGGTGTTCACGCAGAGCCAACAACATTTGCCCTTAAAATGACATCTTTTTATGCTGAATTCCAAAGAGATCGTGTTCGCTTAGAGCAGGCTTTACTAAACCTTTGCGTTGGCAAAATATCTGGTGCTGTCGGGACATACGCTTTTGTTTCTCCCCAAATTGAAGAGCTCGCATGCTCCTATCTTACTTTACATAGAGATAGTATTTCGACTCAAATTATACAAAGAGATAGATATGCTGAATTTTTCACAACCACAGCTATTATTGCTGGCACCATTGAACGGCTTTGTGTTGAACTAAGACATTTGCAAAGAACGGAAATAAGAGAACTTGAAGAATCTTTTTCTAAAGGACAAAAAGGGTCTTCTGCTATGCCTCACAAGAAGAACCCTATTAGTGCTGAGAATATAACTGGTATTAGTAGAGTTATTCGATCGAATGCGTTCACGGCATTAGAAAATATGGTTCTTTGGCATGAACGAGACATTAGCCATTCTTCTGCTGAACGTATTATTTTACCAGATACAACTGTTCTTCTTGATTATGCTCTTACGAGAATAACTTCTGTACTTTCTTCTCTAGTACTCAATAAAGAAAATATTAAGGAAAATATTAATGCCTCTTTTGGGCTCTTTTTTTCACAAAGAGTTCTTCATATTCTTATAGAAAAAAATATTTCCAGACAAAAAGCGTATGAACTTGTTCAGAAATATGCAATGCACTCGTGGGATACAAAACAATATTTCCCTACTCTCATTCAAAATGCTCCAGAATTTCAAGAAATTTTTTCAAAAGAAGAATTATCTACTATTTTTGATATTTCTTATTATATAAAGTACCAAGATGAAATCTTATCTCGCTTCTTTTAATACATTTTCATTTCATATACGTGGAATTTTTTATGATACAAAAACTATATGAACATCCCAATATTCGTATAGAAAAAAGTGGGCTCGCTTCACTTTCTTTAGCCGCAAATATGGCTCTTTCTGATAAAAAAAAGGTTCTTATTGTTCTCCCAGAAAATGATATAGATACCTTTATTCATTATAATGCTCTTTTCTCAGAAAAACACAAAGAGCAATGGCTTTATTTCCCACATTCAACATATATAAAAAAATCTCCCACCATTTTTTATGCACAGTATATGAGTGCCTTATATCAGCTTAGTTATTCTTCTCACAATGCTGTACTTTGTTCTCCTTTCCATCTTTGTTTGAAAGCCCCTTCAAAAGAACTTTTTGAACATAATAGTCTCACTATTACACCACAAGATACTATAGGAAAAGAACTCCTTATAGAACAACTCTTTGAATGGGGATATCGCACTGTTCCAATGGTAAACACTATGGGAGAACTTGCTTCTCGAGGTGATATTCTTGACATATATCCTCCCCATATTTTTTCCAAAGATAAACAAGGCCATTTTCAGGAATATCCAATACGCATAGAATTCTTTGGTGATTCCATAGAGAGTATACGTACGTTTTTACCCACCACACAGCGATCACTAGAAAATAAAGAAGAAATCACCTTTTTTCCTATACATCCTCTTATACAAAATTATTCTTCTCAAAAAAAACGCTATTCTTATTGGGATAAATTACACACACAAGATACTATTAATGACGATACCTTCTATGTATTTCGAAAATATTTGGATGGACGTTTCACTACTTTAGCAGGAGCGGGCTTTTTTGAAGACACAACTATAGCCCTTACAAAATACTTTCCAAATACGTCCATTCTTTTTACAAGAACTAAAGAAGATATAAAGGAAGGATTAGTTTCTGCTTGTGAACTTTGGGAAAATTTCTTAAAAAAAGAAGAAGACGTTCATAATACATTACTACCGCCATCTTTATTATTTGAAGAAAATGCACATATTCTCACACAATTAGAACACTATAATTCTATAATCTTTGAGAGAGTTCCAACAGAAAGCACAATTCCAACATATACATTTCCAGAACGCAGTTACTCTTCTTTCAAAGATATTCTGCTTGCTTCAAAAAAACAGGAATTTGAAGAACGCCCGTGGCAAACACTGTTATCCACATTACTTGAATGGAGACAAGAATATACACAAGTTATTATTGCTTTTACCAGTATACAAAATAGAAATAAATTTCTTTCTCTTACCCACGAAGATTTTATACACTTTCATACAGAATATACTCCTTCCAAGAAAGGTATTTTTGCTCTTCTTGCTCCCTTATCTGGTGGCACAGATATTCTTTGGGCATCAATTCGACTACTTGGAGAAGATGCTCTTCTTATTAAGAAAAACAACACTGAATACACACAAAGAAATTTTCAAGGTTTGGATGAATATAAAACTCTCCAAGAAGGTGATTATATTGTCCATAAAGAACACGGTATTGGAAAATATAGTGGATTACATCGATTAACCGTTGCTCACATAGAAAATGAATATCTTCTTTTACTCTACACAAATAATGATAAACTCTATGTTCCAGTCGACCAATTATCATATATACAACGTTTTAAAGGAGATTCAGGGACTATTCCTTCACTTGATACTTTGGGAAGTACTAAATGGAAAACTGCAACTAATAAAGCAAGAAAAGCTATAGAAACAATAGCACATGACCTTGTTGAAATGTATGCTTGGCGTACTGTTGAAAAGAAATATAGATATGGCCCACTTTCCTCTCTTTATAAAGATTTTGAGGCTTCTTTTGGCTTTGAAGAGACTCCAGATCAATTAAAAGCCATTAATGATGTGCTTGATGATATGGAAAAAGCGGCTCCTATGGATAGACTCATTTGTGGTGATGTTGGCTTTGGAAAAACTGAAATTGCTTTGCGAGCTGCGGTTCGGGCTGCTTTAGATGGAAGACAAATTGCGTTTCTTTGCCCCACAACAATTTTAGCAGAACAACATTATCAAAGTATTCGTTCTCGGTTAGCAAATTTGCCAATTAATGTGGCGTTATTGAATCGTTTTGTTTCTAAAACACAACAAAAACAAATTATTTCTTCTTTAGAAAAAGGTAGTATAGATATTATCATTGGTACTCATAGACTTCTTTCTGCGGATATTGTTATTCCCAATTTATCCTTACTTATTTTAGATGAAGAACAACGATTTGGTGTGCGACATAAAGAAAAATTAAAAGTTTGGAAAAAAGATATCGATTCTCTCACCCTCACGGCAACACCTATTCCAAGAACGTTACAACTTTCTATTGCCGGAATACGAGAACTTTCTCTTATTGAAACAGCTCCTCTTGAACGCAAAGCTATCATTTCTTCTTTATGTGAACTTACAAATCCACATGTTCAGGCAACTGTTGAAAAGGAATTGGCTCGTAATGGGCAAATATTTTGGGTGTGTAACAGAATACATAAATTAGAAGAAAGAGCTACTTATCTACAAACACTATTTCCTCTTGCTAAAATAGGGATAGCTCATGGACAATTGCCAGAACATTCTCTGGAAAAAATTATGCATGATTTTTGGCGAGGAGATATTGATATTTTATTAGCAACATCCATTATAGAATCTGGTTTAGACTTTCCAAACGCCAATACCCTTATCGTTGAAAATGCGCATATGTTTGGCTTAGGTCAATTATATCAATTGCGTGGTAGAGTGGGAAGATCTAACAAACAAGCCTATGCTTTCTTTCTTATTCCTCCTTATCATCAACTCTCTGAAATAGCGCAAGAGCGATTGGAAGTTATACTTAATATGGATTTTTTAGGAGCAGGCTTTCAAGTTGCTATGGAAGATTTACGCATTCGAGGTGCTGGAAATATTCTAGGAGAAGCTCAATCTGGACAAATTATGAAAATAGGCCTTGATATGTATCTTGAAATATTAGAGGAGGAGGTTAAAAAAATAAAAAATACATCGTCAAAATATAAAAAAGAATATACAACAAATGTTGAACTCTCCCTGTCTCTTCCCGTTTTTATTCCTGAAGAATATATTACAGACAGCAAAGAGAGACTTACGTATTACAGAATGCTTTCTACAGCAAAAACATCCCAGGATATTTATAGCATATTGCAAGAAATCCAAGATAGATTTGGCACTATTCCTAAACAACTTTCTCTTTTTTCAAGTATTTTGGAAACTAAATTACTTCTTACTCGTTTAGGAATATGCAAGGCAGATATATCTAAATCATCCATAAAGATAACATGGAGTGATGGACAAGATTTGTTTTCTCCAGAAGATATTATAAATTGGGTACAAAGACATGCTACTCTTCGAATATCTCCACCAGCAAGTATTGAATATACTTTTACAAAAGAAACCATATCACAAAATTTTTCTCATTTTGAATCTCTTATGCTCGAACTTCTCGGCTAAATTTATATTTTCTCACAACGAAGGAAGAAAAGGAAAAGAAAGAAAAAACTCAATAATACATAGCACATTGTGATAATAACAATTTTTAATGCTATTAAAAAGAATGTACGAAATACTTCAAAAATACTTTTTCGTACTTCTTTTATATCAAGA
>JBOFIJ010000014.1:0-20857 GCA_051650105.1 Desulfovibrionaceae bacterium
TGGCAGCGCTTATATAAAAAATATGTTGCTCCACAAATAACAATACCAACAGATGATAAAGAAAGAAAAAAATTACAGATACTTAAAAGAAAAATCACCATTTGCAAATTTATCGCACGCTGTGCAGTATTGCCTTTTAGAAATATGTTCTCCACAGATAACAATAAATAAATAGTTAACGAAAAGAAATTTTATACAACACGGCATTATCCTTTACTAACACAAATCGCATTCTCAAAAGCTTTTCATGTCTAAACTATCCTATAAATAATAGTATTTTATAACACCATTCCCCATAATAAAGAGTATATAAATTTAGATTCCGTAATAAAAATACTATCCAAGAACAGTGCTCCTATTATACTTTTTAGTTAGACCACTAATATACCTGTCACTTAATAACAAAACATGGTACCTTCCTGATAAACAATATAATTATGCTGTCTTAATAAGATAGTACAATAAAACAAAACACAAAATATATAAACCGTAGTGTATTTCTTTTACTTCACCTCTTACTATTTTTACAAAGGTATATAATAAAATACCTATAGCTATCCCATTAGACATTGATGCCGTAAATGCTGTTATTGTTAACATCGATAACGGCGCTATTGTATCATCCAATATACCAAAATTTACGTGACGAAGTTCATCTAATAACATTATTCCTATAATAACAAGACATGGTGCTGTTGCTATTGAGGGAATCATAAGCACTACAGGAGTAATAAATATTGCTAGAAAAAAACATAGGGCTGTAAATACCGATGTTAAACCAGTTTTACCGCCTGCACTTACACCAGATGCAGACTCCACATATGTTGTTACTGTTGTCATTCCAACAAATGAACCTGCCATTGTTGAAAGAGCATCTACTAAAAAGGGCTTCTCTATATTGGGAAGATTCCCTTTCTCATCTAAAAAACCACCCTTTGAAGATACTCCTAACAGGGTGCCTAGTGTATTAAAAAAATCTCCTATAAAAAAGACAAAAAGAAATGGTATTGTTTCTGGCTTTAATAAACCTGTGAAATCTAGTTGAAATAATACTGGGTTTATTGATGGAGGCACAACAAAAAAACTTGTTGGAACAGTTGTTATTCCAAGCGGAATTCCAATAATAGTAATAAAAATAATACCTAATAGCAATGCCCCTGTTATATTCTTTAATTGGAGGATTAATGTAAATAAGAAACCAATTATAGCTAATAACACGGTTGGTGAAGATACGTTACCAAGAGACGGTCCATCTGCTGTAAATACCATAAAACCCGCACTCTTTAACCCCAAATAAATTAAGAATATTCCAACAGACGATCCTATTCCTAACTTTATTGGTAAGGGTAGAAAATTGGCAATTGTTTCTCTAAACCCAAATACCGTCATGATAAAAAATAAAAGACCTGACAAAAAAACAATTGCCATCCCTTGTTGCCACGTAAATATTCCACCTGCCACCAGTGTAAATGCAAAGAAAATATTTGTTCCCATTCCTGGTGCTAATGCGAATGGATATTTTGTATATATACCCATAGCAAATGTTGCTATGGCAGAAATTACTGCTGTAGCAACCGCCACAGATTCTATAGGCATACCAGCTGCTTTCATAAGTGTTGGCTGTACTATTAAAATATATGACATTGCCATAAATGTAGTAATACCAGCCAAAGATTCTTTTTTAATGCTAGTATTATTCTTCTTTAAGTGGAAAACTCTTTCTATGTATTGTCTCATTCCTACTTCCTTTATGCAAAAGATACCTTCTATAAACTATATTCTTATTCATCTGCTCTATTACAATTCTATTTTGGGCATAACAATTTTTGTGTAAAATGCTATCTTTTCTTCCTGACACAAAGAATAAAACATATACTATCTTTTTATCTAGTACGAACAAAAAACACTTATTATAAAAACTATTTCCTTAATATGGTAAATTGTATATAAGAAAATCCCAATATCTTCATACTATTTTTATAATAAAAATGCGTTATGCTCATCTATCTCAATTTTATTTCCACTAAAACTCCATTTAAGAAAATACAATACAACATAAGGAACCCACACTATAGTGTATATGTAAAAATATGGGCTATGCCATCGTTTCACCACTATATGTAAAACGTCCCTATGAACAGATTACATCTATAAATTTTTGCTGAACTACATCTATCAATCCCATATCCGACATTTTTACATATGGTATAACGGGTAATGCCAGTGTAGATACCCTCATCAATGGAGAATGCGACTCCATTGCAAAATCTTCTCGCAGCGTTGTGTTAAGCTTTTCAATTGCCTTTTCCAAATCTGCTGCAGATAAAAGACTTATTAATCCCGCTACAGGAAGAGCCAATTCTCCAACAATATTACCCTGTTTAGCACATGCCACACCGCCATGCATTTCTCGTATACGGTTAACCACCAACAGCGCATCCTCAACATTTCTATATACTATAGTTACATTATGGCTATCATGGCTCACTGTTCCACCAATAGCACCTTCATTAATATGAAAATTCTCAACCACTGCAACACTAATATTATTGTTATTAGGGTATCTGTTAATCACCGCAGCAAAAGCATAACGATCGTGATCTTCGAGAGAAATAATACCATCTTTAACATATACAGGAACACATTCCTTTAAATATGAAACACAGCCTGTCGGGGTATCATATGACATAAGATTAATATTTACTGTTCCATTTTGTATAGGAGCTTTTATCTCGAGATCTCTTTTAGAAAGCATTTTTATTTCAACACTATTATGTTTTTCAAATGCTAATGTTGGTTTTACAATTGCTTTCGTTATTATTCCATCCTTTGCTGTTAGTGTTCCCCTGAACCACACGGCTCTGGCACAAAAACTAATGAGATTATCAAATAATACCAAATCTGCCACTTTTCCTGGGGCTATTGCACCTCTATCTGAAAATGAATACTCTATGGCTGTATGTAGTGTTGCACAAGAAATCGCCGCCACAGCCGGCATTCCCTGTTCTACAGCTATTTTTAAAGAATAATTGAGATGGCCATATTTTCTAATATCTTCTGGCTCCCTATCATCTGTACAAAAAACCAAATTCACTGGAGGGTTATTTATATCCTGTAGCCCAGATAAAATTTGCACTAAATCTTTAGAAATAGAGCTCTCTCTTGCGTCTACAATCATACCTTTGCGCAATTTTTCAAGTGCCTCTTCTCCTTCACGTGTTTCATGACACGAAACAGGACCTCCACAAAGATACGCAGATAACTCACTCCCCCTCAGCTGTGGAGCATGGCCTTGAAGAAACATCCCTCGTTTAACACCAGCTTCTATTATTTTTACCATTCTCTCGTTGTTATTCATCACTCCTACATAGTCCATAATCTCGCCAATGCCAAGAATACGATCCCGACCTAAAAGATCATCCACTTCCTTTGCCGAGAATGACGCTCCCGTATTTTCCATACCCTCCACAGAAGGCACACACGAAGGGGCAAGAAAAAATTGCTCCATGGGGATATTTTCTGAAGCATCTAGCATATACTGCACACCTTCTACACCAAAAACATTCCCTATTTCGTGTGGATCTGCAATAACTGTCGTTGTACCATGTGGAATTACCGCTTCTGCAAAATTATAGGGTGTTAGCATACTACTTTCTATATGTAAGTGGCTATCTATTAACCCAGGAGATAAATACTTACCTTCCCCATCAAATTCTTGATCTGCATACGCTAATGCAGTATGTTCGCTATATTCTACATCCAC
The DNA here is from genome assembly GCA_051650105.1 of Desulfovibrionaceae bacterium. Taxonomy (GTDB): domain Bacteria; phylum Desulfobacterota; class Desulfovibrionia; order Desulfovibrionales; family Desulfovibrionaceae; genus CAMWXW01. The sequence continues at coordinate 3,764 of JBOFIJ010000014.1, forward strand.
GATATATTCTTTGTAAATAAAGACACGTGCTGGAAGAATTTCTTTTGTGTATACATTCACAACGTTCACATTTTTTATGCACAATGTGCACGGTATTTTGCCTAATGACGCTTCAACAAGTTCTTTTCTAATTTGGGTGTCCATAGTCATATCCTCATTTTAAAGATAGTACACTATGATAAAAGATAAATCATAAGAAGGGGTATTACAAAATACTTTGCAACACAACAGGTATGTTTATTACTATCATAGCGTCTCATTTACGGCGAAACGTAGAAACTCCTGACCATATCACAGGTATATATGAAGCACTTTCTAAGTCTATAACGCGTACTCATTTTATGTCAAGAAATATCTCATAATAATAATACCTCACGTACAAAATATTCTATATATTTTATTATCTAGTAATTCTACCACTACCATACCTATTACCATTCATCACCATCTTACTATTCACAGTAGTGGAACATTCTTTCTTATCTCTCTTACAAAAATAATCTCTTCTTCCTCTTGTTAACATAACGGCATTCATTGCTCTTTCGCTATTCATAATATATATGCTTTTTCTTCTTCACAATAAGATAGCCCCTATACAAAATAATTCATAATTTACTCCTGCTATTCTGTAATACTAGGTATTCCTATATAGACAGAATCACTAAAGAAAAACAGACCACCGTTTTTGTCCACCTTCCATTTTTACAATGTATCTATGTAATAATAACACTGTGTATTATGTAAAAAGGGAATATCTCTATATAACTTATATACTTTACAACTACTATGCTTTTACATAATTCCTCTATACACAGCATTCAAACAGCGTTCTGCACAAAAACAATTGAAAAAATTCATTTTCTCTACTTTCTTGAATGCAACACAGCACTTGTTAGAGATAAATATAAGAAATAGTATTTCTGAATTTTATACGAACGTTATATATAAAAAGGATTATATCTTAAAGAACAAATGCTACCGCTATTATATATGTGAATTAAGATTAGTAGATATACTAAGAACAATATAAACGGAAGGCAGTATAAACCTATAATTATAAAAAATAAATTATAGGTATCATGCTCATTTTTGTACATGGGGCACTGAAAAAAACTATCCACTACAAATATTTCTCTGTACCATTTTTATATATATTGAAAGTACCCGCAATATTTTTATTCTTTCTCAATGGATATATATTTATAGTATTTTTTAATCTTTATTTTTCTAAAAAGCATATGGCAACAAACATACTTAACACAATTTTAATTAGATATTGACGTTGTATTGGGATGTCTTTTTATTATTAATAACGAAAAGGTGACAAAGATACTATTGTATACAGAATATACAATATAAGTGAAGACAGTGTGGTACCGAGAATGGGACTTGAACCCATACGAGCAAATACTCACTACCCCCTCAAGATAGCGTGTCTACCATTTCCACCACCTCGGCACTCTAAATTTAGGTATAAAGGAATCCATTCAAAAAAGCAAGCCTCACAATAGATATTTTATAGTACTTTATTTTGTACAAACTACTTCTTAACTATATAGCTACAGAATGAATTATAGAATATAATCCATTCTGTTATTTCTCTATTTTTTTCGGTGTAAGAAGGAATGATCCCGCTATAATTAATACTATTCCTATTCCACTTATAAAAGAAATATACGTTGAAAATAAAATATACTCTACCAAAGCTGTTCCAACTATTGCACTACCTTTTGTTAGTGGGAACAAAATTGAAACATCTATACTTCTACTTGCCTTTGAATATAATACAAAAGCAAGAACAAAACCTAGAAAAGAAAAATAAGCCAATATATTAATATCAAGTATTGAAGAAGAAAAAAAACGAGATTCACTGGCATATTTAAGAGATATATTAACCGCTATATTGACTATTGGTATCCAAAATAAATATTTCACTTCATCTCCCTGTATACACTATGTACACCCTTTTCATAACCACTACATTTTTTCTAAGAACATTCATTATTCTAGTACTATCTACACTTCTCTTATTAACAACAGTACCATAGCTTTTTATTATAAGAATAATGGTATTAGATAATTAATTGTATTTTATACGTTGTCGTCTATTAGATGATACAATAGTGCCATTATCGATGTGACGGCATATACAGTATAGAATAAGGCCCATTTTTATATAGTAATGGCTTATGTGGTTTTCTCACAACAATATGCTTTTGCCCTATACCATTTTATATGGCACGCCTTTCTGGAGTAAGAAAAAATACCCCAACCATTATTAATACTATTCCAACAACACTTAGTAACGAAATATATGTAGAAAATATAATGTATTCCGCAAGTATTGTAGCCACTATTGTTCCTCCTTGTGTTACCGGAAATAAAATTGAAACATCTATTTTTTTACTTGCTTTAGAATAGAGATAAAAAGAGAGAATAAAACCACAATATGCACAATAGACCAAAACATCACTAGAAAAAAATGATTGAGAGAAAAAATTCGGTTCTCCTCCCATTTTAAGAGATATATTCACCATAATATTTACTAACATTATATATAATATATATCTCACTGATTGCCCCACTGTAATGTAAATATCCCTACAATAATGCAAAATATCCCAATAAGATTTTTTATTGTTATGCGTTCTTTAGTTATATATTGTCCTGTACACAATGTGGCCACAATTGTCCCACCTGTTATTATTGGATACAAAACAAATAAAGGCATTATAGCAACAACCTTATATAATACGTACATTGATACAGAAAAAGAAAAAAAACCTAGTAATACCAATATCTTACTATATATCTCTTTTGTATTATATAATTTAGAAAACTGCAAAAAAACATTACCCAGTGTATTTGTACAAATTATTGAGAATACCAAATAATATTCAATCGGCATATATTTCCTACACCAAAATCCCTCTTTAAATAAAGACCTTTTATTATTAATAATAATATTATATACTTGGTGAGAGGGAACCCTATATTTTTATTAATAGGCTTGTATTAACTTATAATACAGCTTACTATAAATATAGTACTAGCATCTTTTTTGCATAAAAGAAAGACGAACTCTTCTAAAAAATTATTGTATAAAAAGTATGCTGGTTATTTTCTGATAAATGTCATTGTTGTATCCTAAAGTAAGCATATTTGTATTCCGAAGAGCTTGTATGGGATACAAAATCCCTCTTTAAATAAAATAGGAGATCTCTTATGAGTGACGACTACAAACTCAACATTACCTCTCCCAAACAAAGTGTCTTAAAAATTGAAGAGTACAGGCTCTCTCAAAAAAAAGAACAAGAAGAGAGAGAAAAGAAAACACTCTTTACAAAGAATACCAACGCTAAAGATAGCGATAATGTATCTTTTTCTCCAGATTCAATTTTATATACGAAGATGATGAAAGAAGCTTTGGATGGTGAGAACGTGACAATAGAAAGACAAGAAAGAATGGATACCATTAAACAACAAATTGCTGATGGGTCATACACTATAGATACACAAAAAATAGCAAAGAATATATTGGAAGAAGAACGCCAATTTTATTTCTAATTAAAAGAGTGCATCCTTATTTGGAGCGGGAAACGAGATTTGAACTCGCGACTTCAACCTTGGCAAGGTTGCACTCTACCACTGAGTTATTCCCGCAAGTATTCTGGAGGCGACATCCAGATTTGAACTGGAGATAGAGGTTTTGCAGACCTCGGCCTTACCGCTTGGCTATGTCGCCTTTATTTGGAGCGGGAAACGAGATTTGAACTCGCGACTTCAACCTTGGCAAGGTTGCACTCTACCACTGAGTTATTCCCGCTCTTTATATTACAATTTTGTACTATAGCTTCACCCTTCTGTCAAGAGAAATCTAAGACAAAGCATTGTTACCTAAAATATAAAATTCTTCAGTACTCCATAAAATATTCTTGAAATCATTTAAAAACTATAGTACATTCCCCTATACATATTGGAAATGTTTTATCACTGGTGTGGTGCTTGGCCTTCAAAGCCAAAGAAAGGCAGAAATGTCTTTGGTAGGTTCGATTCCTATACATTTCCGCCATTTTTTATAAGGATATCTTCCATGGATGCCACTTTATTAACTATACTTGCTTGTCCTACTTGTAAGGGAAATTTATCCTCCTTTACAGAAAGTGATACTCTCGTTGCCTTGCAATGCTCTTCTTGCTCTGTTCTATACCCAGTTTATCAAGATATACCAATTCTCCTTAAAGAAGAATCCATTTCTGTACATGATTGGAATGCCGGGTGTAGATACCAAATTACATAATAATACATATATACTTTGCGGTGTCAAAAAAGAATACTATCCCTCCTTCTTTATAATGAAATAAGCTCTTCTCTGTTACCAAAAACTATCTTTCCATGTTTATATTCGTTATAATTAGTATAATAGATAAACTATTAGTATCTCTTTTCTATATTCGCAAAAAAATGTATTTCTTATAAATATAATGAAGAAATACAAATACATACGTCTTTATAAAAAGAATAGAGAACCGTTACACAAAAGGCCATCTTCATATAATATAGCCCTTTCCTAATATAATATATGTCTTTTCTCTATAACAGTACTAATATAAACAATATAATATAGAACCTTCTTAAAAATTATTACTGTATTAAAAGATGCCTTTTTATACTTATAATATAAAACACAATAAAAAAACCTAGATATCACTCTCCGTACACTACCATATACCTGCAGAATGCAACTCTTTACCACTAAAAACAAAAGATATTTTCTATTGCGGAAAAGGTATATATTCCTATACATTATAACAAAAATTTATGCACTATACCATTTAGTTAATTATCTTTCTAAAGTATTCCTACTAAAAAGGCTACTCACCACATTATTTTTTATAACACTATACCATAATCTTTTTTTCACATTATAATACCTTAGAACGCATTTTTTCTATCATTTCAAGACGTAATCTTATTACCTCTTTATTGGGATAAATATCAAGAATCTCCTCAAACATCTTTTTTGCAGTTGTCAATTCTCCCTTAGAAACTGCTATATTACCTAGAAAGAATATAGACATATACCCCAAAGGATTTTCTTTTTTTATATCACTCAATACCTCATTAAAACATTCTTGTGCCTTTCCATATTCGTCTTCCCCCATATAGAGAATACCTAATTCATAAAGGTATTGCATTCGTGAAGACACATCTTGTTGCGGAAGAATCGATTTCAGAAAATCTATTCCCCTTGCAAATTCACCTGTAACAACTACTGTTCTTGAATAATCTTTACAAAATTGTATTTTTTTGTCATCTGATAAAGTAGTCACTATTGGAGGAGACAATATTTTCTCCAATAATCCTATAATAACTATATGCTTTTCCTGTTTTGCATAAACAGATATATATCTTTCTAAGATAATATATTCTTTTTTATTATTATCCTTATATTCTTTTTTCATTTTATCTAAAAGAGAAACACTCTCTTCTAGCTGACCTTCTATTTGGCTCATAATGTAATATAATCTATCCCATGCTTTCCAACGTTCTAAACCATATTTTGAAGATTCCAAATAAATAAGATATTCTCTTTTTGCTTTATCATATTCCTTATTTTCATAAAAGACTTCTCCTCTTAAAAAAGGATTATTCCCTGTATAAAAATCCATAAAAAGATACACACTTATGGAAAAAATTATAGCCACCACCGCAACAGCAAATAACAAAATATATCGCTTATTTTCTTCCCATAGTATTCTTATTGTCCTCTTCATTAATATCCTCATCTATCTCATCAATTGGAAGATCTACAACAAGATCAAAGCCCACTACACTTGCACTCTCATCTAATGCAACTATCCTCACCCCTTGTGTATTTCTTCCTATACTGCGTATACCGTCTAAATTAGTGCGTAAAATTTTATTAATTGATGTTAATAATACAAGAGCTGTATTCTCACCTATAATAGCAGCACCCATAACATTGCCTGTTTTTGGAGTAACCTTAAATGTTATTATTCCTTTCCCTCCACGCCCTTGTAAACGATATAGTCCTAGTTTAGTTCTCTTACCATAACCCTTACAAGATAATGTGAGTATTTCCGCATCTTTATCGGAAGAATTCACAACATCACAAGCCACTACTTCATCATTTTCTCGTAAACGTATACCCCTTACACCAGACGCCACCCTACCAGAAGGACGTAAAATTTCATGACTACAATCAAAACGTATAGCAAAACCTTTTGACGTTGTCATAATTATGTCTTGCTCATCCGTTACTGTGCGAACCTTTATTAATTCATCACCTTCTCGTAATTTAACAGCCATTATTCCCGTTTTACGGCTCTTATTGTACAGCGAGGCAGAAGAACGTTTTACCATACCCTTCTTTGTTACAAACAAAAAGTATGTATCCTCTGAAAATGTTTTAATCGTCAATATAGTACGTATAAATTCATTCTCTTCCAATTGAATTAAATTAGCAAGATGTGTTCCTTTTGCAATTCTACTTCCTTCTGGAACTCTATGAACTTTTAATTGCAACATTCTACCAGTATTTGTGAATAATAATAAAAATTGGTGTGTTGTTGTTGCAACAAATTCTTGTACAAAATCATCCTCTGACGTATTTAGTCCAGCAATACCCTTACCACCCCTTCTTTGCTGCTGATATGTTTCTAATGGAGTTCTTTTTATATATCCCTTTCTTGAAAGAGTTATAACAACATCTTCATCTGGTATAAGATCCTCTGTTGTTAGCTCTTCCAATTCATCGTACATTATCTGTGTTTTTCTTGGTGTTGAAAAACGAGTTTGTATATCAATAACTTCTTCTCGTATTACACTCCACAAAACCGTTTCATCACGTAATATCGATACATAATATGTTATTTTTTCTTGTAGCTCTGCAAATTCATTACGTAGTTCATTCTGTCCTAAATTTGTTAGCCTTTGTAATCTCATATCAAGAATTGCCTGTGCTTGAATTGCACTTAACACAAATTCTGCCTGCAGACGACCTTTAGCCTCTTCTGTATTTTTTGATGTCCTAATACACGCTATTACAGCATCTATGGCATGTAATGCTATTAGCAAGCCTTCTATAATATGAGCCCTATGTTCTGCTTGACGCAGATCAAAACGCGTTCTTTTTATAACAACATCTTGTCTATGTTCTAAAAATATTTCTAAAGAACTTTTTAAATTCAACAATTTAGGCCTATTGTTATATACAGCCATCATGTTAATGCCAAAAGAACTTTCTAATTGTGTATGCTTATATAATAAATTGATAACAATCTCTGGTATTGTTCCCCTTTTTAAATCTAATACTATTCTTATACCATTTCTTTGCGAGGATTCATCTCGTAAATCTGTAACACCTTCTATTTTTTTCTCTTGTACCAGAAGTGCTATTTTTTCAACTAATGATGATTTATTTAATGCATAAGGGATTTCCTTGATAACTAGCGATTGAAAATCCTTTTTCCTCTCCTCTATTTCAACTCTTCCTCTTATTTTTACCGAGCCTCTCCCTGTTTTATAACCGTCATACAAGCCCTTGCCCACATATAAAATACCAGCTGTTGGAAAATCTGGACCTTTCACAAATTCAAATAATTCTGCCACACTACATTCAGGGTTATCTAATATATGTACTATTGCCTCGCACAATTCTCCCAAATTATGAGGAGGGATATTCGTTGCCATTCCAACTGCTATACCAGATGTGCCATTTAATAGTAAATTAGGAACCTTTGTTGGCAATACTGTTGGCTCTTCTAATGTATTATCATAATTGGGTCTAAACAATACCGTTTCTTTTTCTATATCCGATAAAAATTCACCCGCCAAACGAGTCATACGTGCTTCCGTATAACGCATTGCAGCAGCAGAATCTCCATCTATTGAGCCAAAATTCCCCTGACCATCTATGATAACATCTCTCATAGAAAAATCCTGAGCCATTCTCACAAGAGCATCGTATACTGCAGTATCCCCATGAGGATGATATTTACCTATAACATCACCCACAATACGAGCTGACTTCTTATGTGGATTTCTATGCGTGTTGTTTAATTCATGCTGAGCAAAAAGAATACGTCTATGTACAGGTTTTAAACCGTCTCTCGCATCTGGTATTGCTCTACCTACTATAACACTCAATGAATACTCTAAATACGATTTTTTTAATTCTTCTTCTATTCCTATGAAATCAGACACAATTGCACCCCTTCTTAAATATCAAGTTCTTGCACAGAAAGAGCATTTCTTTCAATAAAATCTCTTCTTGGTTCCACATGTTCACCCATTAGCTTAGAAAATATTTCATCTGCTGCTTCTGCGTCATTAACTGTTACTTGAAGTAATTCTCTGTATTCTGGATTCATTGTTGTATCCCAAAGTTCATTCGCATTCATTTCCCCAAGCCCCTTATAACGCTGAATATTTATCCCCTTTCTTGCTTCTTCCATTATTACACTATACAATTCAAAAAGATCTTTTACATTGCGTTCCGTATTTTTACGTATAAACTGTATATCACGAAGAGACACTTGTTCTTGTATCACACTAAGAGCATTTTTAAATGTCTTATACTTGGGTGATCTAAAAAATTCTACAGGAAAGGTATATTCTATGCCTTTAGAATTAGCATACACAATGTATACTCTCTCTTCCCCAAAGGCATCTTCTTCCTTACGTACAGCTAAAGAACTACCATATTGCATAAAATAATCTTTAAGATGTTCTACTTCCAAAGAATATTCCTCATTGCAAAAAAGATCCGTCGTTACTTCTTTCCCATATAAAGAAAATAAACGAATACATTCTCTTGGAAAAGATGTTTGCTCTATTGACCTTATTGTTTCAAAAAAAGCACGAAGTGTTGATAAAAATAGATATACTCCTGTTTTACCAGATTCTATTGTGCCCACTTCACTTACTATAGATATTTCTTCACTTATTCTCGAGAGCAATAGAGCATCTAAATGCTCCTCATCTTTCAAAAATTCATCAAGCTTAGCATTATGTGCCCTAAAAAGTGGTGGTTGTGCTATATAAAGATATCCACCATCCACAAGGCCCCTAAATTGCCTAAAAAAGAACGTTAGCAACAATGTTCTAATATGTGCACCGTCTACATCCGCATCTGTCATAATAATAACTTTATGATAACGCAATTTACTGTAATCTACATCGTCTTCTCCTACACCCACCCCCATTGCAGTTATAAGAGCTCGTATTTCCTTATTGACAAGCATCTTATCAAATCGTGTTCGTTCTGTATTAAGAATTTTACCACGCAAAGGAAGAATTGCTTGATGATTGGGATCTCTCCCAGATTTTGCTGAGCCACCCGCTGAATCTCCCTCAACAATAAACAATTCACTATCTCTTGGGTCTTTACTCTGACAATCCGCTAATTTACCAGGAAGTGAATTATCAAATAAAGCACCTTTACGACGAACAGAATCTCTCGCTCTACGAGCTGCTTCTCTCGCTCTTGCTGCGTCTAACGATTTATCTATTATCATCCTGATGTCTTTAGGATTTTCTTCAAAATATTCAGATAATTTTGTATAAACGAATGTTGTTACTATTCCAGAAATTTCACTATTACCTAATTTTGTTTTTGTTTGACCTTCAAATTGTGGTTCAGGTAATTTAACGCTTAATACTGCGGTTAACCCTTCTCGAACATCATCTCCACTTAACGTTGTGTCTTTTAATTTTTTTTGAAGATCTGGCTGATTTTTCGCATAATTATTAATAGCTCTTGTTAAGGCAGTTTTAAAACCCACTAAATGAGTACCACCTTCTTTTGTACAAATATTATTGGCAAAACTTAGCATTATCTCTTTATAATCTACATTATATTGTAACGCAAACTCCACTGTTACACCATTAGTAACATCACTTTCACCATATATTATTCCATGAATTCCAGCACTTTTATTATTAAGGTCTTTTATATATTCTCGTATTCCTCCATTAAACATAAATACCTTATTTGCTGGAATACGCTCATCTGTATATTCTATTGTAAGGCCCTTATTTAAATACGCTAATTCTTCCAGACGCTTATACAATATATCATATGAATACTCTGTTACCTCAAATATTTCCTCGTCTGGTTTAAAATGAATTGTTGTTCCTTTTTCTTTCGTATTTCCCAATAATTCTAAATTCCCTACTACTGCCCCTTTGGAAAATTTTTGCCTATATTTTTTGCCTTCTCTTCTCACTATTACTTCTAAAAATTCTGATAATGCATTTACACAAGATACACCTACTCCGTGTAAACCACCAGATACCTTATATGAATTATTATCAAATTTACCACCAGCATGTAATTTAGTCATAACTAATTCCAGTGCAGAAATACCTTCTTTTGAATGCACTTCAACAGGAATACCCCTTCCATTATCAGATACCGTTATACTATTATCCACATGAATTGTTACACTTACTGTTGTGCAATAACCCGCCAATGCTTCATCTATTGAGTTATCTACTACTTCATATACCAAATGATGCAAACCTTTAGAATCTATACTGCCTATATACATTGCAGGACGTTTTCTTACAGCTTCAAGGCCTTCTAAAACTGTTATACTCTCAGCCGTATAGGTATTTTCTGTTGTCATTCTTTATCCTTTTACTCTTCTATTCATAATGTGTACTATCTGCTACTTTCATTGGCATAATAATTACTGTATATTCTACGTCTTCTTTTCCTCTAATTCCACAAGGTCCTTCTACTGAAGTAAAAATAAATTCCACTTCCTCAGAAATATACTTCGAGAGAATTTCTAGTAAATTCTTTGTAGGAAACGCTATTGCCGATATGCTGCCACTGTATGAGCCTTCCACTATCTCTGTTGCTGAACCAACTTCATATCCTTCTACAGAAAGCTTTATTTCATTTTCTGTTAAATAGATATATGCACATCTATTACTTTCTGTATTAAAAATAGAAAGTCTATCCAGTGCCTCTATTATATTTCGTTTATTCACTTTTAGGCAAGAAACATCTTCTACATCTAATTTTTCTATAAAATGGGCATAATTAGGGTAATTTTGCTTATTTAATGGAAATGCAATATGCTCTTTTTCATCCGTTGTTTTTATATGAACTCTATTTTCTTCTATTCCCATTAAGATAGTATCAACCTTAAGGAGTTTTTTTAATTCTTGAAGATATCTTTTGTGAATTAATATACCTGTATCTCCAACAAGTGAAGCTAAACCTTCATGTTCAAATCGTAAAACGGCTAACTGATGTCCATTTAGTCCACATACCTCCACATGTTTTGCATCCACTGCACGCATAAAAAGAGAATTTATACCTTCTATACTTTCATCTGTACTTATACAAAAGTATAGCTTATCAATAATCTCATTTATCTTATCACTCGACCATTCTACTATGTTTTCCTTTGGAAATAAAGAGAAATTTTGAAACCACATAGGATCTGAACAAGGTAATGTGTATTCTCCTCGTCCTTGTTTAACAAGTAAAATAGATTTCTCTTCATGTATTTCTAAGATTATTTCTTGATTAGATAATTTACGTAGAAGCTCTACAAAAGAACGACTAGATACTCCTATTAGTGAATTTTTCTCGAACTGTGCAGGATATATCCCCGTAAATTCAATATTAGCATCTGTTGCCATTATTGAAAGTGTATTTCCTTCTGCATTAAGCCATAAAGATCTAAGGTATGCCCCTGCTTTATTGGGGATAATTGTATAGCCTTTTTGAATACCTTCTATAATGTCTTCTTTCTTTATTGTAATCTTCACTATAATTTAATTTCCTTTTTAGTAATAATAATAATAAGTGTTACTATGTTGATATATAGTTTTGTTCATTCTAAGAGAAAGTTAAGAAATATTTGAACTTATACAAACAAAAAATAACGTTGTGACATTTCTTCTTTTTTTCTTGTACATAGAAACAATATCTATATGCTATTTTCTATAGTTTTACGTAAATGTTTCTTACTATAAAAGATAAGAACATATCTTTGTAAAATAGTATTCCTACTTGTTCGCAATAAAAATATATCATAGAATAGATCCTAGAGCAACTTTAGAATATTGTTGATATTCTAAAATATTTATATGATAATAACACTAGAAACATTAAGAACATTTATCAATATATAGTATAAGAATATTGTTTTTAATGTTCATAACTATATATAGCTCCTTTTACATTGTGAATAAGCCCTATTTGGCCCATCACATATAATAGTGAGTTTTTGTATTAATGAGACTACTGTATTTTTTAAAAAAGAGTTTTTGTGATAAAAAAAGATATAAGAGGAGTGGCTCTATGTTTACTTTTACTATTTATTGAGATGTTCTTCACAAAATGTTTCAGAGAAAAAATGGAGGAAAAAAAATTATGTTTGTTACTAGTAAAGGTGTAATAGGAATAGTTTTATGTTTACTTTTACTATTTACTGGATGTTCTTCACAAAATGTTTCAGAGAAGAAAATAGAGGAAAAAAAAATTATGTTTGTTACTAGTAGTGGTATTGTTGATGGAATAATAGAAGACAAATATGGGAAAAGAGGAGATCAATTCTTAAAAGGAATGCCCACATTTTCTTTGCCACTTTCCATACAAAATGCTCCCGTTGGGACAAAAAGTTTTGCTGTTGTTATGGAAGATAAGGATGCTATTCCTGTCACTGGTTTTTCTTGGATTCACTGGACTCTTGCCAATTTAGAAGTAGTTGTTGTTCCTGAAAATGCTTCAGCTGAGAAAAACTTATTTGTGCAAGGCGCAAATAGCTGGTCTGCACCGTTATTAGGAGAGAATGCTCTTTCTAGAGAAGAATCTTCTATGTATGGTGGAGCTGCCCCTCCAGATACGATACACGAATATGAAATACGCGTATATGCTTTGGATACAAAATTAGATCTTCAAGAAGGATTTTACTTGAATGAATTATACAAAGCAATGAATGGACATATTTTAGCAACGTTTACCTTAGTCGGGACATATTCAAATTAAAATGTCTTACAGTTAATAAGAAGAAGTATATACTTCTTCTTATGTCTTTTCTTGGTTCATAATATCATTAAATATAATTTCGAATGATGGATACCATAAATATTATAATGATCACGTTATTCTAAAATAGTAATATATCTCTCTATTGTAAAATTTATGTAAAATGGTCGAATCCTTTATGCGGATATAATAGATTATTACAATATATTTTTCCAGAATTAGTCACATGGCCTAATAATGTACAGGGAAGTTCTTTCTTAAGGTCTATAAAAATTTCTTCTTTTCCAGTTGCTAAAAGGCAATACTCTTCTCCTCCCCAAAAAGCGTGTTCATATGGAGAAATAGTGTTCGCTGTGCTCCACGTGTGTATTTCTGAATGAAGTATGTCTTTTTCTAAAAATATCTCTGCTCCTAAAGTATTTCCTAAAAGTCTTGGAATATCCTGAGAAAGGCCGTCGGAAATATCCATAAGAGAAAGAAAATTTGAATATTGTTGTAATATTATAATGTCTGTCGTTAATAAAAGAGAAGGATTCTTTTGAAAGGCTATGCTTCTTGAATATTCTAATAGGTTTTTTTCTAGTGCAAGGTATCCTGTACGTGCAAGCCCTAATATCTGAGGTTCTCGGCTTATATAGAAAATACAGTCTCCTATCTGTGCATTGTGTCTCATAATAGGGTTTTGTGCAAAACCCCAAATAGTTATTGAAATAGAAAGCATATCTCCTTTACAAATGTCTCCACCTGAAAGAATAAGAGAATACACTTTAGCTAAAGAAGACATAGAACATAACATGGTGTTAATATATTCCATTGAAAGACTGGGTGGCAATGTAAGACACATAGAAAAACCAAGAGGAATTGCTCCCATTGCAAAAATATCACTAATATTAATTGCTAAAGATTTATATCCTATATCCGCAGGGCCAAAGGTTGAAAGAGAAAAATCTATACCTTCCATACAAATATCGGAACTCATCACTATTTTGGAAGGAAGAGAAAGAATAGCACAATCGTCACCAATATTAGGAGCATCAAAAATATCTTTTATATATTCAATAAGTTCTGATTCAGATTGATAATATAACGTCATAATACACTCCATACAACAAAGGGAGTTTACACACGTATGTAAATTCCCTTTAAGCATCCTATAGCAAAGAATTATTCTTGTGTGCTTAGCTCCGTAATATTTGCTGCGTCATAAATAAAGCGCATTGCTTTGTCTGCAAGAAGTCTTTGTCGTAACGTATTCATAATACCAAGCTCTTTATATTCTTGAACTAATTTTTTGTAATCTTGCCCTGTTTGCATTGCCATTTGATAAAAGAACATTGAAACTTCTGTGTCTGTAAGTTCAAGATTTTCTTGTAAAGCCACATTTATTAGAAAGATATGCCCTTTAGCTACATTACTGGCATCTTTTTCAAATATTGTGTAAATAGCACGAGGATCAGAAGAGAGTATTTCTAAAGAAAAACCCTGAGCTTCTAGTTGAGAATGTGCACTTTCAATAGCGCCTTGGACAAAGTGATCCAATAACGGCCTTGGAACATCAATATGTACACCCTGTAAGAGAGTATCTAAAATATCTTTTTGTGCCTTTAACTCAGCATGTGTTTTGAAATCTTTTACGAGGTGCTCAATCAATACAGTACGCAAACTTTCTAAATCTTTTTCTCCAACCTGTAAAGCAAAAGCCTCATCAAATTTCGGAGTAGAAATTTCTTGAATGGCGTGTAGAGTAATGGTCACGTCGCACGTCCTATTCACAAAAAGGTTGCCTTCACCAGAAAACGTAACCGTCTCTGTGACAGTTTCCCCCAAGGGAATACGTTGTATTATAGGGTTTAATTCTTTTAAAAAGCCAGAATCAGTACTTCTCCACTGAAAATTTTCTTTTGGATATCCCTGTAATTCTTCACCATTCTCTTTTATTTGTAAGGAAATAATAGCGACATCAGAACCATTGCCTAAGATTGTCTTCTCAGAGTCTTTAGTGGTTGCAAAATTAGCTAAAATATTGGGGAGCGCTTTTTCTAACAAAATGTCACTTTGAGGAGTTTCTTCCCGCGATGCCTCTATGTTTTTGTATGAAGGAAGTTCTATTTCTGGGAGTATTTCATAGGAAAATTGTAATTCTAAAGGTGAATTTCTTTGTGGGAGAATATCTTCTGAATCAAAAGATATTTCCGAGATAAGCACCATTCCCTTATGCTTATGGAGGTCCTCTGCAGATTTTCTTATAACAGAATCGGCCACCTCGTATATTATTTTATCCCCTAAACGTTGCTCCAATATATGAGCCGGAATCTTTCCCCTTCTAAAACCAGGAAGTTCTACAGAAGAGCGAAATTTTGTGACAGCAATATCGAAGTGTGTATTCATTTCTTCAGGACTAATTGTATACTGTATTGATTCTTCTGTGGGGCTTATCTTTGTAATACTAAATTCCATGAGTGCCTTCATTTTGTACAAAATATAATGGTACGAGAGGCGAGACTTGAACTCGCACGCGATTAAGCGCTAGATTCTAAGTCTAGTGCGTCTACCAATTCCGCCACTCTCGCACACTAGTCTTCACAAGAGCACCAAGGAAACATTGTCCTTTTTCTTAGTGACTCGTCCCACAATATATGCTACGTCCTCATATTTTGCAAGTACTTTACTAACTTTTTCTATTTTTTCTTCTGCAACTGCTAATAAAGCTCCCCCAGATGTTTGAGCATCGAAGGCTAATTGTACAGCTATGGGGTCTGCTGAAGGAAGAATGTGTGTATCGCCCTGTGCGTAGAGCATATTCTCTTTGCTTCCACCAGGATATATTCCCTGTGTAAGGAGAGAGTGTACACCATCTAAATATGGTAAAGAAGATGTCGTTAACTCTATACAAACATTGGATGCCTTTGCCATCTCTATACTATGTCCACCAAGACCAAAGCCCGTAATATCTGTTGCTGCTTGTAAAGAGCATTCTTGAATTGCCATTCCTGCACCTCTATTTAGCTTAGAAGAAGATGCAATTAATGTTTTTTCATATTGAGCACTCTTTTCCATTTCATTTTTTAATGCTGTTACAAGAATACCTGTTCCAAGAGCTTTAGTAAGAATGAGAATATCGCCCTCTTGTAATTTATTATTTGTGGCAATGCAATGAGGTGAAATTATACCCGTGACAGAAAGGCCATATTTAATATCTGTATCATCTATACTGTGTCCTCCAACAAGAGCTGCACCAGCTTCTATAAGGGTATCTCCACCGCCCCTGAGAATTTCAGATAAGAGCTCTTTGGGATATACGTCGGTTGGAAACATAACTATATTCATTGCACACCAAGGGGCTCCACCCATAACGTATACATCAGAAAGTGCATTTGCTGCTGCTATCTTACCAAAGGAATAAGGATCATTCACTATTGGTGTAAAAAAATCTACTGTTTGAACAAGAGCACTACCCTCTGGAATTGTGACAACCGCAGCGTCTTCATTCGTGGTCAATGATGTTAAAAGCCTGTCTTGAAAAAGGCTCTGAGACGGCAGATTTGCTAATGTTTGTGCCAGATACTCTGACGATATTTTAGAGCCTCAGCCAGCCGATTTATCTTTATCTAATAATTTATTATACATATTTCTCTCACAAAAAATAGCTGATATACACACTGTAATACTATTTGTGGGGCAGGCTTCTTTGCATGTCTTAGAATCAATATACGTTTTTGCAGGCTACTACTGCTATTTTTTATCTATAATAAAAATATCTTTTGGATACATATCTACACATGCACTGCTAAGAACGGATACAAAAAGCTTCATAAATAAGGCTCTTTGTTATAAGAAAAGAAGTCTATTGTAATGTATTGGAAAATATAGGTACTGTCAACCATATTTTATTGTATTTTACATAATAAAAAAGAGTGAACAAATCCTTTTTATTCAGTTATTGGTTTTTTTTTGGAATGCCAGGAGGCATAGGAGCAGCACTAGGTGGACGAACACCACCAGCAGGAGGCATAGGAGCAGCACTAGGTGGACGAACACCACCAGCAGGAGGCATAGGA
>JBOFIJ010000015.1:0-54272 GCA_051650105.1 Desulfovibrionaceae bacterium
TGACCAGAAAAGTAAAATCAAAATGTCTCGAGTAAAAAAGGCGCACAAGCATCGAGAGGAATCGGCGCACGCTTTTCATGAAAGTTATAAAAAACATGCATTGCGTAAAGATGTCGAAAAAAATAGTAAAAAAGAAAAATGTTTTGGAGATACAGTAGGAAAAGTATCAGAAAATGAAGCTAAAAAAGCACATAATGATATACCAACTTTAGGTAAAGACAAAGCTGTGCCAAATACAATCGATCTTTCTAACACTCCTTATGTTGAAGAAGATAAAGAAATAAGAGATAGTTCTTCACGAACAAAGACTCCTGCAAGAAAAGTTCTTAAAAAAGTTAAGGAAGAGAAAGAAGAATCTCCATCTTCTTTATTTGCAGAAGCAATTCCTATTAGAACTAATACTGGTGTGACGAAAATGCCTGAGGAGATGGAGAAAGAGCAAGGTGCTTTGGTTCCGTTAAATACTACCATGGAAAGACAAAGTGAAGAGGATTTTGGTATACGTTCTAGGGAGAAGAGGATGTCGGAAACACCCCTAAAACCCCTACAGCAATTGGTTCAAGATATTTATACTGGAATTCAAATCGACCAAAATATTCAAACGCTACATTCACATGTTTATGCTGAAATGCGACAGCAACAACATTTTCCTACTGGTACCCTTGTTGATGACATAAAGCTTTTATTAGCACAAGTAGATACTCTGATCAAGAATAAAGGAGCAATGGATCTATCTAGCTGGAGTGATATCTCATGGAGAGAATATATTTCTGTAGAAGATTTTTATAATTTTGATGCATATAATTCAAAATCACCCCTTTACAAACAAATCCACGACGACGTTATCCACAATAATAATATACATCCAGAAATCGACTTAACCACTATACCAGGATATGTCGAACATGCCCATAATCCAGAGACCTTACGATCCCTGTATACATTATTAAACACTCTTCCAGAAACCTCTTATAATACGGACGAACTCAAAGCGAAGTTGGCTGCTGTAACAAAAAATGAACTCTTCACTTATTCTAATCAAGGAGCGCACATTCTGTTATCTGAGATAGAGAAGACTTATTTACAGAGTCCTGCAGGGGTAGAAATGCATTCGTACCGACTACCACCCCCTGATCCATATACTCAATATAGATTTAATCGAGGCAAGCATTGGATATCTGATGGAATATGTAAATTACTCACAACTGCGTTCGTAGAACATATGAATAGGTCTGGGAGTGTATACGGTGAACAGAAATTTAAAGCACTTTTATCCAATTTAGATACTGTTGCTCAAGACCCTCTGTACGTAAGAGCTCTACACGCATTAAACATAGATTATCAGCACATACCAAAACCGATGAACAATGCAGCATTCTTTACTCATCTCGTCTACCACCAGGTATCGAAAGATACTCTTGTAGACAGAATATTCGATATCAAGGCACATTCTCTCAAGAATCAGGCATTTTCACTTGAATTAAATGACCTATCCCATGCTATGGGTTTATATAGAGAAATTGTTACAAACCCATATACTGGCAAAAAAATGGTAGTGATTCGTTTATTCGATCCAAATACTGGCTTATATTCTTTTGCGAGTGCAGAAGAACTTAAAGACCATCTCGATAGAGTGACTATGTTAGGTTACCAAAAAATATCAGATAATATGAGTTTAGGTTACCAAGATCCTGAAGTATTACGTATGTATGGTACTCGTTATAAAGGTGTTAGTTATAAAGATTTTATAGATAACAAATTCCTCAATAATAACGCTTTCCAAATCCCTCTTGATCAAGAACCAGATCGAGAATATACCTTGAGAGTATCTGAATACAAAACAAATGGTCGGTTTTCTTTAAAATTAAAAGATGCAGCGGACAGCTTAAGAGAAATGATTAATTACAGACTTAAATTAGTCCATGCTAAAAAGAATCCTGACATACAAAGGAACTTAAAAAATATAAGAACTATCTTAAATGAAATAAAGAGATTGAAATTAATAATCGCTACTGAAGATGATTTACGAACATTACGTGATAAACTACGTGTAGAAACAGATAATCTTGATACAGAATATGAACAATCTTTAGGAAAATATTTGGAAGAATTCTTAGAAGATATCGCTAGCGAAATTTCCGAACGAAACACTAATAATAGATTCAATGCCCTTTTTGCTCCCAATGCCAATGCTCCTGCCGTCAATGCTCCTGATTCTCCCGGCGAAGGGACAAGTACTGGAATACGTCCTTTCAGACCACAAACATCCAACTTTTCAGAAAAAGTAATACAAGAATTATTACATAAAGTGCAAAACAATGTAGATGATGTTAAAAAAGAATTTGATAATTTATTAAAAGAAAGCTCATTAGAGCCGGAAGAAATCCTTTGTCCAGAGATTGAAGATATTATTCATTCCTCACAAGCTATTCACGAAATAGAAGAATTGCTTAACAAAGACCATACAGAAGCAGTTAATATAAATACAGGACAGACTAAAAATATTGCTTTAAGCCCTCCTTTTAAACAAAAAGTATTGCAATATTTGAACACAATAAAGGGAGTTTCCTCGCAAATGGGAGGATATGCCCTAGAAGGATACTCGTATTACGCTGCTATTAAAATATTACTAAATTCAAGAGAGTATTTTGAGAGAGGGAAGTTATTTGATAAAATGACTAAAATCCAACAACTTCGCTATGTTGGAGAGGGTGTAAATAATGTATTATTCCTTTCTTCGACCAGCTTAGCTGCATTAAATAGACTTGCTTCTGTTACAGTTCGAGCCTCAGAAACAATTGGTCGTGTAAGTGAAATATTTGGTCGTGCAGCAATGGGAGTCGGTGTAGGTCTTTCCGCCCTCAGAGTCCTTGAAGCAAGTAAAAATTTACAAGAACATCCAAATTATATGGCAAATGTTGAAGTAGGCTTTGCAGTAGCAGATCTTACATTAGATACCATAATGGCTATCGCTCCGGAGACGGCCATTGTCTTAATTCCAATAGAACTTATTCTTGGCGCTGTTGAGGAAGCAGTGCGTAGAGATGAAATTGCATACGAACATAAAGAGTATATTAAAACACTAAATAATGAACTAAAAAGACGTGCGGAAATACTAATGGGTGATAAAGTTACCTTCAAAGATAATCTTGCAATAATTCTAGGGGAGAGTGGTGACATTACAGAAGTGGCGATGCACGGTGATAAATTAGCTATCGGAGTGCACGAGTCCTCTGGAGTAGGGTATGAAGCAGCAGGTTATTTTAAAAATGCGATTCCATGTAACAGAGGCCACAGAAGATATGGACACAACCCCAGGCCAGAGGATGGACATAAAACAATAATGTATCCCAGAAAATCTTGTGTGGCCACAAAGAATGTAGTACAGATACTTCACTGTAGGAATGCGGCACTATGGACAGAGATTAAAATCGCGAATGAACCTGCAATAAGTACAGTTAAAGAATATTCCTTGTCTCCAAATATAGAGTTCATTGTTCTTCCTATACAACATCAATATACTATTACAATGCAAGAAATTTCTACATATAAAGCAATATATAACCATCCGGATCTGTTATATAGCCCGCTTCAGCAGACATACAGCTATTGTTCAGGATTTAATCCTGTGGTCATGGCTGAAGACGGAGGAGAAGTTGTAAATATACCAGTCTCTGCAACTATGCGGTCAGCCAAGGGTCCCACTGTAAGGACAGAGTCCTTCACACGAGTAACTCCCTTTATTTTACAAGATGCTTCATTAAATGTGGTTGATGATATAAAATATGAAACTTATACAGAAAGAGTACGTGTTCATAAAGGTAACGATAATATTAGATCACACACCCACTTGCATCTCTATGAAAACATAGAACGTCAACGAGAGGTATCAAGAAGAAAGGTATATGAAAAAGAAGTAGGCCATGACTTTTCTATAAAAATGAAAATATCTCCCTCAGAATATCTATTACCTCAAACACACTTTATAGGTAATACTAAGTTTCCAACATACATTTATTTAAATAGAGGGCACTATATTGGATTACAAGATACTTCTGATGATAACCAGGGTTTTGTCATAGTTGGCTATGACAGCTCCAACGGGGATAATATTATACCTCGGCTTGATATTAGAAACGATGGAAGAATAATAATACAAATATTGGATTCTCATGATGGAGGTGCAGGACATGGGACATATGTTGATATAACCAGCATTCGCTCTTCAGTTGTATATATGAATACACGCGGGTTCTCTTATCAATATAATAGAACTCATAAGATATTAGAAATAATAAACTTTGATGGATCTATTATAAATAAGAAAAATAAACCTGTTTTTGATACGTCGGATGACTCTGCTACCTTTATGCATTCTTTTATGTCAAGAGAAGTTAATTCTAAAAATTATGTATTCCAATTAGCGAATCTAGAAATAAATGGGAAAACACACAAGGAAGCTTTTTATTTCTCACATATTAATAGAAGAAATAAGCCGACTGTTGTGTATCTCAATTGGCCAGAGGGCATGGAGCATGCTGATGATTATCGACTTGTTCATCTTGAAGATTATGTCGTTGGTCATGATGCATTTGATAGCGTAGATGTGGATAACTACGTATCTTACTTTTATAGTCCAACAGATAGAAGAATTATCCGACAAGTGCGAGATAATCTCATTGAGGAAAAGGATATTATACTAAATGACGAAGAGCCTCAAGTAATATTATTGACAAACGGAGACAGAAGATTGCTTTTACATGGTCAAACTAAGGGCTTTAATGAGCACGGAGAACTACAAGAAGTTTACATGGATTATACACGGCTACAAGAAGAAGATAAGGCAAAATTAAATGAACTTATTCTTAAAAGTAGTGAGGACATTTCTTCTCATGAAAATGGCCACATTATTATTGAGAATATTCCTCATTCTTACAAAGCAGATACTACAACAGAAGATAATATAACACCATCTACAGCATCTGTTCAATTCTTATTTACTCTTAAATTTAATACAAAAACAGGTAAAGCATTACCTATACTGAAAAATGCTTTTGGGGTTCCCATCAAATTGCTCACACTATCAACTACGAAATCACACGATGGTAATTTATATGCCTATTACTTTATTAAGAATAACGAAATGGAAGAAGGGAATATTCTTGCTGTCAAAGATGTAGAAATGGATCTTTTGGCTGATCACAAATGGCTTGCTGATACAAACTTATTCCTACAGGGATACAGAATCTTTCAAGATAAAGCAATTAAAAATGCTTTTTCACATCAAGGAGAAATATTTTTTGAGACAAACGATGGAGCTATATTAAAAGGTAGCTTTGATGGCAAAAAAGATATTTCTTATTTAGTGAATTTAACAGAAGAGTATTTCACACATTATGGGCTGAACTTAAATAATGAAGAGGATATACGTCGAGCATTTTATCAGGCTTCCTTTGCCTATTCTAAGCCACAAAATACTTTTACTCAAATAAAGCACAGCAAAGAGAATACTCATGGCGAAATATGGTATGATCACACTGCACTGGAAGTTCTTCGTGTACATACTGAACTTCTCAATATAGTTCAGCACAAAGAGCATCAAGAGATAATGGAAGTAAACCATACCCCTAGTGATTTTACAGAACAGAAACTAACTACCCCTTTGAAATACCACACACTCATAGGGTATATAAAAAAGAATGATAAAACAACCGTATGCATTTGGGAACCCTCTACTAAGACGTATATTACATTGCCAGAAACCCCTTCTAAGAACGGTAATAGTGAATGCAATATCTTTCCAGTACAGAGCGTAAGTATCTCTGGAGATTCTGCTATTATAACATTAGATGAACGGAGGCATCCTTTTGAAAAAGTGCTTCTTGCCCCTCCTGTATTTCCTGGAGTGAGTAAGATATTTTATCAAAACATACCAGAAAACAAAAATGCTAATAAAATATATACATACACATTTGAAGAACTTCTTTCTTTGGAAGAAATTACTGTCGATAGACACCGATCTAATACAAGCAATCCTTACCTACGCTTTGATATCTCTTTAACTTCCTTTGCAGAAATTATCCCATACCGTTTGGTTAATGATTCTAACTTATATTTACGTATCCCCAAATCACGACAAAAATATGCTCCACAAGAATACTTTACCCTTGTTATGAAAGACGTTATTACAGCAGATAATTCTCTTTCAGAATCTGCTCCTACTCAATCTTTAGCTCTTAAAATCAATGGAACCTATGAAATAATCACAACATCCGTCATGCAAGATTTATTGTCACGAGCAGTGGTGAATAGAAGAGTTTACTTTAGAAATCAAGAAGGAAAAGTGGAAAGACTATTTGACCTTAAAAATTCTCACTTAAGCAATCAACCTCTTGACACAAAATACCAAAGGATTCTAAAAAATATATATGAAACAAATAACCCATTATTTGATGAACAAAGAAGTTTTAATTCTACAATAGATATGCAACAGAATAGACAAACATTAGACAATCTCGAGACAGAAAAAGATGTTTGTCAAGCTATTAGGGATGCTTTTGCACAGCAACATTCTTCTTCAGAAAATATTGTGCTTGACCTGTCTCATAGAACAGAATTACAAAATAGAATACTCACAATTGTTGGTGAGAAAAAAGGGAATCAGTTACTGTATAAGCAATCTACGCTAGCAAGAGTACGTCTTACAAAAGATAATTTCGAAAGTATTTTCGGTAATTCTACACGTTGTGATAATATTCTTTATGATCCAGCAATGTCTTTTGATTATGCCAAAAGACACATGACTTCACATATGGAAAAGGAGGCAGTTGAACCAAACGAATTATTCCCTACATTTACTCCTTTTCAAAGTACGTATCGGGCTCCCATGTATGCTTCGACGTCTCGTGTTTCTACGATTGCTAAATATGAATATTACCTGAAGCAAGAAGAAACAAAAGAACAAATGACGGACATCGAATGTCCTCCTGTTCTAAATATAATGGCAGAAAATCTTACAAAATATAATACCATTGCTAAAAACCCAATAAAAAAGATTGAAAAGATTCATTCAAAAATTCCATTAGCTTCCTCTCGTAGCGCATTTGGACAAGGTTTTTCTCCTTTACTTGATAAACTAATGAAGTATTGCCCTACAACTCGCATCATTAACCTCCAAGCATTGTTCTATCAATTTCTTGGCAATAAACAAAAGAAAATTCTTCCTATAAGTCATATACTTGAAGGATTTGATATAATGTTAGATTCCAAAACATCTCCCCCAATAATATATATTATATATCCTGATACACCCATTGTAACAAATACAAAACTTACTGCTTTATTAGAACGATATGTCAAAGAGTTGAAACGTCAAGGATATTCCATTATTGTTGACACACATAATACACTATTAGAAGGCAGCGATCCATTAAAACAACTTAGTGCTTCGCACAATAATATACATATTGTACGATCAATGGAAGAGGCTCTCGAAAAAGGGCTATTTGCAGAAGAGAAACAATAATACTTTCTATGGAAAGAACGTTCTGCTTTAGAAAACTATCAATGAAAATCAAATAGCATGCTCTTATTAATTTGACCAGCTATTCGATTCTCACTCCTTACCTATGTGCTATTCTCTACTTTTAATCAAAGTATTATAGCTTCTATTTATAGAGCAAAAATGTACATTCTAAAACAAATTAGTATGTTTATATTTAGAAGAAATACAATTTACAGCCTTATTTTGGACGTATTTTTACTCCGTATGTCCAATAACATTTTATTATATATGACAGGAGCAATACTACTTTGCTATAAAAGACTATATAAAAATAATTGAAGAAAAATATCTTTTAACTCTATAAGATAGCGTTAAGGTCATTTTATATCAATGAGTACGTAAAAGAATACAAGAGTTTGATGCAGTTCATAAAAAGCTATTTCTGTCGTTCGTGCCACAGTGGATATTGCATCATCAGGCGTACACACAGACAAAAAGCGGAAACTGAGTTCATGCGTGAAGTTTTAGGGCCAAGTATAAGTGCCCTTGATGATTTATTAAAAGAACAGGATCTCACAAAGGGGTATAAAACTACTATTAATAAAAATAATATTGAACATTTAGCATCATTATTTAATCGGTATGAAAGACCTATAGAAAATAGGCTTTACAAAGCAATAAAAGAACTTGTACAACATAGAACAAATAAAAAGACTATCCCAATATAAGTTCGTTTGGCAAAAAGTATCTTTTACTTCTCCACCCTTATCTTAATTCCAATTGTGGCAGCATTAATATTAAAGCTTTCTATAAAACATTTCATAATACGTATGGTTGTGTATGCGAAAAAAGCATACCTGTACGTACAAGCTTTAACAGTAACTTCAATAGAAGTTACTGTATTTTGTTCAAAATTATAGTCAAAGTGGGATATTTCAAGATTAGAAAAATGCTCTTTCAAAACAAGAGTAAATAAAGCGGAGTCTTTTTTATAAAGGAGTGTTAAAAAATAAAATAATATCAAAATAAATGATTTTCGTGAAATTTCCGCACCACCTAAAATAAGAGCAAGAGGCTTCTTCCTTGTATAAAAATCGTTCTCTACATCTTTAAGATAAATCACCTCTGAATTTTCTCTAGAGCAAGTAACATATTCTGTTGATGGATACTCCCAAATCTTTAAAATTTCTTCTGTAAGTACACGTGTACGTTCTTCAATAGCTTCTTTTGTCCATGTATTCTATTCATTTATCCATCTGTTAATCTTTAAATGAGAACTCTTAAAACCATCTTCCATGTCTCGTTTTTCTATAAAAGACTTATTGCTATAATTTGTATTCTTTGTGGTACTTAACAATGTAAGATTACCAAGTGTATTCTGATATTCAGCATGGATAGCACTATATTCACTCCATACACTCTTCTGCCATTCTTTGCTTAATTTGTGTGATATTAACACAATAGAAAATATATTTAATTGGCACAGGAAGAACAAGAAATATCTTGAATATTCTTTTGTACACTCCGTATATAATAAATTGTTTTACACTGCTGCTTCCACGCATACAAGATTGTCTCATAAATATCTCTTGCAGAAATATCACCATTTAAATCGAACATAAGCTCCATAGAAACACCTTGCGTTACCCACTTACTAACCTTGGATAATATCCTAATATAATCCTTTTGAGGCACCCTTTTCATGGGAGTATAATACCATTTTTTTGTTTTAATATATTTTGCCACACGTGGCACTGCACCACGTTGATTCTTCTCTACAAAAAATGTATCAAAAATAGGCAATACTGAAGCAGAACACCCTAAAATAAGTGATGTTGACGTATTTGGTGCTACAGCCGTTAATTCACCATTAGCTATACCGTGTTTTCGAATAAGATCTAATAATTCATCTATATATTCACTGTCTGCAAAACGTGAAGTAATATACTCTTCCCACGGCTTTAGTCTAAACCCTTCATATGCACCATATTCCTTTGCATAGAAAATAGAAGCCCTTATTGCTGAATACGTTATTTCTTTAAAGATAGTATTTACTTCTTCGTCCGATTCCGCATACAAAATTTCATTGTTAGCTAAGTAATCAGCTAGACCCGCAACACCAATACCAATAGTTCTATAGAAATTATTATGATTTTGTGCCTTGGCAATAGGAGCCATGCCAATATTTAATGCTCTGTTCAATAGCACAACAGCAAGACTGCTATATTGATGTATTTCCTGCACATTCATTTCAGAAATATTTAAAGAAATAAGGTTACATGTATGATCCATATTGTCTTTCATGCTAGAAAAACTTTCCATACACAAATTTCCGCAATCCACAACACCTGTTTCTTTATTCAAATTATTATTATTTGCTGTATCCCTGAAAAAAATATAGGGCATTCCTGTTTCTATTTGTACTTTTAATATCTGTTTAAGTAAATCCCTAGCGGAAGGATAATAATGGCATAATGTGAGCTCTTTATTATTTTCTAAAGATTCATATGCCTTTGTGAATACATCACCAAAAAGTGCTGTAAGATCAATACCCACCTTTTCTAATACTTCGTTGGGACAATATGTCGTCCACGATAATCCTGCCTCAACCCTTCGCATAAATTCGTCTGATACACACACCTGAGGATAGACATCATATGCCTTACCTCGCTGATCTCCATTTTCTGTTTGCAATTCCAAAAAGTGGTCTATATCGTTATGCCACGTATCGAGTGCAACAGTGACAGCCCCAGCACGTCTTCCTTGCTGATTCACTGCCACAGCTGTATCATTCATTATTTTTACCCATGGGACGACTCCACCACTTACATTAGGAGTTTTACGTACAGAAGCACCCTTTGCTCGAATTCTCGATAAATGAACACCTATACCACCACCTTCTTGGCTCACTTTTGCAATAGATTTCACGGTATCAAATATTGCATCGATACTATCATGTGCACGGGTGATAAAACAACTCGCTATATTTCTATTTTCAAAACGCAAATTTGCAAGCATTGGAGTAGCTAAAGAAATTTTACGAAGCGATAAGGCATTATAAATTTCCAAAACTTCTGAAATTTCACCTGACGAAGCCAAAACAACAGCTGTTAGCATAAACATCTCTTGTGGCAATTCTACCAAACGACCATTGGCATCATGGTGTAGATACCGCTCCACAAGCATGTTAGCACCTGCATAATCGTACACTAAATCTCTTTCTGGGTGAATTGAATTCAGCACCTCCTCCATTTTTTCTTTAGGAAAAGCATAAATATATGGATGATATCCCTTATTTTCTATCCATGAAATATCTGATTTACTCTCTCTCTTTATATCTGAAGAATATGCACCAACTCGTTCTACTGCAACCTGATGCTGAATATCTAACATAAGAAGCCTTCCTGCCACGTATACCCAATCACTTTTATCATGTGATGCCTTTGAGATTGCTGAATAAATTAATCCCTTCTGTATATCTGCAGCCCGTATCTCTTCCACATAAACAGACTCAATACATGCTTCTAGTTCCATTGGATTAATATCTAATCCTTCTGTCGCAATTTCAATCTTTTCACGTATCTTATTAAGATCAAAAGCCTCTTTTGTTCCGTCGCGCAGTGTTACTGTTTTCATAGATACTCCCCATACATTAAAAATCTTCCCAACCATCCACAGCAGAACTCATGTTATATGCTGTCACAGTTCCTTCAAAAAAATTGGATTTTACATCACCACTACCTTCTGTATCTGCAAATCTCATTAAATGTTCATAGGGATTTTTTTGTGGTTCATATAAAGGACTATAACCTAAAAGGGCGCTTCTATTGTTAGCCAACCATCTTGTATATTGCTGCGTCGTTGCCGAAGAAACTCCCAGAATACCATTGCCAACTATTGAATCTGTCCAACGTATTTCCATTTCCACAGCATCTTTCATTAACTTAGTATATGTTTCTTCTATAGCGAGGTCTGGATTTTCTTCCTGCAAAGCAATAATAATATTCTTAAATAATGTCACATGAGATAATTCATCCCTATTTATCAAACGCATTATGTCCGATGTTCCAAGCATTTTATTCCTACTGGCCAATAGATAAAAGAAATTAAATCCATTATAAAAGTATAACGATTCCAAAATAAAATTAGAAAGTATAACAGTCAGGAAATTTTGTGAGTTTTGGTTATCTAAAAATGCTTGATAATATTCTGCTACTAGGCTATTTCTTTCAAATAGTATAGGATCATCTCTCCATTTATCATATAAATCATTTCTCTTTTCTATAGGGATTATGCTTTCTAGCATGTATTGATAGGATTGAGAATGCACAGCTTCTTGAAATGTTTGTATTGCTAACAATAAATTAATTTCTGGAGCTGTTATACAAGATGAAATATTAGGGAGATTATTCGTTTGTATGCTATCTAAAAATATTAAAAATGCCAATATTCCATCGTAGGCTGTACGTTCTTCTTCTGTTAATGCTGTATAGTCATTCTTATCCTTAGATAAATCTATTTTTTCTGGGATCCAAAAATTGGCCATCATTATCCTATACATCTGATTCGCCCATGTATACTTCACATTATTTAAGTTAAAGATATTCGTTGTATTACCATTAATAATTCTACGGGCATTTATACTATCATCACCAGATGGATTAAACAATTTCTTATACATTGTATTCTCCTTAACAATCACATACTTCCTACTATAGCCACAAATAGCCCACCATTTTTCCCTCGCATTCGTTCCTATTCTCCTAATTTTTTATTAAGCATTGCACCCCTATTCACTATAACCACGAAAAACAAAACCCTCAATTTCTTTCTGTACTATTGCTATATATATAAAACAACTTCATTTTTATATTTTACACTGTTGAAAAACACAATAATAACGTATTTTTGCTTCTGTTTATTTTAGGAAGAAAATCCTTGCATCCTACATGGACGCGAACTCGCATCATTATACCATCTAAATACTATCTTGTCTAGTATGTATAATACACAACTAATCCCCATCTCTTCACTTGATACACATAGAAAAACCTTCTCTTAGAACACTCAAATGCCATATTGTCTAATTCTATTTTTTTCATAATTCACTATATCAGTCCTCTCGTTCTTCTCAATTTTCTTCATATATTTTTTTCTTCTTTAGAGGGAATATCCCTACCTATCATTTTCTTATATTAAAAGAAATGGTAGCCTCATATTGCACAATTGCGTCACCATCATATTTCACATAATACATGTAACTACACAATAGTCTTATCACAGCATTGCTCACAATGTGCTTTCTTATACAATATCAATCACTCTACCCTTGATTCTTTTCCTATACCACGTATTGTATCTATGTATTTACAGTACACATCATGCTTTTTGTGCTCTATTCAAAAGAACACCATCTCTCTTTGCAAGATAGAATCTCTGGCGATAGATAACATTATTTCACACAAACAGAGTATTATTTCACACGTTCTTGGCACAGATCTTGATCAATCAGGCCCATATATACTTATGGTATCCACGCATATTACTTAAGGTAGCCATTTTATGACATCTTCATCTCAACAAAACAATATCCCGATTCTTAGTGTTATTATGCCCATATACAATGTTGAAAATACTATTGCTTTTGCTCTTGAATCTGTTCATATGCAAAAAACCTCCTTCGCATATGAAATAATAATTATTGACGATGCTTCCACAGATAATACCATAAAGATTGTGCAAGAATATGCCAATATATATAGAGTTATAACGCTACTTATAAAGAAGCAAAATCTTGGTAAAGCTGATTCCATGTTTATGGCATATAAAAAAATTATGTCGCAATATTTTACAGTACTAGATGGCGATGATTTTTATACAGAGTGCCATGCTTTACAAAGACGCTTTGATTTTCTTGAAAATCATCCCAACCATTTTGCTGTTGGGCAATCTTGTTTTCAAATTAAAAACAATACCGCAACAAGCATTTTCCCAGATCCTGATACAACAAAAATTTTCTATTATCCTGCAGAACATTCTTTGCGTTCTATCTACACACATACATCTTCAATATTATATAGAAATTATTTTACTTCATCTCCTCCAGAAATACTCCAATTACCCCATATGCGTGGAGATACTGCTCTTTTTATCTATTTAGCTCTCACAAGCAAAAAGGATTTTTCTTGTATACCTCTTGCCTCAAGTTGTTACAATATGCATGGTAACGGAATTTGGACTTCCCTTGCAAAAGAAGAAAAAAATGATCTTACAAAAAAGATGTTCACCACGTTATCTTCTTGCACAACAACAGAAAATGAAGACAACTATTTAGAAAAACGATTCCTCCTAAGCTTAGATTACAGCACAACAGAAAATACTAACGACTTTCCTTCTATGCAATACCCTCATGAAACAATGCTAAACCATATTGCAAAATTACTTTCAGAAATACCTCCTCTTCACAATATTCAGAAAATACCTCCTCCTATAATAACAATGAAAAATATAAATCTCCTCTGTGCTGGTATTGGTAAAATTATTGCTTTTGAGGAGAAAATACATATCACCAATAAAGTCTACAAAAATAATTGTATTGGAATACTCCTTTCCGGATTTGACGTAAACAATAAAGAATCCTTCCACTATATATCTTCCTTCATTGAAACGTTTCGAGCACAGAAAAAGGAAATATATATTTTTTCTTCAGGAATTATACCTGAAAGTAAAAAAATTTTTGATCAATACTTTAATTACGATGGAATTTATTATAGTGAAGTGCCGTTAGAAAAGTGTGATGGATATTTTACAAAGTGCATTAGATTTCTCCTTCAACAAATTACACATATTGCGCCAGAACAGCTCTATTCTTTTTTACACTATACAGATTGTATTGCTACTAGTGTGTTACAAAAAGGCATTGCCAAAGAAATTATTTCTCTTTTTCCCATTAATGCTACAATAGCACTTTCCCATACACTTGCTGTCTTCGATTCCATTATTACACAATGCACCACACAATCCAACATTTTTTCCAATGCATCAACAACATCCTCTCCCCCTATTTCTGTACTTCATATACCTATTAGCAGTACAATAAAAAGCCCACATAAACACTATTCTCCAACCCACATACAGAGGCACACAGCCTCACATTCCATTCCCTTTACTATACCTAATACTTCTTATAAATATGCTTATGAAACTGTTATCCCAAATATGTTACACCACACAAAAGGCGTTCATTTCCACTATGGCTTTCTTAGTGAAAGCCTCCTTTCTTCTCTTTATCACAACCTTGAAACACTACACGTCCCTTTGGATAATTTTGTTTATCTACCACAAATATCTTCTTCAATTGAAGATATTCTTGAAAGAAAAATAGATATTTATATTCAACCATTTCCCTATATTTCTATTCAAAGAACGATAGATCTTAGTTACCTTGGTATACCCATAATTGATCACTTTTCCACTCATTGGCTTTGTTCTGGAACACATTGGCATACGCCAACACTATCTTGGAAAAGCCCTGTACAACTATACAAAATTGTATCCACTATCTCAAATGAAGAGCTTCTCACCCTTTCAAAAGAAAATTCTTATCACAGTCAACAACAAAATACATATGATATATTTTTTGAAACACTATCAAAACTTTCTTCAACTAAAAAAGAATCTCCTTTCTAAAAATTATGTCTATAGTGCCTCTTTAACATACCATTTCCTCACAAAAAAAATGCTCGCTATACGAATTATTACTGTATTCCCCCATATCAATTTCACATATACACATTTATGCTAAGAAAACGATCTTTCAGTTTCACGTTGAGCTATATATTATTTGCATGAACTTGTTATTGAAAAAGAAATCATTATCTCCTCTTGAAAAAATATAAAAAATTACCTACACTTAAGCACATATTTTCCCTAGGAGCTAATATGATTAAAAAAATAATTCTCGTTTTACTGTGCATCACTATTCCCTCTGCTCTATTCTTCTTTTCTTATACAAACGAAGAAACGAGTTCTTTTATTAGTTTGCATGAAAATGGAGCAACCAAAGAACATGGCACTATGAAGGAAAATAATAAACATGGTTTATGGAAAATATATAGTGATACTGGTACACTGTTAGAAGAGATAACATATAAAAATAACAAAAAAAATGGACCTTGGAAAGAATATTATCCAAGTGGTGCTATGAAAAAAATAGGTTCCTATAAAAATGATCTTAGAGAAGGACTTTATAAATCTTTTTACGAAGACGGCACTGTACAGCTTAAAGGTATTTGGAAAAATGGACAAGCAGATGGAATTTGGAAAGAATATTATCCAAGTGGTGCTCTTGAAAGAACAGAAGACTGGGAAGACGGTAGAATATATTCTTCAACAAACTATAATGAAGATGGTTCTGAACAAATAAGAGCTATGCCTTTTTAATTCTCACACATAAAGAATATTTGTATTGTGATTTGTAATTCTTAAAAAAACCACTGCCCTTGGCTTCATTCATGCGATATTTAGGATGTCAATATACAATACTCATAACCATAGTACAATAATTACTAGCACTATTCCCGTAAGAAAAGCAATACTTCCCATTATATAAGCACACGCAATACCCATTTCTAGAAAAAATTCTTATGGCTAGAGCTTTCATATTTCTAAATATTTTTTACTCTTCACACACCTCGTTTTTCCCTCAATGCACAACTACCTTCGCCGCTATTTTTTCTACGTACTGTGACAATTTTTTCCATAGAAAAGGGCCCAAACAACACCGCACTAAAATATCACGTTGGTACCATTTGAGCCCTACATACCCGTATATTAGACACACAAGCTATGCTTTGGCGCGCTTGGGAAGAGTCGAACTCCCGACCAAGAGCTTAGAAGGCTCCTGCTCTATCCATCTGAGCTACAAGCGCACACCACCTTGTACCCCATTTTATTAGAGAAGTCAACAAAGCTTTTCTATTTTCTTATATATATTTCTCTTTATCTCACTACTAGAACACGTATTAGTTTTTATTTTTTCTTTACGTGCTCTTCTTGTTTATTTCTTATAAATGTGCTACTAACTTAAAAGAAGAAAATATACAAAGGTTCTGACATGAATGACAAAGAAATCCTAGAAGAAATCGTTTCTCTCGATGAACAAATTTTTTCCATTGTGAAACAAAGATCTTCTCTTCTTGCTCACATCCGAACAAAAGGCTATATCCTTCCCGAAACAGAAAAAGTTCTTAGAAAACATTGGGAAGAAATGTCTAGCAATCTAACAAAAGATAATGCTTTTGTACGAACCTTCTTCAAAATTTTACAACAAGTCGAAATACAGAATGCTGGAGATCTTATTCCCGGAAAATTTCTCCTTACCCCCTCAAAAAGAGAAGCTGCATTCTTATTACATGGCTTTGTTAATGCAGACATGGCTTTCCTTGCACTTCTTCTCTCTACTAGTATGAAAACACCTCTCACACTCAATTTTGTCAACATTGATGATTCCCTATTCTCTACCATAAAAATGTTACAAAGCCTTGGAGCTTCTCTCTCTTGGGAGGAAAAATCTATATCTCTTTCTTCCGTAAACCTCGATTTTCACAATAAAATTATCCATCTACAAAGCAGTGAAAAAGCATTATATGCAGCACTCGCCCTCTCTACACTACATTCTGGATATTGTAAATATGTTGGCGATCTCACACTTGAACTTCTTAATGTACGCCCAATAAGAGATTTCTTGATGTGTCTTGGAATACGCATAACATCTCTTAAAGGCACAGGATTACCTATTCGTGTTGAAAGTGTTCAGCAGATTCCACAACACACTCTCGAAATCTCTGAATCCGCACCACTCTACCTCATTCTTACACTCTTTGCCGTTGCACCCGCTTGGGGAAATACAATTCATATTTCATTTATGCACCACAAAGACAAAGAATATATTAGGGAAATTATTTGTTCCCTATATTCTTTTATGAATATAACTCATGAGAATTCTGATTATTCTTTTACTATCTTTCCCACAGAACGCAGTGTTATCGCAACAAAGCCCATAATACCATTGGACCCATATTGTGCCTTTCTTCAACTCTTAGTCCCGTATTTCACATCAGGATATGCTTCTTTGCAAGGCACTTTGAGCGATGATACGCTCTCGCGTTCCGTGCTTACAACATTGGAAAATTTAGGACTCTCTGTCTCCATACATGACAATATAATTACTTCTAAAAAAACGACTGCTTTACAGAAGATACTCTTCACTGAATTACCTGAACCATTCTTTCCCCTATTACTCACCGTTTTTATATCGTATGCGAAACAAAATGAAGGTGTCCCACTACCTTCTTTTCCACAATCATTACCCTTAGATGAAATTGATAGCTTTTTGGAAACACTTTCTATAGAGAGAAAAGGATCATTTCTCTTATTTCCAAAAAATACTCCTTCACAGTCTTGGGTTGCTCCTTCTGCTTACTGGATTGTTGGGTACGCCTATGTCGCTTTTATTTTTCCCTCCATTATACTTGCTAACCCAAGTGATATTACACAGATATTCCCTCATTTTTGGCGTTTTTATAATGCACTTCCTTCACCACAGAATGCACCAGAATCCATTATAGAAAAAAAGATTCCACATAAAACAACTCGGCGACTCTTTCTTAAATAAATGCCATAGTTTTTATCTCTATAGCGTATCGTACTACTCTATAAAATGTCGTCAATACACACGTGTAATACATACTCTTACCTTAATATGATAACAGACAGCTCTGTTTTTCAAGGGGTATAATTATATCTTTTAACCTTTTTTCATAGAAAATACCTTATATTCTCTAGAAAATAATATCTCGAAAATAAGGCAAGATTATTATGATATTCAAATCCTCAATATCTACCAATGCCACTTAAAAGTATTACTTCTCGTGAAGAACTTCTTCATCTTATTTTGGTAATAACAAATATTCTTTCTCAGAATTACCTATTCTTATTTTTAACGACGTAGAAATAAATAAACAGAAACACACAAAGAAGTCTCTCGCCATTACATTAATAGTAAAACTCATACGATAATATTGTATTCAAAAAAATCTATTTTTCCAATCAACCATACTATATTATCTTCACAAAAATAGATCTATACAATGGCGTTACACAAAATTTTTACAATAAAAAAGAGTGGAGTAGCACTCTTCTTCTCTATAAATAGAAATATTATTCTCTTATATTATATGGCGGAGTCGAAGGGACTTGAACCCTCGGCCTCCGGCGTGACAGGCCGGCGTTATAACCAACTTAACTACGACTCCACTCATGGAGCTATTTATACAATAACATCATTCACTTGTCAAGCCTTTTTATACCTTATTTTTATCCACCACCTATGCCTGGAAAGAGAGAAATCCTCATTCCATTCTCTAATTTTGTTGTTTTTGGAACGGCAGTATCATTTATAAAAACAACACGCACCACTTCCCTATCTATCCCTAAAGAATCTATTACAGTATTCACTGTCCAGCCCTCTAATATTGGATATTTTTTTGGATTCTCCGGCATAAATCTGTGTATTAGTGAAAAACAGACTATCTCAACATGCATTTTTGTGTATAACAGTAAATAATAGGGTATTGTGCACGTTGCCACCTTAGTAATGCTCTTACTATTTGGCATATATGTTTCTTGTGGTAAAAAGATAATAATATCGCCCACGTGCATTATATGTTCTTGCATATCTCCTTTAAAAAATAGAGCCTGATCTTTATCTTGATCATATTCTTTATATTGCTTTAACATGCCAGCTTTAGCACTATAAACAGAATATCTTCCTTCTAAAACAAATTGGACAACACAATGTTTATGGCACTCTATAGCATACTCACTTTTTGGAGATTGCTCTACACTCACTATCCAGTGTGAAGCAAAAATATGTTGCCCAAAGGAAAGTTTTTTTATTTCATCAAAATATCCATATATTTCCTTCCACATTTGCGTAGAAAAAAACATCTGACTATCACTATACTTAGCTACTATCATATATAGCCTCTTTTATCTAAAATATACATGACTCCGGTCTTAAGAAGAGTGTATTTTTCTTAATAAGAAAACAGGAATACTCATGAGAATACATGCAAATGCAAAAATCTCAAACCCCAATGCAAAGGTATAATGTGCTCCAAGTATACCAAAAAGTGCTGGAACAATGCCTGTCCCTACAATACTTGCTATTGGACTTGTGAGAGCTATTACTAAAGATTGATTCTCTTTTGCAAAGGAATATGGAATAATACTAAAAACAAGAGGAAAACCAAAAGAACTTGCTCCTGCTTGTAAAAATAATCCAGCAATTTGTACACTATGTACAGGATATACCAACATATAAAGACTAATAGCTTGTAATACTATAAAAATATACAGACCCCACTTAGGATTATATCTGTCTGCTATATATCCACCAACTGGAACCATGATAATAGAAGCTATTCTTGAAAGAGACAATAATGTATTGGCATATACTAAGGATAACCCCTGCTCAGAAACAAAATACACAGAAGCTACACTATATACAGCAAATTCTGCTGTTAAAATTACACTATAACATATCATCATGCTATATGTTTGTGGTAACCGCAAAAGATGCAAAAAAGCACTCATTGTCGGACGCTCCATACAATTCACGCCGCCCCTACCAAAGAAATAATACCACATGCCTCCCAAAATATTAACAATACCAACCAATAAAAGGCAACCCCTCCATCCTATACTACCACTAAATATTGCTATCCATAATGGAGTAGCTATAAATGAAATAATAACTCCCAATTCAACATAGGCTGTTGATCTAGCCCAGTGTTCCTCACTTACTATTTCTGATAAAATTGCTAGATATGTTGGATTATATATACCAAAGAATATCCCTGCTAATAAAAAAGTATATTGTATTGCAAAAAATACTGGTATGAAAGAAGCTATTACAAGCATAAGGCCACCAAAAAACAACGAAGCAGCATACATACGCTGTGGTGTAAACCTACTTAATAATAATGCACTACAAAATGCTGTTACTGTTGCCCCTATTGCCTGAAAAGTATATAACTGTGTCGATATATCATGGCTTAAATCTAAATCCCTCTCTATCAACACCAATAATGGAGACAAAATACTTCTTGCTGAATAAGAAACAAAAGAACCTATTCCTATTATAGCAACCCATGTCCACTTTGTCTGTTTTTTCACTGTACATGCATTTACTTCCATTTACATTACCCTATAATAACCCTTTTTATAAAAGGAATATCGCTTATTAATCATTTTTTTGCTTTCTTTTAAAGAGTGTACTAAGTTCTGATATATGAGAAATTCCTGCTTTCATATCTTTTGGAGCTATAATTGGAGCATATCCAAGCCTTTGCGCTTGTTCGTATCGTAAACCATGGCTTACAACAGGACGTATTTGTCCATTAAGGTCCACTTCTCCCCAAAAAATGGAACGCTCAGGAAGAGCAATGTCATACAGCGACGATAATATTGCCACAATGAGACCGAGATCTATTGCTGGATCTTGCAAACGTATACCCCCTCCTATTTTTGTATGGATATCTAATTGACCAAAATTACATTTAAGTCTCTTCTCCAACACAGCTAACAATAATGTAAGCCTATTAGAATCGTATCCCAATGCTATTCTTCTTGGCATAGCAAGAAAAGAACGCGTGACCAAAGCCTGAACTTCTATAGCAAAAGGGAGCTGACCATCTAATGTCATCACTATTGCTGTACCACTTAATGTTGGATCTCTATCTTCTAAAAAATACGTGGAAGGATCATCTATTACAGATAACCCCATCTCTTGCATTTGGAAAAGAACAATTTCTTGTGTTGGACCAAATCGATTCTTCAACACACGTAGCATTCTAAATACACGCTTTCTGTCCCCTTCAAAAGAGAGCACTGTATCAACTAAATGCTCTAAAAGCTTAGGGCCTGCTATTGCACCATCTTTTGTAATATGGCCTATTAATAATAATGTTATAGATTCTTCTTTACATAGCTCAATTAATGCCGTTGCAACTCCGCGTACTTGATTTATATTTCCTGCCAAACCCTCTATAGAAGAACTTGCTATGGTTTGTATAGAATCTATTATCAACAGCGAAGGTTTTTTCTCCGATCCCTTTATCTGGGATATAATATCGTCCAAATGAGATGTTGAAAGAACTAAAATAGTAGCAGAGCCCACATCTAGTCTATTTGCTCTTGCAGAAATTTGGGATAACGATTCTTCACCAGAAACATAGAGAACAACCTTCCCTTGCTTTGCAACATTTCCTGCCAACTGAAGTAATAAAGTGGATTTTCCAACCCCAGGTTCACCCCCAAATAATAACACCCCACCAGGAACTAAACCATTCCCAAGCACGTTATCTAATGCTGTTATCCCCGATGAAAAAATAGGCATCTCATCTAAAGAAACATCGCATAAAGCTACTGCTTTAGCAGCACTTAAATAGGGAGTTTTCGTTTTTGTAATACTCTGAAGTTGTCTTTCCAATGTATTCCATTCTTGACATTGCTGACATTGTCCTTTCCACTGTTTATATTCTGCCAAGCAAGAAGAACATACATAAATATCTTTTGATTTTGCCATGCATCATTCCACGTAATACAAAAACACTATTTTGCCTTTGCTGATCCATCAACATCTTGAGCCGAAATAATACGAACACTAAATTCTGAAACATCTTTAGGAGGATCGAAGAATAACAACATAAATGGAACCTCCTCTCCTGGTTTTACATTTGCATTTGTTGTCATTATTTCTAAAGGGTCTGTTAAAGAATCTATAATATCTTGTTTAGAAAGCATCTGAAGTTGAAATAACGATAACGTTGCTCCGGCAGCTTGCTCTACATTTGTAACGATAGCACCTTCTTTAGATAATAATGCCGCACTCATAGTAATAAGCGATTTAGGAACAGTGAAATTATTTTGAACCTTACCTTCTATAACAAAAATGGGGCCAGCCTTTTTATTATTACTAACATAATATTGCCTCACATCTTTAATGGCTAATTCCTTAATTTGCTCTGCATTTGGTACTTGCTCTACAATTAATGCTGTCCCAGAAGTATTTTGCATTGTATAAAAATACACCCCCCCAAGAGAAGCAATTATAAAAAGAATTACTACCGATATAATAGTATTCAATCTTTTTTGTTCTTTCTGCTTTACCTTTCTTAATTCAGATCGCTTTTTTAGCGTATCTTCTTCTTTTTCCATCAATGTATCTATATATTTCTTTGCTTCCCTTGATGAAAGTAACTCACCTTCAGCTGATAAAAGACCATCCTCAACAGGAAAACGATGCTGACATACACTACAACGTAATTTTATTTGTGGCCTTATCTGTGAATCTGATAGATTGAATTTTGCATCACAACTCGTGCATTTTATAAGCATAGTACACCTATATTACTTTAATTTAGTCTCTTTTAATGTGTATATTGCTGGTAATTCCCTATATTTTTCCGCATAATCTAGCCCATAACCCACCAAAAAACCAGAAGAAAATGTAAAACATGAAAAATCCACAGAAACAGGAACTTCTCTTAATTCCGTTTTATTAAGTAATGTCGCTACCTTTACACTTACCGCACCTTTTTCAGATAAATGCTGTAGAAGAAACTGCATAGAATGCCCTGTATCTACTATATCTTCTACTATAAGGACATGTCTATCGTTCACATCTATTTCTATATCTTTAGAGATACATGTTCCTTCTTTTCGTACCATCGAATTTCCATAGCTTGAAATCTTAATAAAATCCACCACAGGAGAACATTTCAAACATTTTGTAAGGTCTGAAAAAAACATAAATGCACCTTTTAAAACACAAATAACCACGAGCGGTTTTCCCTGATATGCATTATTAATTTGCATAGCCATTGTTTCTACTTTTTCCAATATCTCAATTTGAGAAAATTTTAATTCAAGAGATGTGTTTATCACAAAAACCCCATAAAACAGCATGCACTCTGCCAAGCACTCTATATTGTACCATCTCTTAACAAGAAGGGCAATTCAAATGACTAAAAAGATCAGAAAATTAAAAATAAAAACTCATTCTTGCAAAAGCGCTTGCAATTCCTCACGAATAATTTTTGACGCTGCCATAGTGGCCTCTTTCTCAATACTTTTACGAAGACTATCTTCTATATCTTTTCTAATATTTTGCACAGAGTTTTCTGCTTTTTCTTTCGCCAATAATTCTATATTCACTTCTAAACGTGCTATCCTCTCTCCAAATATACTCATAGCATCATTCACTTTTTCTTTTTGTATATTTTCAACAAAAAGCACCAATCCTCCAATTTTATCTTCTAACTCTGCACAATGAGCCTCCAACTTTACCAAATCTCCATTCTTATATTCTTTGGTCACATCTTCTAATTTTTGAAAACGTTGATTCAGCATGGAAAGGGCATCTTTTGTTTCTTCCATTGAATCTACCCGCAAAACAAGATCTTTCATTTGTTCTTCTATTATACCCACAGAACCATCACTAGTATTATCTATTTTTGATACAGCAGTATCTAATGAAGACTCCAATGTATTAACACGTTTAGACAAAACCAATAACGTCTGTAAATGATTCTCTACTTCATCTAAACGAGGAGATAATAATGCTATTTTATTGTCCAATTCAGCATATTTCTCATCAAATTCTCTAGAAAATATTGTTTTTATTTGCTCCACAACAACGGTGTCTTCTAACGAAAATTCTGAACTCTTCTGAGACATATCACAATGTACTTCTATATACTCTATTCTACTTCTCAAGTCCTCAAGAACAGTGTCCGTAATTGCAGATACTGTGTCCATAAGAGTATCTTTTACATCGGACAATAATGGACTTCCTGTTATCATAGATGACACCATAGCATCTAAACTATCCAATTTCTCAAGTGTTTCAATATTCTTTCCTGCTTGATCTTCCACAGAAAGTGCTTTACCCTGCAAATCTTCAGAAAGAATATCACTTACAATAAAATCCTCCACAATATCATCTTCTTTCATAGATGACGATGTATTCACATGTTCAGAATCCACAACCTCAGACAATAGCTCAGACAAAGAAGGCTCTTTATCATATATTTTGGACACATCATCTGTATATTTTTCATCTTCAAAAATAACAGCTAACGTATCTATCCTACCCTCTTCTAAAATAGTAAGCATCTCGTCTTCTACAACCTCTACGCGAGAGGGAAATTTTTCTCCAATATGTCTTCCAATATCAGAAAGCTCATTAGTCTCTTCAAAAAACTCATCCTTTTCCTCCTCCTCTTTCTCTTGAAAATCAGGAAGAGTTCTGCCTTCAGGAAGTTCTACAATTTCTCTTAATTCTATTTCATCATCTATTGCCACATTAGTAGCACGTCTTGTATTCATACAATGCCCTTATTCTTCATTTATCACTACCAACACTGTGAAATTGTATAATAAAAGGCAAAAAAAAACAAGAGAAAAATCCCTTGTTAAAAAATATATATTTTTTATTATTCTTTTACGCTGCGTGACAAGAAGAACCAACACAACCTGTTAATTTCTTTCTTTTATCTTTGTCTGTTCCTGCAACCTTTAAGTGACAAGACATACACGTTTCCACACCATTTGAGCCAGCCTTCCTACTGTGAATAATATTATAGTAGGCCATAGGATCCTTTCTTCCAGGAATATCGTGACAACCAGAAGAACTACATTTCTTGAAACTCACTTTACCACCATCTCTTTGCACAGGGTGATGGCACGACGTACAAGAAATATCTGCATGATCAGCATGATCAAACATAACAGACTTCTTTTCATTCTTTGTGAATTCCAGTTTTATAGGCCCTTTTGGAACCGGTGGTTGTTCAGCAGCTTGAACCTGTATCAACCCACACGCAACCCCAGCAATACACATTATTGAGAGAAAAATTTTTTTCATGAGCCCTCCTTTTTTCACACAACACAATTGCTCCATATGCACCCTCAAAAAACTCAGCTCAGATTATATCTTTTTGAAAATACTATGTCAAGGAGCAAATGCTTTATGCTTCCTATAATTTATCGAATAAATATCTTTTTTCAGAATAATTCCATCTATTCTTCGTCACATTAGCAAAAACTGCACCACCACAAATTGCACCTTTTCCCTTTGCCTATTAACTTTTTCTTTTACATAACATAATATACAAAAATATTCTTCCGATATGAACCATACCTCCGTGGTATCCATCACATGAAGAAGGGGAAATTCATGTTACAATCAATCAAAAAAAACAATCTTATATCGCAAAAGACCATACCGTTAGAACTTGTCTATGCTGAATGTTACAAATGCGCTGCTCCACTTCTTTGGAATAAAAAACAATCTTTACAAGTTATACAAGCACTAAAAATATCTGAAGAAACTATTTCTGCATCAAACATGTTTCTTAGCGAAGGATGCCCTTGCTGCTCTGCAGAAACAGAATTCTTTTCTGTCAAATTAATAGATGTTACAAAACAAGAATATAACCATACTATTTCACAGCAATCTTGGACTGCAAAAAAATAAGCAATTATCTTGTTTTTTTTTTTTCTTCAGATATACTCCCTCTCACTAAAGAAGGAAATAGTTATGGATGATTTACTTTTACAGCCTATAGGATACATTCTTTCCGAAATTCTTACTAGAGAACATGCACCGTGTTTTGAAGACGAAAATGCACCAAGTGCTATTGCACATATCTCTTGCAATTTTACTAAAGCCTTGTCTACCCTTGAAGCTAAAGACGAAATTACACTAATTACCTGGCTCCATTTAGCTGATAGAAATACTCTCGAAGTCTTTCCTCGAGGAGACACTTCTAAAACAAAAAGGGGTGTCTTTAATACACGATCTGCCGATAGACCAAACCCCATAGGTCTTCATACAGTCATCATACAAGAAATAGAATACCGACAAGATCTCTCCGTATTTCTCCACCTTAATCATATAGAAACCCTCGATAAAACACCTATTCTCGATATCAAAACCTCTCGTGAACAACGAGAAAAAAATAAACAAAGAAAAATATGACATACTCTTTTGGCATTATAGGGTACCCACTTTTCTCTACTCTTAGCCCTTCCTTACATTCTCTTTTTTACGAATATTATGGCATAGATGCACATTATTCCGCTTTTGCCCTACAAGAAAAAGAACTTGCTCCATTTCTTCATACAATGAGGAACTCCACTATAAAAGGACTAAGCGTCACACTCCCCTATAAAGAATATATTCTTCCACTACTAGATTCACTTTCTCCTATTGCACATGCTGCTGGTGCTGTTAATACTGTTATTGAAAATAATGGTACTCTTATGGGTGATAATACCGATATTTTTGGCATTCTCGCCGCACTCTCTTCTTATACAGATACAACAAAAACAGCCCTTATTTTAGGTACTGGTG
The DNA here is from genome assembly GCA_051650105.1 of Desulfovibrionaceae bacterium. Classification (GTDB taxonomy): domain Bacteria; phylum Desulfobacterota; class Desulfovibrionia; order Desulfovibrionales; family Desulfovibrionaceae; genus CAMWXW01. The sequence continues at coordinate 26,988 of JBOFIJ010000015.1, forward strand.
GTGCTGCAAGAGCAGCTGTTATTGCTCTTAAACAGAAAAAAATTCAATCTATTGTTATCTCTGGAAGAACACTTGAAAAAGCGTGTTCTTTTGCAAAAGATTTCTCTATATCTTATATTGAAAATATTCATATTCATTCTTTGAAAAATGTTGCGCTCATTATCAATACAACCCCTCTTGGATCTATTGGTTATGAATCTGTAAGCCCCATGTCTTCATCAATACTTACTATTCTCAAAAAAAATCACACAGCAGCTCTTTCTTATAATCCCATATTTTTTGATATGAATTACACTCTCCCTACCACAATTACTGAAGAAGAAAGCCTTTTTGCAAATTGGCTCTATATATCTGGATTGTCCATGTTTCTTGCTCAAGCGCAGAAACAATTTGATATCTGGAAAAAGTATATCCTATTATAAGAAGTAGTATTGCCTATATCTTCACATATCCACAAAGAAATATATAAAGACCAGAAATTTAATTTTTAACACTACATACTATTGTTATTTTTATAAATCTGCTTTATATTCGTAAGTAAATTCTTATATCTAATTTGTAAACCCCAATTACTACATTTAATTTCACTTTATAAGACTTGTATCTCCACTATTATAATATATTATACTCTAAATTCATAAAAGGAATATGCAATGGACGATCAAATACTAAAAGAAGCTCTCGGAATTGTAAAAGCTCAAGCGAGTGTAAGAAGTATGACTGACGAAGAAATTATTATTATGTTAGAAAAATTATCGCATTCTTTAGAAGGAATTATGGGATATAAAAGCAGTGATAAAAACTCCTCATACTCAAAATATCCTGTAGCAAATCCTCAGTTTTCTGATAGCGCCACCAATGCTGTTAAAGAAAACTCTATTATTTGTCTAGCATGCGGAAAATCCTTTCGTATTCTAACAAAAAGACATCTCGCCCTACACAAATTAACAGTTGAAGAATATAAAGAAAAATATGGTTACCAACGTGCCACGCCTCTTGTCTGTAAAGCTCTGCAAAGAGACAGGAAAGAAATTATGTCTAATATGAAGCTCTGGGAAAGGAAAAGAAAATATGTTGGTGAATAGTATATACCAAAAAACAACCCAATTTATATCAAATTGTGGTATTGTGTTCTCCTCTCTTCCTCTGTAAACTTCGTAGAATATTTCCTTTACGGAGGTTGTTTTACAATGAATCGTATTTCTCCTACACCCATTAGAGCACCTTTTATTTCTACGGATCCGCCTACACCCGATTACGAGCCCACTTTTGAGATCAACCCATTGGCGTCGGAGAAAGCTCTTGAAAGAAGCAAGAAAAACAATGAGCGTATTGGTCTTAGTGTGCCGAAAATAGAAGCGCTACAAAAGCTAGCCTCTACCTTTATGGGGAGAGATCTACATAAACAATTTACACATTTCATTTTTACTTTTGAAGAAGAAAAACGCAAGAAACGCTCTGTCTCAACAATAAAAAAACATTCTATCTTCTTATCTCTTTTTACAGAACAGGAGAATGCTCCTGAACTTGAAGAAAGAGAGGCCATACTACTGCATGGTGATCAAAAGTATATCCTTAAGGGGGTTCCCCCTCTTCTTGAGAATATGAAGGAACCCATTTTTGTTAAAGCAAAAGACACTCCCGAATATCACGATACAGAAAACATCACTAATAATGACACCACCAATAATAAGCACATTCCCATTTTATTGTTTTATTTTTGTCTTCTCGTTATCTTCTTATCTTCTTTCCTTACAATATTATCTGGAATTTATAATGAAAGACCAGTCTTCATTATATCTGGATCATTTTTCTTTTTCACCGCGGCATTATGCTATTTTTATTATTCTGTTAAGAACAATAACTCATAATATCCATACATCTTCTATATATCAGTATATTACTATAATTCCATGGTATAGTATCTGCATATCCTCATGCAATAATTATCTATATTAGCATTTTTGCATGAGGTACTGTAATGGATTTGGCTACCCTGATTGGAATTACCCTGTCTTTTGGACTCGTTTTCTTGGCTCTATTATCTGGAGGATCCCTATCGGCATTTGTTGATGCGCCGGCCCTCATGATAGTTCTTGGTGGCACTTTAGGGTGCTGTCTTACAACGTATCCTCTTGGCCATGTTCTTCGAACTGTTTCTTTCATCAAAAAAACATTTGCCTCTTCCATTGATTCCATTGACTCCACAATAGAAATATTTATGGAATATTCTAAAAAAGCAAGAAAAGAAGGCTTACTTTCTCTTGAACCATTTATACAAGAAAGCCAAGATCCTTTCGCAAAGAAAGGCTTACAGTTAATGATTGACGGCATTGAACCTGATAGTATAAAAGAAATTCTTGAAACTGAAATAGAAGCCCTTGAAGCTCGCCATCAACTTGGCATTGACCTTATGACTGCTTTTGCCACATATGCTCCAGCAATGGGAATGGTTGGTACCGTTATTGGGCTTGTGCAAATGCTGCAAAATATGAGTGACCCCAGCAATATTGGTCCTGCCATGGCTGTTGCTCTTCTTACAACATTTTATGGGGCACTCTTGGCAAACCTCATTTTTACTCCTTTTTCTGGAAAACTAAAAGGACGAGACAAAGAAGAATCCTTATTACGATATATTCAAAGCATAGCTATTATCAGTATTGCAAAAGGAGAAAACCCGAATATTATGTTAGAAAAATTAAGCTGTTTTCAGCCACCTAAATCAAGAAATTCTTCGGACACAAGTGAATAAATATGGCTCGCAAAAAAGAAGACCCTCAGGAACAAGGAGTACCAGCATGGCTCGTTACGTTTTCCGACCTCATGACTCTTTTACTCACATTTTTTGTGCTTCTACTTAGTATGGCAACTATTGATAATCAAAAAAAAATTGTTGCATTAGGATCATTACGAGCAACCTTTGGAAGCTTTGATGGAAGAGCCAAACCCGATCAGGCACTTAGTAATTCTACCCTTGAAAGTGGTGTTTTTACTCAAGATGATGCCCAAGATATAAGCTCTCAGAATGCTGCTACCCTACAAAATACGGATACAGAAATTTCTTTTATTGAAGACAGAGATTTTTTTATTACATCACTTTCTAATGATATTCTTTTTAACAGAAATTCTACAATTCTCACAACACAGGGAAAAAGAATACTAGATAGAATACTCCCATTACTACTCACAATAGACTATCCCATTAATATATTAGGAAGTGCTGGAAGTGAATTTGATGAAACTGGATACTATTCTCAGAAAATACTCTCCCCCGCGTGGGCACTCTCTTTAGAACGGGCACTGAATGTTTATTTATATCTTGAACAACAGGGAATTCCTAAAGAAAAAATGCTTTTTGAAGGCATTGGAGAGTATCATCAACATGTGCAAAAAAGAGATTTTTTTAGCGACCGAGAAAAAGCACGCCGCACAGATATTATGATTAATAAAAAAGATATTTCTGTTATTCAGAAATTACGGGATTTTTTGGAAGAAAAAAAGAGCACATCAACTTCTCATAAAGGCTTTATATTTACATTATTTCCCAAATAACCTTGATAAAATTGTAAGGATAAACCATGACCAGAAAAAAGAAAAAAGATGTGGGACCTCCAAAGGATGGATGGCTTGTCACTTTTTCAGATCTTATGACTCTACTTCTCACATTCTTTGTTCTTTTACTCAGTATGGCATCATTAACACTTCCTAAATTGTCTGAATTAACATTATTAAATGAGAATATTGGTACATTTGGCTCTAGTACCGCAAAAGTTGCTTCACGAATTGAAATGGTTAAAGAAGTTTTGAGAGATACACCCGATTTACTTGAACAAAGGGAATTATTGCGAGATCTTTTTTTTCCTTATGAATATATCCCTGATGATTTAAAAAATGAATTTATCCAAAATGTGCACGTCTTACAAACAAATGAAGGAATTGTTATTCTCCTCTCAGATACCATTCTTTTTAATTCTGGTAGTGCAGAGTTAACACCCCTATCCAAACTACTTCTCAGTAGTTTAACAGAAATATTCTTAGGTCTTTCCACACATATTGTTATTAGTGGCCACACAGATTCTTCCGGTCCCCCTTCCATAAATTACGCTCTTTCTGGCAAAAGAGCGCTTACTGTATTGGAATATTTTTTGCAGAATTCTGTACCAAAGTCTATGTTCTCTGTCAGTGCCTATGGAGAAGATAAACCTCTAGACACGCCCTTTATTAAACACTCTCCAAATATGGCAAGAAGAATTGAGATAACATTGAAAGCAAAATAATTTTTATAGAGGAAAGTATGGTAGAAGAATTAGAAATGAAGAAAACGCCCGAAAAAAAGGGAAATAAAAAAATTCTTATCTTTATTTTAATAATCCTCATTGCTAGTGCAGCAACTGGTGCTTGGTTCTTCTTTATGCAAGATAAAAATGTTGATCCCAAGATAGAATCAGTAGGCACAGCAGAGAAAGTAGATCCTGAACAATTTGTCACTGTTGAAGTACCTCCTTTTTTAGTTAATTTAGCAGATCCATTAGGAAGAAGATTTATTAAGCTAACATTAAAAGTTGAAGTGAAAAATCAGCAAGTAGCGAAAATACTTGAAAAAAATATGTTTCAAATTCGAGATAAAATTATATTACTTCTCTCAAGTAAAACATATGCTGACCTTGCCCCACTCGATAATAAAATATACCTCAAAAATGAGATTGTTGAGAGAATTAATCAAGTTATTACACCAGAAACCGTTCAACAAATCTTTTTCACTGATATGATTATACAATAAGGAGCATTTGTTATGGCTGATAAAATAGAAGAGAATTCACAACAGACAAAAGATATCTCTCAGGAAGATCACACTGCTTCTTTAGCAAAAGAAATGGCTGCATCTCAACAAAAAGAACTTTTAGCAGAAAAAGAAGAAGACCTTCTCTCTAAAGGAGTCTCAGAACCAAATTTTACCGATTTTGCAAAAGAAGATATTGTTGAAAATGATGCCTACAAAAGAGAACTTGATTTTATTCTTGATATCCCTCTTGATATATCTGTAGAACTTGGAAGAACAAAATTACTTATTAACGAGCTTTTACAACTTGGTCAAGGTTCTGTTATAGAGCTCAATAAATTAGCAGGAGAGTTGCTAGAAATTTATGTTAATGGTAAACTTATTGCCAGAGGTGAGGCCGTTGTTGTTAATGAAAAATTTGGTATACGCCTCACAGATATAATAAGTCCTACAGAAAGAGTTAAACAATTATCATGAACAAAACAGATATCAGTATTGCTGATGCTCCTATAAAAGACCATTCCCTAGAAATACAAGAAACGGTTCTCGCACCAACACCAATGTATTCCTTCTCTTGGTCTGGCTATTTTCAGGCCATTGGTATTATTATGTTTATCCTTCTCTTTTTTGGTGGTATCTTGGTACTACTTAAGAAAAAGGGTATTACACTTTTTACTAAAAAGTATATTTCATCTTCTGAAAAACAACTTTATGTTAAGCAACAACTTGCTCTTGATGCTAAAAAATCTCTTGTAGTGGTACAATTTTTGAATAAGCAGTTATTGCTTGGAGTGACAGAGACAACCATCTCTCTCCTTGTTCAAGAGAGTTTAGAGGGAAACAATACGCATGAACAGAACGTCAAAGATTTTAACGTTCTCATGGAAGATGCTAAGAATACTTCAGAAGAATCTTCATAAATTCACACTGGCTGTTCAGCATATACCCATGTCTAGAACAGCTTTACACTTCTTGTATATACTTCCACTATGCCTTTGCATATTGTCTTACGATGCTATTGCCAATCAAGCACTTTTAGAACTTTCTCTTGCTGGCAACGCAAATGAAAGAACTGCTGTTGCTCTTACATTAGAAATATTACTTGCTTTTACAGTTCTCTCTCTTGCACCAGCAATAGTACTCACGACAACAAGTTTTACTCGTCTGATTATTGTTTTTTATTTTTTACGACAAGCTATTGGCACAAATCAAATGCCTCCAAATCAAATACTCATTAGTTTAGCCATTTTTATGACATGTGCAATTATGTATCCCACTGGACAGGCTATTTACAAAGATGCCTTCGACCCTTATTTTAAAGAACAAATCTCTCTCGTTCAAGCCTTAGATAGATCTCAAGGGCCTCTTCGTAAATTCATGTTTGTCCACACAAGAGAAAAAGATATCTCACTTTTTTATTCCATTACCAATCTTGCTAGACCAAATACACAAGAAGATGTTCCAACCCTTATTCTTATCCCAGCATTTCTTATAAGTGAATTAAAAACTGCTTTTACAATAGGATTTCTCATTTATATTCCTTTTGTTATGCTTGATATGGTGATATCTAGTGTTTTACTTGCTATGGGTATGATGATGCTCCCTCCTATGACAATATCCTTACCTTTTAAACTTTTACTTTTTGTCATGGTAGATGGCTGGAATTTACTTATTGGTTCTTTAGTTAACACATTCATGAAATAAAGGAATTCCACTATGACACCCGATTTTATTATAGGGCTGGCAAAAACAACTATCGAGCTCACTCTCTTTTTATCACTACCTGTCTTTCTTACTGCTATGATAGTTGGTATCACCATTAGTATTATTCAAGCTGCAACACAAATACAAGAGATGACTCTTGTTATGGTTCCAAAACTCATTGCTATTTTTGTGGTTCTTTTGTTTTCTATGCCTTGGATGATGGATAAGGTAATTACTTTCACACAAACACTTTTTATTTCCTTGCCAGAATATATTAAATAGTATGTTCCCAAAGTATCGGCAACTCTCCACTTGATTATGTTTCATTATTGTATTAGAATGAAGTGGTGTGTTAAGTTGTACCTTTAAGAATATCAAGACATAAAGAATACAGTTATTTTTTATTAGAGAGTACAAAAAGTGTTGTAAATATAGCTGCACTTTGGGCTATATTTATAGAGTTATACCCGTGCTCCATAGGAATATGCAGTGCTATATCACATTGACGAAGAACTAAAGGTCGTATACCATTTTCTTCATTGCCTAATACAAGCACAGCTGGAAGAGAAAGCTTTGTTGTGAGTGCATTTACCGCTTCTGCTGTATTTGAACACACAGTACCGTATATGGTATACCCTGCTTTCTTCACGTACTCTAAGCTATTTGACATATTTGTTACTATTGAGATGGGAAAGTTTTGCAATGTTCCCGCAGAACTTCGCATTGCCGCGCTATTCGGTGTAACGGACCCGTGCTTTGGAAGAACCACTCCACCCGCACCCATTGCATACAGTGTTCTTACCAAAGTTCCAAAATTGCCTACGTCTTGAACCATATCTAGCGCGACTATGAGAGGAAGTATACTGTTGAGCCCTGTGTTTACAAGATCTTCCAATGAGAATAGTTCCACTGCTGCTATTTTTGCAAGTATACCCTGATGTTTTCCAGAATAAAGACGATTAAGTGTTTGTATATCACATACTTTATAGGGTATCCTGTTTTGTTTACATATAGTATATATAGAAGATATTTCTTTTCCATGGCGGTGTTCCTGTACAAATACACTTAGTACTTTTGAAGAATTTTTCTGAAGAAATTCTAAAACAGGTTTTGGACCAACTAAGAAAGTATCTTCCGTTTTCTTGGTATTCATAGTTATCGCTCGCTCCTTTATTCGGTGACATGGTAGCTTATATATAGAAAAAAGCAAGTCAATTCCACAGAGAGGTTTATAGTGAAAAGAACAATGTTATCACTTCTTTTGGCAGCATTTACAGTTGGGTGTGCCGTACAAAAGACTCCGTATTCTTTTTCAAATGCTGAAAATGGAATCACTCCCTCAAGTGATTCTTCTGTTAGTGTGTCTCAAAATACAGAAGATGATCTTTATGCTGAAGGGGAAGTTATTTCTCTTTCCGTTCCACCAGCTGACGATGGAATACCTCTCACTCAAAGCGAGCAGTTAGCCTTGCAAACTCGGGTTCTTATTGAGCCTACTGTTGACAATAACCTTCTTGATCTTGAAACGCAACTGGCTCCAGAAGATAAACTCGCTGTTGAGTTACAATTCAAATATTTTACACATAGAGGAAGAGTTCACTTTGAACGTTACTTGCAGCGTTTAGAACATTATCTTCCCTACATAGAGGAAGTTTTCACTCGAAGAGGAATCCCTAAAGAAATCGCTTATCTTGCTCTCATTGAAAGCGGATTCAATCCGAATGCTATCTCTCGTGCTGGAGCTGCAGGAATGTGGCAGTTTATGCCGGCTACTGGGAGACAATATGGCTTAAGACAGTCTTGGTGGATAGACGAAAGAAGAGATCCATATAAAGCAACTGAAGCTGCTGCTGATTATCTATTAACTCTACACTCTTTCTTTGGAGATTGGTTTCTTGCTCTCGCATCATACAATGCTGGTGAAGGAAAAATAGGACGAGCTTTAAAAAAAACTGGAACAGAAGGTTTCTTTGATTTATTGCGGAAGAATCATACCCTTAATTATCGTGCTAGACTCCGCACAGAAACACAACAATATGTGCCTAAATTCATTGCTGCTGTCAAAATATTAAGAAATCTTGAAGCTTTAGGGTTTAATCAGCCTAATTTTAATAATGCACTTAATCTAAAATCGGTTCAAGTAAAACAAAATACAGATTTACAGCAGTTAGCAAAAAATGTTGGACTTTCGTGGAAAGAATTTTCTCAATATAACCCAGCTTTTTTACGACAAATAAGTCCCAATAATATAGTTGCTACTGCGTATGTCCCTCATGATAAACACGCTATTGCTCTTGCATATCTTAGTACAGCTCAGCCTTCACAGAATAATGGGTGGAGAACATATGTAGTACGACGAGGTGACACCCTTTCTGGTATTGCTGCAGGACACAATATCCCCGTCTCTGTTATTGCTCAAGTTAACACTTTGCCAAAAGTGCTACAACCTGGACAAAAATTAATGATTCCAAACTCTGCAAGATCATATATCGCTTCTGCAAAAAGCACTTCTTCTAATACAAAACTAAAAAAGCAATCTTATAAAGTAAAAGAAGGTGACAGCCTCTATACAATTGCAAAGCGATTTAATACAACCATTTCTGCAATTGCACAAACTAACAAAATAAATACCAATGCTGTACTTAAAAAAGGATTAACTCTAACAATTCCAACAAATCGCTCTTATGTAGCAGTAACTACAGCACAAAGAACATATAGAGTACAAAAAGGGGATACCATTTGGGGAATTGCTAGAAAGTTTGATGTTTCCATCAACACTATTCTTAAATTAAATAACATGACTGCCCGTGCCACACTAAAACCTGGGGAAACTCTTAAAATAATACAATAGTACTTTCCACTATTTAGAAAAAATGTATATACTCCCACAGCAGGCCACGAATACCCCTCTTATATCTTTAATCATAACTATTATATAATAAGAGGGATCGGCACATTTCACATAGATACCTGGTAACTTATACCTTCTTCTTTACAGCACACAACGACATACCCTTCCACCCCCCATCTATTCTTATTCCTTTTTATGAAAAGAACAGTTCTTTTTTACGTGTACTTTCTAATCTAAGTTATAACGGATAGGCACAATAATTGTGATATCTTTCTTCAAAGAAACCTCTTTTATTTGAACCGTTTGTAATTTTTTTATAATAGCAATTGCCGCACTATCTAAAAGATTGTGAGAAGAACTCTTATTAAGGCTATATGCAGTAATAAAACCATTTTTATTAAATGATACCGATATCTCCACAATACCTTTATATCCAGCCCTTCTAGCTGCATTTGGATACGATTTGTGTTCCTCTATATACTTAAGTAATGTAGATAGCAATTGATCGAATTCCCTTTCATCTTCCACAACACTGCTCTCATTTACCCCCTTTTTTACCACTGTATCTTCAGAAATATCGTTTATTTTTATCTCTTCGATACTCTTCTCTCCTATACGATTACTTTCTTTTTCCATATTATTTACTACATTTTCTTTCTTCACAGGAGGCGTTTTAGGTAACATTTTATTCTTGCTAAACTGGCTCTCTTTGTTAGTAAATGTTCGAACTTTTTTGGGCGATGCTGGGGGAACTGTTCTTGCCACCACAGAAGATTGTTCTTTCTTGTCAATGTTCTGAATCCTCATAGCTACTACCTTATTCACGATAATACCCTTTGGGCTTGCTCGTTCTTCTTCCTCGACGGCAGCAATTCTTCCAAATATCATCAACAATAATAACATTGCTAATACCAATGTAAGCAATATAGATCCAGTCTTACTCTCTGTGTGGCGCTGATAGTGTGTTTTATAGTGACTATCATATTTATTTTTAATATCAGACATGCCTTCTCCAAGAGCAACATTCAAAAAGAGAGTATGTTATTTTTCTTCTGTGGTAATGATAAATTCTCCATTTCTTTTTATTTTTACTTGTTCCACAACTCGTAAAAAAACTTCAAATGGACTTTGTTTATCCACATATAAATTTAAGTATCTTTCTGGAAATTTGTCAAATAATTCTATAAACTGCTCATAAGATATCTTAGTATTCTCATAGAATAAATCACCTTCTTTAGTGATAGCAACTACCAATTCTGCTTGTCGTTTTTTATTTTGTTCTGCACTCTGTGCTTCTGGCAATGCTATCTCAATCACAGGTTTTGTGAATGTTGTCGCCATGATAAAAAAAATGAGCAACAAAAATATTACATCAATTAGCGGTGTCAAATCCAATTCAATACTATCTTCATCATCAATATCAAACATAGCAATTCCTTGTTATTTCCTTTCTATAGAAGACATATCTATTCCTCTGCAAGCATCCACAGCTCTAAAACTATGTTCCACAGCTTCAATATAAAAGCCTTTAAACCGCAATTTAATATTATAATAAAAAGCAAGCGTTGGAATAGCCACACATAAACCAAGAATAGTGGTTAAAAGAGCTTCCCATATTCCAGATGCTAATAATGCAGAATCTGGTGCTGATTCTGTCGCAATAGTTTGAAAAACCTTAACCATACCAAGCATTGTTCCAAGCAAACCCAATAATGGAGATATAACAGATATCAAACGCAAATACGATATTTTCTTCACAATTTGTTCAAAATTACGATGAAAAAGGTAATTAACTTCAGCACGAATATCCATGTTAGAATTATACATATGCGCTTTTAGCACGTCTCCTATAATACCAAATAAAGGATTTCTTTTCCCTAGCAAAACATAACTTAAGCAAGTTTCTCCTTCGCATTCTGCTTGTTTAAATAACAATTTAAATTCTCTTCCAACAAGGCTTAAATATATAGTTGTCCGAATGGATATATGTAAACTAATTATAAATAAAATAATCAAAAGAAGACCCGTCGGACCTAATAAGGATAATCCACCAGCTAATGTCATCCATCCCCTCTTTTTTTAAAACAGATTTTTAAAATGATAACACACTCTCTGTCAACATTTTTCTGAAAATATGCTCCTGAATAAAATACTAACAGACTATAGCAAAACTAAAAAAAATTGTAAAGAATAAAGACCCCTTCTCACTAAACAAAACAACCATGTTACCCCATTCTTATAAGGTGAGAGTCTTGACATTATTGCAATCTATCGGTACTCTACCGTTATGAGGAATTTATCGTGATGAAATCTATTGCTCTCACCGTTGTGAGTCTTATTGGTGTTGGCTATGTCCCATTAGCTTCTGGCACGATTGCTTCCTTTATTACGTTGCCTTTTATAATGTATATTCTCTCCACATGGGATACACTTACTCTTCTTTACACCACCGTTACACTATTTTTTATTGGTGTCTTATTCTCCCATTTTGCCACAAGAAATGAAGAAGACCATGACCCTTCTACAATTGTTATTGATGAAGCCATGGGGCAATGCCTCACTTTCGTTCTTGTAGCCCCTTATTTACAAGAAGTGATAAATTTATGGATTTACTTTTGGGGGTTCGTTTTTTTTAGGATATTTGACGTTATTAAAGTACAGCCCGCTAGATGGATAGATTCCTCAGTTAATAATGCCTGGGGTGTTATGCTTGATGATGCCATTGCTGGAATATATGCTGCCCTCGCCTTATATGCTGTGCACAAATATTTTTTTGTTTTCTAGATACTGCCCTAATTATAAGGAGCTTTTATGATCTCGTCATATCACTATTTACAAAGAAGAAATAGATTACGTACACTCCTAGAACAGAATCAATTAGATGCTCTTCTTATATTAAACAAAGAAAATAGATGTTATCTCTCTGGTTTTGAAATGGGAGACCTTTCTTCCTTTCACAATGCAGGAGCCCTCCTTATTTCTACTACAGGAAAAGATATCCTTTTTACAGATTCTAGATATCTTGATGCAGCAAAACGAGTTTGGAATGAAAATGACATCGTTTTATATTCCTCTAAAGCAAAAGATATTGCTCATTTCATTCAAAGTAACTCTTTTGGCACTGTTGGAATAGAAGAACAATCTATTTCTCTTTCATTTTACGAAACAATAAAAGATATCTTTACCATAAAAAGAACTCGGAATCTTGTTGAAACATTGAGACAAATTAAAGAACCTGAAGAACTTGCGTTAATACAGCTTGCTGTCGATCTTAACCATGAAGCATTTGCTTATATAGAAAAAGAATTGATTCCTGGTGTTTCTGAAAAAGAGATATCATGGAAGTTAGAACAGTTCTATCGAAATAATGGAGCCGAGGCTCTTTCTTTTCCAAGTATTGTTGCCTTTGGAAAAAATGCTGCACTCCCTCACTATAATCCAGAAGATAACGATACTATTTTAAAAGAAAATATGCCTGTTCTTATAGACTGTGGGTGCGTCTTGCATCAGTATTGCTCCGATCAAACAAGATGTTTTTGGATTGGCGATTCTCCATCGAAAGAATATACACAAACACTCTACCTTGTTCAAAATGCCCAAAAAATAGCTATTGAAAAATTACGTCCAGGTATTTCAACAAAAGATGTTTATTATGCTGCTTGGAATTATTTGCATGAACATAATGTTGCACAATATTTTACACATGGATTAGGACATAGTATCGGCCTTGTTGTTCATGAAAACCCTAGACTAAGTGCATCTGATACTTCTTTATTAGATATGGGAATGGTTGTTACCATTGAACCTGGATTGTACTACCCACAATGGGGTGGAATTCGCTGGGAACATATGGCATATATTACCGAAGATTCTTATGAACTCTTCTAAAACACGTAAATCTACATATATTCTTATACGTATTTCACCAAAAGATATTGCCCTATTAAAGTATTTTCTAGAAGCCCAAGATAATCTTGGATACCTTAAGGTTATTGATAAAAAAAGTGCTTTTCTGTACGCCATTACTTCGTATGATCAAAAAGAAGAACTTCTTCGTTTCCTAAACGCACACCTTACCCTATTCACAGATTTTAAGATTATGCCTGAAATATCCCTATAAAAAGGCCCTTTATACTAGCGTTATTGCAGTGAGAATACCTATAAAAAGTATGCACTCCATAAGAGAAAAATTATAAAATATGTTATGAAAAAATCCTATAATCACGTATTTTCTAAAACAATTTTCACTATTGTTAGTTAACCCATATTATGTAATAAGGAAATTTACCATTCGTATAAATGTGGAATAAAACAAAATAAAAGAAATTATACATACTAATAAAACGCTTTTGCTCAAATTGCGAACTGTCCTATTTCCAAAAAAACATCCTATTACTATAACAAATATATTAAGAATTGGGATACATAAAGAAAGCACTATAAAAAATGCACTTACAAAATGCAATGGCTTCTCATCTATAATTACTTCTCTCCATTGTTCTTTTGTATTCATAAAACGCCCTTTCTATTTGTTTCTCTTATTCTTAAAAATGGAAATACCTGTAAAAAAACAGTATTTATAGTACTTGTGTATTTCACCCATATCTAATCAAATTTTTAAAATACGATATCTATATAAAAACATGTACTCTTTCTTTTCTTGTTAGCTCATTACTAAGCATATATCCTATTTTTCTAAAGACTCTTAGACAGTATATCAAAAATATATACAAAAATCTTTTATAATATTATTGCTATTTCCTCTTTATGCACAATAAAAAAAGGACCTTCCCAAAAAAGAAAAAGTCCATTTTATATATTTTTTACTATTCTTTATTTCTTAATTGCTATAGCTTCCACTTCTACTAAACATCCTTTTGGCAATTCTGCAACAGCGAAACAAGAACGTGCAGGGAAATCTTTCGTAAAATATGCCGAATATACTTCATTAAATTCAACAAAATCTTTCATGTGCAGTAAATAACATGTCGTTTTTACAACCGTTTCTAAACTTGCACCACCTTCCTCTAATACTGCTTTCAGATTTTCCATTACCAAAGTCGCTTGCTCACGTATACCACCAACTGGTCCACTTCCATCGATTGAAGAAAGTGGTATTTGTCCAGACGTAAATACTAAGGAATCTGTTGAGATCCCTTGAGAATAAGGGCCTATCGCAGAAGGTGCTTTTTTTGTGTTTATACTCTTTCTCATATATAAATCCTTTTATCTATAATGGACGTAAACTTTTATCCTCTAGCTTTATTTTATCAAAATACTTGGCAAGACCATCCACTGACGTTTCTTTATATGATGACTGCATATCTAAACCTGTTTCATACATAGTTGTCAATATTTTATCATATGAAACTTTATGTAGTCCAGAATACAATTTAGCATAGGATGCAATTGTAACCGAACGCAATGCACCCATTGCATTTCTTTCTATACATGGAATAATAACATAACCACCAATGGGGTCACATGTCATACCTAATGAATGCTCCATTGCAACTTCTGCTGCTCGCTCTATTTGATCAATAGTGCCACCCAACAAATATGTCATTGCGCCCGCAGCCATAGAACATGAAACACCTATTTCTCCTTGACAACCTACTTCTGCACCAGACAAAGAAGCATTATGTTTTGCCAATAAGCCAAGTATTCCAGCAATACCTAAAGCACGAACTATTTCATTATCACTTAGGTTATATTGTTCTTTTGCATAACGCAATACCGCTGGAATCACTCCCGCAGAACCACATGTTGGTGCCGTTGAAACAGTACCCCCACTTGCATTTTCTTCTGAAACAGCCAGCGCATAGGATGCAATTAGACAATCTCTGCGTACAAAGATATCTGTTTCATCTAAAGCCGCTTTGTGTATTTTAGGCGCTTTTCTTTCTACAACAATCTCGGCTGGAAGATACTGAACATTACTTGTAAGACCATTATCTATTGTTTTATCCATAACGGTCCATATTTCTTGAAGGAAATCCCATACCTCTGTACCTTCATAGCGTTCTATGTATTGCACAAAATCTAAGGAATCATTACGACACTCTGTCAAAATATCGCGCATAAATTCATGCGGATATGCGTGACGAGGACGAGCAGGATCACCTTCCTCAATTATCGCTCCACCACCAACAGAGTAATATAAAGAAGAATATTTTGCCTTTTTATCTTTCTTTGTTAAAAAGCCTTCAATCCTCATAGCATTAGGATGAAACGATAAATTAACTTCTGGTTGCCAAATAAACTCCACAGGAAAAGGAGCAAATTCTTCAGCTATGGCTTTATCTGTACCATGTCCTATGCCTGTTGCTCCTAAACTTCCAAATAACATCACCTTAAAAAACTGTGCGTCTGGGCACTTTTCCCTGAAACGTTTTGCGGCTATTCCTGGCCCAATAGTATGGCTACTAGACGGCCCTTTACCAACCCTGAAAAGTTCTCGAACAGAATACATAAAACACCATTTCCTTTTGTGTTATGCAGATACGTCTAGGCTTTTCGCTTCCTCTGCATCCGCAATAGCATTTACCATAACCGCAATAGCTCCATCACCTGTTACATTACACGCTGTACCAAAACTATCTTGTGTTATATATAATGCTATCATTAAACCAACTAGATTTTCATTAAAACCTAATATACTTGTTAAAAATGGCAATGCTGCGAATACAGAACCACCAGGGACCCCAGGAGAAGCCACCATTGCAAAAGCTAATGCAAGAACAAATTGTATTATCAACATAACATCTGGAGTTTGTTCAGAAAGAAAAATGACGGCTAACGCACACACTGTTATTGTAGTAATACTTCCACTCATATGGATATTAGCACATAAAGGAGCAACAAAGTTTGAGACACGCTCTTTTACCCCATTTTCTCTCATACAATTTAATGTTACAGGAATAGTAGCAGCTGAAGATTGTGTACCAAGTGCCGTAAAATATGCTGGCAACATATTACGTAACAACACAAATGGGTTCTTCTTAGATATAATCCCAGCTATAGTAAACAATATAACTAATACTGTGAAATGTAATGCCAGCACCATAGCAAATACACCAGCAAATGCACCCATAACTCCCATTACCTCTCCAGAGTATGTTATATTTGCAAATACACCAGCTATATAAAATGGCAATAATGGTATAATGATATTAGAAATAACTTTCTTTATAATTTCTTGAAATTCTCTAAATGCTGACAATAATGTTGTTGCACCCGTCACAGCAATACCTGTACCCAACACAAATGAAAGAATAAGAGCACTAATTACGCCCATTACGGCAGGAAATTGTGGGCTAATATACGATTGTAATCCACCATCTGGCTTAATTGCCTCAACTAAACTCTTTCCAGCTGTTATACTCGGTAGAACCATTTCTCCGACAGTAAATGCTATTGCTGCTATCAATAATGTTGAGGAAAATGATAATACTACCGTAATACCAAGTAATTTTCCTGCATTACGGCCTAATTCGGCTATACCAGCTGTTACAAAAGCAAGTACCAATAACGGTATTACAAATGACAGGATTTGACCAAAAATGGCATTGAATGTCAGCAATAATCGTACGAGTACTTCATTATGAATGTACCCTATTGCAATACCAGCTAATAAACCTAACACTATTTTCACCAATAACATATAGCTCCCAGGTGATTTTTCCATCTCACTCATATAAACCTCCAATCATAATACGTTTGTGATATACAGCAAAAACTCTGTTTATATCTTCCAATATAGAGTTATTTATTTGTACTGTATACATGTTCTGTAGCTCTAAAATCACTCATTCCCGCTCTCATATGGATATAGAAAAATCCTATTCCAATAATAGAGTATATATAGTTCGGATGATAGTAAAATAAAAAAATCATTTTGTATAGACCTTTTTTTAAAAAATGCGTGGCTTTTATTCTTTATGCAAGAATCGGATCGCTCTTCTCTATATCTTTTATAAAAAGCTATTCCTTTCTTTCATGGCAAGCCTTTTGCTTCCCTATATTTTACACATTTTTGCTTGAGGCTTTATGGACGTTAATCCCTTTGGAGACCCATTATTTCTTATCACATTTATGGCTACCGTCGGGCTTGCTCCTTTTATCATTATGATGATGACATCATTTGTTAAAGTTGCAGCTGTGTTATCCATCGTGCGAAATGCTCTTGGTATTCAACAAGTTCCACCAAATGCTGCGTTAAATGGACTCGCCCTGGTTATTACATTCTTTATTATGGCTCCAGTTATCTTTGATACTCTCAAATTATCTAATACCTTGCCTCCTTTGCCAAGACCTTTTAAGATAACATATGTGGCCGACGCTGCAACACATCTCATTCCACCTTGGAAAGAATTTTTGAAAAGAAATACAAAAAGAAGTATTGCAGACTTCTTCGTTAACACAGCAAAACGGGTATGGCCAAAAGAGCAATCAGAAAAACTCACCACAGAAAGTATGTTTATACTTATTCCTGCATTCACTGTTTCTGAGATGACAAAAGCATTTGAAATTGGATTTTTGCTATTCTTACCATTTTTTGTTATTGATCTCATTATTTCCAATGTTCTTCTTGCACTTGGAATGATGATGGTTTCACCCGCTACTATTGCTTTGCCGTTCAAATTACTGTTATTTGTTCTCATTGACGGTTGGACAAAAATAATCTACGGCCTTATATTAGGGTACTATTAGTGTTGGAGCACCATTATGAATGAAGCAACTGTTATCGATTTTGCAATGCAATCTATTGTTCTCGTTCTTGTTGTCTCGTTGCCTCCAATTATTGTTGCAACTGTTGTTGGTTTACTAATAAGCTTCATACAAGCAGTTACACAATTACAAGACCAAACCCTTTCTTTTGGGGTTAAATTAATTGCCGTCACTATCACAATGCTTTTGTTAGGCTCCTGGATGGCTGGACAAGTATATACATATTCTTTACAACTTTTTGATTCTTTTGCTACAATTTCTTATTAAATACTTAAAAGATAGTGCTTTCTTTTGTCTATACTTTATTACGCACTATATCGCCGCATTAATACTTTATATTCTTTCCAGAAGATATACCATGATAAAGAAATATCTTTTGCGAAGAATAGCCACGTGTATATGTTCTCCCTCGCGTCCACCACATACCACATCATAACTCTTTCATATAATACATATTCCTTCTCTCACCATGTATATGCCTGCAGTATACCTTATTTATTATACCTCTGCCTGTGCAAACATATACGAGAAAGGAATCTCAAACATAGCGCACTCTTCAACCACTATTTCATAATAAAAAGGGAATAACATACTTCTTTATCTTGCCTTGTCAAAAATTCTTCTCATAACACTAGAATGAAAAAACATAGTACTTTCTACTAATGTATTCCATAAAAAATCCATATAGATACCACCATTAGTACATCCATTTTACAAATATAGTACATGTATTACTTATGGTCTCTTTTGTCCAAATAGTATACTCTTTCTTCTTTAGCACTTATTGAGGAAATTCTCTTTCTTTTTTCAAAAATACGATACATATATAGCATTATTTACTATGTACCTGCTTGAAACATACTTAACTATATTCTTATATTACATTTGCTTTAATAATAACATTTCTAGAATTCTTATATACCATTCATCTCTATCACAACAATAGCACCTCTATATATGCGCTATATAAACACTACACTCAACTTGCAGTTTATCTAAAATGCTACTGCGATAAGTACCCTTACACATAAATACGTATAGTATCTCCACACACACTACATAAATTGTATTATCCCTACAGTGTTAACCTATATTCATATAATCTTTGTAAAGTATTTCGTATTTTTGCAGCTTCCTCAAAATTAAGCTCAGAAGCAGCATTTCTCATTTCTTTTTCCAAAGAACGCACTTTCTTATCTAATTCAACCCCCGTATACGAATATTCCTCATTTTGTACATCCCTCTTCCCTCCTACCTCTTTATCTGGATATAAAGATTCAAATGGGGTATCTATTTCCTTAAAAATAGTTTGTGGTGTAATTCCATGAATCTTATTATAATTTTCCTGTACTTCTCTTCTTTTACTTGTTACGTCCATCGCTTCTTTCATTGAACGAGTTATCTTATCTGCATATAAAATAACCTTTCCTTGTTCATTTCTTGCCGCCCTCCCAAATGTTTGTATTAATGATCTTACTGAGCGCAAAAAGCCTTCCTTATCCGCATCTAAAACAGCAACTAATGAAACTTCTGGAATATCTAAACCCTCACGTAGTAAATTTATTCCCACTATAGCATCACATTCACCTCTACGTAAAGATTGAATAATAGACATTCGCTCCATTGTATCTATATCTGAATGAAGATACTTTGTTTTTATTCCCATTTTATTACAGTACTCAGTTAAATCCTCTGACATACGTTTTGTTAATGTCGTGATAAGAATGCGCTCTCCTTTTGCTATACGGTTTTTACATTCCGATAAAAGGTCATCTATCTGCCCCTTTGTTGGATGCACCTCTACTACTGGGTCTAATAAACCTGTTGGCCTTATAATTTGCTCAACAAGCAAACCTTCTGATTTATTGAGTTCCCATTCCCCAGGTGTCGCAGAAACATAAATAACCTGATACACTCTTTCTAAAAATTCATCGAACATTAATGGCCTGTTATCAAGTGCCGATGGCAATCTAAAACCATAGTTTATTAATGTCGACTTTCTAGAAAAATCTCCCTTATACATCGCTCCTATTTGAGGAATTGTTATATGAGATTCATCCACAAATAACAAAAAATCCTTTGGAAAATAATCTAATAATGTCGATGGCGCAGAACCCTGGCCCCTATTGTCTAAATGGCGAGAATAGTTCTCTATACCAGTACAATAGCCCATCTCCTCCATCATTTCTAAATCTAATTGTGTTTTCTGCTCAAGTCGCTGATATTCAACCAATTGATTCATCTCTTTATAATATATAAGGCGATCTCGTAGCTCATCCCGAATATCGCCCATTGACCTCACCAAATTATCTCTATCTGATACATAGTGACTTGCTGGATAAATGACTGTCCTTCCATATTTTGCAATACATTTGCCTGTTATCGGGTCTATTTCACAAATATCTTCTATTGTATCTCCAAAAAAATCTATTCTGAGCGCTTGAGCATATTGATATGCCGGAATTATTTCAAGAACATCTCCATTTACCCTAAATGTACCCCTATGAAAATCGACATTATTCCTTTTATATTGTATGTCTATTAAACGTGTCATTAGAGAATCTAAAGACATTCGTTGCCCCACCTCTATAGGTATTAGTAATTTTGCATAATATTCTGGCGAACCCAAACCATATATACACGATACTGAGGCTATTACTATTACATCCCTTCTTGTTAATAAAGAATATGTTGCTGCATGGCGGAGGCGATCTATATTCTCATTTATGGATGAATCCTTTTCTATATATGTATCTGAATTTGGAATATATGCTTCTGGCTGGTAATAATCATAATAACTCACAAAATATTCTACAGCATTTTTTGGAAAAATACTTTTAAATTCATTGTACAATTGTGCAGCTAACGTTTTATTTGGAGCAAGAATAAGTGCTGGCCTATTAGAAGCCATTATTGTATGTGCCACTGTGAAGGTCTTTCCAGATCCTGTTACTCCTAATAATACTTGATCTCTTATACCCTGCTCTATATTGTGGACTAATCCTTCTATTGCTTTTGGCTGATCTCCGCAGGGAAGATTATTTGACTCTAAAGAAAATATGCTATTATGCATCGACGCTCCTAATAAATATTCATCTCCTTTATACTGCAAAAATAAATACTTGTGCAACTATATTCTTTTCACACACTTCTTTAACTTATCCTTTTTTATGTATATGCCGATTACTAACACAGAAAAAGAGTATATTTTTCATTTCTATTGTACTGGATTGCTATATGAAAATAAAACACAGTATCATAATTCTTCTTCTTATTATAGGATATTATTCTTCTCTTCCTATATTATCCTATGCAAACAATAGCATACAGGATAAACTTTTTAATGATTTGCTAAAAAAGCACACACAAAAAAGACCACTTACTCTTTTGCCAAAATGGACAGACACACTGGAAAGAATAGAAAATGGTTTTGGATTATATAATACTTCTCTTGTTTCAAGCTATACATGGTCTCACATAAAAAGAAAATGGCAAAATCTTTCCAAAAAAGAAAAACTACTGCGTGTGAATGCTCTTTTTAATGTCTTTCCCTATATTACAGATACAAAATTATATAATGTAGAAGATTATTGGGCTGCTCCAAAAGAATTCTTACAACAATCTGGTGATTGCGAAGATTATGCTATAATTAAATTTTATGCTTTACAAGATCTTGGTTTTAAAGTTGAAGATATGAGAATTCTTGTTCTTATAGATACACTACGCAACATTGGACACGCCGTTCTTATTGTTAATTTTGAAAATGAATTACTTCTCTTAGATAACACAACAGAACTTGTTCTTCCTGCAAAACTCTATACACATTATGAGCCAAAATTTACTATTAATACAGAGGGTCTTTATTTGTAATATATGGTATAAAATATGCTATATTACACGAGACAAGGAGTTTATTATGAAAATAGCGAATACACATGGAAAAACAAGCACATTACAAAAGAGAATGTTTCGCTATGGTGGTATTGTTGTTTCTCTTATTATGCTTCTTGCAGGTCTTTTTACATACTTTAAAGTACAAAGAAATCTTTCTGAACTTGAATTGGAATTACAACATCAAGAAACAATACAAGTAGCAAATAAAATGGAAAGTTTCTCTATGCTACTTAATAGTTTTATTGAACAAGGCGGAAAATTAATTAATTCTGATCTTTTCAGACTCTTTAGTGCAGAAGTTGGAAAATTGGGCGATGACATACAAATGCTCATCACTTACGGAACATTAGACGATATTTTATCTGAAAATCGAGAGAAACAGTCTAATCCACTTTTAGAACAATTACCCCTCATGCAAAACCTTCTACGAGAATTTATATTATATTCAGATTTTTTACATGGAAGTATTGTTAATGAAAAAAAACAAGTGTATCTCTCTTCTGAAAAAACACCATTACCTATTTCGACTGAGCAAAGTTCTTTTATACAAGAAGTTTTTGTTAAGAAAACAGTTCTCTTTTCTCCCATAAGAAACAGCCCAAATGGGCCAACTATTGATATCTTTTTTCCAATTACTTCTCCTTATAGTGAACAAAAAAATGACAAACCAGTTGCTGTTCTTATTGTTTCAAAAATTATTACTGGAGACCTCCTAAAATATTTAAGCACTCCTATAGCATCTTCCCTAACAAGTGCTATTTATCTTATTCAAAAAACCGCATCTTTAGAGTACATTACAATGCATGGTATTGTTGAAAAACTCACAAATTCTCCTTTCACATCCTCTGCACTAAGCACTATTCCCTTTGCACTTAGAAAATCTGTTATGAACAGTACTCTTGTTTATTCTCTTGGAATGCCTATACCAAAAACAAATTGGATTCTTATAGAAGAAATAGAAAAGGACATAGCCCAAAAAGAAGTTCATGCAAGAACTACCAATCTCATCATTGTTACAATGTTATCCACATTAGCATCTGTTCTTCTTTTTATTGCCTTATGGTGGTATTTTATGGAAAAAGAACAAAGAGCTCTCGCTCGTGATTTTAAATCTCTTTATCTTGTTATTGACGAACAAAAAGAATTGTTAAGTGGTATTAATTCCTCTCTTACTGAAATGATTTCTTTATCTGACACAGAAGGCATCCTTCAATATGTTAACAGTTCTTTTGCAAAGAAATTAGGTAAACATTCTGAAGAAATTCTTGGCAAAAACCTTGAAGAAATATTTGGCTTTGATACAGCAAAAAGAATTACTACTTTCGATCGCACTATCTATTCAAGTGGTACTATCTTCACTTTTGAAGAAATTATTTTTATACATTCAAAGAAATACCATTTTCAAATTACAAGAACCCCATATCGCATTCATGAAACCATATCTGGTATTGTCTCTGTATATCGAGATATTACTGATATCGTGAATGCTAGAGAAAGAAATGAAATATTAGTTCAACAAACAACCGAAGCACTTATTAGAACTATTGAAATGAGAGATCCATATCTTGCTGGACACACACGCATTGTTTCTGAATGTGTACAAGCCATTGCCCCGTTTCTTTCATGTTCTGAAGATTCTATTAAAGCTCTTCACACAGCTTCAAAACTTTCTCAAATTGGGAAATTATGCATCCCTTCTGAGATACTCACAAAAAAATCTTCTCTTACAGAGGAAGAAAAGAAAATAATGGAACAACATGTTGCCCATGCCCTCTCTATTATTTCTGTTATCGATTTTGAACTGCCCATTGCAACAATTATAGGTCAGGCAAACGAACGTATTGATGGAACTGGATATCCCAATCAACTTACAGAAAATGAAATCTGTATTGAAGCAAAGATCCTTGCTGTTATCAATACATTCTGTGCACTTGTTAAACCACGTTCCTACAGGCCAGCTCTAGAGATACATAGTGCACTTGAAGAAATTAAGAAACAGCATATCTATTCCGAAGATATTATTAATAGCCTTGAACAATTTCTTGAAAGTGAAGAAGGACATATTTTTACTAATAAATTTATATAATTTATGGAAACCCTCTTGTTTTTATTCTATATATGAGATATTTCTCAAATATGATATTTCTTGTTGATAACAACAATGTACGCTTAAATTCTTTTATTAAACAACAAACAAATTTTTCGATAAGAACTATTCGCAGAATGTGTAAAGCAGGCTTTATTACTGTGAATAAAAACAATACTCCGTTGCCCTCTTTAGTGAAAAAAGGTGACGTAGTTCGTATCTCTCATAATACTCAAACAATTCCATCTGTTCCTATTATTGGAGAATGTGATGATTTTCTCGCTCTCTACAAACATTCTTCGTTACACACCCTTTCTTTACCAGGACAAAATAATTACAGTATAGAAACATTTTGTCTACATCATTTTCCAAATTATATTCTTTGCAATAGACTAGATTTTTATACTTCTGGTATTATTCTTTTGGCAAAAACAAAAAACACATATGAAATATTTAAAGAATGTGAAAAAAATGCTGCTGTGAATAAACTATATTACGCTATAGTGCGAGGTATTGCATATTCCACAACTATTACTAATATTATTAATACAAAGAAAAGACGCAAAAGCCTTGTTCTTACCTCCCACATAAAGGATATTTCTCGTCATACACAATCTACCGTTCTTACTTCATCTCTACGCGATACAAATAACGATATATGCTCCCTTGTAGAAGTATTGATACACAGAGGCGCACGACATCAAATACGGGCTCATCTGGCCTTTGCTTCTATGCCCCTTTACGGAGACGCATTATATTCTCTATCCACAGAAACAACATTCTTTTTACATAATCACAGTATTTCTTTCAATTCACTCTTATTCACAGCACCTACACCATCTCTTTGGACATCACAATGGGGAAATACTCTTTTTTCTTATCTGGAACGGTGATTATTTGCCATACCTATTATAAATATCATATTATCTCTTAATTTTTATGTACTCGTGTTTTCATAACAATTTTATATAACAATACCTTTGTTTTTATCTATACTAATACCGTAATCACCTTGCTTTTTAGTAATTTTACGATAATAAGAAATGAAAATACTACCAACTATTATACTATATTTTCTTACCTCACCACATTCATATAGCAAATATTCCACAATTGTACGTAAAAATGGTGGGAAAATTCACTTATAGAAAATTCCCACCATTTTTATCAGTATACTGTATACTATCTATTTGTCTTAGTGAAGACTACCTGATAAATCCACTTCCACTTGCAATTGCACTTCCATCAATTTATCAGATAGAGTCTGTTCACAGATACCCATTCCAGCATCTACAGATATCCCTTTATAATCCCACTCTTCAGTATGCGCAATTCCCATCTCTGTCTCTATATTTATTATATCATTTTCTTCAGTACCCAAATCCAATATCAAAGCTTCTTCCGTATCCCCAAAAAGATCTTTTGAAGAAATTATTTCCGATACTTCCACTACATCCTCTAAAACATTTTCTACATCATTTTTATCCTGTGTTGCTTGTATCTCTTGCTGTTCTTCCATCTCTTCTCGATGTTCCGCAGCAATTACTTCCTCCATAAAAGATCCTTCTGGGATTTCATCTTTAGGTAATTCAGTTACAGTATCTTCTTCAAGTAGAATATCTTCCTTTTCATCCTGAATCACAACAACCTCTTGAGCTTCTTTGTCTTCTATAGAATTTTCTACAATAATCACTTCTTTCTTATCTAGAAGAATCTCTTTATCATCGTTTTCTTCTTGTTCCTCAACAAAAGAAAATACTGATGAAGGCTGTGGAATTCCTGCTTCCATTCTTTCTACCACTTCTTCATTACCTTCTTTAGCAGCCACAAGAGAGCCACCTAAGGACGATTCCATCTCTGGAGATAATGGCGTATCCCAACCAAATTGTCCATGAGGGCTATAATCATACCTAGGATTACCTACCATATCTGCTAACGATTTTCCTGTTCCTGTGAAAAATATATTATCTGCTAAATGTTCTGGTATGAGAACAAAAACACTAACCCCACCCACAGACATCTCTACAAGATATACTTTTGTCCCTGCTGATGTCGTTAAAGTATCTCCTATACGGATTTGATTATCATTACCACCTGTTATTGTTATCCTACCATTATATCCCGTATCACCCGAAAGGATAACTTGATTATCCATTTTTCCTTCAGAACCAGCAGGACCTTTAGCAAAATTAATATCATTTGTCCCACCCAAGTGCTTCAGGGTATCAAAACTTACTGATAAATCTCCACTTTGTCCAGTAACATGAACGCCTTCAATATCAGTAACTTTTCCAAGATCAAGATTCCCTCCACCAGAAACAACAAGAAGATCTTGCCCAGCTCCACCATCAATCGTCGCTCCAGCATTACCTGCATTTAAAAGAATGCTGTCATTCCCATCTCCTGCATTGACAGATCCATTACTATTCCCCACATCAATAGAGTCATTGCCTGCACCTGTATTAACAGTATTATTACCATTACCTAATATTACTGTGTCATTCCCATTTCCTGTTGTAATATTATTATTACCATCTCCAACACTAACAGTATTACTACCATCCCCTGCATTGACTGTATTGTTTCCCTCTCCTGCAGTTATACTATCATTCCCTGAACCAGCAGTTATACTATCATCTCCAGCACCTGATGTGATGTTATTATTACCGCCTCCAACATTAACAGAATTGTTACCATCTCCTGTGCTTATTACATTATTGCCCTCTCCTGCATTGATTGTATTATTACCAACCCCTACAGTTATACTATCATCTCCAGTACCAGCTAGAATATTATTATTACCGCCTCCAACACTAATAGAATTATTACCATCTCCCGCATTAATTGTATTACTACCATCTTCTGCAGTTATTGTATCATTACCAACCCCTGCAGTTATACTATTATTACCACCATTACCAATAACGGAATTATTACCACCACCCGCATATATGGTATTATTCCCAACCCCGCCATATATTACATCGTCACCAGAAACAATACCTCCATCCTGTGAATCCCCATAAATAACGTCTTTACCGCTCCCTGCTATAATGGTATCATTACCAGCTCCACCAACTAGAGTGTTATCTGCATTATCAAACGATATTGTTGAATTCCAATTGGGATTAGAAGAATCTGCTCCTGTTCCACCAAGAGGAGGGATCATTCCACCAAAAATGATATCATTACCTGCTCCACCTAGAATACTATCGGCTCCACCGCCACCAACTATGCTAT
>JBOFIJ010000016.1:0-253255 GCA_051650105.1 Desulfovibrionaceae bacterium
ATAATGTTGAATTGTTATTGGAATAACCACTGCTGGATATTCTGATCCTTGCGATTTATGTATTGAAATTGCGTATGCAGGAAGAACTTCATCTAATTCATCATAGGAATATGATATATTTTTTTCATCAAAACGTACTGTTATTTCCTTTTCTTCTACATTCAAATAGCAGATATATCCAATATCCCCATTGAAAATATCTTTATCATAATTATTTTTACACTGCATAACTTTATCATCAAGTTTATAAATACGTTCCCCTTTTCGCAAAAAAAGTTCACTGTCATTTAGTGCATTTTGTAAAAGATAATTTAAATTTGATGCTCCTACTGTTCCTTTTAACATTGGACTAAGCACCTGAATGTCTCTTTTGGGGTGCAGCTTGAATCTTCTTGGAATATGTTCTTTCACGTATTGAATAATTGTTTTGGCTATTTCCTCTGGTTCTTCTACCTTAATAAAATAAAAGTCTGTAAGTTCTTTACTATTATAGGTACTGAGCATTTCTCCTTTATTAATTTTATGGGCATTACATATAATTTGGCTTTCTGATGCTTGTCTAAATATTTCTACTAATTTTACTACTGGTACGGTTGAAGATTCTATAATATCTTGCAAAACATTTCCAGCTCCAACAGAAGGAAGTTGATTGATATCTCCCACAAAAAGAACAGTTGCTCCTAAAGGAATTGCTTTCAAAAGATGGTACATTAATACAATATCTATCATGGAACTTTCGTCCACAACTAATAGATTACACATAAGGGGATTATCTTCTGTATGGTGAAAACGATCCTCTTTTGGAAGATATTCTAAAAGCCTATGTATTGTTTTTGCTTCTTTCCCTGTTGTTTCACAAAGGCGTTTTGCTGCTCTACCTGTTGGAGCTGCGAGAAGGATTTTAGCGTGTTCATGGGCGAAAACTTGTAATATTAAATTGGTTATTGTTGTTTTTCCTGTGCCTGGACCACCTGTGAGTATCATTACTTTATTGGCGCTTGCTTTATGAATTGCTTCTCTTTGTTCTTGTGCTAAATGGAGATTATTTTCTGAAATGATATTTTCAACAGTATTTTGTGCATCTTTGAAACGAGTTGATCTTGGAGAAGAGATAAGCCTTTGTAAATAGTAGCATATTTTTTTTTCATAGTGATAATAACGTGAAAGGAAAATTCCTTCTTTACCTCCTTCGTGTTCTTCTACAACAATAATGCCATCTTTTGCTAATTGGATAATGGCATTGCTAACAAGATGATACGAGATACACAAATCGTCACCTGTTTTTGAAATAAGATCTTCTTTTGGATAGTAAACATGTCCTTCCTCCATAATTTTGCTAAGAAGGTATAAAACGCCTGCCTGTGCTCGCAGAGGGCTTTCTTTATCAAAACCTACTTTCTGAGCAATAGTATCTGCTGTTAAAAATCCAATTCCTTTTATATCCATTGCTAAGCGATACGGATTCTCTTTTACAATTGTTAATGCCTCTGCACCATAAAATTTAAATACTCGTACAGAAAATGCTGGTGTTATTCCGTGGGGTTGTAGAAACATTATTATTGAACGCACTGTATTTTGTTCCTCCGAGCTTTCTTTTATGCGTTCTATAGTGGTTTGACTAATGCCTTTAATAATACGAAGTCTATCTGGCATTTTGTCTATTATATCTAGACTGTGTTCTCCAAATTCATTCACAATACGCTCAGCAATTTTTTGTCCTATTCCCTTTATTATACCAGAACCTAAATATGCTTTTATGGAAGAAATAGTAGAAGGAGGAAGAATTTCTGTGTGTTCCATTTTTATTTGTTTGCCAAATTTAGGATCTTCCACCCAAGTACCTCTTATTTTTATGGTAGAGCCTATAGTGGGAGTATGGATAACACCAACTGCTGTGAAGGGCCCTGTATCTACATTTTTCATACGCAATACAGTATATCCATTATCTGCATTGTGGTAGACTATTCTTTCAATAGTGCCCTGTATCTCTGACTTCATTGCGGTATATTCCTCTTTTTTCTATTGTAGCAAGTGCATATCCCTTTGTAAATAGATCTTCCTGGCTCATTAATGTATTATCCTTCTTAGAGAAATATATAGTATATTTTTGTTTATTGTTGAATGCAGATAGTATTACAGAAAATGGAAGAAGATTACATCATATATGTTTTTTTCTATACCATACACAAATATAGTACTTCTTTATTGAAAAATGGTGGGTATACAACATGTTCTTTGACAGGACCTTATGGATGAATGAAAAATATATAGTACTGTAGAGCAAAAAAATGTCTGTTTTCTGGAGCCTTTTGCTTATGTATTGGTGGATTGTTTTATAGAATAATTTTTATGGTATAACTATGTGATGGAATACCATAAATTCTTATAGTACACTTGTTGTATCGTTATCCATATTGTGAGATAGTTCTTGGTTACTTTGAGTATTTCTTATATCGCAGGAATTATATTATTGAGCATTACATATAGTGTGAACGTGTTCTGTTAGGAAAAAATAGTATCTGATAAAGTATATTGTTATATAAAACAGCTTTTTATTTTCTACACAATAGTATTCAAAAATTGTTTTGTTTAGTAGTATACAGTGCCCTGTTTAGCACGGTAGAAATATACGCTATAGCTATATAATGTGTATCTTTTTGTAGAAAATAATATGTTTGATGCTGCCTATATTATACAAGACACATCTTTATAAAATGCTTTTTTTATACCATAATTATTTCAGTAGAACGTGCAAGATACGGAATCTATTTTTGCTATGTATTAAACATAATGGAATAATGCAGAACAGAGGCCACTATTGTGTTATACTGTATTGTTATTGGTTTTTTTGCTTAATATGGCTTTATTTTGTGAAAAATAGGGGTTCTATTCCAGTATTTTTTCTTATTTTATAAAATAGATATTCCAATAGGGGTATTGCTCTAAAGCAATTTTTTGATATTTTTTAGCAGAAAGTGCTGCATTTATAAAAAGGGAGCGTGGCTATCTTGTTCAGAAAGGATGGGCTCTGAACATAGGGGCCATGTTATTTGTATTGTTGGATCTTGATAATGAATGCTTCGTTGGTGTTTCGCCATATAGTACCGAGAGCAGGCATAAAAGACATCGGCTGTTTCTGAAAGAGTATAAAAAGCATGGCCAAAGCCTTCAGGGATCCACAATTGTTCGTGAGTGCTATCATTAAGAATTCTTCCGTACCATTTTGTATATGTTGGAGAGTTTTTTCGTAAATCGACGGCGACATCATAGATACTGCCAGACATAATAGAGACAAGTTTTCCTTGTTGCTCTTTAGATTGATGATGGATACCGCGAAGAACTCCTCTTACAGAACGAGAATGATTCCATTGTACTAAGTTAGGAATAGCATATTCTTCCATTATGGAACTTCTAAAATTTTCCAAAAAGAACCCGCGTTCATCTTGAAATACCTTTGGTTGAAAAATGAGTAGTCCTTCTAAAGGGGTTGTAAGAACATTCATGTAGATATTATTCCTTTATACTCTCTAAAAGATATTGTCCATATTCTGTCTTATATAGTGGCTTTGCCAAAGTTTCTAATTGCTCCGCAGTAATGTATCCTTTACGATACGCAATTTCTTCCAAACAGGCGATTTTTACTCCATGTCGTTCTTCTATGGTTTTTACAAAGAGGCCCGCTTCTAGAAGAGTATTGTGTGTTCCTGTATCAAGCCACGCCATACCCCTTTTAAAACATTCTACGGTGAGTCTTTTTTCGTTAAGATAGAGCATATTTAAATCTGTAATTTCTAATTCTCCTCTTGCTGAGGGAGTTAATTTCTTTGTTTGTTCCACAACGTCAGGTGGATAAAAATAAAGACCTGTAATGGCAAAGTTAGATTCTGGATGATTTGGTTTTTCTACTAGTTTGGTAGCGTGTCCTTGTGCATTAAAGTGTACGACTCCATATTGTCTTGGATCTTTTACTTTTGTTGCAAAAATAGTTGCATGGTCTTTGTTTTCAAAAGCATTGTTAAGAGATGTCGAGAGATCACTTCCAAAAAAGATATTGTCTCCTAAAATAAGAGTTGTGGCACAGTCTTTAATAACGTGTTCTGTAAGTAGGAATGCCTGGGCTATCCCTTCTGGTTGTTTTTGTATTATATATTGTATTGTTAACCCAAGAGCAGAACCATCTTCAAAAAGTTTTTCAAAATGCCCAAGGTCTTGCGGTGTTGAAATAATAATAATATCACGTATTCCAGCGAGCATAAGAACACTTAAAGGGTAATATACCATGGGTTTATCGTATATCGGTAAAAGTTGTTTCACTATGGGACGAGTAAGAGGGTATAATCTTGTTCCAGACCCTCCAGCAAGCACTATTCCTTTATGTTGCATTATATACCACCATTATAAGATATTGTTATTGTATATAAGTATGACTGAACGTTTTTTCTCAGCAAAGAATATTCCTCTTTGTTATTTTGTTTTATTCTTCATAAAAGCCATCCATTCTATGTAGTCACTTTTCTCTTCAATAGAATGCACCCACTCTGTATTGTCTCGGTACCATAATAACGTTTTTTCAAGTCCTGAAGAGAGATTTTTTTTTGCTTTCCAGCCAAGAGTATTTTCTATTTTATGTGCATTAATTGCGTAGCGAAAATCGTGTCCGGCTCTGTCTTCTACATAACGTATTTGTTCAGAATATTTTGTAGGCTTAGGCAGTATATTGTCTAAGATGGCACAGAGCATATAAACAAGATTCTTATTACTTAGTTCATTATTTCCACCTATGTTATATGTTTCGCCAATAGAGCCTGTATTACGAATAAGTTCTATTGCATCGCAATGGTCTTCTACATAAAGCCAATCTCGTATATTTTCTCCGGTACCGTATATAGGGAGTTCCTTTCCTTCTATTGCTCTTGAAAACATGAGAGGAATAAGCTTCTCAGGATATTGTCGTGGACCATAATTATTTGAGCAATTTGTAATTATTGCAGGTAATCCATACGTTGCTACATAACTTCTCACTAAATGATCGCTTGATGCCTTCGATGCAGAATACGGGCTACTCGGTTTATATGGGTGTTCTTCTGTAAAGGGTGCTTCTGTAGTAGAAAGGCTCCCAAATACCTCATCTGTTGAAATATGGATAAACCTAAATTCTTTTTTAGGCAGTGATGCACAATATTCACGGCTTATCTCTAAAAGGTTGAATGTGCCCATAATATTTGTTTCTATAAATTCATGTGGAAAATAGATAGATCTATCTACATGTGTTTCTGCTGCAAAATGTACGATGGCATCTATTGAATGTTCTTTACATAATTGGCGTAGTAGCGGAGTATTATTTATAGTATCATGAATAAATATGTGGCGTGGATTGTTTACTACGGATACAAGATTTGATAGAGAACCGCTATATGTAAGAGCATCTAATGTGATAATGGTATGTCCATTTTCTATAGATTGTAATACATATGAAGAGCCAATGAAGCCAGCTCCTCCTGTTACAAGTATGGTTGCCATGTACTTCTCCAAGAAATATTTGATACGTGTAAGATGTCTTTACTATGTATTCTAAGGGGTCTCATTTTATTTGTTTTTATGCTAGAATGCAAGAATATATTCTTTTTTTAAATGGCTTGTGGACTATGAAGAAGAATATAATTGTATATATTCTAAGGCTTCTTGTTCTCCTAATGGTCTACTAAATAAATATCCTTGAACAGCTTCACAACCACAATCTATAATGGTGGCTAATTGTTCTTCTGTTTCTACTCCTTCTGCTACAATGTTCATTCCTAATCCATGTGCTAAAGAAGCTATTGCTCTCACTATTTCTATACTGCCATCATTTGCTTCAGAAGACAGATTCATTATAAATGTTCTGTCTATCTTTATGGTATCTACTGGAAATTTTTGTAAATATGCCATAGAAGAGTATCCAGTTCCAAAATCATCTATTGCTATATGTACTCCCATAGATCGCAGAGAATTAAAACTCTTCATTGCATTGAGAGGATCACTCATAATAGTTGTTTCAGTAATTTCTAGCTTAAGTTGTTCTGGAGCAAGCTTGGTTTTTCTAAGAATTTCTCCTATTGTATTTGTTAGGGTGGATTGCACAGCTTGCTTAGCTGAAAGGTTCACGGAAATAGTAAACTGAGAACTTTGTGGCTCTTTGACAACCCATGAATGCATAATGCGACATGCTTCTTCTAATACCCAATTTCCTATAGTAACAATATGTCCATTTTCTTCTGCAATGGGGATAAATTTATTTGGAGGAACTATTCCTCTTTCTGGGTGATTCCAACGAATGAGTGCTTCAAAGCCCAAAAGTGTTTTATCTGCTGTTGATATAATTGGCTGAAAATCTAGGTATAATTGATTGTTGGTCACCGCATTTGCTAAGTCATTTTCCAAGGAAACGTAATCCAGCATTTGTTGATGCATTGCTTGATCAAAAACCCTAAATCTTCCTTTTCCATTACTTTTTGCATCATACATCGCAATATCTGCGTCTCTCATTAATGATTGTGCTGAGTCGTATGTTGATGCATCAAGAACAATACCTATTGTTGTTGCTGTTCGTAATTCTTTGCCATCAATAAAAATAGGTTGTTCTATTGCTTTTAATATACGTTTTGCTACTGCTAGGGCTTCATGTGTAGAATGCAAATTTTCTAAGATAATTGCAAATTCATCTCCGCCCAATCTCGCAACTGTATCTTGAGCTCGCAATAGTGCAAGCATGCGTTTTGAAACTTCTATAAGGAGTAAATCTCCCGTATTGTGTCCGTGGGTGTCGTTTATTAATTTAAATCTATCTAAATCTAGCATAAATACAGCAAAACGATATTCTGCATTTCTTTGCACTCTGCGTATTGCATGCTCTATTCTATCATTCATTAATACTCTATTTGGAAGACCTGTAAGAGGATCATGCAGTGCCATTGTTGTTAATTGTTTTTCATTGTTATAGCGTTCTA
The DNA here is from genome assembly GCA_051650105.1 of Desulfovibrionaceae bacterium. Lineage (GTDB taxonomy): Bacteria > Desulfobacterota > Desulfovibrionia > Desulfovibrionales > Desulfovibrionaceae > CAMWXW01. The sequence continues at coordinate 6,987 of JBOFIJ010000016.1, forward strand.
TTGCTATAGCTACTTGCTCACCTATTGCTATCATAAGCTCTTTATCTCGTTTTGAATAGGTGCCATTAGATTCAGAGAGGGTTCTGTATGTTGTTATTGTTCCTACTATTGTATTGCGAACGCGAAGTGGTGTAGAGAGCCATGTTTTAGCATTGTGAGAAGATTCTTCTATAAATAATATTTGTTTTCCTGACTGGAGAACATTATTGATATATACTGGTATTTCTTGGTCTTCATATAATAATGGATTTTGTTCCGTATCGTCTTGATCATCTTCTAAATAGGGATATTCTATATTATTGTTTTCAGAATTCCATAAACTTACTAAAAGGTTGCTATAGCCGACATAGCGTTTTAATATTGTATGAATAGCTCTAAATAATTCTTTAGGTTCTCTAGTAATATTTACTGCACTTGAAATAAGGAAAATAATTCTTGTTATATTCTCAGTTTCTTTTCTTTCTGTAATATCTGAAAGAGACCCTACAATTGCATTAATAGTATTTTCTGAAGAATAATCTACGGCTGCTCTTGCATGAATCCATTTCCACGTTTCTGAATTGTTTGTCTTAATTCTAAAGATGCAATCACATTTATCTAACTTATTATTCCTTAAAAGAGAAATATGATTTTGGAGATTTGCAATATCTTCTAAATGCACTTTTGCAAGAATATATTTTGCAATTGTGTAGCTATTTTGTTCTTTTTCTGGGATTGAAAGAATTTCATTGCTTTTTTGCGAAAGGTATAAAGAATTATCTTTGGAAGACCATTCCCACATACCCTCGTCACTGGCAGAAAGTATCATTGAATATCGTCTTTTGCTTTTTTCTAATTCAAAAAATTCTTCTTTTCTTTGTGTAATATCTTGCATGCTTTGTATAATACCAAACACGGTATTTTCTGTTGTGTATATGCGTGCTGCGTACGAAAATAAATATTTGCCCTTATTATTGTCAAGATATGGGCAGAATGCTTCTAGTGCAATAGAATCCTTTTCTTTCTCATTAGTATTGCCTGGGTGGGAATTGCTAAAGAAATAATCACAAGCCATAGCTCTTTTTACACCATAAAAAGGAAGGCTATATGCCCCGTCTGCTTTACCAATCATATCATCAGCAGATGTTTTTGTTAATTTTTCAAGTGCCGTATTCCATGCTATAATAGAGCCATGAGTGTCTAGAATAAACGCTGGGTCTGGAAGAAAATTGATAATAGAGCTTATATTCTGGGAAAGGGGTTCTAATTCTTTGTTTATTGTGTGTAAAGAGGAGATATCAAAAAGAAAAATATCCAAAATAGCTTCATTATGCATTGTACCTGAATAAACAGAAATACTATATAGTTTTTCTTGAGAGTGTTTCTTTGAAAATAGTGAAAGAATATGTGATTTTGTTACACTGTTATTTTTAGCATATTCTAGAATAGTATTCACGGTGGTGATATCAAAATCTGAAAATATAGTACTTCCAAGGAGGGTTCTTTTTTGAGAAAATTCGTTTATAAATGTTGTATTTGCATATATGTACTGTCCTTTTATGTTTATCCTTGCTATAGATAATGGCATTATATCGAGTATATGAGTGAGAAAATTGTCGTTCTTATAAACTTGTACCAGTACAAATGTAGGCAGTATACTATCTACTACATATATTGGGTATACATCAAAAGAACATTGTGTGTTTTGTAACGTATACAACGTAACTCTACTGGCTTTTTTGGTATCCTGTATGTTCTGGAATATTGTTGCAAGTTGTGTATCATTTTTTGCAAAAGCGGAAATATTTTTTCCTATACTTTCTTTAGCATTATAGCCAAGAATTATTTCTATTTCTTGAGATACAGTCTGGACAGTGCCATTTTGTGTTATTTGTAAAAGGAAATAGTTGTGTAAAGCATTGTTTGAGAGGCCTGTTGTTTTAACAAGAAAATATTCTTTTTTTCTCCATAGATATTGTATAATCAAGAGTATGAATCCAAGGCTAATACCTATCAATACTATGTAGTGTGGAGTATACGGTATAGTGTCTTCTGTATTCTTTTCTACGGTATTTACATTTCTGATAGCATTATTGACAGTGTGTATTAATTCTGTATGTTCTTTTGAAAAGTATGGATTTATATTCATTGTAAAAAGAGGTGTTTTATATTCAATGATGTGAGGGCTATTTGTGAATGTTGCCAAAATATCTTTATTTAAAATACATGCTTGTATTTTTTGAGAAGCCATAGCTTCTAACATATCGTTAATTGAAGGATATATTTGAAGAATAAATTGGGGATAATAGCTTACAAGAATTTCGAGAGGCAGACCGCATTCTTCGGTATAGCCAATGGGAATAGTGCTAAATAGAGCAAGGGATGTAAAATTTTGTAAAGTTAATAACGTATCATGAAAAATAGTATATTCAATGGTGAGGAGAGGATCACCTTTAACGAGTGTTGCGGGAATTTCCTTTGTTTTTGCAGAAAATAGAGGTTCTATGCCTATATAAAAGGTACCTGGGTCTTTAAGAAGCAATTTTTCTACAGTATTTGTTGGAACTTTTTTAAAAGAAAGAATACGTATTTCGGCAAGAGCATTTTCTATAAGAGAGGGAATTATTCCTACAAGTTTATTGTTTTTGTCTTCATAAAAATAAGGTGGTAATAAAATATCGTATAACGCTGTTACTTGTGACGCAGAATCGTTACCACGTAAAGCGGGTATGGAGTTAAGAATGGGTACAGACAAAAATAGCAGTACTAGTATTATACTATATGGGAATTTGTTCTTCATGGCTTTTTCTGTATGCAAATAGCGTACATTTCACTATACGATACAACAGATATTTTGTATATACCACGTGCATAAATTTTGATATTTTGTGATATATTTTCAAGGAAAGAATAAAAAGCCTTGACCTTTAATAAAAAATTGTGCAGAATGTGCCTAACAGAACGTGCTTGAGGATGAAGAACATTCACACGCACCTGATTTTACTCTTTGAGGTTTTTATGTCTAAGTCAATTTATGTCGGGAATCTACCGTGGAGTGCAACAGAAGATGAGCTAGGTGCTTTGTTTTCTGAGTACGGTGAAGTTTTATCTGTAAAAATTATTGCAGATAGGGAAACTGGTAGAGCAAAAGGCTTTGGTTTTATTGAAATGGACGAAAGTTCAGCAGCAGCAGCTGTTGAGGCTTTAGATAATAGCAGTTTTGGTGGACGAACATTGCGTGTGAATGAAGCAAGACCACAGTCTTCTCGTTAGGATTTGCTATGTTATTATAAAGGAGTCGTTTAGGCTCCTTTTTTTTTACGTAATTCTTGAGGAGTGTTTTCTTTTTTGTTATTTTCTTGTATACGGGAAATATATTATATGGAGGATGTGTATGGAACAGTTCGATGTTGTTGTTTTGTTTTCAGGAGGTTTGGATAGTTTACTTTCTACATATGTATTAAAAGGGCAAGGTTTGCGTGTGCGATGTTTGCATTTTGTTAGCCCTTTTTTTGGGTCTCCTCGAAAAACACATTTCTGGAAAGAGGTATATGATCTTGATGTTGAGTGTATAGATATAAGTGAACAGTATATTACAATGTTACAGTCTCCTCTGCATGGGTATGGCAAGACACTGAACCCATGTATAGATTGCAAGGTTACTATGATAAAGCATGCTAAAATGCTGATGGAAGAGTGTGGCGCTTTTGCCATTGCAACAGGCGAAATTGTTGGACAAAGACCGATGTCTCAAAGACGAGAAGTTCTTGGGATAATTAAGAGAGATGCCGAAGTTGAAGAGTTTCTTGTGCGACCTCTTACTGCTAAATTATTGCCTCCAACAAAGGCTGAAATTGATGGAAAAATAGATAGGGAACAGCTTCTTGATCTTTCTGGTAGAAGTAGAAAAAGGCAAATGGAGCTTGCACAACAATATAATATTACAATAATTCCCTCTCCTGCCGGTGGGTGCAGATTAACCTATGAGAATAATGCAAGTGCATATTTCCCGCTATTGAAATATAATCCTTCTCCATGTGCGGTGGATTTTGCCATAGCAAATGCTGGACGTCAGTACTGGTCTGGAAAAAATTGGCTTACAATTGGAAGAAATGCTGAAGAAAATGTAGTATTGTCTTCGTACGCTTCTCATGGTGATTATCTCTTTTATCTAGATTCTGCACCAGGACCTTTTGCTATTGGGAAATCGTATGAAGATATACCTGAATGGTCAGAAAAATTTATAAGAGAATCCGCATTATTTATTCTTTCTTTTGCCAAAAAAGTATTGAGAGAAAATGATTCTATTTCCGTAGTTGTGGAGCATAATACTACAAAGAAAATATATACGTTTTCTGTAGCAGAGTGTATATTTTCTCAGCCATTTTCTTGGAGCAAATTATTGTGGGAGGATATGAAAAAAGAAGCACACACAGCAGAAGCAATGGAGTAATATTTGGTACAGTGTATATTGGTGAGGAAAATGTGGATGTATATCGTTATGATGATGTTTTTTGCAAGAAAACAGTGGGCATTATTTATTCACCATGTGATATTGCTACAATGTGATGTCCTTTTATAAAAGATAAATGATAGATGCTATCTATTTTTACTATATATGATACGTTACTAAGAATAGTATTCGCTGGTAGATAGTTATATTTTATGTATTCTATTGAAATAGTATTCACACAATACAGTTGCTGTTTTGTTGTGCTATACTAAAATTTTTTTCTAGAATACGTTCTAGCACTATATGCCTCATATATATATGTGTTTATTATATTCCTTGCTTTTTATTGCAATGTTATATACGAGGTAGTCTTTGTCATCGTATTACCTTGAATGTATCACGTAACATTTCTGTGGAGGAGAGTATCTTCCACAGAAGAAATATATTATCAACTAAGACTTCATCTTTTCAACATAGAGAAAGAGACTCTTCCTATCGTATTGTATAGTAAATACCTCGATGGTATTTGGTGGAGTCCTTATTTATAAAAGAGGGGTATAGTTCTTTGTATTGTTCATACTATCCCCTGTATAAATGTTTTTCTTTTACAAAGAATAATTTCTTCGTACAGAAAGATGTTACACAACAGAAATAGTGTGTTATATGTTCATATGCAGAGTACTATCATATATATTCACTAACAATTTTTATTTTTATCGTAATTAAGAATTTTTAATAAGCCTTTACCTGCTTTAAATGTTGGTAATCGTTTAGGTGGTACAAAAACCTGAACACCTGTTTTTGGATTTCTTCCCTGATATCCCGGGTACTCTTTTACTTTGAAGGAGCCAAATCCGCGAATTTCTACTCTTCCATGGTCTAATAATGTTTTTTGTACAGAATCAAAGAAAATATTTACCATCTTTGTTGCATCGTCTACAACGATGTCGTGTGTTTCAGCAATTGCTTTTATTAATTCACTTTTATTCATAATCACCTCTAGCAATACTATCGGAATATTTTTATATTTTATATAGATCTGATTATATTTTTTGTCTTTACAAGAAACTTGCTTTTTGTGTGTATTTTTTGTATACTAATTGGCTATGAATGACACACGTTATATACTGGGAATTGATCCTGGTTCTCGTCATACAGGCTTTGCTTTTGTGGATGTCTCTACGTCGGCATTGTCTCTTCTTGAATGTGGAAGAATTTCTCCAAAGCAAGAGTATTCCTTTCCTCAAAAATTAGGATATATTTTTTCTGCTTTGGAACAAAAAATTGCACAGTATAATCCTATTCTTGCGAGTATTGAGGATGTGCATGTTGCGCATAATGTACGGAGTGCTCTAAAACTTGGGCAGGCTCGTGGTGCTGTTGTTGCCTTGTGTGCATCAAAAGGTATTCCTATTTTTGAATGTACCCCAACTCTTGTAAAAAAAGCGATAAGTTCTTATGGAGCAGCGGATAAAAAACAGATTGCCTTTATGGTGAAATGTTATTTTACTAATTCTGATAGCATTACAGAAAAAACTTCTGCAGATGCCACAGATGCTATTGCTATTGCATTATGTGCTTATCATAATTCACCCATGTTTTCTCGATTATCTGGTCTGTAATATACAGAAAATATAGTATATTTTTTTGTATTCTTTATTTTTTTTCTTCATAAATTTCTTATTTGGTATTGTTATAGAAAAAATAAGAATATCTACCATGTTAGAAAAATATTATGCTATGGTAGATTGTCTGTTGTATAAGATATTTCGTCTATATTGTATTAAAAACGTGTTGTAAGAATCTCTAATAGCGGTATTGCAAAGATGTGGGAGATAGCCCCTAGAATGCTATAGAGGCTAGCATTGTTTTTATATAGTGCAATAATGGCAAGAATGTTTTCTTATTCTCTTATTTATATTTTATTATATTGAAAGAGAGCATTGTAAAGTAAGCCGTATTTCGGAAAAAATAGTATTGCATGCTATTTTTGTATTTTTATGTAGTTTTTCCATAATAGTATTGAATATTATAAGAAAATTCTTTATTTTTCCTTGTAATACAATAAGAGAGTTTACTATAAAAGAGTGTAAAAAATAACAACAAATATAGTGTTGCTTTAAAGAATGGTATATTGTGTTAAGATACATAGTCATACAGATAATATTACTAACTCTAGAGTATATAGGATAAGTGAGGAAGATATAAAAAGAAGAGATTTTCTTATGGAAGTACTGTAATAGAATTTATGAACAGAGGTATTATAATAGAAATGTGGAGTGTTTTCTTTATTTTGTAAAAAGGGATAGTCTTCTCTTATAAAAAACGGTATTTCCGTCAATTTTGTATTTTGCAAGAATATAATAAAAAAGTATATAATTTGGCAAAAATATAAGAACAACGTATAATATTCCTTCTGTATATTCTGTTAGATGTGTATGTCATATACAGTATGTATTTTGTTTGTTCTTTGTTTTTATAGAAATATAAGAGTGCTTACGTTATGTGTTATTGTGGGGATAGATATCATGTGTGGATAGAATAGATTGAACGTGCTCTATAAGGTTTGGTAATGTGTATTCTGTTGTATCAATACTATGTGCATCGTTTGCTGGAATAAGTGGTGAAAGAGTTCTTGTGGTATCAAGAAGGTCTCTTGCTTGTATTTGAGATAGGACTGTTTCGTAGCTAAGGGTTTTGTCCTGTACTGTTAATTCATGATATCGGCGTCGTGCTCTTTCTTCTGCTGTTGCTGTGAGAAAAAATTTGCATGTTGCGTTTGGAAAAACAACAGTTCCTGTATCTCTTCCTTCTGCTATAAGGGAAGATGTGTTTGCTAATTTATGCTGCTCTCGTTGTAGCATTGTTCTTACTTCCTGTAGGCGTGCTATATATGCGGTTATGCGTGCAACTTCTTCAGTGCGTATTAGTGGATGTAGAGGTTGGCCATTATAAAGTAGCTGTGTTGAACCATTTGTATACAGTAGTGTAAAAGACGCGTTGTGAATTATTTCGCTCATTATTTTTGATGTTATATCAGTGTGGTTTTTTGTCGGGTACATTTGTGTGAACGTATGGGCTAACGATCTGAACATAGCACCTGTATCCAGATATGGAATTGCATACAGAATAGAAAGCCTTTTTGTTAATGTGCTTTTACCTACTCCAGAGGTTCCATCTATTGTAATAACATATTTTCTCATGTTAGCGCACTATAACAACAGATTTTGGGGAAATAGACGCTAATTTTTCTGCCACAGATCCTAAAAATATTTTTTCAAGAGTATTTTTGCTGGTTGCACCTATTATAATGAGGTCACATTGTTGGTTGTTTACGATTTCTAAGATGGATCCAACTGCTTCACCCATAGGTATTTGTATGTCTGTGGGAATATCGTGCAGGTATGTTGTTGCAAGTTCTTCTAAATTTTTTTTTGTGGAAGATAGGGTATCTGTTATAAACGTATTTAAATTTTCGTGTGGAAGATATTCTGTTGGAATTTGATCGAGAGAAGGAACCGAATGCACAAGGATAACCCTTGCAGAACATTGCTTTGCAAAGAACCGCGCGTATTCTAAGATGGTACTGGTGATGGGTGAGAAATCGATAGCAACAAGTATTTTCTTTATTGGTTCCATAGTTTTCCTCTTTAAAAATGAAAATATTCTACTAAAAACATCTTATAATGCTACTAAAATTGAAGATAAATATCAAGTATAGTTTTTGTGCTTGTTCTTTTTTCATCTCTGTGATACTTTTGTAGGGAATATTTTGGCATTTGTTATATGTGATATACCTTGTTGTGTGGGTGAGTATTATGAATATATCATATACAGATATATAACGTATTGCTTTTGTATAAAGGTCAAGAGTATTTCCGTAAAGTGCTACTATATTTTTCTTTGAAATAATGGCATATTTTGTTCTGTAGCAAACAATATTGTATTGCGCAAGGGGAAGTCTTCTTTCAAAAAGGTATTGTTGCTAGCAAGTTCTTGAAAGGTAGAGGTATATTATCTATGATCACTATAGAAAATATTATGCCTTCAAAATATAATAATAAAAAGATTCACTGTGGTGTTACTGCATCCATCTCTTGTTATAAGATGTATGAATATATTCGTTTTTTGCAAAATAATGGCATGGCGGTATCAGCGTCTCTTTCTGCACGTGCACATGAATTTCTTTCTATTCGAACATTAGAAGCACTTTCTGTCTTTCCCCTATACAGTGATAGTAGCAAAAATGAGCCTCCTTTTGCACATCTTTATCCTGTGCAGGCAGTAGATGTTTTTGTTATTGCTCCTGCAACAGCAAATATTATTGGGAAGATAGCCTCTGGTATTGCCGATTCACTATTATCTACTCAAGCTATTTCTTACAATAAAGCATTACTTTTTGCTCCTGCAATGAATACACATATGTGGGAGAATCCTATCGTTCAGAAAAATATTGCGATTCTTAGAGAATATGCACATTGTTTTTGTCCTCCACAATATGGGAAACTTGCTTGCAAAGAGGAAGGTATTGGAAAACTCGCTGAGCCATGGGAATTATATTTATATACTCTTAAAATGATGACACCTCAATTGCTTACTGGGAAGAAAATAGTATTTACTGTAGGTGGAACGAAAGAACCTTGGGATAGTGTGCGATATTGCTCTAATTATTCCAGTGGCTTAATGGGCTATTGTCTTGCTTTAACTGCGTGGATGTATGGGGCAACGGTATACCTTATTGCTACTGAAGATTTGCCTTTTATTCCAAGAGATATTTTTTTATATACAACACCAACAGCGGAGCAATTATATCAACAATGTTCTTTCTTATGGGAAAGTATGGACATAGGTTTTTTTGTTGCGGCAGTTGCTGATTTTATCCCAATTCCTTATGAGGGAAAATATAAAAAAGAAGGGTCTGAAGGAATGTCTATTGAGTGTATATTGTCAAAAGATATTGTATATGAAATGGGAAAAAGAAAAACAGATAAACAAACGATAGTTGCTTTTTGTGCGGAAACGGATAATTTATTGGAGAATATGAAAGAAAAAATACAAAAAAAGAATGCAGATATTATTGTTGGAAATTATATAGAGGAAGGAGTAAATACTATAGATAATGTTGTGCAAGTTTTGGATAGAGAAGGAAATAGTTTCTCCACAGAAAAGATGTCGAAGATGGATTTGGCATTTTTTTTAATAGAACAAATATGTTTGAAAAAAATCTAAAATAATTCCTAGTATGTTATAGTTGTTTTTAAAGGAGTATATGGTGAAAAATAATATAGTATCTCATAAAAATGTATTCAGAGTTATTTGTTTAGTGTTTCTTATTGTTATTCACGGTATTGTTATTGCTAATGCAGGTGAGGGTATACAATCTTTCTCCGCTAAAAGAGATGTATTAAACCTTATTCGAAATAATTCTGGAAAAGTTGTCATATTGAGTGTCTCAGCATCTTGGTGTGCTGTTTGTAAGTCGGAGGTGAAAGAGCTCAATCGTTTACAAGCATTTTATAAAGGGAAAGTTGTTGTGTACGGGCTTGCTTTAGATGAAGAAAAAGAAAAAGTGGCACAATTCAAACAGGAAACAGAAGCATTGTACCCTATATTTCAAATAACAGAGAAAATAGGGCTCGATTTTAGAGTAAGTGCTATACCTCATCTATTTTTCTATGACCCAAATGGTATTTTGTACATGGATACCGTTGGGCTACAGGACACAGATGCTCTTAAGGAGATTATTGACGTAGGAATTGCTGTAGACGAGCACGCGGGTCATAATCACGATTAAAAGAAAAAAAGGAACAGGGTTATATTCTATTTAGAATGTGTACCGTACGCCAAGGTTTAGGTCTAATCCTGAAATATATTGTTTTGGAACTGTTCCAGATTGTTGTGTAACAGCAAAACCGATATATCGAAGCCCTAAATCTACAGCAATAGCATTGGTGATATCATAGGCAACTCCGCCTCCAAATTGAAAGGCAAACGCTGCGGATGTATTTTGTGATGACCGTAAAGATGCTATGGATTTAGCCTTCATGTCTATAATACCAATACCTAAACCGGCTGTTCCATATAGTGTTATTTTCTTTTCTATATGCCAATCGAAATATCCATTTAATAAAATAGAATGGCTTTCAAATGACTGTTCAAGATGCAGAGAAGAAGAATATCTCGGGCTAATGGATACATTTGTTCTGTACATATATTCTAACTCTGTGCGAATCGTATATTGTTCCGAGAGTGCATATTTTGCTCCGCCTGAAAAAGCAAAATTAAATGCAGGGCCGTCATTGTTTGAACGAGGGGAGAAGGATGTTCCGTCATACGTAGCAGCGCCTAGAAATTCATGAGTATAGCCTAATTTTGCTCCAGCATACCAGTGTAATGTGGAGAGTAGGTTCTCGAGAGTAGCGGCTTCGGTCTTTGTTGGAATAAGTGAAAAAGAAAAAATAAAAAGCAATACTACATAAAACAGTTTTTTCATGAATGGCTCCTTAATGTATATCTACTATCTTTTGCTACGGTACAGGATCTTCTTTTTTGTGTCAATCTTCTTTTAGAGGGGTATTTTTGGTGTGTATCTACGTGTGGAAGTCTTTATTCTTTATGGAAAACTTGCTTTTTTTGCAAAAATTTGTTAACTAACTAGAGTGCTGGGAGGAGTTATAATGACAAGAAAAGACAGAACAGAAGGCATTTATAATAGGAGAGAGGTTTTAGATGAAGGTGAACGGCAGCAGTACTATTTAATTCAGTTAAAGGAATTGTTGTCGTACGCATATCGGTATTCTGAAGATGTTAAGAAACGTTTCGATAGAGCACAATTTGATGTTGAGAAATTTCGCTCGCTTGCAGATATTAAATATATTCCAATATTAAAAAAAAATGAATTGATTTTTTTGCAGTCTATAGGGCCTCGTCTTGGTGGAATGCTCACAAAGAATTTAGGTGAATTACGAAGAATATATCTTTCACCTGGTCCTATTTTTGATCCAGAAGACAGGGTAAATGATTACTGGGGCTACACAGAAGCCTTTTATTCTGTTGGTTTTAGAGCTGGAGACGTAGTTCAAATGTTTTTTAATTATCATATGGCTCCTGCGGGGCTTATGTTTGAAGAGCCTTTACATAATTTAGATTGTGCAGTAATTCCATCTGGGCAATCTAATGATATTGTAACTCAATTAGAAATAATGCAAAAATTACGTGTTAATGGCTATGTGGGTGCTCCTAGTTATCTTTTACTTCTTGCCCAGAAAGCTGAGGAAAAAGGGTTCGATTTACGCAAAGATTTTTCTCTTGAAGTTGCCTATGTAACAGGAGAAAGGTTTTCTGAAAAAACTCGTTCTTTACTTGAGAAAAAATTTGAAATGATAATGAGACAAGGGTATGGGACTGCTGATATCGGGTGTGTTGCTTATGAGTGTTTTTATAATGCTGGTTTGCATATTGCTAGTCGCTGTTATGTGGAAATATGTCATCCAGATACGGGTATACCTCTTAAAGAGGGAGAAGTTGGAGAAATTGTTGTTACTGCTTTTAACAAAACATATCCTCTTATACGTTTTGCAACGGGGGATCTTTCTTACATCGATTCTTCTCCTTGTCTTTGCGGAAGAACAGAGCCCAGATTAGCAGGTATTATTGGCAGAGTGGATACAACTGCTAGAATTAAGGGTATGTTTGTGTATCCTCATCAAGTTGAACAAGTGATAGCATCTTTTGAGGAGATAAAACGTTGGCAGATAGAAGTAACAAACCAAGATGGTATTGATGAAATGGTTCTCTATGTTGAAGCAGGTTTATTTAATCAAGAAGATGAGTTATTACATCTTTTTAGGGAAAAGATTAAGCTTAGACCTGAATTAAAAATTGTTGCTCCTGGAATATTACCTCAGCAATTAAAATCTATAGAAGATAAGCGAGATTGGGATTAGTTTGATATTTTTGTGAATGTGATATATTTTTATTACTATGGAGTAATTTGTTTCTGATATGCTTTGAATTCATATTGTAGGATAGACATTGTATATAGTAAATGCCTCTTAAAAAATATTTTTTTGGGAATAATATGAAAAAAGTAATAGTATTTTTTATGTTTTTTGTTGTCATGGGACAGTATTCTTCCTCGCACGCTTTTATTGAGTTAACTAAAGATAGAATGAATTTTTATACAAGTGCAAAACTTGGATATTCAAATTCATTGTTTTTTGATGTGAAGGATAACATAAGTGGTAATAAACACGATAGGTATCTTTCCTCTTTTGCAATGGCTATTGCTTTAGGGGTTGAGTATAAAATGACAAGGGACTTCTCTTTGCGCCTTGAATTAGAATATGCTTATAGAACAGAAGGCAAGAATAGAATGAATGATTTCTACGTTAGTATAGAAGACATAGGCTTCGGTACCCTTTCTGTATCGTCAGAAGCACAAACTGTTCTTAGTCAGATCTATTTAGATTGGTATATTAAGCCACAATTTGCTTTGTATACAAATGTTGGTTTTGGTATTTCTTTTCTCAAGTTTGGAATTGAGACTCCTGTTGCAGGGCACACTAATTTTGCTTCAGATTTTGCTTGGTCTACAGGACTTGGATTATTATACTGGATTACACACAGTCTTACTATTGATACCAATGTTAGGTATATAGGATATTCTACAACAAGTGTGGGAGTTGGTGTAGGCAGGCATCCTTTTTCCGCAATAGCTGTTCCACCTTTTGGAGGAGTCGATATTTTAGTAGGAATTCGTTATAATTTTTGATAGGAGTGTAGAATGGCATAAAGTTCTTTAGTACTAAGGCCAGTAGTATGTGTGTGTATTTTCTTTATAATTTCACGCATTGTCATGTCTTCTTTTGCGAATTCTTTATAAAGATAATGTATTTCGTCTAGGGAAGATAGAGTAGTATGATTTCCTTTTCCTATAACAATCGTTACTTCTCCTAGTAGATTGTTAGGGGTGTCTCTGTATTGTTTTAAAGATGTGTACAGATATTCTTCATGTGTCTTTGTTAATTCTCTCGCAATACAAAGTTCTCTGTCTCCAAGAATATCATGCGCTACAGTAATAGTATCATGAACCCTATTTTTCCGTTCAAAGAAAATAAGAGAAGAATTAAGGTGTATAAAAGAAGAAAAGAGTTTTTCTCTATCTCCTGTTGTTCTTGGGAGAAATCCTAAAAATGTAAAAGGTAGAGGTGCAATACCACTTCCTACCAATGCTGTTATAGGAGCACAGGGACCTGGAATGACACAAACGTGGATATTTTCTTCTCTACATTTTTTTACTAATAAGTATCCAGGGTCTGAGATTATTGGCATTCCAGCATCTGAGATAAGAGCAATATTTCTTTTCTCTTGTAATAGAGTGACAATATTGTGAAGCTTTGTTTTCTCGTTATGTTCTTGAAAGGAATATAGTTTTTGAGCAGAGATAGTGATTGATTGCAATAATCTTTTTGCTTTTGATATATCTTCTACTAACAAAATATCTGCACTTTGTAAGCATTGTTTTGCCCGAGGAGATAAATCTAATATATTACCAAGTGGTGTACCCACTACCCATAATGTTCCGAGTGATAATGACATTTTTCCAGTGCTCTATTTTTTCTAATAAATTATTTTTATGAATACAAAGTAAATCGAAGCGTGACGGCTCTTCCCATAAATTGTATTCTGAAAGATACAAAGAAGCTATATGGATAAGATTTTGTTGTTTTTTCTTAGAAAAAACTTCATGTGGAGAAATGAGTTCTGCTTTTCTTCGTGTTTTTACTTCTACAAAGACGAAAGTATTTTCTTCTTTACAGATGATATCAATTTCTAGGTGTTTTTTTCTCCAATTGGTGTGTATTATTTCATAGCCTTTTTCCTGTAAAAATAAGAGAGCACGTTCTTCACCTAAATCTCCAATTTCTTTTGTAGATTGTTGCATAATACTCCTGCAAAAGTTTTTCTATGTTCAGGGATGATACCATATTTTTTAATAGCTTCATAGTGTTTGCATGTAGGGTATCCTTTATGTTGAGAAAAATTGTATTCTGGGTAGTAAGTGGATAATGTGCACATATAGGTATCTCTTGTCGTTTTTGCTAAGATAGATGCTGCAGAAATGTGAGGATGTGTGAGATCTCCTTTTATATAAGCTTCTTGATTTATTAGGGGAGAGTAGAGAGATAAAATTTTACGTGGTATTATAGCATTGCCATCTATATGTAATGTTACTGGTACTGTGGAGAGTTGCATAAGTGCCTGAGACATAGCATGAAATGTTGCTTGTAATACGTTAATGGAATCGACAAGAAAGGAGGATGAAAAAGCAACCCCCCAAGAATATGCTTGTTCTTTTATTGCAATAGCCAAAGTATCCCTTTGCTGAGGAGTGAGTTTTTTTGAATCTGTGAGCATGGGAAGAACATATTCCCGTGGTAAGATAACAGCCGCAGCGACAACTGGCCCAGCTATACAACCACGACCAGCTTCATCTATACCTGCAATGTATTTCATAGAAATTATAGTGTTTTTTTAGGTCTAATACGTGCAGATTTACCCTTACGATCACGCATATAGTATAGACGACTTCTTCTAACAAAACCTTCAGTAATAACTTCTATTTTGTCTATAAAAGGAGAATGCAAAGGAAAAATTCGTTCTACTCCGACACCATTAGAGTATTTACGCACTGTAAACGTAGCATGTACACCCCCTTTAGCCAACCTAATAACACTGCCCTGAAATACTTGAACTCGTTCTTTTTCGCCTTCTATTATGCGAAGAAATACTTTTACTGTATCCCCTGGTTTAAAGGGGGGATGATCTAATCGTAATTGATCTAGTCCTAGTTCTTTAATTATATTCACAATAACTCCTTGCATTAGGTAAATTAATAAAAGTCCCCTACAATTCTGTCTATAATAATAGAAACAGCACTGCGTACGGAAAGGTGATTGTACAAACCAACTGGACGAATAGGGGGTAAGCATCCTGTTGCTTCTTGCAATGCTTCTTCTGCAAGCCCATGGCTTGTTCCAAATAATAATAAAACGGGTATATCTTCTAAGAGAGAGCGCACATTTGTATAAGACGTCGTTGCAGTTACTTCTGCACTTGTTGCTACAATATAAGGCCGCACCCCTGTCTTTCCCTCGATATTTTGCACCACATCTTGAATAGTGTCAAGACAATAAACTTTTTCCATTGCAAGTGCTCTATCAGAATTAAGAAAACTACCAAGCCCTTCTTTCCAATGTGAAACTATTTTCGAGAATAATTTTTTTTGTTCTGGAATAGGATTTGTTATATAATAGGCTCCAAGTCCATACGTACACGCACAACGTGCTATATCGTGAATATCTAGATTTGTCAAGGAAACAGAGATAGTTTTTTTATCTTTTCCAAGAACAGGATAGTGCACCAAGGCTATATATAAATTGCGAGCTCTTGTTTTTTGTTGTTTTTCATTTAATATTTTTCTTTCCTGTGTATCTAATGGGTATTTCTCCAGAAGATCTATACGTTTGTTATATGTTTGTAAAAGAGATTCTTTCTTTCTCCACAGGGCAATTGCCTGATGATTGCCAGATCGTAAAACAGGAGGGACTTCCTTATTTTCAAAAAGAGCTGGTTTTGTGTATTGAGGATATTCTAATCTATTATTTGAAAAGCTTTCTTCTTTATGGGAAGTATTATTTTTCATAAAACCTGGTACTAACCTAAGCGTTGCTTCCATTACAGTGAGGGCAGCTGTTTCCCCACCATTTAAAATATAATCGCCTATTGAGATTTCTTCTATCTGAAAAAGTTCAAGCAATCTTGCATCTACTCCTTCATAACGACCGCACAATATCGTTATGTTTTGCTCTTTAGAGAGTTCAGATGCTTTTTTTTGAGAAAAAGATACACCAGATGGGGTCAGTAACAGTATGCGTCCATGTTGAGGAATGGCCCGTAACGTTTGTACTAAAGGTTCTAGACACAAAAGCATGCCAGGACCACCACCATAGGGGCTATCATCTACAGTTTGTCGTTCATTTTGTGTATATTCTCTAGGATTATAAAAGAAAAATGAGACTAATTTATTCTCTTGAGCTTTTTTTAGAAGAGAAGTTTGTAGTGCAGAGTTAAAGAACTCTGGAAAAAGAGAGATTATTGAAATAGTGAGCATATTATGTGTATAATTCTAACAAACCAGGTGGTGGTGAGATAATAATTTTTCGTTCTTCTTGCGAAAGAGAAATAATAAATTCATTTACTACAGGAAAGAGTATCTCTTCATTGTTTTTCCCCGTTATATACCATATTTCCTGACCTGGAAAAGATTGCACATCTGTTATTATTCCTAAATATGAAGTTTCTGTGTAGACACTCATATTGAGAAGGTCATGAAAATAGAGACTTTCTTTATCATCTTGAGGTAAATCTATTTTTCTTATAAATAAAAAGGCTCCACGAATTTTCTCTGCGGCCGTCCTATCTTTAACAAAAGAAAGACGTATAAGAGGTCTTTCTTTGTGAAAGCGCATAGACTCAATGATGACACTCTGTGAGGAGGATTCTGCGTATCCTAAAAATACATCTTTTTCTAGTAGAGCTAGCGAGTGTGCAAAATACTCCAAACAAATTTCTCCAGTTATACCGTGAGCCTTTATTACTTTGGCGATTGTGACGAAATTAGACATAATACATTTATTCTAGAATTTCTAAAACACAACGCTTTTTTATTTTTGTGGAAGAAGCAGCGAGAATTGTTCTAAGAGCTCTTGCTGTGCGACCTTGTTTGCCTATAACCTTACCAAGATCTTCTCGTGCTACACGTAATTCAAGCACAGACGTTTGTTCGCCTTCTACTTCAGTTACTGTGACGCTTTGAGGATCGTCTACTAAAGACTTTGCAATATACTCGACGAGTTCTTTTAACATAATGCTCTCCAATTCATACTACAGTACGACATATTAAAACAGTGAACAAGAAAACCTATTGTGTTTTCGCTTTTTTTAGTAAAGAAGCAACCGTAGGTGTCATAAGAGCTCCTTTGGAAAGCCATTCTTCTATTTTCTCTACGTTTATTTTTATTTCTGCTGGATTTTCCATTGGATTATAGTAACCCATGTGCTCAATAGCTTTACCGTCTCTTCTAGATTCAGAATCCATAACGACAATTCTATAAAATGCACGTTTCTTATTGCCCATACGAGTGAGTCTTATTTTTACCATATTGTCTCCTAAAATGTGTACCTTATATCGTATTATACATCACTCCGTTATAAAGTAAACATTATATTTTGACAAGTCTTTTTTCTAAAAATAATTTCTTGTTTTTTTTCTTTTTGTACAGGATTCTATATTTTTCTAAATTAGAATAAAAGTCTTTATCAAAAACTTGAAAAGAATTATAATAAAAGGTATCAAAATAAATGGCTTTGTTTTTATGTAGGAGGTTTTATGGAAGAAAGTGCTACGAGTTTCTTGGTATTGTGTATGGATATGGTAGGTGTACTTACTTCAGGATTATGGAGTATTTTGTTATATTTGCTTGTTATTGTTGGAATATATTTCACGATTAGAATGGCATTTATTCAATTTAGATTACTTGGACACGCTTGGAAAAGACTTATTTTTGCTCAAAAATTTTCTTCAGAAGGTATTTCTACTTTTGGGTCATTTGCTACTTCGCTCGGAAATAAAGTTGGGACAGGCAATATTATTGGAATTTCTATTGCTATTGGTACTGGTGGACCAGGAGCTATTTTTTGGATGTGGATACTTGCTCTACTTGGCATGGCAACAGCTTTTGCAGAATCGACGTTGGGGCAGTTTTATCGTGTAAAAACAACAGAGCATCGTTTTAAGGGTGGACCAGCCTATTATGTACAAAATGCTCTTAATATGCGTTGGTTAGGTATTATTTTTGCTGTTGCTCTTTGCTTTGCTATGGGGCTTATTTTTAATGCCGTACAAACTAATTCCATTACAACAAGCTTTATAGGGGCTTTTGGTTTTGGTGATCCAAGAATTATTGGCCTTGTCATTATGCTTGGTACTGCAATTATTATCTTTGGTGGTCTGCACAAGATATCTCAGGTAACGACTATTCTTGTTCCTTTTATGGCAATTTTATACATCTTTGTGGCCATTGTCATTGTGCTTCTCAATTTTGATAAAGTACCGTCAATTTTTATGCTTATATTTGAGAGTGCTTTTGGGATAACACCACTTATTGGTGGAGTGGCCGGATATTCTTTAATGACAGCTATGACTGTTGGTGCTCAGAGGGGGTTATTTTCTAACGAAGCGGGTATGGGGTCTGCTCCTAATATTGCTGCGACTACTTCAGAGAAGCATCCTGCTACACAAGGGCTTATTCAGATGGTCGGTGTTTTTGTAGATACAATTATTGTGTGTACATCAACTGCACTTATTATTTTGCTTTCCGGATTATATATGCCAGAGCATGGCATTATTGGTGCGGAATTAACACAAAGGGCAATGGAGTCTCAATTAGGGCTTTTTGGGAAATATTTCATTACATGTGTTTTATTTCTTTTTGCATTTACATCTATTCTTGGAAATTATGCTTTTGCTGAGGATAATATTACATTTATTAAGAATAGTAAAAGTGCCGTTATTATGTTTAGGATACTTGTTCTTATTGTTATGTATATTGGTGCAAATGGTTCAATCCCGTTTGTATGGCAAATGGCAGATTTAGCAAGTGGAATAATGGCGATTATTAACCTTTTTGCAATTGTTCTGTTGTCTAAGAAGGTGCTTATTCTTGTGAAAGACTATACTGCTCAGTTGCGAGAAGGAAAAAGTGAGCCTGTTTTAGATATCTCGAAATACCCTGAACTTACAAAAGATTTAAAAGAAAATACTTGGAAATAAGTTGCTTTTTACACGTAATCTTTAACTCTGATAGGCCTATCAGAGTTTTTTATTTCTTTTCTTATCATAAAGATACAAGTATTTTGTATTACTATACTCTGAAGACATAGTTCTTTTTTGAATAGATATTATATTGTGAAAATCTTTTTTATCTCTATATGGTAAGAAGAACGTTCTTACTGTATTGTGTGCATTTTTAGTATGATTACTACGTTTTTAGCATACTAAGTATAGGTACTATTATATGGAAGTAGCTTCATTCTTAATAGTATTAATTGCGAAGGATATTTTTAATATGGTGAGGAAAATAGGAATATTTTTGTACCCATAACTATTATTGTACTATTGAAAAATGAAGGGGGACGTTGAATATAGTTTATATGGTGAGTAATAAGCACTTGCATGATAGTACATTCTTTATTAGCACTATTACTAAAATAAGCTTATTATGACGGTACAATTTGTGTTTAGAGAAAAAGGCATAGATTTTTTGATTAAATGTTTTGCTAAGGGCTTTCTCTATTTCCGTATGCTGTGTGAATGAGATATTAGTATTTAGAGAAGAGCACAAACGGTAAAATGCCATAAAGATTGTTTAGTGAAAAGACCGTCTTGGTTTTTTCTTGGCATAATAAATCATCTAGTGCATGTTCTTTGTAATATTAATAGGTATAAGAGAGTTCTCTACACCCTTTTTTCATTATAACAATATAAACTTTTACTGCTATATAATAGGAATATATTGTGGAAAAGAATGTTGTATAGAGGGCAGGATGGTATTTGCAGTAGTGACTAGGCCAAGTCATGCGGTAAATACTCTTTTATGGATATAAAAAGCAAAATAGCTTATTATGTTATCCTAAACATTGTATGCCATAGTGTAATTCATTTGTGTATGCCTGTTTATCTAATAAAAGAAGTTGCTTTAGTAGAGTAATATTTATAAAATTACCGTGCACCGTAATATCTTTTGTTAGTACATACGAGATTTTCACTGTACAATATAGCTCGAAATACGAAATATTTTCTCTTTTCCGTGTTGAGAGTTGTGTTATATGTATTCCCCGAACACCAAATTCCTTATTCATAATATGTTCTATATTTTCTTCTTTAGAAAGACCGTAAAGTAAAGGATACATGGAGCTTAAACACCATTGAGATTTTTTTGTCTCACGAATAAAGAGCATATCTTGGTGAATAAATAATATGTGGATCATAATGTAGAGAATCTTTTGTGTTTTAGCTTCTTCATACGATGTATATCCTATGGGAGACATTAATGCATCTACTATAAGGGTATTGTCTTTTTTTCCTTGCAAAATTATTTCCCTCACGCTATACTCCCCGCACTGCCATGTTAGAATATACCATACAGAATGTTGAAGAGCAAGATCTTAATCAGCTTATTATACTTGATAACAGTATAAATCCCACATCTGTTTGGGGCTATGACGATTATAAAAGGTTGATAGATTCAGGGCTTTGTGAAATTGTAGGAGCGTTTAAGAAAGAACGTCTTATTGCTTTTGTTGTATTTTTTCTTTTGAAAAATGACTTTGAAATTATTAGTGTAGTGACAGAAAAAGAATATAGAAGACAAGGAATTGCAAGAACACTCTTTCATTTTGTATTAGCATGTGCAAAAGAAAGAAATATTGAACGTGTTTTTTTAGAAGTGCGTTTCAGTAATATTTATGCGAGGGATCTTTACAAAAAACTTGGTTTTGAAGAGGTTGGTATACGCAAGCACTATTATGTTGATCCAGATGAAGATGGAATTTTATATACTCTTTATGTACAATCTGTTATTCCAAACCCATTAGAAAAATATAAAAAATAGAGTATATTTATGCAGTGCGTACTTTTGTGGAGGTGCTGTATGTCTATTAAAAATACTACATATGATGTGCTTATAGTAGGAGGTGGCTTAGCTGCTCTTTCTACTGCATATTCCCTTGGAAAAAAGGGATATTCTATAGCATTGCTTGTACCCACTTCTCGTCATTGTGGTGGCAATTCTTCTTACGCTCAGGGAGGAATCGTTTATACAGATTTTTTGAATGATCCAAAAGCATTACAAAAAGATATTTTATATGCAGGAGTGTATGATCAGGATGAAAATATTGTTACATATTTTGCTGAGAATGCCCCTTCTTGTGTAAAAAAAATTCTTATTGATGAATTGGGGATTTTTTCTGAAGAAGAATCGAGAAATAATCTTACCAAAGAAGGTGGACATTCTGTAAAGCGTATTTTGTATAAGGGAGACCATATTGGAAAATCTATAATGCACGCTTTTACTTCTGTGCTTGAGAAATATACAAATGTGCACTACATAGAAAATTCCTTTGCATGCGAAGTGCTTTTGAATAACGAAAAGCATTGTATAGGTGTAAAAGCTATTGTTGGGAACACACTTCTTTCTGTTTTTGCTCATAATACTATATTTGCTACTGGGGGTATTGGTGCTCTTTATAAAAGAAGCACAAATCCTTGTCCCGTATTTGCTTCAGCTATTGCTATGGCATATGAAAAGAGTATAGCTCTCTCTCATTTAGAATATATACAATTTCATCCCACTGCAGTATTCCATCAGGAATCAAAAAGTGTTTTTTTACTTTCTGAGACATTAAGAGGCGAAGGTGCTATTTTATTAAATAAAGATGGAAAAGCCTTTGCTAAAGAATACCATCCTCTTGCTGATCTGGCTCCAAGAGATGTTCTCACTCGTGCTATTCTCATGCAAATGAAAAAAGATAATAGTGACTGTGTGTATTTAGATGCTAGAAAGAGTTCTTTTTCTTTACAAGAACGATTTCCAACAATATATTTGTATTGTTTACATAATATCGGTTTAGATATTGAAAAATCATGTATTCCTATTGTTCCTGCTATGCATTATTCTTGTGGGGGAATTGCAGTAGACAAATTTGGACAAACATCGTGTGCTAATTTATATGCTATTGGAGAATGTTCGTATACTGGTATACACGGTGCTAATAGGTTGGCAAGTACATCTTTATTAGAGGCTCTTTTCTGGGGTACACATGTCATTAAGAGTATAACACAAAATCCCAATTTTTCTAATGTGGTAGCGTTTTCTGCAGAGACTATTTATGAAGAAAATAGACCCTTGTATTGTCAAAAACTTTTGTGTACCATACAAAATATAATGTGGGATGATTTTGGTATTTTCCGAGAAACAGTAAATATGAAACGGTCTTTAGAAAAATTACAAGAAATTCGACATGAATGTACTGTTTTGTGGAACAAAAGAAAGAGTAAAGAGCGTATTCAATTACTACATGCTGTTATTGCTTCTTGTGCAATTGCAGAACAATGTATTGCAAATACTATTTCTAAAGGGTGTCATCATATTGTGGATGTATAGCATTGAGGTCCACTATATACACATGTTTTATACATTATTACGAATATAATGTGAAAATGGTATTGAAAAAAAATGGAGCTGGGGCTGTGAGAATAATATTCCAATATATTGAAATGAGAACGTATAGATATCTGTTTTCTTTATAGTAGATGTGCCATTATTGTAATAATAAGATAAAAAGGCTTTCTCATAAAAAAGTTTGAAGTGACAGTATTTTTTCACAGCATGACTAAAAAATATTTTTGATGGACATTCCTGAAAATATTGTGTGAATGTTTTTTGCGAGGAGTATACAATAGTGTATTATATGATATTGTCCTAGGTGGAAGTATGTGCGATTCTTTTTTAGGGTAGTAAGTGGATTGTGGCTTTGTGATTTTATTACAATACCAATTATGAAATCTGTTATTCTCCTCCTTTTGTTAATTGTGTAAGATTTTGTTCTGTTGTTGTGTACATTTTATTATTTAATCCTGCTGCTAATGCAGCTGCACTTGCCTTTGCTTGAATTGCTATAAGGTTAATTGGGCTAATATTGATACTTTCTTCTGCTTCTATATTTTCTTGCATTGTACGTAAAATTCTTTCACTAGGTGTTTCCGAGTGAGCTTGTTGTATTTCTAAAGGTGTATCTATTGCTTCTTTTGGAATAATTCCAAGGTTACGGAGAATAGTATCGCCTGAATGGGGGGAGCTAACTGTTGATGGAACGTTGACAGTTTTGAACTGATTCCAATGTGTTGTATGATTTATACCATTTCCTCTGTGAATATCTATTTTAGTTTCTTTGAGAGAATGGAGTGTATAACGGTTCTCAATTTCATTACTAAGGATATGGCTTCTTGTTACAAGGTTTGTATTTTGTGAGGGGGCAACATATTTCGTGTTAATTTGAACATTGTCTATAACAGAAACTTTTGGAGTTCCTGTGAAGAATGCATTTTCTCTACTGTAAATATCTTCAGGAATATGTGTACCTCGTTCTATTACATTTGGGTACTGAATGCCATCTTCTCTCATTTCTAATAGAAGGCGTTCAAATCTATCTCTGCTCGTTTCCCCTAATACATTTTCTCTTGAGGAGTAATTTTGTACAGAGGGCATTGTAATATCATCATCAATACTTTTTAGAACGTCTTGTTTTGAGGCGTATTGGCTGAGATCTGCAAGTAGAGTTTCCATACGAATCACCTATTTTCTATATTATTGCGGCGATGTTTTTTGAACATCTGATTGTAATTCTGATAAAAGATTCTCTGCCATAAAGAAAACAGAATCGTCTTGTATAATGGGATTTTCTGTCGTTCCAGTATTTGTGTATTTTTTATCTTGCATGGAGTTTAAGACAGTTTGGGCTTTTACTGTATCTCCCTTATGAAAATAAGCTAATCCAAGAAAGGCATCTACTGCTGGGTCGTTAGGGTGTTCCACGCGTGCTTCTGTTTCTAGCATATGAATAGCCATATCTGTCATACCCATGTAAAGGCATGTCATTACTTGCCCTATAATAGGGCCTAAACGTTTTGGCCATGCTATACGAGCTGCATAGAACAGTGTACTCGCATCACGAATTAATCCAATATCTAAAATGCTAAATCCTATTTGTAATAGCAGGGGAGCATATTTCTCATTTGAAGAAAGATCCATAACATTGCCTCGTAAGATATAATAATATCTCTTATTCTATGCAAATAGTGTGCAAAATCTTTCTCTGGAATGTCTCCCACTATGTGGTATCGGATATACGATGCTTTTCTTTATTTGTGAATAGCAAAAGAGCTTCTTTATTTATGGTATTGTTGTGACAAAGAGCTATGCAGTCAACTATTTTTGCTCCTGCTTCTTTTATACTATGGGCTGCAGCGTGGGTGGTTAATCCAGTTGTGATAACGTCATCTATTAAAAGAACAGATGCATGATGTAGTTTTTTCTTTGTTATAAAAATATCTGAAACATTGTCAATCCTTTTACCTAAAGTAAGAGACATTTGTGCGCTATGTCTTTTTCTTGAAAGAAGGATATTATTATATATGGGATATATGTTCTTTTTATGTTTTATTAACTCCCAAATTTGATGAAAACCTCTTTCTCGTAGTTTTTTGTTATAAAGAGGAATTGGAAGGATATAATCGTATTGTGTAGTAGCACAATTTTTATTTATTAATGAACAGAGGTAATGAGAAAGTATTGGAATATAAGAAAGTTTATTTTGATATTTATATTGTGTGAGAATACTCTGAAAAGTGCTTTGATATGGTACTAATGCACGAATGGAATTCCATTCATATTTTTCTGGCAAACAATGTAAACATATATATTCTCCTTCTGTTGTTATTTCCGCAAGACAGAGCGTACAACGGGTGTGTTCTTCTGCCACTGTTTTATTGAGTGTATGTAAGCAAGACGTGCATATTGTATGTAAAGAGAGATCCTCATGCCGCATAGACATTGCAGATAAACAAAGACTACAACGCGAACGAAAGAGAACAGTAAATACTTTTTTCATTATAATATTCATGATACACTACTATATGCTCTTCATAATTTTTTACAAGAGAGTAGCATAATGTTATTCTACTTGACAAAGTCTTTTCTTAAAAAGTATCCTTAAGAGATATTGTTTATGAGGTTTTTATGTATAAAGAATATGAGTACACCAATGCTCTTGTGGGCGACACAGAAAAAGGGGATCTTCAACAATGTCTTAATTTGCAAGGAATTTCTTTTACTCACGTTATGACATATACTCAGAAAATTATGGGAGAAACACCATACGATATTTCACGGTATCCCGAATATAAAGCTCAGTCATTGCGTGAAATTCTTGCTACTTTTGAGGGAGAATCTGCAGAGAATATCCTACTTGGAAATGGTACGTTGGAGTTATTATATTCAATACTCTCTACAGTATCTCCAAGAAGTGTACTCCTTATAGGCCCTTTATCTGAAAAATATGCACGTATTTGTGCAAACCTTGCTATTCCGTACACAGTATATTCGTTGCAAGCAAAGAATTCTTTTGCCTTTACTGTACAAGATGCAGAACATATCTCTGTGATACAATGTGAAATGACAATAGTCTGTTCACCAAATAGTATAACAGGAGCCTTATTATCTATTCCATTACTGTTATATTCCATTAACTCTCCTTGGTTATTGTTGGATTTTTCTTGCAAAGAATTTGCATATACTACTGAATATTATAACGATCTTTTATGGAAATCTTTGCGTCCAATGCTGCGTCAAGGAGTTCATCTTGTTACGTTGTGCACGTTTGATCACTTCTTTTATTCTCAAAGTGTGCCTCTTGCATACATAATAGCACAAAAGAAACATATTTCCTTTTTTGAACAAAAAAAATCGCCATATTCACTTTCTCCATTTGCTGTGGATATTGGGAAGAAGATGATTGATTCTATCGAGCAATACAGACAGCAATTACCCAAAGTAGTACAGGATACGTACACGCTTCTTAGCACATTATCTACATACCCTTTATTTTCTGAAATATATTTTTCAAAAGAAATAGGATTTGTCACTCTTCGTATGGCTAAAGAATATTCTGCCGCTCAAGTACATTCATATTTACTGTCTAAAAATATTTTTGTAAGACTTTTACAAGCCCATTTTGGTGTACCATGCACAATGTTGCGTATTAAAGCAATAGAGCAAATGGATGAAGTATACAGTGCACTGGATGCTTTTTTATTGGAATAGAAAAAGTATTATATTTTTTATAAAAAGGGCATAGTATTTTTGTAATGTATTGTATGAAGCTACAGCGTTATATTGTTATTTTCTTACTATGAATTGTAGGATTGTAAGCTGTAGAGAATGTCCATTTTAGAAGCTTGCCATGCTGGATATATTCCAGCCAAAAATCCTATAAGAAGAGATGTGATACATGTGCTTGAAAGCACAAAAATATTATAAACAAATGGGAAATTTCCTATTTGATAAATTGGAATAAGAAGAATATATGCTACTGTACTGCCAAGTAGAGCTCCTAATGTGGACATAAAACATGATTCTAAAAGAAATTGGATAATAATATCGTATTTTGTTGCTCCAATAGCTCTTTTTATACCTATTTCTGTTGTTCTTGAACGCACAAGGAGTATCATAATAGATAAAATACTTAATCCTCCAATAGCAAATGATATACATGCTGCAAGAAATGCAAGTGAATTAACCAATGCAAGGGCATTACTTTGTAATTTAATGGTTTCTTCTGCTGTGAATACAACAAAGTCATCATCATTATTGTTATTAATAAAATGATTTTTACGCAAAATAGTATTAATACTTTCTTCTACATGTGAACTTGTCTGAAGCGAACGCAAAGAGAGATACACTCCCGTAATGTGGTTCTGATTTGTTATTCGACGCATATACGTGGAAAGAGGTATATATATATATTCATCTAAACGAGAACCTGTTGTGCTTTGCCCTATTTCCTGCACAACGCCAACAACACGTGCTACTGTTTTGTCTAAGCGTACTGTTTTCCCCACAGCGTCTTTAGCAGATGTAAAAAGTTCTTTAGCAATATTGTATCCAAGAACCACTACTTTATCTTTGTCATCTTCTTCTTTTTCTGTGAAGAATCTTCCATAGGCTATTGGGAGGGAGCGTACATATTGGTATGTTGGATAGCTTGCTATAAGAGTATTGTTTTGTAAAAGGATGTTATGATACCGTATAGATGTCTTTGCATTAATAAATGGAGATGCTGTTTGTATATATTGATTGTTCTTTTTATATATTTCTTCATAATCCTTTAGTGTAAATGTTTGAATGGTGCCTTCTAAAGCTACTGTATTTCCTCTGGAATCGAATCGCAACGCTCCTGCTGTTGCTGTTATGAGGTTTGGACCTAATTTATCTAATTCTCGCCTTGTTTTTTCTACCATTGCTTCTGCTGTATTAAGAACAATATTTAAGACGAGTGCGCCAAAAAAAACTCCCAGAATTGCAAATACTGTGCGGGTTTTATATGCTTGTAGAGCGCGCAGTGCTATCCAGAATGCTTTCATTTACTCATTTCCTTTTAATGCAGAAATGGGATTAATAGAACTTGCTTGCCTGGCGGGATTTAGTCCAAAAAGAATTCCGAGTACTATAGCAGCAGCAAAAGAATAGAGAAAAACTGTAAGAGAAATATCTATAGTAATAATGTGTAATTTTTCTAAAAAATATCCTGCACCCACTCCAAATCCTATCCCTAAAAGAGCTCCAATACACGTTAGTATTATGGATTCAGACAAAAATTGGAAAATAATATGATTCTTTGTTGCTCCTAATGCTTTTTTTAATCCTATTTCACTTTTTCTTTCTACAACAGCAATATAATATAAATTTGCTAACACAAAGCCACTTATTATGAGTGTACCGAGTGCTGCAATAAGGAGAAAGACAGAAATTCCTCCCTTAATAAAAGAAACAAAACTAAGAACTTCTGTAGGGCTAACTATTGTGAAATCATCTTCTTCATTGATTTTACGAGTATGATTCTCTCGTAAAAGTGCCCGAATACTCCCAATATGTGTATTTATTACATCAGAATTTTTAAAAAGAAGTCTGACGGAATCGTAACGATTTTTAGATACATCAAAACGTTGCATTAGTGTTGTAATTGGAATAATAACGGTATCATTTACATCGTAAAGTCCTCCAGCACTTCTTTTGTCTAAAACGCCTATTACTGTGAAGAGAGTGTTGTTTATAAAGAATTGTTTACCTACGGGGTCGCTGTTGGGAAAAAGTTTTTCTTTAAGAGTATCTCCTATAATTGCAACAGGAAGTCCTCGTGTTATATCTGTTTTATCAAAAGGTCTTCCTTTTGCTATATCCCATCGCCAAGAATGGTTATACTCTTCTGTTGAACCTGTAACAGTGGCTACTGTGTAGGAATTATTCTTGTATTTTGTTTGAACAGCATTTCGTGTTCTCATAGGAAGAATAGATAGTATATTGGGAATAGATTCACGTATCCAGTTAATATCTTTTTGTGTCAATGTATCTGCACTAAAATTAAAACCTGTTTGTTTTATATTTCCTCCAAAAAGTAATAGTGCATCTGAACCAAATGCAGAAACAATTTCTTCTGCTTTATTGTGAGCTCCCCTTATTGCAGCTAAAATAATTGTAAGTGAAGCTATGCCAAGTGAAACGGCAATAATAATAAAGATAGATCGCAATTGATACGCAAGAATTGCCTTAATAGACATGGTAAATATTGTATAATATTGCATTATAGAAGAATGTTTTGTGCTGGATATAGTATACTCATTCTGTATCATTGTTGTGAATCACTTTGTATTAATCCATCTTCTAATGTAATAATTCTTCGCGCAAGTAACGACGTTTTTTTATCATGAGTTACTAGGATGACTGTTGTTCCAGAAGCATTAATAGTTGAAAATAATTCTAATATTTCTTCACTTGTTTTTGTATCTAATTGTCCTGTAGGCTCATCTGCAAGAAGCATAGCTGGCCTATTAAATAATGCTCGTGCTATAGCAATTCTTTGCTGTTGCCCGCCAGAAAGTTTTTGAGGTATATAAGACATACGGTCTTGTAAGCCCACTTGTTCCAAAAGCATTTGTGCTCTTTCTCGTCCTTGAGGGTTATGTTCTTTTGCATAAATACCTGGGAGCATCACATTTTCTAATGCTGTTGCATAAGGAATAAGGTAAAAACTTTGAAAAACAAAGCCAATTAATTGATTACGTATGTGAGAAAGAGTTATATCATCTAAATTAGCTGTGTTGTGTTCAGCAAAAGTATATTTTCCAGATGTGGGTTTATCTAAAAGACCTAATATATATAATAGCGTAGATTTACCAGAACCAGAGCCGCCAACAATAGCGAGTAATTCACCTTTTTTTACAGTGAAAGAAATACCTTTAAGAATATGGGTTATATTCTCTGCTTGAGTGAAGTTTTTTTTGATCTTTTCTATTGTTATTAAAGCATTTTCCATATTATTTCTCTGAATGTAATTCTATTTTTGTTGCTATAGTATCGCCTTCATCTAGGCCAGAAAGTACTTCTGAGTGTGTGTTGCCTTTTTTTCCTAAAAGAACATTGTATGGAATAAATGCTCCGTCTTTTTCCACATAAACAACTTGTTTTGAATCTATCCATTTCACAGCAGTGTTTGGAATGCGTAGAACGTTATCTTGTTTTCCTGTAATAATGTATACTTGTGTTGTCATTTCAAGATAGAGGTTATGAATATATTCTTTTTTTATTGGAACAACAGCCTTATAGTAAACAACTCCATTACGTAGTTCTGGTTCTGGATAAATATGTGTGATATTTCCAGTAAATAGTGTATTTGGAAGAGAATCTACTGTAAAGGAGAGCTGTGTTGCCTTTTTTACCAAAGTAATGTCATTTTCATCAATATATACCCACATTTCCATTTGTGAAGGATTTACGATAGTTGCAACTTTGCTAGAAGTTGTTATGTATTCACCAACTTGAACAAAAATATTTCCCACAACACCATTTATAGGGCTTGTAATGGAATAATATGAGTTTTCATTTAAAAGAGTATTTAATTGATATTGGATTTGTGAAACAGAAGCTTTAGAGGCTTTTTCTTGGAGAAGGAATTCTTTTTCTACTTTTTCTTTTTGTGATTTTGCTGTAGAGAGTGCAAGAGTGCTTTCTAAAATAGTATGGTCATATTGTTCTTTTTCTTCTTCCGATGGGTTTCGTTTATCAGAGCGTTTTTTTGAGTTTTTTGCAAGGAGAATTTGCTGTTCTGCCAAGAGCACTGCATTTTCTGCTTCAGAGAGATGAATGGGGTATAGTGTTCGCAGTGTATCAAGATTTGCTTGTGCTTTTTGAAGTGTTGCTGTCAATTCCTGTTTTTTTATTTCTAAAGCTTTATTATCTATTTTTATGAGTGGTGTTCCTTTTTTAATTTCTTTACCAACAGTGACAAAAAGAGTATCTATAAGGCCAGAAACTTGTGTTGAAACAGTGATAAGGGAACCTATTGTGGGTTTAATTATTCCTGTGGCGTCAAGAGCATCTTCTACTATTCCTTTATGCACAATTTCTTTTTCCAGAACAAGAACTGTGAGGGGATCTGCGTTTTTTTGAAAATAGAGAAAATATATTCCACAAGAGATTCCTATTATGAAAAGAAGAGAAAAAAGAATGGGGATAAATCGAGAACGTTTTTTTATCTGTATTTCCATACAATATCCTTCGCTATATAATTTTCTACTGATCTTTTCTGTATACACTATTTCCATAGTATTATGCAATAATTATGGCATGAGACTTTTTTGAAAGACTATTTTCCACTTCTTTTTCTGTGTTCTTGTAAAAAAGAACATTGTATGTTACTCTTCGTGTGGTGTCACTATAAAAAAATGAGGAATATGTCATGGAAGAAGGCTTCGCTATAAATGAAATTATGTCTTTATTGCCACACAGGTATCCTTTTTTGCTTGTTGATAGAATTACAGAATGGGAGCCTCAAACATACATCAAAGGATATAAAAATATTACTGTGAACGAGCCTTTTTTTGTAGGACACTTTCCTGAACAGCCCATAATGCCTGGGGTACTCATATTAGAAGCTCTTGCGCAGGTTGGTGGTTTGCTTATTCTTAAGAATTTAGATAAAGCAACTGAGTATCTTTTTCTCTTTACAGGTGTTGATAACGTTCGCTTTAGAAAACCTGTTGTTCCAGGAGACAGGCTAGATATGTGTTGTACTATTGTTCGAGGTAGGCTAGGTATTTGGAAGATGGATGTGGAAGCTTCTGTAGATGGAAAAGTGGCAGCATCGGGAACACTTTCTGCTGCAATGATAAAAAAGGAAGGAACAGGCAATGTCTAATACCATTCACCCAACTGCAATTATTCATCCAACTGCTGTATTAGGAAGTGGAAATATAGTGGGGCCGTATGCTATTATTGAAGAAGATGTTTCTATTGGAAATAATAATATTTTGGAATCTCATTGTATTATCAAAAAATATACGTCGATACAAGATGCTAATAGTATTCACAGTTTTGCAGTGTTAGGAGATACTCCACAAGACCTTAAATTTGCAGGTGAAAAGACATTCACAAGAATAGGGAGTAATAATACATTTAGAGAATTTGTTACTGTACATAGAGGAACTGCTGGAGACAAGGGTATTACTACAATTGGAGATAATAATCTTTTTATGGCCCATGTACATATTGCCCATGACTGTGTTGTAAAAAATGGTATAGTTCTTTCTGTTAGTGCCACTCTTGGTGGGCACGTTCACCTTGATGATTATTGTATTATTGGAGGTTTTGTGGCAATACATCAATATACTCGAATTGGTAAATATACTTTTCTTGCTGCTATGTCTGGTATTGCTAAAGATGTTCCTCCATTTATGATGGCTTCAGATAGACGGTCTGTTGCTACTGTTCATGGTGTAAATCTTGTTGGGTTGCGACGTGCCGGATTTAATAAGGAAACAATACATGCTTTGCGTAGTATATCAAAAATCTTTTGGAAATCTCATGGTTTAGATGCACAAGAGAGAATTGCTGAAATTCAGAAAAGCTACGGAGAGTATCCGCAAGTACAGGAGTTTATTGTTTTTGTGAATTCTAGTGTACGTGGCATTCTTGGTTGGAATAGCGAGGATATGTAGTACTATATTTTTGTAGTGGAATAAAAGAGTATTTTTCTTCGGCGCGTTTTATTTTTTATGTTATTGTTTCTTATAGACTGTTCCTTTTTATTTATAGTAAGTACTTTTTTTATTGAGAAAGCTTTCTTTTACAAGATGCAAAAGTAGCATATAAATTGCTATTCTTTTTGTTTTTGTAAAAATACGGAAAATATTGCAACGTTTTTATTACGATGTTGTAGAAAGGCTCTCTCTATGTATAAGAAAAGAAAGAAAGATCCTATTATGTTATACTGCAAAATAGTGCTCCTTCTCTTTGTATGTTTACTCACAGCGTGTGATGTTGTTTTATATACTGCTTTAAATGAGCGAGATGCTAATGAAATATATGCTGCGCTCTTAGAAAATGGAATTGGCGTAAAGAAAATTGCTGGAGCAGAAAATACCTGGACGTTGACCATAGGTGAAGAAAATATGGTGGACGCCATAACATTATTAGATGCAAGGGGATTGCCAAGAGAAAAATTTGAGACATTGGGTGATATATTTAAGAAAACGGGAATTATTTCCACGCCCTTAGAAGAAAAAGCTCGTTTTATGTATGCTCTTTCTCAAGAGATGGCGTCAACTATAGCTTCTATCGATGGTGTTCTTGTTGCAAAAGTGCATATTGTTCCGCAAGAACAAGATTCTTTGGGATCGAAATTATTACCTGCCTCTGCATCCATATTTATCAAATATTCTCCAGATGTGGATTTATCTGGAGATGTGAATCGGATAAAAGTATTGGTGGAAAATAGCATTGGTGGGCTTAAAAAAGAGCATATTAGTGTCTTTTTATTTCAGGCGACGCCTATGGAATCTGGTGGTGCTATTTTTCAAGCACGTTCTAACAATATCGTTATTTTTATTGTTGTTGGTATTGTTGTCTTTATTGTTTTAGCTGGTGGAGTATTTTTTATTATTCAACAAAGAAAGATACAAGAATAGCACTATGAAAGAATAAGGGTATTATATGGAAGATACGAAAAAATATGAGGATGGTGGATTTTTCATTAATAATGAGGCTATTAATGATATCGTGGGAGGTGCGAACTTCTTGGTAGACGATGATTTCTTAGATGGTACATTTGATGATACGTTTTATATAAACGAGGAGATTTATCCTTTCGATCGTATTGTTGAAGAAGAGAGATTAGTGTCACATAGTGGCCTTATAGATGCGCCACTTCATTTAGGGGAAGCTTCATCCAAAGAAATATCATTACGTAATGATCAAAAATATTCTGTATTGTTGCAAGATGGAGTGACAACAGAATTTTTTAGGGATAAAATCCATGAAAGGCACCCACTTGTTCCTCTTATTCTTGAATTTAATTTGAGAAGAGCAAAAGACATTCATCCTTCTCATTATAGAGGTATTGGTGAAGTTCTCTTTAGCCGTGGGTTTTTATCTCCTATTATGAATTCTAGACGTTCTGTGCAATATTTAACTCGTCATCAAAATGTTCTTATTGGGAAACGAGCAAAAAAATTTACATGGTTTACAGATTTTGGTCCGATAGAAAATAGAATTGCTTTATTACCAGCAGATATTTTAGAAACTGTGAGTATTTATCTTGGGATGGTAATTTTCCATGATACTATAAAAAAAGTTGTATTAAGAGAAGGTGTGCATTTTCTTTATGAAGAATTTGGAAAAAAAGCCACTCAATTTGGAATACGCAGAGCCCCTTTATTCTTGCATAATATTTCTCATGTTCAGAATCTTTTTTATTTTCCCGAAAAATGGGCTGTTTCAGATAAAGTGCGAGAAGGTGGTCGTTTACTTCTTGGAATGTGTGTAACGGTGCTACCAAAAGAATTACAAGATGAAATTATATGGAAATTGCCTAAGGGTTTTTTATCTCAAGATTCAGAAACACCGTATTCTATTGGTCCAGAGGGGTTTTCTGGTGTTCAACATATGGTTTTAACGGGAAGATTTTTGCCTTTATTAAAGAAGATTTTACTTATGGAGGTTGGACAAGAATGGACAGAATGTTTTTTCTAACTCATAGTCAAATAGGTATTGCAGCTGGTGTGAAAGTTATTAAGGCTAAAGAATATGCTACATTTCTTAATGGTGTTGAGACTCTTCATAAGGCAAAAGAGGAAGGGTATGGTATTATTAAACAAGCAGAGGAAGAATATGAAAGGATGAGGGAGCTTGGCTATAGGGCTGGTATTGATGAAGGGAAGATGGAAATGGCTGAAAGAATTATGGAACAAATAACCTCTAGTGTGGATTATTTTGCGGATGTTGAAAATACTGTTGTGGACGTTGTAATAGCAGCTATTACCAAAATTATTGGGGAAATGGATGATAAAGAACGCGTGAGTGCTATTGTGCACAGATCATTATCTTATGTTAGAAACCAAAAGAAAGTTCTTGTACGGCTTTCTCCAGAAGATGTTCCATATATTCAAGAGAATCTTAATGATATTATTCGTAATTATCCTGGTATTAATTTTTTAGATGTTGCTCCAGACCCAAAATTAGCAAGAGGTGATTGTATTTTAGAAAGCGAAATGGGTATAGTTAATGCAGGTCTCAATACACAAATAGAAGCTATTAAACGTTCTTTTTCAAAGCGTTTACAAAAGAAAAATCCTCCTGCTGCGGCAAAAAAAATTGATATGTAATTGTTACTATAGTGTTTACAGTAATAGACGAGTATATTTTTTTGAAAAGTAGTATAATAAAATAACATTTTCTTTTGTATAGTATACATATAGCATAGCAGGTATATTTTATACTATAAAACTATTATAGAAAGAATTGTTGTATAAATTTCTATATTGTCACGGAATAATGGGTAGGAGACATCATATTTTGTTCGTATATGTGATACAAATTTTAGGCTATTGCATAAAGTAATGTGTTATTACAATGTGTAGTAGGTATATTCTATGCTATAAAACTATTATAGAAAGAATTGCTGTATAAATTTCTATATTGTCACGGAATAATGGGTAGGAGACATCATGTCCTTTGATCATATTTCTCATATTATGTCAGATGCTCTTAATACGGAATTGCCTGTGGAAATTAAGGGACGTGTCTTGCAGGTTGTTGGAACAATTATTAAAGCTGTTATTCCTGGTGTTGTTCTCGGAGAAATTTGTACGTTAAAGACCCCTTGGAGTGCCTGGGAACGTAAAGCTGAGGTTGTCGGTTTTTCTCAAGATGCTGTTTTGCTTATGCCTCTTGGAGAGTTGCAGGGTATTTCTACCGCTACAGAAGTGATTCCTACTGGAACTGTGCAAATGGTTCCTGTAGGCAGAAGCCTTTTGGGTAGGGTATTAAATGGACTTGGAGAAGCTATGGATGGTTTGCCTGCTCCAGAACCTGAAACATTTTATCCTGTATATGCAGAGCCACCAAACCCAATGACACGAAAACTTATTGAAAAACCAATATCTCTTGGTCTGCGTGCTATGGATGGATTATTAACGTGCGGCGAAGGACAAAGATTAGGTATCTTTGCTGCTGCTGGCGGCGGTAAATCGACATTGCTTTCTTGTCTTGTTAAAGGTGCAGATGTTGATGTTACAGTTCTTGTTCTTGTTGGGGAAAGGGGAAGAGAGGTTCGGGAATTTATAGAGCACGATCTTGGCAAAGAAGGAATGAAAAAGGCTGTTCTTGTTATTGCTACTTCTGATAGATCCTCCATGGAACGTTTAAAAGCGGCGTATGTTGGAACTGCAATTGCTGAATATTTTAGAGATCAAGGAAAAAAAGTGCTTTTGTTGCTAGATTCTGTAACCCGTTTTGGAAGAGCGCTGCGAGAAATTGGGCTAGCTGCAGGTGAACCACCAACACGAAGAGGGTTTCCTCCTTCTGTTTTTTCAACACTGCCAAGACTTATGGAAAGGGCTGGAATGTCTGATCAAGGCTCTATCACGGCGTTATATACCGTTCTTGTTGAAGGAGATGATATGACTGAGCCAATTGCTGATGAAACACGAGGTATTTTGGATGGACATATTATTTTATCCAGAAAATTGGGCGCAGCAGGTCATTATCCTGCTATTGATATTCTTGCAAGTATTAGCCGTGTTATGGATAAAATTATTAGTCCTGAACATAAGGCTATGGCAAAGAAAATGAGAAGCCTTATGGCAAAGTATGAAGAAATTTCTATGCTTTTACAAATTGGAGAATACAGGTCTGGGTCAGATCCACTTGCAGATGAAGCTATTGCACGTATAGAAAGCATTAATGCTTTCTTAAAACAAGATTTAGATGAACGTTCCACATTGGAGGAAGCTATTGAAGCTCTTAGACAGGTTGTTTCATAGTGGTAGAGAAATATCCATTAGATATTCTCATTAGAGCTAGAAAATCGAGGGAAGATAGAGCTCAAATGGAGTTAATATCAGCAAAGGGTCTTGTGGAAAGTATTGAACTCTCTATTGTTAGAATAAAGGAAGAGATTGTTGACTATGAGAAGTGGAGAATAGAAGAAGAAAAAAGATTATTTACAGAGATTAAAAATAAAGCACTTTCTCAAAAAGAATTGGATAGTTTTAAAAGGAGTATTTTAGTACTAAAAGCACGTCATATAGAAATGGAAGAAGAAATAGCGCATCTTGATAATGAATTAGAGCAGGCCAAAGAATCTGTACTTAATAAAGAGGGGTTTTATAAAGAGGCCATTAACAAAAAACAAAAAATAGAAGGACACAAAGAATTATGGACAGAAGAATATAAGAAAGAACTTGCGAGACTCGAAGATTTAGAATTAGAAGAATTTACAGGTAAAAAGATTAGTGGATTTGAAGATATAAAAAAAGAGGAATAACAATATAATATTATGGGTAAGAAAGAAATATATTGGTAGATTATGGATTGTGGCAGTGTGTCTATAATTTCATAAAATAAGAAGAGTATGGCTTAGAGAAAGTTGAATCTCTTTGGCGTTATATAGTACTAAACTCTTTTCTATACAAATTTTTTTCATTATAAAATATACCACAAAAAATAGGGACTAAGAGATTTATTTATATTGACGATAATATAACAGTGAAGTAGAGAAGAGAGAGAGATACCATAAAAAGGACGAGTACTATGTCAAATGAGAATAAAGTTCAGCAAAATAAGTCAGCACAAACGAATAATACCACACAAACGAATCAAAGTAAGCCAGCAGAACAAAATGATGTTATTAAATTTGATAAACTCTCACGTCTTTGGGAATTATATAATGGTATTAAAGTAAAAGATGAAAGTGCAGAAATATTTGGTGGACCAATGGATATATTAAAAGAATTTGGAAAATTTCTTGTTGAAATATCAGATAAAGAAGGTCTTGTAAGCAGTGGGAAGAAACAGTCTCTCTTAAATGAGTACAATAATATGGCAGCTCTTGCTGGTATTGAGGGTAAGGATCAAAATTTGCACGTTACTACGTCGTCTTCAATTAGTGAAATAGATACTGCAGATCGTATTAACAAATTGGTAGACAGTATCGTTGTTTCTGCTCCTAAAGAGCAAAATAAGGAAGTTCGAATCACTATTGCGGATGACATTTTGCAAAAAACAGATGTTATTATTAAAAATTCTGGTGGAGAAATGCTCGTTCAATTTACTTCTGATTATGCGAATTCTATTTCTATACTTTCCTCTCAAGGTGCTGCTCTTCAACAATTATTAGAATCAAAAAGTGGAATGGATGTTCGGCTTGAGGTAAATGCTGAAGAAGTTGTGCGAAAAGATAATAATAGTGGCGGACAATCTGGAAGAGAAAGAGAGCAGGAGCATGAAGAAAAAGAGAATACATAATGTCCATATTGCATCTTCCAAAAGTTTCGTTTAAACAAGTACAAGATATGAACTCCTTTTTTAAAGGAGCTGCTTGTGCCGTTGTTACTGTTGCTGAAGAGGAATACCTTGTTGTCTTTGAAACAGAACAAGGAATTACGAGGTGGTGGGGAACTATTATTGCTCAGATTGGTGAGGACGAAGTCTATATTTTTTTAGATACTCCACCGCCATTAGAGAGTGTATTACCTGGAGTATGGCCAGAAGAAAGTGTTATTTTACCAGAAAGTGTTGTTCTTATTGCTCTTAATACTATTTTGGAGAATGCATTAGATGCATTTAGTGTTGTGCTTGGAAAGCCAATAGTGCTTAAGAATATCTTATTAACTCCTAAAAAAGAACAAAATATTGAGGATGTTTTATATTTCTCTTTTATACACGCGGCTTCTTCTAAAAGAATTATGTGTGCCATTAATTTTGCAGAGGGCCCTATTCCATCTGTCTTTCTTGCTCAGCTTGCTACATTATTTCATGAAGCAGCTCCTCTTGCACAGGATGCCAGCATGCTTCCTGTTCCATATATTCTTGAAGTTGGCTATACTGTTATGAAGCAGAGCCTTTTTATTAACATTGAAGTTGATGATATTATTGTATTTGACGAATTTTATCCTTCTGGGTCTTTTGTTAAACTTCGGTCTCCAGATGGTACTATCTTAAAGGGACAATGGAGTGAGAATTCAATTACTATTGTAGGTATGGAAGAAAATATGAATGAAAATGATGTGCAAATAAATACAGGTATGATAGAAAATATTCCTGTACGTATTGTTATGGAAATTGGAGATGTCTTGTTACCTATACATGAAGTAAGGAGCATACAAAATGGCTATGTTTTTACCACAAATAAAACTGTAGCATCACCTGTTAGTTTAAAAATACATGGAAAAGAAGTTGGCAGTGGAGAATTAATTAATATAGAAGGCACTATAGGTGTTCGAGTAACAGATATTCATATTCCTACAATGAAATAAGTATATTGTTATGAGAACAACATATTGCTCTATTTTGGATAATACTTCAATAAGTCATTTTTTTGCTATGAGAGAAAGTATCTTTTCTTTTGATAAAGAAGCTATTTTCTATGTACTATGTCTTTGTTCTACTAGCTATACTATTATTGAAAACATGGAACTTCATAATGTATATATAATTCATATTACTGAGCTAGAAGAAAGAGATAAAAGCCTTTCTCTTATTTATGAATTTCTTGCTCCTCAGGTATATTCTTCTCTGTTACACGCAAGTTTATTAGAATATCTCTTATTTTTCAATCCTCTTATCCAAAAAATAGTATATATTTCTTCATATTGTTTTTGTTTGTATGATGTTAATAGCAATATCCAAGAGGATGATTTTTCTTGTTTTTATAATAATATTGGAGATCCTTCTCCTCTATGTATCGTTGTATATGCTTCTGATAGAGGGAAAGAAATTGTGAATCAATATAAGAAAGAATGTTATGCCTTGGCAAAAAATACTCGAGCCATTTATGAAAATGTGTCAGAAGCACTAAAAATTATTATTCAGAAATATTCTCTACAGAATTCCTCTTACTGTATTCTTAGTGAGGCGAAGATGGAGGAGATACATTATAAAAATAATGCATTATGTCTTGGTGATTCTATAATTCTTTTTCTTTATACAAAAGAAATTATTCCACTTTCAAAAAGAATATATAGTTCGTTATATCCTTTTACGGTAAAAAATAGATATGTACTTATGAAATATGCTATAAAAGATTTTTTACGTTGTTTAGACGAAGCTTCTTATAGAGTACGTATTTTTTCTCCAATAAAAAGAAAGAAAAATTGGAAGAATATTATTGGGGGATTACTCGCGTACAGCAGATCAAGAAGGATTCTTAGAAGAAAAGAATATTACTTTTTTTTGTTCTAGGACAAGAATAGAGTATCGTTTTCTAAATGGCATTATGAGGGATATTTTTCTTCCTATATCTTATATTTTTATAAGAAGTGATATACGAAAATGTAATAATACAATTTTTAAAGAGAGTATAGAGAAAGAGATATATTATAAAAGAGCTGGTTTTTAGATATATCTTATATGCGAGAAAACCGTGGTATGGAAGTATATTATATAAAAGAAGCAAAATAACAGCACAGGTATGCACAAAGAACATTGCCCTGTAAAAAGTATATTTTACAAGGCGATGAGGAGAAAGATAAGGATTTCAGTGAGAAGAATGTGTATGTTGCGAAGGTTATTTTTCAATATGGGATGTTGCTTAATGAGTAGTATGATGTATGCAAAAGAGATAAAAAAAGCAAGAATCATAAGTAGAATATACTTCATGGGAAGTATGTAATATGCCAACACAAAGATGATTATTACTATAAAACTTGTATCAATATAGCGATATGTATATTTTTTGGGTAATGCATAATTTTTTTCTAAAAAATGATTAACAATGGCTGAAGTTCCTTTGCTAAAAATAGGAGTGAAGAAGATTACGTCAATAAGGCCATATTTTAGCATTTGCATGAGGCCACCTATATAAAAAAGTACAGCAAAAAGTGGTATTAAGAAGGGAAATGCTTTGGGATTTCTCTTCCGCTCTGCTTTACATTCATTACGCAATTGGACAGTTTCTAAAAGTTCTTGCCATGCAGAAGCTTTAGATATATAGCTATTAATGGCCATATAACTAAGTGCTAAGAGAAAGAGATGGTCGGAAGAAAAAAGGTAGGGTGAAAAAAATATTTTGTATAAAAGGATAGGAATAAGAGAATACACACTAACTACTAGCCCTATAAAAGGATAATAAAACGTCCGCTCTTCCACAGAGTGTGTTGACACTACAGATTTTTTTGTGAAAAAGGGTATACTTTCTATACA
Source organism: Desulfovibrionaceae bacterium (assembly GCA_051650105.1). GTDB lineage: Bacteria > Desulfobacterota > Desulfovibrionia > Desulfovibrionales > Desulfovibrionaceae > CAMWXW01. The sequence continues at coordinate 48,072 of JBOFIJ010000016.1, forward strand.
GGAGTGCAAAAAAGATTTTATCATTTATATAGTGGCCTGAGAAGAGAAGTGATGCTCCATAAATGTATCTAATGCAGTGTATACATCCTTCCATTGTTTAGAAAGAATAAGTTGTTGATGTAAACTTTTAATATCACCATACCCTTTAATATATTTTGGAATAATACTGCGCATGCGAACCAATGCTTGTCTTTCAGGAGAATATTTTTTTATATATGAAATATGTTCATATATGGTTTTATACATTGTCATTAAATCAATTTTCGTATAGGGTATATTTTGAATAAGGGCTGTATATTCTTCAAAAATATGTGGATTAGAAAGAGCTCCACGTGCAAACATCACTGTATTTGCTCCAGTTTGACGCACGCAACGAACAGCATCTTCTGCAGTAAAAAAATCACCACTTGCTATAACAGGTATTGTTACAGTTGTAACCAGAGTTTTTGTTTTTTCCCAATTTGCTATTCCACTATAGCCTTGTTTAGCATAGCGAGGGTGTAGGCTTATCCACCCAGCTCCACATTGTTCTAAGAGTGTTGCAACTTCCAAGTAATTTTCTTCTCGTTCATTCCATCCAAGTCGTATTTTGAATCCTACATGTCCTTTTTTGGCAGAAGAACATATAGCCCTTGCTATTTTTTCTAGTGTTGTACTATCTCTCATTAAAGCAACACCAGAACCAGTTTTGCAAACCTTTGGGACAGAGCATCCGAGATTGAGATCAAAATGTGTATAGCCAGCTTTTTGCAAATCTTCCATGGCATAAGAAAGTATTGTAGGAGATTCACCAAAAAGTTGCACGACTAAGGGCGAATCTTCTTTTTCTGTTTGAAGTAAATTTTGTGTTCCTTTACTTTCGTAGTGTAAGCCCTTTGCACTTACCATTTCAGTACACGCAACACGTGCTCCACGAGCTCGGCAGAGGAGGCGTAAAGATATATCCGAGTACCCAGCTAGCGGTGCTAACCAAGGGGATGTTTCTGAGAAAAAATGTTGTTCCATAGGTTATGTAGATACTATTCACTGTGTAAAAAATTAATAATTTCATTTAAGAAAAGAATAACGATATCCTTTTCATGCGTTTTAATGATGATCTTTCTCATTTTTTACATTTTGGTATGTTCGTACTATTGCCATTACGGCCATCCATGTAAAATAGATAAAAATGAGAGGTACAATAACAAATGCTCCTGCTGAAGCATGCATTGCGTTGGAAAATAATGTAGTTATCATTTCTGTAAAAGGCATAAGGACTCCTTTTGAAAAAATAAAGATGTATTTTTATTTATTCTGGCATATACTCCGTATTATGTCTAGTAAAATTCTTATAATATCTGCACTTTCTTCTCAAGGAGAGGGAATTGCAAAAGATAATTCAAAAATTTATTTTGTTCGTGGAGCATTACCTGGACAAAAGGTTCTTGCAAAAATAGTGCAAGAAAAAAAGCAATATACTGTTGCGGAGACAGAGCATATTCTTGAAGATATACGAGGTGTTAGAGAGTATATTTGTCCTCATCAAGAATGTGGAGGTTGTCCTTTGCAAGGCATATCATTGGAAGAAGAAGAGCAATATAAAAAGAATCGTATTCTCTCCGATTTTAAAAAGATTGCAAAGATTTCAGAGATTGATTTAGAAATTGTTTCTTTATCAACTATTCAATACAGAAATAAAATGGAATTTGCATTTGGCTATGATGAAAAGGGAGAAAAATCTATCGGCCTATATAAAGCAAAAAGTAATACCGTGGTATCTGTTACACAGTGTGCTCTTGTTCCATCTGTGTATATGCAAATACTCTCTCTTGTGCGGGAGCATTTACAGAAATCTTCCTTTTCTGTATGGCGCAATAAAAAAGGGTTTTGGCGATATATCGTCATACGACATTCTCTATTGCATAACAAGTACATGGTTCACTGTATAACTGGAAGAAGTTTTCCTTCTGCAAATGAAGAGATAAAAAAATTAGCTAGTGCGATAACAGAGCTTCCTGGGCTTTCTTTTATTCATTCTGAAAGAAAAAGTACATACAATGTTGCCTTTGGAGAGAAGGTTCTTTTTCAAATGGGAGAAAATTATTTAGAGGAATCTTTATATGTGAATGGAAAGCAGTCCTTTTTTTGCTACGGAGTGAATGATTTTTTTCAAATAAATACAGAAATGGCTTCATTACTCTTCCAAGAAGTTGTTTTATCCATTCCATTTGGAAGTCGTTTATTAGATTTATGTTGCGGAGTAGGAAGCATTGGACTTTCTTGTTCTTCTCAACTTACAGAGCTGTATGGTATTGAGAATATGAAATCGTCTCTTTATTTTGCTAAGTATAATGCGCAGAAAAATGTAGCTATAAAGACCAAATATACTGCTAAGGATATAAAAGATATCACGTATGAAGAAAGTGTAGAGTATGATTGTGTTTGTGTTGATCCACCAAGAGGTGGATCATGTAAGGAAACAATATCTGTGTTATGCAAAGCAAAAATTCCTATACTGATTTATATTTCTTGTAATCCTGCGACACTAGCAAGAGATATAGCATTGCTTAGCAAGATATATGAAATAAAAAGAGCCAAAGGGTTCAATATGTTCCGCTTTAGCCCTCATATAGAAGTAGTTATGGTTTGCACAGCACGTAAATGAGTCTTCGTTACAAGAGTACTACGGGGTTACTTCCTCTTCAATAACTATTTCCTCTGCGGGAGCTGTTTTCGTATTATCTTTTGCTTCTGGTGTTATTATGAAAAGTGCTTCTATATCGGTAGGTTCCATCTTAATAGCGTCAAATTCCTTCAAGATACCATCTGTAATATCTATGGAAGAGGAGTGCTCATAAACAGTTTCTTTAAGAAGTGTTAGTGTTATATTATTCTTTGCAACATATTGCTTAAGAATTTCATTTAGTTTCGTATCAAGATGTTTGTCAAGAATTTCTAAACGTCTTGTAAATTCTTCCTGTTTTTCTTTTAATGTTTCAGTGAGAAGTTTTTCGTCTGTCATTTTCTCTGTATCACTTTTATATTGTTCTTGTAGATTATTTAGATATTTACTTGCATTTTGTATTGTTTTGCTTGTCTCAATAATTTTTTTGTAATCTAACACTGCTATTTTTTCCCGTGAACAAGCGAGTGTTGTAGAAAATAATAATAAAAGTGCAAACAAGGAAACATAACTCCGTCTCATAAATGCTCTCCTTACAAGGATATTGGATCATATTCGAACTTGCGTAAGGATATAATAATTTTTGACAAAAGTCTAGCACAAAAAGAATAAAGACATAAATATGTGGAGTATAAAAGTGAATATTTTTTGATGAATGAATATTTTTTACGAGATATACGAATAAATGCTCACGGTATGTTCTATCTTTCGATTTGTTGTATTGTAATATAGTAGATTTTGTTTACGTTTTCTTGTAATGGAGTGGTATAAAAGAGTTTTTATATAGTTCTTGCTATCTATTAAATGAAAAAAAAGAGTGTAGAAGTTGGAAATGATAAAACAGCAAAAAAGGGCATACAGCAGTATTTTTCTGAAAATAGGGGAATTGTATTAAGAAAAGAACATAAAGCCTACTCCACCAAATATGGCAAAGAGTGCTATAAATCGGAATATAAAGCGCCCAAGATATGTGAACCAAAAAAGAACAATCCATACCATTAATGCTGGAATAAACCAAGATTCATTTTCTAATAGATTAAGAATGTCTAGGAAGATATAGCTTGTATCATTATTCCACAATGTTTTTAGAAAATACATACCCTTTTCATATAATTCAAATAACATTATCGTTTTCCCCTATGAAATGTCTTATGCTTCTTTATTCGGCATAAAACATATTTGCAAGAGGTATTTTTTAAATAAATACCTATTATAAAGATCATACTACAATTTATTATGTAGAAGGTATTGAGGGTATGTAAAAAATATGCTATAATAAGCTTGGTAAATGTTGTGATACGAGGTGTTTTATGAAGATAAATATGAATATTTTGCAAAGTAAGGAGAATGAGAAAAAAACGTCTCATGACGTGCAAAAAGACTCCTCTTTTGAAGCTATTTTTCAAGAAAGATTTCTCAAAAATTCTCCAGAAGTTCACACCATTGCAAGCATTGATTTTGTGGACCCTCTTCTCATGCAGCGAACACATTCTTCAACCGATGTTATTGTTGATAAAAATCCAATGGACTCTTTGGAATCTGTGATCCTTTCTCTTGCAAAATATGCAGAAGATCTTTCTTTGGCAAAAAATAAGAGAATTAGTTTGGTTTCCTTACACGAGCATTTTGTGGGGATTGAAAATGAAATTATGGCAATAAAAGATAAATATGATAGTGAATTACAAAAAGAACCTCTAAATGCATTATTGCATTCCATAGAGATGTTAATGCTTACAGAGAAATATAAAATAAATCGTGGGGATTATTTTTAAGAGAGAGCTATTCTTTTTTTTGCATTTTTACCTTGACGAAAAAGATAAAATAATGTAGAAATCGTTATCTCACATAAAAAGGACTGCTTTTATGAAACGGACATATCAGCCAAGTACAATAAGAAGAAAGAGAACTCATGGTTTTCGTGCACGTATGGCAACAAGTTCTGGACAAGATATTCTGAGAAGAAGGAGAGCAAAAGGGCGAAAAAGATTAACAGTGTAGTGTTATGCTGTCTAAAAAGTATCGTATCCTGAAGCGACAAGAATTTCTTCATTGTTATACTTTCGGAAAAAAATATATTGCTAAGAATCTTATTTTCTTTATCCAAGAGGGGGATTTTGAAACTTGGAGAGTTGGAATTACTGCATCTAAGAAGATGGGTAATGCTGTTGTAAGGAATAGGTTTAAGCGGGTGGTGAGAGCAGCATTCTTTCTTTCTTCATCTGCTTTTAATAAAAATTTTGATTGTATTGTCGTTGCAAAAAAAAGCTATGTATATAAACAAATGTCTTCTTGCACCGTTCAAGAGGATTTGCTACCTCTTTTTGAACGTTTAGGAATATTATGATTATTATTTCTCGGCTTCTTGTTTTATTTTCTTTGGGGCTCATCTATATATACCAATATTGTATTTCTCCTTTTCTTCCAAAGGTATGTAGATTTTACCCTACATGTTCCCATTATGCTGTGGGTTCCTTTTCACGATTTGGGTTTATAAAGGGCGTATTGCTCACTCTTCGTCGAATAAGTCGTTGTCATCCGTATTCTATAGGCGGGTATGATCCTGTCCCTGAGACTAATAAGGAATAGAGAGTTATTATGGAATCAAAAAGACTTTTTTTAGCTGTTTTTCTAGCCGTGGTGGTGGTTGTTGGGTGGGGATATGTAGCTGAATATTTTGGGTTTATCTCCCCTTCGCAAAAGGAATTTCTTGAAAATAAAGAGTTTGTTTCGCCTCAAAAAGTTCAGGATCCAACTACGTCAATGCAAGCGAGTACTTTTGTGGATAGTATTCTAGATGCTCCTCATGTCGTTGTGGATACTCCTTTATACAGAGCTGTATTTTCTTCAAAAGGTGCTACTCTTGTTGAATTTTCTCTTAAAAATTATTCTGCAGTGGCTGGTAAGCCTGACCCTTTACAAATTTTCTCAGAAAAATCGGTAGAATTTGCTCCTCTTGGTTTGTTAATTGATTCACAGCCAACGTGGGGGCAAGGCATATGGAGTGTTTCTAGTGATTCTCTCACCTTAATAGGCGAAGAAGAAGGCCAAATTACATTTACAGGAGTGGTGAATGGAAGGAAGATAATAAGGTTATTTTCTTTTGTTGCGGATAAATATCTTATTAAAGAAGATATTACCCTTCATTCACAAATAAAAGAGGAAGTCACTCTTGCATATACCATGGCAGCATCTTCTTTTTTTGGGTCTTCTAGCTATAACGTGACAAAAATCGCTTGGCTTGAGGGATCCTCTCTTGAAACACTTGCGGACATACAAGATTTATCCATAGGTTTTGAACGGAAGGAGTCTTTGTCTTGGGCTGGTATAACAAATAATTATTTTCTTTTGGCCATTGCTCCAGGGAATGGTGCACTAACTTTCAAAGCAAAATATGAATCGGATATTTTTCGTGTATCTCTCACGCAAAACCCTGTTGTTTTGGATAGTGAAGTTTCATATTCTACCTCTTATTGGTTAGGGCCTAAGGAATTGGATTTATTGGAAGCGGCACCAAATAATTTGGATAAATCTGTCCATTATGGTTTCTTTTCCTTTTTGTCTATCCCGCTTGTTATGTTTTTAGAATTTATTCATAGTTACATACAAAATTATGGTGTTGCTATTATTCTGCTCACTATTTTTATTAAAGTACTGTTTTGGCCTCTTTCACAAAAATCGTTTTCTTCTATGGAAAAAATGAAGAAGATACAGCCCTTTGTTCAAGAAATACGAGAACAATATGCTGATGATAAAACAGAGATGAATAAAAGAATTATGGAACTGTATCAGACATATAAAGTAAATCCTATGGGGGGATGCTTGCCCATACTTGTGCAGATTCCTGTGTTTTTTGCTTTGTATGAAGCTTTACTTAATTCGGTTTCATTACGACACGCTGTTTTTATAGAATATATCCCGTTCACTCATATATTATGGTTAACAGATTTATCAGTAAAAGACCCATTTTATATTACTCCTGTTCTTATGGGCCTTAGTATGTTTATTCAACAACTGATTACTCCTTCTATGGGAGATCCATTACAAAGAAAGATAATGCTTTTTATGCCGATTATTTTTACTGTATTTTTCTTAGGTTTCCCTTCTGGTTTGGTTATTTATTGGTTATGTAGTAATATTATTTCAATTTTACAGCAATGGTTGATGATCAAGAAGTCTTCATAAATTGAGGTTACTGTGTTACAAAAGGCTAAAATATTTAGGGCTAAAACTCTCGAAAATGCTATGCAGGAAGCTTGTAAGTATTTTGCATTACCTCGTGAAAGTCTTGAGATTACTGTTATACAGGCAGCTAAAAGTGGAATTTTTGGAATTGTCCCTGTGCAGGATGCTGAAATAAAGGTTTTCCCATTATCTTCAATTGTAAAAGAGGTTGAGCCTGCCAAGGAATCAAAAGAACGTCTTGTCAAAAGTGCTATTCCTAGTTTTGTACAAAAACCTAAAATGCAGACAACAAATGATCCTTCAATTTTGCAAAAAAGATCGTATTCTCCTCTGCCTGTTCAAAATATTGTGAAAGTGGCAGATATTGATGTTCAAACGGTTATCTCTATTGTTGAAGAACTGGTTAAAAAAATATTGATGGTTCTTGTAGACGAAGTAGCTTTTACGGTTAAGTTAGAATTGGAAGAAGTTCGCATTAATATTTCTGATGGGCCTTGGAGTGCCATACTCATTGGAAAGGATCATGAAAATCTTCTTGCTATACAGTATATTGTATCTAGAATATTGAATCAGCAGACACAGCGTTCCTTTTTAGTAAGTGTTTGTGTAGGTGAGGTTACCTCTTCAGAGGAAAATATGCTTATATCTATGGCACTTAGAATTGCTACAAAAGTGAAGTCGACACAAAAGACGCAGCAAACTCTTCCTCTACCAGCTTATCAGCGTAGGATTATTCATATGACATTACAGGATGACCCTTTAATAGGAACGACAACAAAAGGTTCAGATACATTACAATCGGTTGTTATTTTTTATCAGAAAAAGCATCAGGAAAAAGTGGACTTAGATGTTAGTTCTATAAAAGAATAAAAAATTATGGATACTACTATCGTTGCTATTGCTACAGCCATGGGATATGGTGGGATCGGAATTATTAGAATAAGTGGTCCTTCTTCTTTCTTTCTTTTACAAAAACACACATCGTATACTAAAGAATACGTTCCTTGGAAATTACAATATACAGATTGTGTTGATGTTAATGGGGAAACATTAGATCAGATACTTGCTGTCTATATGCCTGCTCCTCATAGTTTTACAGGTGAAGACCTTGTTGAACTGCATTGTCATGGTAGCCCTGTTGTTCTTCGTCGTATTCTTGAAGAACTTCTTTTATCTGGCGCTATATTGGCTTCTCCTGGAGAATTCTCAAAAAGAGCATTTTTGAATGGTAAGATGGACATTGCTCAGGCGGAAGCAATAATGGAACTTATTCATGCTCCAGATATTGTTGCCGCAAAAATGGCACAAAAACGGCTTTCTGGTGCATTAACAGACAAAATATTTTCTTTAAAATCTACTATAGATTCTTTACGTACACGTTTTTACTTGGCACTCGATTTTCCAGAAGAAGATATAGAGTTAGCTCCAAGAGAAGAAAGTGTGTCTTTGTTATGTTTTATTATTGAGCAAATAGAACGAATAGTAAAAAATTATCAAAGAGAGAGTGTGTGGCAAGATGGTGCTCATGTAGTTCTTATTGGAAGTGTAAATGCAGGAAAATCTAGTTTAATGAATGCTATTCTAGGAACACAACGTGTTATTGTTAGTGACATTGAAGGTACAACGAGAGATAGTATTATTGAGAGAATTTCCTTAGATTCTCTTCCTGTAACATTAATAGACACAGCTGGTTTGCGTAAGACAACTGATACAATTGAGCAAGAAGGTATTTTGGCGGCATATGAACATACTAAGCATGCAGAACTTATTCTTTTTGTTGTAGATAGTTCACGTAAAAGCCTTTCTTCTGATGAAAAAGAATTTTTATCTCAAATTAATCTTGAAAAAGTTCTCTTTATATATAATAAAATTGATTTAGTGGATTCTATATCTCATATTCAAAATGATGTTCAAAATACTATTGGAAGAAAAGAAATATATTGTACACTTTCTGCTGAAAAAGTTTTAGGAATAGAAATAATGTTAGAGTGTGTGAAGAAAATGCTTCTTAAAGATTCTTCCTATCTTGAGGCTTCTCAAAGTATGATTATCCCAAATATTAGACAATCTACTATTCTTATAGATGTAGCACACGTTCTTAATGAATTAAGAAGAGATATAGAAAGAGATCTTCCATTTGATATAGCAATGACTGTATTGGATTCTGTTTCTTCCCAACTAGATGAAATTATGGGACATACTCTTCCAGAAGATATCATGAATTCTATTTTTTCATCGTTTTGTATTGGCAAATGATCTTTTTATTTGTTGGATGTACTGCACCATTCTTGAAAATAGAAATATCATGTAGAAAGTGATATATTGCGTAAAACTGAAATATCACCACTGTACTTTTTGAAAGAGGGTATTTTCTAAATCAAAAAGAAAAGCTTTAGACTCCTTTATATATTTTTTTATCAGTGTTTCAACTGTTAATTCTACCATAAGAGAACTTGCAAAAAGAATGGTTTGAGGAAGGTTTCCAAGAAGGTTTTCCACAGTACTAACATTGCCTAGCCAATCCGTTGGAGCAGTGCTGCCAGGATGTACGCGTCCTACATATCCTGATTTGCCTGCAATTCCACCAGTAATAAGTGTTATATTATATTGTTCTGCCTTTTCGCGTAAGAGTGGTTTATTTGTTAGTCCACCAAGAGCATCAACTACAATGTCTACTTTTTTTATGTGTTCTGAGATATTTGTTCTATCGAGAAATGTATCAATTGTATATACTGTAGAAGAAGAATTTATTTTTTTAGAATAAGCCTTTCCTATACTTGTTTTTGGACAGCCGATATCTTCCTCAGTTGAGAGAAGTTGTCTATTTAAATTACTTGCTTCGAAGGTATCTCCATCTGAACAATATATTTTTCCTATGCCTATACGCAAAAATGTATCAAATAAAATACCACCTAAGCCTCCCATCCCAACGAGAAGAAGAGATGAAGAAAGAAGTCTGCCTTGTTCTTTAGGTGAGTATGTTATTGCATTGCGTAGAAATCGCTCTGGCATTATTTCTAAGGAACATGATTTTTGTAAAACAGATAATACACTGCATGAAAAGAGATCTGCTATTTCTTTTTCTTTACCAAAAGGAAGAAAACATATTTTCTTTGGATGTTCTTTGGCACACTGAGAATGTTTATATAGCATGGTTTTCATGGATACGTCCTTATTTATTATAAAAGGATGGATAGTGTTACAGTGAGTATATACAATATTAATATATACGTAACAATATTGTTATGAGTATTTCCCTTCTGTATTGTCCTCTGTCTTTTATATATTAATCTTTACAATGGTACAATGCTATTTGTCTTTTATGAAATCTAAAAGCATTAATTATCGTAAAATGGCTTTGGTAGAGAATACCTTCAAGAGCACCATCTTTCATAAAATGATAAAATTGAGGATATTTCTTATGTGAAAATACATACGTTGTTATATATTTATACCAGGAAGAGATATATTCTACATTGCGATTTACTAGGGTATAGTCAATAAAAAAATATTCTTTTGCTGTATTTTGTATAGAATTGAAAAGTTGTATTCTTTCTTTTCTTGATAATATATGTAGGGACATATAAAAAAGATAGGTATTGTCTTTATAAGGAATGGGTATTGTGGAAACAGAATAGTATTTTTTTAAAGACATCAAAAACAACGTATCACCACTATATGAGATATTTTGTATAGTCTTTGGTAATAACATAAGAATATCGCTATGAAGTGTCATGAGAGTAATGGAATACAGATATCATCAATTTCTTTTATTTTAGGAAGTCTTTGATAAAGGCCTTCTAGAAGATAACTTTTCTGTATATATTCCATCGCATATTTTGTTGAAAAATTGCAATACCATGAAAATAGCATAAGTCGTAAATCGTTGTGATAAAGAATATCTGAATAGAGTACCATCTCTTTATTCTGGAGACTGAGAAGTACTTTAGGGTTATATGCATCTGGGATGTCTTTAGCATAAATTCTTAATGAATGTGAAGATTCTTCCTCTGTAGAAGAAAGAGTATGTGAAAGTTTATGAAAAATATCGAGTCTATCTGCATCCCTAATGAGCTTTACAAGAATTTCTATATGGGAAGGTAATTGTGGTAACGTATATATATTATGTAATGCAATTGCAGTATAAACATATTGCTGGATTTGCTGACTCTCACAATGTAAAAATGCTTGTTGTTTTGCTATTTTTACTCCAAGATGTCCATGATTACAAGAATCAGTATCCTTATGTGTTTTGAACTGTAGATATTGCTGAAAACGTCCAATATCATGGTAAAGAGCAGAGAGCAAAATTGGATAATATATAAAAAATTGTGAAGAATCCATAGCAAGCATTCTTGCAAATTCAACAACACGCAAAGTATGCTCTTTTTTATAGATACTTTGTGAGGCTACATTTTCATCAGAAACAGTACAAAAAGGCTCTACATAGGTAAGAAATCGAGTTTTATGTTCCTCAAACAACTCTTCCATGATATAGAGAGTAGATTGATGAATTGGGCTAGGATATTCTTTCATTATTCATCTTGACTCTTAAGAAGGTGTGGTAATTTTATTACAATATGTGCCTTATTGTTTAGATACTGTTCCATGAGGTTAAGAAATTCTCGTTGTTTTAATTCAAGAACCCTTCGTGTAAAGTTTATTTTATCCTCATCCCAATTTTTTTCATATGCAGGTGCGATATGGGCAATTTTTATTAAAGCCACACCATCAGAATATGGATATGGTATTGATAGAAGAGTATTTTTAGGATTGTTAAAAAGAGCATCGGATAATTCTTTAGAATGTGAAAAAGGCTCTGGTATTTCAGCTAATCTTGAAAAAAGTGGTGTGGTAGCAAAAGATGGTAGAATAGCATTATTTTCCGTAGCTTCTTTCAAGGCTTTTATTGCAGCAAATTGTGCTAATTCTAATGACTTTTCATCTTGCAAAGCATGGAAAACATCTTTTTCTACTTCTTCAAGTGGCGGAATATTTTCTGGAATTCGTTCCTGAACTTGTACTACAGTATATTCTCCTTCTTTTTTCAGTGGAATTGTCTCAATTGAGTTTGATTCATTCTTTAAGAGCCTTGTAAAAGTAGTATTTTCTACACCAAGGCGAATTAAAGCTTGTTCTTCAGTTAAGAAATCCGTTTTTTCTAATGCTATATTAAGTTCCTTAGCAATATCTTGAATATGCTTACCTTCTGAAATAGATATATGTATTTTATCTAAATAAGCTTCTATAAGAGCGTTCATTTTTTCTTGAAGGAATTGTTCTTTTATTCTTTCCAAGGCGATTTCTTTTGCTACAGTATTGTATAAATTGATATTTTCTTCATACTGTTTTATCACTTCTTCTGAAGAAACAGTAATACGTGAAAGCAATATTTCTTTTGTAAGGGGAATATAGTTAAAGGAAAGTTGTCTTGGTTGCTTCCAAATGTGAGAATTGCGATCATAATATTCCTGGATTTCTTCATCCGATAATACTATTTCCTTAAGGTAATTTTTCTTGGGAAAAAGAAGATATTGAAAGCTACGTTCTTCATTGAAGTAATTATAAAGAACTTTAGCATCTTTTTCATTTACGAAAGCCACTCCTGTAATTAATCTAACAAATTTATCAATAAGGACATCATCAGAGAGTTCTTGTTCGAAAAGGAGTACGGCTGTTTTATTATTTTGAAGAGCCTTTTTATAAAGCTCTGAATCAAAATGCCCTTGTTCATTCTTGAAAAAAGGCAAGGAGAGGAGTGTTTGTTGAATTTCTTTCGAAGTTGCAAAAATACCCAATTTCGTGGCTTCTTGAATAAAAAGAGTTCTCATTACTAATCTATTAAAAACTTGGGTACGTATTCCTAATTGTTCCAAAATCTCGTCTGTTAATGAGGGGTTATCTGCTAAATATTGTTTTTTCTCTGCATCCAATGCTTGTAAAAAAGAGTGAACAGAAAGAACGTTACCATTTATTTCCGCTAGCACTTGTGTATTAGAAGCATTAGACCCAAAGCCCAAAAACACAAAAATAAGGATTATGGCAATAAATAAAGAGCGGACCCACCAGGAATTGATGGAATTACGAAAAAAATCTAACATGAAAAAACCTCAAAGCCAGAATAAAAGAGAAACTGTATCTCCTTTATTCTGCTGCTGGATAAAGCTATCCTAAAAATGGATTCGCTACTAAAAGTAATAAATTAACAACAAATGCATAGATTGCAATAGATTCAATAAAAGCTAAGCCTAAAATAAGAGTAATCATTATTTTACCACTTGCTTCTGGATTACGAGCAGTTCCTTCACAGGCACTTTTTAAACTCATTCCCTGAGCAATACCACAACCACAAGCAGCTATACCCATACCAATAGCGGCAGCCAAAGCTGTGTTGCCTCCAAGTTGAGCGATAGGAGCGGCAACATCCGCAGCAAAAGCTTGAATTTCTAGTAATAATGTCGAAAATACTCCTAAAGTTGTGAGTAAAAATTTACGCATAATGTTCTCCTAAAAAGTATAAATGAGTTAAGATGATTATTCTTCCCAATTAATGGGCGTGCTCCATAGCTCCCTTTATATAAAGAAGTGTGAGCAAATAAAATATGAAGGCTTGTAAAATTTTAGCAAACATAAAGAGGAAATATATAGGAATAGTTCCAACTATGGGTGCTAATATGAAAAATATTAATAAAACTATTTCTTCACCACGAATATTTCCAAAAAGACGCAGTGCCAAAGATAATGGTCTTGCGAAATGAGAAATAAGTTCTATTGGCAACATAAGTGGTGCTATTGCTGATACTGGACCTGTAAAGTGTTTTATGTATCCAAAGCCCCAAATCTTTACTCCTAGGGCATTATAATATAAAAAAACAAAAATAGCTAGAGCTGCCGTTGTATTTATATTTGCAGTAGGTGCATCAAAACTAGGCACTAAGCCAAGAAGATTTTGAAATAGAATAAAAAGGAATATTCCAACTAAAAGAGATATCACTCTTTTAGCGTTTTCTCCCATGGTACTAATTGAAAACTGTTCTAAGCCATCCACAATAACTTCAAATACATGAGGTAATCCTGTTGGATATTTCTGAATACGCGAGCGTACCAATAAGCCTAGCATGAAAAGGAGTGCCATTGCACACCAAGTGTAAAAAACATGTTTAAACTCAACCTCTTTGCCTAGAATTGTAATATAATCTATGCCTAAGGAAGAAGATAGTAATACGGGATGTGGTAAGCCTTGAGCCATATTAAGAACCCTTTGTTAAGTGTGTTTCACTAAAAGAAATGTAGAGCGCGTGCAATACTATGCTCACATGAGGAATTATAATACCAATTATAAGCCAAATTAATGAAAGAGAAAGATACTGTAATAGTAAAAATAGTATCCCAACAAATAATATGATTTTCATATTAATCAACATCAATAACCAAAATAGAGAAAGCGTGCTGTTTTCTCTAAAAAATACTTTTACTGACTGGATAAGTAATAAAAGATTTAACGTAGAAAGCAAAACCCCTAAAAAGAAGGAGAAGAAGCCAGAAAAAAGAAATGATAACAATATTGATAGTAAAAGAAGAACCGTAATAAAGTAGATTGAACTACCAAAGTGTATTCTCAACAAGAGAGTGTCTAAGCCCATGAAATTCAAAATACGGGCTATTCTTTTACTAGATAAGAGTATCATTAGTACCAGTGTTTTCCTCTTTTTTCCTCTTGCTGTCGCTTGCTATTATCTTTTTCGCATCCATGTATACGTTTTTTACGCCAGATAAAAATCCGAAAATAATAAAGGAGAAAAAAAACCATATAGAGCCAAATATAGTATACAAAAAATATCCAAAGGCTGTTCCTATAAGAATGCAAGAGAGAAAAGTCGTTCCCATAGTGTACGCCAACTGCACATTCTCATCCTTTCGTAAAGTCAATGAGTTGTGTAATAATTGTTTGATGGTACTCTTCATACTCCGTTAGTATAGGAGAAATACAAAGAGATGGCAAGCTTTTATTCCACCGTATTTTTTCGAAATAATAGGGAAATTATTCTTCTGTTGAAGTAATTTTGGGCTCTAGTTGTGTGTATATTGTGTCTGCTATACCTATTCCTCCTGCTTTTGAAAATAATTTTGCATATTCTTCATGAAGCATGGATTGCCATATTTTTTCTTCCT
Source organism: Desulfovibrionaceae bacterium (assembly GCA_051650105.1). GTDB lineage: Bacteria > Desulfobacterota > Desulfovibrionia > Desulfovibrionales > Desulfovibrionaceae > CAMWXW01. The sequence goes on from JBOFIJ010000016.1 coordinate 63,088, forward strand.
GAGAAAATAGCATATCATGTTTCCCTATTCCTGAGCTCATTACTTCTAGTACTTTTTGAAGAAAAAAGGCTTCAAAGTCTTCGGAAGCATTACGTAGGCCTTCTTTTGTATTTGCTTTTTTAAGATGAAGACTTCGTAATGCTTCTGTTTTATTCTTTTCTAATGTTGCAGACATGTTTTCTAGGGAATGTATATTCATTTATATCACCTCTATTGTTCCATAAAGTGCACCAGAGCGTTTTAATGCTCTAATAATAGTTATTAAGTCTCTTGGTGTTGCCCCTATTGCATTTAGACCATCGACAAGTTCTTTTAGTGTGGCTCCATTAACAAAAACTAATTTACTGCCGTCTTCTTGTATAGTGATATTTGTGTCTGGAGTAATGACAGTCTCTCCATTGCTAAATGCTTCTGGTTGAGAAACGGTTTCATCTTCTTTTATTACAATTTGTAAATTCCCATGAGCTATTGCTACTGGACGTAAGCGAACATCTTCTCCCATAACAACTGTACCAGAGCGCTCATCAATAACAATTTTGGCGATTGAAGATGTTACTATATCTAGCGATTCTATGGATGCGAGTAGTGGAACTAAATTTCCTTTATTATCTTCAGGGATTCGTATAGAGATTGTTGATAAATCTTCCGCTTTTGCTGCATCTTTGCCAAGAAGTTCATTAATTGCGTTAACAGTATTCATTGTTGTTGTGGGTTCACTTGTTGTGAGATGGAGCTTTAATTTTTCTTGCTCGTTAAAGGAAAAGGAGATTGCTTTTTCTATAGTTGCCCCAGAGGGAACAGTTCCTACAGTGGTTGCATTTTTCTTCACACTTGCACCAGCACCTTCCACACTATATCCTCCTGTAAGAACACTTCCTTGAGCAAGTGCATATATCTTTCCATCAACACCCTTTATTGGAGTCATAAGAAGAACTCCTCCCTCTATTGAGCTAGCATCTCCTATTGAGGAAACTGTAGCATCTAATTTTGTTCCTGGTTTTGCAGAAATTGGCATATTTACAGTTACCATAACAGCTGCTATATTCTTGGGTTTTAACAGTGCTGAGTCTACAGAGATTCCCATTGAGGCAAGCATATTTGCCATGGAAGTCATTGTGAATTTTGAATCTTTTTTATCTCCTGTTCCTCCTAAGCCAACAACGAGGCCATACCCCACTAATTGATTTTCTCGTACACCAGAGAAAGAGCCAATATCTTTTATTGATATTGCGAAAGACTCGTGTGAAATAATAAAAAACATACATGATAAAAAAAATACTTTTAGCATACTCTTCCTGTCTTTATTTAAAATGGCATTATGAGAATAGATATTCGAATGTATGCATAGAATATTCCATCTGTATCACAGATTTTTTCCTTATGTCTCTTTTGTGTGTTGTATAATATAATGGGTAGTATGGAATTTTTTATACAGTAACTAGGCAATATTTTCCAAATGTATATGTTGAAAAGAAGATATTATATAAAGGTTTTTTCTTGTTATGTCCTCAATATGGAACTTTTGTAGTTGTTACGGTGATACGTATGTTTTGTCTGGAATATATAATTTCTTCCCTTTTTTCTTAACACGTGGGTCTTCTTTCTTTTTCTTATAAATAACTTGACAAAGTAAAAAAAATATTTCATCATGTCCGAGCCTTTATGGCAAGTGGGCTCATAGCTCAGTTGGCAGAGCATTCGGCTCATAACCGACAGGTCCTAGGTTCAAATCCTAGTGAGCCCACCACATTTTCTTTTCGGTTATACAATGTATGTACAGGATCTTATAGAATTTATAGAAACTATAGCATACCCAAGAGCTGCTTGTGAATGGGATTCTTCTGGTGTGCAAATTTATAGTTCTAAGAAAAATATAGAAACTATTGCTGTCATGCTCGACCCTACCCCTCAGCTTGTGTCAAAAGCTGTTAAAATGGGCGCCGATTTTATCTTAACACATCATCCTCTTTTATTAGAACCACAATTTCTCAATAGCCCTTCTGCTTTTTTTGATGTTACACAGATGTTATTGACTTCGTCTACTTGGCTTTATGCCGCGCACACGTCATTAGATGTGAATCCAAACGGGCCTGCTGGTTTCTTGGCAAGAGAGTTGAATGCTGATTATGTAAGTATCATATCTCCCACGTATTCCGACAAAAAATTTCTTTTTATAATCACGGAATCTCCTCTTGATTCTTATGCATCCTTATCCAGTTTAGAGAGTTTTTCTCTTCTTTTTAAATCGGAGAAATGTCTCTCTTTCACTGTAGGGATGTCTCACTTTTCTTCTGTTGTCGATATTTTGAAAAAATATGATGTATCATATTCTCATGCGTCTCTTGAAGGAAAATCTGATATCTCTATGGGAATTGGTTTTGTCATTCACAAATCTATTGGAATACAAAGAAAAGATTTATTTTCCTTGCTTTCAAGGACCTGTAAAAAAGATGTTTTTTCTGTATCTGGAGCACTTCCAAATGTGTTTTTTACAGTAGGCTATTGTACAGGTGCAGGATCCTCCCTTATTCCCTTGCTAGACTCACACTCTCTCGATATTTTTATTACAGGAGAAATAAAACATCATCATGCTATAGAGACAACTGTTCCCTTAATTGATGTTGGACATCATTCTATGGAAGAGCATATGATGAAGGAAATGGCCTTACTTTTGATGGATAACTATTCTAACAATACTATTGTTTTTATTGACTCTGCTGACCCTTTTAGATTGATACATAAGGATGCATACTAATGGAATTTACTACAGAAATTAAACATTTACTTTTATTACAAGCTGTTGATATGGAAATCGTTGATGTTAACACTGTGTTGGATAACTTACCAAAAAAACTTGATAGTTATGAAAAAGCATTTTGTATTCTTGAAGGTGATAAAAATGTTCTTTTAGATAAGATACGTATTCTTAAGGAGCAAGAAGAAAAAATTCTTGCTACCGTTGAAAGTATTGCAGAACAGATAAAAAAAGCAAAAGATAAATTGATGATTGTTGGGAATCAAAAGGAATATAGTGCGGTATTAAAGGAAATTGATTCTCTTGAAAAGATGAATAGAATTCATGAGGAAGAGAAACTTCTTTTATATGAAGAATTGTATCTTCAAGAGGGCATTTTAGAGAATGTAAAATTGGAGTATGCTTCTGCTTCAGAAACTTTTGAAATGCAGAAAAATCATTATTCCCCACATATGGAAGAATTAGAGAAAAAAATTACTGATTTAGAAAAAAAACGTCTGGAGTACGCAAAGTCTATTTCTTTGCCTATTCTTTCCCGATACGAATTTATACGCAACAGAATTGAACAACCGGTTATTGCTGCTGTGCGTGGAAATATTTGTAAGGCATGCAATATTATTTTGCCTCCACAGTTTGAAAGCAATTTATTACAGATTAAACAGATATACACGTGTCCATCTTGTCAAAGAATATTGTGTCTTGAAGATATTATGAAAAAAAATAGTGATAAATGATATTTTCTTGCTGTTTTTCAAACATGTTCTTTATGCGAAACTATGAAAGAAGTATAGTATTATGCATGAGAGAATTTTTGCTTTCCATACTCATTATAGCAAGAGCACATAAAAACGGAAACATGTTCGATATATACATTCTTCTTTATTGTTTTTCTTATTAAATAGGAGTTAGAAAAATAAAAGTATGGAGTAAATCCTTTTCATACATTGGAGAAATTAGACCTATTGTGATAGTGTTATTTTATAGTATGGTTTAAAATTAAATTGTTTTGAATGAGCGAAGACGCAGTGCATTTCCAAGAACGCATAGTGATGACATAACCATTGCAAAACTTGCAATCATAGGAGAGAGTAAAGGACCTCCAAAAATATGTAATATACCAACAGCTATTGGTATACCTATTATATTATATATGAATGCCCAAAAGAGGTTTTCTTTAATATTTCGTAGGGTTGCTTTACTTAAACGTAAAAAATTATAAAGAGTATTTAGGGAGTCATCCATTAAAACAAGAGAACTACTCTCTAAGGCTACGTCAACACCTGTTCCCATTGCAACACCAATATCTGCCGATGAAAGCGCAGCAATATCATTAATACCATCTCCTATCATCATAACGCATTCTCCCTTTTCTTTGTATTTTCTAACAACAGATTCTTTTTCTTCTGGTAAACATTGTGCGTAGATGGTATTTATACCCACAGTTGTGGCAACGTCTTTTGCAGTAGAATTTTTATCACCTGTTAGCATAATAACATCAATGCCATCTCGTTTTATACGGGCTATTATATCCTTTGCTTCAGAACGAATAGTATCTTTTACAGAAAAAATTGCAATAATAACTCCATCACAGGCTAGAAAAAGAGGGCTTGCTCCTTGTTCTTCTATTGTGGAACATATCTCTTTAATAGCATCATTTTCAAAAGAGAGTAAGGCATCTTCTAAAAGGCGGTGTGAGCCTAAAAGGAGTTTATGTGTCTTTTCCACCAACCCTGTAACAATGACAGTAGCAGAAATACCTTTGCCTGGATGTGTTGTGAAAGTATCACACGGCAGTGGTGTATATTGTATATCTTCTGTTTTTTCCAAGATAGCATGGCTTATAGGGTGTTTTGAATATTGTGAAAGTGTTTTAGCAAAAGTATATATTTGTTCTTCGGTATACTGTTTTGTCGTGGGGTACAAGGAACGTATACTTGGTTTACCTTCTGTAAGTGTGCCTGTTTTATCAATGATGAGTGTTGTTATTTTTGCACCTGATTCCAAAACTTCCGCATTCTTAATAATTACTCCAAATTTTGCAGCTCTTCCTAAAGACACAACTATAGAAATAGGTGTTGCCAAGCCCATAGCGCAAGGGCATGCAATAATAAGTGTACTTATAAGCACATGTACAGAAATAGAGGTTGAGCCAGTTGTAAGATACCATAAAAAGGAAGAAAGCAATGCTATAACTATAACAACAGGAACAAAATATGCGCTTACTATATCTGCTAAACGTGCAATGGGAGCTTTTGATGCTTGGGCATTTTCAACCATGGTTATTATTTTTTGAAGGTATGTATCAGAAGACACCTTTGTAACAAGCATAATAAAAGAACCTTCTTGAACTATTGTGCCAGCATAGCACTCTTGATTAATTTCTTTATATTGAGCAATACTTTCTCCAGTAAGCATAGATTCATCTACAGAACCTTCCCCTTTTGTAATAATGCCATCTAATGGAATTGTCATGCCTTGGCTTATAGAGAGAATATCTCCTTTAGTAATTTCTGAAAGAGGGAGTTCTTTTATAGATCCATCTGGGAAAACTTTACTTGCTACTTCTGGACGCAATTTAGCCAAAGCGTGTAGGGATTTTGATGCAGAATACTTCGCTTTTTCCTCCAAATATTTTCCTAAAGTAACAAGAGTAAGGATGACTGCTGCCGATTCAAAGTATAATTGATGGTATAATGTATATTGTCCCTGTAAAATTTGTGTAAGAGCCCACATGCTATAGAAAAAAGCGGTGAGTGTTCCCATTGTGATAAGGCTATCCATTGTAGGGTTTCTTTTCCATAAAGTAAGAAAACCATTTTTATAAATGGTGTAGCACGAAAGCATTACTGGTATTGCGAGCATTGCTTGTATGCAACTTAATAGGTAAAGATTAAAAAATGCAAAATTTGATGGATATTTGTGCATGGTGGACATTGCTATATACGTAAGAGGAATTGTAAAAATACTTAAGAAAATAATTTTATATTTATATTTTGAAAGAGAGCGCGCCGTATTTGCATCGTAATTCTTCATGTAATCTGAAGGATTCTCTTTTGTCGTAGGGTAACCAAGAGAGCTTATGGTGGAGATAATGTCTGCTTCTGTAAGGGTGTGTTCATCCCACTCTATTGTTGCTCTTTTATCTATAAGTGAAATACTGTGTTTAAGAATTCCTTCTTTTTTTTCTAATGCGCTATCTATTGTGTTTATACAAGAAGCACAATGTATATTTTGTACTGAAAATGTGCCTTTTTCCATAAATATTCCTCTTAAAAAGTATCTCTTCATAATAATGTGATTTATCTTTTATGTCAATTATTCTGGGAGATAAAGAAACTTTAGGAAGGATGCTTTTAGAAATATGCTTTTTTATACAACTATGGAAAAACAATATTTTTTGAGGGTATATTTCAGAATGTATTTTTCTAATGAGCATAATAAAAGAGCTGTCTTGAATTGTTGTGTCAGAGTGGCACTCTTGATTAACTTCTTTATATTGAGCAATACTTTCCCAAGAAAGCATAGATTCATCTATAGAGCCTTCTTCCTTTATAATAATGCCACCTACTGGACTTGTTGTGCCTTGGCCTATAGAGAGAATATCCCCTTGGAGGAATATTGTGGCAATACGTTTACTGTGTGATTTACTGAGAATTACGTGAGTAATAATGAATGGTGTGTAGAGAAAAAGAACGTGCACAGAAATAGGGTTATCACTACAATAGAAAGTGCTTCTTTATGCAATTATACTATTATATATTTCTGTGGAATAGTATCTATGAGCTGTTATTAGAAAACAATCCTTGAAATTATTGTAGAGACAAGATTTCTTATTGTGGTATTTGGTAGATATATAAATATTCTTATTGTTCCAGTGAATATTTTACTATTTTGTTTATTGTGATTGTCGAGTATTCTAGCTTTATTTACAATTCTTTTACAGAGTACAAAATAGAAGATATATGAGTGACAATAAAGTATAGTAGATTGTGTCTATTCAAAAGAGAAAGAATAAAAAGATAACTATTGAACAAAGTAATGAGCACATGTGTTTTTAGTATATGAGAATTGTATGTGCAGAAGAGTGTTTATTAGAAACAAGAGCATGGGCTTTTTGTAAAAGAATCATTTTTTATTCTGTGACATCTTTGGAGCAGAGATAAATTTCTTTAAATAAGAAATAAAATACTGTTTATTTATTCTAAAAATAATGAATGATAAATATGTTCACAATATAAAAAAAGTGTGTTTTGTTAATTGAACTCTACAATAGAGTACTTGTCTTTGTGTTATCGCATTTATTCTTGAAAGAGAGTATTAGCGAATGTATTCTTCTATCACAAACAGTATTGTAGACAAGTACGAATTCCACCATAGTATCGTATAATTGAATATTGTTACACTACCTGTGTTCTCCCATAATACACTGTAATTTGTTTATATTTTCTTTTATACGTTTTCTGTTTTTTCTCACGGTGCTTTTGAAAATAGTTGGAAGAAAGTGTTCTTTTGTACCATAATAAAAAAGGCCATCTCTTTTTATGTAATAATATTATGTTCGTATTGGGTAAGAGGAATAAATGGATTGATTGAGGCACCAATATGCTGAAAATACACTTGCAGGTAATGCTATTGCAGAAATATCATAGAGACCTTTATAGGTATATGTTGTATCTTTAGTATATGGACCCACAGTATGAATAAATTCTTCTAAAAGAATATGGGATGTATTGTGTTTATCTGGAAAAAGAGATGAATGAGAGACAGATATTCCTCCAGAAGCAATATGTAGTTGAAATGTAGGATTATACAGTGTACCTGCATCAATAAAGGTACCTAAAGCTTGTAGTTTATGTACTTCGTCAGTATTAGCTGTGGCTATTTGTGCTATAAAAGCATAATTTCCTTGTTGTGCTGTTTTTTTGTGGACAGTAACAATTGGTAGAGTGCTCAGTGTACTTATTCCTATAAAACGTTTTCCCCAAAGACTTTCGTCCGTTTTGTTATTTTGCTTTTCTTCTAAAAGGCGTACAGCAGCATCTTTTGTTGCATAATATAGTAGGTGGAGCATTGCTCCTTCTTCAGAAGGGATTTTTTGGTGAGGTAACATACAGTCTGTTGTTGAGCGTATGGTAATTGTATCATAGGAATCTAGAAAAAGGACAGATGCTATTGTTTGAACAACAAGAGAATGTGTTCCATTTCCGTAATCTGGAAATGGGTGGTATACAATAAGATCTCCATTATTAACAACGTCTATCACCACCATACATGCTGCATTTGTTGAAGTTATTCCTGTATCTAAACAGGAAATTGCAATGCCAATATGTGGGTTTGCATCATAGTAGGGCTTTATATTGTAGAGCAGATCCTCTGTATACACTTCACCATAAAGAAATTCCCCAAATACAGTGTAATCTCCTTTTTTATAAATATTCTTCATTCTAACAGACCATCTATCTAATCCAGAAGTGATAGAGAGTTTATCAATAAGCTTATTCATTATAATGCTTGATGTTTCAAGCGATTTTCCTCTCATAAGTGCTCGTGGTTGTGTATTTGTTGTAAGGAGAATAATTCTGGCATCGAGGTTACTAACGGAATAGCCACTTGTTATATGCTTCATTATTGTTTCACAAAATGTATCTGTATAGTTTAGATAGGCACCTATATTGATAATCAGTACTATTTTTGCACCTTGTAAAATACCATTATTATCCATAATAAGTGTGTAATCAGAATATATATCTGGTGATTTAGAACGATATTCTAAACATTCTTTATGCGTTAAAGAGCATTGTATGGAAGAAAAGAATTTTGTTGCACAAAGAGCAGTGCATATTGTTATGAGGTAATCCTCTCTTGTATCAAAGCGTGTACTTGTTTCAGAGCGTATGCAATGGATATTTTCTGGAGGTAAATGAAGTATTGTAATAAGATTATTTTTGAGTAAAAGAATATCGAAAACTTGGGTATAAACATAAAGATGTCCATCCGTATAAAATGCTGATGCAGCGGGTGTTTCAAGGGGAGCTTGTGCTTGTGGTATTGTTTCCACTATTTCACTAAGAACATGCAGTCCTTCAAAAAATAAATCTTCAATAGCTTTACCATATTGCAAGGTATGAACAAGAGCGCCTTCTAATGGTTCTTGTACGTTATTGTCTTTAAATAATCTTTCCATTCTTTCTTGAATATTTGTTATTGGGGTGTGGACAGTGTAGGAAATATAAATGTGTTTTTTTGCTTCCTCTGCAGCACGTTTTGATGTAGCAATAACAATTGCTATAATTTCACTTTGACAATATGCTACAGAATTTTCGCCTAATAAAAGAGTCCAATATTCTTTTTCATTTAGAGTGAAATAATTTGTTTCCCCTATGTCTTTTGCTGTAAGAATTCCAATAACTCCATCTTGAAGAATTGCTTTTTGTGTATCTATAGAAAGTACTTCTGCAAGTGGGTGCTCACTCCATACAACACTTATGTGGTGTGTAGGGGAGGGAAGTGTAAGATCTATAGTAAATGGTCTTTGACTAAGAATTATTTTAGATTCACCAAAACGAACTGTATTTGTATTAATTCCTTTATACTCTTTTACAGGAAATGTAGATTCTCCTTTTTGTACCTGTAGTGCGAGAGAAATTGTTTTTGCTAAGTCTGTAATTGAAAGGCATGTGCATTGTGAAAGGGCAAGGTGATGGGTAATTTCTTCCTCTGTATAGTCTCTTTCTTTTTCAAAAAATGTTTTTATTCTTATTAGTAAACCACCCATACAGTATCCACATGGCGGGAGGCTTTGTGATGAGAACATTGTGACAAAAAATTGTTTTATAGTGTCAGGTAAGCCTTCCGCCGTTGTTATATGTAATCCAAGAATTTCTTTTACTTTTTTTGAGCATGATAATACTGCTTCGCCTTCAATTTCCACTAAACATAGGCCACACGATTGAGAGCTGTCGCAACCATAACGAACAGAGAGCATGGGTGTTTTTGTTCGTATCCAATCGATTAATTGCAGATCCATATCGTTTTCATCAATATAGAGAATGCTATTATTTACATAAATATATGGGCGTTCTGTGGGCATACACTCTCTCCTATTATTACATACTATACAAAAAATGTGCAAATGCACACTTTTTGTATAGTATGTGTATCATTGGTCAGATATGCCTACTTTCCATTGTACTAATTTTACAATGTTTTGGAAATGATGAGGAGTCTATATGAGTTTGCGAAGTAAGTTGTTATTACCTTTAGTTTTAGGTGTTGGTTTTCTCTTATTCTTTTTGTATTTTTTTCTACACAGTAATCTCAAAGGGATTATGTTGGAAGAATATAAGAACACTGCTAAGGAACAGATAGAACGTATAGAGAATCAAATTACAAGAGTATTTGATAATTCCTTTCGTATAATAACAGCACTTTCAAAGGAAAGTATTGTTGTGAATGCAAATGAAGGTTTGCTTGATTTACGAAATGTAAAGAATTTTATGAGTAAAAGAGAAGAATATACTACACCAGAAGCAAAGAGATTATATGATTTATTGAGTTATATTTCAGCAACATCTCCAGGTATTGTTTCTATAAACGTGGGCTATACAAATTCCAAGCTTGCCGTTTTTCCAGATGAACGCTTTGTTGATTCATTTGATCCTACAAAAAGACCTTGGTTTTCTGAGATACTAAAAAAAGATGCTATTTATGTTTCAGAACCTTATTTTTGGGATAATGCAGAACAAGAAAGACTAATTTTTGTTGTTGGGACACCAATTAAAAATAGTAACAATATTAATATTGGTGCTATCGCAGTGGCCTTTGATTTAGAGGAATTTACAGGGTTTGTGGACGGAGTTCAAAAAGACAGTCATTCTACTATTGTTATTTTTGATAAGGGTGGAAAAATTTTATACACAACGGGAGATACGTCGTTATTATTAAAGAATTCTGTAGATGAAAATATTCCTTTTTATTCGGACCTTAAGCTGAGTGAAGAAGGTTTCTCTAGCATGATTTTTGAGGGAATGAGGTATTCTGTAGATAAAAAAATAAGTAAAGAGGGCTGGGAAATAATTGTAACAATACCTGAAAATATTATTGTTGCTCCTGCTACTAAAGTTGTTGATTTTTCTTTAATTAATATATTTATATTTACAATGCTGCTTTGTGCTATTCAATTTATTCTTATTAATAGAATTACTAAGAATATGGGGATTCTTACAGCACTGTCTGAATCTATTGCAAAAGGTGAGAATGTTGTAATACCTCGTGCGGAGCAATTTGATGGTGAGCTTAAAATATTAAGAAATTCTTTTGCTAAAATGGTAGATACTTTGGGTAAACTTGTAGAAAAAGCGAATGAGAAAACACATGAAGCTGCGGTAGAAAAAGAAAAAGCAGAGCAAGCATTACAAGAAGTGGAATCAGCAAGAGTAGAAGGTGAAAAAGCACGTAAAGAAGGTATTTTAAATGTTGTTAATAAACTTCAAATTATAACAGATAAAATTTATTCCTCTACTAAAGAACTTTCTGAGAATATTTTGATAGTTAATAAAAGTAGTGAAGTTCAACAAGAAAAGGCATTACAGGCAAAAATTGCTTTAGAAGAAGTAAATATTTCTACAAGCTCTACTTCTCGTAATGCTTCAGAGGTATTGCTTAAAGCAGAAGATGCAAGAGAGCAAGCTGAATCTGGTGGAAAACTTGTTCAAAATGTTTTACAAAGTGTCCAAAAGGTGGATTCATTAAGAAATGACATGTCTCAAAAAATTAATACATTGGGGGATAGAGTTAAGGCCATTAATCGAGTTATTACTGTTATAGATGATATTGCAGACCAAACAAATCTTCTTGCTCTTAATGCTGCAATAGAAGCTGCACGAGCGGGTGAATCTGGTAGAGGTTTTGCTGTTGTTGCAGATGAGGTGAGGAAATTGGCTGAAAAAACAATGATTGCGACGAAAGATGTAACAGAAGCAATTAATATTATTCAAAGAGATACACAGAGTAATATAGAGGGTATGGAACATACTTCTGAAAGTATAGAAGAAACCACAATGTTAGCATTACAAGCTGGGGAATCTTTGGCAAATATCGTTAAAATAGTGCAGAAAACGGCTGAAGATATGCAAGGCATTGAAAAAGCGTTATTGGTACAATCGAATAAAGCTCATGATGTTGCGGAGAATACTAAAGAAAGTGCGCAAACAGCTATTCAGGTTTCTAATATGATGAAGAATGCTTCTGAAAATGTACTATCGCTTGATGAGCTTAGTTCAGATTTACACAATATTATTTTAACATTGAAAGAAGAATAAATTGTAATAAATATGTGCAGAATAAAGTGGTGGTGCAATATTTTTGTGAAGGGTTTTGCTATATATAGTAAAAGCCCTTCAGACATTTTTTATTCTTTACATATGAGAAAATATATAGTGGATTTCTTTGAAATCTTTTTATAAAAAACTTGAAAAAGATCTTTAAATAAGGTATAAGCGAGGTGAATGATACACACAGTGGGCGGACTTGGGTGCTCTCTTATAGAGAGTTTGGTTGCTACTGTGGAAGTAAAACCCATTTTACCATAAGGAGTTTTTATGGCATACGTAAGTATGAAGCAGATGTTAGAGACAGGTGTTCATTTTGGCCACCAAACACGTAGATGGAATCCAAAGATGCGTCAATATATCTTTGGTGTTAGGAATGGAATACATATTATAGATTTACAACAAACTGTGAAATTATATAAAGCAGCCCATGATAAAATTGTTGACGTTGCTGCAAGTGGTGGAAAAATTCTTTTTGTTGGAACGAAAAGACAAGCCCAAGAAGCTATTATGGAAGAAGCAAAGCGATGTGGTCAATTTTATATCACAAACCGTTGGCTTGGTGGAACACTTACAAATCATGCAACTATCACTCAAAGTATTAATCGTCTTAAAAAAATTGACAAAATGTTCGAAGACAAAAGTACTGATGCATATAACAAAAAAGAAATTTTGGAACTAGATAGAGAAAGAAAAAAATTAGAAGCGGCGGTTGGTGGTATTAAAGATATGAATGGGTTGCCAGATATTGTTTTTATTATAGATCCTCATAGAGAAACTATTGCAATTAAAGAATGCAAAAAATTACGTATCCCTGTTGTTGCTGTTACAGACAGTAATTGTGATCCTGAACCCGTGGATTTTGTTATTCCAGGGAATGATGATGCTATTCGTTCTATTAAACTTTTTGTTGCAGCTATTGCAGATGCAACACTCGAAGGTATTGTCCTTAGGAAAGGTAGCTCTGAGTTATCTGTGGATGATGAGGTACTTGCTAAGGAAATGATAGCTAGTGCTGATGAAGAGAGAACTTCAGATACTAATGTGGAGCCAGCCTCTGTTCCTGTAGAAAAAAATGAAGATTCTTTACAAGAGTAATTTTTATAGATGCTGTGAAATATAAAGGTGAATAAGTAAAAGAAATACTGTGCTGTCGTAAAAGGAGTTGAACATGTCTGTTACAGCCTCTATGGTAAAAGAGTTGAGAGAAAGAACAAGTGCTGCTATGATGGATTGCAAGAAAGCCTTAGTTGAATGTACTGGGAATATGGAAGAAGCTATTGATTGGTTACGACAAAAAGGGCTTTCAAAAGCAGCAAAAAAAGCAGATAGAGTGACAACTGAGGGTGTAATTGTTAGTTATATTTCTCCAGATTGTAAAACAATTTCTTTATGTGCACTACAATGTGAAACTGATTTTGTTGCAAGAAATGATGCTTTTAAACAAATAGCTAATACCATTGCAAAAGGTGTTGCAGAAGGAAAATCTGTAGATTCTTTTGAAGGTGATATACAAAATGCAATTGCTACATTGGGTGAAAATATTGCTGTGGCAAAGACTGTTGTATATTCCTTAGATAATAGGGAAGGTGTGCTTGGTTTATATGTCCATTCTAATGGAAAAGTAGCTGCGGTTGTTGAGCTTACTACAGATCTTGCTCCTAATGAAGCTATTAGGGCGCTTGGGAATAATCTTGCGATGCAGGTTGTTGCCACAAAGCCAGAAGCTATTTCTCCAGAAGCTATTTCTGAGGAAATAATAGAAAGAGAAAGGGAATTGTATCGTAATAAAGCGAAAGAAGAAGGGAAGCCTGAAAATATTATTGATAAAATTGTGGAGGGTGCCGTGTCAAAATTCTTTAAAGAGGCTTGTTTATTACAACAGGCATATATTAAAGATGACAAACTTTCTATTACTCAGCTTGTTCATTCTATTGGCAAAGAGCATTCACGAAAAATTGATATTAAACGTTTTCTCTATTTTCCTTTGAATTAATAATACAGTAAAGAACATATATTTTTGTTTATTAGGCCAGATAGTAACATTGTTATCTGGTCTTTTTTATTTTTAGGGAATACATAGTTATTGTAATAAGTTTTTTTATTGTAATCCGTATTTAATATATAGTAATACAGAGTATTAACATGTCTTTTTACTTTACTTTTGAATTATTATGATAGTTATTATGAGAAATAGAGAACTCTTTACAATATTTCATAAATAATTTTTCTATTATTATACTATACTGAATTATTTGGAGAAAAATAGTGTTTATTTTACAATAGGACAATATCTTCTAAGATTATCTCTCGGGCGATATTTTTGATAAAAATATAATTAAGAAGTGTCATTGTAGGAAAAAAGAATATAACTGTATCTTCATTATTGTGCTTTATTTGTATATGGGTTTTGTGTCATATTCTGGTTTTTTTTCTGTGGTAGAGAGCTTTTTGTGGGTAGGGATAGTAATTGTTTTAAAGAAGAAAAGCTCTCTTCTACGTTTGAATGTTCTTCTATGTTTTGTGTTAAGAATTCATTAATAGCCTGTCGCATGGTTATCGCTTTATCTATGTCTGGGCTTGTTCCTACAGCGTACGCACCAATATCTATCATATCCGATTTTTGTTTATATGTTGCTATATCTTTCAAAATTTCTCTTCCTGCTGTTATTATATCTTCAGGAGCAATGTCATTACGTAAACGGCTGACAGAGCGTAAGACATCAATTGCAGGAAAATGACCATTATCTGCAAGTTCTCGTGTTAATACAATATGCCCGTCCAAAATTGAACGGACACTGTCGGCAATAGGTTCATTAAAATCGTCACCATCGACAAGTACTGTATAAATGCCTGTTATACTTCCTTGAGAACTTCTACCAGCTCTTTCTAATAGTTTTGGTAACTGTGCAAAAACAGAGGGTGTATATCCTCTTGTTGTTGGTGGTTCTCCTATGGCTAAACCTAATTCTCTTCCTGCCATTGCAAACCGTGTTACGGAATCCATCATAAGAAGAACATCTTTTCCTTGATCTCTAAAGTATTCAGAAACTGCTGTTGCTGCATAGGCTGCTCTCATGCGTAAAAGAGGAGATTGATCTGAAGTCGCTACTATAATTATAGATCGAGCCATTCCATCTTTGCCTAAATCTTTTTCTATAAATTCCATCACTTCTCGACCACGTTCACCAACAAGGGCTATAACATTAACATCTGCTGTTGTGTAGCGAGCCATCATGCCTAATAGAGTTGATTTTCCAACTCCAGAGCCAGCCATAATACCAATTCTTTGTCCTTTGCCAAGCGTTAACAATGCATTTATACTGCGAACGCCTATATCTAAGATTTCTTGTATTCGTGGTCTTTCCAATGGGTTTGGTGGCGAGTTGTATAGAGGATGTTCTTCAGTCGTGTGTAATCTACCTTTATTGTCTATGGGTGTACCAAAAGCATCAAGTGTTCTACCTAAAAGGTTTTCTCCTACGGGAAATCTGTTAGAAACTGTGCTGGCAATTATTAAACTGCCTGGCATTATTCCTCTCATTTCTTCATAAGGCATGAGAAGAATGGCTTCTTCTTTAAAACCAACTACTTCTGCCAAAATAGGTTCTTGGCTAATGGACGATGGATAAATATAGCATAACGTTCCAAGTGGTGTTTGAATGCCTTTTGCTTCAAGAATAAGACCAACTATCTTTGTTATTTTTCCATAAAAATTGATGAAAGAGAGAGTATTTATTTTTTTAACTTGTTCTGAAAAAAGTATATTTTCTTTTATTTCTGTAGAAATATTTTTTGTCATGAAAAATCCTTTAATTCTGTATCCTCTGGTAGAGAAATTCCTGATAAAATCTTCAATACTTCTTTTTTACGTTTTTCCACGCTGATATCAATAACATTAATATCGTCTTCAAAAAAACAGCTCCCTTGAGGGATTTGTGGATTTGAACGTATACTCCATGAATGTGTGGAAGGGTATTGTTCTTGAATTGAATGCAGAATCTCTTTCATAATTTGTGCATCGTTGTTATGTACAGTTATTGTAAAAGAACGATCTTGAGAGAGAAAACGAATAGCTTCGTAAACAGTTTTCTCCATAATTTCGTAAATATGTTTTTCTAAAACAAGCCCTGTTATTTTTTCTATTGCTAAAGGTAATAAGAGTAAGAGTTCATTTTCAATTTTCTTATAAATTGCGGGGGAATAGCTTTCTATAGTGTTAAGAAATGTTGAAAATAGTTTCATATATTCTTCTCTATTATTTTTAATTATTTCCTTTCCTGCTTGTTCACCTGCAAGATACCCCTCTTGATAGGCTTTTTCTTTTATTTTTTTTTCTTCTTCATATGCTTGTTGCAAAATTTTTTCTGCTACAGTGCTTGCTTGTTCCTTAACTCTTTCCAGGTATTCTATTTCTGTTTGATCATCCCATAGTTGTGTATATAGCACAGGAGTGTGTTCTTCCATGGAAAGAATTTCTTCATGAGTTCTTTCTGGCCCTATGAAGAGTTTTACAGTATTTGGAGAATTTTTTGCCATCTGTTTCACTCCTTTATATAAAGACATCTCCACCACCTCTAGAAATAATAACCTTTCCTTCTTCTTCTAAACGACGAATAATCTTTAGGATATTCTGTTGTGCTTCTTCTATATCAGTTAATTTTGCTGGGCCCATAACTTCCATATCTTCTATAAGCATTTTTGAAGCTCTTTGAGACATATTTGTGAAGATCTTATTCTTTAATTCCTCAGATGTAGATCGCAGTGCAAGTAAGAGCTCTTTTGAATCGATTTCTTTTAATATTTCACGTATACCTCTATCATCGATATCTAAAATATTCTCAAAGACAAACATGAGATTTCGTATTTTAATTGCCATTTGTGGATTTTCTTCTTCTATTTCTGCTAAAACAACTTCTTCTGTTGCTTTATCTGTGGCATTAAGAATTTCTGCAACTGTACTAATACCGCCAACATGACGTCCTTCTGTGCCACCCATTGCAATAATTTGTGTTTGTAAGGCTTTGTCAACATCAAGGAGTATTTCTTCTGGAACAGGCTCAAGTGTGGCAAGACGTTTTGTAACTTCTACTTTTAAACCTTCTGGAAGTTGGCTTAGTACATCAGCCGCTTTGTCTCTAGGAAGGTGTGCTAAGACAAGTGCTAATGTTTGTGGATGTTCATCTCTTAATACTTGTGTGAGCATTTTTACACTTACATTAGCGAGATTCTTAAAAGGCACTATTCCTGTATTGAGTTGTAGTATATCAGATATATATTTTGCTGTATCTGTATCTACTGTTTTTGATAATAGTTTTTTCAAAACTTCTTTTCCACCTGTAACAGCATCTAGAGAATAAATAAGTTCTGTGTGGAATTCTCTAATAATTTCACTAACTTCATCTTGAGAAACATTGCGCATATTGACAATAGCTTTCGAGATATCAGCAACCTCTTGTCTATCCATTAATGTAAATGTTTCTGCTATAAATTCATCGCCCATAGAGAGCAAGACAACAGCAACTTTATCTATACTACTAAGCGGCTTTTCTTTTATTTTCATGTTCATTATTTTGCAACCAACCTCGTAAAATTATTACTACTTGATCCATATTATCTTCAGATAATTGTTGTG
This sequence comes from Desulfovibrionaceae bacterium, assembly GCA_051650105.1. Lineage (GTDB taxonomy): Bacteria > Desulfobacterota > Desulfovibrionia > Desulfovibrionales > Desulfovibrionaceae > CAMWXW01. The sequence goes on from JBOFIJ010000016.1 coordinate 80,807, forward strand.
TGTGGCTTCTGATATCTTCCATATGTCGCACTGCTTCAATTGGGTCTATCTGAGAGAGAATATCATCTTCAGCTAAAAGAAGAGGGTGAAGAGATTCTACAGATTCTGCCTCTATTTTTGGACGAATAAAAGCTAATACAAGAGGTCTTACAATAAATATTAGGAAAAGAAATACTAATAGACCATTTAATAAAAGCTTACTTATAGATCCAATTTGATCTCCTAATGCAATAAGAGGGCTTTCACTAAGAACTATACTGTCTTCACCAAATGCTGCACTAGTTACTTCTATAATATCACCTCGTGCAGAATTATATCCCACGGCGCTTGCTATAAGATTCTTTATTTGTTCCAACTCTTCACTACTTCTTGGTGAGAAGGTATTTTCTGTAGCTTCTTCAGCTTTTGAATATGTGCCATCTACCACAACAGCAATACTTAAACGCTCTATATTACCAACAGAAGTAATAATGTTTTGTTCCTCTTTGCCTATTTCATAGTTAATTATTCTGTTGCTTCTAGTGCTTTCTTGTGCACTTGTTCCATCACTATTATCTGCACGTATGTTGGGGTCTGGGTTATTAAGTCCTAGCTGAGAGGTGCCTTTTTGAGAATCTTCTGTTATTTGTTCACTACGAATTGCTGTTGTTGAGGGATCAAATGCTTCTTTTCTGATAGTTCTTTGGCTAAAATCTAATTCAGCATTCACCTTTGCAATACTTTTATTTGCTCCAAATATTGGAATAAGAAGTTGTTCTATTCTTTTTTCAAAATCTTGTTGTAAGCGAACTTTATATTCAAATTGTGAGGTACTCATCCCCTGTAAACTATCATCATCAGCTGGACTAAATAATGTTTTACCCATGGTATCTACTATAGAAATGCGTTCTGGTTTTAATCCTTCTACAGACATAGATAAAAGATTTACTATAGTTTGTGTTTCTTTTGTATTTAATGAAGCTGAAGAGAAAAGGGTTAATACAACAGATGCCGATGGTTCTTGATTTTCTTCCATAAACAAACTACGAGAAGGCAATACTAAATGAACACGGGCTTTTTCCACACTTGGAAATTCCATAATGCTTCTTGAAAGCTCACCTTGTAGTGCTCTTTGATAGTTGATTCGTTGAACAAAATCTGTTTGGCCAACCTTGATATCATCAAACAGTTCAAAACCTGATCCTGTATTTGTTAATGTCGGTTCACCTGCTATTTGTACCTTAACTTTTGGTAATATATTTTGTGGTACTGAAATTTTTTGTCCAGAAGAATCTAGCTTATAGGGAATGTTGTTGTCTGTAAAATAGCGTGTTATTTTATTACTTTCTTCTGGATTTAAATTGGTATACAGTGTTTGGTAGGTTTCTTTATTCATCCAAAAAAGCATAGCAATAAATATTGCAATAACTACAGCAACGAGCACTCCCATAATTGTTCTTTGCGAAATAGTTAATATATGCCAATAGCTTTGCAAGCGTTTCAATATAGTTTCCATAAATTCCTCTTAACAATCTATTAAAATGATAATGTGGAAATTTCTTTATATATTTCCAGAATTTTGTTACGCACTGCTGTAGTTAATTGTGTTGCGGTACTGGCTTTTTGCATAGCTATCATTAATTCATGTACATTATTGTTTTTTCCAGAAGCAAAATCTTCAATGGCTTTATTTTTATTATTTTGAAGTGCATTTACTTGATTTAGAGAATTTTCTAATACATTGATAAATCCTTTCGTTTCAGAGGGTGCTGTAAAAGTATTGTTTACATATGATGTTATTTTTTCTTGATCTGTTGCAAAATGATTTAATGCATTTTGATATGCTTTTATCCCTTGAATATTCATAAGAACCTTTCCCTTATTGACCGATTTGTAATGCTTTCATATACATAGATTTTGCGCTCTCAATTGCTGTTGTATTTGCTTCATATAATCTTTGTAAATTCATTAATTGCGTCATTTCTTCTATCATATTAATGTTTGGCATTTCCACATAGCCTTCTGTGTCTGCGTCTGGATGGCTTGGATCGTATACTCTTTTTATAGAATCATTTTGTGGCACTACAGCTGTTACTCGAACTCCTCGTAGTTCTCTATTGAAATCAGAATCCATAAAGGAGTTTGATGGATTTTGTAATGTTTGTGATGTGAGAAGAACAGATCTTTTTCTATACGGGCCACCTTCAGCTGAACGCGTTGTATTCATATTGGCAAGATTCATTGTCGTCACGTTGAGACGCACTTTTGTTGTTCGTAAAGCGGAACCTGCTATGTCTATTGCATCAATAAAATTCATTATTTATTCACCTCTCTTATCATTTCTTGAATACTGGTGTATCCACTTCGTACTATTTGACTAAGAGCTGAATATTTTAAATTAATCTTTGCTAAATTTGTCATTTCTTTTTCTAAATTAACTTTATCTTCTCCCCAAATTGTTCGAAGTTCTCTTGATTCTGTCACGTGGGGTGTGCTCATAAGAAGAGATGTTGGCTTAGGAAAATGAGAAGGGCTTGTTGCTGAAATCTTTCCTTGTAGGTCGTTTTGCATTTCTCTTTGGAGAATATTTTCAAAGTGGAATTCTTTTGATTTATATTGTGGAGTATCCACATTGGCAATATTGCTCATGACAATATTTTGTCGTTTAACTTGTAAATCCATGACATATTCTGCAAAATCTTGAGATTGACTTGTTATGCCCTGCATAGTTTATTTCTCCTAAAAATAATAATACAGGAAGGGCATTGCATGTTTTATTCCTAAAGAATAAAACGAAATGGGCTCTCTAACAAAATAAATAAGATTTCTAGCTATATTATAAAAATGAGAAGCACAAATATATGTGAAATATTTGTCACAAAGAAGCAATATAGAATGGCATATGTATATAGTATATTTGTTTTATTTATATGGATATAGTCTTTCTTGGAGTTATGAAAAATTCACTGAAGAAATTATTTTTATATAATATAGAAGGATATGTTTATAGCGATACTATGGCGATGATTTTTTTGTAATAAACAAGCATCTTTCAGAGTATTGCTGTAAATGTAGATGAAAATAATCTCTTGGAGAGTGCATTTGTTAAAGTTTTTTATGTATAAGATTACGTATTAAGATTGTTTTATAATAAAAGATAATGAAATATAGTTTTTGTTCACACAATAGGTATAATGAAAAATACAGTGCAGTATTGCATAGGGATATATTTTTATAGTGTCTTGGTATGTAAGTATACAGCTGAAAAAAATTGTTATTAGCATATGTGTGCAAATAGTTAACCACCTATGGCATTCATAGATCTTCCAGAAAGAAACCCATTATCTTGTAAATTGGCTAATAATTCGTAGCCAAAAGGTTTGCGAGAAACAGCTTGTTCTAACACTTGTTTTACTATAGGGATTCCCAAAGAAGGATTTCGTAATATATTGCGTAGAGGATGCTCTTTTGTTGAATAAAGGCATGTTCGAATAGCCCCTGTGGCTGTTAGTCGTAATCTATCACAAGTATTACAAAAATGTTCTGAAACAGGACTAATAAAACCAAGACTCCCTTTGGCTCCTGATATTGAATACACTCTTGCAGGCCCTTCTATTTCATTATGTACTGGTTCTTTATTCACGTGTACATATCCTTGTGCTTCTTTAAGAATATCTTGTGCTGACCAAAAATAATTTTTAGATAATGTAGACCCAGATGAAATAGGCATATATTCTATAAAACGCACAGAGACAGGGTGTTGTATGGCAAAATTAAGAAAATCTTTTAATTCTGTATCATTGAAACCTTTCATAGCGACGGCATTTATTTTTATTGCAAATCCCATAGAAATTGCTTTAAGAATGCTCGAATATACTTTGTCATAATTATCAAATCCAGTGATCTCTTTAAATTTTTCTCTACTAAAAGTATCTAGAGATATATTCAAATGCTTGACATCCATCTTTTGAAGATCTTCTAATGCGTTTTCCAATAAGACAGCATTTGTTGTTATGCGAAGATCTATATTTGGATGCGTGGTTTTTATACTTTTCATAAAAGGAATAATATCTTTACGAACAAGGGGTTCACCACCAGTTATACGTATCTTATTAATTCCATAGTCTGTTAGAATTCCTATAATAGTATGAAGTTCCTCGTATGTAAGAAACTCTTTTTTAGGCAAAAATACAGGCTCTTCAGTAAAACAGTAGTTACATCGTAAATTACACCTATCTGTCACAGAAATACGAATATTTCTTATTATTCTGCTATGGGCATCTATTAATTGTGAAGTCATTTAGTTAATCTCCTTCATTGTAAGGAATGTTTTCTGAATAATTCACGAGCACGTGTAATGTCTTCAGGATAATTCACATTGTGGAAACAGTCTTCTTCTGAATGTGTATAATAAAGATAGCGATGTTTATTTTGCGGGACAGCCATAATTACTCGTTTTTTCTGAGAAAGAAGGGCTTCTTCTATATAGTCTAGTGCTGTATATCTAATAATTGAAACAAGAGGCTCTGCTTGATCACCTTGTGAATTTTTGTACATATATACGAGAGGCATATCATGTAAAGAAGTATCATTCTTATATGCAGTAAACAGGGCAAGAAGAAGTTCTTTATTCATTAAAGGAAGGTCTGTTGGAAGAATAAGAAGATCTTTTTGTAAATACGTTAATGCAGCATGAATTCCTCCAAGAGGCCCCATATTTTTGTAAATATCTGAAATATGTCTACTGTCAATATCCCAGCGTGTCTCTTCTCTACAAGAAATAGCAACTTCTTCATTTGGAAGAACAGTGGATAAAAGAGCCACCGCATTTTCTAACATTGAAGTATTATGTAGGATGGATAGCTTTGTCTTGTCTTTTTGCATTCTTGTTGAATGTCCACCTGCCAGAACCAAGCCTGCAATGTTCATTGTACTAAAAACCCCAAGCACAAAGCACTGGTCTGTTATAACCTTTTTCTTGTGCTATGCTATCAAGAGCAATAGATTCAAAATCTTCCAACGCAGGAATAAATGGAGTAAATAGTTCTTTTCTATCGGATATTTTGAAGTAGGATTTACAATTTTCACATATTTGTAAAATATATCTAGGAATTTCTTCCGCTGTAACATACGTAATCTGTGTATATTCAGCATCTTGACAATAAGGGCATTCTATTCGCTGAGCTCTATATTCTGTTGAACAAAAAAAACAAACATTATATTGTTTGCCTTCAATTTCTTTATGGCAAGCTATATAAGGGACTGTTCCACAACAGGGACACGTTTGCATAGCCCAATTTTCAATAGAATATGTGTCTTGAATTTTTTGTGCACATGCTGTAATGGAAGGATGTAGGCTTGAACGCAATAAAAATAAAAGAACATGGGGAGTAGAAGAAAGCTTTTTTATCCATGGTTCAAAGAATGCTTCATCTTCTTCCAAATATGCTCTGCAGGCCATGTGCAAAGAAAACGTTCCGTCTTCAATAGATTTTCTTAAAAGTATAATAGCCTGTTTATAACGTTCGTTGTGTTCTAAAAGAGAAAGTAATTTACCAAATAGCTCGGCAGTAGCTTTCTTATCATAAATAAATTCTGTTGGTGTAAAGTAAGCTTTACCATTAAGGAATTCTTCTCTTGTTATCTTTGTTTTCGGTAATTCTGGAAGTGTTATTTGTATGTTGTTTTGTAAAATAATAATTGTGCTCAAGAAATCGATAAGAGCTTCTGGTATATATGAAATAGAGCGTATTTTTTCTAATTTTTTTTCTAAAATAGACAAAGGGATTGTTGATACCATTATATTGATTCCCTATTCTAATAAAATTACTTTGTCGAACAAAGTTCTTCGAAGTCTAGCACATATATTTAAGCATTGCAATCATTTGGGAATGTTTCTTTTTATATAAAGATACAAAGAATGAACATTTTTTTCTAACGCAGAAATAGCATAAAAACGATATTGTGCTGTTCTTAAATACAGCAGCCTCCTTTCCTCCCACAAAGAGAGAAGTTCTTCTTTTAATGGGAGTTTTGTGAGAGACGGACGAAGGTTTTTTTGTGGATCTTTTGTAAGTCTCTCAAGAAGATGCTCTATTGGTGTATCAATAAAAATTGTGTATTCTTTTCTTAAAAGAGCACGATTTTTTTTTGATACAATAATTCCTCCTCCCGTGCTAATTATGGTATTACGCGTTTTTTGGTACTGCAGTAGAAGTTTTTCTTCATAATGGCGAAAATAGCCAAACCCTTTGGTACATATAATACGTGATATACTGCGTCCTTCTCGTTGTATAAGTTCTTCATCAAGATCAATATATCTTTTTTCTGGATAATACGCACACACTCTTTGGGAGAGTGTTGTTTTCCCGCTCCCCCTCATTCCTATAAGAAAAATTGGATTAGACATAGTATATTAAGTGAGTCCGTTTAACAGTACAGTAACAATTATTATGGGTGTTACAAAACGTACAATAACATACCACATTTCAAGAAGACCTTCATTTGCTATACTGTTATTATTGGATAATTCATAAAAGATGCGTTCTTTTTTAATGACAAAAATAAGGTACATAGAAAAAAGAAAACCTACTGTGGGCATTAATATATTAGATGTAAGAAAATCGTATAAATCAAAGATATTTTTACCAAAAAACGTATATTCTGAAAGAGTAGGTGTCATAGAGAGTGTTGCAAGTACACCTAAAGAGAAGGTAATGCCTATAGAAAGAAGCACCGCATATGTTCGTGAAATTCCTTTTTCTACAAGCATGGAAATAGGAACCTCCACAATGGAAATCATAGCTCCTATTGTTGCAAATGCTGTTAAAAGAAAGAATAAGATTATTATGAAGTTTCCCCCTGGAATTGCTGCAAACATTGTTGGAATAGTGATAAAAAGTAAGCTCGGACCATTAGTTATTTCAAAACCATATGTAAAAACAGCTGGAAAAATTGCTATTCCTGCTATTAAAGAAATTAATAAATCTGCAAACATAACGCGTATGGCTGTTAATGGAATATTCTGGTCGCTCCTAAAATAAGACCCATATGTTACCATAGGGCCACCGCCCAAAGATAATTTAAAAAATGCTAAACCCACAGCAATAAGAATAACTTCTCCTGTTACCTTTGAAAAATCTGGGTAAAACAGAAAATATAAAGCTTCTCCGGCTTTGTCGAGGGTAAGGCTATATAGTGCTAAGCAAAAAAGTATAATAGTAAGAAGAGGAATAAGGGCTTTTGTTACTTTTTCTATTCCTTTATTTATTCCAAGCAATAAAATACTTGTTACCAGTACAAAAACAACACTTTGTCCTATAAGAGCTGTTTTTGTTAAAGCAATGGAAGAAAAAAGAGAACTTGCTTCTTCACTACCAATATGAGAAAAAGATCCTAGTAATGATTTCCAAACATATATAAAAACCCATCCAACAACATCACTATAAAAAGCCATTAAAAAGAGTGCTGAAAATAATGCTAAAATAGGCATCACTATCCATAACGTGTGTGGACTGTTCTTTTTAATTACAGTAAAAATACTTCCCTTTGCATTTCTACCAAGAGCAATTTCTGTAATCATAAGGGGCAATCCTAAAAGAAAGGATGCCAATATATAAATAAGTAAAAAGGCTGCTCCTCCATTTTGTCCTATAAGTGCAGGAACTTTCCAAATATTACCTAAACCGATAGCTGAGCCAAGTGTCGCTGCGAAAACACCTAGTTTTGATGAAAAAATACCAGTATATGTTGTCATAATGAAACCTTAATGAGGGGGGCCAATTAGTATAGTCCCCCGCAGAGTGAAAAAGCTAAAAACCTAGTATTTGAAATAGTGGGGATAAAAAGCCAAGTCCATTCAATAAGACGACAATAATTAAGACAGGAACAACATAACGCAATAAAATATACCATATTTCCAAAAATACAGTATTATTTAATGTTCCCCCATTGGATACCTCGAAGAAAATATCTTCCTTGTTCATTTTCCATCCAATGAAAATAGCGGTAAGAAATCCTCCTAAGGGCATTAACATATTAGAAGATATAAAATCATAAAAAGAGAAAATATTTTTACCAAAAATTGTAGTATGCGATAGCACAGGTGTAAGAGAAAGCGTTGCAAATATCCCAAAGAAAGTCATAATAGCAATAACTGCTAATACAGCTTTTTTTCTAGTAATTCCTATTCCAATAAGCCCTGCAACAGAGGCCTCTATTAAAGACATAGATGCTCCCATTGTCGCAAAAACTGCTAATAAAAAGAAAATTACTGTAAAAAATGTACCTCCTGGCATAGAAGCAAATACTGCAGGAATTGTTACAAATAAAAGGCTTGGACCATCGGTTACTTCAAAACCATATGTGAAAACAGCTGGAAAAATTGCAATACCTGCAATAAGAGAAATAATAAGGTCTGCAAACATAACTCTTGTGGCAAGCATAGGAATATTTTGATCTTTAGGAATGTAAGCTCCGTATGTCAGCATAGTTGCCATACCAAGGGATAATTTAAAGAATGCAAGCCCGACAGCATAAAGAATAACTGTGGAATTTACTTTTGAAAAATCTGGTTTGAACAAAAAGCTTAATCCCTCTGCTGCTCCTGGTAATGTTAAATTTTTAATAGCGACAATAATGAGAAGAATTGTGAGAAGTGGAAGGAGAATTTTTGTTACTCTTTCTATCCCTTTAGAAACTCCAAATAGTACCACAAACGCAATAATAGCTAAGAAAAAGAATTGACCAGCTAAAGCAATTGAGGGAGTAGTAGAGGTATGTTTAAAAATTTCGGTAGTTATTAGATGATCTGTGCTGATTAAATCTCCTCCAATTGCTTTTATTAGATATGTTATAACCCAGCCAGCTACATCACTATAAAAAGCCAGTAAAAATGTACCTGATGCTATCCCCATCCAAGCAATACTAATCCATGCTGTATTAGGACTCAGTCTTTTGAAAATTGTAAAAACATCTCCTTGCCCTTTTCTACCAAGAGATATTTCTGCAATAATAAGTGGTAAGCCCAATATAAAACAGGCTAAGATATAAATAAAAACAAAAGCGGCTCCTCCATTTTCTCCTGTTAGTGCTGGGAACTTCCAAAGGTTCCCTAAACCAACAGCGGAACCAAGCGTGGCTGTGAGAACTCCTAATCGGGAAGTGAAGCCAGTTTCCTTTGAGGACATAATACCTCCATAGACGTAGTATATAAAGGCTAATAGTTACAAAAAACTATATAAAAAGCAATACGTTTGCTAAAAAAAGTATTTTTTATGACTTTTATATATAAAGGTATAGTATAGAGATATAAAAATATATAGAGAATAGAGTTTTTACTTAAAGAATTTCTTTTAAATATGTTATTATATCTCTGTGATACGATGAAAATGGTGTCTTATCAGTATTTTTTAAAAGAAGACATTCTTTCATTGTGTAATCAAATGACATGAAGAAATAGTTAAGAGTGAGTAGAGAAGAAGTAAAAAGATTTTTTCCTTTATCTCTTCCTGCATGTAAAATGGGAAAGAATTCTTTTTGATGTTGATTCTTTTTATGTTTCTCTTCTAAAATATATGCTGCCTGACCCCTATCTATATATGCTTTTAAATGAGAGGGGAGATGATAAAAATATATAGGAGAAATAAGAATAACTGCTTCTGCTTTATATAATGTTGTGAAAAATTCGTAATCTGCATCTTTATGCAAAGGGCAGATATCTTTTGTATACTCAGAAGAGTTTCTTACATAATATTCACAGTGATTACAATGTGTGCAGAAATTGATTGGTAAGTCTCGTAAAACAAACGTGTACGTGGGCTTAGTATACTGCAAAATACTGTCATAAATTTTGTCAGAGAATCCTTTTTTATGAGGGCTTGCATTGATAAGACATAGTTGCATACTTACGTTTTTTCTAGTATTTTTATGAGCGTTTGTAAAAGCTCTTCTACATCAGGTTTATTAATTTGTTCATCTGCACCCAAAGGATTATCTGAATTGAGTAGTGGATTTTTCATAATAGATGAGTATACCACAACTGGAATCGTGTTGCAAAAATTATCTTTTTTTATTAATTTTGTTAAAGCATGACCATCCATTTCAGGCATTTCAATATCGGTGACAACAGCATTTATATAGTCAGAAATATGTGTTCCCATCTTTTGTGCGTCTTCTTTGCATTTTTTTAGTATAGCCCATGCTTTTTTACCACTTTGTGCTGAAAAGACAGTATAGCCTAGTTTTTCTAAAATTCCTTTTAATGTAGATAAGATCGATTTAGAATCATCAACTATAAGAATTTTCCATTTTTTCTTAGGTACATATTCTGTGTATTCCAAAATATTTGATGGTGTAATATTCACCTGGTTAGGTATAAGATTGAGTGAACTGAAAATACGTTCCATGTCCAACATAAAAAGAATTTTATCATTTAGTTGAATGGTGGCAACTATAGTTTCATTACTAAAATTGAATAGATTTTCTGTCGGAATCTCCACATTTTCCCAATCGATACGATGAATCCTATTCACTCCAGAAACAAGAAACGCATTTATTGCACCACTAAATTCACAAACAATAATTCTATTATCACAAAAGGGTTTTATTGTTTTGCCAAGATACGTGGCAATGTTAACAAGGGGTAATGTTCTATTTCGGAGTGTAAATGTTCCAATTGCACAGGGATGGGCTGTATCAGGAGTTAATGTAATGACAGGAAGTCTTATAATTTCTAATACTTTAGCTACATTAATTCCATAATATCCTCTGTATTCTGTGCCATCTTCCAAAATTTCATCTATAAATATTTCAACCACTTCTAATTCATTTGTGCCAGTCTCTAGCAAGATATTTTTTCTCTCGTCCATTAATAGGCTCCCATCTTGTAATTTCTATCTCTTTATCGGAATAATTACAATATCTCTTAGGGGAATCTCTCACTTAAATGGTCTTTTGAGATATAATTGAATATCCACTTATTTCTATAAAAAGAAACAGAGTTTGAAGATCTTTTGTGAAAAGAAGTATAGTAAGAAATGTTTCTATACCTAATTTTGCATTTGGATCGTATATGTTCACTTCTTTCATTATTCTAGTATACGGTTTTTGTAAAGCAGCTGACAATTTTTCCTTTTCTTGTTTGCTAATAATATTGTTCTGAATATGAATGAGTAGATTATTAATGAGAAGAGGATCTGCGGGATTAAAATCTGCATGTTCAGTTCGATCGACAAGTTTGAATCCAAAAAGATTGACTATATATTCTAACGGGGCAGTGTCTTCCAAAATATTAATAATATGAAGAAATCGTTCTATTCCAAGTTTTGCATTGTTATCATAAATATTTAATTCTCTCATCAGAGTCGCATAATTTACAGAGAGCTTGCTGGCCACATCCTTCGCATTTCCTCGAGATAGAATCATATTATACAGTAATTGTGTCACAGTATTGTTCATGAGATATCCTTAATCTTAAAATATAATAAGTATTTTATATTAATTAAATATAGCAAGTTATATATTTTTGTCAATTAATATGTATAATATATTATACATATTAATACATTTTTAGTATTATTGATATGAATACTACAATTATCTTGTATATAGTAAAAATATGTATGTATTTTATCAACATATCTAATACTAGATACTGTTTAGTTTCATTATTTAATATATTTTTGTATACATAATGATATTGTTACTAAAATATATTGCAATAAGACTATAACGATCCTTTGGAAACATATTTGTTGGGGAATAATTATAATATTTATATTAGTTCAGAAAATATACTTAATAGTAATGATATTACTACCTGTATTAGTATAATGCAAATAATAATACAAGAAATTTATGTAAAAATAATATTGTATATTGTAAAGAAATTTTTTGACTTCGTTATTATATATCTCTCTTCTTACTCAAAATACTGTGCTATGGTGATTTTATTTTATTATGATATATAGTTATCTATTTTTTGCGATGCAATAGCGATCATGATTAGCATAATCTTTATAAAAGATGTACTCTTTCCATGGGTAATGTTTAATGTGTTGTTGAAGAATCTCTTTTTGAGTATATCCAAATTCCATAGAAAATAGACCTTCTCTTTTAAGTAAGGGGTAGGAGAGACGAATAAGTTTTGTAACATATGCTAAGCCATTCATATTTGCACATAATGCTGTATACGGCTCGTGCTGAACTTCTTCTGAGAGAGTAGCATATTCTGTGTGCGAAATATATGGTGGATTAGTGATAATAAGATCAAAAGAAGCTATTTGAAAAGGTAATGCCAAGCAATCCGCTTGCAGAGTGAAATAATATGTTATTCCCAAAGCCTGTGCATTTTTTTGTGCCATTTGTAAACAAGGTAAAGAAATATCAAGCATATAAGGTATACATTGTCTCTCTTTTGCAAGGGTTAATGCAATACATCCAGAACCTGTTCCTATATCTAATAAGGTATATACCTTATTTTTCGATAAAGAAGAGAGAATTTTTTCTATCATTTCTTCTGTTTCTGGTCTTGGTATAAGCGTTTTGTCAGAGACAAAGAAATCTCTGCTGTAGAATTCTTTTTTACCTATAATATAGGCAATTGGTTCTTTTTTAAGCCTTCTTTTGAAAAGAGATATAAAATAAGAAAGCTCTTCCTCCGAAAGTACATAGTCTCCATTAACAAGTAGTTCATATTTATGTTTGTAAGAGAGAGTATGCATAAGAAGAACTTCAACTGATAGCGTTGGGGAATCTACCATTGCCTGTTTAAGTTTTGTAGCATATTGAAAGATGAGATCTCGGAGTGAAGGAATAGCGTTATACATTAGACTGAAGTCGTAGTGCTTGTGCCTGGGCATCTGCAATGAGTGCAGAGAGCAATTCCTCAAGATCTCCATCCATGAGGAGGTCTAATTTATATAAAGTAAGATTTATTCTGTGATCAGTAACTCGACTTTGAGGAAAATTATACGTTCTAATACGTTCCGATCTATCACCAGAGCCAACCTGTTGCTTCCTATTTTCTGCCATTTCTTGATGGTATTTATCCTGTTCTGATTGAAGAAGCCTTGATAGGAGAACCTTCATAGCTTTAGCTCTGTTTTTATGTTGCGATTTTTCATCTTGGCACGTAACAACGATCCCTGTTGGAATATGTGTCAGACGTACTGCTGAATCTGTCGTATTAACACTTTGTCCACCTGGACCAGAAGAGCGAAAAACATCTAAACGAATATCCTCAGGCTTTATAGAAATATCCACTTCATCTGCTTCAGGCATAATGGCAACAGTGACTGCAGAAGTGTGTATTCTTCCCTGTGATTCTGTTGTTGGAACTCTTTGAACTCTATGCGTGCCAGCTTCAAACTTCAATTTACTATAGACGTGATCCCCAGCGATAAGAGCAATAATCTCCTTATAACCACCATTAGAACTATCGCTTACACTAAGAACGTCTATTGACCAATTATGTCTTTCAGCATAACGAGAATACATACGAAACAAATCTGCTACAAAAAGTGCTGCTTCTTCACCACCAGTACCAGCACGTATTTCAAGAATAGTATTCTTTTCATCAAAAGGGTCTTTTGGAAGTAAAAGAAGTTGAAGATATGTAAACAAACGTTCTTGTTCTGTTTCTAAAAATTTTATTTCTTCTTGAGCAATAAGACGTAATTCAGAGTCTGCGTCTACCAATAAAAGAGAATTCTCTTTTATAATGGAGTCATTTTTCTTATATTCTCTGTAGGTAAGAACAATATCGTGTAAATCTGAACGCACCTTTGCCAATTTCTTGTACTGCTCTTGATCCGAAAATATTTCTGGATCACTCATATCTTTTTCAATTTCTATAAATCGTTGTTCCAAACTATCCAATTTTTTTAGCATACAAAAACCTTACGAATTCTCATTTTGAGATCCCAGGTCTTTCAAATTTTTCATATTTCTTACGGAAACGTTCTATTCTTCCCTCAGAGTCAATAAATCTCTGCTTTCCTGTAAAAAATGGATGGCAGTTTGAACATATTTCAACAAGAACATGCTCTCCTTTTGTGGATAACAATGTAGATTTGAACCCACAAGCACATTCTACTGTTGCACTATATGTGGTTGGATGTAGACTTTTTTTCATATGGCGATTCCTTCTGTCTATTATTTTTCTGGAACAATAGTTACTGCGTGTATGCAAAAGCGCTGACCACTGAAGGTATCAAATTGGATCTTTCTTGTCAAGAGAAATAGTTGATGATTTTTTCTTGTTTTTATACAATAAAAAATACCTTGAGGGCATTTTTTATTGTGGAAGATAATTTGTAATTATTATTTATACAGATTGTATCATTTGAAGAATTCTGGATGGATTTTGCAGAGCAATACTGTATGTATAACTTGCTGCTTGTACTTTTGCCATATTATTTGTATAATTTTCCATCTCTAGAGCAACATCTGCATCCCCTATATTTGAGATAGTATTTCTACTTTCTGTATTCATCGATTCTCTATTTTTTATATTAAATGATATTGCATTTTGTGTTGCACCCATATTTGCTCTTTGGTCTCTTACATTCGCTAAAGCTGCATTGGCATTTGATAAGCTTTGTAATGAACTAGCTTGTGTTGTAAGATCCATAAGTTTTCCTGCTGAAGCTTCTGGAAAACCAGCAAAAAGTTCTTCGCTTCGTGCACTTTCTATTGTCAAAATCAGTTGATCGTGTCCTGCATTAGTGGTTCCTAATTGTAGTGTAAGAGAATTTGTTGCGGTTGTTCCAGAAAAATCTCCCATCAAAGGTTTTTTACCATTAAATTCTGTAGAAAGAGCAATATTATCTATTACCTGTAGTAAAGATTGTGCTTCAGTATCAAATACTTCTCTTTGTTCTGGTGTCCATACACCGTTCGCAGAATCTTCTGATAACACCGCTATTTTTGTTAAAATAGTTTCCATACTGGCTAACGCTGAATCTGTTGTATCTAAAAGAGTTGTTCCATTTTTTCCATTTACAACTCCTTGCTCACCTACTAAAACGTCTGTGCCGAGCTTTGAAAGAAGGTTAAATGCTGCGGGACCATCGCTTGTTTTGTTATATTTTTTTCCTGTAGATAATTTTTCTATTGCTGTTTGAAGGTTCTGTTCGTGTGAAAAAAGGGCTGATCTTGTTGTGAATGCTTGTTTATTGAAATTTAAGCTAAAAGTTGCCATATAATGTACCCTCATAGTAATATAATTTAGGTGTAACATCTAGTATACCAACACTTTGTTACTTCCTGTTATACATTTCGGTAAAAGTCTAATTATACTATAGAGTTATATGATAATTTTTATATATTTATACTCTTTTTTGTTCTCTTGCAATATAAGTATCTTTTACTCTTATCTCTTTGAAATAACAAGATTATTGTAATTGTACAAAAAAAGGTAGACTCAATAAAGAATCTACCTTTTTAATAAAACGTTTTATTAATTATTCACATACAGGAAACGATGCATTCGCTAATGCCTGAAGTTGTGTGTATCTATATTCTAAATCCCAGACAAGTTCTTTATAAAGACCATCCATTGCGTCTGGATCTATTTTACTAATAGCGTTGTAACGAGCTTCTTTTAGCCATACTTCACGAAGAAGATCTCTGTTAACACCTTTATACTCTATTGTAAGAGGATTTTTTCCTTCTTTCATAGAAGATGGATTGTATCTATAAAGAGGCCAATAGCCAGCATCCACAACAAGCTGTTCTTGCGTGGCCATTTGTGAAAGACCCTTTTTTATACCGTGCTCAATACATGGAGCATATGCAAGAATAAGAGATGGACCATCATAATTAATTGCTTCATCTAATGCTGTAACTAATTGTTTTGGTTTTGCAGCAGCTGAAGTAGATGCTACATATACATAACCATAAGTCATTGCAAGACGGCCTAAATCTTTCTTACCAACACGTTTTCCTTTGGAAGCAAATTTAGAAATTGCTCCTAAAGGAGTCGACTTAGAAGCTTGACCACCTGTATTTGAATATACTTCAGTATCTAATACAATTATATTGATATCCTCACCACTTGCTAAAACGTGGTCAACTCCTCCATATCCTATATCGTATGCCCAACCATCACCACCTACAATCCAAAGAATTTTCTTGGATAAAAGATCTGCATTATAGTAAATTTCTAATAGTGCAGGATAGGGCGCAGGAGCATCTGTCAACAATTCCGTAATCTTTTTGCCATATTCTTTGGATAAAACCCTATCATTTTTGTGTTCTAGCCAATTACTTAATGCTTCTCGTAATGGTGCAGAAATATCAAGACGTAATGCTATCTCTACTTGTTCTGCAAGTGCTTTTCTTCTTTGAAGATACGCTATCATTATTCCATATCCGAATTCTGCACCGTCTTCAAATAATGAATTAGCCCATGCTGGTCCATGGCCTTCCTCATTTTGTGTGTACGGAACTGAAGGAGAAGATCCACCCCAAATTGAACTACACCCCGTTGCATTGGCAATAATCATATCTTCACCGCATAATTGGGTGAGAAGTTTTACATACGATGTTTCACCACAACCAGGGCACGCAGCCGAGAACTCAAGTAAAGGCTGATAAAACTGAGAACCTTTTACACTTTCTCTTTTTGTTAAACCGCCTTTATAAGAAATATTATTCTCTGCAAAATCGAGATTTGCTTTTTCTACATCTACAATAGAATCCACAGGTTTCATGACAAGAGCTTTATTATCTTTTTTACCAGGGCAAATGTCGACACACACAGAACATCCCACACAGTCTTCAGGGTATACTTGTATGCGATATTTTAAATCGGCCAATTCTTTGCCCATAGCGTCTAGTGTTGTGAAACTTTCTGGTGCCCCTTGAAGTTCATCTGCTGTTGCAAGAAATGGACGTATTGTTGCGTGCGGGCATATAAATGCACACTGATTACATTGAATACAATTTTCTTCTATCCATTCTGGAATCATGATAGCTACTTTTCTTTTTTCAAAAGCAGTGGTTCCCATATCCATTGAGCCGTCTGGATCAAAAGCAGAAACAGGAAGGCTATCTCCTTTTTGATCGTTAATTGGACGCACTAAATTAGCAATATATTCTGGTTCGAAAAGATCGTTATTTATTGTATCTTCCGCAGTATTCCATGATTTTGGATATTTTATTTCTTGCAAGTTCGGTAATGCTTCGTCTATTGCGCTAATATTCATAGCTACAATTTCATCTCCTTTTTTACCATAAGTTGCTTTTACAGAATCTTTTAAATGCTTTAGCGCTTCTTCAATTGGAATAACATTTGTTAATTGGAAGAATACTGTTTGCATTATCATATTTATACGAGAACCCAATCCAAGTTTCATAGCTATAGTGAAGGCATCTATATTGTATAACTTTATTTTCTTTTGTGCTATAGTGCGTCTCATGTGTCCTGGAAGTTCTCTTTCCAAATCTTTTACTGTTTGCCACGGAGAGTTAAGAACAAAGATACCACCTTCTTTTATTCCATCTAAAATCTCTAATTGCGTGACATATGCAGCTTTGTGGCATGCAATGTAGTCTGCAGCATTTACGAGATATGTGGAACGAATTTCTTCTTTACTAAATCGTAAATGTGAAATAGTGAAGCCTCCAGATTTTTTTGAATCGTACTGGAAATAGCCCTGTGCATATAGGTTTGTGTTGTCTCCTATAATTTTTATAGCTTGTTTGTTCGCACCAACAGTACCATCTGAACCAAGACCTATTAACTTACATTCTATTGTGCTTTCAGCAGTAACAGAGATATTATCTTCTTCAATCATATCTAAAGAGCGGAATGTAACGTCATCTTCAATACCTACAGTAAAATGATTTTTAGGTGAAAGTGCTTTCATATTTCTGAAGATACTTGCCACTATTTGTGGTGTGAATTCTTTACTTGCTAATCCGTATCGACCAGCAAGTATTCTTGCTTCAAGATTGTTGCTCTTATATGCAGCAACTATATCTAGATATAATGGATCACCAATACTACCTGGTTCTTTAGTGCGGTCTAAAACAGTGATAGTTTTCACTGTAGTTGGAATAACTTCTAAAAGATGTTTTACAGAGAATGGTCTAAATAAATGTACTTTAACAAGGCCTACTTCTTCTCCCCTAGCATTCAAATAATCCACAGTCTCTTCTATTGCTCCACAAGAAGAACCCATAGAAATAATGATATTATTTGCTGTAGGAGAACCGTAATAATCGAAAAGCCTATACCTTCTGCCAGTGATCTTCTCTAGTTTTTTCATATTGTTGATAACAATATTAGGAATAGCATCATAGAAGGGGTTTGAACTTTCACGAGTTTGGAAGTATATATCTGGATTTTGTGCTGTTCCATATTGTCTTGGATGTTCTGGATTCAAACTACGACGTCTAAACTCATTCAATTTTTCTACATCTATGAAGGAAGCCATATCTTCATATGAAATAGCTCGTATTTTATTTATTTCATGTGATGTTCTAAATCCATCAAAAAAGTGACAGAAGGGAACACTGGAATCTAAAGCAGAAGCGTGCGCAATCACAGCCATATCCATTGCTTCTTGTACCGAAGCGGATGAAAGAAAAGCAAAACCTGTTTGTCTGACGGCCATAACATCTTGATGGTCACCAAAAATAGAAAGGGCATGAGAGGCAAGGGCTCTTGCTGCTACATGAAAAACACCAGGTAACAGTTCCCCAGCCATTTTATACATGTTAGGCATCATTAACAAAAGACCCTGAGAAGCCGTAAATGTTGTTGTAAGAGTTCCTCCAAGAAGAGCACCGTGCATGGCTCCGGCTGCACCAGCTTCCGATTGCATTTCTCGTAAAAGGAGTGTTTGATTAAAAATATTTTTCTTTTCAGCAGAAGACCATGATTCTGCAATTTCCCCCATAGTGGAAGATGGAGTGATTGGGAATACTGTTGCAACTTCACTTAAGGCATAGGCCACATATGTTGCGGCCGCATTTCCATCCATTGTTTTGAATGTGTTTGCCATAAATATCTCCCTATTTATAGTTTTTATTGTAAATTAGCGTGCTTGGTATCGGTTATAATTTGAAAACACAAACACAATAAAGGCTTCTTGTAAATATTTTATAAATGCTACAGTCTAGATGCACAGATAAATGCATACGTACTTTGATACTATATTAATTCATACAAATAGGCAATAGTATTTTTAATAATTTTAGACAAAGGAATAAAGTGAAATACAATAGCTGTATTCTGCATATCTTATGCACAAAGTGTGCTTTTGTGGGTATTTGTGCAGGCTTGTTATTTTTTTATACCAATGGTATATCTGCTCCTCGTGTAACTATCTTGCTTTTAGTTAGGAGAAGGAGTTGTTATGTCCAATTATTTTTTTCCTCTTGTGTTGAAAAGAGGAATGTTGGTGGAATATATACATTCCGATAAAGTTGTTCTAGGCTATATTGAATCAGAAAAAAATGCAACGACGTTACAAATTTATTCTGTAAATAAAAGGGAAGTATTAATAGCAAAAAATAGAATTTTACCTTGGGTTGGGCCCTCTTACCCAGCCATTAATACAAAAGCAGAAATAGATCAAAAATTATTTGAACATCTTGAGAGAAGAAATATCATTAAAACTACTTTTGCTATTGAGGAGCTATGGGACTGTATTGTTGATGATATAAAAGAAGCTTCTATTCAAGAACTTGCAGATATCTGTGAACCAAATACTTCTGAAGATTATAAGGCTGCTTTGGGTGCTGTTTTATTACAGCATAAACAATATTTTCGTTTTTCATCATCTCATTTTGTTATATTAAATAGAGAGGAGCATGCCCAGAAGATTCTTGCAGAAACAGTAGAAAAATCTAAAAGAGAATTGCTGACCAATGGACGAGAGCTTTTTAAAAACCTTTGGGAGCGTGGTCTTAAAAATATGCCTCCTTTAACAGCTGAAGAACGTAGCAATATTACTATTCTTGCAAAAATAGAGGAGATATTGCACACTAGAGTCATATATCCAGAGGATCCTCATACTCAATCTTTATGGAAAGAGCTTACACTTGGATTAGTGGATTCACCGTTATTGCCGGTTGTTCTTTCTCAGTTGCTTGGAATAATTCCTCAGCACCATAATAGTATGCTTGAACGCATTGGGTATGATACAGAGCACACAGCATTTTCTAAAGAAGATATCTCGTCTATTATAGCCTATGCCAAAAAGCAAGATATTGATGAATGCACGTTCTCCTTTATTTCCATTGATTCTCACACAACAAAAGATATTGATGATGCATTCTATGTTGAACAGAGTATACATGGATATTCTGTTACAATTGCTTTGGCTCTTCCTGTGCTTGGCTGGAATTTTACTAGCGAGTATAATGAGTATACCCTAAGGCGTGCTAGTAGTTTATATTTGCCAGAAGCGACATATCATATGTTACCTGATACGCTTGGAATAGATTATTTTAGTTTGCATGCTATGAAAAAAAAAGAGGCTCTTTTACTTACAATTGAATTGGATCATTCAGCCCAAATTATTTCTTGTATTCCTAGTATTAAAAGAATTTGTGTACAGGAAAATCTTACATATGATTTTTGTGAAAATATTCTCGCGTTATCTCAATCTTCGTCTGTTGCTCCACTTTTACATACAGCATATTCCATTGCTAAGAAGTTACAAGAAAATCGTATTAACCAAGGCGCTGTTATTATTCAAAAAGAAGAACAAAAAATAGTCTTAAAAAAGGAAAACGAAAATCTTCAGGTTCACATTCATACTATTGAGCCAACTCCTTGTAGTCAGGATCTTGTGAGTGAATTCATGATATTAGCAAGTTCTGCCATAGCAGGATGGGCAATAGAGAAAAACATTCCCCTTATATATAGAAAGCAAGATGTTAATCTTCCTAAATCTGTCGCTGGAATTTGGACAAAGGCTGAAGATATTCACAATATTGTAAAACTTCTTGGAAGTGCTTCTTTAAGTATAGAGCCTAAAAGACATGCTGGTTTAGGTGTTTGCGCATATGCACCAATTACATCCCCTCTTAGAAGGTATATTGATTTTGTAAATGAAGCACAAATTATGCACGCTATTTTGTGTGAAGGCTGTTTTTTCCAAAAAGATATTTTACAAAATCTATTGATTCAAGTGCAATATTATACAGAGCAAACTGCTCAGGTACAACGTTATCGTCCGCGATACTGGAAATTACTTTCTATTCAACAAGATCCTGATAAATGGAGAAAAGCTATTCTTGTTGAAGAAAATGATCATTTTGTTATATTCTCTCTTATAAAAGAACAGTTTTCTCTGAGAGCAAAAAGAAATATGGTTTCAGAAAAAATTCTGTTAGGTTCTGAATGTGAAATAAAACTGGGTAAAGTGAATCCATTGTATAATGAAATAACTATACTTGAAGTAAAGGAATAAAAACCATATACTCTACAGGGTGTTTTTATATTTTTGGAAGAGATACCGTAAAAAGAGCACAATGGAATGAATTATAAAAGAAATATGGGCTTATGTATGAAGACTCGATTGTTCTAGATATTTTTGTGAGGTTTGTATGTGGAGTCAATTGTTATGGATAGTTGCTACATATTGTATAGCGGCTCTTCCTTACGGATTTATATATGCTCGTTTTTTTTGTAATATCAATATTATGAAAGAAGGAAGTGGAAATATTGGTGCCACAAATGTTGCCCGTATATGTGGAAAGAAATGGGGCTTACTCACGTTATTGTCCGATGTTATGAAAGGATTCTTACCAGTTCTTATAGTAAATTTTATTTATAATTCTGCTGTATTTTCAACAATAATTGCTATTGTTGTCATTCTAGGCCATTCTTTTTCTGTCTTCTTAAAATTTAAAGGGGGTAAAGCAGTTGCAAGTACGGTAGGTATTTGGATTGCCCTATCTCCCATTGCTCTTTTATGGGGTCTTGGAATTTGTCTTTTTGTTGTGTGGCGCTCTGGATATGTTTCTGCTGGTTCACTTTCTTTTGTTCTTTCCATGCCTCTTCTTTTATTACTTTTTAGGGAATATGGATATGTTCCTCTTGCGTTAATATTGCTTGTTTTTATTTTTATAAGACACAAAGATAACATTGAACGTATAACAAAGGGAGAAGAAAAAAGTTGGCAACGGTAAGAAATATATTATTATTTTAGCTAGTTTTGCTGTGTTCAGATTATTCTAATTTTATATATTGTCTTTGTTCTATCGTTTTTATTTTCAAGCGCATAGCGAATGAAAATGTTTTTATTATTCTAATATGTATTGTCTTCTTTTATGGGGAAGATATATCCTTTTTTTTCGTTAATGAGCGTATGAGTTTATTTGCTGTTGTTGGTGTATAAAATGGAATGAATTCTGTTGTGTTTGTTATAGGTTTATAAGCCACTGATGCAGCCCATATATGTAGTCCATGAGAAAGTAAAAAAGAAAAAATGATAATTGTGAGAAAAGATTTAATAAAGCGTGTTTGTTGTACATTTTTTTCAATCCATGTGAGAAGGAAGAAATAGACAATAAAAAGAATGCATGTGCTACTGAGTAGTATCACAAATAATGGTATTGGAATAGTGAGAATATCTTGATAGGAAAGGTTTATAATATGCTGTTTATATAGTGCAAATGCAAAGGTATCGGATATAAG
Organism: Desulfovibrionaceae bacterium; assembly: GCA_051650105.1. GTDB lineage: Bacteria > Desulfobacterota > Desulfovibrionia > Desulfovibrionales > Desulfovibrionaceae > CAMWXW01. The sequence goes on from JBOFIJ010000016.1 coordinate 103,446, forward strand.
ATATTCTGTTGTTAGTGCTGCAAATAGTGCTATAATATTATTACGAAGGGTAGTGTGTGGTATTATCAAGAATAGCGCAAGAAATAAAGAGATTCCTAAACTTAATAAGGACATTTGTCCTATAATAGCAAAAAATAGATAGAAATACGTTAGTAATGTTGATGGGAATGGCATAAATTGTAAATAGCGTATTGAGATTATTATGAATAAGAGAGTGTTGATAAACGTAAAATAAACCAATGTATTATATCGTTTTCTTAGTGGAAATATCTTTATTTGTTGTGTACTCATATTGTAGCCTTTTTATAAATTCTTCTCTCGTATAGCCAAATATTTATGTATTGTCAAATAGAGCTATACTAAATACCTTTGTATTGACAAAAATTGTTTTCTCACTATACTTTGTGTGAGAGGGGTATCTATGCAAAACACCACTGAATATATAGAATTTGATGAAATTATTCATTATAGGAATGTATGTGGGGAAAAAAATGCATTTTTACACCTTTTAGCACATCTTTCTTCAGCTAAGGTAGATAGTATTGGGTGCCGAATCTCTGTTACCCACGAAAGCGATATTGTTCGGCGTAATCTTATTTCCTTTATTAAAGGAGTATACACAGTATCTGAAAAGGGTCACGAACTTTCGGAAGAGCGTCTGCAATTCTTATATACAATGTTCAAAAAAGATATATCTATAAATTTAGAGCATTTTTTTGAAAGAGAGGCTCTTATCTTTTTCAATAAAAAGAGGATATATCCAAAGACATTCACTCAAAGAGAATATATTTCTTTTATAGAGCAAAGTGATATTATTTTTGGAGTAGGCCCTGCTGGAACAGGAAAAACCTTTCTTGCTGTTGCAATGGCTATTCGTATGTTACAAGAAAAGAAAATTAAGCGCATTCTTTTAACAAGACCTGCAGTTGAAGCTGGAGAAAAATTAGGGTTTTTACATGGGGCCCTTGAAGAAAAAGTTGATCCTTATCTGCGACCTTTATATGATGCTCTTTATATATGTTGTACTCCAGAATTAGTGATGGAATATTTTGAAAGTAAAATTATTGAGGTTGCTCCTCTTGCCTTTATGAGAGGAAGAACAATTGAAAATGCCGTTATTATTTTAGATGAAGCTCAGAATTCTACAACAGAACAAATGAAAATGTTTCTTACTCGTTTGGGGAAAGGTTCTAAAATGATTATTACCGGAGATATTACCCAAATAGATCTTCTCCCTTTAGGAGGAAAAACTGCTGTGCAACGTTCTGGTCTTATTGAGGCTTTGCATATTGTTCGTTCTATTGAAGAGATTCCTGTCATTTATTTTAAAAATGAAGATGTTGTCAGGCATCCACTTGTCATACGAATTTTGGCAGAGTATGATTTTTTTGAAGAAAGAAAATAGTCTCTCTCAGTTCTGCCCTTGATTCTTTATGGGAAGAATGTTATGATATAGGGACATTAAAATAATAAGGAGATAGTTATGGAAGCAGCACTGCAGACAATAAGTGTGGAATTACGGAAATTAGAAGCAGAGCAATTGGGGAGTATTTCAAATACAACATTAATCCCACGCGTATCAAATAATATTATGGCTGTGCAACATGATGAAAAAAAGAAAATCTTTGCTGTCATTGTTGAAAATACAACAGAAATTTTAGCTGGAGAAAATATTATATTCCGTATAAAGATGACGCATCTTGGTCTTTTTTCTTATCAAGAGATTAACAACAATGATGAATTTTTGTGGCTTATATGCAGGGCTGCTGAAACAGTGTACCATACGGCTATATTTCAAAAAATATTAGAACTAACAATTGCTTTTGGAATAGCACCTCTACGTGCGTTCATTGTTAGCATTCCTGTTGAACAAATAGCAAATGTGCATATAGAGAAAACAGATTTAATGACATCATCTTCTTCTAGTACAGAGATTTCTCACTCTAAATAAGAGATGGTTTTATATAGTCTTATATAAGGCTATATAGGCGCCTTTTTTATATATAAGGTTTCATTAGAGGATACATATTATGCTTAATTTGGGATATGTATCTTAAAAAACTCTTCTATTGGAATATCGTGCTGTCGTTTTTAGCCTGTGATTTCTTGTGAAAAAAATTAAAAGAGCCTTGGGTTTTTTAATAGGGAAAATTCTTTTGAAAGTATATCTTTTTGTAAAGATTAGTGTGCTTCTCCCCATGTTTTCGCAATACCACATTCAACAAGTAATGGTATAGAGAAAAGCTCCTCCCCGCATTGAACAGAGGACATGATGTTTACAATCTTTTCCCCAATAATATGAGCAATATTTTCAGGTGCCTCAAAAATAAGTTCATCATGTACTTGTAACACTGGAACCGTGCCAGAGTTTTTTATTTCAGTCTCTTTCGCAATTTCTATCATTGCAACTTTTATTAAATCTGCTGCAGAACCCTGTATTCTTGTATTTATGGCTTGTCGTTTTGCTTGTGCTAGCATTTGTTGGTTGCTAGACAGAATCTCTGGAAGATATCGTCGTCGTCCAAGCATTGTTGTCACATATCCATTTTGTATGGTATCTTCTATAATAGCCTCGTAGAAACTTTTTAAGACAGAAAGTTTGCTAAAATATATTTCTATAAATTCTTTTGCTTCTTTCAGTGATACAGATAGTTCTTTTGCTAATTTTTGTGGACCCATTCCATAAAGGAGACCAAAATTTATTGTCTTTGCGTTTTGTCTTTGTGTGCGAGAGATTAATTCGATATCAAGATTGTACAGAAGGGAGGCCGTTTTTTTGTGAATGTCTTCATCTTGTAAAAATGCTGCAATAAGTGTTGGCTCCTTGGAAAGGTGTGCCAGAATACGCAATTCTATTTGTGAATAATCAGCTGCTATAAGTAAATAATTTTCTTTAGCACAAAAGCATTCTCTCATTCTTTGACCGAAAGGACCACGTATGGGTATATTTTGAAGATTTGGATTTTTTGAAGAAAGTCTTCCTGTTGCAGTAGCTAGTTGATTAAATGTTGTATGGATTCTTCCATTAGAGTCGGCCATTCGTGGAAGTGGTTCTAGGTATGTTGAGCGCAATTTCTCTAAGGTGCGATATTCTAAAAGTTCTTCAATAAGCGGGTGTACTCTAACAAGTGTTTCTAGCATGTCTTGCGATGTTGAATATTCTCCCGTTTTTGTTTTTTTCTTTTGAGGTAAATTGAGGTGGGTATAGAGCACATGGGCTAATTGTTTTGAAGAGCGTATATTAAATGTCATACCAGCAAAAGAATAAATATTTTTTTCTTTTTCCTTTAAAGAATCTTCTACTTCTTTAAGAAAGATTTCAAATTGATAGCTATCTATTTTAAAACCCTCTTGCTCCATATGAGAAAGAAGATATGTTAAGGGTAATTCTACCTGACTATATAGATGATAGGCTCCTGTTGTTTTTAATTTATCGAGAAAAAGAGGATGTATTTTCATCATAAAAGAAAGGTAGCATTCTGTTAGAACAAGCTTATTCCATACCAGATAGAGTGTTTTTATTGAATATTCTCTTTCTTCTGGGTTAAGAATGTATGCCGCTAGGGAAATATCAAAGAAAAAATGGTGTGGATTTTCTCGTAATTGTGGAAGTAAGGTGAACAATTCTTTTAGATTTGAAACAATACATTCTTTTGCAGAGCTAATATATGTAATTATATTCTTTGTATTTTTGTGTAAAGAATAAATAGTATCTCCAAGAAGAAATATAATGCTATGTCCTTCTATTGATAGTGAGATAATTTCCCCTTTTAGGGGTGGATACTCTGTAAAATCTTCATTGGCTTTATCTAAGGAAAAAAGAGAAAGCTGGGACTCTGTATTGTGTGTTTCTTGTACTGTCGATTTCTTAATATTGTTAGTGATACGTTTTCCAAGTAGAGTGGTAACTTGTCTGGAAAGTGTATTTAGTTCATATTCTTGAATTAAGTCGTATAAAGATTCATTAGGCATAAGACATGAAAAATCTTCTTTTGTAGTAGCATCGCAGAGATTTGTTTGAAGCCTGGTAATTTCTCGAAAGAGAAACATCTTTTCAAAATGTGGAGTAATTTTTTTTTGTGCGGAAGGATCTAATTTTGTGTGAAAATCTCGAATATCTTCCAGGGAAGCGCACGTTTTAAGAATGCGTTGTGCTGTTTTTGGACCCACTCTAGGGATTCCTGGGATATTGTCTGCAGAATCTCCTATAAGAGCTTGATAATCCGGCCATTGGCTTGGTAATAACCCTGTTTCTTCCATAAATGTTTCAAGTGTTATAATTTTCTCTTCTCTTGAAGAGGGATCCCATAAAATAGTATTAGCATTAAGGCATTGTCGTAAATCTTTATCGACACCAAGAATAATAATAGAATCGTTTTCGTATGTTTTTGCTAAAGAAGCAATATAGTCATCTGCTTCTGCTTTTGTTGCTAGAAGGAGGGGAATACCGAGTGCTTTAATAATTTGTTCAATGGGTTCTATTTGCTTACTAAGTTGTTCGGGTGTTTTGCTTCTATTTTGCTTATATTCTGGATAGATATCATTTCTATAATTTTTTTTGGCAGCGTCAAGAACAAAAACAAAGTATTTTGGTTTTTCTTGCTGTAATAATTTGAGTAGAATTCTTGTTACAATAAATATTGCACTTGTGGGAAAAGAATCTGTTCGCTGCATAGTTTGATACGCATAAAAACCTCTATATATGAATGCAGAACCATCACATATGTACAGAGGTTCTTTATTGGGGAAATACCTGTCGGCTATAGTTACCATATTGGACCTAGATAGCATATTTTTGTGTTTAATGTAAAGGAAGTAAAGAAAAAAGATTTATTTTGTAGAATTTCTAAAAGAGAGATGTCATATGTAAAAATATTTTTTTAGAAATCATATGAAAAAACATGAAAGAGGATTGACAAAAGATAAAAAAACCTGTAGAAGATTCAAACGAGAATTGAGACCGTAAATTGGTTGTTTCTTGTTCTGCACTTGGTAATCACTAGGTTTGACGCGTATGGATTATACTCGGTGGTGGTACTATCTTATTTATGACTATATTGTCGTGAATTGGTGTCGAGTTATTGCTGCATGGTGTATCTGTATTAGAGTCCTCTGAATGAATCGGTTGACGCCTCTGCAGAATTATGGGAGGATTGTCTTTTCGATGCTTCACTCCCATATGTTATTATTTATATCGTAGCCATTGAACACTTGAATTATTTGAGTATATCGTGATGTTACGTCTGTCTGAGTTTTGATTTTGGGTATGTGTTTCCAGAAAATGGAGTGAACGTAATGACAAGAGTTAGTAATGATTGTATTCGAATTAAGCTTTTTGCTTATGATTATCGTGTGTTAGAGAAAGCTGTTCGAGAAATTATTGAAACAGGGCGTAACACAGGAGCAAGAATAGCTGGCCCTATCCCGTACCCAACTAAAATCTATAAGCAAACAGTGCTTCGTAGTGTGCATGTAGACAAAAAGTCTAGAGAGCAATTTGAGTTGAGAGTTCATACTCGTCTGGTGGATATTTTGGATCCTACGCAACAAACAGTTGATTCTTTAGGTAAATTGAGTTTGCCTGCAGGGGTATATGTAGAGATAAAGACGTAGTGGAGAGGGGAAATGGCAAATAAAAAAGGAATATTGGGGCGTAAAATAGGAATGACACAGGTATTTTCAAATGATGGAAGCCTTGTTGTGGTTAGCGTAATTCAAGCTGGCCCGTGTCCTATAACTCAGGTTAAAGAGGAAGCATTAGATGGCTATAGAGCCGTACAATTTGCTTTTGAAGAGCGTGATTTACACCGTGCAAATAAGCCTATGAAGGGTCATTTTGTTAAAGCAAAACAGGATCGATCGTATCGTTTCTTGAAGGAATATCGTTTGAGATCTGAAGATGAGAGTCCTTCTGTTGGAGACATTTTGACTGTAGGTATGTTTGCAGTTGGTGATTATATTTGTGTTTCAGGCAAGAGTAAAGGTAAGGGTACTCAGGGGGTAATGCGTCGTTGGGGTTTTTCTGGGATGTCAGCAACTCATGGTAATGAAAAGGTTTCTCGTTCGGGAGGTTCAATAGGCTGTAATACCTTTCCTGGAAAAGTGCTAAAGAATAAGAAAATGGCTGGAAGAATGGGAAATGCTCGAGTTACTGTGAAGAACCTAGAGGTTGTTGCGGTGATGGAAGAGAAGAATCTTATTTTAGTTAAAGGGCCTGTTCCTGGTGCGAATGATGGTCTCATTATGTTGTCGAAGCAGTAGAGAGGTAGAAAAATGACAGTAGCAACAGTATATAGTCAAGATAAAAAAGAAGCTGGGAGCATTGAACTTAGTCCTGCTATTTTTAATGTTGATATTAAACCAGAAGTGCTGCATTTAGTCGTCCGATCTATAAGGGCTTCTAGGCGTAGTGGCACACATTGTACAAAGACTCGTTCTTTTGTTTCTGGTGGTGGTGCAAAACCATGGAAACAGAAAGGGACAGGTCGTGCAAGGTCGGGTTCTTCTCGCTCTCCTATATGGAGAGGCGGTGGGATTACTTTTGGTCCTCAGCAAAGAGATTATTCTTTTAAGGTCAACAAAAAAATATTGAAATTAGCTATGAAAATGGCTCTTTCTTCTCGTGTGCTAAATGGAAATATTCTTATTTTGAAAAGAATATCTTTAGGAGGCATTAGTACGAAGTCGTTTAAGGCGGTACTAGACACATTGGAGATAGGCAAAGCTCTTATTGTCAGTGATTCCTTAGACAATTCTTTATTTTTGTCTGCACGTAATCTTAAGGGTATTAGTTGTACAACAGTGGATCAATTAAACGTTTATGAAGTCTTAAAGCATAAGCAGCTTGTGTTGTTTGAAGATAGTGTGGCACAAATTCAAGCAAAATTACAAGGGTAGGTGTGTTATGGATTATTCTCAAGTACTTATAAAACCTGTAGTTTCAGAAAAGGCTACTTTCTTAACAGAGGGAAGTAATACATATGCTTTTTTTGTTTCAGTGCGATCTAATAAGCAAGAAATTCGTAAAGCAGTAGAGAGGCTTTTTGCTGTAGATGTTGTAAATATACGTATTATTCGCCATAGGCCTAGTATAAAGTATAAACAGGGTAGAAAAAGGGGTTCTGTTTCAGGGTATAAAAAAGCATATATTACGCTAAAAGAAGGTGACAATCTTTCTTTCTTTGATGGAGTATAGTAATGGCTATTCGTAAATTCAAACCTACTTCTCCTGGCACAAGACACAGAAGTGTTTCTTGCTTCACAGAAGTTACTCGTAAGGGTCCAGAAAAATCGTTAACCGTTGGTATAGGGAGAAGTTCTGGGAGAAACAATTATGGTCGTATCACAAGTAGGCATCGAGGTGGTGGGCATAAACGTAAATATCGTATAATCGATTTTATACGCTCTAAGAAAGATATTTCTGCTAAAGTGGCTCATATAGAGTATGATCCAAATAGGACAGCATATATTGCTTTATTGTTTTATTCAGATGGAGAAAAGCGTTATATTGTTGCTCCAGCAGGGATTAAGCAGGGTGATTGTGTTGTCTCGGGTGAGAAGGTAGATATCAGGGTGGGTAATGCACTTCCTATAAGAAATATTCCTGTGGGTACTGTTATTCACTGTATTGAAATGGAACCTGGTAGGGGTGCTAGATTGTGCCGTTCTGCTGGATCAAGTGCCCAGTTAATAGCAAAGGAGGGTAAATATGCTTCTTTGCGTCTTCCTTCTGGGGAAGTAAGAAAGATACTTGCGACATGTACCGCAACTATCGGGCAATGCAGTAATGCGGAACATGAAAACATATCTTCTGGTAAAGCTGGTCGTAGTAGATGGCTTGGTAAGCGTCCAAAGGTAAGAGGTGTTGCTATGAATCCTATCGATCACCCTCACGGTGGTGGTGAAGGAAGAAGTTCTGGCGGAAGACATCCTGTTTCTCCTTGGGGTATGTCTACAAAAGGGTATAAAACGCGTAATAAGAAGAAAAGTTCTAATAGTTTGATGGTAAAACGACGTACTGCAAGGAAATAATAAAGGGAGTTAGATAATGTCTCGTTCACTTAAAAAGGGTGCTTTTATAGATGAGCATCTTTTCAAAAAAGTAGAAGATGCTTTGAAAAATAGCGATAAAAAAGTTATTAAGACGTGGTCTCGTCGTTCTACAATATTGCCAGATATGGTTGGTTTGACTTTTGCGGTGCATAATGGTAAAAAGTTCGTTCCTGTCTTTATTTCAGAATCTATGGTGGGGCATAAATTAGGGGAATTTTCTCCTACAAGAACATATTATGGTCATACTGCTGATAAGAAGTCGAAGGCGAGAAAGTAGGAGAAAGAAATGGAAACAAGAGCTATTGCTAAGTATATACGTGTAGCACCACAAAAAGCTAGGCTTGTAGCGAAGAATGTTCGTGGTTTGCCTGTTGAAAAAGCGATGAATATATTAAAGTTTACTCCTAATAAATCGGCAAATATTTTATTTGACGTTATTCATTCTGCATTGGCAAATGCGGAGCATAATACGGGGCTTGATATAGATACTTTAATTGTGAAAGAAGTTTTGGTTAACGAAGGTCCGACATGGAAAAGGTTTATGCCTCGTTCTCAGGGACGTGCTAATAAAATCCGTAAACGCACAAGTCATATAACTGTTGTGCTTGGAGAAGGATAGGTTATGGGACAAAAAGTACATCCATATGGTTTTCGATTAGGTTTTAGTAAGCCTTGGAAATCTCGCTGGTATAGTAAGAAGAAAGAGTATTCAAGTTGGGTATATGAAGATTTTTGTATACGTAAATTTGTGAAGAAATTATTATATGCTGTGGGTTTGTCAAGAATTGATATAGAACGCGCTGGTGGTAAGGTAAGATTGCTTTTAACTGTCGCTCGTCCTGGAGTTGTTATTGGTCGTAAGGGTACGGAGATAGAGAAACTTCGTAATACTTTATCCAATAAATTTGGTAAAGAGTTCTTTATAGAGGTTCTAGAGGTGCGTCGTCCAGAGACGGATGCTCAATTAGTAGCTGAGGCTGTTGCTTTGCAATTAGAGCGTCGTGTTGCGTATCGTAGAGCAATGAAGAGAGCGATATCGGTTGCATTGAAATTTGGAGCACAAGGAATTAAGATTGCTTGTGGTGGTAGATTAGCTGGTGCCGAGATAGCAAGAACTGAGTGGTATAGAGAGGGTCAAGTTCCTCTTCAAACATTGCGTGCTGATATCGATTATGGTCAAGCAGAGGCTGCAACCACATATGGTATTATTGGTGTAAAAGTGTGGATTTATAAAGGCGAAATTATCGGTACTGAGGAGATATGAAGCTATGTTAAGCCCCAAGAAAGTTAAATTTAGAAAGCAACAAAAAGGGCGTATCAAGGGTAGTGCTTCTCGTGGGAGTAGTGTTTCTTTTGGTGATATAGCCTTAAAAACTCTTGAACATGGAAAGCTAACAAGCCAGCAAATAGAGGCTGCTCGTATTGCTATAATGAGGCATATTCGAAGAGGTGGTAAAGTGTGGATTAGGGTATTTCCTGATAAGCCAATTACCGCAAAACCTTTAGAAACTCGTCAAGGTAAGGGTAAGGGCTCTCCTGTTGGTTGGTGTGCTCCAGTTAAGCCGGGTAAGATTCTGTATGAGGTGAAAGGCGTAGATTTGGATCTTGCTAGGGAGGCTCTTGTTCGTGCTTCTCATAAACTTCCAGTAAAGAGTATTATAGTGTATAAGAGGAGTATACAATGAAAATAGAAGATATACGCTTATTATCACAACAAGAAATTCATGAAAAGCTTGTTTCTTTACGTAAGGAACTTTTACTTATGAGGTGTAATCATGCAACAGCGCAGTTAAAAAATACTGCATCATTACCTAAGGCACGTCGTTTAATTGCTAGGATGGAAACTCTTTTACATGAAAAAAGGAGCTAAATAATGGGTATTTTTGAAAGTGTCGCTCGCAGAAAAGGGCGTCGTTTAATTGGAAAAGTGGTAAGTGATAAAGCAGATAAAACCATTTTAATTTTGGTTGAGACTATTGTGAAGCATCCTCTTTTAAAGAAGTATGTCCGTCGCAGGAAAAAATTCATGGCTCATGACCCGAGTAATGAGTGTGTTATTGGTGATAAAGTGGAAATTGTTGAATGTCCTCCTTTAAGTCGTAATAAAAAGTGGCATTTGCTTTCCGTAATAGAAAAGGCAGTGTAGAGGTAATAATGATACAGGTAGAATCAACATTAGAAGTTGCAGATAATTCTGGTGCTAAAAAAGTAGCATGTATTAAGGTGTTAGGTGGTTCGAAACGTAGGTATGCATCCGTAGGAGATATTATAGTTGTTTCTGTAAAAGATACTATTCCTCATTGTAAGGTAAAGAAGGGTGAGGTTATGCAAGCTGTTATTGTACGGACTAAAAAAGAAATCCGTCGTGCTGATGGTTCCTATATAAAGTTTGATAGTAATGCTGCCGTGTTATTGTCAAAGCAAGGTGAACCTATTGGTACGCGTATATTTGGACCTGTTGCTCGAGAACTTAGGGCTAAGAATTTTATGAAAATAGTTTCTTTAGCTCCTGAAGTTTTGTAGGTGATTAAATGAAAAAACAATATCGTATTCATAAAAGTGATAGAGTTATGGTTATTTCTGGTAAAGATAAAGGTAAAATAGCAAAAATCTTGAAAGTTGTAACGAAACATGGTAGGGTTTTGGTTGAAGGTGTGAATCTTGTTAAGAGACATACGAAAGCGAACCCTTATCTTCAGCAGGCTGGGGGAATTATAGAAAAAGAAAAATCTATAGATATTTCTAATGTTATGTTGATGTGTGATTCTTGTAATACAGGAGTTCGTGTAGGATATCGTTATTCTTCAGATGGTAAAAAAGAGCGTTTTTGTAAAAAGTGTGCAATAACTATAAAGCAATAGGTGATAAATAATGGGTCAATTAGAGAAGATGTATCGTGAAACGATAGTTCCGGTATTGCAAAAAGAGTTCAATTATAAATCTTTTATGCAGGTCCCAGGGCTTGTAAAGATTTCTCTGAACATTGGTCTTGGTGTGGCGAGTCAGAATATAAAAATCTTAGATGAGGCAGTTGAAGAACTTTCTCTTATTGCTGGACAACGTGCAGTTGTAACTCGTGCTAAAAAGTCGATAGCTTCCTTCAAATTGCGTGAAGGTATGCCAATAGGATGTCGTGTGACACTGCGTAAAGTTCGTATGTGGGATTTTTATGCTAAACTCGTTAATTTTGCACTTCCGCGTGTACGAGATTTTAGAGGTGTTTCTGATAAAGGTTTTGATGGGCACGGCAATTTTACTTTAGGTATTAAAGAGCATACCATTTTTCCAGAGCTTTCTTTGGAAAGATTAGACGTTATTAAAGGTATGAATATTACTATAGTGACAACTTCTTCAAATGATAGCCAAGCTCGTATGCTTTTGGAGCGTTTGGGAATGCCGTTTAGAAAATAAGGAGATTATAATGGCTCGGACTGCATTAAGGGTAAAGGCTCAAAGAAAAGCAAAATTTTCGACTAGGGTATACAATAGATGTCCTATTTGTGGAAGGCCACGGGCTTTCTTACGTCGTTATGGTATTTGTCGTATCTGTTTTAGAAATATGGCTCACCGCGGGGAACTTCCGGGTGTTCGTAAATCGAGCTGGTAAATTTTCTTATTATTAAAGGAGTATTTATGTTAACTGATCCAATTGCAGATATGTTAACGCGTATCCGTAACGCTCACATGGCCCTTCATAAGGAAGTATGTGTATCGTGCTCGAAAATGAAAATAGCAATTCTTGAGATACTGAAAAAAGAAGGCTATATTGAATCTTTTTCTGTTGAAGAGCGTATTATTAAAGTTTCTTTGAAATATGTCCATGGTAAAAGTGCTCTTCTTGGTTTGAGAAGAAAAAGTAAGCCTAGTCGTCGCATGTATGTAGGGTCATTAGACATTCCACATGTTCAAAATGGTTTAGGTATTTGTGTTTTATCCACTTCAAAGGGTGTTCTCACTGGTGGTGAGGCTCGTTCCATTAATGTGGGTGGTGAACTTTTGTGTGAAATATGGTAGAGGGGAGAAAGAAATATGTCTAGAATAGGTAAGCAGCCGATAGAAATCCCTTCTGATGTAACTGTAGAGTTATTAGAAGATGCTGTTCTTGTTAAAGGACCTAAGGGTTCACATTCCGTACATCGTTCAGAGTTAATTAATTATCTTCTTGAAGGTATTACGTTGACTCTCACTCGAGTAAATGAGACACGAGAGGCGAGAGAAAGGCATGGTTTATACAGGACGCTTATAGCTAATGCTATTATAGGTGTAACAAAGGGTTTTGAAAAAACGTTAGAAGTTCTTGGTGTCGGTTATCGAGTTGCTGTAAAGGGTAATATAATTGATCTTTCTGTCGGTTTTTCTCATCCTGTTCATATTGATATTCCCAAGGGGATATCTGCTAAGGTAGAAGGTCAAAAATTAACACTTATGGGTATTTCTAAAGAATTAGTAGGTCAGTTTTCTGCGCAAATTCGCTCTATTCGTAAGCCAGAACCTTATAAAGGTAAGGGTATACGTTACGAAGGTGAGCATGTTCGTCGTAAAGCTGGTAAGTCTGGTTCTAAGGGATAATGGAGTAAATATAATGGCAATAAGTAATAAAAATGATGCTCGAATAAAGCGTAAGACGCGTATTCGTAAAAAGATGCGTCTGTCTGGTAAAGATTCTCGTCTTGTGGTGTATAGGTCTAATTTGCATTTGTATGCTCAAATTGTGGATGATAAGACGGGTAGTATTTTAGTCAGTGCTTCGACTCTTTCAATGAGTAAAGCTGATTCTTCTATTCGGGCGAATAAGTCTGGTGCAGAATTGGTGGGTAAAGAGATTGCGCGCCTTGCGAAGGAAAAAAATATTCTTTCTGTTGTTTTTGATCGTAATGGGTATCTTTATCATGGTAGAGTGTCTGCTATTGCTGATGCAGCAAGACAAGATGGATTAGAATTCTAATAAGTAGGAAATTATGGAACAAACAGAAATAGGTTTAATAGAAAAGGTTGTGGCGTTAGCTCGTGTTGCTAAAGTTGTTAAAGGTGGCCGTAGATTTAGTTTTAGTGCTTTAATTGTTGTTGGGGACGGTAATGGCTCTGTTGGTTTTGCTTTAGGGAAGGCCCAAGAGGTACCAGAGGCTTTAAGGAAAGCTAGTGAAAGAGCTAAGAGAGACATGGTAAAAATTGCTCTTGTTGGTGGAACTATTCCTTATGAGGTTATGGGTCATTTTGGTGCAGGAAGGGTACTTCTTAAACCGGCTTCTGAAGGAACTGGTATTATTGCAGGTGGTGCTGTGCGTGCTGTTATGGAAGTCTTGGGTATGAAAGATATTCTTAGTAAGGCAATTGGTACTAATAATCCTCACAATGTATTGCGTGCAACTATGCAAGGCTTGATGTCTCTTCGTTCCATTGAAGAGGTGAATCAACTACGTGGTAAGTCGTTAGTACATTTAAAGAAATAGAGGGGCAATATGTTAAGAGTAAAACTAGTGCGTAGTAAAATAGGGTGTACTCCAAAACAGCGTAAGACCTTGTTTGCTATGGGGTTGCATAAAAGAGAACAATGTAAATCTATGAAAGATAATCCTTGTGTTCGAGGTATGTTGCGTGTAGTAGAGCATTTAGTGGAGGTAAAATAGATGAATTTGCATGAATTATTTCCATTTAAGGAAGAGCGCAGAAATAGGAAGCGTTTAGGAAGGGGTGTAGCTTCTGGCAGTGGTGGTACTTCTGGAAAAGGCCATAAAGGACAGAATGCTCGTGCGGGCGGTGGTGTTCGACTAGGTTTTGAAGGTGGACAGATGCCATTGCAACGTCGATTACCGAAACATGGTTTTAATAATTCTATTTTTAGTAAACGTTATGAGGTTGTTAATTTAGAGCGTTTATTAATATCTTTTCCAGAAAAAAAAGAAATTTCTTTGGAAGATATTTATAATAGAGGGCTGTGTTCAAAAAACTCTTCTGTTAAGATTTTAGGGAAGGGAGTGTTGTCTGCAGCAATTACTATAGAAGCTCACAAATTTAGCACATCGGCAGAAGAGAAGATACGTTCTGCTGGTGGTATAACTAAATCGATAGAAGGGTAAGTTTATGGCGAATAATGCTGTAGCTAGTCTTGCAGGTTCGAGCGGGCTTCGTCAGAAGCTTTTTTGGACGTTTATGCTTCTTGCTGTGTATCGTATTGGGATTTATGTTCCAGTTCCAGGCACAGATTTAGTAGCATTAGCAGAATTAATGGCAAGTTTAAAAAATACAATATTTGGTCTTTTTGATATGTTTTCTGGTGGAGCTTTGGAGCGGTTATCTATATTTACTTTAGGTATTGTTCCTTATATTTCAGCTTCTATTGTGATGCAATTGCTGCAGGTGATGCTTCCAGATTTGAAAAGAATGATGAAAGAAGAAGGTAACGCTGGAAAACGTAAGATGAGTCAATATACACGTTATCTTACATTGTTACTTACTTTGATTCAGGGTTTTGGGATATCTGTTGGCTTAGAAAATATGCAGAGTCCAAGTGCTTTGCCTATTGTTCTTGATCCTGGCATGGTTTTTCGTTTTACAACATGTCTTACTCTTTCCGCTGGGACAATGTTTATAATGTGGCTTGGTGAGAAGATAACAGAAAAAGGTATAGGTAATGGGATATCTCTTATCATTTTTGCTGGTATTATTGCCAGTTTGCCTTCTGCCATAACTAGTTTATTTCAGCTTCTTAGTGCTGGAGATATTCAAGTAATAGTTCTGCTGTTTTTGTTTATTGTGATGCTTGTGGTACTATATGGTGTTGTTTTCTGTGAAAGAGCTCAGCGTCGTGTGCCTATTCAGTATGCCAAGCGTCAAGTTGGTGCTAAGATATATGGAGGTCAATCCACACATCTTCCACTAAAATTAAATACTGCAGGGGTAATTCCTCCTATATTTGCTTCAAGTTTGTTGTTATTTCCAGCAACACTACAGACCTTTTCAACTAATGAATGGATTCACAAATTCTCTCAATTGTTTTCTCCATATGGGATACTATATAACGTTATATTTGTCATATTAATCTTCTTCTTTTGTTATTTTTATACGGCTATTCTTTTTGATCCTAAAGAACTTTCTGAGAATTTGAAAAAGTCAGGAGGTTTCGTTCCAAGTATACGTCCAGGAGAAAAAACAGAAGAGTATTTAAATGGAGTTTTATCAAGATTAACTCTTTGGGGTGGAGCGTATATTTCTGCAATTTGTATATTGCCTGTAATATTAATAGCAGAGCTTAATGTTCCGTTTCATTTTGGAGGAACAAGTATTTTGATAGTTGTTGGCGTTGCCATGGATTTTATGACTCAATTGGAATCACATCTTATTTCTCAGCAGTATGAATCGTTATTACGTCAAAAAAATAGGAAAGGTCGTTCATCTTGAAAACTCGTTATGGTATTACTATAAAAAAGGAAAAAGATCTTTTGTATATGAGGGAGGCTGGCCGTTTTGTTTCTTCTGTTTTGGATTGCATAGGTGCTATGGTTTCTCCAGGAATTTCCACTATGAGTCTTGAAGAAAAAGCAAGAAAACTTTGTGAAGAAGCTAAAATTAAACCTGCATTTCTTGGATATTCTGGTTTCCCTGCAGCACTTTGTATTTCCATTAATGAGGAAATTGTTCATGGAATTCCATCGGAAAAAAGATTTCTCCAAGAGGGGGACATTGTTTCTGTAGATATGGGTGCAATCTATGAAGGTTATTACGGTGACTCTGCGAGGACATTTGCTGTAGGCAAGGTAGATAAAGAGAAAATTGATCTCATGAATGCAACTAAATTGGCTTTAGAAAAGGGAATAGAAAACATGAGAGATGGTTCTACATTGTATGCTTTGTCTCGTGCTATTCAAGCAGAAGCTGAAAAAAATGGTTACGGTATTGTGCGTCAGTATACTGGACATGGGATAGGTAAGGTTTTGCATGAAAAACCTTATGTTTTTAATTATGCTCCTAATACTGGGGGAGATATTCCGTTAGAAGAAGGAATGGTTCTGGCTATTGAACCTATGTTTGTTTTAGGTTCTGAAGAAACTAAAACATTGGAAGATGGTTGGACTGTTGTGACAAAGGATTCTTCATGCGCAGCACATTTTGAACACACAGTTGCAATAACGAAAGATGGTCCAGAGATTTTAACTAGTTCATAGTGAAAAAAATATTAAAGATCTTGACTAAAATTCTTTTTTTAGGTAAAGATAGTCGAGAACGTTATTTTGAGTTAACTTGGAGTCTAAATGAAAGTCAGACCATCTGTGAAAAAAATATGTCCTAATTGTAAAGTTCTGCGTCGTAAAGGGGTTCTTCGAGTTATTTGTAGTAACCCAAGACATAAACAACGTCAAGGATAATTTCAGGAGAGCATTGTGGCAAGAATATCTGGTGTAGATCTACCATCTGGTAAGCGTGTTGATATCGCGTTAACGTATATATATGGAATAGGTAGAGCAACTGCTTTACAAATACTTAATACGGTGAAGATTGATTGGCAGCGTGGTATAGATGAATTAAGCCCTGAGGAAATTAATGATATAAGAAAGGAAATTGAACGAGCTTATAGAGTAGAAGGTGAACTTCGTAGAGACATCTCTTCTGCGATAAAGCGTTTAATGGATATTGCTTGTTATAGGGGTTTGCGGCATCGTCGTGGTCTGCCGGTGCGTGGACAGAGAACTCACACGAATGCAAGAACGAGGAAAGGCCGATTACGAGGAAGTGCTCCTAAAAAGCGTTAACCCTCCTGTCTTTAACATTTTATTATAGTGAGAGTTTTTATGGCAAAAGTAAAGCGTGTAAACAAGAAGAAAGAAAAGAAAAATATTCCGATAGGGGTAGCTCATATAATAGCATCTTTTAACAACACGATGGTTATATTTACAGATCCTAGGGGAAATGCTGTAAGTTGGTCTACTGCTGGTCAGAGTGGTTTTAAAGGTTCTCGTAAAGGGACACCGTTTGCTGCTCAGGTTGCTGCAGAAAGTGCTGCTAAAAAGGCTCAGGAACATGGAATGAGAACTGTCGGTATTTATGTAAAAGGTCCTGGTACTGGTAGAGAGGCAGCAATGCGTTCCATAAGTTCAATGGGTTTTCGGATTGTTTTTATTCGAGACATAACACCTATTCCACATAATGGCTGTCGCCCACCAAAGCG
Organism: Desulfovibrionaceae bacterium; assembly: GCA_051650105.1. Lineage (GTDB taxonomy): Bacteria > Desulfobacterota > Desulfovibrionia > Desulfovibrionales > Desulfovibrionaceae > CAMWXW01. The sequence goes on from JBOFIJ010000016.1 coordinate 120,661, forward strand.
ACGTCGCGTTTAATTTTGGAGGAAATTTTGGCTAAATATACTGAAGCAAAATGTCGTCAGTGTCGGAGAGAAGGTGTAAAGCTTTATCTTAAAGGTGAGCGTTGTTACACGGAAAAGTGCTCTTATGAGCGAAGGCCTTATGCTCCTGGACAACATGGTAGGAATCGTAAGAAAATTTCTGATTATGGTTTACAGTTAAGAGAGAAACAGAAGGTCAGGAGAATTTATGGCGTTTTAGAAAAACAGTTTTATTTGTGTTTTCTTGAGGCAGACAGAAATAAAGGTGTTACTGGAACCGTTTTACTCCAAACATTAGAGTGTCGTTTTGATAATATAATCTATCGTGTAGGGTTGGCAAATTCTCGTAATCAGGCGAGACAATTTATTACTCATGGATTTTTCTTAATTAATGGAAGACGTGTAAATATTCCATCTATTCAACTTTCTGTCGGTGATACTATCACTGTTTTGGAAAAGTATAGAGAGAACGTTGTTATTATGGAGTCTCAGGGTGTTATCGCAAGGCGAGGTTTGCCTACATGGTTAGATTTTAATGTAGAGAATTTAACTGCTGTGGTTAAGGTCCTTCCTCAACGAGAAGACATTCAAGCTCCGATAGATGAACATCTCATTGTGGAATATTATTCTAGGTAAGTGATAGGTGGAAATAATGCAGAATAAACAGGGCGATAGGGTCATTAATGTTAGTAATTGGTGTAGTCTTGTACAGCCTACTCAGATTTTAAGAGAAAGTGCTTCTTCTGATATAATGTATGGTAAATTTGTGTGTGAGCCCCTTGAAAGGGGTTATGGACTCACTCTTGGAAATGCTCTTCGGAGAGTTTTACTTTCTTCTTTGCAAGGTGTAGCTCCTGTTTCCGCAAAAATAAATACTATTCAGCATGAATTTACTACCATTGAGGGTGTTTTAGAAGATATCACTGATATTGTTTTGAATATTAAACAAGTTCGTTTTGCTGTGAATGTGACGGAACCTCAAAAAGTTTTTATTTCTGCGAAAAAAGCGGGTAGTGTAACAGCCGCTGATATTGTTGTAAATCACCTTGTAAAGGTTCTCAACCCAGAACAACATATTCTGACACTCAGCGAAGACAAAGATTTTGTTTGTGAATTGGAATTAAGAATGGGTAAAGGGTATTTGCCTGCTGATATGCATGAGGGTTTATCTGATGAACTTGGAATTATTCGTTTGGATTCGAGCTTTTCTCCTGTAAGAAAAGTAGCGTATTCTATTGAACAAGCCCGAGTTGGACAGATGACAGATTATGATAAATTGATTATTGAGGTTTGGACGGATGGATCTGTCTTACCAGCAGATGCAATTGCGTATAGTGCTAAAATTATTAAAGAGCAGTTAACTGTTTTTGTTAATTTTGATGAGCAAATAATAGATGATGAAATTAATTTTATTCATGCAGCAACGGAATTAAATGTCAATCTATTTAAAGGTATTGATGATTTAGAACTTTCTGTTAGAGCAAATAATTGTCTTAAAGCTGCGGCTGTTTCTTATGTTGGTGAACTTGTGCAAAGAACTGAAGCTGATATGTTGAGAACTAAAAACTTTGGAAGAAAGTCTCTCGATGAAATTAGGAAAGTTTTGCAAGAAATGGGACTTGATTTTGGCACGAAAGTAGAGGATTTTGAAAAGAAATTACAGGAATGGAAAAGGAATACGCAAGATGAGACATAGAAATTCTGGTAAAAAATTGAGCAGAACATCGTCACATAGAAAGGCATTGTTCGCTAATATGGCTCGAGCTCTTTTTATACATGGTAGAATTAAAACAACTGAAACTAAAGCTAAAGTTTTAAGAGGAATAGTTGAACCCTTGATAACTCTTGGCTTAGAGAATACTTTGCATGCAAGAAGACAGGTTTTTGCTGTTTTGCATGATCATCAGCTCGTTAAAAAGCTTTTTGATGAAATTGCACCGCAATTTAAAGATAGGAATGGTGGATATACAAGGGTTGTTAAGTTGGCTCTTCCTAGAAAAGGGGATGCAGCTCCTATGGCTCTTATTGAATTTGTTGTTTCCCAGGAAACTCTTAGTGGGAATTAATCTTATTTTCTTTTTGTTTATTTGAGATAGCGGAGAATTATTCTTCGCTATCTTTTTTAGAAGAGGGTAAGGAGAATGTTGTTATGAGAAGGTCGAGTTTTTTTATTCCCACTTTGAAAGAAAGTATAAAAGATGCTGAGGTTATCAGTCATAAATTGCTTTTGCGTGCTGGAATGATAAGACAGGTTGCTAGTGGAATATACGCTATTTTACCTTTTGGCTATCTTGTATTAAGAAAAATTCAAGCATTGGTTGAAAGTGAATTGGAAAATGCTGGTGTGATGCAGGTTTTTTATCCTATTTTACAACCTTCTGAATTATGGGAACGATCTGGTAGATGGCTTTATTATGGAAAGGAGTTATTTCGTTTAGAAGATAGAAATCAAAGATCATTTGCACTTGGTCCAACTCATGAAGAAATTGCAATTGCGGTTGCTTTAAAAGATATTTCTTCTTATAAGCAATTGCCTTGTAATTTTTATCAAATACATTGGAAATTTCGAGATGAAATGAGACCTCGTTTTGGTCTTTTGCGAGGCAGAGAATTTTTGATGAAAGATGCTTATTCTTTTGATCGTAATGAAGATGCTTTAGATATATCTTATAAAATGATGTATGATGTTTATGTAAGAATTTTTGAACGATTAGGATTATCTTTTAAAGTTGTTGAAGCTGATACTGGGTCTATCGGTGGATCTTCTTCTCATGAATTTATTCTTTTATCTGATGTAGGTGAAGATACCATTGTTTTTTGTTCTTCATGTTCTTATGCTGCTAATATTGAAAGGGCTGAATGTATTGATTCTTGTGAATGTATAGAAGATCCTTCATTAGAAATTCCTTTATTAACAGAAATTTTTACTCCTAATGTGAAGACGATTGAGGAACTCTCTCTTTCTTTAGATATATCGAAGAAAAATATTATTAAATCGTTATTATATGTTGTTGATAATGAATTTGTTCTTTTTCTTCTTCGAGGTGATAGGGAATTAAACCAATGCAAGGTAGAAACATATCTATCCGCACAATCTATTCGAAAAGCTTCTGAAGAAGAGATATTGGAACTATCTAGTATGGGGGGGGCTGTTGGCCCTATTGCTTTGAAAGTTACAAGAATTATTGTTGATTATGAATTAAAGCAGGATAATATATATATTGTTGGAGCGAATAAAAAAGATTATCATATAAAGAATTTTTCTTTTAAAAGGGATCTTTTAGTTGAAGTGGACTATGCAGATATTAGAACTATTGCAATAGATGATATGTGTCCAAGGTGTGAGGCTTCTCTTAATTTTAAAAAGGGAATTGAGGTAGGCCATATTTTTAAATTAGGGACAAAATATAGTGAAGCTATGAATGCTACTTTTGTTGATGAAGATGGGCTTTCAAAGCATTACGTTATGGGGTGTTATGGTATAGGAGTATCGAGAATGATTGCTGCTATCATAGAACAAAATAATGATGAATTTGGTATTGTTTTTCCACCTGTAGTATCACCATTTGATATTATTATTGTGTCTTTAGATTCTGATAAAACCAACGAAAAAGCTGAAGAACTATATACTATTTTGAAAACTCAAGGATATAATGTTTTATTTGATGATACTACGGAACGTGCGGGATTTAAATTAAAAGATGCTGATTTATTAGGTATTCCTTTGCAAATTATTTTAGGAAGACGTTCTTTGGAAAAGGGATGTGTTGAATGCAAGAATAGAAAAACAGGAGAAAAGCATGAACTTGCTTTAGAGAATTTTAAAGAAAATTTTTTAGATTACTATAAAAATGTTTTTCCTATGAATTTATAAATATGGAAAGGGTCTATACTGTAACAGAGATACATTCAAAGCTTCTTGATCATGTTGAAACCCTCTTTCCTTTTGTATGGATACAAGGTGAAGTAACCAACCTCTCACGTTCTTCTGCGGGGCATCTTTATTTTTCTCTTAAGGATGCCTGTTCTGTTATTAATTGTGTTTGGTTTTTTTCTAAACAAAGGCACAATAAAAATTTTGATATTCTCACTGGAGAGCTATTAGAGGAGCCTCAAGAATGTGTATCTTCCCATATTAAAAATGGTGATATACTGTATTGTGCTGGAATTATCACACTTTATAAGAGTTCACATCAAATTATTATCGACCTCGTTGAATATATTGGAGAAGGTCTTTTACATCGTGATTATATGCTTTTAAAAATCGACCTTGAGTCTATTGGGGCGTTTTCTCTTGAGAGGAAGCGTCCTCTGCCAAAAAGAGTTCAAAAAATTGCTCTTATTACAGCTCTTAATGGAGCTGCTATTCAAGATTTTCTTGTGATTGCTAGTGAAAGAGGTATAGGATCTGAAATAGTTTTATACGATGTTACTGTGCAGGGAGAATTGGCATCGTTTGAGATACAAAGGGCTATTAGAGACGCAAATGAGAAATATTGGGCAGATACCATATTAATTATGAGAGGTGGAGGAGGGAATGAAGATCTTTCTATTTTTAATTCTAAAGAAATTGCTGAAGCTATTTTTAATTCCACAATACATGTATTAGCCGCGATCGGGCATGAGGTAGACCATTCTTTTGCCGATATGATTGCTGATACTCGTGCAGCTACTCCTTCTCATGCTGCTCATTTATTATGGAAAACACGCACTGAAGAATATGATTATTTATTTTCTTTAAAAAAGAAGTTAAATACAGTATTCTATACGTGTATTGGGCGATGTGCACAAAAAATACAAGTTTTAGCTAATTCTGTTGCATTTTTTTCTCCACATGTTCAAATTGCGGCCAAGGAATCTTTTTTAGAGAATATAGTGTGGAAATTGCGCTTTGTATTGTCTCAGATAATTAATAAAGATCTTCTCTTTTTAGAATATATGCAAAGATCTCTTATTGATCTTTCATTAGAAAATAGGATCTTTATTCTGACAGAAATGCTGTGCTCTTTTGCAAGTACTTTAGAAAATAGAGTGTATTTATATTTAGAGAGAAAAGAAGATTCTCTAAATACTTTAGTGAAAAGATTGGAGTATATACGATTTTCTAATATAATTTCACAAAAAAGTGTTTTTTTTGTACAGAAATTGCAGATCTTATATAAAAGATATCAAGAATATATATTTTTCTATGAAAAATTTTTAAATGATATTCTGTGTAAACTGTACTCCAAAAATCCCATGATATTTTTGGAGGAAGGGTATGCAAGATTGGAAAATATAGATGGGACAAAAATACAATATATATCAGATATTCAAGGAGAGAGGGTGAAAGTGAAAGGTAACAATTTTTCTTTATTAGTGGATATAATTGAAATTGAGGTAAAGGAAGAAAAAAAATGAAGAAGATATTTTTTACTTTTGGCATAATAGTACTTGTTGCCTGGGGATTTGAATCGACGCTGTATACACAAGATATTATTGAGAATGATTCACCAAATATTGTTGTTCCAGAAAATATAGAAGATGCAGTTCCTTTTTTTGTTGAGATTACTACAAAAAAACCTTCCGCTATTGTTATTTCTTGGACAAAAAAGAAATATGTGGTTACTCAAGAAAAATTTAAAGATAAATATCATTCTGTAACAATGTTGGCATTACCTATAGATACTCCTTCTGGAGAACAAAAATTAGTAATTACAATTAATAAAAAAAAATATGAGTATATTATAAAAAGTGAAAAAAGAACGTATGACACACAAAAACTTTCTGTGGAAGGACAATACGTTCAGCCTCCAAAAGCTGTTCAAGAACGTTTAGTAAAAGAACGAGATAAAAGATCCATCTTGTTTGCCCGTGTTAGTGATAAAAGATTATGGGATAAAGATACTTGGGTACGACCTGCTGAAGGTATTTTAACAAGCTCGTTTGGTGCACGGCGTATATTTAATGGTGAACACAGAAATCCTCACCAAGCACTTGATTTTCGTGGTTCTACTGGTGCTCCGATATATGCCGCACATGATGGAGTAGTTGCTTTTGCTGGAGCACATTATTTTACTGGGAATATTGTTTATATTGATCACGGACAGGGTATTATCTCTGGATATGCGCATATGAGCAAAATTCTTGTGAAAAAAAATGAGCGAGTAAAGGCAGGTCAGAAAATAGGAGAAATTGGTGCTACGGGAAGGGTTACAGGGCCACATTTACATTTCACATTGTATTCTTATGGGAGACCAGTAGATTCGACAAATCTTGTTATTAAATAAAAACGTGTTATCTTGATATATATAAGATCCACTGGTATTTTTTATTAGATACTAGTAAGTCTTTATTCGGGAGGTTCTGTTGAGAATATTATATACCATATTTTATTCGTTGTTTTTGTTTTCTATCATAAGTCTTGCTCCTATATATTCGTCTGATGCTACTGCCAATCAGCAAGATATATCTGATATTAATGATAAGAGAATTGGGGAAGGCATTAGTATATCTATACCAAAAGTTATTACTGAAGGTGTTCCCTTTTTTGTCAATCTTGTAACAGATAAACCGTCATCTATTGATGTTACATGGAATAGAAAGAGTATTTCTTTTTCTCAAAAACTAGATGGTAGAAAATATAATTCTCTTATGATGCTGGTATTACCTGTCAATAAAAATACTCCATCTACTACTATTATTATTTCTATTAATGGAATTGAACATAAGTATACTTTTAAAGTCCTTAAAGCATCCCACACCGTTACAAAATATTCTTTGCCAAGTGAGACGAAGCTCAAGAATACAGGTGATAATGCTGATATGAAAAATGCCATTTTGCAAAGAAATAAATTATTGCGAACGTTTTCTTCTATAAGATATTGGGAGAAAGATATATGGGGGAGCCCTGTTGCAAAGCCTTTTCATATTTTGCAGGGTTTTGGACACACAAATATATATAATAATAAAAAGCAGACAGCTCATGAGGGGCTTGATTTTTCTGGTAAAATTGGTGACCCTATATATGCAACTGCTTCAGGAACGGTTGCTTTTGTGAGTCCGTTTTATTTTCTTGGAAAGACTATTTATATAAATCATGGACAAGGTATTTTTAGTGGATATTCTTCGCTTGATTCTTATAATGTGAGTGTTGGGCAGATAGTACGAGTTGGAGACATTATTGGTACTATGGGCCGAGTTACTCCAAAACACAAAATAAAATTGCACTTTGCATTGTTCTCTGTTGGTGAAGGTATTGATCCAACTTCATTACTGCAATCCAAATAAGATATATTTAGTATTAATTTTCTTATCTTGGTATTTTTTCTTAAATATATTGTGGGGTAGTGGGCTTATTTAGCCACTGCCCTTTTTTAATAGGCACAAGACGTTATTGTGTAGATATACCATATGGGGTATCTGTATTAAGAATTTTTATTTGTATAATATTCTGCGATTTCTTTATCAGAAAATCCAAGCTTGTGGGCTATTGTATAAATATTTTCTTCTGCATCACTTGGACGAATATATAAAGGTGTGAGAGCATGAAGAGAATAGGGTATTTTTTGAGAAAGAGAATAGAGGGCTTCCATACTAGGGGTGTTGTTATGTTTTGGCATAATTGGAATATGTGCAAGGCTTTTATTAAAAAAGTCTTTATATAAATGGGCACCTTTGCCAAGAAGGTAGCTTTGATCATGCATGTTGTTTATAATATATAAGCTAGTTTCTTGTGGAGAAAGAACATGTACTTCTGTCTTTTGCTGGACAAAGTGATTTTCAGGGTTGCAGTAGTATCCTTGTAGATAGAGCAAATTTTTACGTGCATGTGTCATTACCCAATAATGGACTGAGGGGTTATATGCAGAGAAAGCAAGGCTTTCAAGATACTGTAGTGCTCCTAATGTGGCATTAAGAGTTTTTGCTATACCAAGTGCTGTTGTCAGTATAAGACGTATTCCAGTAAAAGAACCAGGGCCAACTACACAAGAAATATGTGTTATTTCTTTTTGGGAATACCCTATTCTTGAAAAAGCTTCTAAAAGGGAAGGAATAAGATATTCTGTCCCTTTTGATGAGAGCATGGTTTGAGAGGAATAGAGAAGGACTTCTTCTGTGCCTATGCCTATTTGTAAAGAGCCATCACTATTATTAAGGATTACATAAAGCATTATTTGAAAAAGCGCATAACGTCATTATATGTTGCAAAAAGCATGAGAAATAATAAAAGAGAAAGTCCAACATATGAGAGTCTTGTTCTCCATTCAAGTGATACTGGTCTTCTCGTAATCATTTCTATTGTTAAAAAGAGAATATGACCTCCGTCTAATACGGGAATTGGTAATAAATTAATAAAACCCAAATTGATGCTAATTAGAGCAGCAAGACTCACAATAGCAATGATGCCTTGTGTAGAGCTTTGATTAATAACTTGTGCTATCATTATTGGTCCGCCCATAGAATCTGAAGGGACTGACCTTTGTATGAGTTTTAATAAGCTTTCTGCTGTAAGAGCCAAACTTTGGTACGTTGTTATAAAAGATTCTTTAACAGAAGATAAAAATGTAAGGTGTGTAACTTTTTGTTCTCCAGAAGGTTTTATTCCTAAAACAAAGGCCTCCTGTTCTTCTCCAAAAATATTAGGTACTTTTGAGATTATTGCTTGTATGGTGGTTGTATTGACTATACCATCACGGACATACTCAATGATTGTTGGTGTATCTCTTTGTATTTGAATTAGTGGATGAATCTCGGACCATTTTGTTACTGGTGTGGAATTAATTCCTATAATAATATCTCCTACTTCTAAATGTGCTTGTTGTGCTGGAGAGTCTTTAAACACGTCACCAACAACAGGAGTAAGATATGGTTTTCCAGAAAAGAAAAAAATACAAAAATAGAGTATGACTGCAAGAATAATATTAAAAAAAGCTCCAGCTGCAACAACAAGAAATCTTTGCCATGTTGGACGCAGAGCAAAACTCTCTTTTTCAGTAAAATTTTCTGGCAATTCAACTGTGTCATCTTCTCCTACAAGAGCTACGTAACCGCCAAGAGGAATTAATGAAAGACAATATTCTGTCTTAGCATACGTGTGTGTAAATAGCTTTTTACCGAAACCAATTGAAAATGTTTTAACTCCTATTCCAAATAAACGAGCTATAAGAAAATGCCCCAATTCATGAAAAAAAATCAGGCCACCAAAAACAATAATAACGGCAAATATGCCTGTGAATGTCATAGAAAACTCCTTAAACTTTGTGCTATTTCATATGCTTTTTTTCGTGAAAGAATATCAATTTGAAGAATATCCTCTATATTTTCTGCCTCTTTTATGTAAAACGGGTATTCTAATGTCTTTTCTATAAGGAGAGGAATATCCAAAAATCCAATTTCTTTCTTTAAAAAAAGTTCTACAGCAATTTCATTAGCTCCATTCAATATGATGGGTAAAAAGCCCTTTTTTTCCAATACTTTATGAGCGAAGGAAAAGCATAGAGAGTGTGTTGGCATTTTGTCAAATGTTAATGTCCTTATCGCTGTTAAGTCCAATGTTGTTATACCAAGATCTTCTGTTCTAGGATAATAGATTGCGTGACCAATTGCAAGCTTCATATCAGGAATACTTAGTTGAGCAATTTGGCTATTATCTTTAAATTCAACCAAAGAATGAATAATAGATTCTGGATGAATAATAGCATCTATATATTGCACATCAAGGCCAAATAGATGATATGCCTCAATAATTTCAAAAGCTTTGTTCATCAATGTTGCAGAATCAATGGAAATTTTTGCTCCCATATTCCACGTAGGATGTTTTAATGCCATTTCTGGTGTTACATTTTCAAGAAATTCTCTTGATTTACCTCTAAATGGGCCACCTGAAGCAGTTAAAAGTATTCTGCGTATTTTTGATGGAGTCCCCATTATTATTTGAAAGAGTGCATTGTGTTCTGAGTCTACAGGAAGAATGACAGCTCCAGTTTTTTTACAAAGGGCACGAAAGAGTTCCCCTGCCAAAACAAGAGATTCTTTATTAGCTAATGCAACAACTTTTCCTGCCGCAATGGCAGCATGTGTTCCGTAAAGGCCACTTGCACCAACTTGTGCAGAAAGAACAATATCAACCTTTGGATGCGAAGCAATATAAGCATATCCTTCGTTACCAAAATATATTTCTGGAGTATACCCTTTTGCAAGTAGACTCTTTATTTGTGGAAGAGCGTTTTCTTCTAATATACACAGATACGGTGGTCTGAACTCATTCGCTTGTTCTGCAAGAAGTGTAATATTATTTCCACAAGAAAGAGCATGAAGAATAAAATCTTCCCTAGCATTGCGCACTATATGAAGGGCTGTTCTTCCAATTGAACCTGTTGAACCAAGAATACTCAAAACTCGTGGGAATGTAGTAGACCATGTATTCGAAGGCATTTGAGAAATATATTTCATATCACCCCAAGAATATATATTGTAAAATAAAGTAGGTTGGTACTACCAGTAGTAAACTATCCACTCTGTCAAGTAAACCACCATGACCTGGAAGAATTGTACCAGAATCTTTTACTTGAAAAATGCGTTTCAAAGCGGATTCTAAAAAATCTCCTAACTGCGATAGTATATTTAGTGTAATACTTATCATAAGAAGGATCCATAACGAATAATGTAAGAAAAGAGAGCCATATATGAGACACAAAAATGTGCAAGTTACTAAACTTATTATACTCCCTTCTCTCGTTTTTTTAGGACTTACTTTTGGCCAAATAGCTGTTTCTCCAAAGAATTTACCGCCAAAATAAGCACTTACGTCAGAACTTACTGTGATTAACAAGACGAATATTTGTTCCGATACAGAAAGGTATAATGCAAAATGTAAGAGAAAAGGAATATACAAAATACCTATAATACAAAGAGCAATATCTGTAATAGAAATAAGTGTATTGAAGAAACCCCATAAAAATAAAAAAAGTAAGAGCGGAAAAATAATGACACATATAAGAACAATCATCGTGATTGTTGGATTTTGTAAATAACCACTTAAACAAAGTAGTATCGAAAAGAATAAACCAGTACTAAGTAGTAATTTATTTGTTGTAATATTAATTATTGTGTAAAATTCTATGAGTGTAAGAATAACAACAACACAAAGCGCTAGAGATATAAAAAAAGGACCAAGAAAAAAAAGTATAGCGAGAGCCCCTATAATTCCCATAGATGTATAAATACGTAGTGTAAGTTCATTTGTCATTATTATGTTTCCTCTGCTCCAAAGCGTCTATTTCTTGTTTCATATGTTCTTAGAATTATATGTAGTTCTTCCACGGAAAAATCTGGCCAATATGTTTGAGAACAATAAAATTCACTGTATGCAGATTGAAATATAAGAAAATTGCTTAAACGTTCTTCTCCACCCGTGCGCACTATAAGGTCTGGATCTGCTTGTCCTTTCGTATATAGACAAGATGAAAAATATTCTTCTGTTATTGAATCTGGTGTAATTGAATCGCTACACATTTTTTTGCATGCTTGAATAATTTCTTCCCGTCCAGAATAATTAAAAGCTATATTGAGCTGCATACCATCTAATTTTTGTGTTTGTTTTAAGGCAAAGTGCAGAGCTATTTTTACAGAAGATGGAAGAGTGTCTAATTCTCCTAAAAAGGTCAAACGAATATTATTTTGTACTAGTATCTCTATTTTTTTATAAATTGAAAGAATAAAATAGGAAAAGAGCATACGTATTTCTGCTTTCGATCGTTTCCAATTTTCCTTAGAAAAAGCATACAGTGTGAGTGTAGGAATCCTTAACCTTGCACACTCTTGAATAACAGTATGAGCAACAGAACCCCCTTGTTTATGCCCATCAGAACGAGGTAAGTCTTGTTCTTTCGCCCATCTCCCATTTCCATCCATAATAATGGCTAAGTGTTTTAATGAAGGGAAATACACAGTTTTGTTATTATTCATTTGAAATTAAACTTCACGAATTTCTTTTTCTTTTGCTGTATATTTTACGTCTGCCTGTTCAATAAAGGAATCTGTTAATTTTTGAATCTCGTTGTGTACAAATTTTGACTCATCTTCTGTTATAGTTTTCTCTTTTTCTTTTTTCTTCAGAGTGTCATTTCCATCCCTTCGTATATTACGAATAGCTATTTTAGCATCCTCTGTGAGTTTTTTACCAACTTTGACAAGTTCTTTTCTTCTTTCTTCTGTAAGAGGCGGAATAGAGATAGTAATTTTATCACCTACATTACATGGTGTAAGACCTGTACCAGCATAGATAATAGCTTTTTCTATAGCTATCATAGATGCCTTATCCCACGGTTTTATTGTAATAGTTCTGCTATCTTGAACAGATACTGTTGAAAGGTGCACAATGGGTGTCATCGCACCATTATATTCTACTTTTATACCCTCTACTATACTTGAAGAAGCTCGCCCTGTACGCAATTTCTCATATTCTTTCTCAAGAGTATTAAGTGCTTTTTCCATACGCTCTTCCATATCACAAAGAAGCTTCTCTTTATTAAAATCGTCAGACATACTATACTCCTTATATCATTTTGTTATATACAATAGTTCCTTCTGAAATACCCTGAAGAACTCTAGAAATAGCACCATTTTGCATATTACAAACTACAATTGGAATTTTGTTTTCTTCAGCAAGTGTTATTGCTGTTGTATCCATAACTTGTAATCCACTCAGTACTGTCTCTCTATAGCTTAACGTATCATATTTTTTTGCATCTGGGAAGAGCAAAGGGTCTTTATCATAAATAGCATCTACTTTGGTTGCTTTAATTATCAGTGAACATTGCATTTCTGTGGCACGTAAAACTGCTGCTGTATCTGTTGTAAAATAAGGGTTTCCAGTGCCTGCTGCAAAAATTGCTATTCTACCTAATTCAAGGTGGCGTAGGGCTTTTCTTCTTATATAGGGTTCACATAATTCTTGAATAGTTATTGCAGAAAGCACTCTTGTTGGATGGCCTAATCTTTCTAGAAAATCTTGTATAGCAACAGCATTCATTACGGTTGCGAGCATGCCCATATAATCTGCTGTAGCTCTATCCATTCCTTTTGCAGAAGCACTAAGCCCCCTAAAGATATTGCCACCACCTATTACTATAGATATCTCTGCTCCCATGGTCACCAAATTTGATATTTCTGTACAAATTTTTGAAACTATTTCAGGTTCTATACCATATCCCTTGGCTCCCGCTAACGCTTCGCCACTTAATTTTATTAGTACTCTTTTGTATCGTAGTGTTCCCATGCAATCCTCTTGCGCTAATTTTTATGTTGAGTAATATCACCTTTTTTATAAGTATATGGTTTTCCCCAAGATTCTTCTGTTATACGAATGTATTTACAAAAAACATAAAATGCCTCATGTACAGAAAGAATAAAACCCGCTCTACCATCTAAAAAACCTTTATATATAATATATTGTACAAAGAACCTGCTTAGTGCATGTAGCGATGCCTTTGCAATGCCTCCTTTCTTATTATTTTTTCTTAAATCACAGGCACCATCTTCTGCATAACTATTGAGCTTGTCTAGCTGATTTTTATATCCAGAATAGGAATAATGCAAAATATCTTTTGCAAGATGGCTATTCGAGCCAATGGTATAAAGATAATGGTGTGCACCAGAATGGCCAATATGCGTGTATTCTGTTTTAAAAAGTCGAAGTAATTTTTCAGGGTACCACTTGCCATGTAGTAAAAACCTATCAAGATACCATGTGGCTCTTTGAACAGTATAGCCTGTGTGTTCTATTTTATTTTGAAAAAGAGTACGGATTGCTTGTTCTAATTCTTTGGTACAAATTTCATCGCTATCTAAATAAAATCCCCACTCTGTTTTTATGAGAGAAAGGGCATACTGAGTTTGTGAGACGATATCATCCCAAGGGCGTTCTTTTATCTCCACCTTCATTTCAGAAGCTATAGAGAGTGTCGCATCTGTGCTTCCTCCATCAACAACAATGATACGTTCACAGAAGGAGATGGAGCGGAGGCATTCTTTTAGAAGTCTTTCTGAATTCGTTGTAAGAAGTATGGCTGTTATTGGAAGTTTGTTTATTAAGGCGTCCATTATACTTTTGTATCACAGTTATAAGGAAAAATCAAATGGTATCCCATTACCTATACAAATTTGTGTATAATGTAAGTATGAATGTATCTACAATGAGAGAAGGTGAAACATTTGCTTTCAGTTGTTCCTGATATTGTGTAATTACTTCACCACAAAAATAGAGCTTTTTTGTTGAGTATGTTGATAGTATTTTTGATAGTGTATTGATTGGATTTTTTTTTAACGCTTGACATAATGCTACCTGAAAATACGTAAATATTGTGTGAAGTTGCTCAGTGTCTAGTGTTTTTGTGTGTGTAGATTGTTGAGTAAAATATCCTTTGCCTGTTTGTAAAAATGTTTCCATTTCCTGTATAATATGCAGGCTTGGAAAGTGTAATGAGTGAGAGGCTGGCCAGGCAAGAGTGATAACATGTGCTCTTGAAACAATTGTTGGTACTATTTGTGAGTGGATTGGTGTCGTTATTATGAAGAAAAGAGTCTTATCGGGTTCCTCCACAATTTTTAAAAGAGCATTACTAAGTTCTTTTATACTGTGAGCTTCTTGTAATTCTATAATACAAATAATATGTTTCTTCTTTGGGGAAGAAGAAATTTCTTTTTTTAGTGTGCGTATTTGATTACTATATAATCCATAACGAGCATCAAAATAATGCATATCGCCAAAACGAAAATAAATACCGTGGTCTTTTTTATTGCTTTTTTCTAGTTCACGGTATTCTTCAGATGCAATATGTTTAGACAGAATTGAGAGACAAGATGAGCATGTTAAACAGGGTGTATTTTCAGATTCGCACTGAATTGCTGTCATTATGTAGAGTGAATTATATATACGCTCTTCTCTTGTTCCTCCTTCTAATAGCACTAATTGAGGAGGATTATGAGAAAGAGCACGAAGGTAGCTTTTGGATAATGTTTTATGTGACGTATTTCCTAAATAATGTAAAATAGGGTTCATATTGTTAACAAATAATTGTTTGATGTCTTTCTGGACCGACTGAGATAATAGATATAGGTGTTGACGTAAATTTTTCAATACGTTTAATAAATATTTGTGCATTTTCTGGCAAAGAATCTACTGTTTGACACTGCATTATGTTTTCATTCCAACCGTCAAATTCTTCATAAATAGGCTGAATTTGTTCAATTTCAGAAAGATTGGAGGGCAGAGTATCGTATATAGTATTTTCTAATTTATATCCCACACACATTTTTATTTTCTTCAATCCTGTAAGAACATCTATTTTGGTCAATGCAAGTGTTGTTATGCCATTATACCTAATAGCTTCTTTTAAAAGAACAGCATCTAACCAGCCACAACGGCGTTTACGTCCTGTTGTTGAACCAATTTCAAAGCCTTTTTCTTGTAAGAATATACCAATTTCATCGTGAAGTTCCGTTGGAAAAAAGCCACCACCAACTCTTGTAATATATGCCTTTATTATGGCTGTTACTTTCGTTATTACTTGAGGAGCTAGACCTGTTCCAGTAGAAATACCTCCCGTTACTGTCGAAGAAGAGGTCACATATGGGTACGTTCCATGGTCTATATCTAAAAACGTTCCCTGTGCTCCTTCAAAAAGTATTTTTTTCTTATCTGAAAGTGCTTTAGAAAGAATAAGAGATGTATCTGTAATAAAGGGTTTTATGCGCTCAATATAGGGAGAAAGATAGGCTATAATTTCTTCTGTGCAAAATATTTTTTCTTTATACAAGTGGGAAAAAAGGGTGTTCTTTTCTTCCAAAATTTTTGTTATTTTTTGTGCAAGAAGGTTTTGATCAAAGATATCCATTGCACGTATACCATATCTGCTTGCTTTATCTTCGTAACAAGGGCCAATACCCTTACCTGTAGTGCCTATTTTATTCGAAGACCTTTTTTCTCGGGCAAGGTCAAGGGTTTTATGATATGGCATAACTAAATGTGCTTTACTACTAAGGAACAAGTTTTTTGGAAGTATTGTAACATCTTGTTGCTCTAGTGTATCTATTTCCGAACATAAAACAACGGGGTCAAACACAACACCATTACCTATAACGCAGTGTGTATTTGGGTATAGTATGCCAGATGGAAGAGTGTGAAGTATATATTTTTTATTATCAACTATAATTGTGTGGCCTGCATTATTTCCACCGTTAAAACGCACAACATAGTCATATTCTTTTGCAAGAAGATCAACAATTTTACCTTTACCTTCATCGCCCCATTGTGCGCCTATTATAACGTTGTTCATATACTATTCCCTTTACAATCTGGATATTCGTAAAAAACGATGAAAATACTACACATTATATTGTGAAAAAATATAGTTGTCAAGAGAGTTGTTTTCCCTTTTAAATACACCATTATTATAAAATTTTGTGTAAAAATATGTACAAAAGAGGAGTTTTTGTGTATAGTGGCTTCTGTTGAGATGAAATAGAGGAGTGCTTATGCCAGAAGATAACGTTTCACAGAGCAAAGTACACGTTGAGAGTTTACTTGTGGAAGAGCCTCCAGAATATGGAATCCTTCTTTTCAATGATGATTATACACCAATGGACTTTGTTGTTCTTTTATTAAAATCTGTTTTTCACAAAAAAGAAGAAGAAGCTCATGCCCTCATGTTAACAATACATAATGATGGGAAAGGCTTATGTGGAATATATACCTTTGAAATAGCAGAAACAAGGGTACAACTTGTGCATGCGAAAGCTCAAGAAGCTGGGTTTCCTCTGCGTTGTATTATGCAGAAAATGTAAATTATATTCAGGGAGGGTCTTATGTTTGAACGAGAGTTGGAAGACGTTTTAAGCCAGGCGGTTCTTTTAGCTACAGAGTATCGCCATGAGTTTCTTACAGTAGAGCATATTCTGTATAGTATTTTGGAAAGTTCTGAGGGGCAAACTATTTTTGAAGAACTTGACGTAGATTTTACAAAGGCTTTTGCTCTTTTGGATTATTTTTTCAAAGACAATATGAAGGAAAGCGTTACAAGAAATAAAGCGGACCAAATTATACAAACAACAAGTGTACAAAGGGTGTTAGGAAGAGCTATACAATACGTGCAAAATAGCGATAGGAATAAAGCTGCTATAGGAGACGTCTTTCTTGCTATATTTGATGAAGAAGATACCTATGCTCGCTCCTTTTTGCAAGCTTTGGAAGTGACTCGCTTGGATATACTCCATGCTATTAGTTTTACAAAAGATTCAGAGGAGTCTGGCGCAGACAATGATTCTTCTTTACTTTCTAAATTAACCATAGCTCTTTCAGAACAGGCTGAAATGGGAAATATTGATCCTATTGTTGGAAGAAAAAAAGAAATACAAAGAATTTTACAAATACTTTCTAGAAGAAAGAAAAATAACCCCATTCTTATTGGAGATCCAGGTGTTGGTAAAAGTGCTATTATTGAAGGGCTTGCGTTGCAGATTGCCCGAGGTGATGTTCCAGAGCAATGTAAAGATATGAAGTTATTCATTCTCGAAATGGGCAACCTTCTTGCTGGAACAAAATATAGGGGTGATTTTGAATCTAAAATGCAGGAATTATTAAAAGAAATACAAAAAATTCCTAATGCTGTTCTTGTCATAGATGAAATACATACAATTGTTGGTGCTGGTGCTACTTCTGGAAGTTCTGTGGATGCTGCAAGTTTATTAAAACCAATATTGGCTAAAGGAAGTATTCGTTGTATTGGTTCAACTACATACGAAGAATTTCAAAGATATGTAGAAAAGGATAGGGCATTAGCAAGAAGATTTCAAAAAGTTTTTGTTGAAGAACCTTCGGAAAAGGAAGCTATCGATATGATGCATATTCTTGTTCCTCTCTATGAGAAACACCATAATGTTCATTATACGAAGAAATCTATTAAAGCTGCGGTTGAGCTTTCTTCTAAATATATTACAGAAAGGCATTTACCAGACAAAGCTATTGACGTTATTGATGAAGCTGGTGCACTTGCAAGGCTTTCTTCTCTAAATAAGGAAAAAATTTCTATAGTTACAAAAGATATTGAAGATGTTGTGGCTTCAATATCCCAGGTGCCAGTGAAAACTATTGAGCATTCAGACACAAAACTTCTTCAGAATCTTGAAGTTACGTTAAAAAAGAATATTGTTGGACAAGATAATGCAATTGAGCAAATATCTAAAGCTGTTCTCAGGTCATATATCGGTTTTGAGGAAAAAATGCGTCCTGTTGCTTCTTTTCTTTTTTATGGCTCTACAGGTGTTGGAAAAACTGAATTAGCAAAGGCCTTGGCTAGCTCGTTAGGAATAGATTTTCATCGTTTTGATATGAGTGAATATATGGAGCAACATGCTGTCTCTCGGCTTATAGGCTCTCCTCCAGGTTATGTGGGTTTTGAGCAGAGTGGTTTATTAACAGAAACTATACGTAAAACACCACATTCGGTTATATTGCTTGATGAAATAGAAAAAGCGCATCACGATATATATAATGTCTTATTACAAATTATGGATTATGCTACCATTACGGATAATAAAGGAAGAAAGGCAGATTGTAAAAATATTATTCTTATTATGACTTCCAATGTAGGTGTTGAGGAAATGAGTAAGAATACTATTGGTTTTGATTCTTCTCATACTCCAGATACTTCAAAGTCTTTACGAGCACTGGAGAAAACATTTACGCCTGAATTTAGAAATAGATTGGATGCGATGATAGCATTTAACTCTCTTACAAAAGAAGATATGCAAGTCATTTTAGTAAAGTCTTTAGATGGAATTTATACTGCTATGAAAGTACATAAAATTACTTTAACAATAACAGATAAAGCTCAGAAATATATGATTGATAAAGGCTTTAATGCTGCTTTTGGTGCACGTCCTCTGCAAAGGTTTATACGCACAACTGTGCAGGATATGCTTGCTGAAGCTATATTATATGAGAAAATTAAAAAAGGTGACGTTGTTATAATAGATAGGGCAAAAAATGATGGTGAAGATGTAAGCAAGGCGCTTATTTATACTGTTGTAAAAGAAAAAGCATTGCAAGAAGTATAATTTTTATTGATTTGTTTTATTTAGAGGACGATTTATTATAGATCTTCCTTTTTTTGTAATATTATGGAGCATTCCTTATGTGTCTTTTGGGGCATTTTGCATTAAAAATATTCTTATATAAATGAATTGAAATAGAGAAAATAATGTATTCTTCATAAGATTAGTATTAATAAAATAATGTGGTATTAAAGTAATGTTGTTAGTAAAAGAATAAGAGTATTTTTTATAGGGAATAAGCATCTTACGTGGTGATACTATACAAAAAGTTCCTACTATTGTTGAAAAGAATTATGAAGCTATTCCGAAAGAACTTATCTTTATAACAGAAGTTATTATTTTTTGAGTAGGAATAGTGCATGAGAAAACAGCTTTTTGAGACATTTTTTAATGATTTTTTATTATTAGCTACTTATATTATGTTTTGAGGAAGAAATGATATTGTTTTGATAAAGATATAGGGTATTCCAGAAAAGAAAGATGCTCTATTCTCTATTATTAATGTACAAAGGAGGCTGAGAAATATCTATAAATAGTATGTGTTATTGATAAAGAATAGAAGGATATAAAAATATTGTCTATTAAGACATCACAAAAAGATAAGACAAAATCATAATGAGCTGTTATTGTTCTAAAATATGGGCAGTACGGTAGGTATCTTTTCGTATTGTTAACCGAATAGTGTCAAAGTGTTCTAACAATGGTACTAAGTATTTTCTAGATAGCCCGTTTGTCATCGATTTTAAATCTGAAATAGTTAATTGTTCTGCAGATGTAAAAAAAAGTTTGACATCGGCTTTTATTGTGTCTAATACATTTTTTTCGTACCATATATCCTCTGATATCTTTACAAGGATAGCATTCTCTTGCATATGTTTCATGATAGGACGTAATTCTTTAAGTGAAATGGTAAAAGATTCACTTACTTCTTTTACTGTGGGGGGTGTTAAGCCTGCTTCTTTGTACAAAGAAAGAATATTTGTTTCTAATTCTTGTTCTTTTTGTGTTATATTTACTGTATGATGTTGTTCTCGTAGTGTTGTTCCATCTTGTATAATAAGAGCTTCTTTGATAAGAGAATCTATAATATTTTGTCCTAAAGAGATGGATTCTGTCTGTGTTCTTTTTGTCAGAAGTTCATTTCGAGAAAAGCCTTTTTTAAGAGGAAATGTCTTGTGTAGTAATAATAATGTTTCTACATATTCTTTTTTTATATTTTCAAAGATCTGTGTATGACAATATATTTTTTTTTCTTTATCAAAAAGAATAACTTTTTTTTCATTTATTAATTTAGTCATGTTTTCTTCCATCGTCTTTTCTGGAGTTGCAAATAATAGTGTGAGCTCTAATAGAGACAAACCGAGTTCTTTAACAAATAATAAACGTTCTTTTACGGCATATTCAAATTCTTCTTTTGTTTCCATAAAAGCCAGATCTTGTGCTTTTTCTTCAGAATATGTTTTCTTTGAAAAAAAACTATTTTGTTTTGCTAATGGGTTTGTAATGTGTCCACCAGCTATTGTTCGTAGTGGGGAATAAGAGCGAATAATAAAGCTATCTTTTGCAATGCCAACCATGTCTTCATCAAAGCGTATAATTGCAATAGTACTTTCTCCTGCTTGTAATTCTTGTCTATCTAGAAAATATACTCTTGCTAAGACTTCTTTTGTATAGTGATGAAAGTGGATTTGTACTCTATTTTTAATGGTAATTGGTGAGGAAGGTAAACAGTGTAACCAAACTTCCCATTCCCTACTATTTTGTAGCATTTCTGGAAGTGAGATAGTATCCCCTTTATGAATATTCTTTACTTCTATGTTGTGTATATTAAGAGCTATTCTTTGTCCTGCTAATCCACTACTATTTTCACGGTGTCTTTGTATTCCTCGCGCTCGTGTTGCTATCTTTTGGGGATAAATTTGAAGAGAATCTCCAATTGCTAATGTACCAGATATAGAAGTTCCTGTAACAACAGTGCCGTGTCCTTTTATTGTAAACACTCTATCTATAGGCATTCTAAAAGGAAAAGAATTGGGTTTTTTAGTAGCTGTTTTTTCTAAAAAAATAATATAGTCTCGAACGGAATCTAAGCCTTCTCCCGTGTAGCTTGAGACCGGAAAGATTGGTGCATTACACAATATACTAGTAGAAAATAATGCAGATACTTCTTCTATGACAAAAGAGAGCCATTCTTTGTCTACGAGATCTATTTTTGTGAGGAGTATCATTCCTTTATTTATTTGTAAAAGAGACGTTATCTCAAGATGTTCTTTTGTTTGTGGCATAATACCTTCTTCTGCACTTATAGTAAAAAGAACAGCATCTATTCCACTTGCACCAGATACCATATTCTTTACAAATTTTTCGTGCCCAGGCATATCTATAATGCTAACTTCAGTACCGTTTGGAAGAGACAGTTTAGCAAAGCCAAGCTCTATAGTAATACCTCTTCTTTTTTCTTCTGTTAATGTATCACAATCGATACCAGAAAGCGCTTTTACAAGAGTTGTTTTTCCATGATCTACATGACCGGCTGTTCCAAGGATAATTGACATTGTATTACCTCATTTTCATAATGTAGTAAAATAAAATGCGGGGAGAAATATCATTCTTCATGTTGCAAAAGAATATGGGTACCTCGAAAAATGCGTTGTATTCCTGTATACAGACATGCTAAAGAAAAAAGCCCTGTTGCAAAGAGAAATAACGATGGAAATAGGGTAATAAATAGTAAATATAGTATTGTTTCTGTCCCTTCTATCATTCCGCTCATATAATAGAAGGATTTCTTAGCATATTCAGGATTTGTTAGTGATGATTTTGTTGCTAAAATTGAAAATGCAAGGAATGCAACGGCAGATAAGAATATTGAAAAAAGACATAAAAGAGAAAAATATGCATATATCTTTGTTCCTGTGAATCCAAAAGCAAATGGAATGGAGGCATAAAATATAAAATCGAGAACAATATCTAAAAATGCTCCAGCAAAAGATTGTGTTTTGCGGTATTGTGCAAGGTTACCGTCTAAGGCATCACATATTCTATTAATAATAATAAAAAAGAATGCTACAGTGTAGAAATGCATATATATGAACAGTGGTGCTAGCATACCTAGCAAGAACCCAATAAGAGTTATATGGATAGGAGTTACCGATTCTGGAATACGTTGTACTAATGGGGAGAGTATTGGATCTATATATTTTCTAAAAGTTGAATCGGAATATGGTTTATTAAACATAGCTTCTCCCTCTCCCTAAGAGATACTCAATTCCGAAATCAAAAGCAAGATTTTTTTCCTTTTTATTTTTGAAGAAAATATAAGACACTGCTTCTCCTAGTTATTCCTTGCTACTTGAAAAAGGCATAATATGAGAAGATGTTTTTGTAAACTTGACTTCTTTTAAGGATAACTATATCCTGCTTCGAACATGACTTAATAAGTTTTGTGAATTTTATTTAAGGAGTAGAAATGAAATATTGTTTGGCAATTCTTATTGCTCTCATGCTCACGCCAGCAACACCATTTTTTATTGAAGCAAAAATTATGAAGATAGCTCGTATTGAAACGTCACTTGGAACAATAGAGGTTGAATTAAATGAAGCAAAGGCACCTAAAACTGTGGAAAACTTTGAACGTTATGCTAAAGAGGGTTTTTATAACGGAACTATTTTTCATAGAGTTATCGATGGCTTTATGATTCAAGGTGGTGGTTTTACGCCAGATATGAATCAGAAGAAAAATTATGAACCTATTATTAATGAAGCCGATAATGGGTTAAAAAATGACAAATATACAATAGCTATGGCTCGTACAAATGTTCCAGATTCTGCCACGTCTCAGTTTTTTATCAATGTAAAAGATAATGATTTTCTTAATTTTACTCAGAAAACGACTAATGGGTGGGGATATGCCGTCTTTGGCAAGGTTATAAAGGGACAAGACATTGTTGATAAAATAGCAAAAGTTGAAACAGGGTCTCATTCTATGTTTCAAGATGTTCCAAAAGAAGAAGTTCTTATCAAAAAAGTAACGATACTATAAATAAGCGTTTTTTATTTTTTAAACCCCACGTTATGTGGGTTTTTTTATGTGCTATGTGTTCTTAAGATTTTTATTATATATTGATTCTTCTAATAAGTATTTTTGTAGGTAGTATATTTAATTATACTATGATACCTAAAGTGTGTTTCTTTCTGAAAATTATGGAAAAGGAAAAGAGCTAACTGTGCGGTATATTATACAGTGATGCTCTTTGTGTAGTAAGAAAGTATATAGTGAACAGTGGTGTTATATTAACCATATAGTATGAGAAAATTATAGAATATTTTGTATTGCGATAGAGAGGGAAAAAATACACTTTTTATACTCTATCGTCTTTATTCGTGTAGGAAGGTTTTGTTCCATGCATATTTTTTTATTGGGTTTATTATGAGTTTATAGGAGAGAAAATAAGATCTATAGTTCTTTTTCTAACACAACACATGGTATTATAGAAAATGAGTAGTATGTTTTTTTTCTGCCATGGCATTAAGTTTTGCTATTCTTTCTTGTGTTGGTGGATGTGTAGAGAAGAGTGAACTGAATGAAGTTGTATTAGCAAAGGGAGAAATAATAAGCATGTGTGCTGTAGAGGGTGTGGCACTCTGCATTTCTTTGTGTTTTACATAGGATTCTATTTTCTCCAGTGCAGAAGCAAGATCTTTTGGATTACCATGAAAATATGCACCAGATTCGTCTGCAAGAAATTCTCTAGACCTTGATATTGAGAATTGTATCATTGCTGCAGCGATCGGTGCTAAAAAAGCAAAAAGAAGAGATGAAAATATATTTCCACGGTTTTCACTGCTATTAGTAGAATTTGCTCCACTAAAAAAAGCAGACAACTGAAGAAAATTTGCAAGAGATGTTATAATAGATGCCATAATAGCGACTAGTGTTTGTATAAAAATATCTCTATTTACAATGTGCCCAACTTCATGTGCTAGTACTGCAGAAATTTCTGCAGGAGATAATATCTTTATCAAACCTGTTGTAATGGCAACAACACCATGTTCTGGATTTCTTCCCGTTGCAAAAGCATTTGGTGAAGAATCATTAATACTGTAAAGCCGTGGCATAGGAATGCGAGCATTAGAAGAAATGCGTCTTAATGCATTATATAGGTTTGGAGAATCTCCATATTCAATAGCTTTTGCTTTATACATACGCAGGATTATTGTATCAGAATACCAGTATGCTCCAAAATTCATGGTAATTGCTAATATAAAGGCTATTATAAGGCCTATCTTTCCGCCAAAAACACCCCCCATAGTAATAACTAATCCAGAAAGAAGAGCAAGAAGTAACAATGTTTTTATATGTGAAGTCATGGCACTCCCTGTGTTGAAGAATAGATATCCTTTTGTGGCATTATGCATGATTTTCTCTTTTTTGAAAAGATTTTTTTCTTGTATCAGAATAGTTTAGATTTCTTGTCTTAATTGTGATAAAAATACGAACTCATTGATATTATAAGAAGAATATGTTACTGTAAGCCACTTTCTGCAAGTCTGTTTCTTGTGAAAGAATATATAGAGAGGTGATAATATGTCAAAAAGAACAGAAGTAGATTTACTGGGTACCATGGAAATAGGCGATGATTGTTATTATGGTATTCAAACGCAGAGAGGGATTAACAACTTTAAAATAAGCCATACTACAATGGGACATTATCCACAGTTTCAAAGTGCGATGGTTATGGTAAAAAAAGCTGCCGCTCTCGCTAATAAAGATATTGGAATGCTTGATGACAAAAAAGTCCAGTATATCACTAAAGCATGTGATCAAATATTAGATAATCCAGATAAATGGGTTGGCCAGTTTAAGACAGATATTTTTCAAGGGGGAGCTGGTACTTCTATTAATATGAATGCTAATGAAGTTATTGCAAATCTTGCTCTTGAGCTTATGGGTGAGAAAAAAGGCTCTTATGATATCATTAATCCTTGTGACGATGTGAATGCTGGACAATCAACAAATGATTCTTATGCAACTGGGTTAAAAGTTGCTATACACAATTCTGTAGATCCTCTTATTGTGGAGTTGAAAAAGCTCATACATGCTCTTCAGGCGAAAGGGGAAGAATATAAAGATGTTATTAAGATGGGTCGTACTCAATTGCAAGACGCTGTTCCTATGACATTGGGACAAGAATTTCACGCTTTTGCAAATACATTAGTCTCTGAAATAGAAAATTTACAATATGCACAAAAACTGTTAAGAACTGTGAATCTTGGTGGCACAGCCATTGGAACAGGAGTAAATGCAGGAAAGGGATATAAAGAAGCTGCTGTAAAATATTTATCAGTTGTCACAAAGAAAGAATATAAAACGGCACCTGATTTATTAGCTTCTACATATGATTGTGGAGATTATGTTATATTATCTGGAATGTTGAAAACGCTTGCTGTGAAACTTTCAAAAATTTGTAATGACCTTAGACTTCTTAGTGCTGGTCCAAGAGCGGGAATTAGAGAGATTGAATTGCCAGAAATGCAACCAGGTTCTTCTATCATGCCAGCTAAAGTGAATCCCGTTATTCCCGAAGTTGTGAACCAAGTATGTTTTGTTGTTATTGGTAATGATGTGGCTGTCACAATGGCAGCAGAAGCAGGACAATTACAACTTAATGTTATGGAACCTGCAATTGCTAAGGCTTTATTTGAAGATTGTGAAATAATGACAAATGCTCTTTCTACTTTGCGATCTTTGTGTGTGGAGGGTATTAAAGCTAATGTGCAAAGGTGTAAAGATCAGGTTTTATCAAATATAGGTATTGTTACATATCTTAACCCATATATTGGACATCATGAAGGGGATATTATAGGGAAAATATGTGCAGAAACAGGAAAAAATGTAAGAGAGGTTGCTTTAGAAAGGAAGCTTTTCACAGAAAAAGAAATTGACGAAATCCTTTCCATTGAAAATCTTAAAAATCCACAAATAAAACAACATATTCTGCAAAAGAAATAGGATTTTTCTAATTTTTAAATTATTCAAGGAGATTTTATGGATATAATGATACTTACTCAATTTATTGTTGTCATGTTTGCTATTGTTATTGGTGCCCGTCTTGGCGGTGTTGGTATAGGGTTAGCCGGTGGACTTGGAACACTTGTTCTTACTATGGGTTTACATATGCCAGCAGGAAAAATTCCAATAGATGTTATTTTAATTATTATGGCTGTTATTATGGCGATAGCGGCTATGCAGCTTGCTGGTGGAATGGATTGGCTTGTTCAAATTGTTGAGAATCTATTACGTAAACATCCATCTCATATTACGTTTCTCGCTCCTATTGTTACATATTGTATGACAATTCTTGCAGGGACAGGACATACTGCGTATTCTTCTTTACCCGTTATTGCAGAAGTGGCAAAAGAGCAGGGTATTAGGCCCTCTCGTCCATTATCTATTGCTGTAGTGGCTTCTCAAATTGCTATAACGGCTTCTCCTGTATCTGCTGCAGTTGTTGTTATGGCTGGAATGTTAGATCCCTTAGGTGTTGGGTATCTGCAATTATTAGCTATTTGCATACCTTCTACATTTATTGCTTGTATGATAGTTGCTTTTATTTGTAATTTTTTAGGAAAAGATTTGAAAGATGATCCTGTGTATCAAGAACGTCTTGCAAAGGGTCTTGTTGCTAAACGAGGTTCAGATGCTAAAATACTTAAACCAGGTGCAAAAGTATCTGTAATTGTTTTCTTAATTGCCGTGATATGTGTTACGTTTTATGCTATTGCGATATCTGGAAATGTTGGATTAATTAAAAATCCTCCGCTGTCAAGAGACTATGCTATTATTCTTTTTATGATGAGTGCTGGCATGATAATTGTTGTTTTATCTAAAATAGATGCTGTTGAACTCGTTAATATGGGTACATTTAAATCTGGAATGAGTGCTTGTATATGTGTGCTTGGTGTTGCATGGCTCGGAGATACTTTTGTGAGTGCTCATATTGAGAGTATCAAGGTGAGTACTAGTGCTTTACTAGAAACAAAACCGTGGTTGCTTGCAGTGGCTTTATATTTTGCCTCAGCTCTTTTGTATTCTCAAGCGGCTACAACGAAGGCTATATATCCTGCTCTATTTGCCGCTGGTCTTGTTAGTCCTGTTGTTGCAATTGCAAGTTTTGCGGCGGTAAGTGCATTATTTGTTCTCCCCACATATCCTACATTATTAGCTGCTATTGAAATGGACGATACTGGTTCTACAAAAGTGGGTAAATATGTTTTCAATCATTCTTTTATGATTCCTGGAACTCTCACAATTGCTATTGCAGTACTACTCGGTTTTGTTTTTGCTCCTATAGTCCTTTAGTGTTTTATACAGGAAATAAATAGCTTTTTATGGTGTATCTTTTAGTATTTAGGATTGTATAAAAACTGTTTTAATGGTATGGTCAGGGTGATTGAATATTCTTAATAGCTCTCTTACTTTGACTATATCTCTTAAGGATATTTTTTTCTGTGTTCGCTGTCCTTTGTAATGAAGGTATATTTTTATGAGGAAAAAATGACATTATGTTTACGTTCTTTCAGGAATATATAAAGGATTATAGAAGTGTTGGTGCTTTGTTTGCTTCTTCAAAGAGCCTTGCTAAGAGTATTATGAAAGAAATTGATTTTTCTTCTGCACGAACTATTATTGAGTATGGTGCTGGAACTGGTGTTTTTACAAAAGAGATTCTCTTGAGAAAGTCAAAAGATACTCAGTTCGTCTTTATTGAAAGAAATAAGAAATTTTTTAGAAGGTTAGAGATGCTTTCAGAAGGTATTAATAATGTTTATCCAATTTATGGGGATGCCGCATTAGTGCAAAGGTATTGTGTGGATTTGGGCTTTACCAGTGTTGATTATATTATTTCAGGCTTACCTTTTGCGTCGTTACCAAGAAATATATCTGTTCGAATCTTATCAAAAGCAGCAAAAATTCTTGCTGAAGAAAGTGCATCTAATAAAGGAGGTAAATTTATTACTTTTCAATATTCTCAGTATAATAATGTATTATTTTCTAGATTTTTTTCGTCTATAAAAAAAACATATACTTTTCGTAATATTCCTCCTGCATATGTCTATGTATGCGAGAACCCCATTGGAAAATATTCTGCCATGTTAAAATAATAGTTCTTTTATACTTTAAAATAGTTTAGCAGAGTAGCTCTTAATGGCTGTGGCTTAAGATGATTTTAGTGCACTATATAATTCGAATATATTGTCTTCTGTTATAAAAGATATACGATCTATTTTACCGATATAGACTTCTATAATATCAGAATAGTATTGAAAATTTAAAATACATTTTAGGATCTTTTTTGTTTATTCTATATTATCGGATACTGTAGGGTAAATGGAAGACCTAATTCATAAAAATCTGCTGATGATGTATTTTCCCATTGAATGCTATCTATTTCATTAATTAATGAAAGAATTTCTTTACTTCTTTTTCACAAATATTGTGTTATATAAAAATGTATAGGAGGAAGCCCTTTTTGTGCATTCATAACTAAATGATGAAGAGAGGATTTGTCACTAGCTATTCATATATAGTATAGAATTTCTGTTTCATAATCCAAAATTTTTTCAAGACTCTCTGGTAAAATATTGTTGTAATCCAATATAAGGTTCTTTTATGTGTAAGATATAGTCGATTATTTACTAACAATGTTTTGTACAAAGCAAGGTTATCTAGCAAGAATATACAACATATCATCTGTGAAAGGAATAATCTTCTTTATTATTCTTTAAGAAATATATGTTATTTGTATTTATTCACCTTTCTAAATGATGCACCGACTACATCAAACGTGTTTTCAATCACAATAAAAGCGGAGGGATCAGTTTTCAGAACGACAGCTTCTAATTTTTTTACTAATAATCCAGGTATAGCCGTTATAATAATTTTTCTCGATTCACGTGAATAAGCCCCTTCACCATTTAAGAATGTTACTCCTTGCCCTAATTTATATATAAGGGCATCTGCTATGGCACCAGAATGATTTGAAATAATAATAACAAATTTGTTTTGATTGAAAAGTGTCTGTACAGCTGTCATTGTTGTTGATAACGTGTACAGCATGATTACTGAATATAAGATATTATCCAACGGGTAAATGAAAGCACTTAACGCAAAAAGTAGTATATTATAAAGAAAAAAGAAGCGCCCTATACTGATATTAAAGCGTTCGTATAGCATTATTCCTATAATAGTTAGTCCGCCATCTGAACCTTTACTGTGTAAGAGAATGCCTGCACCTGTACCAGAAAGTACTCCTGCTGCAATTGAGACAAGTAATGGGTCATTTATTGGAATTTGGAAATGTATGGTTTGTAAAAATAACGTTGAGATAGAAGCACCATAAAGGGAGTAAAGTAAAAAATGTTTTCCAAAAAGATAAAATGCTAGTGTGAAGATAAGGAGATTAAATATTCCATAAAAAATAGAAGGTGGTATGAGAGGAAATACTGTATTTATTACAACTGAAGTTCCAAATACGCCGCTTGGAACAAATTTGTTTGGCATACTAAGTGCTTTTACTGAAGTAACAGTAAAAAAGGAGCCAATGGTTAAAAGTAAAAGATTCCATAATTTTGAAGAGGACAGCTTTTTAAAGAAATCGTTCATTGTGACCTACTATCTACGCGTTGCCCTCAATTATATGACGTATTTGCTTGTCTGTAAATAAAAATTACATAAAAGATTCTCTACTTGATAAAAATATTTCAATATAGTACCATTGGGGCTATTATTTGTATGAGGAGTTTTTATGGATGAAATTACGTTTAAGGGAAAGAAATTTAAAGTTGACCATGATGGTTTTTTGCTTAATATGAAAGATTGGTCTAAAGATTGGGTTGAATATATTAAGGAACAAGAAAGTATTCATACCATTACGCCGGGTCATGAAAAAATTATGAACTTTATAAGAGATTATTACAAAAAGAATGGTTTGGCTCCTATGGTTCGTGTTCTATCAAAACATACAGGGTTTAAACTAAAAGAAATATATGAACTCTTTCCTTCTGGACCTGGAAGAGGAGCTTGTAGAATGGCTGGATTACCAAAGCCAACAGGATGTATATAGTAGAAGTAGGAGAGTTATGGCTATTTGTGCACATATTTATGATATTTTGCGAGATTTTTGGGAAAATGATAGCACACAGCGTTTTTTGACAGCGTTCTTAGTTGTATTGTTCCTCTTCAGCTTATTTATTATTGAATTGAGCAAATTTAATGTCTTTCCTTCTTGGATGCAAAAAGCCATTCCTTCTAATCATTTTGCTTCTATCTCTTTGGTATTTACATGTTTGTTAGCAGTGGAAGTAATTGGCCTTGTCTTTAGTATTGCATATTCTATTTCTCGTTCTCTTAGAATGCAGCTAGAGATTCTAGCTCTAATTTTACTACGTAATGCATTTAAGGGGTTAGGCACTTTTAATGAAACATTTCTTGTTAATAATACCTTTGATGTTATTTCTCAGATAATTTCTTCCGCTGTAGCAGCATTAATTATTTTTATATGTGTTATTGTTTATAGAGGCCTTAAAATAAAAATGAACTTAACTCCTGATATAAAAATAAAAAACTACGTTCTCGCTAAAAAAACAGTTTCATTGTGTCTTCTTATCATCGTTATTATGTTGGCTGGATTTAGTCTTTTTGAGAGATATATTTTACATTCAACAACAATGTTCTTTGAATATATTTATACATCTCTTATTTTTGCGGATATTCTTCTTGTTCTCATTGCGCAATACTACGTGCCATCTTTTTTGGGTATGTTTCGTAACTCTGGTTTTGTTATTTGTACATTACTTATTAGGATATCTTTAACGGCTCCTTCTTTTTGGATGCCTATTCTTGGTGTTTTTGCAGCATTATATGCTCTTTCTTTAACGTGGGTAACAAGAAGATTTGTTCATTATTTTGAATAAAGTGTTTTGCTCGTGAGCAACAGCCTTGTTATATGTTATGATGTCACATCCATACAGTAATTGCTGCAATATTTTTTGTTTATAGATATCTCATGTTTTGTGGACATTGTTTGCTGTCTGTCATACAATAGCAACTGTGTATAGTGTTATAACATAAGATAATAAAAACATATTACGGTATTGTATCACAATGAATGAAACAATGTACCCACGTTATCTAATAATGGTTTTGGAGTAATCCTCACATTTTCTTACTGCATACTGTACTATTTTTATGTATGGAAAAAGCGTTATATTCAATATCGTGTTCTTATACAAAGCACTATTTTTTCTCACAATATTATTCAAATAATGTCGCTTTGGTTTCTTTAATATGTTTTAACATAACTTTATCTGCATCTTTTACTGCCTGAGGCAATGTTTTTATCTCTTCTCTTGTTTTAGTGCTAAGGGCATTACATGGACAAATGGCTACACAAGCAGGTGCCTGACCTTTTTCCTTTTGTTTTAAACATAAATCACATTTATTGGGTGCCACTCCTATTCCTGTTCCTGGATACATAGCAATAAATGGGCATCCTTTTAAACAATCTTTTGTTTCGCATCCTTCACATAAGGCATCCTGTAATAATACTGGGCCATCTTCTGTTTTAACAATAGCTCCTCTTGTGCAAGCCCTTGCACAACCAGGATTCTCTCAATGTCTACAATAAAATGGATATATTTGTCCACTTTCTGTTTTTGTCATTATAATGTTGGGCTTACCATATAAGAAAGCACATATATTCTCACATGCTTCGCACCCGATACATTTCGTATAATCTATATGTAAAATAGTTGTTTCCATATTATATTCCTTTTTGCTCAAAACATTTAGGACCTATGGCAAGTTTATTGATATCATAAAATTGGGATTGTTTATTTTCTTCAAAATGTTTGATAATAGTTCGCGCTGTTGTTAAGCCACTATAAATAGCATTACCAATCTTACTTGCCCCAGTCAAGGCATCGCCCGCAATATAAAGATTATTTACTATCATATTATGTAAAAAAGATCGTTTTTCTAATATCTCTGAATTTTTACAAGAAGGATGTTCTGGAAGAGTGGATGAATCTCCTATTGCTTTTAGAATACAATCACATTCTTGAATTCTTTTTTCTTTAGTTAAAGGATTCTCAAATTCTATACCTTCAACATTCTTTGTTCCAAGTATCTTATATGGAGAACAATATTCTTGCCATATAATACCGTT
This sequence comes from Desulfovibrionaceae bacterium, assembly GCA_051650105.1. Classification (GTDB taxonomy): domain Bacteria; phylum Desulfobacterota; class Desulfovibrionia; order Desulfovibrionales; family Desulfovibrionaceae; genus CAMWXW01. Next base: position 153,003 of record JBOFIJ010000016.1, read on the forward strand.
ATCAATAAGGTGCTCTATTTCATGTTTTCCTGCAGGAGCTTCTGCGAGGCTTTTTCTATATGCTAATATTATAGTACTAGCCCCCATTTCAAGAGCTCGCGAAGCTACATCAATTGCTGTAAAACCAGCTCCCAATATAACAATTTTTTTTCTTTTTATATCGTAAGTAAAAATATCTGAACCATGTTTTTTAGCACGTACGCGATATAAAAAATCTAAACCATTATACACGTTATCCAGATTCTCTCCTTCTATACCTAGCAATTTTTCTGTCCATGATCCTGTTGCAAGAAGAAGAACGTCATAGTCCTTTTGTATGTCATCTAGAAGTATTTTTTCTTGTATAAGATCATCGCCTGTTTCTATTTTTGTTTCATTAAGATTACCAATAATTTTAGTATTTAAGAGAAATTGTACGCCAAAATCATTTTTTAATATATCTATCCCTCCTTGTATTGTTTCTGGAAGTATTCTGGACTCTGGAATACCATAACTCATTAATCCACCTGGAACAGAGAGTTTATCATATACTGTTATGGTGTGTCCCGCTGTTGCTAAATATCCAGTAGCGGATAGCCCTGCAGGGCCAGAACCGATAACTGCTATTTTTTTATTTGATGAAGCAAGTGCTTTGCTATTATAGAGAGCAAAATTCATATATGTTTGAGTCATAATGCTGTCCTTTGTTGTATTATAAAGTATTAGAAAACATTTCCACAGAAAGGGAAGGTGGAAGAGCATTTTGTTTGAAAAGAAATTTTTCTTTAGTACATATAATCTCTTTAATAATATCGGAGGGATATCCTAATTCTTCTATTTTCTTTGCTGAAAGATCTTGTTCAAGTAAATATAGAATAGGATCTAATAAAGTGTATGGAGGTAATGTATCACTATCTTTTTGTCCATAACGAAGTTCCGCCGAAGGTGGATGTGATAGCACACTTGGAGGAATTGATTGTGTTGGATACATAAGATTATATTGTTCCACTAGGGCATAAACATGGGTTTTATAAATATCTCCAAGAGGAGAAAGAGCTCCACAGCTATCACCATATAATGTGAAGAAGCCCATTGCTTTTTCAGATTTATTACTAGTACAAAGAACAAGTGTATTATTGTTATTTGAGTGCATCATTAGTAAAAGAGCTCGTATCCTAGATTGCACATTTTCTTGTGCTAACGGTAATATAGTGGATTCTATATTTTGTGTATATGTTGATAACGTGTTTTGTACAAGGTTCTCAATATCTATGTTGTCAACACTAACAGAGAGTATTTTTAGTAAAGCAGATACATTTTTTCTACTTTGAAGACTTGTATAGGGAGAAGGAAGAAAGAGTGGATAAATGTTTTCTTTACCAAGTGCTTTTGTAGCAAGAGTTAATGTAAAAGCCGAGTCTATTCCTCCAGAAATGCCTATTGTACATTTTGTATATCCTATTTTTGTGAAAAAAGAATAAATTGACTCTATTAAATATTCTACAATTTCTTTGTTTTTTTCAGTATTTTCCCATGGAAATTGTGTCATTGTAGTGTATCCTGCATTGAATAAAGTGTACGGGCCTTTTGTTTTGAAAGCCATAATGCTGCATGTACAGCACCTTCAGCAAATGTTTTTCTTGAGTGGGCATGATGTGTAATTTCTATACGTTCTCCCTCTCCTAGAAAGTACAGAGTATGGACTCCTGCAACATCTCCGCCCCGGATACTTTGTATACCTATTTCTTTTTCTTTTCGTGCTTCGTGGATGTTTTCTCTGTGGTATTTCGCTACGGAAGGAAAATCCCATCCTTTAGAATCTGCTATTTTTTTGCCAAGGCTAATAGCAGTTCCGCTAGGAGCATCTTTCTTATGTTGATGATGTATTTCAGAAATTTCTATATCGTATCCTTTTCCAAGAGATGCAATAAATTCTGGAAGAATATGTAATAATGCTGTAATACCTCTGCTCATATTACTGGCAAGAAGAATAGGGCTTGTTTTTGCTAATATAGATAATTCTTTTTCTTCTTCTTCACATAAGCCTGTTGTTCCAATAACAAGGGGGTTGTTATTCTTATGTGCACACCGAGCTGTGTACATTGTGGAGTATGGGTTGGTAAAATCGATAATAGTTGCCTTTGGTGCATATGTAATTGCTTTATTTATATCAGTAAAAAAGGAACAGTGCTCTGGAAGCATTGTGGGGGGGCTTTTATCTGGGTGTTCTACAATGGCACATAATGTAGTTTCAGGGTTTTCTATTACAGATTCTTGTATCATTTTCCCCATTCTACCGTAAGAACCGAGTAAGATAATGTCAATCATTATGTATTATCCTTTTTCTAAGACCTATATATAAGTAAGAGGATACAATTATGATACCCTATGGAGATAACTTGTTCTTAGCGTGAGAATACCACGTGTTCACATGGAATATTCTTGTATCGTTCACTTTAGCGCATTGTACTATATTTCTACAGATAATGGAATACAATTTATTCTCTATTTTATGAAATAGAATAGAGTTATCTCCATAAGAATAAATGTGACACTTCTTATTACATCATGTACAGCCGTAGTTACAGGTGGTGTTATACGTATTGTATTTTTTGTGCTATTTTATAAGAGTAAAATTATGATAATAGAGAAAGAAAATCATTTTCTGTTATTATTTCTATGTTGGCTTCTTCAGCTTTTTTTACTTTGGATCCAGGAGAATCTCCAATAACAAGAATATCTACTTTTTTAGAAAATGAAGTGAGAACAAAGGCACCCATTTCTTCTGCTTTTATTTTGGCTTCTTTTCTTGTTATATTTTGTAATGTCCCTGTGAAAAGAATTTTTTTGTGTGAAAGAACAGTATGTATTGTTACAGGTTCTCGTTGAATTGGAACAATGTCATATTGTTGTAATTTCTCTATAAGAAGAATATTTGCTGGTGTAGAAAAAAAAGAACAGAGGGAAGATGCTACTTTGTTTCCAATATCTGGAAGCATTTCTAATTCTTCGTGTTTTGCTTGCATGAGACGTTCTAAAGAAAAATATGTTGTCGCAAGTGTTTTTGCTGTTTGTTCCCCTACATGTCGTATTCCAAGTGCATAAATATATTTGGAGAAAGGGGTAGTTGTTTTGGCTTTTGTTATGGCATGTAGTAAATTATCCGCCGATTTTTCACCCATTCTGTCCAATTGACATAATATTTCTTTTGAAAGTGAGAAAATATCTGAAGGATCATGTAGTAAAGAATTTTCATACAAAATATGTATCCATTGTTTCCCAAAGCCTTGTATATCAAAGCCACCTTTTGAGACAAAATGTATTATTCTTTGTTTTGCTACTGCAGGGCAAGAAATATTGGGGCAATATACCCCAACCTCCTCTTGAATATGTAAAACAGCAGTGTGGCATACAGGACATATACTTGGAAAAACAAATGGAATTTGAGAAGAAGTTCTTTTTTCTGGTATACTATGTACTACATAGGGGATAACATCACCTGCTCGTTTAATGAGAACGGCATCACCAATTCTGATATCTTTATGCTCAATTTCTTCTTGATTATGGAGTGTTGCACGGCGTACTGTGACTCCACCAACTAAAACAGGTTCTAGTATAGCAACAGGAGTAAGAATACCTGTACGTCCAACTTGTATTTCTATAGAAAGAATTGTACTGTGTGCGTAGCGTGCTGGGAATTTTAACGCTATTGCCCAGCGAGGAGATTTTGCTGTATAGCCAAGTTCAGATTGAATATCAAGAGAATTAATCTTCACAACAACACCATCTATTTCATGTGGAAGTTCTTCTCGTACATTTTCTATATGTGTATAATATGTCCATATTTCTGCACTATTTTCTATATATTTTGAATAAAGTGGTATAGAAAAAGAACATTCTTGTAAATAAGACATTATTTCATGTTGTGTTGTGAAAGATAAATCTGTACTATATTCTCCTATACCGTAAGCATAGAATTCTAATGGACGTTTCTTGGTAATTGTTGCATCTAATTGCCGAATAGAGCCAGATGCTGCATTACGAGGAGTTGCAAAGATTTTTTTCCCTTCTTGTATATTGTGTTCATTCAACTTTTGAAAATCGTTAGAATTAATAATAATTTCTCCACGAACTTCAAGATAGTCCGGAATAGAGTTATGTTGAAGCACATGAGGGATATTTTTTATTGTTTTTACCGTGTGTGTAACAATCTCCCCTATTTCACCATCTCCTCTTGTTAGTGCTTGTGCTAAGACACCTTTCTTATAGAGCAATTCTATTGCAATTCCATCTAATTTTGTGTCTATCCAAAAAGCGATATCGGAATGTGTCAATTTTATAATTCTTTGAATAAAGGCATCATACTCTTCTTTTGAATGTGCCTTTTCTAAACTATACATACGCTGTGTGTGGCGTGCTGTTTCTAAAGATGAGACAACTGTGGACGTAATTTGTGAAAGTACGGAATTTTCTTGCAGGAGCGGATATTGCTTTTCTAAAGCGGTTAACTCCTGAACAAGAAGATCAAATTCATCGTCAGATATTTCTTGTGTATCACCATAAAAATAGAGCGTATTATGTCGCGATATAGATTCTTGTAATAAAGAAACTCGTTCTTGTATCTTTTGTGGAATTGTAGTTTCAAAAGGGGCCCCTGAACTCTGTTTCATAATAATACTACTCTAAAGCAAGATATCTTATGCATGGATAACTTTATATGGGTCTAATAAAGTGACAACAGATAGCATTTGCTGTGCTTTTGGTGTAGAACGAACTATTTCTAATTCCACATTAGTAATACCCTTAATAACTGTTGAATGTTGTCTATTAAAAAATTGCGCAATTTCTTTAAGTGTCATATCTGTATTACTTCGTGTAAGATAAAATATCAAATTACGCGCAATAACACATTCTTTTTGTCTTGTTTTTGAAGTTAACCTATCTAATGGAAGACCGAAATATTTACACACGGTGGCAATAATATCATCGAACGTTATTTTCTTTTCTGAAACATCATAAGCAGAAAGAATTTCCATTGCTATGGAAGGATTTATTTCTTGTTTCATAGAGCGAGCTTTCAGTATAATTGTTTTTAAGCAGCCCTCTATTTGACGTATATCAGAGCAAATATTTTCTGCAAGAATGTCTGCAACAGTATCTGGTAAAAAGACATTATACGATTTCGCTTTGCTTTCCACAATTTGTTTACGAACTGAAAAATTGGGAACGGCTATATTAGCCACATAGCCCTCTTGAAAACATGAAGAGAGCTGTTCATCCATTTGTTTTACTTCTTTTAATGAAAAAGAACTTGATACAGCGATACGAGAACCTTGAGCTTGGAGTGATTTAATAATACTTAATAGCTGTGACTGTATTTTCTCTTTTCCTTGTAGGAAATGTACGTCCTCCAGTAAAAAAACGTCTGCATTTTTCAAGTTACCTAGAAATTCTCCTAATTCTTTTCTTTGCATGGCAAGTGTGAATTGGGATGTAAAATCTTCTGCAGAAAGATATTCTATTTGTAAATTCTTTACATTGCTTACTTGTATAAGCTCTTTTCCTAAGGACTGGAGGAGATGTGTTTTTCCAAGCCCTGGTGGAGAACTAAGATATAATGTTGATGCTAGAGAGCTGTTTATATCACATAGCGATTGTGATGACGCAAATGCTAGTGAGTTGCATTCCCCAACAATAAAATTATTGAAAGAATATTGAAAACTTTTGGGCGAGCGTTTTATGTGCAAATCAAGTGTTAATTGTGTTTGCTTCTTGCCTGAGGAGGATGGTTCTATCGGGATATTCATGCCACAAGAAGAAGGTATAAAAGGAGATTCTCCAGAATGTTTTTCTACTTGCTTATTAGATACTTCGTGTAAATTTTGTAATTCTTGTATTGTATTTTCTACAAGGTTTGAGTGTTCGTTTTTTGTTGTATGGGAAACTGAGGTTCTCGAAGGACGCGATGTGTACCTAGGGAGTCTTTTTCCTATAGAAGAAGACAATTCTTTATTATCAAAAATAGTAGATGGGATTACAGTACTTTCATCGGTATTCTCCCTCATTTTTTTTGTATTAATTTCCTCTGTATTGTGTGGGAAAGAGTTGGATGAAGCATTATCATTCTCAGAAATAGATAGAATAGATTTCTTTGAAAATTCGAAAGGCATATCTGATTGTACTTTGAGAAAGGATTTTTCATTGCTAAAAGACATTTTTGTTGTAGGGGCAGAGGCAATTTCAACACGAACGTTTAGTGTGGTGCTAGCAAGAGCGGATGCTATTTGTGCAATTGTGCATTTGTATTTATTGTTAATGCGCGTAGCTACATATTTTGTTGGAGAAATAACAACAAGAGTAGTATCTTCTACATAGCCCTCTAGTTGGCTCAGCCACAAATTGTAGGCAGATGTGCTCACAATTTTTGACAAATCTTTTTGTATATTTTTCCAAATATTCTTCATGGCTATAGTTTTACACTAGCTAAGAAAATCATGCAAGAGGGGATAAAACACTATAATTTTTATCGTTATATTATCGTAAAGCCTCTTTCAAAGAAGTTATTTATTCCTCCTACAAAATATAGTTAATACAAGAAACGTACGCTATTAAATTTTTTTTTGACGTAAATTTATTGCGTAAATCACGTTATTTTTTTATTAAATTAGAGTATTACTAAAAAATGGTACATCTTCAATAAACTTAATATATCTTAATATATCTTAATATTATAAATAATGATTTGATCTTACAATAAAGATAGAATATATAAATATAGAGAAATAGTATTGTATATACTGTATGTTGTTATTTAATGGATCTATCTTAGTTATATAGAAGCAGTTATTTTCTACATTGAAGTAATAATATTTTCTTGATTGTGAGAAATAATGTACTGTTTTTGGGAGAATATATTTTTCTTTGTAATCCAATTTACAATGCTAAAAAAAATTTATGTATACTTTCTTATTCTTAATTACATTGTAATGTCATAAGGATTTCTTTTTTTCCGATGGCAAAAGATGTTCTTTCACATTTATTGCTATTCCATATGCTTAGGGAACATTACTCTATTTGTTATTAGAAAATATAATTACTCTATAGTTTTATCTTCATATGACGATAGGGATCTTGTGTTTCCCTTTTATGAGGAGACCATAATAGTATGAAAGCAAATATTTCTGAATTACCTCTACCACAGACAAGAATTCTTGTGAAAGATATTAAGAGTGTTTCTCGTGGTGAAACAGTATTGCGCCTTGTTCCACAAAAATATGTACATAATTTTCTTCTTTTTGATCAAGATAGTATTTCAGAGGAAAGTGAGTCTCTTTCTTTAAGACAAAGAGAAGTAATTGTTGTGAGAGCAAACTATATTTTTCAGTAACATTGTGCAATGGTAACTCGTATTACATAATATGCTATGAAATGAGGAGAAAATTGCCTATGAAGACGAATCGGGCTATGGGTGCTCAGTCTATGCTTATGAGTCCCGCAGAGAAGGCAAAAGCACAGGATAAAATTGAGAGAGACAGATTAAAATTAGAGAAAGGCACAATATTAAGAAGGGGCTCTTGGGATTCTAGTAGTAGGATACAAAAAAGAGTTGTGCAAAAACGTCTCAGTCTTGATCTTAAGCAAAGAATTTTGAGTTCAACAGTACAAGCTCAGGAAGAATTATTACTGGGTGAGCATGACAAAGATAATCTGACAGAGTCTAGAAAAAACGCTTCTCAGCGAATGTATGCTCGTAATAATAACATAATATTTTCGCTTGAGCAATCTATAGCAAATACTGGAGATTGTTCTGCCATGGACGCTTCTCTTTCTCTTGGAGAGCTTTATGCCATAACAAATATTGAAGCAGCAGAAATTAGTACGCTGCAACAGTATGGTATTTCTTCCTCTTCATTGTCTCAATTAAAAGTGGAAAATAAAATGTTACAAGTTAGCTTACGAAAGGCTGCAAAAGAGCTTATAGCAAGTTTTGCAAAGGTAGCAGAAGCAACACAAAGTAGTAATCCTAAACTTACAGCTCAACAAAGAAATGATCTTAAAGCACTACAGTTATTGAGTCTTAACTATGTGAAATCGATGCAGACACTCATTATTGCTTCTAATGTGGGTTCTCCAGAGACATTATTGGATGAAAATAATGAAGCCACTCCAGATGGTCAGAACATGGGTCTTGCCATGAAACAACAATTAGCAGGCTTACTTTCTATGGAGATGTTAGAAGGTGGAACAGCGAGGGGTTCAAGTCTTTCATGTGTAAAGACTGTTTCTGTTATACCTCATGTAAAAGGACATGAATTATATATGGATCATGCTCTAAAAAAGGCAGAGCACATGGGTATTGATTTAGAAAAACCTTTTGCTCTGTGTGGATCGGCAAATGATGTGATTAAAGTAATTGAGACACTTGCAGAAATGGAATCGAGAGATGGAAGGCCATTATTGAATATGAGGTCGGTCTTGTCTTCTCTTTTAATTTCAATAGAAAATTATATTCAGTCACAAGGTGCATCGGAAGAGCATGATATCCTTACTCAGCAAGGGTTAGAGTGGGGTTCTCATTATACTGAAGGAGAATCTGTTGAATTAGGTGCGACAGTATTAAGTAAAAGAATTACTAAATTGCACAGTAGTGCTTCTATGGCATTACTGAGAGTATTACGTGCTTTTGTCGATGCAAATACAGGAACTGTAGATACATTAACTGCTCTAATGAAGGAGCCTAGGGCACCTGTTAAAAAAGAGCCTTCTGATGAAGTGGATTTTCCTGCTGAAGGAATACCAAAAGAAGAAGATGTTGAAGGTGCTTCTGCTATTGGAGAAGGGGAATCTAAGATAGGGTGTTTTGATGTAAGTAATTTTATTAATCTTGTTCGATTGGGAAATGATTTATGCCAAAATGAAGAAAAAATGAGTAGACATAACTTTATGGTAAATATGCCCACAGAAGCTCTTGAGGCAGGAATTTTTTCACAAGAAAATATGGAACAATTTGGAGAATTTTTCTTGCATCCTGGATTAATTCTTTCTTTGTATACTTTGGAAGAAAAAGGCCTTATTACGGTGGAACAAAGAAAAGATATTGCCAAAAGATGTCTTGAACAAGCAGAAGAGAGATGGAATAAAGAACGTGTCGATTTATTTAAAAGACATTTTATGGGTGCGGGGGAGAGACATCTTGCTTTTGATGGAAGCTATAGGGGATATTATGATAGAGTAAGGAATCTTTTGAGTATAGATAATGATGAGATAATCAAAGGTGCCTCTATTTATTTCTTTTTAAAGAGAATGTCTTCTCAGTGAGACTAAATAAGTGTATTAGCGTTATCTTTATCATGTGAAACTTGCATTTTTTCACAAAATAGAGTACTCTGCAACAGGATCTTTTCTCTTGATGTATTGGCATTGTATACAATGCTTTTTCTTGGGGGATATCTATACTCTTTTGTGGAATATACGTGTTGCGACCCAATTTATTACAACGTGTTCTTTTCAAAGAAATGGCCTCTACTTTTCTTATTACAATTACCTTGATGGTTTTTATTCTTATTCTTTTGCAGGGAAGGAGGATGGAAGGCGTTTTCATTGGAATTAATATCACTTTTGTCGATGTTTTTATTCTTTTATTGTTAGTTCTACCGTATTTATTAACTTTTATTTTTCCCATTGCTGTTATGATAAGTATTTTTCTTACTTTTTTTAGAATGAATACAGATAAAGAAAGTACAGCTTTGCGTGCTTCTGGTATTTCTTTATATCATTTCATTCCTGCGACCCTCTTTTTTGCCACCATTACTTTTTTTGTTTCTTTATGGCTTTCTTTATATGCTTTACCAGAGGGAGCAAAAACATTTAGTCAAACTATTGCATCTCTTGCTTCGCTTAGAGCAAAAATTGCGATTACACCAGGAATATTTTATAAAGATTTACCCAATATTGTTCTTTTTACAGAATCTATGGATGGAACAAGTGAAAGAATGAAAGGTATTTTTTTGGAGCAAAAAGAAGACACAAATACAATTATTACAATTACTGCAGATGAGGGAATATTTCTCGTAAATCCCAAAGAAAGAGTGCTTACTATGACACTTCACAATGGGAATGTGTATCGTGTTGAAGAGAAAAATTTTGTTAAAAGTAGTTTTGTTCAATATACTCTTGTCTTGCCTTTAGATAATTTTATTAAAGAAATGCCGAAAGAATCGCTCTCTTCAGATGCTATGACGCTTGGTATGATTAGTGACACTATAAAAGAATATAAGGCACAGCTTTTTGAAGAAAAAAATGAAGAATTGGAGCAAAAAATACGACTATTGCAGTTGGAAAGACATAATCGTTTTATCTTTCCTGTTGCTTGTATTGTCTTGGCTTTATTCACTATACCAATTGCCACAGCACAGCAAAATATGAATAAACAAATTGCTCTCTTATTTTTATTGTTTGCCTTTCTCATTTATTATTTGTGGATTCCTTATTTACTCTTTCTCATTAAGCAGAATATTGTACCAACATATACAATATGGCTTCCTAATATTGTTTATTTACTTATGGCTATTAGAGGAATTTATCTCGTGGCACAGGAAAGACAGACTCCGTTGCTTGTTGTAATAAGACTTGTTCATTCTTTTATTATGAAGGTTGGGAAAAAGGCATCTGTATGACACTGTTATTGCGTTATTTATTGAAGAATAATTTGTTTATTATGGGTGGAATGTGTACCATAATATCTGCAATTTTTATTATTACAAATTTTATTGATAACATTTCGCTATTAACAGCAACAGAACCAAAAATATCTTCTATTATCTTCTATTATCTCTATGCGGTACCTCCTATTCTGAGCCAAATGATAGGCTTGTTATTCCTCATTGTTCTTTTAATTCAAATAGCACTTATGCAAAAAAGTAAGGAGTTGTTGGCCTTATATGCTTCTGGGATTTCTGCTAAGCAATTATTGCGCGCCATTATTATCTATGCTTTTATATGGGGTATTTTTTCTTTTGCTATTACAGAATTTGCTATTTTTGCTGAGCAAGAATCAAGATATATTTATCGATACGAAATACGTAAAAGGCAAAAAATGCCTCTTGTAGTCAATAATTTATGGTTGCATAAAAACAATACTATACTTGGGATAGGTTCTGCAAATGTGAGTAAAAGTGAGTTATATGATATCTTATTGTATGAAATATCTACATTTGATAGAAGTGTAAAGAAGGTATATTCAGCAGAAAGAGGTTTTGTTCAAGACAATACTCTTATTTTAGAAGATATTATGGAATATAATTATAGAGAGAATATCTCTTCTGTAAGAGAAATATTGAATTATCCATATATATTGGATCTTCAAGCTATTAGTGTGCTCAATACATTTCCTGCAGAAGTGTTTTCTATAGATATTATCAAATCTATTGTGGCATTAAGGGGGTCTGGAGTACCTACTGCTTCCCTAAAGGCTGCTTTGCATAAAAGAATGAGTAATGCTGTTAGTATTGTTATGATGGCAATTATTGCTGTCATGGTAAGTACAGTGATAAAAACACCATATTTATCTGTTAGCATTGGTTTTGCAATTGCTGTTGTTTTCTTTCTTTCCGAGCAATTCTTTATAAAACTTGGTTCTATGCATCTTATAAATCCAAATTGGCCTTCATGGATTAATCTTATTTTATGGAGTGTTTTCTGTTTTGTTTTTTTGTATAGTAAGAGGAAAGTAGAGTAAAAGTATGTGTAAAAAGCGTAATAGAAAAGTACTATAGCATATGTTATGGAATAGAGAGTAAATGGTCTTCTTTGTGTGTTTTGTTTTCTTGATATGTAGTAAAGAGGCAAAGTCTTTTTTATTTTGTCTTTTTTAGTATAGAATTTTTATAGAGGGACATAATACTATTCCATATAAGGATATCTTGTTGATTATTATCTATAATGGTGCACGGAACAGTAAATTTCCTTGCACGTTTTCCTATTATATAAAGTTCTGTCTTTTTTGATAAAGGCTGTGCTGTTTTGGCAAAAGCACTTCCACAGCCCCCTATTAATGTAACGTCGTCATTTTTTAAGAGTGTGTCTTGCAATTCTTCCAGACATTGTATGAAGTCATCTTGTTCAACTAAAGAAGAACAAAAACCAAAAGTTGAGTAGATTTTATTATTATGTAGTGAAATAATGGCCGTTTTATGTTCACCTGCGTGACACAGTAAGATAGCCTTCTTTTTAGAGCGTTCTCTATAAAAATTTTCTTGAGCAAGTGAAAGTAATATCATACTGGTATAATCAATAAGAACAATAGGAGTCATATCTATTATATTATGAGTTAGTAGCTCTTTATACGCGTTGTCCACAGTAAGACCGTGAGGGTTTTCATGTAGCAGATTCTTCCAACGAGGGAATATAGATTGGCACTGTTCATGGTCTGGTATAATTACATAAATGGATTCAAGATCTTTTGCAATAGTCTTATTAGATAAAATGGCTGTTGGAGTGCATTGTTCTCTGGATAATTCTAGATGTGTTATTGTTTCGGATAGATCTTTTGGGTGTATTATAGATACAATTGGCTTTGCAATACTTGTATTAATACAAATAACTTTTTGTTCTAGTATGTTTTCTTTATATTGTATCATGCATTGTATTTCCCGCGACCGCAGTATACCACTAATAAGTCTATAAAGCAAAGATTCTCCATGTAAAAAGGGTTCTTTGTATGGTTATTGTTTGCAAAAGGTGAATATATTCTCACAATAGTATTTCTTAGTATGACCTATTTGTGGAAATAATCTCGATAGGGAATACAGGTTATTTTTCCACAATTTCTTTTTCAGAGAAAGTGTGCTGCTTCAAAAATTGTGCAATAGTTTGTGTGTAAACAGCTGTTTTGTTATTTTTCTTCAAATCAACAGAATTTGTCACAACATCATCATAGTGTGCTGAACAGTGTTTATTGGTATTAAAATAATTTTGTATAAAATCTCTCACAAAAACATGTGTTGTTTCTTTTTCCACGGATGTTAATTCAGTCGTTTGGTCGAAAATGATTGGAATCTGTGCTAGGATTTCTGAATTTCTCGATATAAATGAATCTATGGCCGCTTCAGCATCTTGAGAGGGCATTGTAAGGTTTTTATTGAGTGTACAAAATTGTAATCCTTCTAAAACGAATAAATAAGAGCTTCTTAATAATACAGCAGCTGTTCTTGCTTCTTCTTGAGAGATAATTTTTGTTGAAGCCATATTTTCTTGTTGTGGGATCATTCTTTTTAAAATACTCTGTATTTCTTTTGTTGCTTCAACAATATTCTCCATAGCGTGCGAAGTAGAACGCGTTGACTGTATTGAATCTATTAGAAAAGAAGAGTGTGAGGACCCTTCTTCCTCCATTGTGAGCTTGTTTTTTTGTGCAGTAGATTCTTTTTCGGAAGAAATATTATTTGTCGTGTCTAGCAGGGTAGAAAGGTCTAATGTTGCAATGTCCTCTGTTCTTTGTCTTAATGTGGAATCTTCAGTATTTTTTAGAGGAATATTTATTTCAATACTTTTTCCATTTGTGGGTTCTTTAATAACAAAAGAAGATAAAATATCATCCATAGCATGCAGAGTGCTAGGAAAACATAAAGAGAATATTGTGTATGAAATTGTGAATAATTTGTTCATAGAGTAGTACTCTCCTTTCATCTACATAACAAAATATATTGTAAGAAAATTTAGTTATGGAATATAGAGAAATGGGGCATTAACCGCTTTTGATATTATAGCATTCTTATATAATAAAAATGCAAAATGATACAAAGCAGACTCTTCTTCTTTCCCAAAAGAATACTGTAATAGCGTGTAGTATTGTATAATGTCTTCATCGGTCATAGTCGTTTTTTCTTTAACTGCTTTATAAATAATAGACATATTTTGTCTGCCCCAAGAGCGTGCTTCATAGAGAAATGCTATATTTTGTATAAGAGAAGCTGTACTATATTCTTTACGGATAACCCATACAGCAAAAACAAAAGGCAGATTTGTCCATTCATACCATAATGCTCCAAGATCATAACAATATTGATACGTATTTCGTGAAGATTCTTGTAAAGCAGAATCTCCAATAAGAAGCATTGCTTTACATTGAATAGTATTTTTTTTTGCTTCTTTTCTGTCAATGTAACGAGGTGTGATATTATAGTATTCTTTGAAAAGAATTTTTACAAGTGCAACGGATGTATTACTTTCTTCTGTAAGAGCAATATATGCATTGTCCAACATTTCTATTGGGACATGTGAAAATAAAAGAACACTTTTTACTGCTCCTTTTGATGAGATACAAAGATCTTTTACTAGATAATAATGTTCTTGATTTTGTATATATTCTATTGAAGAAACAGGAGAGATATCTAAGTCAGCATTTCGTATAAGGTTATTCAATGTAGAAGGCGGTGCATAGGTTAATGAAAATGGATTTGGGGTAATTCCATTTTCTAAGGAATAATATAATGGAAGAACATTATTATATTGTATTCTTCCAAGGCGTATTGTTGTGTTCATATTACAGAGTCCTTTATATTGTTACTGCATAATAACCAGTGAAATCTCATATTTTTATAAGACAATACTATACCATACTTACTAATACAAACAAAAAGCCATTGATAATATCGATCTATATATATATAAAAAATCAAATATATAGAAATAATATATTGAAAATTATCTATATAATGAATATATATGTTATACAATAATGGTATGGAGGATGTATGTTTTTGAAGAGAATGTCTATAGCTTTGTGGATAATTGTCCTTATTTTCAGTAACAAAAGTGTGCATTCTTATTCCAAAATTATTTCTGGAGTTCACGTTGGGGACATTTTTGGGAATACTCTTCTGGCAAATGATATTTTAGTAGAAAGAAGTTCTCAAATAACAGGAAATATTCTACTTAGTGCTGATAGTAATATTCTCACATTCGAGCACAGTGGGAGTTTAGGAGCCACTATGTTGTTTGGAACTATTTCTCTAAAGGGATTAGAAAATACGGTAGATCTTGGGAATGCTCTTATTCAAGGAAATATTGAAATGGGTAAAAGTTCTTCTAATTTTCTTGTGGAAGATACTCTTTTTCTAAAAGGCGCAAATGTATATGGTAAGGTTACCATGTCTGCTAATCAGAATACTATTCATTTTGGGGAAAATTCACATATTTCTGGTGCTATTATTATGGAGGGAATTCTAGCAAATTCTTTTTATTTGGAAGATAATGCTACACTGCGTACTTCCACAATCTCTATTGGTAAGAATCAGAATAATAATCTTCTTTCTCTTGGTAATAATACTATGATAAATGGGTCTAACATTACTATGACAGGCTTAAAAAATACAATTATTGTTGGTAATAATGTTAATTATACCGCTTCCACAATAACTGTAGCAAATTCAGCACACATTATTTTGCATACAGCAGCAGAGTATTCTCCTTTATTTAACTTGAGTGGTGTTACAGAAAATATGGAGCTTACTTTTGCAAATGGTTTTACATATACTGGAAATATTGTTCTTGATATAGGTGTTGCTCAAAATGCATTCACAAAAACACTTGCGTTAGAGGGTGCTAATATTGTTGGAGATATTATTCTTAGCGAGGGATGGAAAATAGATTTTAGTAAGGCGATGCAAAGCGATACATTGTTTACTGGTGTTGTAAGAAATGAACATAATGAAATTATTGGTCTTGGAATAAGTGATGGACAAAAACATCTAGGAGACATTACTGTTACTAATTTGCGTGGTGCTATTTATATCAGAGGATCAAGTCTTGAGGGATCTCTCATCACAAGTTATGCAGATATTTATATTAAAGATTCTTTTTTGAATAGTTTACATGTGGGGGAGAATCCTTTCTTGACAAACCATATAGTAGAAAGTGTATTTCGTGAAAAAGTCAGTTATACAAGTACCAATTTTATTTCAAATAGTACTATATCTAATAGTGTTTTTGGAGAAAGTGTGGATTGGACAGAAAGTGACGTACTTCCTGAAGATAGGCTTGTTCTTGCTAATAGTTCTGGAAATCTTACTATACATGGAACAACTTTTTGGGGCAATATTGTTATTGGTAGCAATCCTTCTGCAGGAATGTCTCTCCATTTTCAAGACACAAATGTAGTATACGGAAATATTCTGGGAGACAGTAATACGGATCTCACTATTGATTCACTCACTTTTTATGGTGATAGAATTTCTGCTGGAAGGGTCTCTGTTCATTCCATTGATTTTAATAAGAGGGTAACAACGAGTACAATAATAGAAAAGAAATATATAGAAGCATCGGAGATATTGTTAGTTGATAACAATGGAAAATCATCCATACCATTTCAAAGTGTGAATGCAATTGCTAATGATATAGAAATCTATATAGATGGTGCTATTATGGACAGAAGAGGTGAGCATAAACCTGTTTTTCTTGTGGATGTGAGTTTTAAGGATCAAAATTCTGATAAAATAATTCTCGATAAAGCCACATTTATTTCTTCTCGTAATGATATTTTTGCATTCGCTCTGACGGAACCAATAAGAAAAGCCGAACGAGATTTATCAATTCAGAATGTGATAACAGGTGTTTCACCTTCTACAGGAATTCGTCCAGAATTATTTTCTAATGTTATAGGTGGATATGAGGTAGAATTGCATGAAAGGTTTGATACTGTAGCAGGCACAAATAGTTATGATCTCATTGTGAAAGGAATTAGTGCTGCTACTATTTCATACAGTGCTGTTGTCGACAAAGGACGTAGATATACTCAGGCTTTTTGGAGTGGAATGAAAGAAGGTATGAGAAATAGAGAGTCTTTTACTATAAATAATGGTTCATTTTCTATGTGGACAAATAATTCATATACTTTTTCAAAAAATATTACCAATACATATACTGGTAAAGAAGATTTATTTGTGAGTTTGGTTGGTATTGGAGGAAGACAAGAAATATTTTCAGGTCTTTTTCTTTCGTACGATCTCGCTGGAGGATATGGAGTAGGGAATACAGATATTGTGGCTAAAGGCGTGCCAACAAAAGGAGATGTAGAAGCAAAAAGTATTGCTTTTCAGATAAATTTAGAAAAAGTCTTAGCTGAAAATCATACATTTTTTGTTGGTCTTATACAGTGGGGAGATATATTAGCAAATACTGTTGTTATTGGAGAACTGAAAAACAGAACAACGTGGAATACTTTGTCTGCAAGTGCGGCTATTTCTTTGGGATACACATATTCTTTTTCTTTCTTCACAATAGGATCTCAAATAGATACACTGTATAGCTTCACTGAGGGAGTGAATTATATTGCTGAAGATAATACTATTATAGAGATAAAACACGAAAATAGAGTATACATTTTACCTTCTGTTGTGTTCATTTATGTAAATTCTATAAATCTCAATCCATTTATTTCTGCAGGAGTGAGTGTGCCAATTTATAAAGAACGCAAGGAGAGTGTTTTAATAAACGGATATGATGTTTTGTATAGAAAAGATAAGCCGATGTTGCAAGTAGATGTGGGTTTGAGATACACATATAGTAACGAAGCTATTTCACTATTGTTATATGGAACAACAGGAGTAGAGATGCCTATTGATAAACAAAATGTGTTAGACATCAGCTTTGATGTAGGGTTTGGCTTTGCTTTTTAAAGATGAAAGTATTGGATGGAGTGAAATACACATAAGTACAATTATGTCTTTATTAAAAAACTCCTACAGATATCTTGTTATTGCATAGAAGTGCACTGCAGAGCTCTTCTACGCAATATTCTTGCAATAACCATTACGGTACAGTCAATAATAACACATTCCATAAACCCTCAAGGCTATGTTTATTCCAGCATACAGAGAATTATGTTGGGGAAGTTGGTGTATTTATTATTTTGTGAAAAGTAAGGTTTTAAGAAGGGGGTCTTCTTCAAAGAACGGCGCTAGTGCTAAGAAAGCACTATAAAAAAATGGCATAATAGGCCAGCTAGATGTAAGAACATGGAGTATTTCATCAAGGTATTATAGTAAGGGGGGATTGGATCAATAAAATAAGAAGTGTGTTGTGGTTGCGGGGGCAGGATTTGAACCTACGACCTTCGGGTTATGAGCCCGACGAGCTACCATACTGCTCCACCCCGCGTCAATATCAACATTGTAGGATAATATAGTATCATAGTATTAATGTCAAGTGCTTTATTACAGAAATACTTCTTTTTTGTATACTATCCTCTTGTTGTGGGTGAATGCATTATATTTTTTTCTTGCAATGATGGTAAAAGGCTTTTGTTTCTTGACAAAAATACGGAGTATGATATAAACGTGGCTTCGGAATGTGGCGCAGTTTGGTAGCGCACTTGGCTGGGGGTCAAGGGGTCGGAGGTTCAAATCCTCTCATTCCGACCATAAGAATCTTGTTTGAACATAAATGTATAGTAAATTACTGAGAGAACGTTTCCTTATTGTTTGGGTGTATATATAAAGGCCGACGTATTTTTACATTTTTGTATAGTTGTATTGTTTTGCCTTCTTTAATGTGCATGTGAAAGGGAATAGTATTCATAAAAGTAGAAACGTACTAGAATAGTTCGTTTTTGCAAGGGCGCTCGGCATGCACTGTTTTTGTAAAAATGTTTAGAGTATTGTACTTTGAGATATATGTTGTTTTTTATGAATATTTATTGAGACACAAAAAATTGAGAAGTATTGGTTCACGATAGTATATTCCTCTGTTTATAGTGTTACTGTTTATTGGTGTTACGAATGGGTAGCTTATTGAGATGAAATAACAGTGTTGTATATTATTTAGGAAATAGGTATTTAAGATTTATATTCAACATATTTGAGTTTTATGTGAGAGGGATAGTTGTTGTATAAGAGTAAGAGTGGTCTTTATGGTTTTCTTTGGGAGAAGTGCTTTGTATTGCTTTACTGGTGAGTTTATTCCTGCCTCAAATATCTCTTTAACAGTTTCTTATTTAGTGTAATTTTCGTATTGTTTTACTTTGTCTATTTGTATTGCGTATGACGTATTTTTTGTTTGAAATATACACAAAAATTTCTCTTTAAAGAACAGCGTTTTGTGAGGGTCACTTCTTTCATGAGAAGTATGCTATTGTTTCTCAATGTCTCTTTATTCTAGAACGAATAGTTATCTCCAAAGTACCCGTTCCTTTATAACAATAGAATGTACGTTTTCTGTGTAGTTCCGTCTTCTTGTTTTTTTAGTTTTTTATCTAGGTGCTAATGGCTTGTCTGCTGTATTCTAAGGTGATTTGTATGAAAGAGCATTCTATTTATGAAAAAGTAATGTTGTCTTTGTTGGAAGAGGCTCGAAAATTTAGGTTTTCTGTTGTACCGAATCCTTGTGTTGGGGCTGCTTTATTATATGAAGATAGTGTTGTTGCAACTGGATATCATGAGATATATGGTGATAACCATGCTGAGATTAATTGTATTGAGGAAGCAAAGAAAAAAGGTATAGATATTACAAAATGTACTTTGCTTGTGACACTAGAACCGTGTACTCATTATGGGAATACACCTCCTTGTGTGCAAAGAATTATAGATGAAAAAATCAGACGTGTCGTTGTTGCTGCAAAGGATCCTACATCGTGTGGTGGTGGAATTGAGATTTTACGAGATAAGGGTATAGAGGTTATTGATGGCATTGCTGAAAATGAGGCTATTCGTCTTTTGGCTGATTTTCTTGTGCTAGGTAAGACCGAATTTCCTTGTATTATTATAAAGCTTGCTGTTACGTTGGATGGATATATTGCCACACCTATGGGAGAGTCTCAGTGGATTACTAATGCATTATCTAGAGAATATGTTCACAATGTACGAAAAGGTATTGGAGAAAATAGTGGAGCTATTTTAGTTGGAGGGCAGACTTTGCGTATAGATAATCCTCATTTATATTCTAAAAATAGTGATACAAAACAACAGCCATATCCATTAGTGTATACTCGTACTTTAGAGGGGATCAAAGAATCATATTTATACACTCATAGAAGGAAGAATCTTGTTGTTTGTACAAAGAAAGAGATTTTGCAAAGCCAATTGGCAAAAGATATATTATGCCAGGGTGTTACATTATGGGCATTATCTGAAAATAATATGGGGCTCGATATCTTAGAGGGAATGAAAAAGGCGCGTAAAGAGAAAGGTTCTCGCTTTATTTTGTGTGAAGGGGGAGGAAAGCTTGCTTTTTCTTTATTGACTGCTGGTATACCTTTAGAGATACAGTTATTTTATGCACCTCGTATTTTTGCAGATTCTACTTCGTATCCTGTATTTTCTGGAAATAGGATTTCTTTATTACAAGAATCGCATACAGTGGAATTGTGTTCTATGCGCAATTTTGCTTCTGATGTTCTTTTGTCATATCACAATATGGAAATGGTATCTTTATGTAGTGTCTGTAAGTAATTTTATAATGCACTCGTGGCCCCATAGTGTTATGCAAAAGCATTATGTGTTATTGTGTTGTAGAGCACCTTCTTTATTGAGAATAGTATAGATATTTCTTTTTGTGGAATAGTACTATATATCGGAGGAAGCAATCTTATAAAGAAGACGTTATTCTTTTATTGCAGGGAAATATAGAAAGAATTCTTTCTATAGCAATATACAGCGCCAGTTTATAGTATATAAAAGGTAGTTATCTCTTACTGTGTGTATCTGATAACCATTTTACTATACATAAATGGTTCATTATATTGTGAAAAGAACTTTTTTGTGTGTAAGAGTGTTTGGTATTATATTTTTATAAGGTCTTGCTTTTTTAGTAAAGTGTATTGTTATAGTAATAAATTGGCTAAGGCTTCTTTTAATGTTGGGTATTTGAAGACAAAGCCTTCTGCTTGTAGTTTTTTAGAGCTCACATTCTGTCCTGTTAAAATTAATTCATTTGCCATTTCTCCAACTAAAAGGCGTATTATAAATTGTGGAACTGGAAAGAGTAGAGGTTTATGTATTGTTTCTGCTAAAGTGGCACAAAATTCTTTCATGGAAACAACGTTTGGTGCAACAAGATTATATGCACCATGTGAAGTAGTATTATAAATACAGTGTAATATTGCATTTACTTCATCCTCTATGTGAATCCATGAAATTGGCTGTGTTCCAGGAAGAGGATAGCCCCCCATAAAAAATTTGAATGGTGGAAGAATTTTTGGTAATAATCCCCCTTTTTTTGTAAGCACTCCACTTGTTCGTATTATACATCGCCTTATTCCAAGTTCTTCTATTTTTTTTGTTGAGTTTTCCCATTCTTTTGCAAGGGATGATAAGAAAGAAAATTGACCATTGGAATGTTCTTCTAGAACGGGTGCTGTTGCAATATTATCAAAAGGACCATAATATCCAACGGCAGAAGCTTGAATAAGAAGTTGTGGCTTTTTAGAACTTCTTTCTATGGCTGTCACAATTTTTTGTCCTGTATGAACACGGCTTGAGTATAAATTTTGTTTTTTTATATTTGTCCATCGGCCATTTGCTATATTTTCTCCAAGCAAATTGATAATGGTGTCATGTGTTTCTATATGTGGAATGAGATCATCAATGGAGTCATTCCATTTAGTAAGAGTGATTGCTGTTGGGAATGTATGTCGATATTGTTCTGGATTTCTTGAAAGCACGGTAACATGTTCACTGTTATTTATATTTGCTAATAATGCAGATCCGATAAGTCCTGTTCCACCTAATATAAGAATATTCATATGTGCTCCTTTTTACTCGTATAATAGTGTAACAGGAAAAACATCGTTTTACTATTATTTTACAGCATTAGTTGAGACTTGATATCTTTTTATATCTATGCTATACACTCTGGATTAGGGTTGTGAGGTTTATTATGGAAAATGTATTACATGTGGGATTTAATACATATGTTTTAATCAGCAGAATTGTATGCATTTTACCTCCTACTTCTTCTCCCACCAGGAGAATAAAAGAGGAAGCAAAAGGACGCTCATCTCTTATTGATGCCACACAGGGAAGGAAAACAAGATCGCTTATTATAACAGATTCTAACCACGTTATTCTTTCTCCGATACAGGCGGAAACAATGCAACAGCGGTTACAGCAAAAAGGAGGAGGGTGTGATAAAACGTAGTGGTATACTTTTTATTATATGTGCTCCTTCTGGTACAGGAAAGACAACAATTGTTCAACGTTTATTGAATGAGTTTCCTAATTTATATTTTTCTATTTCGTATACAACGCGTTCTCTGCGAGAGGGTGAGGTAGATGGGAAGGATTACTATTTCATAACGGAAGAGGAATTTGCAGAGAAAATACAAAGCGGTTTTTTTGCTGAATATGCTAATGTTCATGGTAAATATTATGGGACATCTAGAGAGTATATTTTTGAGGTATTGAAAAAGGGATATGATCTTATTTTTGATATTGATGTTCAGGGAGCAAAGCAATTATCAAAGGCATTTAGTGAAGGAATTTGTGTATTTTTATTACCACCTTCAAAATCTGTATTAGAGAGCAGGCTAGAAAATAGGGGTACTGAAAGCAAAGAAAGAATTGCAGAACGAATAAATAATGCCAAAAAAGAGATAGAGGAAGTTCATTGGTTTGATTTTTGTATTGTCAATACGGTATTGGAAGAAGCATATGAAGATGTACGGAGTGTGTATATTTCTTCAATGGTATCTTGTAAAGTGAATGCTGTTGTAGTGCGAGATATTATTGATTCCTGGTAGTCAATATCAATTGTAGTAGTAGAGTTTTTACAGAATGTGAATAAGACGTCTATTTTGGAGCGAGCATTTTATGGTAGAAGAACGAAGGTATTATATTGGGGAAGAAGGGAAATCTATATCTGAATGTTTCGATATGTCTTTATCTAAAAAAGAACGCACCCGTGTTCTTGCTGCATATTGCAATGGTGAAATGAAAGATCTTTCTTGTATAGCGTTGGGTGGTGAGAAATTGTCTCCTATTTTTTTAGAGGATAAAGAAGCTTTAGATCTTATACGTCATTCAACAGCCCATATTATGGCTGCTGCTGTTAAAAGGCTTTTTCCAGAAGCTAAGGTTTCAATAGGTCCAAGTATTGCTACAGGTTTTTATTATGATTTTGATGTACAACAGGCCTTTACAGTGGATGATTTACCTAGAATAGAAAATGAAATGAGGGCCATTGTTGCTGCCAATTTTCCTTTTGTTAGGAAGGAGTGTACAAGGGAAGAAGCACGTATATTGTTTCAAAAAGAGATGGAGCCATATAAAATAGAATTATTGGATGCGATAGTAGATGAGACTGTGAGTATATATTCTTGTGGTGAATTTACAGATTTATGTAGAGGGCCACATGTGCCGTCAACGGGTTTCCTGAGTGTATTCTCACTGCTTTCTGTTGCAGGTGCGTATTTTCGAGGAGATGAAAATAATGTTATGCTTTCTCGTATTTATGGGACAGCATTTTCAACAGAGAGTGCTTTGAAAGAATATGTATTACAAGTTGAAGAAGCAAAAAAAAGAGATCATAGAAAACTTGGTGCTCAGCTGGAATTATTTGGTTTTCAAGATCAATATGCTCCTGGAATGGTATATTGGTATCCTAAGGGAATGTTGCTCCGCACTATTTTGGAATCTTTGTTAAAAAAAGAGCATTTACGTCGTTCTTATAATTTAGTACAGGGGCCTCAACTTTTAAGGAGTTCTCTTTGGGAGAAATCAGGACATTATGATAATTATAAAGAAAATATGTATTTCACCGAAGTAGAGGGCGATTTATATGGTATAAAACCAATGAATTGTGTTTCTCATATGTTAATATATAAAAATAAGATGCATAGTTATAGAGATTTACCTGTTAGATTATTCGAACTTGGGGTTGTGCATAGGCATGAGAAATCTGGTACATTACATGGCCTTATGAGGGTGAGACAATTCACCCAAGATGATGCACATATTATTTGTATGCCAGAACAGTTAGAGGATGAACTTGTAGGGGTGTTGTTGTTTATTAAGGATTTATTACAGCTTTTCGATTTTTCTTATAGGATAGAGATTTCGACTCGTCCAGAGAAATCTATAGGGAGTGCAGAAGACTGGGAGCGTGCAACGAAAGCTCTTATAGGTGCTGCAGAGCGTGAAAAGATAGAATATTCTATAAATGAAGGCGATGGTGCATTTTATGGTCCCAAAATAGATGTTAAGTTATTAGATTGTATCGGGAGGGAGTGGCAATGTTCAACAGTGCAGTGTGATTTTACATTACCAGAGCGTTTTGACCTTACATATATGGGAGCAGATGGAGAAAAACATAGACCTGTAATGGTGCATAGGGCTATTTTGGGTTCTGTAGAACGATTTATTGGTATTTTAACAGAGCATTATATTGGGGCATTTCCTACATGGCTATCTCCTATGCAAGCACGAATTATTACTATATCGGACAAGCATAATGATTTTGCACGTTCTGTACGTGATGAATTATTTTCTGATGGAGTACGTGTTGATTTAGATTCTTCTAATAATAAGTTAGGATATAAAATTCGTCTTGCACAATTGGAAAAAATACCGTATATTCTTGTGATTGGAGACAAAGAGGTACAGGATGTTACTGTGAATGTACGTTTTCGTTCTGGAGAAAATTTGGGATCGAAAACAGTTCAGGAAGTTTTTTCTCTTATAGAGGAAGATTGTATGCAACCTTTTATAAATGGAGGTATTGGTTATAAATTCTTTTAATAATGCAAGAGGACGTAAAAGTTCTCATCAAGATACTGAGCGTTGTAATGATGCTATTAAGGCAAAAGAGGTGTTTGTTATTTCTGAAACAGGGGAGCAGTTAGGTGTATTATCCAAACAGGATGCACTAGTAAGGGCTCGGAATTTGGGTATGGATTTAGTTGAAGTTTCTCCCAATGCCTCTCCACCTGTTTGCCGAATTATGGATTATGGTCGGCATAAATATGAACAGCAGAAGAAAAAACAAGAAACAAAGAAAAGACAGGTTATTGTTCAAATAAAAGAGATACGTATGCGTCCTAAGACGGATGAACATGACTATCAAACTAAATTAAGACATATACTGCGTTTTTTACAAGAAGGAGACAGATGTCGCGTTTCTATTCTTTTTAGAGGAAGAGAAATAGTTCATAAGGAAAGGGCTGAGAAGATACTCGCTCGTGTTGTGGAAGATACGAAAGAAATTGGAAAACTTGAGCAGGATCCCAAAATTGAAGGGCGTTCAATGTCTATGCTTATTGCTCCTTTAGGTAAGAAGTAATAGTATTTTATGAATTCATAATTTTATTAGTTTGATGTGTGGCATAAATAGAAAATGAAAGATATATTCTGATTAGATTTGATTTTGTGCAATTCTTTTTGTGAAGGTGTTTCTTGTTTTTTTTTCTTTTAGAAAATGCTGGCTATTTTTAAAAGAATAGAGTATATGTGTTAAGAGTTTGTAATTGATTATTTTTCTTTATGTATTCTGATGCATATAAGAATAGGAGTTGTTTTACCATGCCTAAAATGAAGACAAAAAGGGCTGCTGCTAAAAGGTTTTCTGTGACTGCCACAGGGAAATTTAGACGGCGAAAGCAGAATTTGCGTCACATATTGACGAAGAAATCTGCAAAGAGAAAGATGAATCTTAGACAGAGTGCTATTGTAGATGATACCAATCATAAAGCTGTAGCAAGAATGCTTCCATATGCGTAAAGTGTAGTGAGTTATTATTCTGCTTCATTGGCTGCTCTCGCCTCATGGAGCTTTGGAGGGTTATATGCGTATTAAGAGAGGTGTGGCTGCACACAAAAGACATAAGAAATATTTAAAAATGGCTAAGGGTTTTCGAGGTGGTCGTAGTAAGCTTTATAGGACTGCTCGAGAGGTTGTTGAGAAGTCTTTGGTTTATTCTTATAGAGATAGAAAAGTCCGTAAACGAGAATTTAGGAAATTATGGATTCTGCGTATTAGTGCTGCCGCAAAAGCATTAGATTTATCGTATAGTAAGTTTATGTTTGGTTTGAAGGAAGCTGGTGTGGATCTCAATCGTAAAATTCTTGCAGATATAGCTGTTAGGGATAAAGAGGCATTTGCTAATCTAGTTGAAAAAGCAAGGGGCTTTATTGTTCAGTGATGGTGATATATGTCTGATTCAAAAAAAGTGCGTGAGGAATTGGAGTCTCTGATTCCTTTATTAAAAAAGGGTTTAGAGAATGTTTTTTCTGAGCAAGAAGCTGAGCTTTTGCGCGTGGAGATACTTGGAAGAAAGGGTAAACTTGCTCAGAGTATGACAGCGCTTTCTGGGGTTTCTGCTGAAGAGAAACCTCTGCTTGGGAAGCTTGCGAATGCAGTAAAAGTTCAGCTTCTTCAGCTTTTTGAAGAACATATTGTATCCATTTCTTCTAGAAAAGAAAAAGAATTTTTAGGGACATTTGATTATACTTTGCCAGGGAGAATACAGCAGCAATCTTCTTTGCATGTGGTAACGCTTGTTATTGATAGAATTATTGATATTTTTACTAAGATGGGATACGACATTGCGACTGGTTTTGAAGTAGAAACAGAGTATTATAATTTTGAAGCTCTCAATATTCCAGCTCATCATCCAGCTAGAGATATGCAGGATACTTTTTTTGTTCAGCCTGGTATTGTTCTTCGCACGCATACATCACCTTTACAAGTACGTATTATGAAGGAATATACTCCTCCTCTTTCTGTATTGGCGCCAGGTAAGGTGTATAGGAAAGATTCAGATATTACACATACACCGATGTTTCATCAAATAGAAGGTTTTGTTGTGGATAAAGGCATCAGTTTTTCTCATTTACGTGGTACGTTGGATTATTTTGTTCGGGAAATATTTGGGGAAAATGTAAAAACTCGTTTTCGCTCAAGTTTTTTTCCATTCACGGAGCCTAGTGTTGAATTAGATATGTCTTGTTCTCTTTGTGATGCTGGGAAGTACACTAATAGGGAAGTGTGTAAAGTGTGTAAGGGAACTGGTTGGATTGAAATATTGGGCTGTGGTATGATTGCTCCAAGTGTTTTTAGAGCTGTGGAATGTGATGTAGAGATGTATTCTGGTTTTGCCTTTGGACTTGGTGTAGAGCGAATTGCAATGATTTTATACTCTATAGGAGATTTAAGACTGTTTTATGAGAATGATCTTCGTTTTCTCTCTCAATTTTCTTTAAGTAGGTATTAGCTATGTTAGTTAGTTTGCGATGGTTGCAAGAATTTGTGCCATATACAGGCACTGTCAGTGAATTATGTACTGTACTTACGTGTCTTGGTTTAGAGGTTGAGAGCGTTACAAAGCCTTTTGATTTCTTGTCTTCTATTGTTGTTGGAAAAGTACTTACTTGTGAAAGGCATCCAAAATCTGAAAAACTTTCTGTTTGTACTGTGGATGTGGGTTCAACAATTCTTCGCATTGTGTGTGGTGCTGGTAATATATCTTCATCTCTTTTTGTTCCTGTGGCTCGGGTTGGCACGGTTATGCCAAATGGTCTATTAATTAAAGAAGTGTCTTTACGCGGAGAAATTTCTGAGGGAATGATTTGTTCAGAAGAGGAATTACGTTTGGCGTTTTCTTCGGAAGGCATTTTATCGTTAAGAGAAGATAGTGTTATAGGTATGACGTTGTTGGAGCATTTCTCTTTAGATGATACTATAATAGAATTAAATATTACTCCAAATAGAGCAGATTGTCTTTCTATTTTTGGAGTGGCTCGTGAGATTGCTTTGGCATTTTCTTTACCTTTATCTTTTCCAGAAAATTCTTTTTATGTTACAAAGGGGTATTGTGAGGAATATTCTTTTATTGTTGAAGAGAGCAGTTTGGTTAGTTTTTATTCTGTAAGGGTTTTGGAAGATATTGTTATTGCCGATTCTCCGAGTTGGATGCGGTACAGATTACTTTCTGTGGGTATACGGCCTATTTCTAATATTGTTGATATAACAAATTACGTTTTAGTGGAATTTGGGCAGCCTTTACATGCATTTGATGCAAATGCTATAGTTGGTTCATCTATTCGTGTTGGTACTGCGGAGGAAGGCTCTGTTTTCACCGCACTTGATTCTTCAAAATATACTCTTTCTTCCGAAGATATTTGTATTTTTGATGAAAAAAAAGTTATTGCTTTAGCTGGTATTATGGGCGGGAAGAATACGGAAGTTTCCTCAAAGACAACTAAAATACTATTAGAATCTGCGGTATTTTCTCCTCATTCTGTTCGCAAAACTGCTCGTAGACTTTCTTTACATTCAAATGCTTCGTATCGTTTCGAAAGAGGTGTTGATAGGATGCAATCTAAGTTTGCTATGGAAAGAGCTATTCATTTATTGTCTTCTATAATGTCTCTGTCCATTAGTTCTGTATGCCTTGAGATTGAAGAAACAAGAGTAGTTCCAGCTATTTTGTTCAGAGCCAGTAAGGCAAGGGAATTATTAGGTCTTCTTGTTGCTGATGGCTTTTGCAGGGATATTTTGCTTTCTTTGGGTTGTATTATTGAAGAAGCCGATTTTTTTTGGAAAGTTTCCCCTCCTTCATATAGGATGGATCTTACTGAAGAAGTTGATTTAATAGAAGAAATTGCACGTCTTTATGGTGTGGATCGTATTGAAGGTTCTCTTCCTACTGTGAAGAAGAATATTGCACTTGACTCTACCAGCGATGAATATTATTCCCTTCGAAGGGTGAAAAATTGGGCAGCTAATCTGGGTCTTAGGGAAATAATTTCCTATAGTTTTACTTCTCAGGAATCGTTAGATATCTTGGGAGTGCCTTCTGAAAATAGAGTAATACTTCAGAATCCTCTTTCTTTAGAGTATACGACTATGCGAACAACATTACTTCCAGCTATGTTGAAAACGATGCAGTACAATAATAATAGAGGAAATACATCACTAGCATTTTTTGAAATTGCTAAGACTTTCACACAAGATTTAGAAAAAGAAACACAAAGTAATGAGAAAGATATGCTTTGTATTGCTTTACATGGCAACAAGAATCCACGTGAGTGGTTTTCTCAGCATGAGATGTGGGATTATCTAGATATAAAAGGTATTGTGGAGCATTGTTGCAGTGTCTTTTTTGATGAAAATTGTTCTTATGATATTTTGGAGGAACATTCATATCTGTCTCCTGCTGTATCTATTTTTTCTGGAAAAGAGAAAATAGGTATTATGGGAAGGGTACTCCCTGATATTGCAAAAAAATATGATAATAAAGAGGACATTTGGTGTGCAGAAATCTCTCTCTCCCAATTTTTACAAAATGAAAAAAGTGAAGTGAAAAGCATTTCTTCAGTGCCTCAGTATCCAAGTATTAAAAGGGATATTACTTTTATCATTCCAGAAGATGGTATCTATGTGGGCATACTTTTTGATGTAATATCCGATATGTCTCTTTCTTTATTAGAGGATTTTTTCTTAATTGGTATATATTATCCTAAAGAAACTAATGAAAAACATGTTACAGTACGTTTTGTTTTTAGAGACTCTCAGTCGACATTAACAGACGAGTTAGCTGATTCTTTACGGAAGGATATAAGTGATCATATAATGAGAATATTATCCGTGAGAGTGTAGAAGTATTGGAGGATATATGATTGAAGAAGGATATCGTATTGGTGAAGTTGCAGAAATGATAGGGGTTAAACCTTATGTCTTGCGTTTTTGGGAAACAGAGTTTAAACAAATTACACCAAGTAGAACAGAAAATAAGCAGCGTTTGTATTCTGAAAAAAATATTGAATATATTAAGATTATTCAGAACCTCCTTCATCAGCAAGGATTAACCATTGAGGGTGCTAGAAAAATTATTGATAAAGGCGAAGCCGTCTTGTCGACGGTTCCTTTTAAAAGCGATTCTTCTTTTGACAAAGTAAACAAAGGCCTTGAAAATGAGAAAATTATTCAAGAATTAGAGGAAATGCGTAGGTTACTTTTATTATCTAAATAGGTATTTCATAATACTATTGATTTTTTGAGAAGGTCTTCAGGAATTGAAGGCCTTTTCACGTTATAATAAATTCTTTTATATGTGTATTTTATACTATTTTTTGTATTTTACATGGATATATAAAATAGTGGAGTTTTGTTCTGCTTTTTGTTATACATGACACGTGCAATTTCCCTTTACAAAAATGATGACATGTTGTACAAGGGAGATATACTGAAGGGAGAAATAGATATGCCAAATCCTCTTGTTCTCATGGAAACAAGTTCTGGAAGTATTTTATTAGAACTGTATGAAAAAGAGGCACCTATTACTGTTAAAAATTTTTTACGGTACGTGCAAGAAGGTTTTTATAATAATACCATATTTCACAGAGTGATAAAAGATTTTATGGTTCAAGGTGGAGGATTAACTCCAAAAAGAGAAGAAAAGAAGGTGTATGATCCAATACAAAATGAAGCAAATAATGGAAAAAAAAATCTTCGTGGAACAGTTGCTATGGCAAGAACAGAAGCTATTCATAGTGCTCAAGCGCAATTTTTTATTAATGTTGTGGATAACGATTTTTTAGATTATGTAGACAATACGTCGTATGGTTATTGCGTGTTTGGTAGTGTTATTGACGGAATGGATAGTGTTGACGCTATACAAAAAGTTCCTACTATTGTTGAAAAGAATTATGAAGCTATTCCGAAAGAACTTATCCTTATAACAGAAGTTATTATTTTTGAGTAGGAATAGTGCATGAAAAAACAGCTTTTTGAGACATTTTTTACTGTAATGGAAGTCGATTGGCTTATCAAGAAATTGAAAAGTTATAAACCACTTCGAGAAGAGAAGCGTTCTTTTAATGATGCTGTGCATTATGTTTTATCTAGAGATATTTTTGCTAATGAAGATATTCCTCTGGCTCACCGTGCTACGATGGATGGATATGCTGTTAGGTCTATAGATACTGTGAGTGCTTCCGAATCGAACCCTGTATATTTGGAATGTGTTGAAAGTGTTTGTGTAGAGAAGGCGTCATCTGCTGTTTTATGTTCTGAACAAGCTTTTGCTATTGTTACAGGAGCTATTCTTCCAGAAGGCGCTGATGCTGTTGTTATGCAAGAATATACACAAATTCTTGGTGAAAATACTATTTCTGTGCATAGGCCTGTTACACCATTTTCTCATGTGCTACTTAAGGGTGAAGATGCTCAAAAAAATGCTCTTGTTTTTGAAAAGGGAACGCTATTGCGACCTCAAGAAATAGGCATGTTGGCCTCTCTTGGTATAATAGAAGTGTATGTGTATGCAAAGCCTTCTATTGCTATTTTTTCTACAGGGGATGAAATTATTTCTCCCTATGAAAAGATAGAGCTTGGGCTTGTTCGAGACGCCAATACGTATGTAATTGCTTCCACTCTTGCTTCGTGTGGGTGTGAAATTATTTATGGTGAGATTGTTAAAGATACGTTGTCATTATTACAAAAATCGTTATCTGATGCTTTGCAAAAGGCTGACATTGTGTTGCTTTCTGGTGGAAGCTCTATTGGTTCTAGAGATTATACTATTGAAGCCATAGAATCTATAGAAAATGCGCAGATTATTACACATGGTGTCGCTATGCAGCCTGGAAAGCCTACTATTTGGGCATGTGTTGAGGGAGAAAATACAAATAAGTATATTTGTGGTCTTCCTGGTCAAATGGCATCTGCTCAAATTGTTGTATTTTCGCAAATTCTCCCTTTTGTTCAGTATCTTTATGGAAGGGAAGATGCCTTTGAGAGAAGGATATGGAATAAAAAAGAGGCTATTCTCACAAGAAATATTTCTGGGAGTAGAGGAAAGGAAACATGGATTCGGCTTGCATTAGAATATAAAGATAATTTATGCTATGCTACTCCCATTCTTGGTAAATCTGCTTTGTTAAAAACTATGATTGAAGCGGATGCATTGTTTCCTATACCAGAAAATATAGAAGGTTTTGAAAAAGATTCTATTATTCAGGTATATTTGATATGAGAATTTTATGTTTAGGTGATGTTGTTGGAGACAGTGCTAGAAAAGCGTTAAGAGATTCTTTACAGACTATTCGTGTACAATATGCTGCTGATTGCGTCATTGTGAACGGTGAGAATGCTTCTGGCGGTAGGGGAATTACATTAGAATCGTATAAAGAGCTTCTTCATTCTGGTGTAGATATTATCACAACTGGAAACCATGTATGGCAACATAAAAATATTTATGGAATGTTAGAAGATCCAGATGCTCCTATTATTGTGCCTGCAAATTATCCATTATTGGGTAAGATAAAAGGTTTTATATATATGAAATGCTATTCTGTTTCTGTTCTTGTTGTGAATTTGATAGGAAGAATTTTTATGCAACCTGTGGAATGTCCTTTTGCAACAATTGAGACCATTCTGGATGTATTTGATAAAAAAGCTATTGTTATTGTCGATTTTCATGCTGAAGCAACAAGTGAAAAGAGGGCAATGGCTTTTTTCTTAGATGGCAGAGTATCTGCTTTATTTGGAACACATACCCATGTTCAAACAAATGATGCTACTATTTTGGACAAGGGAACAGGCTATATTACAGATCTTGGTATGTGTGGCGTGGAAAATTCTGTTCTCGGTGCTGAAGCTCACTTTGCTATAGAACGTCTTAGAAGTTCTCGTTTTAAATATTTGCCGCTTGCAAAAGGGACTGTTTCATTACAAGGTGTTTTATTTGATATTGATGAAATAACATATAAAACAGTTGCTGTGGATACCATACGAATGACAATATAGATGGGAGAAAATAATGGCTAATAAAATGAATATAGTTGATATAATGAATATAGTTCGTCGTGGCAGTAGTGAGATTATACAGGAGGAGGATCTGGAAAAGAGGCTTCTTTCAAAAAAAATACTTAGAATAAAAGCAGGTTTTGATCCTACAGCACCAGATTTACACCTTGGACATACGGTGCTTATCAATAAATTGCGTCATTTTCAAGATCTTGGCCATACCGTTATTTTTCTTGTTGGAGATTTTACTGCTTCTATTGGAGATCCTAGTGGTAAAAATGAAACAAGGCCTTCTTTATCTCGCGAACAAATTATGGAAAATGCTAAGACATATCAGGATCAGGTTTTTAAAATATTAGATAAAGAAAAAACGGAAATACGATTTAATTCAGAATGGTCTTCTATTTTAACTGCAGGAGACGTAATTAAATTGGCATCTTGTGCTACTGTTGCTAGAATGTTAGAAAGAAATGATTTTGAAAATAGATATAAAAATGGAATTCCTATTGCTATTCACGAATTTTTATATCCTCTTATGCAAGGGTATGATTCTGTCGCTTTGAAAGCAGATGTTGAACTTGGTGGAAATGATCAAAAATTTAATTTGCTTATGGGCAGAACATTACAGAGTCATTGGAATCAGACTCCTCAAGTTGTTCTCACAATGCCTTTATTGGAAGGCTTAGATGGTGTTAAAAAAATGTCCAAATCTTTAGGTAATTATATAGGTATAACTGAAGAAGCAAATAGTATGTTTGGGAAAATAATGTCTATTTCAGATACTCTTATGTGGCGATATTATGAAATGCTTTCTTTGCGGTCATTAGAGGATATAGAGCATTTAAAAAAAGAAGATATTGAGGGAAGAAAACACCCTAAAATTATAAAGGAAGAATTGGCTTTTGAGATAGTAGAGCGTTTTCATTCAACAGATAGTGCACATACTGCAAGAGTGGAATTCAATTCTATTTTTTCTGGTGGAAATATTCCTGAAGAAGTGAAAGAGTATATATGTTCTTATGGTGAAGAGAGTATTCCTCTTCATTTTCTTTTAAAAAATTCTATGGTTTCCTCAAAAGGAGAAGCAAGAAGACTTATAGAACAAGGAGCTTTTTCAATTAATTCTGTGCGATGTGAAGATGCAATGAAGGCTCTTGAAATTGGTGAATATTGTATTCGTTTAGGAAAGAGACGCTTTTTGAAGGTAATTGTTCAGTAATTCTGTGGGATGTGAAGATGCAATGAAGGTTCTTGAAATTGGTGAATATTGTATTCATTTAGGAAAGAGACGCTTTTTTGAATAGTATTTCTTAATATTATTGTTTTATAATGATAGCATATACGAAAAAAGTAGTGTTTTCTCAATATTACTATAGTATTAAGAACATTATATCCAGTAGTGATCTTTCTTATGTCGAAAAGAATAATTTTAGAAATATTTCCAAAGTTGTTCTATAGAATTGTTTTTTACTCTGTTTATAAGAATATCTCATTTTTATTACTAAAACCCAACAGTATTATATAAAATAGGACTCTTTCTTTATTGAAAAAATACAAAAATATGGTATTCACAAACCGAGTGCCATATTGTATTACTACATTGTGTTAGAGAAAACTTTTTTCTCTAACAGATACATCATTATTGTTAAAATACTGAATATACATAAAAGTATAGGAGTAATCTTCACACATTTTTTTGTCTTTTTGGTATTGTGAAAGTATGTCATATTATCAATGAGTAAAGAAAAAACTTTTTCTAAGATACCTATTGTTATTTTTTTCAATAATTTCAAAAATCATCCTTTATTATCATGTTAGATTGCGAAGAAAAAATACTATTTTCGTGTTTTTTATAGTAAAGTATAGTGAAGTAAATATATTTTTGTAAGAAGTGTAGTGTGGATATAAAAGAGTTTTTTATGAAGTAATATGAAAAAAAGACAGTGTGATTGAGCAATGACAATATTTTTATTATTGTAATGACGATTTTGTCTAGTAGATAAAGAGAGAGTAGAGTAATTATTGTATAGTTTCTAATAATTTTGTTTTTGTTAAATTAAAATCTTCTATCATCATGAGAATACTGTCTTCTGCCAGTGCGAATCGTGTAACATTTGTTCTATAGAAAATACCATTTGGAACACGTCTATAGCGAAGTTCATCCAATGAAATGGCTTGATTTTCAAAATAACGAGATCTTGCAAGAAGGCTTTTTGTTTTTATGGAAAGTAAGTAATAGTCCATAATAATATAGTTTGGGATGTACTTATTCTGTAATTGTCTTGCGGCCTTCCATTCTAAAACATAAGGTACAATTATATAATCTACATTTGCTTTTGCACCAATCTCTAGCCATTGCTTTAGTACATTGTCTTTATTTTGTATAGAAGGTCGCTCTTGTATTGAAAGAATTGTAAATGGTGTTTTTGTTTGGAGTGTTTTCCTTAAGATAGTATCGAGATGAATGAGATCTTTTTGTGAGGGAATAGTTGCATAAGGAAATAGTATCCCTGAAAAAAGTTCAGCTATATTTGTTGGATGTATGTATGGAGCAACCGCAATACGAGTGTTTTTATCATGTTCTGGTGTATATTTTTTTGCTGAACAAGAAGAAAATAAAAATAATGTAAGAAATAGTACACTCTTTATCGCGATAGTACGATATGAGAGATGAAATATATTCATTTTCTTATTCATTTACCCTGACTCTTTTGTATTTGTGAAATGTATTTTCTCTTTCTCTTTCTTTCTTTCCATAAAATAAACAATAATAACACTTAGTTCATACAGTACAAGCATGGGAATTGCCATAAGAGATTGAGAAAAGATATCTGGTGGTGTTAATATTGCGGCTGCAATAAAAGCTATAAAAATAAAGTATCTTCGAAATTGTTTCATTTTTTTTACAGAAATAAGACCAAGACGTGCCAGAAAAAAAGCAAAAAGAGGTATTTCTGCAATAAAACCAAAAGCAAGAAGAAGTTTTAGTGCAAAACTTAAAAATAAACTGAGTGATGGGAGTGGTTCTACTAAGTCATTCGAGAAGCTTAAAAAGAATTTAAATGCCACAGGAAAGACTTGATAATAGCAAAAAGCCGCTCCTCCTGTAAAAAAGAAGGCTGAAAATGTGCCAAGTATAATACCATATCGTTTTTCTTCTTGGTAAAGCCCTGGAGCAATAAATGCCCATAATTGATAGAATAAAAATGGACTGGTCACAAATATTCCAGAAATAAATGCTATTTTGAGATAGACAAAAAATGCTTCGGGTAATGAAGTATAGATAAGTTTTGTGGATTCAGGTAAAGCTGCTTTAAGTGGTGTTACAATAAATGCAAAAATGTATTCTACAAAACCATAAGAGAGCAAAAAACCGATAAGAAGTGCTATCATTATATATATGAGTCTTTTACGTAATTCTCTCAAGTGATCTAGCAACGTCATTGTTACTTCTTCTGATTGTGAATCATTTTCTCTACTTGATATTGTTTCTGATGGAGTATGTATTGCTTTTTCTACATCATTATTTTTTTGCATGCCATTTTCTCAATTATTCTTTATTTTTGTGAGAAGGTATTGTATCTTCTTCATTCAAAAAAGATTCTTCATGAGGATTTTTTATTTCTGTTGTCAATATATCCTGAGTCTCTTCTTGTTTTTTTATTGAAGAAAGTACTTCCTTTTGTGTCGAGAAATCTTCTTGTATCTCAGGTTGATTTTCTATGGGTGATGGTATATTTTCGGTGACATTTTCTTGTGAATTTGCATATTTCTTCTCTTCTTCTAAATCTGCAATTTCACTATTTAATGTGCGTTGAAATTGAGTAGATAATCTTCTAAATGTTCCGTATGCTCTACCAAGTTTTGAGGCTATTTCTGGAAGTTTTTGAGGCCCTAATATTATGAGTGCTACAATAAATATTAGTATCAATTCGCCTGTGCCTATTCCAAACATAGGTACTCCTTTTATATTAGCAGAATACGTGTATTGTACATTATTTTTGGATAATGTACCCTATTCCCACTCTATGGTACTTGGTGGTTTTGAAGAGATATCATAAACAACTCTATTAACACCAGTCACTTCATTTATTATGCGGCGAGAAATACTTTCTAGTAAAGAATAGGGAAGCCTTGACCAATCTGCAGTCATGGCATCTGTACTTTCAACAACACGTAGTGCTATGGTATATTCGTATGTTCTTCCATCTCCCATAACTCCTACTGTTTTTAACGGAAGAAGTATAGCAAATGCCTGCCATACTTTATTGTAATATCCAGATTCCCTAAATTCCTCTAATACAATATTATCTGCATGTTGTACAATTGCAATACGGCGCTCTGTAACCTCGCCAATTACTCGTATAGCTAATCCTGGTCCTGGAAAAGGGTGACGCCAAATAATTGAATCTGGTAACCCTAATTCTTTGCCTAATTTTCGCACTTCATCCTTAAATAATTCTTTCACAGGCTCAACCAGCTTCATTTTCATATTTTTTGGAAGGCCGCCAACATTATGATGGCTTTTAATGCTCTCAGACGGACCGTTTTGAGAAAAAGATTCTATAATATCAGGATAGAGTGTTCCTTGTGCAAGATACTGTATATTATCTAATGCCTGTGCTTCTTGTTCAAATATTTCTATAAAGAGTTTCCCTATAATTTTTCTTTTTTCTTCAGGGTCCGTCACACCAGATAATTTTGCTATAAATTGTGCTTTAGCATCAATACAGTGTAAATTTAACGTAAAATATTTTCGTAAATATTCCATTATTTCAATGCTTTCGTTACTGCGAAGTAAGCCTGTATCTACAAAGAAACAATGTAGGTTCTTCCCTATGGCTTTATGGAGAAGCAATGCCACAACAGTGGAATCGACACCTCCAGAAAGAGCACACAAAACATGTTCATTACCTAGCTGTGTACGTAGATCTTGTATAGAGTTTTCCATATAATTTGCCATAGACCATGTTGGAGTAATTTTGGCAATATGAAAAAGAAAATTGCGAAATAATTGTATACCTTCTTCTGTATGGGAAACCTCTGGATGAAATTGCACTGCATAAATTTGTTTTAATTCATTTTCCATAGAAGCAATAGGAAGATCACATGTTGAGGAGGTACAAATAAAGCCTTCGGGGAGTACTGATACTTCATCCCCATGAGACATCCACACTTTTGTTGTTGTAGGAATATTGTTAAAAAGTAAAGAATTATTCGAATGAGAAAGACAGGCTGAGCCATATTCTTTGTTAGCTGAACTTATAACAGAACCCTTTAGTGAATGCGCAAGCAGCTGCATCCCGTAACAAATGCCCAGGATAGGAATGGCAGAAGATAGTATTCTCTCATCTAATAATGGGGAATTAGTGTCATACACATTAGAAGGCCCACCTGAAAGTATAATTGCCTTTGGTTCTGTTGCTAAAGCATCGTTAATATTTTGTGTACAAGAGATAATTTCTGAATAAACACCCAATTCACGAATTCTTCTTGCTATAAGATTTGTTACCTGTGAACCGTAATCTATAATAAGGACTCTTTGTGTTATCTCTTCTTTTCTCATCCCCCCCCCTTTATTGTTTCTTTGAAGCTATATATGTTCTCAAATGTGAAAACCCTTCTTCAAGACCACTAGGATTCGTGCCTCCTGCTTGTGCAAGATCTGCTTTTCCTCCGCCTGTAGCGTGTATGAAGGGAGCTATTTCTTGTATTAGGTCTTGAGCTGTGTAGTAGGAATGCAATAATTTGGAAACATAGATAAGAATAATAATTTTCGATTGATTTTCCTGAATAGCCAAACAAGCAATACCTTCTGGTATTGCCGTGCGAATATCATCCATTATACATTTAACTTTCTTAAGGGAAGAGTTTGCAATTGTATGAAATATAGCAGGGATACCTACAATTTCTTCTTTATGAGAAAGTATTGTTTTACTTGAGGAAATAGCAAGTTTCTCTGTCATTTCTTGAAGTTCTTTTTGTAAGGATTTCCGTTCTTGTTCTAGGGCAGCGAGTCGTTCCTGTATACCAGATACAGAACATTTTAATTCAAGAGCTAATGAAGATAATAATGTTCTTTGTTCCTGAATATAAAGCAAAGCAACTTCGCCTGTTACTGCTTCAATTCGTCTTACTCCAGAGGCAAGACTTGATTCTGATATAATAACAAATGTACCAATAGAGCCTGTACTGCAAACGTGTGTACCACCACATAATTCCATAGATTCATCACCAATCGTAAGCACGCGGACAATATCTGAATATTTGTCATCAAAAAGACCAAGCGCACCTTTTTCTATTGCTATGGAATGAGATAGTTCTTCTGTTATAACAGGAATATTGGCTAAAATAATTTTATTTACTTCTCTTTCCATAGAATATAGTTGTTCATGTGTAACGGAGCTTATATGTGTGAAATCAAAACGAAGTCTTTCATTATCCACATAAGAGCCTGCTTGACGGATATGATTGCCCAAAAATTTGCGTAAAACAGCATGTAATATGTGTGTTGCAGTGTGATTTCTTTGCGTAGCCACTCGTTTTGTAGTAGTAATATGCATATCTGTTTTTGTTGCTTCTATAAGACCAGAAATAATTTTTACATGGTGAATAATGCAGTTTGATGGGGACTTTGTTGTTGTGAGAACTTCAGCTATACCAGATAACGTAACTATACTTCCAGTGTCTCCTTCTTGTCCTCCCCCTGTTGCATAAAAAGGGCTTTTTTCTGTTATAATATAGCCGATATCTCCTTCTTTTAATAGTGTTGTAGGAGAAGCCTCTTCATCAAAGAGGAACATAATAGTGCTTTGTGAAGAGAGTGTACCATACCCAACAAATTGTGTTTCAGTACAAGAGTGTTGTGTTAGATACGTGTATATTTTTGAAAGGATATTCTTATTAGAGCCTTTCCAAGATGCACGGGCTATTTCTTTTTGTTTGGTAATACAAATATTCAAGGTGTTTGTATCTATGCAGAGACCATGTTGATGACAGACATCATTAATAATATCGATTGGAAACCCATACGTATCATACAATTTAAAAGCAACGTCGCCTGGAAGCACATTTTGTTTTTTAGAACATATATTGGCAATAATTTCTTCAAGTTGTGCCAAACCTTTATCTAAAGTGAGAAGAAAAGACTCTTCTTCTTTTCTGAGAATATCTTCGCTAAAGGCAATATTAGAGGATAATTCAGGATAAAATTTACCCATAACCGTTGTAATATAAGAAACAACAGAATACAAAAATATGCTAGGTATATTAAGAACTTTACCAAACCTACAAGCTCTTCTCAAAATACGGCGTAATACGTAACCTCTTCCTTCATTAGAGGGTAATATGCCATCGGCTAACATGAAGGCAATTGCTCTGCTATGATCCGCTATCACTCGCAATGCAATGTCATATTCTTCACCGTTCTCACCATAAGAATAGTCACTTTTTGATGCTATATTGGATATAATATCTTGAAATAGATCTATATCATAATTCGAAGATACTCCCTGACAAATAGCGGCAAGACGTTCTAAACCAGCACCAGTATCTATGGAGGGCTTTGGCAATGATATGAGTGTACCATCTTTTTGCTGATCGTATTGCATGAAGACCAAATTCCAAATTTCTAGAAATCTATCACAATCACATATTCCAATACCGCATGTGTCAGAGCATTTCATTTCTATGCCTTGATCTACAAAAATTTCAGAACACGGGCCACATGGTCCAGTGTCTCCCATAGACCAAAAATTGTCTTTTTTATCAAGTTTGAAAATTCTATTTTCCGAAAAACCACCAATTTGTTGCCATAATGTAAAAGCCTCATCATCATCAATATAGACAGTAATATATAGGCGATCTTTATTAATTTGTAATGTCTTTGTGATGAATTCAAAAGCATACGATATGGCTTGCTCTTTAAAATAATCTCCAAACGAAAAATTGCCTAACATTTCAAAAAAAGTATGATGTCTTTTTGTACGTCCCACATTTTCTAGATCATTATGTTTTCCACCGGCTCTTAGACATTTTTGTACTGTAGAGGCGGTTACAAAGGGAAGAGTTTCTGTTCCTTGAAAAACATTTTTGAATTGTACCATGCCAGCATTTGTAAAAAGTAATGTGGGGTCATTTTTGGGAATAAGAGAAGAAGAGGGCACAACAGTATGTCCTCTTTCTGCAAAGAATTCTATAAATAAACGACGAATAGTCTCTGTGCTATGCATAATGTTAAGAATCCTGTACTGGAGTTGCTGATTCTGAAGAACTTTGCTCTAAACCGAGATATTCATATACTTGTTTTTCAATAGCATTTCTTAAGCTCTCATTTTCTTCTAATAGAACTCGTACATTTTCTCTACCTTGTCCTAATTTTTCTGCGCCATAAGCAAACCAAGAACCACTTTTTTCAATGATACCAGCTTCTACAGCATAATCTATAATTTCTCCAGAACGAGATATTCCTGTCCCATACAGTATATCAAATTGAGCTTCCTTGAACGGAGGTGCTAATTTATTTTTTACTATCTTTAGCTTGGTTCTTGAACCGTAGATTTCTTCTTTATCTTTTAACGATTGAATTCTACGGATATCCATGCGTATGGAACTATAAAATTTTAATGCATTTCCACCTGTTGTCGTTTCTGGACTACCGTAGCCCATAGTGCCTATTTTCATACGTATCTGATTAATAAAAAGAACAGCTGCATGAGATTTATTAATGGAGCCTGTTAATTTACGCATAGCATGTGACATTAATCGTGCTTGGCCACCAATTTGACTTTCTCCCATATTACCTTCTAATTCTGCTTGAGGAATGAGTGCTGCGACAGAATCGACAACAACAAGATCTACTGCATTTGAACGTACAAGCATGTCCACAATATCAAGGGCTTGTTCTCCATGATCTGGTTGAGAAATAAGGAGATCTTCTACTTTTATACCAAGTCTTTCGGCATACGATGGGTCTAAAGCGTGTTCAGCATCTATAAAAGCGGCTGTTCCTCCAGCTTTTTGACATTCTGCAATAATATGTAAAGCTATTGTTGTTTTACCTGAAGATTCTGGGCCATAAATTTCAGAGATTCTTCCTCTCGGAATACCACCTATGCCGACGGCAACATTAACTCCTATCGACCCTGTCGGAATAACAGGTATAGAAACACGCATGCTGTCATTTAATTGCATAACAGAACCTTGTCCATATTTTCGTTCTATAGTTCCTATTGCTGTTTTAAGTGCTTCTTTACGCATTAGGTCTATATTATCTGGTTTTTTTCCCATGGATTCTCCATAATATAAAAGCTTCATTTCTTCAATAATTGTATTTATAGCTATACTATAATTATTGCTATAAAGCAAGCTTTTATTTACAGCACAATAGAAGAGTATTGTATTGCCTAAGAAAAGAAAAAAATAAATGATCTTACCATTTTGTGCTTCTTTTTGCTTTCTTAAAAGGGATATTATTAGGAAATAACTTGACAAGAATGAACTGGTTTTGATACACTCACGCTGCTAGACGGCAGTAGTTCTGTGAACCCCGCCAGAATCGAGAGATAGCAACGGTAGCAGTGTTCGCTGGGTGTCTAGCATATTTGCTTCTATTACAGGGTGAGTACTGAAACAGAGCCCATGCCTTTGTTCTTATTAAATAAGGGTATTCCAAAAGCTTCTTCTAGTGTTGGAAACCTATGTTCCCATCTTCCTGCTGTTGTAATGGCTTTGTGCGATTGCTCTACAGCGCTCCTGTGTAGATCCTCGTTTGTTAATAGATGAATGCATTTTTCTCTTAATTCTTGTGATGACCTAAAACTAATGGCCTCTAGGATTTCTTTATCATAATATTCTCCAAACATTATTGTGAAATCTTCTTTTGGATCCATAAGTAAACAGGCATTGCTCGCCATTATATCCTGCACTCTCCACGAAAAACCTGTAACAGCTTGAGGATGCGATATATTAAGACAAATTTTACTGCTGTTATAGAGGTTTTCATTATCTTTTAGTGTATAATGCTGACCTGGGCGATAGCAGAGTCCTAATTCCAAATCGTAATAAAATGTTTCAAGCCAGCTTCCAACGTCGCCACCATAAAGAGATAATCCTAAATCTTTTATACTGCGTAAATATTCTAATCTTTGACTTTTGGGAATAAGTGCTAGTAAAAAGGCACAAATACTATCTACTGTTTGCTTTTTTGCACCAAATTCTTTTTGTAATTCTTTGTTTAATTCTGTCTGATCTATTAGGAAATTTTCTGTGAGTATGTCTCTTGCTTTTTTAAAGAGTGCTTGATTACTACTGTACACAGAATAAAAACTGGGGTGCATAATATTTTGCATGTGATTACCGTGAAAATTGGTGCCTATAAAGGTGATATTCTTATCTTGAGTAATTGTATGTGCTTCCAAAGCCGTTGCCGCAGGAACATAGTGAATAGTGTTCTGTGCAGCATTGCAATGTTTTTTATATTCGTTAAAACTATTACGTGTGGAGGCTAAATATATATAAGATTTGTTAAGGAGCCTCTCTTTGTTGTAAAATAAATAGAGTGCATCTGCATCATATAGGCCTATAGGTGCATGTATTGTATTTTCAATATCAGAAGGGATAATATTGTTGAATGAAATAACAGCATCTGGAGCAAATTTATTTATTTTTTTTATGGCACGTTCTTTTTGAAGAGGAGTTTTCAATTGTATAGTGGAGTCTTTAGAAGCTGCACTATAGAGCCACTCATTCCACAAAAGAACATTATTGCCATTTTCTGAGAGTGCTTTTGCGAGACTCTCATAAAATATTGCTGTTTTATTTGGTTCTAGAGTGAGTGCTGATCTAAAGGCGATAAATATATTGGCCATACTATTGCTCCCTGTATGAAGTGCTACTGAAGCAAGAAATATACCTTCTTTATAGTTTATTGAACAAAGAAATATTCTTTAAAGAGAGAACATTTTTAGTAGATAGTTATGTATAAGAGTTTCTATATGCTTTTGTATGGGCATATACTATTCCTATACTATGCGTCAAAAGTAGTATATTTGTAAATTTGTATAGTTGTTATAGTATATTAAAACTCTAAATTTCCTGGTGTTCTTGGAAAAGGGAGAACATCTCGTATATTGCTTATGCCTGTTAACATCATTAACAATCGTTCAAAGCCAAGCCCAAATCCTGCGTGGGGCACGGAGCCAAAACGACGTAAATCCAAATACCACAGAAAATCTTTTGTATCCATTCCCATAGAATTAATGCGATTTTCTAAAAGAGATAACGATTCTTCACGCTGGCTCCCACCAACAAGCTCTCCTATACGAGGTATAAGAATATCCATAGCAGCAACTGTTTCATTATCGTCATTTAATTTCATGTAAAATGCTTTGATATCCTTTGGGTAGTTGTAAACAATAACAGGAGATGTGAAATATTCCTCTGCTAAAAAGCGCTCATGTTCTGTTTGCAGGTCTGTTCCAAAAGAAATAGCATGTTCAAATCGTTCTCTTTCTTTTGATAAAATAGCGATAGCGTCTTTATACGAAATGCGTGCAAAAGGACGCAGTACATTGTTTAATTCTTGAAGAAGACCTTTATGAACAAAGGAATCGAAAAGAGTGATATCTTCAAGAGAGTTCGATATCATTTTTTCCACAACATAGTGGATACAAGATTCTCCTAAATTCATACAGTCGTGTAAATCTCCGAAAGCAAATTCAGGCTCTATCATCCAAAATTCGCAGGCATGTCGTGATGTATTTGAATTCTCTGCCCTAAATGTTGGCCCAAATGTATATACCTTACCAAGGCCCATCATAAGGGCTTCTGCTTCCAGTTGCCCAGAAACTGTTAAGCTTGCTTCTTTCGAGAAAAAATCTTTTTGATAATATTCTTTTATTGCTTCTTCTGTTTTTGTTTTTGGTGTTATATATGGATCTAGTGTAGTAACGGAAAACATTTCCCCCGCTCCTTCACAATCTGAACCTGTTATAATTGGGGTATGAACATAAAAAAAGC
This sequence comes from Desulfovibrionaceae bacterium, assembly GCA_051650105.1. GTDB lineage: Bacteria > Desulfobacterota > Desulfovibrionia > Desulfovibrionales > Desulfovibrionaceae > CAMWXW01. The sequence goes on from JBOFIJ010000016.1 coordinate 197,735, forward strand.
CTTTTTCTTTAAAAAAAGAATGGATAGCAAAGGCCGCTTCCGATCGAACGCGTAACATAGCTCCATATTTATTTGTGCGAGGTCGAAGATGTGCTATGGTACGTAAAAATTCATCAGAATGCCTTTTTTTTTGCAGTGGAAATGTTGCGGCATCTGCTGTTCCAAGAAGAGTTATTGTATTTGGAAGAATTTCCCATTTTTGTTGTTTTCCTGGTGATTCTATTATATCCCCACAAATATACAGTGAACTGCCAATTGTGTATGCCGCACAAGCAGAAAATAATGGAGAATGAGATGGAATAGTTATTTGAATATTGCTAAGACATGAACCATCATTTAGTTCTATAAATGTTATTTCTTTAGAGAAACGCAGGGTGCGAATCCATCCAGCAAGAAAGACATTTTTTTGTGTAGCAGTCGATTCGAGAAGTGTTTTGATTTCTATTCTATCCATGAGATATTTCTCCTATTCTTGTGTAAGTGAGAGGTATAGTATTCTAGATGTTGATTTTTTAAAATGTAAAAAGCCCTTATATGTATTTGCTAAGACAACAAGCTCTGGTATTGTATCAGAATTTAAATCGTGAATAGCAATTGCTTCAACAGAAGACGCTATTTCTGGTGAAGACCACACTTTAGTGAGGGTATTGTTCCTTAAAACAAGAGAAACTATATTCGTTTTGTTAAACGATCTATAGGAAGATGAAAAGGAAAGTGCTGCAGAAAGTTCCGGAGGCTGATTAATAAAAAGAAAAAGATCTTTTGTTTTTTGTTCATAAGGTATTATTTTCATTGGCATATAATACCAATCTTTGAATGACGGTGTTTTGTCTTGAATATTCTCTTTACTTGGATAGAGGAGTAAGGATAACGTCGTTCCAGAATAACGTTCTCTAGAAAGGTATTCTTCTTTTTGTGTTACACCATTGTAAATAGCAATTTTTTCTGTTGGTAGGATGACAAAATTCTTAACCCCATCTTGTGTTTTTATGACAGTAATATTAAAAGGATTCGCTTCTTTTGGAAGAGAGAGTGCTTTTTCTGTGAGTATCTTCTTATTCTCTAGAGAAAAAGAATATAAAGGCATTCCAAAAAATGGATTTGGATACGTGCGAACATACTGTAAAAGGGGGTAATGCGTTTTTGTGATATAATCGTAATATGAGCCTAATAAGGCATTAATTCCGTCAAGAAGTACTGTTATTTGAGAATTGTGATACGAAAAAATATAGGAATAGGGTGTTCGCCCATTTGTTAATGTTGTAACAAGTATTTCTTTACCTTCCGTTGCTGCGACATCTGCAACAGAAACAGAAATAGGTTGCAAACGAGAATAAAAATTATGTTTAGAGAGTTCTTTTAATTTTGTATCCTCCAAGTGGTATATGTGGAGTGAGGTTTCAGAAAGTATTATAATTTCTGCAATACCATCACCATTTATATCATCTATAACGAACGATCGTGCTGTGTATGGAAGATCTTGAGATTCTTTCCAGACAGAAAAATCCTCTGGAGAAAATGTTTTTTGGAGTCCTTCTTGAGGGCTATTTTCTATAGTCGTATCGCGGGAGTTACATAGTGTATTTTGTATTGAAGTAGCTGTTGTAGTAATATCTTGTATGAGAGTATTTGCTGTTGTTGTGATAGGAAATGAATATACTTCATTTTTTCGAGTAATAGAGATATCAATTGATATCGTATTTTCTATTGCTGTAATAGTGCCTGTTATGATATAGTTTGCTACTGTATTTATTTCTTCTGTGCTTTCCAAAACACCATTTTTGAAAATTCTTGCAGATAGCATGGAAGGAACAGAATTTTTGAGATAGAGATAATGTTCATTTCCAGAAAAAGTGAATTGTGTCATTGTGAAGTATTCTGTTGCGTTAGCATTAAATGCTACGAAAACACATATAAGAAATATATATAGTTGTGCTATTTTCTTCACTGTTGAAGTGCTCCTTATTGCTAGTACAACTGTATCATATTCTTTTACAGAAGGTCAAGGATGCAAAAATGAAGGTATTACGTCTTTTTAGAATAGTTGCTTCAGAGGAGAATATTTCTTTTGTGGAAGAGTTACTGCAAGAGGAGGGTTTCATTTTTGAAGCAGAAAAATTTTGCTTATATGCTCGTAGGTTACTTGATGAACCTATACCATTAGGAAGGAGTATTGCTCATTATTTTGGATATATTTATATTCAAGATAAATCTTCAATGCTTGTGCCATTGTTGTTAAATCCGCCCAAGGGGAATTTTGTATTAGATATGTGTGCGAGCCCTGGAAGTAAAACAGGGTTAACGGCGCATCTTGTTGATATAGAAGGTGCCGTTCTTGGCAATGAGCCAAATAAGAGTCGACTTGGAACATTGCAAAAAACACTGCAGACAACAAATTCAATCAACACAGCTACGTGTTCATACAAGGGGGATAACTTTCCTTTTATTTCAGAATCAATATCCTCAATTATTTTAGATCCTCCATGTTCTGGGTGGGGAACAGAAAATAAAAATCCCAATGTGCGTTCACTTTGGAAGGGAAAAAAAATAGAGCCTTTACAAAAGTTACAAAGAAAATTATTACAGGAGGCTTCTCGACTTCTTAAGCATGGTGGTGAGCTTATTTATTCGACATGCACAACAAATTCAGAAGAAAATGAAGACAATATTCAATTTGCTGTGGATTTTTTGGGCTTAGAAGTGCTTCCTATTGCTATGCCAGAGGGTTTTATTTTTGAAGAATCCTCTCTTTCTTCTTGTAAAAATACATATACGGTTATTCCTAATGAAGAGCATCAAGGTTTTTTTGTTGCAAAACTTATTAAAAGAGGGTTTCAGTCATCATTAAACAACGTTGTTTTATTGAATTCTATGAGAGAAAGTGAAATTGATATGGCTCTTCTTGAAGATATGGACATAAATTTATTTCAGTACGGGAGGCTTGCAGTATTTTCAGGCAATGTCTATTTTTTGCATAAGGAAATAGAAAAACATATCACAGAAGAAATGCGATGGAAGGGTTTTCTTTTGGGAGCCAATAAGGGTGGAGTGTTTCGTCCATGTATTGGGATGCGAAGTTTTTATAAGAGAAAAAAAGATATTCCAAAGAGTCGTATTTTTTGTGTGGATACTGTTTCTGAAATACAGAAATTATTATCTGGTCAAAGTAATTATTATAAAACAGAAGAAAAAATACTCTATTTCTATTGGAAGGAGCTTTTTCTTTCCGTGCTTTTTCCAACAAATAATCGTCTTTTTTGGAGCAAATAATTCTTTTTTATTATGCAAAGATGAATATAGAGAGGGAAGTAGCGTATTTTTTTGAAAAATTGTACTGTGATAAAAGGAATATATTTAGCAAAAAATTATGTATAGACTCTTGTATTCTGCTGTAATCTCGTGTACTTTCTACTTTCCTCAAGAGTGATATTGTGTGATATTATTGTGTAGTACATTTTTGTGGAAATAGTTTTTAAATAATGGGGTAAAGAGGTAATTTCTCAGAAAAAATCCTTCTAAAGTATTTTTGTTGAATATACTTTCTTACTGAGAATGATAATATTTATATGAGATACTTGCAATTATGCGAAGAATTTGGTACAGTACTAGCAAATTTTGTTACAGTGTATTTTAGTAATTGTGTTGTGAAGGAAAACAAAAACTATTTCTAGGAGATTCTAGATGAAGAATACGGATTTCTTTCGTGTTGAGTACGGGGATGTAAAAGATATTGTACGTGTAGAAGATCCTTCTCTACTTTATTATTCTTTGATGGAACATAAAACTACTTTGAAAAAGAAGGCAGAAGTTGTGCGGGGCGAATGTATTGCTACTTCTGCAGAATCTTCATTATTTGCTGCCTCATCTGGTGTAGTGGCAGAAGTGACAAGTAAATATATTGCTATAGAGTCAGTTGCTGTGGAAAAGGAACAAGGTCTTCCTGTCGATTTTCTTTCTCTTACGCCCGATATGCTGAGAAGTCAATTGGTTGGTTTTGGATTTTCAAAAGGAAAGCTGCCTGCGTCAACAACAACTCTTATTGTGAATGCACTGTACACGGATATTGGGTTAAATTATATCCCTTCACTTTTTGCATATGAAAGAGATACTCTGGAAAAAGGTTTAGAATTATTATCTATTCTTTCTCCATCTGTACAGGTGCAGCTTGCCATTCCAGTGGGTTCGTCACTCACTCTTAAAGGTGCTAATAGTTTTTTTATAGATCCAGTGTACCCATATACTGTTGATGAATTGGTTATTGCTAAAACAATTGGCCAGGAAAATCCTCGTGGAGGTCATTGTATTTCTTTGCAAGACCTTTGGCATTTGGGTATGCTTGCTAGTGAAGGGTTCCCTTTAGCGGAAAAAATACTCACAGTGGGTAATTGTGTGTTGCGTGCCAAGGTAGGTACTCAAATTGCTTTTTTATTAGAAAAGGCAGATGTGAGCATTGATGATGGTGATGCTCTTAGTATGAATGGTTTATTGCGAGGGTACCCCATTGGAAATATGGAATCTGGTATATCTCAGGATGTCCATGCAGTATTACATATTCCTAAAGGACATATTTTACACAGTTACGATGCGGATTGCGTTCAATGCGGATATTGTACGAATATTTGCCCTGCAAGATTAACAGTTCAAACTATGACAACATATGCTGAACATCTCAATATAGAAGCTTGTCAGGAAGAGTCTATAGATTCTTGTTTTGAATGTGGTTTGTGTGCATATGTGTGTATTACGAAGAGGCCTTTATTGCAGTATATACGTAATGTAAAAAAAGCATCTAAGAATTTGTTACCCATGGCTAATTAGGAGATTATATGAATTCTGTTAAAAAACAATTGCATTTTTTACCAGCTCCATTTATTGGTACGCCCATCACGTTTGAAGGGATTTTGAGAGACCGTTTTATTGCAACAATTCCTCTTGCTCTTGGAAGTATTTATTTTTGGGGTATGTCTGCTGTGACATCGCTAATTGTTGCTGTGTTAACAGCGCTAATTGTTGAAGAAATTTCTTGGAAACTTATGGGTAAGAAGTCGAGGATTTACGATTTAAATGCTGCCACAATAGGTATTGTTTTTGTTCTTTTTATTCCTGCAGGAGTTCCTTGGTGGGTTGTTATGCTAGGGGTTGCACTTTCCATTATTTTTGGAAAGATGGTCTTTGGCGGTATTGCCTATGCTCCATTTGCTCCGGCTCTTATTGGTTATGCGATGATAAATGCTTCGTGGCCAAATTATTTAATTCCTTCTGAAATGGTTACAGAAACAAATTTATTGGATCCTCTTCTTGAAATAAAATCATTGGGTATTGATTCCCTTATTGTTACATATTCTGATATTTTTGTAGGGGAACAGCTGAGTGTTATGGGGGCTACTTCTCTTGGTTTAGTGCTTGTTTCTTTGGTGTTTTTATTGCTTCGTAAGGCAATTAGGTACGAAGTTGTTATTGGTTATATTTTAGGAATCCTTTTCTTTTCTTATTTAGGTCTTTCTGTGGACCCAGTTCTTAATGCACCGCCACTATTATTTCTTTCTACTGGGACTGTTTTACTTTCTCTTATGTTTTTTATGTCAGATTTTGGAACAATTCCAGCAAGGACAATTCCAAGGTATCTGTATGGCCTTATTGTTGCTGGCCTTATTGTTCTTTTTAGGGTATACACAAGTAACTTTGATGCTGCTCCTCTTGGAGTGTTATTTGCAGGTTTTCTTGTCCCGTTTCTCGATATGATAAAATCAAGACCTTTTGGTAAGAGGAGGTCCTAGGATGTTAGAAATTATTCGAATGCTCTTTGTTTTGACGGCTATATGTGTTGCTTCTGGGGCAAGTTTGTCTGCTCTTAAGGGTTTTACACAGCCTTATATAGAGGCACAAATATTATCTAAATTGCAAGGTCCAGCTTTAGAGCTTCTTTTTGCTGGAATTCAGGATAATAATTCTATTAATGATAGAAAGAATATAGAGCTTGCAGATGGAAATTCTATTACTGTGTATCCTGCATATCACAACAAATCTCTTATTGGTGTCGCAATAGAGCAAGAATCCCCTGGTTATGGAGGAGATCTTGGTGTTATGGTTGGAATTGATGTTACAAAAGATTCTCTTATTGGAACACAAACAACAATATTTAAAGAAACACCTGGGTATGGAAGTAAGACGAGGGATGAGCCTTTTAAAAAGCAATTTGTGGGTGTTCCTTTTGACGTTAATTTCAAAAGCGATGGTGGAAGAATTGATTTGATAACAGGGGCGACTGTGTCTTCTTATGCATATATGGAGAGCGTACAGAATGCTATTGCCATATATATAGAAAATAAAGATGCAATTCTTGCTGAATTGCAGAAGGCAGAAAGTATATTATGAAAGTATGGAAAGAATTTTCTAAGGGTTTGTGGCAGGAGCTTGCTCCATTTAAAATTTTGTTAGGCTTATGTCCAACGCTTGCTGTAACAACAAAAGCTGAGAATGGTTTTGGTATGGGTATGGCTGTTTTGGGTGTATTAACTACCTCTAATTTTCTTGTGTCTCTTCTTCGTAATGTTATTCCTAAAAAAGTGAGAATAGCCTCTTATGTTGCTATTTCTGCAACTCTTGTTGTTGGTGTAGAATTACTTATGCAGGCTTTTGCTTTTGAATTATATGAACAATTGGGAATATTTGTTGCCCTTATTGTTGTAAATTGTATTATTCTTGGTAGAGCGGAAGCATTTGCTAGTAAAAATACAGTACTTCTTTCGGTGGCAGATGGAGTAGGAATTGGTCTTGGTTTTGCTTTTTCATTAACGCTTATTGCTTCTGTAAGAGAGATACTGGGCTTAGGGACATTTTTTGGTATAGCTCTTTTTGGAGATTCTTTCGAACCATTTTCTGTTTTACAACAAGGTCCTGGTGGTTTTATTGTATTTGGGGTACTATTAGCGTTATTGGGTTTTGCAAATGCGTTATCACTTAAAGCAAAGCAACGAGTCACGGACCCAACTGTTCTTGTTAGTAAAGGCACAACTGCACAGGTAGTGAGATTGTAACATAGGAGGATAGTATGGATATATTTGAAATTTTTATTACTGCTATCTTTGTTAGTAATATTGTGTTAACTCAGTATTTAGGATTATGTCCTTTTATTGGGACATCTAAGGAGAAAGGTGTTTCTCTTAGTATGAGTGCTGCTGTTGTTGTTGTTATTCTTCTTGTTACTATGGGTACATGGTTATTGCAGGCATATTTATTAATTCCATATAAATTGGAATATTTACAAACGATATTTTTTATTGTGCTTATTGCTTCTTTGGTGCAATTACTTGAAATGTTCTTAAGAAAAGTTATTCCACCCATATATAAATCGTTAGGTATTTATTTACCATTAATTACTACAAATTGTGCTGTTCTTGGTGTTGCTATTGCTGTTCAACGAGCTAAATTTGGTTTTACAACAGCTATCTATTTTTCTCTAGCTACTGCAATTGGTTTTGGTCTTGCGTTATTTCTTATGTCTGGTCAAAGAGAACGGTTGCAATTGGCACGGCTTCCTAAAGTAATGCAGGGTGTTCCTATAGCCTTTCTTCTTGCTGGAATAATGTCTTTGTCTTTTATTGTATTTAAGTCCATTGTGTAGGAGTATAATATGTTTACTACATCAATTATTTCTTTAGGTGGTTTAGGCTTAGCAAGTGCTATTATTTTAGGAATAGCTTCTAAGCTTTTGTCTATAAAAGAAGATCCTCGTATTGAGATACTTCTCGATGTTCTACCAGGTGTAAATTGTGGTGGTTGTGGTTATTCTGGGTGTGAAGGTTATGCTGTAGCTCTTGTAGGAGATGCGAGTGTTCCTACGACAAAGTGTGTTGTGGGTCCTCTTGGATTACCAGCAGAGCTTGCTAAGATTTCTGGTAAGGCTATAGGGGACGTAGTGAAACAAATAAGTGTTAGACATTGTACAAAACAAGAGGGAAATGTTCAAAGTCTTTTCAGTTATAGTGGGAATGCGACATGCAAATCTACAGCTATGTTTGATAAAGGTTTTGATGCATGTGCGTATTCTTGTTTAGGTCTTGGAGATTGTGTTACTGTGTGTCCTTTTGATGCTATGGAAGTTGTGAATGGTCTTGTGACAATTTTTTCAGATTTATGTACAGGTTGTAATCAATGTGTTATTGAATGCCCCAGGGATGTGTTAACTCTTGCACCTATAACACAGCGTGTTGAAATACTATGTTCAACTCAAGCAAAACCTAAAGATGTTATGGCTGTGTGTGGTGTTGGATGTATATCATGTTCAAAATGTGTTAAAGCTTGCCCTGCAGATGCAGTTGCTTTTGATGCACTTGGGAGAATTCGTATTGATCATAAGAAATGTCTTGAATACGGCCCTTCTTGTAATGAAGTATGTGTGGATGTTTGTCCTCGTTATATTTTGCGTTCGGCTTCTGTACAATTTACGGCTCAAATTAAAGAAGACCAGACCACCACAAAAGAAACAGAAGAGGCATAGGGGATTTATATGAATAGTATTGCATCAAGAAGACATTTTATGAAATTATTAGGTGCTACGGCTGCCTTATCTACAGCGTCTCTTTTTCCTATCAACAGTCTTTTTGCAAGTAGTGTTTCTCTTTCTAAGGAAACACAAATGCTTTTAGGCACTATGGTAACTATTGTTCTTGAAGATTCCTCTGATTCTTTACGTAAAAAAGGCTTGTCTTTAGCCTTTGATCATATTGCGATGCTAGAAACTCAATTGAGTAGATATAATACAGCATCGCCACTCTTTACATTAAATAAAACTGGCTCAGTAAAAAACCCTCCGCTGGCTCTTTCTTTACTTATCAAAGAATCACAAATACATGAAGATAAGAGTCAAGGCTTTTTTAATATCACTATCCTTCCTATTTTAGAATATTTCAAGGAAGAAAAAAATAGGAATAATATTGATACAGAGGGATATCATCAAGCTTTGTCTCGAATGAATTCTGCAACTTCTATTGTTGTAGAAGATGATAGAATATCTTTTAATAAGGCAGATACTAACATTACATTAGATGCCATTGCAAAAGGATATATTGTTGATTCCGTTGCAGAAATACTTTTTGCTCTTGGTATTGAAAGATACTATATTAATGCTGGTGGTGATATTCGTGTTGGAGGAAGTGCTATAGAAAAAGATTCTTGGTCTGTTGGTATTCAGTCTCCTTTTGATCCTCATAAAATTCTTGCTTCATTTCCGTTAACGAATGGTGCTGTGGCTACTTCTGGAATTTATGAACAGTATTATTCTAAGGACAAAACTATAAATCATTTAATTGTTCCACAGCAGAGTACACGTTCTTCTATTATTAGTACTACAGTGAAAGCTCCCACGGCCATGCTTGCAGATGTGTTAGCAACAACATTGAGTCTTATGCCTGTTAAAGATGCTTTACAATATATTAATAACTATGATTGTGCTGCTTGTTTTGTTGTAGACAATGTTAGAACATATAAAAGTGCATTATGGGAATATATATAAATTTCTTTTGACATAGTCCTTCAGCCTTCTTACTAATGGATGTATTGTAAATGGGTTATTTTTTCCTCACAATAAGTTTAACTTTTTTGTTATTTTCTTGTTCTTCGAATGAATTACCGCCTTCTGTCGTTGCTAAAATTAATAACAGATATATTTCTCTTGATGAATTAAAAGCAATGCATGAAGTACAAACTGTATCTTGGGAATTGCCAGTTCCGCCTACGTTTGAGGAAACACGTCTTGAATATGCAGATGTTCTTATGGAGATGATAGTTACTTTATTATTAGAGGAAGAATTAATAAAGAATAATATTATTATTTCTGATACTGATGTGCAAAAAGAACTGGATCTTTTACAAAATGACTACACTCCAGAAGAGTTTGAAAGAATGCTTGTAGAAAATTATATTGAATTAAAAGGGTGGAAAGCTCAATTGCGATCAAGGCTTATTTGGGATAGTTTTCTGAAGAATATACTTCATCCACAGGTCTCTGTCGATCCTCGCGAAATAGAGGCTTTTTATGAGGAAAACAAAGAATCTTTTAGGAAATCTTCCAGTGTTAGGATTTATATTCTAGCTTCTGCAAAGAAAGAGTCCTTAATTCGTGCTCAGAAAGCTGTTAAAGAAAGTATTTCTGTTGCAGATATTAGAAAGATGTATCCTCATGTTATTATTGACGAAGTTTTTACTTTGGAGGAGAATTTACCTCAGAAACTTTCTTCCACTCTAAAAAAGGGAAATTTTACAGAAATTAGAAAAGATGGTAATGATTTTGTGTGTCTTTATCTTTTGGAAAGGTTTCCAGCAGGTGTTCCTCCTCTTAAATCTATAGAGCTTGTGGTAGAACAGCGATTAATAGAGGAAAAACTGGATTCCTTATATGAAGAAACTATAAATTTCCTTTTAAAGAAAACTATTATAGAGGTTGCTCCTTCTTTGAAGCCATATATTTCTATTCAAGAAGTAGCAAAAAAGTCTTCTAGTAAAAATATAGAGTAAAATAATGGAACGTCAGGAAGATAATTTTTTTTCTATAAATGCGTTTAATGGGGATAGATTATGAAGCATATTTTTGGGGGAATCCTTTATACTGTATTATTCGAAAGTATGATTTTGTCTTTTCTATTCTCAGTGAGCTTTGCTCATACAACGGATGTGTTAAATAAAGTGATGGCTTCTGTTGCGGGAGAAATTATTACGCAATATGATATTTTTCTCGCAATACAGGAACAACTTAGAACGGAGGATGTTGATGTTAAGAATTCAAATAATAAGGAAAAGATAGAAAGAATGCAAGAAATGGTTCTTAATGACCTTATTAATGATATTCTCATAATGCAAGAAGCAAAGAGATATAATGTTGTCGTAACTTCTCATGATGTTGATAATGAGATGAGAAAAATAGCTAGACAAAATAATATTTCTCTTACTGCATTAGAAAAACAAATTGTATTACAAGGAAATAGTATCGAGAAGTTTAAACAAAATCTTAAAGATAATTTAGTGCGTCAACAAATGATAGGTAGTTTTGTTTGGAGGAAGATTGTTATTGCTCCTCAAGAAATTGAAGAATTTTATAAAAAAGATGCGGAAATTTTTAAAACAGATTTCATTATTTCTCTATCACATGCAGCTTTTGGTTCCAAGGAAGAAGCACAAGAGGCTCTGAATAAAATTCAAACAAAAAATAGTAATTTCACTTCTTTTGTTAAGAATAAATCCGATGCCGATTTGGGTGAATTTCATTTTAGTGAATTGGCTCCTTCATGGCAAAGAATACTTCTTTCTGCTAAAGAAGGTAACACAGTTGGACCTCTTGCTGTGGATAAAAAGTATTTTTTATTATTTATTTCTAAAAAAGAAGAAGGAAAAATCTTGCCTCTAGATGATGTATATACTAAAATAGAGAATACTATAAGGGAAGCCCGTTTTGCTAAGCAGTATGCTGTGTTTACCGATTCTTTGCGAGAAAAGACAGATGTTATTATTTATAAATAAGGGAGTAGACAGAAATGGAGAAACACACACAAGTTCTTTTTGATGAAATTGGAATAATTCTTAGAAATAGAAGAAAAGAGTTGGGATTTTCCATTGATGATATTGTTAAAGAATTGAAGCTCTCGAAGAGTACCATAGACGCAATTGAAAATGCAAGAATGGAAGAAATGTTAGAACCTGTCTATGCTAGAGGATTCTATAGAGCATACGGAAAAATGCTTGGTATAGAAGACAATATTCTTATTGCTTTTATTAATTCAGTGTTTCCAATTGCTTCTTTTCCTGCATTGCCTGTTGTCCATGAAAAAAAAGCATTTTTTGGTTTGTATGCAGAGAATCATGATCTTTCCATTGATCATAAGAAAAAAGAATCTTTTACAAGAAAGAATACTTCTCGATTATATTTTATACTCATTCCTTTTGCTATTCTCATATTGGGTTTTATTCTTTTATATTCTTGTTCTGGTGAAGAGAAAACTGACGATATTATTTCAAATGGTTCTGTATTAGATGAGAACGCTCCTGGAACATTCTTGCCTGAGAATAAAGATTTTTTTGTAGAAAATAGTTCGGAAGCAGAGGCAAAAGCAAAAGCGGAAGCAGAGGCAAAAGCAAAAGCGGAAGCAGAGGCAAAAGCAAAAGCGGAAGCAGAGGCAAAAGCAAAAGCAAAAGCAAAAGCGGAAGCAGAGGCAAAAGCAAAAGCAGATCTCACTTCACAAATATTGAATGGAGAAGGAGAATCTCAAAATAGTATTGCTATTGCAAATGTGGTTAAGCCACAAGAATTGTTTATAAAAGCCACAGACACAGCTTGGGTAGAGGTGACATACGATGGAAAAACAAGAGATTTTACTCTTGAAGCTGGAGAAGAAGAGAAAATTATCTTTGAAAAAGAAATAACAGTTCTCCTTGGTAATGCTGCTGGAGTTACTTTGGAATACGATGGTATTGTTAAATCAAATTTGGGTAAGAAGGGACAGGTTCGTAAATATACCTTCCCAGAATAGTGAATTATTGTATGTTACATTTAACAGGAGAGGCTTCTATCTTACGAATAAAACTTTTGAGAGAGATTGATTTTTCTCTTAAGATTTTTTCTAAGGAATATGGTTTTTTTACTGTGTATGCTTTTGGTGGAGCGAAAAGCAAAAAGCGCTTTATCGGTTGTTTGGATATTTTTAATAGAATAGAATATGTGCTCCTTCCCTCAAAAAGCAAAGATTATATATCTTTACAAGAAGCTAAGTTATTACAAGGAACACAAGAATTACGTAAGAAAGTAGAGTTTTATGGTATGCTTCAAAATTGCTCTTCATTTCTAGAAATTTCTTATCCAGTACTAGGCCTAAACAATATTGCTATCTATACGTTGTTTACTTCATTATTAGATGTGTTTGAATCGACAGAAAAATTATCTCCTTTTTTTCCACTTTATTTTAGAATAAAATTGACAATGATGTTGGGATATATGCCTGTAGTGGATTCTTGTCTTGTGTGTAAAACGCTATTATCTGAAATAAAGACGCCCTATTTTTCTGTGGAGAAAGGTGGTTTATTGTGTTCTTTTTGTAAAGAAGATTCTTCAGCAATAAAATTACTTTCTAAGGAAACATTATTCTTTCTTGAATATATACGATACACAAATCCTTTTGATTGGATTACTATGTTTTTTTCCTTACAAAGTAAACAGGAATGTTTTGCTTTAATGGAGGACTTTATTTTGTATCATTTAGGTATATCTTGGGAAAAGGGCTATTTTAAGCGACTTACGTAACTGAAAGATATTGATATTTTTTTTCAAATGTGTCATACTTCACAAGTATATCAAGGGAGTAGGGAGTATTGTTATGCAGATTGCAATTTTTTTATTTGGTCTTGTTGTTATTATTCTTGCATTATTCTATATCAAGAAGAGTAGTTAATATTTATATTCTTTCATAATATTATTCATAATTACTTCGCTCATACTTTTTTCGTTTTCTTTGAGAAAAAAGTGAAGATCTTTTTGTGCTTTAAACCATGTAATTTGTTGTTTAGCGTATGCTCTTGTATTAAGAATCCAATTATATATAGCTTCTTCTTTCGTCGATTTGTTGAGAATATAGTTGCTTAGTTCTTTTGCTCCGATGCACGAAAATCCTTGTGTTTGTGTATTCATAGCACTCTTTCTTAGTGCTTTTTCCACTTCTTCTTCTGCTCCATTTTTTAACATCATATTTACACGTTGTGAAAGCATTTTTTCTAATGTTGAAAGAGGAATAGAAATCGCATAAGACTGTGTCATTATTCTTGATGGAATTGTTTCAGTATGCCAATTAGATAATGTTCTTTTCGTTTGATAGAATACTTCCAATGCTCGTGCTATACGTTGTGCATCATTTGAATGTATAGTGGATGCATATTTTGGGTCTATCTTACATAATTCTTTATAGGCTTGCGCAATATCTTCCTTAACTTTTTCTCTTTGTTCTTCACGAAGATCTTCTTCAATATCTGGAATTGGTGCTAAACCAGAAAATAATGCTTTGAAATATAATCCTGTGCCACCAACTAATATGGGTAGAATATGTTCTTTATTACAGGAAAGGAGGCATTGTTCAACTTTTTTAATGTGCGTGCCAGCTCTCATTGTTTGGTCAAGATTTAGATAAGAATACAGCTTGTGATGGTATAATGCCAGATCTTCAGGTGAGGGTTGCGCCGAGATTATCGGAAAGTCATAATAGACCTGTCTAGAATCCATATTTATTATAGCAACAGGAATCTTCTTTTTAAGGCACTGCTCTGCAATAATAAGAGCTAATTTTGTTTTTCCTGTGCCGGTTGCTCCCATTAAGGATACCACAAATGGCACAGAAGGAATATTATGAAAAGGCATTTTGCAAGAAAGGAATAATTTGTTTTTTTCTGCTTATCACACCGTCTAACCATATTTCATCGTTATCTAAGCATTTAGAAAATGCTTTTTCTAAATTACTTTTATCTTCTGATGCATATAAAAGAAGAGAACCTTCTTTCATGATATCAGTTAATAATAGTACGACAGTATGCAGATTATTTTCTTTTTTTGTTCTTTTTAATTCTTCAAGCAGATTTTCTTTATGTGTGTCAAAAAGGGAGATATCAACGACTTCTAATTGTCCAACTCCAATAGAATATCTTCCCATTGTAAACTCTTTATAATCTCTAAAAAGAAGATCTTTAGAAGAGGCATTGGAAATATCGGATTTAGCGATAAACATTTGCATACCAAGGTCTAAAGGCTTGTCTATATGAAGAAGTTGAGATAATTCTTCTACAGCTTTTTCGTCTTTTTTTGTAGAAGTTGGAGATTTGAAAAGAACAGTATCAGAAAGGATAGCACACAAAATTCCTGTAGCAATATTTGTGGGAATTTCTATATTGTTTGTATCATAAAGCATTTTTACTATGGTGGCAGTACAACCCCAAGGATGTATCCACATATCAAGGGGTGTGCTTGTGGTAATATCTCCTAATTTATGATGGTCTACAATAGCACAAATAGTGGCATCTTTTATATCTGTAGGTGCCTGCGCATAATCTGAATGATCAACTAAAGCAACTGTCCTGCCAGCCGTTTTTCCAAGAAGAGGTGGCATATCAAGGTTCGATTTTTCTAAAACAAATAATGTTTCTGGAGCAAGATTCCCTTGTCTAAAAGGAGAGGATTGTTTTCCAAGTTGTGTATATAAATAACTTAACGCAATAGCAGAAATGATACTATCAGTATCTGGATTCTTGTGTCCTACAACAATTATTTCTTCCATAAGCACTCCTTTATAGCAATTTTTTCTTTTTAAGATAGTCTCTTTGTTCTAATAAAGCACGTTCTTGTTCTTCTATTGTAGAAAAACCTGCATGTTGTAACGCACTCAATATTGTTTCATTCCAATCCCAATTTGCATAGATAATATATTTACACAAAATACGAGAAAATTCTTCTAATTCATATTTTTCTTTCTCAAAAGTTCGTGAATCTTCCAATGTTGCAAGTTTCTCATGCCTTTTGGCAATTTCTTTATTATACCATTCTTGTAATTGTTTAGGTGTTGTGAATTCTTTTGCGAAATGTACAATAGCGTTTTGTTTGAGGTAAGATAAAGCCTGTTTAAAATGTTGGGAAGATAACCATTTTCCTAAATCTTTCACAGTGAGATTTTCTTCTTCTATAGCGGCAATATCTAATTTTGTTTGGTAATATGTATCTGGTACAACAGATGCTACAGTTATTCCAGCTATAGCAAC
Source organism: Desulfovibrionaceae bacterium (assembly GCA_051650105.1). Lineage (GTDB taxonomy): Bacteria > Desulfobacterota > Desulfovibrionia > Desulfovibrionales > Desulfovibrionaceae > CAMWXW01. Next base: position 213,515 of record JBOFIJ010000016.1, read on the forward strand.
AACTCCACGTACTATTACACTGTTTGAGACTCCTTGCCCACAAAAACCGATTTTTTTCTTATATTTTTGTCCTGTAAAAATGGTGACAAGAATGGCCCATATAACAGCGGGATCTTCTTCATCATAGATGTGTTGTAGATTAGAATTATCTCTGTCTGTGGCAAGAATCATTTGTGTCATATCGTTTGAACCGATTGAAAAACCATCAAATTCCTCTATAAAGCGTTTTGCTAAAATAGCATTGGATGGTAATTCCGACATTAATATAATGGAAAGAGAGTCCTCACCACTCCTTATATTATGAACATTAGCTAGATATTCTTTGATGGTAAGTGCTTCTTCTAACGTTCTTACAAAAGGAAGCATTAATTGTAAATTAAGGCCACCATATAATTTTCTTGCTTTTTTAAAAGCTTCTGCTTCCCAAGGATGAATACTTCTTGAGACACCTCTGTATCCTAGCATCGGATTAGCTTCGTGTTTCTCAAAGATCATTCCGCCTAGTAGATTTTCGTATTCATTAGTTTTAAAATCTGTTGTTCTGTAAACAATGGGACAACCATGAAATGCCATAGCAAAGAGTGCTAAGCCTTGTGAAAGGCTTTGTATATAATAATCTTTTCCAGAACTTGCCCCTTTAGAGAAGATAATATGGCCTATTTTTTCTTCCATAGATAAAAATTCATCTATTTTCTTTTGTATTCCAGAACTTGCAGCAAGAGAGGAACGAAGAGTGTGTATTTTGTTTAATTGATTGATGACAATGGGAGAGCTTTGTGCTTCTATTATTAAATCCTTCAAATCTTCTTTTGAAAGATTTTCTTCAAATACAGCCTGTATGTGGTCTTCTAGTAAAGGAGATGTTTGCAAGATATCTATATTCATTGAGGCTATTTCTGAATGATGGTCTATTTTATGCTCAAGAACACGGATTTCTTGTTGTTTTTTATGGATTTCATCAGATCCACGGGTTTCCGACGTTGTTGTTTTCGTGAGTTTTTTATCTAATCCAGTTAATGCTGCCACATACTGTCTTATATTCATCTGTATAGTTAGAAAACCATCGGACATTTGCTCTTGCAAAAGTTTTGTTAAGCGTTGCTCTAATAAGGATATTTCTTCTCTTATGTAATGGGAAAGGGTACCATTATCGTAAGCTTCAAGAGCCAAAGGGTGAACACCTATATTTCCCAGCATAAATTCTGCGCGTAGTAAACCAACCTCAAAATTTGGAATTTCACGTAAACGTGATAAAAATAAGGACTGACCTACATCTGCTAATACGAGACCAACATCTGTTTGTGTTTCTGGGACAGAAAGGGTATCTATTTCATTGCCTGCATCAATAAGAGGCAAAAGTCCTTTATATACTGCTCCATGGGTACCATCAACTGTAATTTCTTGGCCATCAAGAGCTCGTAATGCCTCTAGTCTTTGAACACCTATTATGGCAGGAATTCCAAGTTCTCGAGATGTAATGGCCGCGTGGCTTGTGTCCCCTCCAACATTTGCCAATATGGCAGAAGCAACACGCATACCAGGAACCATATCTGGATCTGTTCTTTCTGCAACAAGAATATCTCCTTTAGTAATTTTATTTAATTCCAACGCTGAGCGAAGAAATTTCACTGTACCATTACCAGCACCTCTAGAAGCACCATTACCTTTTAGAAGAATATCTGTATTGGCCAGTGTTACAGGGTCTACTTCTTTTCTCCGCATAAAAATTGTTGTTGGGTGCATTTCTAATTCTTCATTCCAGCGTGTTTCTGGACGAGCTTGCACAAACCAGAGTTCACCTTTTTCATCAAAGCAAAATTCTGTATCCACTATAATATCGTGATATGCTCTACTTACGTAGCGAACTCCTTCTGCTATTTTCTGAATTTCTTTTTCACTTAAAGACCAAGCATATGCTTCTTCCTTCGGAACAGTTGTTTTTTTTGTTCCAGAATCAGCATTATACACAATTTTATATTCCTTAGTTCCCATGTAACGCAAGATAACGTCTTGTCCATCATCTCTTTGATATACATAAAATTTATCTGGTGTTACCATTCCGCCTACAATAGCTTCTCCTAAACCGTAGCTTGCATCTATAGAAACGAGATCTTTTCGCATTGTCCCTCTGCAACCTGTTGCTGTATCTGCACTAAAGGCTGTTCCAGAAATAAGAGGATTAATCATACGCATTATACAAACAGACAAAGATGTATTTTCTATGGCCCATTCTTCCTTGGCTAGTTGTGCTATTGTTTCATCTCCTTTAATTTCTGAAAGGAGCATTGCATCTGAAATAGCTTCTCTTCTATATGTCATGGAACGAAGATTATATGCTGAAGCACAATCCCAGTGGTACGCTAGAAGAACTGCTTCGCTTCCTTGCATGTTAAGATAGGTATCTTGCAGACCAGCAAAGGCTTTTTTTCTAGAATCTTCCCCCGCAGCAGAAGACCGTACAGCTACAGAAACTTCTTCTCCTACTTCCTCGCATATACTTTTGTATGCAAAAGTGACAGCTTCTTCTACCTCTTTTGGAAGAATAACCGAGAGAATACCTGCCTGAACTATAATAGAGCGTTTACGTAATTGATCTATCCCTTCTGGTGACGTTGCAAAACCATCCACTACATTATTAATGAAAGCTCGCAATTTTGTTCTTGGGGAAGGCATTTCTTTATCAGCCAAACGTATTTTTTTACCAAGATTCCTAACAAATTTCTGTAAAAATTCTTGGTCCCCTGAAATTTCTGGATCGTGCCAATCTGTTCGAGAATACTCTTTATCTACAATATTGCGAACTAATGCTGCATTTACTGTTGTATTATCTAGTAGTTTGTGAAAAGCAATTGCTGAGATTGCACGAAATTGTGGTGCCTTTATTCCCTCTATACCATTGATATATGCTGTATTGTAATTTTTACCACCCACAAGGAGCTCTGCTTCCTCTCCTATTGTTGAGATATCACTTGCAGTTAAAACTAAAGCATCCTTTCTTGAAGAGATAGGGCACTCTGTTTTTGTATTTTTCATAAATTTCTCCAAACATGAATAGTAACAATAGTGCAGCATTTGCCAAGGCAGAATCAGGTATTTTTTGTATATTCTTGCCGAGCACAGAGTATAGCCAAAAAGAAAATAAATTTCAATAAAAATATCGAATACAATATGTTATCAGGAAAAATTGTGTGAAGATTATACTGTTTCTTTGTCAGATAAATTTTGTGTGGTCATGTTATATTCTTCATTGTATATATCTATCATGACCATTACAAAAGCTAAAATGAGTGGGCCGTAAAAAATACCCAGCATGCCAAATACATTCACTCCTCCAAGTATTGAAAGAAAAATGAATAATATGGATGCTCCTACATTTCCAATCATAAAATAGGGGCGCAGAAAGCTGTCTATATTTGAAACAATAATAACATTCCAACTTAAAAAAATAAGTGCACTTTTTGTTTCTCCTACAAGTGCTAAATAAATACTAAAGGGTATCCAAATAAGGCTTGTCCCTATAAGAGGGATAAGAGAAGCAATGCCTATTGCAAAACTACCCGCCAATGCTGGGTATCCTATAATCATAAAACCCACACTTGAAAAAAGGCCCTGTGCAATAGCTACCATGAATCCACCGATAAAAACAGCCTTGGATACTTTGCGAAGACTTTGGGTTATTCTTGTAAAGTCTTTTTGAGAAAGTGGGACAATTTCTTGAAGACGAAGAGTCATTTTGTGACCGTCTCGTAGCATGAAGAACATGATAAGAATAAAAAAGAAAAATTGCACTAAAAAATAAATAACATTACTAATAAAAAATGTTGCGAATTGAAAGATATACTGACCTGCCTTTTTTGAAAAAGCCAAGATATCTTGTTTTAATGACATTTCATCAAAAGAAATAAAAGGAAAATATGTTTGAAGAGTGAGGTGGATGGATTCTTCAAAATCTGGTGAAAATAATTGAGAAAGTGATGTTTGTGTTAGGGTTTCCTGTACTTTTGTTGTTATGGATAAAAATTCTGGAATGAGCATTAGCAAAAGTGTAACAATGGGAAGTACAATACATACAATAAGTATAACTAATACTATTATGGAAGAGAGGGTACTATTGTGTGTTCGCTTAAATATAAAATCGTACAAAGGATATGTTACAGCAGAAAAAACAATGGATAAAATTGTAACATGTAAAAACGGGCTTGCAATAAGGTATGCAAGATAAAGAGCAAAAAATAAAAGAACAAAAAGAGAAATTGTTAGAATATTTTCTCTTTTGAATGTATTGTGTTTTATCACTTGTGAAAGTGTGAGTTCTGAAGAATTATTTTCCTTTTTCTCTGTATCCATTCAAACACCTCTTCCTGTCTTGGTGCATGATAGAGAATTTTTCTTCCTTCGTCAAGGCAATTTAGTTCACCGTGTATTTCTTTATAAAGCTTTTATAAAGTTTTTTCATTTATTTCCGAATGTATTGTTGAAATAAGGAATGCTTTATTGGAGTTGTATTGTGTCTAAAACAGAACGACCACGTATTGAAGGTAATTTTCATAGAATATCGTCTGTAACATTAGGAACTGCTGGAACACTGCGAAAAACGTTTCAGAAAACCTATTGGTATGTGGAAGAAGATGAATATGGTTTTTTGTATGCACAAATACTCACTTCAACGAATAAGCGTATTGGCAAAATTGAAAAAATGACATTAGAAGAATTTTTAAAGCGATTTATTCCAGATATTTCTTATCCTACACCCATTGAACAGATAGATGAAAAAACACTTATTTTTCTTACTATGATTATGGAATTATACTTTGAACATAATTTGCAAGATAATGCGTTATCGTTATTGCGATCTATTTTGGACAGTAAATATCCATTTGCTTCTGAAATAAAAAATGCTTGTAATACTATGGTTGTTTTATTAAGAAAATACCATTATTTTGATGAAATCGCCGAATTATACACAAAGGCTCTTCTCGCAATACCTAAAAGTTCGCTTTTATATTTTAATCTTGCGAGGCTTTATTTTGATATAAAACAATATGATAAATGTACAGAAAATTTACTTCATGCTTTTGATGTTGCCAAAGAGAAGAAACAAATCATTCTATTCTTATTTCATTTGCATAATAAGCAATATATTCCAGAACAGTATGCCGAAAGGGTTAAAAATATTATCCGTGTGGTGAATGCATAGCTTTAAAAAGAACAAAAAGAGGAAGAAGTCAGGGGAGTGCTTCTTCCTCTGGGAGGAGGTTATATAATTCCAGTTAACAGTTGTGGAACTATATGCAAAGCAGTATAGTAAGAAGGAAGATTTCTGTCAAGTAAAATGGGGTACTTTGTTATTCAACATATATGGAATATACTAACTATATTTCTTTGATTACGGTATTGTTATTTCATCTTCTTTTTCTTTTAACCACCTAAAATATTTTTATTTCTCTATTTTTGTGTTACTATGCTCAAAAAGGAGTTTATACTATTATGCAAACTAAGACACAAGAATATTATGCTCGTATGGTATCCACTATACGAGCTGTTTTTGATGCACATTCTGTTGTTCTTTATAATACACCTCTTTATAATACATCTTATGGTGAGCAAGAATATACCATTCTTGAAGCTATTTCTGAGGAAGGTTCGATAGATTGTTATTCCAGCTTCACTGCTAAGGATCCTCTTTTGGGTTTATTATTACGACAAGAAAATGCTTTGGTGATAAATAATTATGATTTTAGAAAGAAGAGACAAACATTACCATATTACATTGAAGGGCAGGGGGAAACAATAAAATCTTTTGTTGCTGTTAGACTCAACAATCAAGGAATTCTTTGTATTGATAGTGAAAGACAGTATAATTTTGCAAAGGAAGAGCTAAAGATTCTAGATCTTTTTACCGATTTATTAAATAGCATAGAGTTGCAAAACTCTTTCGAAACACAAAGTCAAATACTATCTCACTATTGCATTACACTACATCTTGTATGTGAATTGCGGAGAAAAATATTAAAATGGAGTGTTTTCTTAAGAGAATTCTTACAACTCCTTGTCACTGCAACAGAATACAAACATGCAGTCTTTGTTGTGAAGGATATTAGTAATACTAAGTATTTTGTAGAAGGTGAAAGTAAGGGATTGTTTCTTTTTGAAGGTGCTTCTCAAGAATATCCCATAAATAGTGGTGCTATAAGTTGGGTATTTAAAAATAATTCACCACTTATTTCAGAAGGCACAGACACATCTCCTCCACCTCCTCTATTTGGCAAAAACTTTGATCAGGGTGTATTTTCTTCCTTTCTTTGTCTTCCTGTGGAGATGAATAAAGAAGTTCGTGGAGCTATATGCCTAATAGATGATAAAAGTGTTCTTGTTTCAGAAGAATTGCGAGGTTTTGTGGGTATGATGGCTGAATATCTTGGGTTATATCTTGAAAGTATGGAAGCAAGAACTCAACTGCGAAATGAACTGAATCACCATTGCTAAAGTATGTAATACCTTCCCATAAAGAAATTATATTGGGAGGAAATCTAATGTTGAAAAAAATGTTTTCTTTATTGGGCAGAGATATTGCGATGGATTTAGGTACAGCAAATACGCTTATATACACAGCGCAAGAGGGTGTTTTATTAAATGAACCTTCTGTTGTAGCAATAGATGTTCCTACAGATACTATTATTGCTATTGGAAAAGAAGCACAACGCTATATTGGTAAGAGTCCTAATAATATAAAAGTTATTAGACCGTTAAAAGATGGTGTTATTGCTGACTTTTTGGCAACAAAAAATATGATGTCTTATTTTATTCATAAAGTTCTAGGTAGATTTCTTTTAGTGAGACCAAGTCTTGTTGTTTGCGTGCCTACAGGTGTTACTCAGGTTGAAAAAAGAGCTGTTGTAGAATCTGCACTACAAGCTGGTGTTAGGGAAGTAAAATTAATTGAAGAGCCAATGGCTGCGGCAATTGGTGCTAATTTACCTATAGATCAGCCTTTTGGAAACCTTGTTGTTGATATAGGCGGAGGAACAACAGAAGTTGCTCTTATTTCTCTTTCCAGTGTTTCTTATGGTGAATCGTTACGAGTAGCTGGAGATGCAATGAATGAATCTATTAAGCGATATTGTTATGAAGAATTACGTATAGAAATTGGTGAAAGAACAGCAGAAGAAATAAAGATGTCTGTTGGCGCTGCTCAACCACTTAAGAAAAGTTTATCTGTACAGGTTTCTGGTAAAGATTTACTGCAAAGTATTCCTAGAAGAATTACAATTACAGATAGACAAATTGCAGAGTCCTTACAAATACCTGTTCAGCAGATTGTTCGATCCATTTTAAAAGCATTGGAAAATTGTCCACCTGAATTAGCTAAAGATATTTATGAAGGGTATATCTTAATGACAGGTGGTGGTTCATTATTAAATGGCCTGGCCGATGTTGTTTCTCAGAGAACAAATCTTAAAGTAGTTATAGATGACGATCCTCTAACAACCGTTGTACGAGGAACAGGAATGGCATTAACAAAATATAGTAAAGAGGTATTATTTTAGGGATTAGTATTCTTTATTGCCAAAGAAACGTTGTATATAGGGATCTTCACTTAGTAAAAAATCGTCTTTTGTTCCTTTGCAGTAAAGTGTTTTATTGTGTAACAAAAAAGCGTAATCTGCTAAGGTTATGAAGCTTCTTATACTGTGGCTTATTATTAATAAGGTCATAGAGGGTGTTTGTTGTTGTATTGAAAGTAATAGCGCATCCATTTCTTCAGAAAGAATTGGATCAAGACCAGATGTTGGTTCATCACAAAAAAGAAGAGATGGATTACGAATAAGAGACCGTGCAAGAGCTACTCTTTTACGCATACCACCAGAAAGTGCGGATGGATAGTAATGGTATACATGCTCAAGATGCACTGCAGTAAGGATTGCCTCTATTTTTTCTTGTCGTTCTTGTTTATTAAGTGTTGTGTGTTGTTCAAGTACAAGTGAAATATTTTCTCCTACAGTTAAACTATCTAATAACGCTCCTTCTTGGAATAACACTCCCATATTTCCTTGTAATTCTTTTTGTTTTTCTTTATGAGATCCATAAAAATCAATATCATTCATTAGCATTGTTCCACTAAGTGGAGGTAACAAGCCCAAGAGTGTTTTTAGTAGTGTAGATTTTCCGCAACCAGATCCTCCTAAAATAAAGAGTATTTTGCCTTCTGGGAAATATGTTGTGATATCTTGTAAAATAAGATTGTTATTGTATCCTATTGATATATTATCAAAAAATATTGACATCGTTTTTTCCTATAAAAGAAAACTTGTTATAATATAGTCTGTTAATACTATAGATATTGAGGAAATAACAACAGCATTTGTTGTAGAATTACTAACAGCAACAGGGCCTGTATTTTTTTCTCTATATTCAACAAAGTATCCGTAATACGTGCAAATACTTGAAAAAGCAAGAGAGAAAACAAAGGATTTCAAAAAACTACTAAGAATATCTGTGTCTGTTAAATTCCTTTCTATTGAGGAGATAAAACTACCAGAAGAAATGCCTAACAAATTTATGGATATCCAATAAGAAGAAGCTATGCCTGTTATACTAAAAATTCCTGTTAAAAGAGGTAAAGAAAAGAGTGTAGCATATACTTTTGGCCTTATAATATAGTGTATAGGATTAATATCCATAACTTCTAATGCATCAATTTGATGAGATAATCTCATCATGGCGATTTCTGCTGTCATGGCAGAGCCAGCCCGTGCTATTAACATAAGAGCTGCCAAAACAGGAGAAAGTTCCCGAACAAGTGTAAGAGCAACAGCTGCCCCTAAAAGCGATTCCGACCCAAAACGAATAAGGGTATAGTAACCTTGTAGTGCTAAAACAAGACCAGTAAAAAATGCGATGAGTATTATGATAAAAAGAGAGCGAGCCCCAATAAAATAAATTTGTGTTAAAAGAAGTTTATGGGGAGAACGTATTTTACTGGCAGAAAAAAGAATATCCCATGTAAATAGACAATACATACCCACATTGATATATGTATTACGTATTGTCCTCCCGAGCATTGCTACATATGAGAGCATATTTTCACGCCTTAAACAAAATTGAGTATTGGAATAATAATAGGATCTCTATTCAGGATACTGCGAAAGAAACGTCGATATCCTGTTCGAATTTTATCTTTTAATAAATCTCTATCGTATTTTTTTATTTCATCTAATTCTTCGTATACAATATTTTTGGCATCGTTTAACATGTTTCTATACATTTGTTCAAAAACAAATCCTCTTGTTGTTATGTAAGGGCCACCAATAACATCCCATGTATGAGAATTGATTACTATATTCACAATAACAACACCTTCTTCTCCAAGAATACGTCGTTCTTTTAATACTATTGCACCAACATCACCAACACCATTGCCATCAACAAGAACGGGTGTTACATTAACTGGTGTACCAATTTCTATGCCATCTTTGTATACTATAAGTGGAGTACCATCTTCTATAATAGCAATATTCTCTGGTTTTACACCACATTCTTGTGCTAATTCACCGTGTTGAAGAAGATGTCTGTATTCACCGTGTACGGGTAGGAAATAGTGAGGTTTTGTTGCCATAAGCATTTCACGTAATTCTTCTTTGTACCCGTGGCCAGAAACATGTATTTTGTGTGAACCGCCGTGAAAGACAGTTGCTCCTTTCTTATAGAGTAAATTAATAATTCTTGTAATAGCTCTTAAATTCCCTGGAATAAACCTAGAAGACATAATAACGGTATCACCCTTATGTATAGTGAATTGTTTATGAGAGCCCATTATCATACGAGAAAGTGCAGAAAACGGTTCTCCTTGTGAGCCAGTGGCAAGAATAACAAGTTCATCATCTGGTAATTTGGGAATTTCATTTGGATCTAGAATAATTTTTGAAGGAAGTTTTAAAAAGCCCAATCTACTAGAAATTTCTATATTATTCATAAGGCTCCTTCCACAAATAGCAACAGTTCTTCCATAGTGTTCAGCATATTCTAGAATTTTTTGAATACGTTCTATATGGCTTGAAAAAAGTGTTACAATTATTCTACCAGTCGTGTTTTGAAATAATTTATTTAGTGGTTCTGCTATATCTTCTTCAGAAGAAGATCTTCCTTCGGCTTCTATATTAGTAGAATCTGATAATAAAAGATGAACTCCTTCTTCTCCTGCAAATTCTCTAAATGGTTTTAATTTTGTTTCTTCTTCTCCTATGTCTATTTTGAAATCCCCTGTATGAATTATTTTCCCAACAGGAGTTTCACATGCAAGAGAATAACAATCAATAATAGAATGTGTTATTGGAAAAAACTGAAAACGAAGATCTCCAATAGATAGTTTTGTTTTTTCATCTATGGTAATGAGTCTTGCTCGTGAAAGTAAATTTCTTTCAAGAAGTTTAGCTTCTATTAGTCCTAGTGTATATTTTGAAGCATAAATAGATGTTTTTATTTTACTTACAAGGTATGGTATTGCTCCAATATGGTCTTCATGTCCGTGTGTTACAACTAAGCCTGCAAACCTGCTTTGATTTGCCATAACGAGCTCAAAGGATGGAATAATAACATCTACTCCTAAATGAATTTCCTCTGGGAACATTATTCCACAATCTATCATTACCATTGCTTTTTCTGTTGTCCATAATTGTGAATTTAACCCTATTTCTCCTAAACCTCCGAGTGGAAGAATAGTTAACGATTCCTTTTTTTCCGTCATGATATTACCCTCTTTTTTGTTTTTATATTGAAAAAAAATAAATTTTTAGATACAATCTTACTCTAGTTTTATTGTATGGAGTATTTTGGGAAGCTTTTTTAGTTTGCCATTGCTATTTATACATGCATGAATAGTTTTTCCTGTGGTATACAATGTAGTTTTGTTTTCATTGTATATTTTGTATGAAAACTGCAAAGATACATTTTTTACAATATCAATTACTGTGTAAATATATATGAGGTTATCAAACTGTACGGGTGCTTTATATTCGCAATAGGCTTCTTTTACAGGGAGAAAATAGCCCATTTTTTCTATTTCTACATAGGAAATGTTAACGATTTGACGCAGATATTCATTTCTTGCTCTTTCAAAGAAATGTAGATACTCTGCGTAATACACAACACCCATTGTATCTGTTTCTCCATAGGAAACTCGGTGGGGAAACCATATAGAATAAGGTGAGTGACTATCCATGATTATATGCCATCGTTATATTATTACCTTTATCAAACAAAATATATACCACATACGTATGATATTTATTATTACATTATTGTTTCTTTTTACCTCTTGTACAAATGATGTGCTGAAGGAAGACGAGAAAAATGAGCCTGTTCAGGAAGAGGAGAAAAAAGAGAAATCAGTCGTTACATACACTCTTGCTTCAAAAGAAGAATCTCTTCATGCAAGTGCTATGCTCTCTCCAAAAAGTCAAGGAATAGACTCTTTTATGGACTATGAAGTCCCTCTTCAAAGAAGTATTAATTGGCTAAAAAATAGAAAAACTTCTTCTCTTGCACTGGACTTGGATTCACTTAATGTGACCTGGGGAGAAGTCCTTGCTACAGCGGAACTACTCTTACAACTTTTGCCTCAGCTTGACAAAAATCCTGAACTCTTGGTGCAATACTTCAATTGGTATAAACCAAAACCAACAATGTTATTCACAGGATACTATGAACCTCTTTTAAAAGCAAGCAGAAAGCACAGTAAAAAATATAAATATCCCATATATGCTACACCGAGTGATATGAAAGTTTTGCAATTGGGGAATTTCCATCCTTCCTTAGCGGGGAAGAGGATCATTTACAGGATGCAAAATTCTATACCAGTGCCATATCATGCAAGAAAAGATATTGATTCCTTCGGAGCATTAAGAGGAAAAGGGCTTGAATTAGCATGGACAGATAGTTTAGTAGATATTTTCTTTGTTCAGATACAAGGTTCTGGACGTTTACTTTTTGAAGATGGCTCTCAGTCTTATCTTCTTTATGCATCACAGACGGGAAGAGAGTATATTTCTCTTGGAAAAATTATGGGTGAAAAAGGCTTACTTGATAAAGATAATATTAATATGTTTACTATTCGAGAGTGGCTGGAAAAAAATCCAGGGTCAATTTCAGATTTACTCAATACAAATCCAAGCTATGTCTTTTTTAGAGAGGCCACTGATGGCCCATTCGGAAGTATTGCTCAAAAGCTTACACCTTGGCAGAGTATTGCTGTAGATAAGACGACGATACCCTATGGAGGTGTTGTTGTTATGGATATATCGTTATCTCAGAAAATGAATATTATTCCTGAAGGGGCTGTGAAATCACGTTCTATTTCTGGTTTTGGTTTTGCTCAAGATACTGGTGGTGCTATACGAGGATCGCGCGTAGATTTATTTTGTGGACCTGGAGATATTGCTGAGGATGTGGCTGGTTTATTAGCGGGGAGCAATCCTCTATGGCTTTTACTTAAGAAAAAACAAGTACAACCTTTTTAAGAATGTTCCAAGGACTGTGATGTTGCCTTTATGCTGTTTTTTATTGATAAGAATACTAAATACTGATATTATTTCTAAAGTATTATTCTTTTGGAAAGGTATATTATGAGACTTGCTATTATTGGAAGTGGTTATGTTGGATTAGTAACAGGGGCATGTCTTGCTGATACAGGCAACATTGTACATTGTGTTGATATTAATGAAAGTGTTATACGCAATTTGTGCTCTGGTATTATTCCTATATACGAACCTTATTTAACTGAAATGATTCAAAAAAATGTAAGAGAAAAGAGGCTTTCTTTCACTACAGATCTTGAATCGATTCTCCACTTGGTAGATTGTGTCTTTATTTGTGTCGGAACCCCAACAAAAATAGATGGTTCTTGTGACATGCAATATATTTACGCTGTTGCAAAACAAATAGGCCAAAAATTGAATAGGGATAGTATTATTGTCACTAAATCTACTGTTCCTGTTGGAACTTCTGATATAGTAAAAGAAATTATTTTTAATGAGCTCAAGGAACGTGGTCTTTCATATTACGTTTCTTTTGTATCTAATCCTGAATTCTTAAAAGAAGGAGATGCGATTAATGACTTTTTAAAGCCAGATCGTATTATTATTGGTACAGAGGATGATACTGCTTTTGCTTACATGAAGGAATTGTATAAACCTTTTGGAAGAAGTAAGAATAAAATAGTAAAAATGTCTATACGAAGTGCTGAAATGACTAAGTATGCTGCAAATGCTATGCTTGCCACAAAAATATCTTTCATAAATGAAATTGCAAATATGTGTGAAATAATGGGTGCTGATGTAGAAGAGGTTCGATATGGCATAGGCTCTGATCACAGAATTGGAAATCATTTTATTTATCCAGGCCTTGGATACGGGGGTTCGTGCTTTCCAAAAGATGTTCAAGCTCTTATTCATATGGCTAAAGAACATTCTTTTAATGCTGCTCTATTAGAATCTGTGCATAGCGTCAATACCAGGCAAAAATATATTTTGTCTAAGAAAATAAAGAAATTCTTTGAAGATAAAGGTGGAGTACGTGGAAAAATTATTGCTTTATGGGGTCTTTCTTTTAAACCCAATACGGATGATATGAGAGAAGCACCTTCTCTTGTATTGATTGATGATTTAGTTAAAGAGGGTGCTTACATTGTGGCTTTTGATCCTGTTGCAAATGAAAAGGCGCGCATGCTTTTTAAAGATAATCTTCATGTTAGCATTCTTTCTGACATGTACCAAGTGTGTGAAAATGCAGATGTTCTTTGTGTTGCTACTGAATGGAATGCTTTTGCTCAGCCAGATTTTATGTTGTTATCTTCTTTATTAAGAGAAAGATGTATTTTTGATGGAAGGAATATGTATTCTACAACAACACTTATGAAATATGGAATACAGTATATTTCTATTGGAAGAGGTGCTGTATAAGAGGTGTATTATTTTGTATTAACAATGTTGTTTTGTAGAAAGTAAGTATAAGAAATAATAATTTCTTGCGTATCGATATTCTTTTCAAATATCTTGTATCACAAGGGAGCGTAAGCGTATTGTATCGCGTGCCGAAAATATATGATATATTGAGTAAACAGTGTGGAAAATAGAAGTTATTGTTACGGTGAATACTGTGAAAAATATGTGCAATAGTAATTTTCTGTTTCAGATTTTGTAAATATGCTATTTTCCTAGAAAGGCTTTTTATTTATGATATATAATGAATGGTAATTTCTTAAGAAGAATGAAAGGCGTAGAGTCATTTATTATAAGGTCTTTTAGTATTATTTTACTGAGTATAAAAAAAGAAATAAATGAATAGTATTACAAAATAAGACAATAAAGAATATTTTGTACAGACTTATGGATTGTAGATATAAAAATGGGAAATTATATGACAGCAGTATTATGTTTGTGTAGATCTTTTTAGATGTGTGAAGCATTGAAAAAAGTTGTTAGTAATACTTGATGAAGAAGAATAATCATTTTGTTATTTTCTGCTGGGCTTTAAGGGTGTGATAAAGAGGAGTGTATTTCCTTTTTATTATTATGAATAATTTAGGTAGAACTGTTTTCTAAGAATATAATTATTAATACTATTGATACTAAAAAATATAGTTATTACAAAAGAGTATAATATAAAACATAGTATAATAAATAAAGAAATTTAATTGTATAAGTGGGGTAGGTGTGTTTATTACTTTAGAAGGTGGTGAGGGAGCTGGGAAAAGTACAATTGTTCGTTCTATACAAGAATATTGTGATGCGTGTTCCATCCATTCTTATATAACAAAAGAACCTGGAGGAAGTGCTTTAGGTAAGCAAATACGGCCTATTTTATTGAATCAAGATAGCAAGAATATTACTCCATTATCTGAATTATTTTTGTATCTTGCAGATAGAGCATATCACGTAGAGAATTGTATTCGACCTGCTATAGAACAAGGTTGTTTGGTTATAAGTGATAGATATGTGGATTCTACATTGGTATATCAAGGCTATGCAAGAAATATAGTGAAAGAAGATATTATCTATCTCAATAGTCTTTCTACAGGAGGTCTTCTTCCAGATTATACATTTGTTCTTGATGTTGACCCTGAAATCGGCTTAGCAAGAACCCACAAAAGATCTTTATCTGACACTGTGAGTGCGAGGGAATCTCGTTTTGAAATGGAAAGTATGGAATTCCATCAAACAATACGTACAGCATATTTAGAGATAGCAAAAGGTGATTCTCGTTTTATTATTGTTGATGCAAATAGAACGAAGGAAGAAGTTTGTGCTGATGTTATAGCGCAATTTAAAAAAATTCTTTTATAAAATTTCTTCTGTAGAAGAGAGAGAATATGATATAGTTGAAAATAATTGATAGTGTTGTGTTACTATTTTTTGACAATGTGTGCTTTATAAAAAAGTGGTATTATTAGATCAAAAAATAGGCAGATCTTTTATGAGTGTAGCAATAAAAATTTCAGGAATAGCCATGAATATTGTCTTTTTATGGAGAGAGAGATAAGTGTATTTTTATAGATGTTACTATAACGTCATTTATTGGATCAAGAAAAATAGAGAAAAGAAATGTATTTTGAAGAAGTAGAAATGGGAGATATGGCTTTTGCAAGGTAATTTTTTAGTAAAAAATTAAAAAAATAATGCAAAGATACAGTATTACATGAGAGCAACGGTATATTTTTTAATATATTCTATAGGGTAATATTCTTCTTTTGCTTTTCGTAAACCTAGATGACCGTTATCATCTGCTCTATTAAGTAAAGTATAGCCTTTATTAAAAAGATATTCTGAAAATATTTTATTAATGGCTTGGAATATGCCGGGATATTCTGTATTGCCTTTTTCTGTTTGAATAATACATGTTGTTTTAGATATAGCTTCTGCTATAGAGAATCCAATAATTATTTCTTGATATTGTATATAAATACCATAAAGAGTATGAAAGGCATCCCAATTTTCCAAAATGAACAAAATGCCTTTATTTTCAGATTCTAAAAGTTCGAAATTATATTGTCTGTATATATTCCACTCTAGAAGATATTTGTAGAGAAGAGCGCTATCTTTTTGCTGTATTTCATGAAGTGTATACCCAGAATATCTTCTTTTAAATGCATTATAATGGTTTCTTTTTCTCACATATTTTGCACCAGGCAATGTTGCCAAATCTTCTGCTTTATAAATATAATCCCAATCATTTCTGCTTTCTTCCACATGTATTCTATTAGAAAAAATATCTTTCCATAGAAGACATAATGCTTCTGGCACAAAAAGAAATGTATAATTATACTGAGGTAAAATGTACTTATACCAATGCGGTGTCATCCAGTTTCCCATTGGGGCCCAAAAGGTATTTGGCAAATTATTTTGTTGTATAAAGCAAAGATCAGTTGTATAGCACAGTGAGAGATTATAGAATTCTTTATATATATTTAAAGAAATATGGCTATAGTCAGCAGGGTGTTGGAGCGATTTAATATAGTATTGCTGATAGGAGTTATCATTAAGAAAAGTGATATCCTGTTTCTGAGGTACAGGTAACATTGTCATAGAGAATCCTTACTCATGGTCTATTAGTAGTAGTGTTATGTGGTGTAAAAAGATATAACAAAAATATAGACATTTAATGTAGTATAGTTGAAGCACATTTTTGTGTTATATCCATTAATTGCTTTTACTTGCCTTCCCACCGTTTCCCTATATAAAAATATAAAATAATAAGAGATTGTATAAAAGCAGATACGGACATAGCGATATAAACTCCTTCAGAATTCATTTTATAAAGATAACCACAAACATATGCAATAGGTATTCTTATTACCCACATAGAAATACTAAAAGCAAGAAACGTATACATTGTGGTACCTGCGCCTGTGAAAATACCACTAGATGTTATTGTTATCATTATGCATGGAATAATTAATAAATTATAAAAAAGATATAATTTTATTTCTTCCTGAAGTGCGATATCTGCTGTGAAAAATAGGGCAATGTTATCCATAAATATCCATATAGGAATGGAACAAAGTGTTATGAAAAGTGTTCCAGATAGAATTAATTTCGTGCCAATATTCCTTGCTAAAAGTGCTTGTTTTGCACCAACAAGACGAGAAATAAGAATGGAGGCAGTAAATTGCATTGCCATACCGGGAATAAATAATATAGACTCAATTCGAAGGCCTATTGTAAATCCCGCTACGCCAAGTCGTCCATTTTCTGGAAGATTTGCCATGAGAAGAAACACTACCATATATCCAATTTGCCAAAGTAATTGCATTCCTATAATTGGGAGGCCTACAGAGATGATTTTGTGTGCAACAGACTGTATCCATCGCAGTGTGGGTAAAAACTCTATTCTTAAAATGGATCTTTTATAGAGGTAAATACAATTTGTGATAGAGGCAATAGTGAATGTGGATAGTGTCGCATAAACAATTCCAAATGCCCCAAATGCTGGAATAATATTGTAAAAACCAAATGCTAAAAGAAGACTCACAGCGACATTATAAAGGCATGTGCATATAGCAACTATAAGGATAAAGCGAACTTCTTTAATGGACCGTATAACAGAATTTGTTGTGAGAAAAAGGTATTGCATTGGGATAGCGGTAAGATAGAGCGAGAGCCACCATAAAGCATTGTCCACCATAAATTTTGGAGTTCTAAAAAATGTAATTGGAAAGTCTCTAAGAAAATATGCTATAGAAGATACACAACTTCCCATAACAAGGGAGAGGAGAATCATGGTAAAAGCAAGTCGTTTTGCTCGGTTTTTTTTATTTGCTCCAAGTGCTTGGCCAACAAGAGCTAATGTAGATCCTGTAATACCTTGTCCTATTATTGAAAGAAACAATATTATTTGGCTGAGCATTCCAAAGGTTGCGAGTGTTTCTGAATCAATTCTTCCAGCTATCCATACATCGGTTAATGAAATAAGCAATGTTGTTACGAGTGTGAGAGCTTGAGGCCAGACTAAACTCCAAATTGCTCTGTAATTGGTATCCGAGATATTTGTTTTTATCATAAAATCGCCTTTTAAAAAAGAGTGTGTATTCTAAGACAGTTTTTAAAATAAAACAATATTCATCTTGAATTTTTTTATAAAATATTTTATTATCAATCCCGTTGTGGTACTTATGCCTTCATTATGCTTTCTAAAGGAGAGATTATTATGGCTTTTCAAAAAGGGGATACTGTTAAGGTGCATTATAAAGGAACATTTGATGACGGAACCGAATTTGATTCTAGTTATGAAACTGAACCGATTGAGTTTGTTTTGGGTGATGGTGAGTTAATACCTCGATTTGAAGAAGCTATTATAGGAAGAAAATCTGGAGAAGTTATCAATATTGTCATTCAGCCAGAGGATGCTTATGGTGAATTTACCGAAGAATTAATTTTGCCTGTTGAAAAAGATCAGTTTCCAGACGATCTTGAAGCTGTTGTCGGAATGCCCTTGCAAGTAGAAGCTGAGGAAGGGCCTATTGAGGTTTATATACAAGAAATTACAGATACACACATTGTGATTAATGGAAATCATCCTTTAGCTGGGAAGATTTTATATTTTGAGATAAAAATACAATAGTTCCTACAACATATATGGATTATTCGCAATATATTTTTGAGAGGCATAGTTTTGTACTGTTTTTTTTTAGATTTTTTTGTGGGATAATCCATTTTGTGTCTTTATTGATAGATTTCTTATGATTTCAGAAAGTTTTGTAGTATTCTTATGTAGTTATGGATGCATTTGTCAGAAAAATTTTGTGAGTATCTTCTTATCCTAGCCTGTATACTTCGTTTACGGATGGGAAGCTGCGTAGTGTATCAATTGCACGGTATAAGTGGGCTGCATCAAGAACTTCTATTGTGAATGTTGCTTCTGCTACTTTTGAAGGTAACGTTTTAAAATCCCCTGATAATACATTTATTGCTTCCTCTGCAAAGAACATAGTTATCGTATGGAGTGCATTCATATTCACTAGGCGTAAAATAATTTGTGTTCTATACGGTTTTTGTGGGTGTCCATCCCATGTAAGAGATATAAATCTTTCTGTTTCTAAATAAAGAAGACTTTTGCACGATACTGTGTGCACAACAATGCCGCGACCTCGTGAAATATATCCTAAAATAGCATCTCCCGGTAAAGGCCTACAGCAAGAGGCATATTCTAACATAATATTATCTATACCATCAAGAGAAATACCTTCATCTTTATGTGGATTAATTGTTCCTGTTAGTGGATCTTCCTTTTCTTCTATTTCTTCTTTATTTGTGTGTTGATGAAGGAGGAGTTGTATAAGTTTTTGAGGAGAGATAGTCCCAGAAGAGAGTGCTATAAAAAAATCATCAACATGTGTGAAAAAAGGCAATTCTTTGTCCGTTCGTAAGATTCGACAAATATCTTCCTTTAAAACACTTTTAAAGGAAAGTCCAGCTTTTCTCAGTGCCTTTTCTAAAATATTTTTTCCAAGAATAATAGATTCATCTTTTTCTTGTTTACGTAAAAATGAACGTATTTTATTTCGTGCTTTTGTTGTTACAACAAAAGCTAGCCAATCTCTTGAAGGGCCTCTGGAAGAATCTGTTATAATTTCGATAATATCACCCGTTTTTAACTTTGTATTTAATGGTGATAATTTATTATTAATTTTTGTACCTGTACAGTGTTCTCCTATTTCTGAGTGAATAGCATAAGCAAAATCGATAGGAGAAGCTCCTTCTGGTAGTTCTAGTACAGCTCCACGTGGAGTAAAAACATATACTTCATCCTGAAAAAGTTCTAATCGCAAACTTTGCAAAAATGTTGCTGGATCTTCTTCTAATATTTTATTTTCAAGAAGTTTATGAAGCCATTCATATTCTTTTAAATCCTGAGGATTTATGGAACTTCTTTCCTTGTAAAACCAATGCGAAGCTATTCCATATTCTGCTAATTCATGCATTTCTTTTGTGCGGATTTGGATTTCCATCCTGTCTCCATAAGGTGAAAAGATGGTTGTGTGTAAACTTTGATAGCCATTTCCTTTTGGAATAGAAATATAATCTTTGAATCTATTTGGAACAAGTTTCCATACAGAATGAACAAGCCCAAGAACGGAATAGCAATCACTTACTTGATTAACAATAATCCTAAAAGCTATGATATCATGTAATTCTTCTAATGGAATGCTGTTTTCTGTTATTTTCTTATAAATACTATAAATTTGTTTCACTCTTCCAGATACTTCACCTTCTATATTATTTGTTTTCAATAGTTCCTTGAGTGTTGTAATAGATGTTTCAAAAAGATTTTTTTCTTCTATTTGATATTCTTCCACCCATTCATATATTTGACTATATTTATCTGGTCTAAGATAACGTAAGCTCATATCTTCCAAAAGCAATTTCATGCGATGTAAGCCTAGCCTATTTGCTATGGGGGCGTAAATATCCATACTTTCTTTAGCAATTAATTGTTGTTTATACGGTTTTAGACTAGAAAGGGTTTGGAGGTTATGTAATCTGTCGGCTAATTTTACTAAGATAACGCGAAGATCATTAGACATTGCTAAGATCATTTTACGGATATTTTCTGCAGCAGCTTCTTCTTTGGTAGAAAAATGCATTTTGGTAATTTTTGTTACACCTTCTACTATATTAGCCACATCATTCCCAAATTCTGTACGAAGAAGTTCTGTTGTATAGCCTTCACAATCTTCAACAACATCATGAAGCATTCCAGATAAAATACTATCTTCGTCTAATTTATAGCATGAAAGAGTAATTGCTACAGAAAGCGGATGGCATACATAGTCTTCACCAGAATTACGTTTTTGTCCAGCATGCGCTTTTATTGTGATATCATAGGCTCTTTTTATGCGGTCTATATTTGCATTTGGCAGATAACTACGAATTTCATTTAATAAAACAACAAGGAGCTCTTCCGGATTAGTGGAAATTTCTTTATTATGGAATATATCTGGATTTATTCTCGGGACAGTAGTTATATTATTCATATCCTTTTCCATACTGTCAATCTCCTTATTTTTTCTACTAAGGTGTGCATAAAACTCGATAATTCGTTCAGGCTACCATAGGAAATTATAAAAAGCAAGGATTGATATAGTGGGCAGTCTATAGTGGCATTTCTTGGAAGAAATGTTCTACAAAATTGTATATTCTAAAATGTCATGATATCCTTCAAATATAATACCAATAGGAGAAAGCCGATATATGCAACAAAGAACCGAAGAGCGTCTACATCGAATAGAATCAGTATTAAGAAAAAGACAAAAAAACTTAACCGTTGTCTTAGAAAATATACATGATCCACATAACGTGTCAGCTATTTATCGTAGTTGTGATGCATTTGGTGTAGCAGCTGTGCATTTATATTATACCGATAATATTTTTCCAAAAATTGCTCATAAAACGTCTGCTTCTGCAAAAAAATGGGTTGATACAAAAAGACATGATTCTCCGGATTCTCTATTGGCAAAATTGAAAGGATATCAAATTCTTGCCACAAGTTTTACCAGTAATGCAAAGAAAATGTGTGAATACGATTATACAAAAGCAACTGCCTTTATTATGGGTAATGAACATAGAGGGGTGGCAGATGAATTAGTAACGTTAGTTACTGGAGAAGTCTATATTCCAATGTATGGAATGATACAAAGTTTCAACGTTTCCGTAGCCACAGCTATTTTGCTTTCTGAAGCATCAAGACAAAGGCACAATGCTGGTATGTATGAACAATGTTCTTTTAACGCAGATGAATATGAAAAAATATTACGTGAATGGGAAAGAAAATAAAAGAGTTCTTTAATCTGCGGTATATTGTTTTTAAGTATATACCTAGGATAAGGATTTCACTGCAAGAATATAATAAGAAATAGGAAGAAGTATATTTTGACAGAGTGTTATATATCTAAAAGCACAAAACGACAAATAATGATGGAATAACACCAAATAGATGAGGTGTATACCGCATTCCTGCAGTATCATTTCCAATATATGTATTTCACTAAAATAGTATTATGTTCTTTTTAAAATACACTCGTTTTGCTTTAGTAGTATATTATAATATTCACACTATTTATATAGTATGTCTTGATGTATCGTAGTTTTTATTTAGTATAGTAGCGATGGGAAAATATTATATAGTATTATGTTCTTTTTAAAATATACTCGTTTTGCTTTAGTAGTATATTATAATATTCACACTATTTATATGGTATGTCTTGATGTATCGTGGTTTTTATTTAGTATAGTAGCGGTGGGAAAATATTATGAGGTGACTATCAGACTATTATACTGTATTTTATGAATATAAAAGAGTCTATAATTTCTATACATTCATTGTTATGATAGTATTTTCTCTATAGTAATTTATAGGAGTATATTATATATGAATGAGAACGTAACAACAGTGACCCAATGTGCGGTACTCAAGACAAAAAAATCTAAAGAGATTGCCGAATATATTGGAAAGCCGTATCCTACACTTATGAGAGAATTAAATCCTTTTGATAAAAGTGCAAAGCTTGGGATAGACACTTTACTAAACATTATAAGAATGACGCAAGACAAAAGTCCATTAGAGTTTATGGCAAAGGAGCTTGGGTATACTCTTGTGGAAAAATAAATATTGTGTTCTCTATATATCAATATATGTTGTAGTAGAGAAGTATTCTACTTCACATATTGTATTTATTTTTAGAAAAGAGTGTCTTTTTATTTCTTCTAGTGAATTTGTATGAGTGTATTTTCCTCTTTTAACGCTAAATATCCCCAGATTTTTTCCAAGAATCGATAGTATATTTGTACTTTGTCTTGGGGAAAATAAAGTAGCGTTCGTCGTTGTATTTATTGTTAAGTAGAGTAATTTGTTTATAGTACCTAGTTTTTAGAAGGTGAAAAGACGTAATACTGTCGTGAAAATAGTTTGTATTTTGGGTAATTTTTTATTATCGTGTGCAGTAATTTTTTGAAGAGAAATATAATATATATGTATGGTCATTTATTAGTACTATAAAATGGGGCAATAATACGATATAGTATGTGGTACATGATACTATATAAAAAAGTTTTTATTGTGCATATTTATAGGGGGGATACCTATATAATTATATAATATAACATAATGTACTTTATATGTATTCTATGTTTGGATTACACTCTTTGTAGTATATAATCATTTGGAATATGTTGTCCTCTTGGAATTGCAGAAAGAGTTGCTGTATGGTAGTAACCATATTGTGAATGAAGAAGGTCTCCAGTATAAGCAACCATAATGGCATTATCTGTACATAGTGGCATTGAAGGATATAATAGTGGTATGGTATATTGCATAGAAATATTGTGCAGAACTGAACGCAGTGATGTATTAGAGGCGACTCCACCAGCAAGTAAAAATGAGTGAACAGGCATTGCATTTTCTTTACAGTGTTTATATGCTAAGACAAATTTATTGGCCAGTGTGTGAGATATTGTATATGCTAAATCTGCACACAATTGCTGAACATGTTGATTGTTCAGAAAATCTTCTTCTTTTTTGGAAGATATACAGCAGTCTGGATTTTTTTGTATATAATGCATAGCAGATGTTTTTAATCCACTAAAACTATAATTAAGGGATGAATTATGTATATAGGGTGCTGTGAACGTATTGTGGCGTGCTGTTATTTTTTGAGAACATAAGTCTATCAGTTTACCAGATGGATAAGGCATGCCCATCATTTTACCTACCTTATCGTATACTTCTCCAACGGCGTCGTCTAATGTATATCCTAGCAATGTGAATTGCAAGGGGGATGTAACATAATATATGTGGGTGTGTCCTCCAGAAACTAAAATGGCTAGTGCTGGATAAAGAATGGTATTTTCTATATTATTGACAAGAATATGAGCATGTAAATGATTAATACCCAAAAGGGGTTTATCTAAGGAAAAATGAAGTGCTTTTGCGAACGCTATTCCAACAAGAAGGCTTCCCAATAACCCTGGTCCTCTTGATACTGCTATAGAAGTGATATCATCAAAACATGCGGAGGACGCGGTAAAAAGTTCTTCTATAAGGGTTTCTAAAGCAGTATAATGTTCTCTTGATGCTATTTCTGGAACGACTCCACCAAAGAGACCATGTGTTGCTACTTGAGAATAAAGACTTTGAGAAAGAATTTTTTTCCCCGAGACTAAAGCGAGTGCTGTTTCATCACATGATGTTTCAATACCTAAGCATACCATAATTTATGCATCCAAAGTGCAAAGAATTGTTTCTATGATATTCATTTCATATTGAGAACCGATATATAGTGCTGAACGAGAATGAATACTTTCTGGACGTATAGAGGCAATAGACTCTTTACCCTTTGTTGCTTTTCCTCCAGCTTGTTCAATAATATAAGAAAGGGGAATTGTTTCATAAAGAAGACGGAGTTTATCTTTCTTTTTTCCATTACTATACATTGTTGGGTATAGAAAAATACCGCCATACAATAATGTTCTGTGTATATCTGCTACTAAAGATCCAACATATCTATGTGAATAGACTTTCCCTGTTTTTGTATTATTTTCTTTAAAATAAGTGACAATTTTTTTTGTAAGTGGATCCCAATATTTGGTGTACCCTTCGTTAACGGAATAGATATGTCCGTATTCTGGTATAGTAATATGTGGATGTGTGAGAAGAAATTGATCTCTTTCTTTGGAAAAGGTAAAAGCTTGTACTCCAAAACCTAAAGATATAACAAGTATTGTTGATGGACCATAGAGGATATACCCGGCCCCGACAAGAGAATTCATTGACTGTAAGAAATCATTTTCAGTTAACTGTATATCTAAGGAAGTAGGTTTTTTTATTATAGAGAAAATACTTCCTACATTTATATTGGTATCGAGATTTGATGAACCATCTAGTGGGTCAAAATTGATGAGATAGGATCCTTTTTTTGTATTTTCAAAAAAGATATATTCTTCAGATTCTTCTGAAGACACTCCAGCAATACAATGTAATTCTCTCAGGGCATCAACAAAAATAGTATGAGAGAAGAGATCAAGTTTCTGAACTTGTTCCCCTTGTATATTGGTATCTCCTGTTAAACCAAGAGATTGTGTGCATGCTGCATTTGTGAGCTGCCAAGAAATTTGTTTTGCACAAGAAGAGATACACAAAAGTATAGAAAGCAGTTCGCTATCAAGATTTGTAGTAATTTGTTCATTTGTACAGTATTCATTAAGAGTAGTATAAGACATAATGTCTCCCATCACGAAATAATATTTAATTGATAGTATAAGAACATAGATCTTTATGCAAGCAATAGCGTAACTATATCCATTGCTTTGTGGCTCTTGTATAGTATCAGGAAGAGGTGTTTAGGGTGATACTGTGAATATTTATGAGGAAAAAGATAGTAAAAGTATTGCAAAATTGAAATAAAAGAAGTACATTACTTGTGGTTTTTATTGGGTAGAGTAGAAACCTGTCAGTTAATTTAAGGAGATATATTATGAGTGATGTCGCATTAATCCTAGATACTGAAGACTGCATTTCTTGTCGTGTGTGCTATGATGAAGCGCCTGCTTTTATTGATTGGAATGATGATGATAACATGCCAGTACAAAAAAGTGCACATGTACCAAAAGAAGTTGCGGATGAATTGATCTCTGTATGTCCTTCCGAGTGTTATTCTTTATAGAAACCGTATATTGTAATTAGGAAAAGAGACTTCGTTTTTTAGGAAACATTGTCTCTTTTCTAGGAAAAAAGTACATGGTTCCTTTTTCTTTGTTTTTCTCCCGCTTATCTTTTTTTATGAACATTATATTTGCATATTGCTTTTAAAGAACTATTGTTCTCACCTTTATTGTTTAATTATAGTAAGAATATTTTCGTAAACGGTGGAACAATGTTTAAATTATTAGTAGGTATGTTGTATGTATAATGATGTAGGGGCTTCTTCCATATTGTTGATAGGAAAAGATAGAAAGAGTATACGTTTTGAAGCTACTATGTTGCGTTCTGTGGGTGTTTCTACTATCAGAGCCTTAGTAGATGTTGAAGAATATTTAGAATATATGCCTATATATCCTATTGATGCTATTTTTATTCAAGAAGAGTATTCACATATTCCAGCATTTAGGCTTGTTAATCTTTTGAGAAAAGAATATGAATCTAACGTGGCTATTGTTATGATTTTTTCTTCTTCTCCTTCTGTTTCCGCTCTTCGTTTTATGGAACAAGCTGGAGCGGCGCCTTTATTAAGGCCATATACAAAAAGAGATGTTCAGCGTGCTTTAGTGCAATCTAAACGTTATGCTTTTTTAAGTACTACCAATTCTGATGTAGAGTATCCTAAATTTGAATTTGAACGCGAAGAGAAGAGTGTGTATGATGAGATAAAACTTGATTCTGGAAATGACAACTTCTTGGTTATTATGGCAAATTTACAGTTTTTTCTTATATCTGGGCTATTTGTGGATGCTGCTAAAGCATATGCTGATATTGTTGAACAGATGTCTGATGTGAAGATGTATACACTGATAAGTAGAACAGTACTTCAAACAAAAGAACCAGAAAAAACCATTGAAAATTTTTGTCTTGCTTTGGAAAAAAATAATTATGTTGAAGATGCTAGAAAAATAAGAAAACGAGCATTTGAAAATATTACCCTTAATAGAAAGGAATCTATAAAGGAGATGCATAAAGAACATACTTCATCAAAAAATCTTCTTTCTAAACAGGACACGTCTACAGAGCATAAACATATAAAATAACCGTACCGTATACTATTTTTTCATAATAGAGGGTGTGTTCTTAAAAAGATAATGTACTTTAGAAGAGTATAGTGAAAAAACTTTTTGTGTGCTGTTATTTCTTATTTAGTTTTGATGTTTCCTTCATCACGTTCTTCATACGCAATATAAGAGTTATTAGATTTTCTTATTGTAATGGATATATTATGGTAAAGGACCAAAATAGTGCTCTATACACAAAGAATATGTATATAGTAATACGTACGGATATTGGTGGGAAATATATATTTTCTTGTCAATATGCAGAGGGTAATTACGATAGATATGTTTGAATAGTATAATAGTGTAAAAGACTAAGTTTTGGAAAGAGCCATAAGTGTTCTTTTTTCATTTCTAAATATTGTGAAGCAATGTTATTTTCTATCTTATTTCCAAAACAAGCATCATAATATCTTTTCTGTGGAAGTGTTTCAAAATGTGCATCTGGATAAAATATTGTGTATATCTCTGAGGTGACAGGAGTATAGATGGTAGGGGCAGCATAATGCCAAATACTATGAGGGCTATATAATGTTCCTGAAGTAATATTTCTTGAGGTATAATTATTCTTTGTTTTATTAAAGATGGTATCATATTCTTTTTGGGGAACAATATATATTTCCTCAATTCCTAGTAATTCTAAGGCTGTGTGCAATGGTGAAGGTATTTTTGTATTTTCTGTAAAAAATAATTGTGAAGGAATTCGTAGAATTTGTGCTGGTACTAGTAAGGATAATATGATGGGTATTGAGAATATTGAAGGGAGAAATAAAGAAAAATATTCTATTTTATTATATACTTTTTTTAAAGAGATTGAAGAATAGATAGAGGTACTAGATATAATAGAACAATGTTCTTCTTGGTATATAGCGTATAAAAAAGCAATATGTTCTTTAAATGCAGCTCGTAATTCTTTTGGCACTGTTTCATAATGTATTTTTGTATCGAGAAGACAAGAATGAGAATAGTCTTTTAGAAATAATTCCCAATCTTCAAACGTATGTGGTAATAATCTATGCATATGAACTCATTATCGCATTATAAAATAGGTTTATTAATTTTTTCTTTCATGTAATTTAGCATAAGTAGAGAAACTTTTTCTTCGTCTGAGAGAAGTTGTGAATATGCGCCGTTTTTAAGGATTTTCTGAAATTCTACTTCTTTTAGTATTGGATTTTTAAGGGAGATCTGAGACAGTGTATCTGAATACCCTTTTAATTCTCGATCCAAAGTATCTGTTGAGAGTTTTTTAAGCGAGGTGTAGTGTTCACGTAGATTGTTTTGTGAAGGTAAAGAAGGGTTTGAAAAAACCTCGTTTATGGAATAAAGAACTCTTTTTGATCCTTTATAAATATGTTCTGCACTCACAACATTTACTCGAAGCCAGCCTGCGCGAAGCCATTTGAACAAAAGAACTTCTGTTTTATTAGGTTCTTTTTCGACAAAGACAAGAACCATTGCGGAATTGTATATGTGGGTTTCAAGGGCTCCTGCAACAGGATCTGTCCCTCCTTTAATATTGGAATATACATAATTCCAATTCTGGTCATTGCCTAAAATAACAGATTTTTTGGAAGGTGTTGATTTGGTATTTTGTGAGTGAACAAAAATTGTTACTTTTTTATTTTGATACGGGATAAGAAGGATCATCTTATCTATAGGGTAGCTGTAAGAAGCACCTGTAAACATATCTGGTGCTGTTTCTTCTCTTTCTTTTCTAAAAGAAATAATGGGCTCCGCCAAAGTATCTTCTAGAAAAAGTTTGACTAAATCACTAGAAAGGGGGGCTATTTTTTGAAGGATACCTACAGAACGCAAGCCTGAAGGTTGTAGTATTGATTGTGGCAATGTTTCATCTGTAAAATAGGAAATAACTTTTGAATATGAGGCATCAATTTTCTCTCGAAGAAAGGCACCTTCTGCATCCCTTGCTTTTATTGAAATTGTTCCAGAAGCTTGGTCAGAAAATAAGGAAAAATTGAGTAATGGCACTATTTCTTGAGAATGTATTTTTTTAGTTTTTTGTTTTAGAATGGCAAATAGGTATGTAATAGCATTTTCTATGGGCTTATCTAATTTTTTTTTATTGCTAAGTTTTATTGCGATATCTTTGAAATTAGGAGATGAGAACACTACTGTGGGGTGGAAGAAAAAGAAAAGAATAAAGATGAAGGACATGATTCTCATAAGGAGAAACCTCAAAGATGATTTTCGGCGCATCTATCAATAACACGTTTCGGCTAGCACGGAGTGCAATCATACTGTAGTTTGTTTTTATTGTCAATGTAATAATATAATTACTCTCTATGTTATTCTTGATAGTCCTTCACGTCGTGTTATTTTTTTGTGAAGTCATTTCTAGGAAAATAAGATCGTAAAGATAAACACATTAATAATGTGTTTTGCAGAGATGCGCTTTGCCATTTTCTTTACTTTCATTAAAATTTTTTGTACAATGCTTCTTTCTATAAATATGAGGGAACACATTCATGAAAAAGATAGCACTATCTATACATCTGGTATTTGTTTTTGGAATATTGTACACAGACCTCTTTGTTAGTCAAAGTGTGGCTCAAAATTTTGTGCCTATTATTGAAAAAATAGCACCTGCCATCGTTAATATTTACACAGAATCTACTTCTAAAAAAGTGGCTAATCCACTTTTAGAGATGTTTAGAGGGTTGCCTCCTCAGGTATTGGAACGTTTTAAGGAGCATTTTGGAGAACTTGAAGGTGATGGAAAATTTCCAAGACGACAATCGCTCGGCTCAGGTTTTATTATCTCTGCAGATGGATATATTGTCACAAATAACCATGTTATAAAAAATGCAGATGTTGTGAGAATTACTTTACAAGATTCAGAAAAACAGGAGCCTTATATTGCAAGAATTATTGGGATTGACGAAGATAGTGATCTTGCTCTCCTTAAAATAGAAGCCACGTCGTTACCTGTTCTCGTTTTTGGAAATTCTGATTCAGCAAAAGTGGGTGAATGGCTTTTAGCGATAGGGAATCCATTTGGTCTTGGGCATACTGTCACTGCTGGAATATTAAGTGCTAAAGGAAGAAATATTGCTTCCGGCCCTTTTGATAATTATTTACAAACAGATGCTTCTATTAATCCTGGAAATAGTGGCGGCCCTCTTGTTAACATGAAAGGAGAGGTCATAGGAATAAATACTGCTATTATTGCACAGGGGCAAGGGCTTGGTTTTGCTATTCCAAGTAATATGGCATCCTCTATTATTTCTCAGTTAAGAACAAGTGGGAAAGTTCGTCGAGGATGGATTGGTGCCGCGATACAAGATATTACGTCAGACACAGCAAAGGCATTAAATTTAGGTAACCAAAATGGAACACTTATTGGTTCTGTTATTAATCAAGGTCCAGCATATAAAGCTGGATTACGTGCTGGAGATATAGTTATTAGTGTTAATGGGAAAGCTGTTCAAGATGCCTCTGATTTTTTGCGTAGTATTGCTGGGTTTCAACCTGGACAAAGTATTTCTATTTCTTATTTACGAGACGGAAATAAAAGAGATACTGTTGTAAAGCTTGGTGAACGTACTCTGGAGAATCTTGCTTCCACTAGCTTAGGGCCTTCTCCTGTAAAAAAATCGAATGCGCAGATTACTGATCTTGGTATCACAGTGCGAGAACTTACTCAGGAAGAATACAGAAACCTTGGAATTCCGGCAGCCGTGAAAGGGCTACTTGTTGTGAGAATTGATAAAGACAAGGCTGTGGCAAGCTCTGGTATTCAAGAAGATGATATTATCGTTAGCGTGAATATGAAGGCAGTTCAGGATGTAAAAGCTTTCTCAACTCTTGTTAAGGAATCTAAATCTCGAGGAGCTATTTTATTGAGGATTTTTAGAAAAGGAGATTCTTTTTTTGTTAGTTTACCATTAAAGTAAGTGCATATACAAAGAGCAGATAAGGGAAGTATATATACTATCCTTATCTGTGGCACACACTAAATATCGTATCGTTCGGAGAATTTATTTTATCTTATTCTGTATACTGGTTATTGTTATCTTACTAATTTCTATGGCTATAATCAAAAATATGGTGTATGTTTTTCCCTTCCTACATAAAAAATTCTTATAAATTTATTTAGAACTATATTGCTAGGAGAGAATATCTTTTTTAGCATGTGTAGAGAATATTTTTTGAATACTAATAAGGGCATATTCTAAAGCTTGTTTTTCTGTAATATTTCCTATTTTAATCTTATATTCTGTTTCAGAAAGAATACTGAATATTGTTTGAACATTTTCTATATTCAAAGAAGAGGCTATCTTTTCTTTTTGTTTATAAAGGAATGGTGCCAAATTTGGTGGCTCTCCCATAATAAATTGTATATAAACACACAAATCTTTTTGTAACAGTGAACTAAATAAGAAAAATGATGTATTTTCCACTGTAGACAATAAAGAGGATATATTTTTATTATCTTGCATGATATCTAAAAGATTCCAAATTGTGTGTTCAGGAGTATAGGAAAGAATAGTATCAAGATGAGATGTACTTAGTGTAGAGCCATCCGAATATATCATCATTTTATCTAATTCTGTTGTTATTGCATAAGCATCTTGTGGAAGAACTTTGGAGAGATATTCCAATGTTTTTCTTTCAATATGAAAGCCTTTTGAAGTAATATACTGTTGTATAAAGAATGGTATAGTCTGTTTTGTTAACTTTGTTTTTTCTATAATCCATTTTTTTGCGCGAGCATGTTGATAACATGGTAATTCTTTTATATGTTTTGGTACTAACTTACTTTCTATAAAGAAGAATAGAATGCGATCTGCTTGTATATGTGATACTACATTTGACAGCGTTTTCCAAACTGTGGGAGAAAGTTCATTTGCTTTTCTTAATATGATAATATGAGGATTTGTAAAAAAAGAAGCTGTTTGAATAGTATCCCAAAAAAGGGTAGGTAATTCTTCTGTTCCCCAATATGTTTTTCTTTCAATGGAACACATTTTTGGAAATGCATTCTTTAAGAGCATTTCAATTTCTATTGATAATAATTGAGAATCTTCTGAAATGCAAAATGTGAAAGGATTAAGCATGAGTGTTTCCTAAAATGATAATTGCATCATATCTACTAAGCGTTCTGTGGAACGCTTTGCAATGTCTGTTAGAACAATTTCTTCTGCAAACGTATCGTAAGTATGAGATGTTCCAAAATTTCCAGAAGACCAAAAAAGTTTTCCTGTAGACGAAGAATAGATTTTTACTAGAAGAACAAGAGTTATTTCGTAAAGAAGGATAATATCATCTTCTGTTTTACTGCGCGCTGTTGATCTATAACTCACAATATCTATAGTCATCTCATAATTGCTTGGTGGAGAATATGTAAACGTTGCTACATCTCTATTTTCTATTTCTCCATAAAGTGCAGAGCGAAGATATTGTGGTAGACTCGTTATGAGTGTTGCATTTGAAGTATGAGTTATGAGAATACTTGGCTTATCGTCTCCCAAAATAGAACTTAATCTGTGTGTTGGAACATATCCACAAGAAGAAAAACTTATAAGGAATAGTATGAAGAATAGTATTTTTTGTGGGAAACATTTTTTCATATTATTATCTTTTATTAAATAAAAATAATGCTCTTTAGATGGAACATTGAAAGATATAAGTAAGGTATACTACAGCTACATTGTAAAACATAATTTGATAAAGCATATATACAATGGCTATCTACGTATTTAAGGTTACACTGTTATTAAATTGGGAACCGTATCCCAAAAAGAAAATCAAAAGCAGACAAATTACTCACAACTTTTATAGGTCTAGGAGAAAGTTTCGCGTCGCCAAGATTCACATAACGAAATGTAAATTCTAATAGAAATGAAGATATGGGATATGAAAATCCTCCTACAATTTGCCAAGAGAAATCAAATGATGTATATGCTGACGTTTTCACTCTTTCAGTATTATGAAGTGTATTTGCATTAGAGATAAATGTTGTGAAGCCCACTCCAACACCCACATACGGTACTAGTAATATGCTTGGAAGATAAATATCATAAAGAGCTGTTAGCATGGTGGTAATTTGAAAAACATCAAAATTAACGGCCATAGATGGTTTTGATGAACTATAAGATGTCTGAGTTCTAAATGTTCCGTCAATTTCTAATCGGAGAGGAACTCTATTAAAGTGTACCCCACCAGCTAAAGACATTGCAAATGTGGGATCAGCTTTATTTTTGAAGGTATCAGACGAAGAGAAGGTATTCGATTTTATATCTTCTGCTAATGATATATTAAGCCCCAATCTGGGAAGTAAATAAAGAACTTCTGCTTGCACAGGATTATTGATAAATAAAATAGAAATAAAGAAAAGTATAGAAAACAAATATTTCATGTAAACTCCCACTGTGATACTACACTGTACCATGTTCATCTAGGATAATTTTTTCTTTTTCCTGAGGAGGGTTTATGCCAAAAAATAGTAATATTGGACTCGCTATAAAAATTGAAGAATATGTACCAACAACTATTCCTATAAACATTGTAAATGCAAATGGAAAAAGAATTTCTCCTCCAAGAAAAATAAGAGAAAATAGTGCAAACAATGTTGTTAAACTTGTGATAATAGTTCTACTCAACGTTGAATTAATACTCGTATTTATGCATGTTTTTGAATTTATTGGGCATTGTGTAGTATGAGTGATCTCTCGTATTCTATCATAGATAATTATGGTATCATTTAGAGAATATCCTATAATTGTGAGAAGTGCTGCTACTATTGTTAAATCGAAAGAAATGCCAGTAAAAAGTAAAATGGTACACGTTATTGCTAAATCGTGTAAAATAGATAATATTGCACCAAGGGCGAAAGAAAGTTTGAGTTTAAAGAATAAAATTATAGTTAAAAGAAGAGAAATAGGTACTATATAGAAAATTGTAACTGAGAATAAACGCAGTGTAAAGAAAAATAGAGATAGTCCACAGATAAGAAGGAGTGGTGGAATCCAACGAGATTCAAAACGACCAGAAATATACACAGCTATGATGAGAAGGGCATAGTAAATGGCTTCAATTGCTTTTATTTGTATATCTGCACCAACTTTTGGACCCACAGATTCTATCCGAATAATATTATATTGTTCATTCGGAAAAAGAGCTGAAAAACGTTCCTCCATGATTTCTTGCATTCCAATATTCTGATCCATTAGAGGTGGAAAACGAAGAAGATATTCTTTATAATCATTTCCTATCGCTTGAATTAAAACTTCTCCTGAATAAACCTGTCCTAATTTCTCTCGAAGTGTTTTTGTCTCTATGGAGTTTTCCATAACAATTTGTACAACGGTACCACCAGAAAAATCTATGCCAAGTGGAATTGAGCCTTTATATAATAATAACAACAAACCACAGAGAATACACGTAACAGAAAGAGCGAGCATTTTATAGCGTAATGAGACAAAATCTATACTAATTGTCGGAGAAATAAGTGAAAATGACATAATATAATCCTCCTAAATACTAAGTGATGCTCGTGGTTTACGTAGCCATATATAGAAACATGTTCTAGAAAAATAAATAGCCGTAAACAGGGAAGATAGTATTCCTAAAGAAAGAGTGACAGCAAAGCCTTTTATTGGACCTGTTCCAAATTGATATAAAACCGCTCCTGTAAGTAATGTTGATACATTGGAATCAATGATGGCCAACATCGCTCTATCAAAGCCATTATCAATCGCTTCTTTTATACTTTTTCCTAAACGTAATTCATCTCGTATTCTTTCATAAATAAGAACATTAGCATCTACAGACATTGCTAAAGAAAGTACTATTCCTGCTATACCAGGTAAAGTAAGAGTTGCTCCTATGAGTCCCAATTCTGCAAAAAGAAAGAGAAGAGTAGAACACATCATCAAAGAGGCGATAACACCGCTATATCTGTAATATAATACCATAAAGACTATGATAAGAAAGAGAGATGTAAACGTTGCTCGCAGGCCTTGTTGTATAGTCTCTAAGCCAAGAGCTGGACCAACAATAGTTTCCTGAAGGATAGTTACTGGAGCGGGTAAAGAACCTGCTCGTAAAACAATTGCCAAATCTTGGGCTTCTTGAATGGAAAATGTTCCCGTAATAACCGCTCTACCACCAGATATAGTATCTTGTATCACTGGAGCAGAGTATATTTTTCCATCTAATACTATAGCTAAACGCTTTCCTCTATTCTCTTTGGTGATTCTTTCGAATTTTTTAGAACCTTCAGGTGTCAGCAGTAGAGTTACGTGAGGGGCATTCATTTCGCCAAATGTCGGACGTGCATCTGCTATATCTTGTCCTGTTATTTCTATGTTTTTGCTGAGGAAAAGAAAGGAATGGTCCATTTCCATCTTCTTGTTTTCTAAAGGAACACTTTCTACATCTTCTAGCAGAAGAGCATCTTGTGCTTTAACACCTTCTTTTACAAAACGAAAATCCAAATGAGCCGTCTGACCAAGTAAAGCAATAGCCCTTTTTGTATCTTGTAAACCAGGTAATTGAACTTGTATTCTGTATCCTTCTTGTGCTCTAATGTCTGGTTCACTCACACCAAACTGGTCTATCCTATTTCGAATTGTGTGTACTGCCTGTTCTTGGGCTAGTTTTGATATTTGTTCTTGGTAGGCTTCTGTATATGAAAGGACATACTCAATTCCTTGAGATGAGTGCACTCGTTCTGTCGCAGTGATGTCTGGATATTCTTTTTTTAGATAGGAAAGAAAAAAATCTTTTTTATCAGCCTGTAATAGTGTT
Organism: Desulfovibrionaceae bacterium; assembly: GCA_051650105.1. GTDB lineage: Bacteria > Desulfobacterota > Desulfovibrionia > Desulfovibrionales > Desulfovibrionaceae > CAMWXW01. The sequence continues at coordinate 249,094 of JBOFIJ010000016.1, forward strand.
ACTGTCGCTTCTTTTTTGGTAAATCTTGGTTTAAGGAGAACCACGGAGTTCTTTCTCATGGTACTACGAATTTCTGTAACAGCTTGATTTAAACTTGTCGTAATAGCTTTTTCTACTTCTACTCCCAACAATAGGTGTACACCACCTTGAAGATCCAGTCCAAGCCTTATTCCTCTATCTCCCACAATTTTACCTAAGAAGAAATCCTGAAAGGATGGAACATTAGATAAAACAATAAGTATCGAGAAAATAACGGCAGAAAGAACAACAATAATTCGCATTCGTAAGGAATTTTCCATTATAGTGATAGCATCCTGTGGTTATTTTGATTCTTCCGCAATACCAGCAATACTTCCCTTGGTAATTTTAACTTTTACATTGCCTAGATCTATGATGAAGTAGGCTGTATGTACTTCTGTAATTTGTCCATATATTCCAGAAGATGTTATTATATGTGCCCCTTTTTGAAGAGAATCTATCATTTTCTGGTGTTCTTTTGCTTTTTTTTGTTGTGGTCTAATGAGGAGAAAGTAGAATATTACTACCATAAGAAGCATAGGAATAAGTGAAACAAATATATTAGATTCTCCACCCGGCTGCGAAAGTGTTCCCATTGCATACGCTGAATCTATAAGCATGTAAGCTCCTTGCTATACAGTATTTTGGGAATGATACATATTTTTCTTATAAAAGGCAAGCATATATCAAACTTTTTCGTCTTTGGAGCCTTCCTTATTTTTTGAAATGGACAGAGGAATCTTTTTTCTATACCATGGCCTTTTCTGTGGAGGAAGAATGATAAAAGGTATTGGAATTGATATTGTGGAAATTGATAGAATATGTGCTGTATATACGAAATATCCTGTGCGTTTTATGCAGAGAATATTACATGTTTCTGAACAAAAACGTTCTCAAAATATGAATATAGTACAATATTTGGCTTCTCGTTTTGCTGTTAAGGAGGCCACAGTGAAAGCACTCGGAACAGGATTTTCTCAAGGAATAGCGTTTACGGATATCACACTTATTCCTCTTAAAGATGGAAAGCCTTCTCTTGTACTGTATGGTAATGCTCTTTTGTTGTATAGAAAAATTCAGGCAAGTGCTTTGCATGTCAGTTTATCTCATGAAAAAAAATACTGTATTGCCACAGTCATAATGGAATGATACTCTGTTTTTTTTGAAGGAGTGCACGTGTTCACACCAATTAGTACAGTAGAAGATGCGTTTGCAAGGGAAAAAATTGCTGTAGAAGAATTAGGGTTTTCTTTAGAAGTATTAATGGAAAATGCTGGAAGAGAATCTTTTCTTCTGTTGCAAAAGTATTTTTCTTCAGTGAATGAAAAAAGAATTGTTATTTTTATTGGTTCTGGAAATAATGGTGGAGATGGAATTGTTCTTGGTAGATACCTTATGGTAGAAGGAGCAAATGTTAGTGTTGTGTATTGGAAAAAGAGTACATCTCCAACAGCAGTAAAACATTTGGCAATTGCAAAAAAATGTGGACTCCATATTGTTGAGTTTACTGATTTTTCTGAAAATGTAGAGAATACTAAAATAGATATTGTTATAGATGCTCTTATGGGTATAGGATTACAAAAAACACTTTCTTTAGAGAAAAAAGAGCGTATTGCTTATATTAATTCTTTTACAAACTCCTTTATTGTTTCTCTAGACATCCCTTCTGGTTTGTGTCCAAATACTGGCCGTCCATCTCCTTTTGCTGTTAGGGCAAATATAACCATTACTTTTGATAGGGCAAAGCTTGGTTTATATATGTCAGAAGCGCAAGAATATGTTGGAATTCTCCATATTTCTCCTATTGGAATACCTTCCACTCTTAATTCTAATAAAGATACTTTTCAGGTTATTTCTTCTGCTCCTCTCAAAAATAACATTCCAAAAAATCTTTATAAAAATAAAGCCGGACACGTGCTCATTATTGGTGGTTCTCTTACATACCCTGGAGCACCTTATTTTGCCGCAAAAGCTGCTATGAGAATGGGCGCTGGGTTGGTGAGTCTTATTTGTCCTCAAAGTGTTTTTCATCGTCTTTCTGCTTTTTCTCCAGATAATATTATGCTTTCATTAAAGAGTGATGTTTGGGATGAAACATGTATTGATACATTAGTGAAAATACTTCCTAAATATGATGTTGTTCTCATAGGAAATGGAATGGGAAATACAAAAGGCACAGCCGCAATTGTGAGGGCATTACTTGCATATAAAGATCGTCCTCCTATGGTATTTGATGCAGATGCTTTACGAGCCATCACTCTTGAACCATCATGTTCATTAGCTCTTAAATCCACAGATGTTTTTACTCCGCACCCAGGGGAGATGGCAGCTCTTTTTTCAACAGAAATATCTGTCATTCAAGAAAATAGAGTGTTATTTGCACAAAAATGTTGTGATGCTTTTAAGGCAACCTTTGTTATTAAGGGGGCAAATTCTCTTATTAGTACTTTTGGTAAAGCTATAACGGTGGCACCATATTCTGTTCCAAATCTTTCTGTTGCGGGGTCTGGAGATGTTTTGGCTGGAATGATTGCTGCGGCCATGCTTATTGATAAAGATCCTTTTGATGCTACTTGTAGGGCTGTATATTATCATGCTCACGCTGGAATGCTTTTAGAAAAAACGTATCCTGTTCGAGGAAATAGTCCTGAAGAAATTATTCAAGCGGTATCACACGTATTGCAGTCGCTTTACTCTTAATAATATAGAAAATTTATTGTTATTTGGCTATGCAATATTTATTGGAATACATCACTTACGTTGTTTAGGATATAATTTTTATTATACGTCAACTGTGTACAATTTATAGAATAGTATAGCAATGTTATGTTCATATGGAGACATTTTTTTACTTGGTGTGTTTACTATAAAGAGAAACTATGTGCTTTTTATCTGTATCGCGAATATATTTTATTTTAAAAGTGTAAACTATACAATGTGTACTAAACAATAAATACTTCTTATAAAAAGATGTAACAATAACTGTGGTAATTACCAGCAAAAAATATAAGATATAGTGAGCAAAGGAATGTTCTAATTAAGACATTGATATCTCTTATTTGTTAAATATAATAGTTATTTCTTGGAGTATTATTGTGCTATAGAATATGAGTGCCACTATGTCTATCAGAAAAGTGTTGTTACGGTGATATTACTTTGTGACGCTGCGAGAAGAAATGATTCACATAATTATGGCAAGTAATGGAGCCCTATTTTTGGAGAAATTCACCTTGATTCCATCAAGAAAATACGAAAGGTACGCTATAATAAGAGAGGGCCTTTTATTACTGACTGTTTGAGGGCGAAATGGGCTGTTATGACAGATAGTAGTGTGATTGTTATCATCCTTTTGTGGTATTTTACTTGATAATGGGCCAATAGAAAAGGGTACATTCGTCGTATAAGAATAGAAAATTGACAACGTGATATGGCCTACTGTGTTCAGTTTTTAATGCGTAATTATTTTTTACTCTTTTATTCTTAATACATATAGAATAAGAAATATTTTTCCAATTCTTATAATAAAAAAGACAAATAGCATACAATAGTGCATTGCTCTATTTCACTATGAAGAGAGTTGTTTTTGTTGTTGTGAAAGAAAGTAGTGTAGTGTGTACTAAGTATAAGAATATATGTAGATAGATGCGGCAAAATAAACAAGAATACCGCCTTTTTTAGGATTATTTCATAACGTGCCAGTTATTATAAAACACTTGTTACGTAGTGTTATTGTATTACAAGGAGTATTATACAGTTACACAAGAGATGGAAAATGTTTTATGTGAAAGAATATCCATAAGAGCAAGTGCCTTTTCATAATTTTCAGAAAAACGCGTATCTAAAGCGTATAAATAATAATTTCCTTCTATATCATATAGGAGATACTCGTTGGCAATAAGGTTAAGTATTGAATCCTCTTTATACTCATATATAAGAGTGTCTGTTAAAATAGCTTCGCGTATTGAATATGTACTTTTATTTAGTATAACATAATATACTTTCATAAATCTTCCCTCTATACTCTATCACATATAGATATTTGTTTCTGGCTCTAGATTTTCTATATTGCAATATTTTTTCTTTGTAAACTCTTGGGAGAATTTTTTATCCAGTCCTTCTTCTTTGCTTTCTTTAAGAATGTGTG
>JBOFIJ010000017.1:0-104041 GCA_051650105.1 Desulfovibrionaceae bacterium
TGTATCTATCGTACTAGTTCTTAATGAAATATAAAGATACTCTTTAAAGAAAGTATGTAGCCATGGTATTTGTAGTAAACGCTGTGAAAAGACAGCGAAAGACATGGTCTCCTCAAATTTGTTGGGGATTTGAAATATAGTATCATGACTATATCTATCCGCTATTGTTGAATATCTAAAAATCTATATATATTTGGAAAGCAAGGTAGATTGCCCCACGAAATAATATGCTTTCGTTTACAATGTCTATACTAGAAAAAATTTGATTTACAAAGGGATTTAGTGAGGTTACTGCGAATATTCTATGAAATAAGCCTATAATTACTCGGGAAAATCTTGTAAAATTTTATTGTTATCATACTCCCGTAGAACTATATATTTTTTGTAGCAATTTTCTTTTATTGAAGATTTATGTAGAGGAATATTATTTCTTGTGATATACGGGGCTTTATTGTTAGCATTGATTGTATATTTTGGAATATATATAGAATTAATAATAGGAGAGATAGTCTTTATACAGTATTTTTGTAAAAAATTGATAAATATAGAGTGTTATATTTCTTGTATATAAATAGAAAATAACCTATAATGCAAGACAGACTGTTTTGTATTATATAATTATTGAATATATAAAAGGATTCTCTATGAAAGTGCTGTTGCTGGCTGGCGGATGGTCTTCTGAAAGAAATGTTTCGTTGCAAAGTGTAAGTGCAATACAAGAAGCATTAGAAAGTTTGGGACATAGTGTGACAGTTTTTGATCCTATATCAGAATTTCCTTCTTTACTTTCTATTGCAAAACAACATGATTTTGCTTTCATTAATCTTCATGGTGCTGGAGGAGAAGATGGTGTAGTCCAAGCTTTATTAGAATATATTGATTGTCCATATCAATCTTCATCTTTATTTGGTTCATATTTATCATTAAATAAAACGACAACAAAAATGATATATGAAGAAAATAACCTTCCAACGTCACCATATATTTTTCTAGGAACCCTTCCTCCAAAAGATTTTATTATACCGTTAAGGTATCCTGTGTTTGTGAAGGCAAATACTGGTGGTTCTAGCCTTTTTTTGTATAAAGCAAATACTATTGAAGAAGTGAATGAAGCTGTTAAAAAAATTATTAATGCTGGAGATACTGTTTTAATTGAAGAAGCTGTGTTAGGAGAAGAGATAACATGTGGCGTGTTACACAAGGATGTATTGCCCCCTGTATTAATAAAGCCCAAAAAAAAAGGTTTTTTTGATTATGAAACAAAATATGATACAAATGCAGTAGAAGAGTTGTGTCCAGCCCCATTACCAGAAAAAAGTATTATTCAAATACAAAAGTACGCAATGCAGGCACATGTAGCATTACGTCTTGGTACGTACAGTAGAACAGATATGATTATAGATGGAGACGATATTGTTTTATTAGAAACCAATACAATTCCAGGTATGACAAAAAATAGTTTATTTCCAAAAGAAGCACACGCTATAGGAATGTCTTTTATTAAGTTAATAGAATCTTTACTAAAGAAAGTGTAATATGTTTATTTATTTATACAATCTGTTATCAAAGATAGCGATAATGATGCTTTCTAAGAATGAACGGCTTAAAGAAGGTTTAGAAGAGCGTTATGCGAAGAACGTTCCTCATTTATCTTCTTCTTTATGGATTCAAGCAGCTTCTGCTGGTGAGGCATATTTGGTAGAGTCGTTGTTATATAAAATAGATGAGCAATCACGAGATTTTTTTTTAACGACATGGACAAAACAAGGGATGGAAATTTTATTATCTATAAAGGGGTGGGCAAGAGAGCACAGACCGTTATGGAATGTTGAAGTGCGATATTTTCCATTTGATACATGTGAACAAATGCGGAAGGTATTAGATTTGGTAAAGCCTAGAATGGTATTATTTTTGGAAACAGAGATTTGGCCAGCATTATTATATGAATGTAAGAAAAAATCTATTCCCACAATAATAATTAATGGAAGAATGTCGGAAAAGAGCTGTTTTTGGTACAAGAAAATATCGTATTTTCTCAAAGCATTTTCTCCTTGCGTTATTGCAGCGATTTCAAAAAGAGATGAATTGTGTTATAAACGCGTTTTTTCAAATGCACATGTGGAATACATTAATAATATAAAGTTTACTCGTCTTAAGAAAAAAGATAAGATCTATAATGACGTCGTAATTCCCACAAAAAATAAAGAAATTGTTCTTTTTGCTTCTATGAGAGTGAAAGAAAAAGATAGCATTGTAGAGTTTTTGCAATCTATAAATAGAGATATTATATGTATTATAGTTCCAAGACATCTTCATCTTATAGACGAATTTAAGAGTGCACTATCGGAATCTGGAATAGAATATTCACTACGCACTGAAGGTATATCGCAGACAAAAGATGTAATTATATGGGATACCTTTGGGGAATTATCTGCACTATATATGAAATCAAAAATTGTATTTGTAGGGGGGACGTTATATAAAGAATATGGTGGTCAAAATTTTTTAGAACCGTTGCTATATGGTGTTGTTCCTATAGTTGGTCCATTTAGAAGTAATTTCTTGTGGGCAGAAGAAGGTCTTCAAGAAAGAAAGTTATTGGAGTGTGTGAATACTGTGGAAGAATTAGTAAAAGTAGTCCAAAATAAAATAGATCATGGTTGTCTTAACTATACAGATGAGTTTCAAAAGTGGCTTTATCCAAAAACAAGGGCTATTGAGGAATTATTTTTTATGCTTCAGAAACACGGTTTTGTCTTGTAATGATAAAAAACAGAATAAGGATAGAAGATTTCTTTATTTAGAAAAGATAGTTACTAGCATAAGAAAATACAGTTAACAATTATTCTTATCAAGACGTATATACTTTCATAAGACCATATAAAAGCGGCATTTTTAGTTAATACAATGGCGAAAATGTGTCTATAATATGATGCTTAGAAAAGTATAGTAGTTGTACGCGGTCATTCATTATGTTTACATCTTGTATAAGTATGTTAGGGAATCAGCGTTTTAATTTCTTGTCGTGCTTTTTCTGAATTAAGTTCACTTTGGGCTAATTGTCCATAGGAAGAAGTACCTTCTTTTTTAACAACAGCTTCCAATGTTTCTTTCCATTTGGTAGTATCCCCTGCCAGTTTAAATAGTTCCGCTTTTTGTAGCAGAAGAGATTTATCTTCTGGATCATAACTTTCTTGTAATATTATATATCGTAATGCATCTTGATATGTTGCCTGTTCTTTTGCTATAGAAACAAGAAGAGCAAGGGCATCAATAATATTAGTTTTACTTTCTTCAAGAGATATTTCGTTATTTTTCACAGCGAGTAATAAACTATTCAAGCTATTTTGTGCGATAGGATATATGAATTGGGGAGCCTTTCTTTGAGCAAAAAGCATTTGTGCCATAGAATATGCGGCAATGCCTTTATAATAAGGGGGTGTGAAGACATTATTAAAAAGTTTTTCCCAAAGGGCAAAAGCCTTATCTTGTTGATTTGTTTTTTCAAATGCTGTGGCTGCATAAAAAGCAAGCATTGAAGAGCTTTGTTGAGAAAGGTCCCAAGAAATTGTTCTGTAATAGGTATCGATAAGAGTATTCCAATTTTTTGTTTCATTGAGTAATGTTAATTGAAGTGAGAGCACTTCTTCAGAAAGACCTGGATATTGTCTTCCTTTAAAAAATTCTTGTAGGAGTTCTTGTGTTTTTGTGAAATCTCCGTTTTTATGAAAGGCTTTTGCAAGAGACAGTTTTTCTTTAGGAGAAATATTTTCTTGGTTTTGAGAGAAAAGTACGGGGTACTTATCCCATAAGTCAGGGAGTTCTTTTTGTGTTTTTTCATCAAGAGTGATGGTTTCAAGAGCTTTTATTGCAATATCATTAAGTGAAGGAACAAGCGGACTATCAGGATATTTTTGTACAAAATCGTGAACACTCTCAATAGCTCTACTATTATCTCCTTCCCATAAATACCATATAGCTAATTTTGCGTGTGCAATTGGCGCAAGAGGTGAATCTGGATGCTCATTCTTTATTTTAGTGTATGTTTCAAGAGGTCTTGTATTGTATGGTCTGTCAAAAATAGAAAACATTGTGTTAAGATCTGCTGAAGTATCATAAATACCTTCTTCTGCAAGTCTCATTTGCGAAATAAGAGCTCCTTCAGATTGAGGAAAATCTTTGATAATTTTGTTATATAAAATGGTTGCTTTGGCTGTTTGTTTTTGTCTAAGATATGTATCAGCAATATTGGCCATAACAAGGTCTATTTCTGGAGCATCAGGAAGTATATTATAATATTTCCAATATAAAGAAAGTGCTTTAGTATAATCTTTAAGGTGTGTGGCTAACTGAGCTTCAAAAAGTAATATTTTAGGGTATTCTTGGTAAAATGAAGGCCACCTTGTATTTAAGAAATCTGTATAAGGGATGGCTTCTTTGTAGTAACCCATTGCCACAAGTGTCTCGATGATAGCAACAGTATTTTCTCGTAAGAAGGTAAATGTTGGATAATTTTTTTCAATAATTTGAAATTGTTCAAGTGCTTTTGCATATTCTTTATTTTCTTTGTAATACATACCTAAATAATAGTAGGTAAAGGGAGTAGAAGTATGTTTTGGAAAACGTTTTTGTACAGCAGAAAAATAGGCTTCAGCTTCTTTTGTATTTTTTAATGTAAGATTTACCATAGCAAGCTTAAGGAGTGCATCAGGGGTTTTTGTAGAATGTGGGTTGAAGTTCATGGCTTCATTGTATGCTGCAATAGATTTTTGAATAAGAGCTGGCTGTGTTCTGCTAAGAGCTTCATAGCTATCTGCAATAAAATATAGTATTTCTTCTTTTATTGCAGGGGGCATTTGAGTATTTTTTAAAGTAAGTAAAAGAGAAAGAGCTTCTTCTATTTTGCCAGCAGAGAGAAATTGGAGAGCTTTGGCTAAATCTTTCTCATAACGTTCTTGTGTAGGTTGTTCATCAGGTATCGTAACAAGAGTATTCTGATTAACAGGTTTTTCAGAAGGGAATAGCGGAAGAGAAGGGGAAGATTTTTTATCAGAGACAGTTTTTTTCTGTGAAGGAGAGCTGTCTTTCTCTTTTTCTGCAATGGGGGCACTATCTTCTTCTTTTTCTTTGGGAGAAATTGGATTATCTTGTGTATTTGCATTTTGAGAATTCCAGTCTTCTAATGATCCTGTATTAATGGAATGTCTAAAACTTGTGGTTAGAATGTTTTGTTGAGAGCTTTCTTTTTGGATAGGTATTGTGGATATTTGTGCATTACCAGAAATGGGCGAAATGATGGACACCAGTTGTTCCTTGATTCTGTTTTGTTGAGGAATAATGGCTTTTGCTTGTAAATATTGTGGCGATTGCTTTGGCTGTAGCAATGGAGTATTAAGAATGGCAATTTGTTGTGTTAAAGAATGTGGAGTAGGTGTAGGTATTTGAATAGTATTAGTATCCTGTGTATTAAAGGACCAATATTGTCCCATAGTATCAGGAAATAATATTAAGGTAACAGAATCACGTTGTCTTGAGACAATATAGCCAAAATTGCTGTCTTGTAGAGTAATAACAAGTGTATTTTGTCTTGCTTTAATGGAGCTAATAAATGTAGATCTAATAATTTCTGTTTGGCTTTTTACTACTAAATCAAGATATGTTTTTGGTCCAGATACTAATAATTCTGTTTTTCCTATTCTTTTAATCTGTAGGTTTTTAGGATTATTAAGTGTGAAAAGGAGTTCCTCACTAGAAAAAAGATTTTTCCAGCGAAAGGAATTTGCATATACATTCTCAAGAAAAGACTGAGAATAGAGAAAGAGAAAAGTTACTAGTAAGGCAAAAATTTTATTCACAGTATGTCCTAAATATAAAAAGAATTAAAAAATAGAACCTCGTTTTTTAAGTTTTTCTATAAGTGTTGTTCGTTTCATTCCAAGTATTTTTGCTGCCTGATGTTTGACACCTTCAGTTTGAAGGAGTGCTTCTTGTAAAAGTTTGTTTTCAATGGTTTCTAAAAATTCTTTAAGAGACATGTTCTTATCATGTAATACATTGAGAGAAGGCCATTCCTCAAAAAGAGGAGAAAGGGTTTGAATGGTATGAGTATATTTATCTATATGTGTGGGAACCACTGTTTGATGAGAAAGTGTTGTTTCTGGAGTAGTGGAATGTGTAATTTTTGTATCTCGAATTTTCTGAGGTAAATCAGCAAGTTGTACAAGATCATTTTCTACAAGAATGCTTAAATATTGCATTCTGTTCTCTAATTCTCGAATATTGCCTTGCCAAGAATATTGTTTTAGATATTCTTGTGTTTCAGAAGAAAGCGCGAGCGTTTTTCTATTGTTTTCTTTACAAAATTTTTCTAAGAAAAAAGTACATAAAGGAATAATATCAACAATTCTTTCTCTAAGAGGAGGAATTTCGACAGAGATGACGTTTAATCTATAATATAAATCTTCTCTAAAATGACCATGTTCTATCGCTTTCTCAAGATTTTTATTTGTGGCTGCAACAACACGAACATCTACTTTTTGTGGGCCAGACCCACCAACACGTTCTATTTCTTTTTCTTGCAAAACACGAAGTATTTTAACTTGGAGAGAGAGATCCATTTCTCCAATCTCATCAAGAAATATGGTTCCTCCGTGGGCAAGCTCGAATCTTCCTATACTAGACCTATGAGCGTTTGTAAATGCTCCTCTTTCGTGTCCAAAAAGAGTTGACTCTAAGAGGCCTTCAGGAATAGCACCACAGTTAATAGGGATGAAGGGTTTATCTCTTCTTTTGCTGTGTTCATGAAGGGTTCGAACAAAAACCTCTTTTCCTGTCCCAGATTCACCAGAAACTAAAATAGTACTGTCAGTGGGGGCAACTTTTTGTAATAAAGAGTAAATTCCTTTTAGGGAAGTTTCAGTACCAATAATTTCTTTGAATCTGGATGACATTTTTCCCTCCGAGAATAATATAACATAAGTAGTGTCATAAATATGACGTTAATATATCTTATAAAACACGTTATATCTGTCATTATATAGAATGTATGGTACCCTGTGGAGAGATATTAATAGCTACTAGGGTAAGATAACAATATAATTTTCTCAACTAACAAGGAAACGTATCTTCCACAAGAGAATGTAATTTTTTGCAATTTTCTTCAATAGTTGCATAAGCATCGTGGGCATGGATAGATTCTAAACTACGAATAAAAATAGAATATCCAAAAACACTTTTATGAGACTGCAAAGAACTTGCCATATTTCGCGCAACATCTTCAACGAAGTAAGGATGCGAGAATGCAGTTTCTGTTAGAGACTTTTCATCTGGTCTTTTTACAAGAGGATATACAGAAGAAGAAGCTGTATTATGTAGTAAAGAAATACAGTCTTCTAATATAAAAGAACTGTCAGAATTTAGACATATATTACCGAGTGTTCTCTGGGAATGCGCACCTGTATCACTAATAGCAAGAGAGCAAGGGCATACAGTCATATAGGGGATTTGTAGAGTCATTTGTGGCAAAAAAGAATTCTGATGCAATGTGGCTTGGAAAGATGCTTGATACAGAGAATGCCCTAGTTTTTTTGTAGTTGGAGAATATAAAGGTAAGAGTATTTGGAAATGTAATGTAATGAATGCAGAAGAACTTTGTAATTTTGTTTTTATCTGAGACAAAAATGGCAATAAAGACCAAGGAGTAGAAAGAACAAGTGTATTCTCTTCAAGTAATTCAGCAAGTCTACTCATGTGTGTGCCTCTTTGTGTTTTGTCTAAAGATACACCAATATCACATAATGCAATGATGGAATATTCTTGTAGTCCCTTATAGGTGAAGGAAACACCGTAATTACTAATACCTACATTCTGTAAAGGAATGGAATGTAGGGGGATGCTAGATTGAATATCTATCATTGTGAAATCTCCTTTGTAATTTCCCAAAGTGTTATTGCATCATACATATTATTTTGTTTTATAGTATTTGGGAGAGTTACTTTATTAACAATAAAATCCTGGGATAAAAAGTGCAAAATTGCTTTTTCTTGAAAGCCCCTATCACAATCTGCTAGCCAAAAGATGCCTTCTTTTTTGAGAGTAAAATCTATAAACTGAACTATATGCGGTATAAAAGCGCGTTCATACAGTATATCTGCTGCCCAAATATAAGAAAAAGAGTGTCGTGTATATGCTGGATACCGCCAATCCATAGCAAAAGAAACTGGTAGATATCGTAAATATTGCCGATTATGTTGTATGTTTTTTCGCAAATAAAGAAGTGCTTTGCTTTGATAATCCATTGCACAAACAAGTGCACCAAAAGATGCTGGAACAAGGCTAGTTAAACCAAGACCACAACCGATATCAAGACAATAGCGATTCTGCAAGAGTATTTTTTTTGTATTTAAGAATTCGGAAAGAGCAAGAGAACTGTTCCATAATTCCGACCAATAGGGAATACGTTCGTCGTCGAGTTCTTGTTGTGTTAATGTATCCCACAGAACGTCAAGAGAAGCTGGTTTTTCTAGCTTCCATGTCTGTTCTGCTACATGAACTTCTAAAAAAGAAGAAAGTATTGTGTCCATATAATAGTTTTCCAAGAGATAAAGGGCTATTCTATCAAAGAAACATATTTTTGACAAGGTAAGAGATAAGTTAGGAAAAAAAACTTTACATTAAAAATAAAACTAGGTATCCTGCCCTGCTACTGTCAGATATATTTTTATAAAAAAATGATTTAAGAGGGACGATAGAATGAAATATTGTATGGCAATCATATTGTTTATTTTTGTATTTTCACCAAATGCATATGCAAAAAAACTTTCTGTAGTTGTGTCAATTCCCCCTCAAAAATATTTTGTTAATAAAATAGCAAAAGACCATGTTACTGTGGAAATTCTTGTACCACAAGGTGCAGATCCTCATACATTCGAACCAAGACCGAAACAATTACAATTTTTACGCAGTGCAGATATTTATTTTTCAATAGGAATAGGTTCAGAAAATAAATGGCTTACGTACGCAAAAGAATTTTCTCCTTCACTACATATTGTGCCAAGCTATAGTGAAGTGAATATAAATAAGAATAATAATACAAAATTGAGTGCGAACTTGGTACTTTCTAAAAAGAGTGCTTCTCACAAGCATGAAAATATACATGGGGGTAATCATAGTCATCAGGGTGATCAACATACATGGCTTTCACCAAAACATGTTATTGTTATAGTTGAGAGAATGAGAGATGTTCTTGTTGAATATGATAGAAAAAATGCGACATTCTATGAAAAGAATGCAGCTGATTTTATAGAAGAAATCCGAATATTGGATGCCAGTATAGTGCAATCTTTATCAGGTAAAAAACATAGAGCTTTTTTATCATATCATCAAGCATGGGATTATTTTGCAGAGGAATACAATCTACAAGAAATTGCTGTTGAGAATGTAGGGAAAGAAACAACAGCAAAAGATATTGCTAGAATAATAGAAAAGGCAAAAGCACAAAAGGTCACTATTGCAATTGCACAGCCACAACATGGGATGAAAATATTAGAATTAATAGCAAGAACATTAAGTATCTCAGTACGAAGTGTTGATCCTTTGTCTGAAAATTGGACAAGCACAATGAAAGAGATGCAAAACATCCTTGTAAAATTTCTACAGTAATGATTTCTTTAAGAGATCTTCAATAGCACAGGAGTCCTACAAAGTAATTATAGCATAGCCTCCATCAACATGAAGTATTTCGCCTATAACTCCCCGAGCGAGGTCTGAAGCAAGAAATGTTGCAGCATCACCAACTCCTCTTGTGTAAGATTTCTTTGTAATAGAGCTAATTCTGCGGTACATAAAGATCCTACAAACCAATTATATTATAGCCTCCATCAACATGAAGTATTTCGCCTGTAACTCCCCGAGCGAGGTCTGAAGCAAGAAATGTTGCAGCATCACCAACTTCCTCTTGTGTAACATTTCTTTGTAATGGAGCTAATTCTGCAGAGCGTTGTAATATAGCATTAAAATTAGAAATACCACTAGCTGCAAGAGTTTTTATAGGTCCAGCACTGATACCATTGACACGTATTTGTCTTGATCCAAGATCAACCGCTAAATAACGAATAGAAGATTCTAAAGCAGCCTTTGCAACTCCCATAACATTATAATATTTAACCCATTTTTCTGCTCCATAATAAGAAAGAGTTATAAGAGAAGCTTTGTCTGAAAGAAGATTTTCAAAGGATTTTATTATCTTTGTAAAAGAATATGCAGAAATATCTAGTGCAATAGAAAAGCCATCAGGGGAGGTGTCGAGATAACGCCCAGAGAGTTCTTCTTTTTTTGCAAAAGCAATGGAATGTACAATAATATCAACAGAAGACCACTCTTTTTTTACTAATTCAAAAGCTGCATCAAGCTCGTCCTGATTCGAAATATCACAGGGGAATATAAAGTCAGCAGAAAGTTCTTCCGCCAAGGGTTCAACTCTTTTCTTTAATGTATCATTTAAATAATTAAAGCATAGGGATGCACCGTGGCGTGCAAAAGATTGTGCAATACCATATGCAATACTCTTATTATTTGCCATTCCAAATATGATAGCCTTTTTACCTTTTAATAACATGATAAAACCCCTGTCTAAGATATTGAATTAATTTTCTCTTCCAAAAGAGCAACACGCTGTTTAAGTAATGCATGTTCTTTGATAATTTTGGGTAATTTTGGAAAGATATGGGAAAGTCTTAAAAATGTCATTTTGTCTGTGGCAGGAATACCAGCTCTTGTTTCCCCTGCCGGAATATCTTGAGCAATTCCTGACTTTGGTCCAATTGTTACGTTGTCACCAATAAAAAGATGCCCAGCAATACCAGCTTGTCCAGCTATAATAACATTGTTGCCAATTTTTGTGCTACCAGAAATACCTGTTTGAGAAATAATAAGACAATTGGAACCAATAGCAACATTGTGTCCTATCTGAACTAAATTATCAATTTTTGTATTTTGCTCAATAATCGTAGAATTAAGAGCTGCTCTATCAATAGTGGTATTAGCTCCAACACTAACGTTATTATTGATTGTAACGGTGCCAATTTGCGGAATTGAGAAAATGCCTTCTTTTGTCGGTATAAACCCATATCCTGCTGAAGCAATGACAGCTCCTGGTTTAATAGTGCAATTCTTTCCAATAGACGTGTTAGACATAATTGTAACTGAAGGAGAAATAATAGTGTTTTCTCCTATTGAGGTATTTTCTCCTACATAACAGTGTGGGAAAAGTACTACATTATCATGGAGAACAACATTATCAGAGACAAAAACGTAGGGATAAATAGTAACATTCTTCCCAATTGTTGCAGACGTAGATACATATGCTAAGGAACTGATCCCTTCGAAAGATCCTTCCTTTTTTTCAAAATACATCGCTATGCGTGCAAAATCTTGGTAAGGACTTTCAGAGAGAATAGCATTTTCTATTTCATTAGCATGGTTAGGGTGAACAACAACGGCTCCTGCTTTAGTATGTGCAAGAAGGTGTATATATTTGGGGTTGGCAAGAAAAGATAGCTCTGAGGATGAAGCATCTTCAAGAGTATTAAGACCAGTAATATGGATATCATTTCCCTTGAAAGAAGAATTAAGAGCAGAAGCAATCTCTGAAAGTTTCACCGAGCCCCCATAACCTATAATGAAAATAGCTAACAAAAAATATGGTATAACGTAACGCAGGGTGTAGCATTATTTTTTATAACTGGCATCCATGACTTTAAGAACAGCTTCCGTTAAATCAAGCTCTTGTTCTACATAAAGAATGCCTGCTTGATTTCCATCAATAATCATAGAAACAGATTCTTTTTTCCCAACAGCCTGTGAAGCTTCAAGAATAGATTTTAATAAATCTTCTCGCAATTTAGCCTCAGATGTTTGCAGACGTCTACTTAATTCGGTAGAGCGAGTTTCAATAGAGCGTCTTTGTTGTAGTAACTCATTTGTCTGTTTTTCTTTAGCAGAACTTGAAAGAGCAGAAACTTTCTTTTGAAATTCAGACTCTTTCTTTTGAAACTCCGCAATATCGGCTTCTAATCTTTTCTTTTCAACACCAAATTCATCTTCCAGTTTTTTAGCAGCATCTTTTCCCATATTGCTTTGAGAAACAATATTTTGTACATTAATGGCAGCAACTTTTCCTTTTATGGTAGCAGCTGTAGCTGGTAATTGAAAAGAAAAACTGAGTAATAGAAAAGAAGAGAGCATAATAGTATTTTTCAAAAATAAACGCATGGAAACTCCTGAATAAATGAATATAATAGAAAGCGAATGCAAAAATCTTTCCAGTTACACAACTATAATGCTACTCTTCATTATTAAGTTCTATTATTTTTTCTAGCTCTTCCTCAGAACGCGATTCTTCTTCAGTTATTAGTTCTTCATCTACGTATTCATTTCTATCTGAAATGACACTTACAATAAATTCTGCAATAATATTAGCATGAAGTCTCACCTTAACAAGAAAATCACCAAGTGTTCTTATTGGGGTATCGAGGAGAATTTTTCTTCTATCTATAGAAAAACCATGCTCCAAAAGAGCATCAGAAATCATGTGTGTTGTGACTGAACCGTATAATTTATTATTTTCTCCAGATCGAACAGGAATTGCCAACATAAAGCCTTGCAATTTTTCCGATATATCAGAAGCATTAGAACGAAGTTCTTCCATTCTTATTTGATATTTTCTTTTCTGTTGTTCAAAAATTTTTATATTAGCTTGTGAGGCAAGAAGAGCCAAGCCTTTAGGGATAAGATAATTTCTTCCATACCCTTTTTTCACAATCACAAGCTCACCTAATGAACCCAATTTTTCAACATCTGCCAAAAGTATAATTTTCATACTTTCTCCTATAATTGGCTTTTTCTTTGTACTTCTGTGGAGTGCAAAGGAGTATAGAACATAAGAGTCATCTGTCGTGCTCGCTTAATTTCGGACGTTAGCAAATTTTGGTGTTGTCCACATGTTCCAGTGATACGTCTTGGAATGATTTTTCCTCTTTCAGTGACAAAATCCATAAGCAATTTCGGTACTTTATAGGATGGACGTAAATTCTTATCAGCACAAAAACGACAAAATTTTCTTCTTGGAGCGAATTTTCTTTTTTGCATAGACATTATTTCACAGTCTCCTCTAATTTCACAGTAAGAAATTTATAAATATTCTCAGAAATACGTATAGTCCTTTCTAATTCGGTAACAAGAGTAGAAGGTGCCTTATATTCTAACCGAACATAAAAACCTCTTGTTTGTTTTTTAACAGGATATGCTAATTCTTTCATTCCCCATTTATCTACTTCAATATTGGAGCCATTCTCTTTTGTAATAGTACTAACAAGAGACTCAATAAGAGTGTCTCTCTCTTCAGCACTAAGTTCAGGAGAAAGCAATAGGAGGGTTTCAAATTTTCTCATATAGTTTCCTTATGGTCTTAAAATTGGCCTGAGGTATACCCCAAGCAAGGTTTTTCGAATTATTTCAGAAGAAAAATTCTTTGTCAAGCCTTTTTATAATTTATCATAAAGGATTGCTGGAGATAAGTACTTGAGGAAATAGTGGAATTAGTATATTCTTTACCACACTGATAATTTTTTTTTTGTCTAAATAAAAAAAAGAATGCGCCGTTATGAAGGATGTAGCTAATGTGAAATAGTGAATCTTTTTATAAAAAGGAGATCTTGTGAAATATAGATTTATGCAGATAATGATGCTCATCTTATTTTTAGGAGGTTGTTCTGTCGGTCGAGGCGGAGGTGGTGGATATTATGATCAATTTTCTAGCGATGCCAATTTTCTCAAAAGGGCAACAGCCGATAGTGGAAAAAATAGTTCTTATCTCCCTTCAGATAAAAGAAGCAATCCTAAAAGTAAAGGAAGTACTTCTAAAAAAATACCAGGTCATTATCGTCCCTATACAGTGTTTGGGAAAAGATATTATCCTCTATATTCTGCCGAAGGTTTCAAAGAAGAGGGCTTGGCTTCTTGGTATGGAAAAGATTTTCATGGAAAGAAAACCTCAAATGGAGAAACGTATAATATGTATGCTGAAACAGCAGCGCATAAAACTCTTCCCATGGGTACTATTGTTAAGGTAACGAACGTAGAGAATAAGAAATCTATGGTTTTACGTATTAATGATAGAGGCCCTTTTGTTGGTGATAGGGTTATTGATTTAAGTTACACAGCAGCGGTAAAACTTGATGTTTTACCGAAAGGAACTGCAAGGGTTCGTATAGATGTATTGAAAGCGCCACAAGCAATAAAAAGAAGTCATGAGGATAATAAATATTATGTTCAAGTTGGAGCATTCTCTGATGAATACAAAGCAAGTAGTGTGAAGCGTTCTATTTCTCAACAAGGATTGTCAACAAGACTAATAAAAGCAGATAACAGAGCTGTGTGGAGGGTTCAGGTGGGCCCTTTAAAACATGTTCAGGAAGCTGAAAATGCAAAAGCACAATTAGCAATGGATTTTCCAGAAAATTATATTATTATGGATTAATATGTGGAAAATGAATATAGTGTCTTAAAAGAAAAAGGGAGTTGCTAGCTTCCTTTTTCTTTTTGTATTGGAAGAGGATAACGTCTTGTTGTTTTTTGTTTTTATGTTACCATTGAAGAAGGAAAGGTAAAGATGATAAGAAATATATATATCGCATCAGATCATGCTGGGCTCTCTTATAAAAAGGAGATAGTAAACTATCTTTTGGGAAAGGAATATCTCGTCCATAATTGTGGTGTGTCCTCTGAGGAAACAGTTGCGTATCCAACATATGCAATGAAAATTTGTAAATCTGTAGTACAACACCATTTTGCTTTTGGAATACTGATATGCGGAACAGGTATAGGCATGAGTATGGTTGCAAATCGCTTTCAGGGTATACGTGCTGCGGTATGCACAACGGAGTACCACGCAGAAGCTGCACGTATGCATAATGATGCTAATATTATATGTTTAGGAGAAAGGATTCTTGGCCTTGCTCTTTCGTTACGCATTGTTGATGTTTTTTTGGCAACAGAATTTGAACAAGATAGGCATGCAGAACGAATAGCACTTTTTAATACATTGGGAGAAAAGTAAAGAATTATGTTATTGTATAATACTTTGAGTAAAAAAAAGGAAGAATTTGTCCCAAGAAATGATAATAAAGTAACAATATATGTGTGTGGAATAACAGGATATGATTATTCTCATATAGGACATGCAAGAAGTGCTGTGGCCTTTGATATTCTTGTTCGATATTTACGTTATCTTGGAAAAGAAGTATATTTTATAAGAAATTTTACAGATATTGATGATAAAATTATTACTAGAGCGCAAAGTGAGGGAAAAAGCTGTAAAGAAATAACAGAAAAATATATTGATGCATACCATGAAGATATGGAACAATTGTTTATTCTATTGCCAAATGAAGAACCAAAAGCAACAGAATGTATACCCGATATGATACATATGATAGAAGAACTTGTTAAAAAAGGGTTAGCATATGCAACTTCTTCTGGTAGTGTCTATTATAGAGTTCGTCTTTTTAAAGAATATGGAGCGTTATCTGGACAATCTTTGAACAATTTGCGTGATGCAGTTCGAATAGAGAAACAAGAAGAAAAAGAAGATTCACTAGATTTTGTGCTTTGGAAAAGCGCTAAAGAAGGTGAACCATATTGGGAGAGCCCTTGGGGAAGGGGTCGTCCTGGATGGCATATAGAATGTTCAGCAATGAGCAGAAAATTTATGGAACTTCCCATAGATATCCATGGAGGAGGAAGAGACCTTATATTTCCACATCACGAGAATGAAAAAGCACAAACAGAAGGGTTATGTAATTGCCAATTTGCACGTTTTTGGGTTCACAATGGTTTTGTCCAGACTGCAGAAGAGAAAATGTCCAAATCCTTAGGTAATTTTAGAACTGTGAGAGAATTGTACAAAGAATTTATTCCAGAAGTATTACGTTATTTTTTATTAACGAAACAATATAGGAATCCCATTGAATTTTCTGTAGAAATGTTGTTAGAATCTGAAAAAAATGTGCGCAGTGTATATCAGACAAAGGCATTAGCGGTATCATATAGTGAAGGGAAACTTTCTCAAGTGGGTTTTAATATGGAGGAAGAATATTCGAGGGCGAGGACGCAGTTTTTTCTTAGTATGGAAGACGATCTTAATTCAGCTGCGGCTCTTGGATATCTTTTTTCAATGATCCATTTCATTAATAGGGTGTTAGAGGATAAAAAGGAGAAAAATAAAGCCGATATATCAATATCTTTTTTGAAAGATCTTGAGGTAATATCGCTCATTCTCGGGCTTTTTTCAGAGGAAGCAGAGAAAGCATTACGAAAAATAAAAACATGTGCTATTAAAAGATATGGTATTGATGAAGAAGAGATTATTGATTTAATAAAAAAAAGAAATCTTGTCAGGCAGAATAAGGATTATATAACAGCAGATGAAGTACGACAAATACTTTTAGAAAAAAATATTGTTATAAAGGATCTTGCCAATGGCACTGTGTGGGATATCATAGTATAGGGATGCATATGGGCAAAATAACAATTCTTATTATAGACGATGAAAAAGCAATTCGTTCTTCTTTACGGGGAATATTAGAGGATGAGGATTATATTGTTTTGGACGTATCTTCAGGAGAAGAGGCACTTTCTCTATTGGAAAAAAATGTTGTAGATTTATGTTTTTTAGATGTATGGCTTGAGGGTGCAGATGGGATAGATGTGTTGTCACAAGTGCATAAATTGTATCCAGAGATGCCAATAGTAATGATATCTGGACATGGAACTATTGAAACAGCGGTAAAAGCAATAAGATTTGGTGCATATGATTTTATTGAAAAACCTCTATCATTAGAAAAAATTCTCATAAGTGTCTTAAGGGCAACAGAACTTGGTAAATTAAAAAAGGAAAATCTATTTCTGAAAGTAAATGCACGACAAGGTTTAGATTCATGGGGTATTATTGGAGAATCTGCTGCTTTACTGGAGATAAAAGAACAAATTATGTTAGTTGCTCCAACAGATGCATCCGTTTTAATAACTGGAGAAAATGGGACAGGTAAGGAGTTAGCAGCAAAGGCTATTCATACGGCAAGTAATAGGAATCAGAAGGCATTTATTGCTGTTAATTGTGCCGCTATTCCAGAAGATTTAATAGAAAGTGAATTATTTGGCCATGAAAAAGGTGCATTTACTGGAGCTGAAAAGCAAAAAATTGGGCGCTTTGAAATGGCTGAAGGGGGAACAATTTTTTTGGATGAAATAGGAGATATGAGTTTTAAAACACAATCTAAGATACTTCGTGTTTTACAAGAGCGCACATTTGAGAGAGTTGGTGGTGTGAAAACAATGTCTTTAGATGTACGAGTGATAGCAGCAACAAATAAGAATTTAGAGCTAGGAATAAAAGAGGGGACATTTAGGGAAGATTTGTATTATAGATTATGTGTTTTTCCTCTACAGTTATCACCTTTACGCCAAAGAAAACAAGATATTCCGCTTTTATTAGAATATTATGTAAAAATTCTTTCAAAGCAATATAATGTGGCCTCTGTTGAATTTACAAAAGAAGCGATAGAAAAACTACAGCAATATAATTGGCCTGGAAATATACGTGAATTACGTAATTGTGTAGAACGTATGTTAATACTTTCAATTGGAGGGAAAATAACATTAGAGTCGCTGCGTTCAAATTTTATGCAGGAAGACTGTAGTGTAGAGAATATGTCCTTTATGGAGCATGATTATAAGACGTCGAAAATGCTTTTTGAGAAGGAATATTTACAAAAAAGATTAAAATTGTCTGGTGGGAATATAACAAAGCTTGCAGAATCTATAGGATTGGAGCGTAGTTATGTTCATAAGAAATTAAAACAATATAATTTGGAAAGTAAAATTATAGGAGAAAATGAATAATGTATCGTTATTTATGAGATGTTATGGTATTTGCAAAAAAACATATGAGAAATTAAAGCAATATAATTTGGAAAGTAAAATTATAGGATACTATTTTCTTTTTTTATACGAAGGAAGTGCAAAAGAATTATTGTGTAGATAACGTTACAACCCTGTAATACTTCTGTACGGAATAATATGGTGTTTTTACTATTTTTGCTAAAGTAGTATGGTATATGATCATAGGATATCATACATAACACAAGTATTCACAGTAACTATGCTCTTAGATAATTTTGTAGTACATGTATTATAGTGAGATAGGGAAAATAATAATACTATAAAAGTACGCTAATACCAATATGAGCTTCTATGAGATCGTATTTAATTTTTAAGTCAAGCGTTCCAGATTGTCCTATTTGTAATTGTGCATTATTAAGATATCGTACACCTAAATCCATCATCACAAAATCGTTAAGAATAATGTGTGTCCCTAACCCTATCCCCCACATAAGTGTTCCTGCAGTTTGAGAAGCTTCGATGTTTTTAACATCACCATATATAGTTGTGATTCCTGTTGTTGGATCAATAACTTCTTTAATCGGAAGAAAGTATCTTGCAGAAGATTTCATTGTCACATCAAATATTGTCGCTCCCATGAGAAAGCCTAAATAAGGAACAACGGAAGAGCGTGTGTCGAAATCAAAAAATATTCCAGCTGAAGCGGATTGTACAGTGAGTCTCATATCAAAATCAACTTCTCGAATACCTCTTTGCATTAGTGCTTCATCGTAGCCATCAATAGTGGGTGATCCACCAGTATCGTGTATTGTAAGTGCGTTTGTGAATCCACGAATATTATATGGAGCACGCTGAGAGTATTCAAATTCAAAACGTGCATACATTGGAACAGGCGCATTATTTCCTGTCATAGACAGTCTAAAACCAAAAAATATGCCACCTCCACCTTCTACAGGAGAAGAAAATTTTCCAGGTTTAATAGATGAATCTGGTAAGGCAATATTTTTAAAATCGGCGAGAACAACACCCACAAAACCTTTAGCACCGATATAAAAGCCTGTTAAATCAGTAAAGGTATCTTCTTTTGTTGTTTTTTTTTCAAGTATTTGTGTTGATTTTTGTTCAAATGAAGGTTCTATCTGTTTCAATTCATATTCAAGATCCGTCATTTTAGCAAATGAAGTCATGTTATTAGAAAGAAAAAAGGAACAGAATAAAGAACATAATAAAAAAACTTTTTTCATGAATATTCCCTTCGTAAAATCGATGTTGAATTACATATCGGCATAAAATATCGTTTATTTAAAAAGAATAATAAGAATAGTACTATAGGATTTTTTATGGAGAAATATACAAGAACGTATAGCTCTAATGCGGAGGGGAAATACTATCATACAATACCGTGCGGCAGAGCATTATCTTCTGCATTGTGTTTATACATTTTTATGAGAAAGGAATAAGTATGCTTAATGAGAAAGCTTTTATTAAAAAAGATACGAATACAAAATGAATTTGTACAAAAGGCTGAGTTATGGGATATTATGAAATAACTATAGAAATAAGTAAGATCCCCCATAAGAAAAGAAAATACTATGGGGGATAACGTGGTTACTTATTTTCACGTTCTCTTTCTTCTTGAAGACTTTTGCACACAATACAGAATCGAGTCATAGGCCTTGCTTGCAAGCGTGCAATCGCAATATCTTCACCGCATTCCTCACAAATACCATATTCTCCAGCATTGATACGCTCAAGAGCTTCTGTTATTTTACGGATAAGATGTCTATCTCTATCTCGTAATCGTAACGCAAGGGCCTTATCTGATTCAGCAGAAGCTCTGTCTGCAGGATCAGAGAGCATTTCGTTGGAATCAGACATAAGCTCAAGGGTTGTGTCCCCTTTTTCTTGAATTTCCTGTAGCATCTCTTCCAACGTAGAGCGGAAGGATTCTATATATTCAGTTTGCATAGTGGGCTCCTCAAGGTACTAAGTAGATAGAGAAACGAATATTCCGAGGAGCCTAACACAAAAAACAATAAAAAACAAGAAATATTTTATTCTGGAGAATCTTCTTCTTTTTTATTCTTTTTAAGAAGTAATGTATTTTGTAAAAGAGATAGAATTTTTTTCAGACTACTAGCATTATTAGTATCACTATCTTTTGCAGTGTCATCAAATGTTGAATATAGTGTATCAATAGTATCTTCTGTTGTATTATCTTTGGCATGCTGTATACGTTCTTCTACTTCAGCATCGCTTCTAATAATTCTTGCAGGAAGAGAGTTATGTATGGCAAGTTCGTCAACAATTTGTAAGCAATCTATTTTATAGATAACGTTATGGTCAAGGGATGTGAGTAGAGCGACATCTTTAACGAGTTGTCTAATGCTAGAACTAGTTTGTATTTTCTGAGCCTGTGCAAGCGTGGAAATATATTCAATAGTCAGTGTGGTGTTTGATTGTGGTTGTGGCGGGAGCATTCCATTTCTGGAAAGAATGCCAATAGTGCGTTGTAATAAAGGGTTAAGTACTTCTGTTTGGTGTCTTTCAATAATGGGCCCAAGTAAGAGCAATTTTTCATCGCTTCTTTCAAGTACTTCTTGTGCAGTCATGGTAGCTGTTTGTTCGGCAAAAAGAAGAAATAAATCATTAAAAAAGCCTTCCTTTATTGCTCTTCGAACATCTTCTATTTTTTGGCTAAGAGCATGAACATCTGGTTTTATTTGATATAATGGACTGATGCTTTCTTTTTGAGATGGATTTACATAGTTTGGGGCACCCGGAATAAGATTTAGTCGAGATTTTAAATCAGCAGGTACTTTCATGGGAGGATTAACTACTTTGTGTATGGCTGATATTTGGCTCTTAGCCATTTCTTGTAGCATTTTTATATCTGGCAAAGTATCCATAGCAGGAGAATAACCATATACAGAAGAAGCAGACGTATCCCATCTAGCAATAATATGAGGAAATTCGTAATAGCCACCCATATGAAGAGCCTCACCAGAAGCATGAAGTGCTTCATATGTAATAGATTGATATGGTTTCTTCATTGCAGGAGAGGTTGCAGGACAAACAACATGAACGAGTTCTATGGGCGAATATGGATTGTGTAGAAGTAATTCTTGTGATGTTCTGTGTAATTTTTCAACTCCAAAACGTTCTGCAGCAAAGCGTACTGGAACATGATATCTTCTAACAACAGTATCTACATTACCACTTTCATCTCCAGCCCACGAAAATTCGCCGCAACCTAAACACGAAAACTGTATAATTCTTTCTGGGTGGTCTTCAATATAAATATTGGCGGAACCATATGTAATAAGGTCTGTAAACATACTATGAGCGGCTTGATAAAAACCTGTTTGTAATAATATAGAGCGTACGCGTTCTTCCACAAGGTCAAGCCATTCTCTTGCTTCACTACTTTCATTGTCTTCATGGTTTGTAAATTTTAGTCTGAACCAAGGCCTTGCTGGAGATGTAAGCCCACTTAATAATCCAGATGCTGTGATTCGTACAGCTCGTGTTGCTGTGGCATCGATGATTTTTTCAGAAGAGAGAGTATTATCTTCGTTATCAAGAGCTAAAGCTCTGTGAGGAAGAACATATTGTTTAATGTTTCTCCATAAAGGTTCCCAATTTTTTCTTGTATTTTCAACATAGGTCACTAAATCGGTAATATCTTTTATGTTTTGTATCATAGGTAAACCTCCTTAAAGAAATAACAATATCATGATATATACAGTAGATAACCAAAGCAGTGGCAGATAATCTATTAAAAAGAAGGTTTGTGGACTATAATCTTTTTGTTCTTTTTTCCCGATAGTAAAGAGGTAGGTATTGTTGTGATAAAGAATATGTTTACCTTGTAATAAGCATCTTTTTTGCAATATTAATAATATAGAGGTATGAGATAACAGCGCAGTGAAGCTTACTATTATATCGTATTAAAAAGAGGGGATTGAGGATGAATTTGAATAAAGAGAATGACAATTTTTCTGCTGGTATTTCTGAGGCATTCTCGAAGAGAAAACAAAATGAGCATAAAAAAGAGAATGTAGTGTTATTCGATACTATGTTTTGTGTGCAAGATTATGCAGAAAAACCTATGTATAATGCAGGAAAGTCTCTTTTAGAAAAATATTCCTCTATTCTTCACAATTATCCATTGAGGCAGAAAAGAAGTCTATTCTTCTTACAAAAAAACATGTTTTTTAATAAAAAGAAGGATGCTTCAACACTGTATTGGGGAAGAATTAACCAGTTTATAGATGTAGAAATTGTTATCTCTAAACAAACACAGGATATTATAGAAGAATGTGTTCATTACATTGAACCTGCACCTTTGGTTAAAAAAAGACAACAGATACATTCTCTCCCTCAACTATGCAAGTATTATAAATTAACATATAATGAAATAGTGTCACTATGCTATATTTTATATGACTGCAAAAGTAGTATTCTTGATGATTCTTTCAGAAAACAGTCCATTATGTCAAGAGCTCGCCATTTATGCAAGGATCATAGGTATTTATTACATTTAACACCAGATCGCTATGGAAAAATGCTTCAACAAATACTATTGGTAGACACAAAGCTTTCTGTCCAGGAAATAACAATATGGTTAAATTCTATATCAAGAATATACCATTTAATTATAGCATTATTATGTTTTGATACAAGCGAAGAAAATATTTTCTTAGCATTGTATAATATTCCAAGAAAGGTAATATGTTCTGCTGCAGAAGGTTGTATAATTGATAAGAGTATTGTAAATACGTTAAAATTACTTCAGCCTAAAGATTTAAAACAGGTTCAGGAAATTATTATTATTTCTGAAGCAATAAAAATAATACAACATAAAATGCGGGATGAGAAAATTTTTGATCCAAGAGTACTTCTTGAAACAATAGATCCAAAAGAGTATATGAGAACAACAAATCCTGTATTTTCTTTAATAAAAAAATTTAATGATATTGATCAAAAAGCATCTAGTCTTGTGAGAATACCAAGTGTATTTTTGCAGTATATCATGAACGAAACAAAACCTATAACATATACGCAAGAGTACTTCGAGAGTATAGAGTGCCTTGCATATACTCTAAAACGCATCATGAGTCAAAACAATATAGATGCTTCAAACACAACAGAAGGCTATGCTATAATAGAGTATCTTCTCTCTTTACCAGAAGAATTAACGGTATTTTATGGAATACATCCACAAGAATATGAAAAGAAATATTCTCATTATCACGTCGCAATCTTGCCCGCTTTGGCATATATTCAGTATAATAAAGAGCACGATGTCTATCCTCATGCTTTATCATTGATGAAGTATATTCCTTTAGAATCGTATATTCATGATGAAAAATCGCATGAGAGCGTGCAAAAACACTACGAAAATATTATAGAGCATTACCCAATGTTGCTGGCATTTCCAGAAAGAAAATTAACTAAATTATTAAAAATACGATTGGATTATATGGTAGTAAATAATTCGCCATATCAATTATTTGAAGATGTGGAGAATATTATAGAGGCTCTCAAAAGAATAGAAGATAGTAGAAAGACTTCTTTTTTATCACAAGAGGAATATATGTGGTATCTATCCACGATATCAATAGATAATATAAAATTTATACGTTCTTTTCCAGAAATAGTAGGGCTTCCATTTTTCAAGAAATTGCCAATAGAGTTATTAAATATTATCTATACATCATTTTTACAAGAACGTAGGGTACATGGTGGAAGATATGATAGTACATTAATACAATATATTTCTCCACTAGAGTTATTACCAAGTGAATATAATGAAATTATCAATGTACAAGAGAAAGAAATAGCACATCTATTGCGTACAAAATTAGAAGAAATGTCTGTTCTTTTCATTGGAAAACAATATGAAGTTAATGATCTCTCTATTGCATTAGATACGATAAAATCATGTTACTATTCCACATTGTTGTCAAAAGATATAAGAATGTCACTCTTAGAACATAGTCAACTTGTTTTGGAAGTGTATTACCGAGAAAAAGA
The DNA here is from genome assembly GCA_051650105.1 of Desulfovibrionaceae bacterium. Classification (GTDB taxonomy): domain Bacteria; phylum Desulfobacterota; class Desulfovibrionia; order Desulfovibrionales; family Desulfovibrionaceae; genus CAMWXW01. The sequence goes on from JBOFIJ010000017.1 coordinate 23,998, forward strand.
TAGTAATTTAAGAGAACTTTGTAAAAAGCCTAAAAATATTTTGGAAAGATACCGAAAAGAGGAGGAATAAGACGTTTTATATTGTCTTCAGGATTTATATATAAAAAGGAAGAAAAAAGGGGAGTATATGTACACACTTGCAGACTTTATAACGATTGCTGTGAAAGGTAATGATGTCATATTCAAGGATGATGTCTTGCAAGAAATAGAGAATAACGTACAAAACAATGCTACCGTTTCTATGCAGGAAGAGCACAGTAATGAAGACCATGTGCGAACAATTCTTGCCTTTATAGAGTCATTTGGAAGAGAATACGACAGCAATTATGCTCATATTGCCACACTGCTTCTCTCGGAACTTATTCAGCACAAGAAACGTTTGTCATATAAAATTATTTTATATACGTACCAAAATATTGTTGATATTAATATTCTATTAGAGGATGATTTTCCTTCTTTTCTTCAATTAAGTTTAGCAAAACAAAAAATGCTTTTAGATGTTATATGTCTGTCTCCAACTCGATTAAGTAAAAAAACGATGTTAGTAAAGGGCTATTTATTATCGAATTTACTGGCAAGTAAACATACTCCTATTATTGCATAGCGTTATATGCTTTGTAAAAGTGCCTCAGCTTCATCTATTGCTTGTTTTGGTGTAGAAGCTCCTGCTGCAAGCCCAATAGTATTAAATTTTCTGAGTAACTCTATATCAATTTCATCGGCAGTTTCAACATGAATAGTATATAAACCAGCTTCCTTTGCAATTTCGTATAGTCTTTTTGTATTTCCGCTAGTATATCCACCAATAACTACCAATGCTTCAACGGAAAGAATGAGTTCTTGCACTTCTTTTTGTCTTACCAATGTTGCATCACAAATGGTTTCAATAAGTGGGATAGTGTTGTCTATAGTAGAATGTAACCATTCTAAAATAAGTGATAATTCAGTGACGCTTTGTGTTGTTTGGGAAGCAAGAGCATAGCGTTTTTTACTAGAAAATGTGTGTTGTTGCAGTTGTTCCAAAGACTCAAATACAAAAATATCCTCTTTTGCATAAGAGCACAAGCCTTTAATTTCAGCATGCTCTGGTTCACCATAAAGTAAAATGCTGTAGCCTTTAGAATAAAATTCCGCTATCTTCATTTGTGCATCTTTAACTTTCGGACATGTGGCATCAACAAGATTTGTCTTCTTATTTTTCAATATTTCTTCTTCTTCTTTTGGAATTCCATGAGCTCGGATAAGAATAGTTTTATTGTCAGGATTATTTTTAGCTTCATCCATAGAATAAATAGAAACTCCCTTATTTTTATAATTATCTAATACTTGTGTGTTATGAATGACAGGACCAAGTGTTGCAATAGTATTTGAAAGCATGGCGGCATCTAATTTCTTTAGGGCTAAATTTACACCCATACAAAATCCAGCATAATGGGCACGTATAATATTAGGCATTCTTTTTATCCTCAAGAGTAAAATAAAAGTGTTCTAGAGCAAGAAGTATTGTGTTGATCCAATCCTTATTTTGTAAGGCATTTGTTAAGTCCGTTTTTAAGAGAGTCTTTTCACTTGGCGAAAGAGCTCTATCAAGAAGTGGTGGAAAGGATAATACAATACTTTTATTTGTATTGTCTATAAGAATAACAAGTGTATTTTGTTTATCTTTTGGTGAAGGGGTTGTGGGGTTTAGTATGAGTTGTATTGTAAAGCCATAACGCTTTTCAAAATGTTCGAAAAGAGAAGTAAAGGCTTCTTTTTGTCGTTTGGAGAGAAGTAAGCTTGTATCAAGAAGGGAGCTCTTTGCGGTGATATCTGAAAAACGATTTTTGGTATTGTACCAGAATAATGTACCAGTGACAAGAAAAACAACAAGAAGAAAAAATGCCCTCTTAAGTGGTGACCTTGACGTTTTTTTGTGCCATATAGGATTAACTTTCATAAGAATATCTCCATATAAACTCTAATAGATCTACACAGACACCATAATATTTTGTGCAGAGGGTGTACAAAAATGTGATAGTATTTTGGATATAATTGCTAAAAAGGACTATCTTCTCTTTTTTAATTTTTCTTTTTTTCTCCGTTCTTTTTTCTTCTTCTGAGCCGATTTTGAAAGACTAGCATTTTTGGAATTATCCATAGTAGATAATCCATTTTGAGCAAAAAGGGAAGACATTAGGTTCATTTCACCAGACCCTGAAAATTTACCCAACATAGCTTGTAGTGGATTTTGTTTAGAAGAAGTGCCTGTATTCATCATTTTTTTCATCATTAGTCTCATTTGATCAAAATTTTTTAAAAGAGTATTTACATCATGTAGTTGTGTCCCAGAGCCTTGTGCAATTCTTTTTTTTCTTGAAGAATTGAGAATAGAGATATCAACACGTTCCTTTTTTGTCATAGAGTGTATGATAGCTTCTGCCTTTTTTAATTCAGTTTCAGGCATAAAATTGTCCCCCAATTTTTCTAAGAGAGAGTTCATACCTGGAATAAGCTTTAGCATACCTTTCATGGAACCAAGAGATTTCATTTTTTTCATTTGCACAAGAAAATCATCAAGAGTAAATGTTGCTTTTTTCAACTTTTTTTCTAGAGCAAGCATTTCTTCTTCATTAACAGAATCCTGAGCCTTTTCTATGAGTGACAGCATATCTCCCATACCGAGAATACGGTTTGCCATACGGTCTGGATGAAATAGTTCTAATTCTGTAATTTTCTCTCCAGTACCGATAAAAGAAATACCGAGACCTGTGACAGATTTTATAGAAAGTAATGCTCCACCTCTCGAATCACCATCTGTTTTTGTAAAAACAATTCCAGTAAGGGGAAGAGTATTATTAAATTTTTCTGCCACAATTGCAGCATCTTGCCCTGTCATTGCGTCTGCAACAAAGAGAATTTCATTTGCTTGTATAATAGTATTAATATCGATAAGCTCTTGCATAAGTTCTTCATCAACGTGAAGTCTTCCAGCTGTATCAAAAAGAATAACATCGGCCCCAAGTTGTTGTGCTTCCTGTATCGCATTGTTGACAATATCAACGGGCTTCATATCTTGTTTTGTATCAAAAATAGGTAAAGCTAGTTGTTTGGCAAGGGCGTGTAATTGGTCTATAGCAGCAGGTCTGTAAATATCAACAGGAACAAGAAACGGTTTTTTCTTTTTTGATTTGAGGTAAGAGGCAATTTTAGCAAGAGATGTTGTTTTTCCAGATCCTTGTAAGCCAACAAGCATGATACGTGATAAAGGGGCTGTGAGGTTGAGTTCTTTTGTCTCTCCCCCTAGTAAATGTACAAGTTCTTCATGAACAATTTTAATAAAATGTTGAGAGGGGGAAAGTGCGTGTAGTACTTTTTGACCAAGTGCTTTTTCTTTAACATTTTCTATAAAATTTTTGACGACAACGAAGTGAACGTCTGCTTCAAGAAGTGCAAGCCGAACTTCACGAAGCCCAGCTTCCATGTTGGATTCTGTAAGTGTAGCATTGCCAGAAAAAGTGCGAAAGGTTTGGGTAAGGCGTTTTGTCAGAGAATCAAACATAGAGAATCCTTAAAAAGATAATCGGGATGATAACATAGTATTTTTTTCTATGTCAAGGAGTAGATTTTTTGATGCTTCTTTTCGAGAGGAAGAAGTTTTTCATTAGAGCAGAGGCTTCTTCTTTAAGGAATCCATACTCTATCCACGGTTTGTGATTAAGAAAGGGAGGAATAGCATTTCGAGAAATAATTCCACTTTTAGGTTCTGTAGAGGCGAAGATAATACCTTGTATTCTTGAATGAACAATAGCGCCGTAACACATAAGACAAGGCTCTATTGTAACAATAAGAATAGCATCGATCATTCTATATGTAGAGCGTTTCTTTGTGGCATTTCGTATTGCACGTATTTCTGCATGTGCTGTGGGGTCATTAAGAGCAATTGGAGAATTATAGCCTTCTCCTAGAATATGTCCATCGTGCGTACATACAAGAGCACCGACAGGAACTTCATTAAGATAATATGCCTTCTGTGCCAGATGCAAGGCCCTTGACATTAGAAGAATTGGTGAAAAAGAATAGCGATACATAAGATAAGATGGTAGCGAGGGAGGGAATTGAACCCACGACACTACGGATATGAACCGTATGCTCTAACCAACTGAGCTACCTCGCCATAAGATAAATATCAGTTGAGAAAATATATACAATCTTCTTTTAAAAATCAAGTACTTTTTTGTACTACATAGATAATAAAGGATATATGTTGTTTTGGGTCTCTTGCGAGGACAGTAATAATCTTTATATAATACAGGGTGAATGATACTTATGGACAGAGGAGAAAAGAAGATGGAAATTAATGAGTTTATAGAACGCATTGCCGAGATTTTTGCTCTAGAGCTTCCCTTAATTGTGGCAATAATAGTGGCATTATCATCTGTGTTAGCAGTATTTTTGCCTTCTAGTAAAAGCACAAATATAGGGGCGAAGATATATAGAGTTATTTATGCTATTGTCCAAATTCTTGCCATGAATATAGGTAAAGCCAAGAATGAGGAAGATGGTGTCCCAGCAAATAGGGAAAAAAAGAAAAAATAAAAAGGTAATAAAATAAAGTAGTTAGGAATCATATATATAAAAATACTTCAAAGACATATAGAGTTTTGATAAATGTGACGAATAAACAGCATAACAAAGGTATTCAAATAAATTGATTTTCTTTGTTGTATCAATACTGTAAAAAGGTCTCTGGAGGATTATATGGCAATATTTAGTCTTAACTACAATGAACAAGCTGGAAAAACAAGAGTATCTCTAAAAAATAACGAAGATGCTTTACAAAAAGCGATTACAAGACTATCAACAGGTAAAAAGTTTAATAATTCAGCAGACGGACCTGCATCATTTTCTCTATTATCTAAAATGGATACAGATTTGAAATTGGGAGATCAAGGGGTAATAAATGGTAAAAATGGAACAACATTTTTACATACTGCTGATGCAGCACTAGCACAACAAGAAAAGATTTTAACAGAAATAGCTGTAAAAGCAGAAGATGCTGCTAACGGTGTTTGGACAGACGAGCAAAGAGGTGTTTTTAATGCAGAAGCGCAAAAGTTATTGGGAGTAATAGACAATATTGCTCTTTCAACAGAGTTTAATGGTCAACAGATTTTAACAGGGGATTTTAGTGGAGCTAACTCATTAAGTTTGCAACTTGGTACAACATCTGCTAGCCATGATGTGGTTATTGTTTCTATTGATTCAGCAAGAAGTGAAATATTGTTTGATGGTGGCGTAGATACTACTTCAGGTCAGAAATTAGATTTAAGCACAGCTGAAGATGCTCGTACAAGCTTATCAAACGCACAGGATGCATTGAAAATAGTTCGTGATAAAAGAGCAGATATAGGAGCAACACAAAACTCTATTTCTTATAGTATTGCAAACAGAGAATCTATGAATGAGCAAACAAAGAATACGATATCAACAATAGGTGATGCAGATGTTTCATTAGAAATGGAAGAGTATACAAACTTTATGGCGAAGTCACAAGCTAGCTTACAGATGTATATGAACTCGTTACAGAATTCATCTCGTATTTCACAGATGGTACAGTCAGTATAATTATACACTATACCCTATAAAAAAAGAGGCTTTGGCCTCTTTTTTTATAGGGTCATTTTTTATTCTTATGGAGTTACAGGATGAGAATATAAGAGATGCTAACTGTTCTATAAGAAAAATGTAAGAATGAAGGTCCGTTGTTACAGTGTTTCTTAAAATAAGTATGCTTATGTTGTTTCAATAATATAGAATCTGAATGTAGTATTATTTTCTTGTGATAATACTTGTGATAATAAAGGAAAGGTATTGTGGTGCAATACAAATTATGTTCTTAATAGTTCTTATACTTACTATACATATGGTATAAATAAACAGAGAAAAGAGTGCGAATGCCAATTGCAAAGTACTTATTGTGATAAAGAAGCTAGCAAGATATCTAATTCCTCTTTAAATGCGGGAAATAAATTATCATTTCCTCTTACAGAACGAATAACAACACCTTTTTTAAAAATAATTCCTTTGTCTTTTCCCCCAGCAATACCGATATCAGCGTGTTTTGCTTCGCCTGGCCCATTCACAACACATCCCATTACGGCAACAGTTATTGGCAAATGAATATCTTTAAAATAATTCTCTACTTTTTCAACAAGAGGAAAAAGATCAATATCTGTTCTTCCGCAACTTGGACAAGAGATAATTTCTACTTTATTTTTATATAAATTAAGAGAATGTAAAATACCAATAGCAACAGGAATTTCATCAACAGGGTCGGCTGTAAGAGAAACGCGTAATGTATCTCCAAGCCCCAAAGCTAAAAGCGTTCCAATTCCAACAGAGGATTTAATGGTCCCTTGTTTAATGCTCCCAGCTTCTGTAATGCCAAGATGTAAAGGATAATTGCATCGTTGTGCAAGAAGTTGATATGCTTGAATAGTTTGTATTACATTAGAAGATTTTAATGATATTTTTATCATAGTAAAATTGAGTTCTTCTAGTAACAGAACATGATATAAAGCACTCTCTACCATAGCTTCTGGAGTGGGTCCTTTATATTTCTCTAAAATATGTTTTTCAATAGAGCCAGAGTTAACACCTATACGAATTGGTATATTTTTTTCTTGGCATGCCTTAACAACAGTAACAACGTGTTCGTCTTTACCAATATTTCCAGGGTTAATACGCAAGGCATCAATTCCATTTTCTATACTTTTTAAAGCAAGTTTATAATCAAAATGTATATCGGCAACAAGGGGTATTGTAGAGTGTTGTTTAATTTCTTTAATTGCTTCAGCACTTTTTATATCTGGTACAGCAAGGCGCACAATTTGACATCCAGCATGGTGCAGAGCCTCTATTTGTGCAAGAGTATCTTCAACGTTATGTGTTTTTGTTGTGGTCATACTTTGAACAACAACGGGAGCACCATTACCTATGGGTATGCCACCTATCATAATTTGCTTACTTAAATGTCTTGTATATGGAAGGATGGGGTGTTGCATATATTCTCCAATAGTTTACGTATAACCCCGTTCACGTTAGCTTTGTTTATAGCATATGGCAAGCTTTTTATTACGTTAATTCTTAGTCCATTTTTGAGGGCTACGGATTTTGAAAGATTATACATTGACATTTTATAGTAAAAAAGAGTACAATAAAGAAATTTTTGAATGGCAATTTGTATAAATGGGATGATATGTTATGCACAAGATTTCTTTTAAAAATAGTGCTATGACTACACTAGGAAAAGAGAGGAACCTCTTTCAATTAGCCGAGGAATGTAGGTTGCGTTGTAATGAAGATTTATATAAAGGAAATTTACCTTTTATTGAATTATCGTATGAAAAAAAAATGGAGGAGGAGATAGCACTATTTATCCCATTTTTTGAAGGTAAAAAGGATCTACTTGTATTAGGTATAGGTGGTTCAGCGCTTGGAGCAAAAGCAATTTATGAAAGTTTTTCTTTTCGTCAGGATATTTATTCTAATGAAAGAAAAATGTATATTCTAGATAACTTAGATGAAGAATATATATTGTACTTATTGAAAGAATTGAATCCATTAACAACTGGAATACTAGTTATAAGTAAATCTGGTAATACAATAGAAAGTGTATGTCAGTATTATATTTTTAAGCAATGGCTACAAAAGCATCTTGGTAATAATTGGAAAGAGCATTGTTGTATTATTACAGAGGTAGAAAATGGTTTCTTAAGAAAAGAAGTAGATAAAGAGGGCCTTCTTTCAGCAGTAATAGATAAGAATTTAGGTGGTAGATATTCTGTAATATCTGTGGTGGGTTTATTGCCAGCTGTGTTTTTGGGTTTAGATTGGGAAGAGATGCTAAAGGGAAATAGGGAGTATAATAACATTTTTTTGGATGTATTAAAAAATGGTTCTCTCTCTCAGTTTCCCTCGTATTGTCTTGCCTTATGGCATTATTTATCAGAAGAAAATGGCAAAACAGAATCCATATTTTTCCCGTATATTCCACGTTTTTCTGGTTGGAGTGCTTGGTATGCTCAACTGTCGGCTGAAAGTTTGGGAAAAGAAGGAAAAGGGCTTATGCCTATACTTGCTCAGGGTGTAACAGATCAGCATTCTTTACAACAAATGTTTTTGGATGGTAAGAAAAATAAGATATGTTTTTTTATAACAGAAGCGAAGACTAATGAAAGAATATATATTCCAGACACACCTATAGATACGTGGTCGTGTATAGCTGGGAAGAGCATAAAGGATATTCTAATGGCAGAGTATATAGGGACTCGTAGCGCATTTATAGAGTCTGCTATCCCTTTTGTAGAGTATGAAATTCCAGAGATAACGGAATATAATATAGGAAAAATGATAGCTCTTTTAGAAAGTATGATCTTACTTACAGGGTATTTATTGGGTATTAATCCACTTAATCAACCAGCAGTGGAATATGGTAAAAAGATAGCACTGTCCATTTTGCAAGGGGAAAAAGAGCATTTATGTATCACAAAGAACATGGAAAGTGAAATAATCTTTTTTTAACGAGAAGCTTGTGATTCTTGTACCATTTTTGCTGTAATTTTTACAATTTGTTTTCTTACAATGTTGAAGAGTGTTCTACTTTCTGTAAGTGCGTGATCCAACTTCTTACTGGTAGTAAAAGTATTGAGGTAGATATCTAGATACTCCATTCTAAATCATGGTTAAAATGAAGAGATCTTTACAAGGTGCTGCCTGTATATAATGCATATTTTTGGGGATATTGTATCCTTTTGGAAAAGAAAAGATAGAATGCTGTTGCTAGTCTTTTGTCTGTTTGTTACAATAGAGTGGTACAGAAGATTATGCTGGAGGAAAAAATAATGAAAACATTAAAAGAAAGAGCTTTAGAATATCATGCAGCATTCCCTGCTGGTAAAATTGCAGTATTACCGACAAAATCAGCAAAAACACAAGATGATCTCACTTTGGCATATTCCCCAGGCGTTGCGGAAGTGTGTACTGTTATTGCGCAGGAGCCTGAAAATGTTGGCAAATATACTGGAAAATCTAATTTAGTAGGGGTTGTTACAGATGGGACAGCAGTTCTTGGTTTAGGTAATATAGGTCCTTTAGCCGCAAAACCTGTTATGGAAGGGAAAGGCCTACTTTTTAAGATTTTTGCAGGAGTTGACGTATTTGATGTGGAACTTAACACTTCTTCAAAAGAAGAACTTGTGGGTGTTGTAAAAGCGTTAGAGCCAACATTTGGAGGAATTAATTTAGAAGATATAAAAGCACCAGAATGTTTTTATGTAGAAGAAGAATTGAAAAAAATTATGAATATCCCTGTGTTTCACGATGATCAGCACGGGACAGCTATTATTTCTTCGGCAGCACTTATTAATGCTGTAGAAATTACAAAAAGAGACATGTCACAATGTAAAGTTGTAATAAGTGGTGCTGGTGCTGCTGCAATTGCATCGGCCCATTTATATATGGAAATAGGGATAAAAAAAGAGCATATTTATATGTTTGATAGTAAGGGTTTGCTCTCAAAGAAGCGCACAGATCTTAATTCATATAAGGCTTTTTTTGCACAGGAAAAAGAAATGACATTATCGGAAGCACTTGAAGGTGCGGACGTCTTTTTAGGTCTTTCTCAAAAGGGCTTGTTAACAAAAGATATGGTAAAGAAAATGGGTACACGGCCTATTATTTTTGCTTTGGCAAATCCAGACCCTGAAATTACGTATGAAGATGCAAAAGAAGCTGTTGCAGATTGTATTATGGGGACGGGGCGTTCAGATTATCCTAACCAGATTAATAATGTTTCTGGTTTTCCTTATATTTTCAGGGCTGCATTAGATTGTGAAGCTGTGACAATTAATATAGAAATGAAATTAGCCCTGGTGCATGCTCTTGTTGAAATAGCAAAGATGCCTGTGTCAGAAGAGATGAAAAAGGCATATGGGCTTTCAGATATTTCATTTGGTGCAGAGTATATTATTCCAAAACCGATGGATGCACGTATTTTGGGGATAGCAACACCAAATATTGTTAAAGCTGCAATGGAAACAGGTGTAGCAAAGAAAAAGATTCATGATTTAGCATCATATAAAGAGCATTTGTTGAGTAGAATGAAAATAGTGCAAGAAACAATTGCTAAACTATAGTATGTGAAACATCATTTTGTGCACGATTACAAGAGTGATTGTGTATCATTTGGAAAGAATGCAGTACCAATATCTTCCTTAGACAGTATTGTCACTGTTTCCTAAAGAAATATAGTGATATGCTTGTATAGTTATGTCATTTTTATAAAAAAGTTGAGCAAAACAATTGTGATATATATTGTGGAAATATAATGGCAAGATACCATTGTACTGCATTGCTCTCTTAGTTTTTTTTCTGCTGTTTCATTGTAATAAATTGTTATACATTATTGTGTATACTATAGGAATATGAAAATGTGACAATGTTACAGATTGTGCTATTGTCTTACATTTTTTAGAAATACTATTTTACTTATTCTTTCTCTTATATTTTTTTGCATTTGTCTTCGAAGTGTGAGGTCCAAGTTAAGTAAATGACTCTAAAAAGTATTCTTATTTTTACACAGTTTCTATTTGGTCTTTAGAATGGATTATCATACTATTATGAGTGTGTGAGAAGACGAAATTGGCCTAATATACATATAATAATTGCTATATTGGAAGGATTACTATCAATAAAAAATCATAAATCAGTATTGTGTGTATTAGTAATTCTTTATTTTAGAGCCATATATCTTTTAATACAGGAATGCTTTCCTATAGAAAAAGTGTCCTCTTATTATATTTTATGAGAAATGTGCTAGTGATAAAAAATGATATTAGTAATGTTATTTTCTCTATATAGTGCAGTATAAAAGGCGTTACTTTTTAGGTTTTTTTGTTTTTAAGACGAAGAGATATACTCCATCGTTTTATTTTATATTAAAGCCCTGTTCTTTATATATAGAAGAAAGATTTGTCCAATATTCTTTTCCATAATAATTTGCAATAAAGTGTGTCCATGTGAAGGAATTATTGTTATAAAATGTACACATTTTTTGGTTGTATTCTTGTAATTCTTCTCGAAATCCATTAAGAGAATATGCATTTTTGTGTAAGTATGTAGTAATGGGTAGCCTAGGTTTTGGCCTAGTTGGTGTATTTTCGTCTGCATATCCTATACAAAGGCCAACAAGAGGGAAGGTATATTGTGGAAGAGAAAAGAGTTCAATAATTTCTTTGGTCGATTTTCGAACAGCACCAATAGCAACAGTGGAAAGCCCGCAAGATTCTACTGCAACAGTTGCGGCTTCAAGAGCAATACCAATATCTACAGAACTAATGAAGAGGCTTTCGAGATATTCCGTAATTTTCATAGTTGTTTTTTCTTCTTCAAGAATAGTATTAATTTTATGAAAATCTATTACAAATAAAAGAAAAATAGGAGCCTCTTGAATAAAAGACATAGGCTTTCCAGAGGAGGGCATGGTAAGTTGAACAAGTTTCTCTTTTTTGTCTTTATCATCTATAAGAATAATAGAATATTGTTGGCCACAAATATATGTGGGAGACTGTTGAGCTGCTTTAATAATAGCATCAATACTATTTTGTGGAATAGTTTTTTGTGGATTATATTTTCTAATACTTCCCCGAGCTTGCATTGTTGCAATGGTTGTATTCATAAAAGAACCTCTTTATTTTTGATATGCTCCTTCAGAATAATGTAGTTCATAGGAGTGGGTGTAAATTTCAATACTATTTCTAAAAGGGTCTTCACAATATACCATTTTATATGGTTTTTCATTTGGAAAATATTCTCTAATGGGCATTCGTTGCTTTCCTCCAGCAGCAACAATCTTTTGGGTGAGTTCTTCAATATTTGGGTCTTTTACACAAAAATGAAAGACACCTGTTGTATAGGGAGTAAACGTGTGTTTTTCCCGAGTATTTTGTGGAAATTCAAAGAGTTCAATACCAATACCATCCCCTGTGGAAAGATGGGCAATACGAAAGTTGCCAAAACCAGCACCAAAGACATCTGTGCACATAATTCCAATAGCAGTGGAATTATCTTCTTCTATTGTGGTTTGTGGCATAATGATATACCAATTCATAACATTTACATAAAATGTGACAGCGCGATCAATATCTGGAACAGATATTCCAATATGCGAAAAATTTCTTGGGTACATAAAAAAAGTCTCACTAGTATCAATAAAAGTATGGGAAAGTATATAGTAGACAAGAAGAGATGTCAAAGATATGAAGCAGATAATAAAGAGACTACATAGTCTTTGGATGTATGTATCCTTAGCTTGCAAAAGTCTTAATTTTCTCGTATAGTCGGTGACATTATGTGGGTGTTATTTGTTGGAGAATGCTTATGTTAGGAAAACAATTGCGTATGAAGCGTCTTTTTTCTTTTTCTAGTAAGAAAAGTATTTTATTGCCATTAGATCATGGTGTGAGTCTTGGCCCAATAAAGGGCTTAGAAAATGTGTATACATGTGTTGCACGTTTTGCTGCAACAGGGAATATTAATGCTGTTATTGGCCACAGGAGAGTATTACATGCTCTTGCACAGGAATCTGTTCCCATAATAGGGGGTATTCTGCATATTTCTGGGAGTACTTCCTTTTCACAGCCCAATAATAAAGCTATTGTTGCTAGTGTGGAAGATGCATTGTGTCTTGGTGCAGATGCTATTTCCATACATATTAATTTAGGGGAAGAATATGAGTATGCTATGCTCACTGCACTTGGCAAATTGCTTCAGGAGGCATCTCGATATTCTCTTCCCGTAGTAGCTATGGTTTATGTGCGAAAAGAAAATGAAACATCTTTTAGGGAAGAGGATATTATACATTCTGCACGTGTTGTGGATGATATGGGTGTGGATATTATTAAGGTTCCCTATACTGGTTCGATAGAATCTTTTTCTCAAGTAGTACAATCTTGTTGTGCTCCTGTTATTATTGCGGGAGGTGCTCTTAATACACCAGAATCTACTTTAGAAGCTATTTATTCTTCCATTCAGGCTGGTGGGAGAGGTATTTCAATAGGGCGTAATATTTTTGGGGCAGAATACCCTGAAGTTCTTTTGGAAGTAATACACACAGTAGTCCATAGGGGATTGTTTTTAGAAAAAGCACTAACTCTGTACTATTCTATGGTGGAAAGATATAAAAGGAGGGGATAGGTGAAGATTTTTTTCCGTGTAATTCCGTATAATAAGGAAAGTATATCGCTCGCGTTGGAACAAGGCGTGAAGAATTTTGTTGTAGAGGAAGAATATAAAGAAGAGGTAGAGAATATAGCTCGTTGTACAGTGAGAAGTGAAAAAGAGATTCAGTATGTGACATTGCGTGAGCAGCAAGATGAAATTAGAGCGATTGAACATATAGAACAGGGTAAATTTGTGGTTATTAACAGTGGGTGGGAAATTATTCCATTAGAGAATATAGTAGCAAGAAATCTTTCTGTTTTTATTGAAGTGCAGACAAAGGATGAATGTGATACAGCAAGGGGTATACTAGAGCGCGGAGTAGCGGGTGTAATTATACAAAAAGAACATAGTCAGCTTTTGTTATCGTGCAAGGAAGAAAAAGAAGAAAGAAGAGAATTATCCTCTGCTATTGTCAGTAAAATAGAGCATGTAGGTATGGGACACAGAGTATGTATAGACACAAGTTCTCTTCTTTTAGATGGTGAAGGGATGCTTGTTGGAAATAATTCTGGTTTTTTCTTCTTAGTGCAAGCGGAAACATTGTATAATGAATATGTAAACCCTCGTCCTTTTAGGGTGAATGCAGGGAGTGTGCACAGTTATATCCTTTGTCCTAAAGACACAACAAGGTATTTAAGTGAAGTAAAGTCCGCCACAGAAGTGGTATTGTGTACTAAAGAAGGTGATTGTTCTCGTGTTGTGGTTGGAAGGTCAAAAATAGAAAGACGGCCAATGTTAGCGATATATGCATTATGTGATGGAATAGAAGGTGTGATTTTTTTACAAAATGCGGAAACCGTTGCATTGATGACAAAAAATGGCGAAGCAAAAAGTGTTGTTGCTATAGCTGAAGGAGACGAAATTCTTGTATGTTTGGATACAGCTGGTAGACATTTTGGAATGCGCGTCGAAGAAACAATATTGGAATAAAGAAAATGATGGAAGAAGCAAAGTCTACAGTAGATATACTAAGAAGAAGAATAGAAGAGTTAGATAGTGAAATAGCATCAAAAATAAAGAATCGTTTCGATATTGTCAAAAAGGTGAAAGAATATAAAGAACATACAGCAAGTATGGTATTAGACCCTTACAGAGAAGCAACGCTTTTTTCTATAATTGAAGTACATTCTGAGCTAGAGAAGAGTTATATACATAATTTTTGGAAGGAGATATTCTCCTACTCAAAGGAGATACAGGGCTTTATCTGTTATATTGTTGAAGATACATTGTGTACTCGTGCTCTTGTAAAGATGCTTCTTGGTGCCAGTACAAAAATAGAAAAATATTCTAAAGAAAAAAAATTATCTAATAAGAATGCCTTATTTATACAATCAGGAGCTGACATATTGGAATTTTTTCAAGAGAAAGATTTTGTTAAATGTGTGGAATATACTATTTTTTATGGTGAAGAAAGGAACAAAGAAAACTACTCTTTATATATAAAGAAAGAGTGTAAAGAGTGTTTGTTATATTCAGTATATATATAAATAGTGTGTAACAATATAATCTAGAGTGTTAAGATAGTATATTGTTGTCTCTTTTTTTTATTTCATTGTAGAATAAGGCAAGGTATTGTAAAAATGGATTATATAAAAGAAAAATATAGTAGTGAATTTATGTTCTATATACACTATAAAATGAAGAAAGATACCTATAGGATGGGAAATGGCACTGTTATAATGAGAATATAAGAATGAAGATACTACATGCTCCTGCATCTAAATCGTATTCTCACAGATACTTGCTTTGTGCGGCAATGTCTGCGGGGAAAAGTGTTTTGCATAATCTTTTGTATGCTGATGATAGTATGGCAACGATGGGATGTTTAGATACATTGGGTGTGAAGTATAAAGAATATGGGAAGGGAAGTATAGAAATAGATGGTCTTGGTGGAAGAGTTGCTACGAGCTTGGAGAATCCATTTTTTGTGCGAGATTCAGCAACGCTTTCTCGTGTTCTTCCTTTTCTTTTAAGTACTCAAAAAGGGGAGTTTTGTATACAATCTGGGGAACAATTATCGAATCGTTCACACAAAGAATTACCTTATTTGCTAAAGCAAATTAATGCAGATATCACATTTTTATTAAAAGAGAATGTTCCTCCTTTTCAAATAAAGGCTCATGGTATTTGTACAGAATATATAGAATGCAAAGAAATATCCTCTAGTCAATATATATCTGGATTGCTTATGTCTGCACCACTCTTATCAAGAGGCCTTTGTGTGCGTATGAATATTAAAAAAGTTGCGTCATTCCCCTATATCGTGATGACATTGATGACATTGCAAGATTTTTCAATACCATTTACAATAAAAAATGAGAATAGTGGTAGATACATTTCTTTAGAGGATGTATGGAATATGAGCAAAGAAGGAAGATATAGTGAGGATATATCTATTCATATAAAAGCATCGCAATATAATGCTAATGAATATACTATTCCAAGTGATTGGTCTAATATATCGTATATAATTGCTATTGCTTTACTTGGTAAGGAAAAAATTAGAATAAAGGGATCCATCTTAAAAAGCTATCAGGGGGATTCTGATTTTGTGAAGATAGTTCGCACAATGGGTGGAAACATTGAAGAGGAAAAAGACAGCATTATTGTATCGCCGAGTAAATTAAGAGCAAGGGATATAGATATGCATAACTATCCAGATATTGTTCCTACACTGGCTATTTTATTTGCTTTTAGTGAGGGTAAGAGTACAATATCATCAATAGGGACATTAAGAAGTAAAGAAACAGACAGAATATCTGCAATAAGCAATGTATTATCGGCGTTAGGTGTTTATGTTGAAGAAGGAGAGGACTATATAAGAATAGAGGGTAGTTCAAAAATAGTAGGAGGCAAAAGAATTTCTACGTATAATGATCACAGAATAGCAATGGCTTGCGGAATAATAAAGGCAATAGGCATAGATATAGAAATAGAAAATATGGATTGTGTGAATAAGTCGTATCCGGCATTTTGGAAAGATATAGGAAAAGAAGAAAGGTAATAGGAAATATTATATGCAATATATCTGGAAGAATCGTAAAGAATGTGAAGAATTAGCGAAAGAATGTAGTCTATTGATAGAGAAGATGGAGATTTCATCTTTTTTAGCTCACGTCTTATGTATGCGTGATATAGAAATGGCACACGTGGAGGAATATCTATATCCAGGATTATCTAAATTACACAGTAAAGAGCTTTGGCAGGGTTTTGAGAATGCTGCGAAAATTTTTGCAGAAGCATTGCTTTCGGGAAAACGTTGTGCTGTGTGGGGAGATTATGATGTAGATGGAACAACAGCGGCTGCATTGGTATATGATATTGTTACACAGCATGGTTTTTCATTAGAGTGTTATATTCCTCATAGAGAAGAAGGATATGGAGTAACAAAGAAAGGATTAGAGTATTTGGCAGCAAAAGGTGTGAATGTAATTCTTACTGTAGATTGTGGTATATCGGATGTCTCTTCAGTCTCTTATGCAAAAGAGTTGTTTATGGATATTATTATAACAGATCATCATACTCCACCAAAAGAGCTTCCTAATGCATTAGCAATTTGTAATCCTAAATTATATAAAACAGAGGGACAGGATATAGCGGGTGTTGGAGTGGCTTTTATTTTTATGGCGATGGTGAATACTATAATAAAAGTGCATACGAAAAAGGATGTTCCTATGAAGGATGTCTTGGATCTTGTTGCGCTTGGAAGTATAGCAGATTTAGTGCCTTTGCGGGGTCAGAACAGGGTTTTAGTAAAAAATGGTTTGCTTTTGCTAAAAGAGGCGAAACGTCCTGGTATTCAGGCATTAAAAGAAGTTTGTGGTATAAAGCCAACAGCAGAAGTGAGCCCTGGTAAAGTTGGTTTTTCTTTAGCACCTCGAATTAATGCTGCTGGAAGGATGTCTCATGCAAAAGAGGCATGGGAATTATTAACAAGTACTACTATTGATGGAGCAAGAGAAATAGCTAAGCAATTAGATGCTTTAAATAAAGAACGTCAGGATGAATGTGAGAGAATTTTAGAAGAGGCACGGATTGTTGCTAAAGAATATAGCCATGCTCGTAGTTTAGTTTTATTTGGAGAAGAATGGCATCATGGAATTATAGGAATAGTAGCATCTAATATAGTGGAAGAATTTTACAAACCTACAGTTATTTTAACGAGGGATCATGCTTTTGTTAAAGGTTCAGCACGTTCTATAGCGGAGTTAAATTTATATGAAGCTTTGGAATCTTGCAAAGATCTTTTTATCCGATTTGGTGGGCATAAAGCGGCAGCGGGAATGAGTATGGTAGAAGGAAATGTGGGGTTTTTCCGAGAAAAGTTTGAACGTATTGTTGTTTCACAGATAGGAGAAGATGCTTTACGACCTTCTCTTAGAATAGATGGACAATATTCGTTTGAATTTGCAACGCAAAGGACATTTCAAGAAGATATTACTTGTTTACAGCCTTTTGGAATGTCTAATCCAGAGCCAATTTTTGCTTCATATCCAGTTTGTATAAAAGAGATTAGGCATTTTGGACAATATAAAAATCATGTCATGCTTTCATTACAAGATTCGAAAACAGGCATTCGTTTAAAGGCCAAAATATGGAATAAAGGCCAAAATTTTTCTAGTACGGACATTAATAAAGTGATGGAAATAGCATATTCTCCTGTTATAGAAGAAGAAAAGGGGTTACCTCAAATAACAGTAAAGATACGAGATTGGCGTTGGTTGGAATAAGAGAGTAGTAATAAATTTCATGCACTGCGTAAGTGGTATTATTGTGAGCTTACGTAATAGCTCTGTTATGGAAAGTATAGTGAATTTAGGTTCATGAGGTAATGGTGCAGATTCAATTATTGTGGGGAGATCTTTGTTTTCTAGGAAGAAGTATACTATACTGGTGGCAATTATTACATAGTATCATAACAATATATATTTTTTTTGTGGTAGACTGTAGCTGTAAAACTGTGCATTGTATTGAAGAAATATACTTAATAAATACCTTCAGATCGTATAATATTATCTTGAGTTTCTTTTCCTATGATAGTTGTTGGAATTGGTGCAAATGTTCCATTTTCCTTTTCTTTAAATTGTATACAGATATTAAGCATATCGTGGTGTTGTGAAGTGATATTTTTCTGTGCTATTTCCGAAGATATAATCATTTGAAAGAGTTCTTTAGAAAACGTATCTTTATGTTTTATAAGCATATTTTGTAGTATTTCTGGATGGGTTGTATAATTATATAAATATATTCTGTCACCGCTTTGTAATTGTATGGAATCTTGATAAATGCTTGTTGATTTTTGTGAAGTTGTCACTGTGCTGCTCTGCTCTGATAGTTCAGATTCAATATGGAGGATTTTTGGAATTCCCATAGATGCATAGCGTACTAAACCAGTTTCTAAATTAATAAAACCAGTAAGAAGGGTATGAGAGCATTGATGAGTAGTATCGCCCTGCATAATTGTATACAAAGCGTTAATGCTTTCAAAAGGGTTATATGTGTGTTTCATAACTCCTTTAAGAATTTTTAGTGTTGTAGATGCCCAAAGAACAGATTTAAGACTTTGTTCAGGAAATTCACCGAGTGTAAAATATAATATTTTAGGGGTAAGTAGGGCGAAATCATAAAATGTATTTGGGATTTTTGAAGATGAAAGGGTATTAACAAGTAGTATAAAATGAGGGTTATTTTTGAATTGAGAAAGATTTGGAATAAAACTATTTTGTATGTTCATGCAAAGAGTATTTTTTGTATCATCATCTGTCTTGTTGTTTTCAACAAAAGAATCAATTTTTTTAGTGAGAGAGTGAAGAATTTTTGTGAACAAAAGAGAAATATTTCCAAGATCTCCTTTTTTATGTAATAGAGGAAGTGTACTTTGTATAGCCATAATATCTATTCTTGAAAAAGTGGAAAAATTTTCAGAAAATATACGAAATTGTTCAATAGATTTTTTTAAAGGGAGAAAAGAAACAGTAACAATAAGAGGAATAAGTAATGTATACAGCAGCAGTAATATAAGGGTGATGGAAAGGAGAGTAAAAAGCACGTTATTAAGAGTTGAAATAAGTGGGGATAATGTTTTACTTATGATGAGATAGCCTTGCAAAATAGGCATGTATTTTGTTGCATAGAGGGTGGTATCGTTGTTACCATACTGTATATAAGTAGGTATATTCTTTTTAGCATTTTGAATTGCCAAAAGTAGAGGTGTATTTGTAAGAGTGTGAATAGCATCTTTATTTACAAAAGAAAGTGTATATTGTGAGGATGAAAAGGATGTAAGTACTTTCTTTCTGATGTGAGTATATTTTTCTTTTGTAAGAATTGTTTTATCTAATAAACTATGTTGTTTAGAAAAAAGAAGAAAAGAATTGTATTTTTTGAATGGAACAAGAAAAAAGCTTTGTGCTATGGAGGAGTTTGGGTCCATTTGTAAAAAGGAATATGTATTTTCTGGTGGAAGAGTGTCTGTTTTTCCAGTAAAAAGAGTGAGATTCCTAAGTGTTGAGATATCATTTTTTCCTGTTAAAGAGAGTATTTTATCCCCTTCATGGCTAAAGATATAAATATAAATTCCTTTTTCTTTTGCATTATTTAGTAATTTTTGTATTGTAGGGGAGTGTTTTTCTTTGGGGGAATATTGTGATACAATGGTGTGAGCAAGAGAAGTAAATAATTTTTTTTCTTTAATAAAATGGGCTTCATTTAGTATTTCTTCCATGTATTTTGCATGAAGCATTAACTCAACATTTTTGTTATCTTGTATTGCAGAAGTTTTTTCTATATTCTGTAACGTATATTGCATTATGTTGTATGCTGTGAAGACAAGTAAAACAGCCAGCATCCATACAGCAAAAAGAATTGAGGAAGATATTTTACGTTCTGTGTTCATGAAATACCTATTTAAGTGAAAGGGGTTTCAACAAGAACGTAATCAGTAATTATAGAATATTCTTTAGAGGGGATGTAGAGAAAGATATATAATAAAAAATATGGGAGGCTTTATGAGAAAGAGTCATCATCTTCTGTTTCATCAATACTTTCGTTAAGCGCATTAGCTATTTCTTGAAGAATAAATTGTCTACTATCTTCAGTTGGAATATTTTTAAGAGGCACTTCAGCTCGTGCCATATTTCTGTGTCCACCGGCAGAACCAATATCATTAAAGGCTATAGTGGCGAGTCGTCCAAGATCTCGATCAAGGTCTCCTCCTCTAAAAATGATAATAACTTTGTCATCACATTTTCCAGCAACAGCAACCCATTGGATTTCTCTCACTCTCATACAAAAATCAGCGATAGCAACGAGAATATCAGGGCTTGGAACGGTGTCGACATATGTAAAAACTTCGCACGATTGCTCTCCAATGGGAGTGGAATTTTCAAAAGCAAGTGAGAAATAGGGCAGCCATGTTACTTTATATTCGCTTTTTAATATATGTGATCGCAATTCAGAATTGGCAAATTTAGCAAGATACTGAAATGCTCTCATATCAACTTCTGAGCCAGAACGTTCAAAGAGTCCTGTATCTGTTCGAATACCAAGTTGCAATGCGGTGGCTATTTTGGGGCTTGGTTTTATATCAAGATTATAGAGGTATTCGGTCATTATTGTAGCAGTGGCACCATATGTTGGTCGGATATCAATTAATTTTCCTTTTTCAAAACTAATTTCTTCTTTTTCTGGGTGGTGATCAATTATAATAGAATAGTTAATATCTTTAAATAAGTCATTATGGTCAGGCTGAGCGTCAACAATGGCAAAACGATCGTATTCTTGTACCATAGCGGGTGTGAATTGATCTAAAGAGATATGTAGCAACCTTAACATAGCCAAATTATCGGGTCGCGTCATAGTAGTTGGGCTTGCAATAGTAACAGAACGCACTCGTTTTAGCATAATTCTTCTAAGGGAAAGAGCAGAGGAAACAGCGTCTGGATCAGCAATTATGGTAATAAGCCAACGTTCGTCCCTGGAAAATAACGTTAATAAATGCTCTAGTTGTTTATCGAGATTTTTGAAATATGCCATTCCCCCTCCACAAAGTGATGTCAAGTATACACAACTTTCTCATTTTTGTAAATCTTTCTTCAGCTGTATTCTTTCTTAGTGAAGAGACGCCATAAAAGTGTAAATAATGATAAAAATAGACAGAGAAGTGAACTATATGGCATAGGAATACCATTTAAATACAAGGGATATAGAATGCATATGTTGTGCCTTTGTTTGGTATAGAATTGCTTTTACTTTTATTTACTTTAAAATAATGAAGAAAAATGGGGGAATGCGGGTATTATTTGTGCCATTATCGTATATTCTCTTGTATTTATTTTCAAAGTGATTAACATATAACGGTAGTGTAGTTGTGGCCATTGTATACACGTATGTTGTACCTTATAGAGGGAGTTTTTTTACCATGAATACGGGAGCAATAACAACAAGTGCTTTAGTTGCGAATACTTTGGAAGTAGCAAGTGGAGTCGAAGCAACGGGTGATACCCAAAGGATCTCTGTTAGAGTATCTGTTGTTGAGAGAAGGCAAACTCTTTTTGAGGGGCTTTCTCATTCTTTGATTTCTGAGAGACCGATTTTTCAAAGGCATATACAAAGTCAGTGGTCCCCAAATGGGTGCGCACCACTAATTCTCGAAGCTGCTGGTCTTCAGCTAGAACGTTTTCAAAATATGTTAGGTCAGGAAGGGTATTCTCCAGAGAACGTACTAAGAGTGTTCAATCGTGATAAGCGTGAGACAGTTGAGAAAGTTCTTGCTCTTCTTTCTACTAAGGGAATAGATGAATTTACTAGAGAATTTGATGTTTGTAGTTATTTGAATGTATTGTATAAAGAATTGCAAAAGTTTGTATCTGTATGTCCTTCTCTTTCCGAAAAGATTTCTTTTTCACTAGCATTACTCACCTCATTATGTGAAGAACATCATCTTATTCCATCTTCTCAAGAGCGACGGGCACAGCAAGCAGATAGGGTGGTTACGGGTGCAACTGGAACTGTGCCATCCTCTGTGGCTGTGGAAGAAGGAAGAAGTGGAAGACGAAGTCGATCTCCTGAGCAACGTCTCGTTTGTGAGATCGAAAATCGTTTACAATCCATGCTAGTATTTTCTGTAGAGGATGTTGTCACTTTTTGCCAAGAAATGAATAAATACAGTTCGGTATTGCTTTCTACTTCTCTTGCGAAGCTGTGTATAAATAAATTGAGCCTTTTTCTTAAGAATTATCGTGTTGTTGAATCTAGTAGAGGTTATTATAGGTGTCTTGAATTGATAAAAGTTTTTATTGAGAATGTTACTTCTAGTCGAGTTCTTGAGTGTGATCTTGGATTTGCTTCTTTTACAGGATATATTAAAAAACTTGTTGACAGATATATTGCAAAACATGCACATACAGCAGCTAGGTTTGAATCATTGTCCGATGCTAGTGTGCAAGAGGTAACGTGGTTTAGTGGTTTTACTTTTTCAAGTATGGGAAGAAGGCATTCTTCTGAAAGTAGAAGGACATCTGTTAATTTGGGGGAAAGCCCAGTATTGCTATCAGCTGGTGAAAGCGTTAGATATATCAATGAAACGAGAATAGATGATATGGCATCTTTAGGCCAGTATTTGACAGCAGTATCTTCTCTGGATTTTACTAAAAATAGTAGGCTTGTGAGCCTTGTAATTGATAGACTGAAGAATCTTGAAGAAAGTTTGATTCAGCAATGTCTATACGCATCAAAATCAGTTATTTTATCTTTACAGAGTCTTTTAGCCGTACTGTTGAGTCATGAAAAAAGACAAGAGCATCGCACAGGAAGATCAAGTTGTGTTGAAGGTATACAGAGCTTACAAGCAGAAATCGCTCGGAGTATTCAGTCTCATAATGTTGGCGTTATGAGGCGGATGAGAGAGTCTGAATATGGGAGTGAAGTAGTACGGGCATTGGAGCAGATGATAATGGATTCAGAATCTTCTCTGAGTGCTGTTGCTGAGGCATTCTCTTCTGGAACAAGTATTATGTTGGAAGAGTCTACAGTGCAGGCTGTGATACAAGCAATAAAGTTTGGAATGCGATATTGTCAAACATCGGGTATTGTATTGTCTGATCGCGTTCTGCATTCTATTCGCAATACACTGAAAGAGGCACAAAGAGTTCTTCCTTTGCATAGTCCTTTGAGAAGTGAGACTAGACAATTGTTGGATAATGTAAATGCCATATTAGATACGAGACGAATGGGTGGTGTGGGATCTTTTGGTATAGTGTTAGAACCAGGTGATGAGGAATCATTAATAAAGTATGCTGGGGCAATAATATTAGATACCCACCAATTGTTGGTATCATTCATAAAGAGTGTTATGGTGCGTTCTCATGTTAACTCTATTCGTCTCACAACAGCTGTTATCAAAGTATTAAGCGAAAGTGAACTATCTGGTTCATTATTAAGCCTTTGTAAGCAGGGGGGTGAGTCTACACTGCAGGTACTAAGAGGATATTTATTGGGGATACTTAATGAGAGAGATAATGATACTTCTGAGGGAAAGAGAGAAACAGCAATATTATTGCCAATTCTTTCAGTAGTTCGTCGTTTAGTAGCTCTTGTCGATTCTGTGTTGAGAGAGAGAACTTCTTCAGGAAGTAGTGCAGTAGGTGGTACTACTCAAGGGCGTAGGGAAAAAATGGCTTCTTTTAAGATTTCTGTTTTTCGTGCGGACTCAAAAGAGGCTGTGCATACAGGAGTTTTTGTTGAAGGGACACGGGATATTGGTACAGGAGGAGAGAGGAGAGAAAGTATAAAGAGTGATAAAGCATGGGGAGGAGCGCCTGGAAGAGATGGAAGAGTTGCGGTAGAAATGAGAGGTGCTGTTGGTGGGGAAGAAAGACTTCCTTTACATTTAAGAAGATTGAGTGTACAAGAACCACAGTATGAGTATGAAGGGCAAAGAACAGGTATGCAAGGAAGAAGGCAAGTTCCTAGAAGAAGAGATAGTGGTACTGAGAGAGGACTAGAAGGTATAGCTGGTATGCTGGGAGAAGTAAGTCATTCTGGAGCACCTCTTGTAGCTGGTACTGGTGAGCCAAGTTTTGCTCCAGGAAGGGTTGTCTTTATTGCCCGAGAAAATGAGGATGTTGCTGCAGTTCCTGCAGGGGATGCCAGAGTGGTAGCTATGTTTGAACAAAATACAAGAATGCGATATTCATACGTGCATAGATATATTGATATACGAACAAGTGCCAATGGAAGATCTATGCCTGTACTACATAAAATAAAGGTGTTAGATCCAAATGGATATCTAAAACGTGATACTTGGAGAAGTGTTGAAAGTGTTCCACAACCACGAGTAGAAACACTGACAATACCAACATCACCTCATAGAGGGGGAGGGATGAGAATGAATACGTATTCCTTTGATAGTGTGATTGAAGTAAATAGAGCCAGAATAAGACCGGTAAGAGAGGAAAGATCTCCACCTACTGCACAAGTGGGGTTAAGACGAGAATCTAGTAGGCACAGAAATTCTAGTAGAGCATCCTTCCTTAATATATAGTGTTATATTATAAAAGATGAGATTGTACGTCGTGCAGTCTCATCTTTTATATATTGTATAGAGAGTTATGCTGGTTTTTTCCCGCCACCAAGAGTTGCAAAGAATTGTCTTCTGGATAAGTCTTTTTTCTCATCGGTTTTGTCACTAGCATCAGCAACGGCATATTCATAGTAATCACTTGGAGGAAATGTGTATAAATAGATGATTCGCACAGAGTTTGGATCGCCAAGTTGTGCTTGTGGATATCGAGGCTTAACTTCTTCTAGACGTTTGTGTGCAAGAGCATACATTTCATCATATGTTCCATAGTTCATGCATCCAGAATGGCATGTCAAAACGCAAGATGGAATCATTCCTTCTTGAATACGGTCGAAGCACAAATTACATTTGCTAACAAGTTTTGTTTTTTCATCTCTTCTAGGAATATTATAGGGACATGCTTCACGAACATCTTCAAAATTAGTGAGTTCTTTTGTTTTTTCGTGATATAGGACAATACCTGTTGCTGGATCTGTTGTAATAGCGCCTTCCACATTCATATCAGCTTCTGCTTGGCATGGAGCATCAAAACAATGTCTACACTGTTCAGGAAAAAAGAGCCATTCTACTTTATTGTTATATTCTTTTTCTTCAAAACGAACAAGTTTGAATTGTTCAGGGTTAAGATCTGGTGGATTCTGATAACTACCAGTATTCTTTGTAGGGATGGTTGGTTGGTCTTTCCATTGTTCACAAGCAACTTGGCATCCTTTACATGCATCACATGCACTAAGATCAATAAAAAATCCTAAACCACTATTGTCTTCTTTCATAAATGCCTCCTTATACTTTTTCTATATTGACAAGAAAGACTTTTGATTCCTGTATTCCCGTATTTGGTTCGCCAATATATGCAGTAAGGTGGTTTGCGGCATCACCAGCGTCTGGAGTTGTCCAACTGAAATGCCAAGGAAGATTGACAACTTCAGTTTTTTCTCCTTCAATCTCAAGAGTATGAAGTCTTTTTGTGACCATGGCAACAGCTTCAACATTACCGCGGATACTGGATATTCGGATTTTTTCGCCGTTTTTAACACCAATTTTTTCAGCTAAAGTATCACTCAATTCACAAAAAGCTTCAGGCTGTGTTTGTAATAGCCAAGGAAGATTTCTACTAAGAACACCAGTTTGCCAATGCTCTGCTAGCCTTGATGTTGTAGCTACATAGGGATACTCTTTTTTTGTTCCAATTGGATTTGGATACTTTAAATAAACAGGGGAATTGAGTTGTTTGGACAATGGATTCATAGCAAGAGGAGTTTCAATAGGTTCATAGTGTTCTGGAATAGGTCCATCAAGTAATCCAGTTGTATAGAGTTGACCATGTCCATGTTGTAACATTATAAACGGATATTTCGTTCCAGGAGCTGAAGTAGGTCCATCTGGAATATCTCCAATCCATTTTTCATCAACCCACTCTATAACAGCCCTAGAAGGATCCCAAGGTTTTCCTTTTAAATTGATACCAGCAAGATTATAAAGAATACGTCTATTCATTGGCCATACCCACGCCCAATTTGGGAACATATTGATATTTTCTTGAATAGGCGTACGTTTTTTACTCGTTCTTGCCATCATATTGCCGTTATCTGTGTATGAACCAGAATAGATCCAATTTCCAGATGCTGTTGAACCATCACTTGTGAGAAAAGCGAAGCTGGGAACTTGTTGACCTTTCTTAAAAGACTGTCCATTAACAGTTGTGTCTCTGGTGAAATATCCGTTTAATATTTTTGCGACGGCGTGTGCGTCAAAATCGGAAGGATGGTCTTTCTTTCTCCAAGAATCTATATCTAAAGAAAGTACGGCTTTAGGTGAAGCACCGCCCTTTTTGTAGCGTTCTTTTACAGCAGTCATAAGCCTAAGAATAATATCCCCATCTGGTAAAGATTGGGCATGTGGTTTTGGTCCTGCATATCTCCATTGAAGAGCTCTTTCAGAATTCACAACAGAGCCTTCTTTTTCAATAGAAACAGCACAAGGTAAGAAGAAAACTTCTGTTTTTATTTCTTTTGGATTAACACCAGGTCCTTTCCAAAAAGAGCCCGTTTCGTTTTCAAAAACATTAACATTAACAAGCCAATCTAGTTGTGCAAGAGCTTTCCTACTTTGATTACTGTTAGGGCTACTTGAAGCAGGGTTCATTCCCCAGACAAAGAAACCCTCTATATCGCCTTGTAACATATTATTGAACATTTGTATCCACATATAACTTGTGGCTGGTGTATGAGCATCTAGTTTTGGCATAAGGGCATATGCTTCCTCTGGTGAAAGAGTTGGGTACATTGCTTTCAATAAACTTGTAATATACTTTGGTCTATTTTGCCACCAGTTAACACTTTTTGGATCATTGGAAGTTGGTGTAGTTGTTTTTTGATATTCAAGTAGTGTTTCTTGGTCAGAACGTAACATAGGTAAATATCCAGGTAGTATATCTGAGAGAACAGCTAAATCGGTAGCACCTTGCACATTAGATTCTCCGCGAAGAGCATTAACTCCGCCACCAGAAAGACCAATATTACCAAGAAGTAATTGCACCATGGCCATACACCTGATATTCTGAACACCCACAGAATGTTGAGTTTGTCCAAGCGCATACATAATTGTTCCAGCTTTGTTAGCAACGCCAGTTTTTGTAAATTCTGCAAAGATTGTAGTAATTTCATTAGCAGGGATCCCAGTAATGGCAGAAGCATGGTCTATTGTATAACGTTTATAGTGTTTTTTCATTAAAGAGAGAACGCA
The DNA here is from genome assembly GCA_051650105.1 of Desulfovibrionaceae bacterium. Taxonomy (GTDB): domain Bacteria; phylum Desulfobacterota; class Desulfovibrionia; order Desulfovibrionales; family Desulfovibrionaceae; genus CAMWXW01. The sequence continues at coordinate 51,587 of JBOFIJ010000017.1, forward strand.
TCGTTTATGTTTCATCGTTTCATCGCGTAGTGGAATGCCTTCTTTATCAAGATCGAATTTCCAAGACTCTTTGTTGTACACTCTTTTTTCTGGATCAAGGCCACTAAAGAGTCCGTCTTCAAAAGAGAAATCCTCACTGACAATAAAAGAAGCATTCGTATATGCTTTAACATACTCTTTTTGTATAAGATTTTTAGATAATATATAATTTATGAAGGCACCAAAAAATGCTATGTCTGTGCCTGGACGGATTTGTGCGAAGATATCACATACCTGTGATGTTCTTGTGAACCGTGGGTCTATATGAATAACTTTAGCACCTCGTTTTTGTGCTTTAAGAACCCACTTCATAGAAATAGGATGATTTTCTGCAGGATTTGCTCCAGAAATAAGAATACAATCACTATTAGAAATATCTATCCAGGAATTCGTCATAGCACCTCTTCCAAACGACTCTCCCAGAGCCGGTACAGTGGAGCTATGTCAGAGCCTGGCTTGGTGTTCAACATAGACTAAGCCCATAGATCTCATCGCTGCTTGAATAGTCCAGCATTCTTCACTATCAAGAGCAGCAGAACCAATATGAGCAATTTTCATGGTTCTGTTGACAACCTGGCCATAAAGGTTTGTCTTTGTGAAGCTTTTATCTCGTGTTTTTTGAATTTTTTCTGCAATACGAGTAAATGCGTCTTCCCATGAAAGAGGAATCCATTTATCACTATATGCAGCTCTATACATGGGTTGTTCAGGTCTTTTAGGATTATCTGCTAAAGAAAATATTGCAGCTCCTTTGGCGCAGAGAGCACCTTCACTAATTGGGTGATCGGGATTTCCTTCAACATTGATAGCCTTTTTTTTATCATCAAAGGAAACAATAAGACCACATCCAACAGCACAATAACAACAGATTGAAGTTGTTTGCTTGGTATTTGCTAGTTTAAATTCTTTGCTTTTAGCGTACAGGGAATCGAGTGAAAAATGTAATCCAGAAAAAGCAACAATACCAGCAGTACTACCCATTTGTAAAAAATGTCTTCTTGAAACAGGCATGGGAGCCTCCATTTAAATTTTTTGGAAGAGCATAAACAAATACACCCTAAGGTCTTATTCTATCAGAAATATCTTTATTTGTACACTAAATACAGATGTTTTCTGCTTAAGACGAACAGAGAGTCTTTTTTGTATGTAGAGACTAGGTATCAAAGATTGTGCCAAAAGAATCTATTGTATTGAAAGAGACACATAAATATTATATTGTGGTATGTAAAGAAATGTGGTAAAAGATGTTAAACATTATGTGGAAAATATCGAGAGAGTAGAAGGGGAAGGGTATGGAGTTATTGTACACAGATATTTCTTCAGAAAAAAGAGCTAAGGAATATGTTATTTTTTTAGAGGAAAGGAAAGCTGCGGATATTGTGGTTATAGATGTAAGAGCTAATGCCTTTCTTGCAGATATTATTATTGTCGCAACAGCAAGGTCATTACGACAAGGGCAAAGTATAGCGACTGCGTTATTACATTTTTCTGGAGAAAGAAAATATGAATATCTTCGGATGGAAGGGTATCAAAATGGAACGTGGATTTTGGTAGATTTTAATGATATAATGGTTCATATATTTCAGGAAGAAGAAAGAGAATTATACCGTATAGAGTATCTATGGGAAAAATCTAAAATATCGTATGATGCAAGAATGGGGATAGATGAGCTCACAAGGAGTTGATGATGGCACAACCTATTGTTTTATTAATTCTCGATGGATGGGGGATAAGTACAGATAAGGAAAGTGTTATTTTTCACGCGAAAACGCCATTTCTGAAATCATTAGAGCAAAAAACATATGTTGCACAAATAAGAACAGATGGTTCTTTTGTTGGTCTACCAGATGGATATATAGGAAATTCAGAGGTAGGGCATATCACAATAGGTTCTGGAAGAATCATTCATCAAGATTTTATCAAAATAGAAAACAGTATAAAGAACAACTCATTCTATGAAAATGATGTATTAAGAACTCTTTTTGAAAAAGCAGAACAAACGAGTAAACGAGTTCACTGTATTTCCTTATTGACAGATTCTGGGGTGCACGCACATAGTAATCACATAAATGCTTTTATTGATATGGCAAAAAAATATAATGTTGTGTTGTATTTGCATCTTTTTACAGATGGAAGGGATACAGATATTACTATGGCGTGTTCTTTTGTGGAGCGTTTATTGCAGCATATAGGAGAGTCTAAAAATATTTATATTGCCTCTATAGCTGGACGTTATTATGGTATGGATAGAGATAAAAGATGGGAGAGAACAGAAAAAGTATATGAATCTCTCTTTTCTACAAAATACCAGAGGAATATTCATGTATTGGACTATATACGAGAAGAATATAAAGAAGGAAGAACAGATGAATTTATTCTTCCACTCACGTTTTTAGCAGAAGGGATAATAGAATCAAATGATACCGTGTTTTTTGCGAATTTCAGAGCGGATAGAGCCAGACAATTGGCGGAAGCTATTGAATCTCGGGAGTTTGTGCATTTTACAAGGTCTGCTGTATTGAATGGATTCTTCTGCACAATGACGCGTTACAATAAAGGAAGTACAGCACGTATTTTATTTAGTAGAGAAGAAATTAATAATACCTTAGGTGATATTCTAGAGCAAAATGGCTTAAGGCAACTTCGTATTGCAGAAACAGAAAAATATGGGCATGTAACATACTTTTTTAACGGAGGAAAAGAGCATTCTCATAAAGGCGAGGATCATATTCTTGTTGCTTCTCCTCGTGATGTTGCAACATACGATGAAAAACCACAAATGAGTGCATATGAAGTAACGCAGATTCTTGTAGAAAAAATTCTTGCTGCTTCGTATGATGTGTATATATGTAATTTAGCTAATTTAGATATGGTTGGACATACGGGGAATGTTGAAGCTATGAAAGAGGCCCTTCATGTGGTGGATATGTGTGTTCAGAAAATAGAGGAAGCACTGAGATCTGTTGGAGGTATTCTTATCGTGACAGCAGATCATGGCAATATAGAAGCTTCTACAATACATTCTACAAAAATTAATACGAAACACACTGTGAATCCTGTATATTGTTTAATTGAATCTCCAGAAATGAAATACACAATGAGAGAAAGAGGGTCTCTTAGCGATATTGCTCCAACTATTTTATTTTTACTTGGCATAGAAAAACCAAAAGATATGACTGGAGAATCTTTACTTTCGTAATTGCAAAAAATAGATAATTCTGTCGATATTTTACTACATATTAGGTGATCATTATGAATAGTAGACGGCGTTCTTTTGTTTTTATATATGTCCTTTTTCTTTTGTTATTTCCTCTTTTGGTAAGTGCTAATCCAACAACTATTCCTTCATATATAGATTTCTCGACAAAGAATTACTTCTTTTGGGAGGGAAAATACGTTTCAGCTATTGTTTTGTGGCTAGAACCGCAAAGTGGTTTTTATTTATATTCTCATAAGGAAATACAAGGAAAACCAACTGTTGTCAGTGTGGTGTCTGGGAAGACAGAAGTAAAAGACGTCGAAATCTTTTATCCAGAAGGAGAAATGATTAGGGATAAATTAGATCCCACCAAAAGAGTTTCTGTCTATGAGAAAAAAACTCCTATTGTTATTTTATTGCCTCGATCTTTGGTTGGGAGAACAATATTTATACGGACAGAAGGGTTAGTATGTTCAGATACAATTTGCTTGCCTCTTCGTGCATTGGCTCAAATTTTTGTAGAGGAGCCTAGTAAACTAACAAATATAAAGGATGAGAAATGGTTTGATGCAATACTTCCTGCTTTCTCTACGGTATTTACAAATGATCCCACACGTAAAGCTGCCTTTGATACAAGACCACCTGTACGAGAAAAAAGTGAACCAAGAACAAAAATTATAGAAAAAGCACCAATAGAAATAAGTGAGGATGATTCTTTAAAAGCAATAGAAATGCAAATTCTTAGTGGAGAAGAAGATACTAAGCCCACAAATGATACTAAGAAATCTATTTTTGATATAAAAAAGCAAAGAGATTCTCAAAATACAGATATAAAAAACCCTTTACTTGGAATACAAAGTACAGTTCGTTCTTTTCTTGAAAAGAATAAAGGGATATTAACAAGAAAAGGTACTACCTCACTGGAGAAAAAAGACTCTTTTGTGCCAGAAAAGAAAAAAGACTCTTTCTGGAAAAATACCACTACCAGTGTTTCTGGGACTACTTCTTCAAAGAAAGAGGAAAGCATACAAAAACCTATGTCGCAATCGGAACTCTTGCAAAAACAACAGATTGAAATTCTTATGCAGAAGAAGATTGCAGAGAAAAGACAAGGTAAGAGGAAAACACAACAAGAAATAGCAAGAGACAAAGAATTAGTATACCAAATTGCACTGGAAAAGGAACGCTGGAAAGAAAAGCAGGCTCAACAAGGAAGTAGTACACAAAATGTAGATGACAATACTTGGAAAGATAAAATTAAGAAAATATTTACATCCGATGTGGATGTCACAAATAGTGAAGGTAGTACGAAAGATAGTGTTGATAAAAAATCAGAGATAGCCTTAATACAGGCTAATAACAAAGAGAATATTGTAAAGAATACTGGGCTATGGGAATTTACCCCGCACTATGTTCAAGAAATGTTTGAGGTTGAAACACTAACTAAAGGGTTATTATTTGCTTTTTTGGCAGGATTTATTCTTAATTTTATGCCCTGTGTTTTTCCAATAATAACACTCAAATTCTCATCTTTATTGGGTATTATTTCAAAAAGAGATTCTGATATATATGATGAGCATGAAAGAGAAAAAAGTATACATATTTTTAGGGTATATAATATTTTCTTTAGTCTTGGTGTTATAACATTTTTTGCATTACTTGGCTTCTTAATGTATTCTACTGGTTCTATTTGGGGAAGAATATTTCAAATTCCAGAAGCAATGCTTATTATTGCATCAATAGTATTTTTGTTGGCATTAAGTATTTTTGGTGTTTTTGATATTCCGATATTTACTGTACGCATAGGTAGTGCTGGCACGGCAACATATCAAGCATTTATGACAGGAATGTTAACAACATTATTAGCAACACCTTGTAGTGCTCCTCTTTTAGGGGGTGTTCTTAGTTGGTTGGTACAGCAACCTCCATCGCATGTTATGATTGTATTAATGACAATGTCTTTTGGGATGATAATTCCATATATTTTCTTTATTTTATTTCCCACATTAATAACAAAATTACCTCGTCCTGGTAAGTGGAATACTATTTTGGAAGCAATGGTCGCCTTCTTTTTAATAGGGACAACTATATATCTTTTATCATTATTGCCTAAACTGTGGTTGTTCCCAAGTATTGTTATTTTATTTATATTGGCTATTGGAGCATGGGTATGGGGAAAAGCAACTGGCTATGAATACACAAATGCTCGTAATTTATTTATAAGAATAGTAATAATTCTCATTCTTTCAGGTGCAATTTCTTGGGTATTGCAACCTGCACCAGTGAGTTCATGGGAGACATTTACTAAGAAGACGTTTAATCTATTATTATCAAAAGAGACGTTGTTGGTAAATTTTACAGCAGATTGGTGTCCAAATTGTAAGGTATTAGAGCAGACGGTGCTCACTCCAGAAAATGTAGCAAAATGGAAAAAAGAATACGGAGTACGGTTTATTGTAGTAGATTTAACAAGAGAAAATAAGGATGGAGAGGAATTACTGGCTTCTTTAAAAAGTAATTCTATTCCACTTTTGGCAATATTTCCAAAATATTCTGGAGCAAATAGTCCTCTTATTTTGAGAGATATTTATACAGCAAAACGAATAGAATCTGCATTGCATCAGGCTACTCAAAAAAAATGATATGAGAAAAATAGTATTATTATGAGGTGGTGAATTATTATTACTTCTTTGTGGAGTGGTTGCGTGTAGTTCCTCTATTGAAAGAAGAACTATGTCACAAATAGAGGAGGATGATATAGTTTTTTAATCGGAAAATAGTTGTAAATAGAACGGCAAAAGAGGCATAATTATAAGAAGCAATGGTGTGGGATATATTGTGTGAAAATAGAGGGAAGGGTAGTATGGTGGCGTAGTCTTATTATTGTTATAGTCGAATATATTTTCAATAATAGAAGTATTATCTTAGAAAGAAATTATGTTCTCTCTATATAAGTATAGTAAAATATGTTGAGTAACAAAAGACTATTTCTTACATGATATGGGCTATGGTGTGGATGAGAATGAGTGGATATAATTGAGGTTAGTACATGTAGATATGAAGAGAGAAATATGGATTATTCTAGATAAGATAACTATTGTGAGTAAATGAGCGTGTGGTAAATAATGTATTACCTAATTGTATTATAAATATATTATTGGAGTGAAAGAGTATCTATTGATATATAGTAGAAACTTTGTACTCGTTTTATATGAGAAGAAGGTGCCCTTGTAAAATCCCTATACATGCGATTGAGGATTATTGTAGAGCATATATTCTACCAACGAATAGGATAGGTTCCTTTTTTATAGTTATTTTGTTCTGTTTTTATGTTCTGTGATATTGTTATTTTACATTATAGTGATTTTATTGATAGAGAGTATGCAATAGTGTGTTCTAACGGTGATGGGGGTAGTACAGACAGCTATATAGTATTGTTAAGATAGAATGAAAGAATTGCAAAAATATACTGTAACATAGAAGAATACTTATATAATAGAGGTAACAAAAGGCTATATTATTAAAAAAATGGTGGCCATAATATGGACGAGGTATGGAAAATAGTATTATGCTTATAGTATAAATAAAAGTGTGGTGTTGATCACGTACAATACATTACTATACTATATAGAGTACAATAATATCTTGCGAAGAAACAAAATAGGGTAGTAACATACTTGTAGGGAGATATTCGTTACACCTTTCTTTTAGAAGACTCTTGGATACATAAAAAGGAAGAAACGTGAAATGCAAAGGTATAATAGAATCTTACATAATTAAAGATTCTTTAATCTGATAGCATATTCAAAAATACTTTGTACAATAATTGATTTAAATAATTGTATTATGAGGATAAGAATAAAGGGAGAAAGATCAATACCATTAATATATGCAAAAGGAATTATTTTTCTCACTCTATAAAGGAGAGGCTCTGTGAGATTTCGTAATATGCGAACAATAGGATTATATGGGTCTGGCTGAATCCAGGATAAAATAGCAGATATAATAAGTATCCAAACATACAAGGAAGATATCATAGAAAGTACTTCAGCTATGCCTTGCAAAATATTTCCTAAAAAGATCATATTATTTCCTCCGAGAGATTTTGTAAAATGGATAAAAGGTCACTAAAATTATTAAGATTATATAGTGAGGGTATTGTACTATTGTTAAAAGAGAAAAATGGAATAGAAACCGCTATTGCAGGGCCTGCATCGGCCATGGTATCTCCAATAAATAAAAGGTTTTCTATAGGTATCTTCCACGTAGAAGCTATTCGATATAGTCCTTCATAATGTGGTTTAGGTGGAACAATATCTGGGGTTACAATTGGAGTAAAAAATGTATCGATAGAAAAGTATTGTAAAATTTTCATAAGGCTTTGTCTACGTCTATTTGTAAAAATAGCACTATGAATGGAGTGTTTCTTAAGGAATTTTAAAACAGGAATTAATGCTGAATCTATATGCACATATTCTTCTGTAGGAAAAGTGAAACCACGAGATTCTATCTCTTCTACTATATGAGAAAGGTGCTCTTTTGGAATAAGGGTTTCAAGGGCAATTTGTAAAGTAGTACTGTGAACGAAATCTTCTTCAGCAGGAGTTAAGAAAGGTAAATTAAAAGATTCCCTTAGTGAGTTGTAGTAAGAGATATTTGCGCATTTAGAATCAATGAGCACACCGTCACAATCAAAGATAATGCCTTTTGGTAATGTTTTTAGTGGAGATTCTTTCATTATATATTTTCCTCAAAGCAAAAGATACACCGTATTGTATCTCCTGAGGAAAGGTGACCAAAAGAAGGCAAAAAATCTTCCAATGAAGATGCAATATACCCTTTGGCGTATGGAGTAATATTGTACTTATTGCATAGTAACGATATATCGGGTGGAATATTTTGAATAAGGCCTTTTTCTTGGCAAAGTTCAAATAGAGATACAGAAGGAGAGACAAATACTATGTCATTTGCTGTAAAATGGGTAAGAGCGGCAAACAAAAGATATTCTGTATTATGAAAAGAATTTTCTTCTATAGGTGAGATATATGGTGTTATAGGTGAGATTGAGGTAAAAAGAGTTTGAAATTCTGTACATAGGTGGTTAAAATTTTCAATATCTAGAGAAAGAGCAATATATTGTTCTTCTTGTATGTAAGCAATAAGTAAAAGACTATGAGCTTTTTGAGAGAGGGTGCGTGTGTGTGATTTTTTATTTTCTGAGAATAAATCTATTTCATCAAATGTAAAATCTAAACAGTGTTGATGTGTGCCTGGAATAATTCTCTTTTCAGATAAGAAACTATGAAGTTGAAGAATATATTGAGAAGCTTCTTCTTCTGTATAGGGTAATTTTGAAGAAGTAATTTTTCCTTCACTAGTTCCGACAGCGGGATAAAACAACGGAATAGAAGAAAGATATGGTGGTAATAACGCACTGTGTAATGTTGAAGTAATGAGTAAAGAAGACATAAACACCTCTTTGCTCAGTATATCGAAAGTAAGGAGAAAAGACAAGGATATAAGGCATGTACAATTGACATTTCATGAAGAAAATGTTAGAAAGCCTGAAAGATAAGGCTACAGGTGCATTTTATGGATATACAATCAATAACAAAAGTGATTATTCCTGTGGCTGGTTGGGGAACGAGATCTTTACCGGCATCAAAGAATATTCCAAAAGAAATGCTTCCAGTTCATGATAAGCCCACAGTTCAATATATTGTTGAAGAAGCAGTGGCTTCGCATATTCGAGATATTATATTTATCACAAGTAAGGATAAGAAGATAATTGAAGATCATTTTGATTATAGTCCTCAATTGGAAGATCTTTTATTGCGCACAGGAAAAATCGATCTCTTAAAAAAAGTTCAGGCTATAGCGGAATATGTTAATATCATTTCTGTGCGACAAAAAAAGCAAAAAGGTCTTGGGCACGCAATATTATGTGCAAAGGACGTCATAGGAAACGAAGCATTTGCTGTAATGTTGGGAGACGATTTATTTTTCTCTGAAGAACCGGGAATTGGTCAGATAATGCATGTTGCTAAAACGTACAATAAACCTGTTATTGGTTTTGTTGAAGTAGAAGAAGAAGATGTTTCTAAATATGGGATTATAGAATGTTCGAAGATAAAGGATAGCATCTTTACAGTAGAAAATGTACTAGAAAAACCGCAATATACTGAAACAAAAAGTCGTAAAGCTATAGTTGGAAGATATATTTTAACTCCAGAAATTTTTACACATTTAGAGAATACAAAAGCAGGAAAATTTGATGAAATTCAATTAACAGACGCACTATCAACAATGTTAAAAGAAACAGAATTTTTAGCTGTTCAAATACAAGGTCGTCGTTTTGATGCAGGAGATAGAATAGATTATTTATTAGCTAATATCCACTTTGCTTTAAAAGATAGTGATGTTTCTGCTAAATTAAGAAGTTCATTAATAAAAATGCTGGATTCATTTGAGTAATATTCCCAAAAAAGCCCACGAAAAAACCAGTAAAGAGATAACTGTAGGGATGAAGGCAGCGAGAGGATTCTTTTTGTCTTTATATAATGCAATGGCGATACGCATTCTGTTGTGTAGTGCCGGCATAGGCTGCACAAATAAAATAAAAAAGACAATAAAAAAGATAGCGAGTACACTCCCACCTACTATATATGCATTTATACAAGATGCAACACAGAGCCAAGAAGCATAAAGAGATTGAGTTGGAAGTTGTAGTAATACGCGAAATGTCATGAGCAACAGTGTGAGGCATGCTAATAAAATAAGATTATTACACCAAAGGATAATCCAAAGAGCATTAAGTAGGTAATCTAGTATTTGAAGGCTATCCTTTTCTTTCACAATAGCAAAGATCCACTGTAAGTAAATGATGCCCCAAATAGAAAAAGTAAAACTTGCTGGTGTTATTGGTGTGGGGTACATAGAAGATATTTCTGCAACTGTATATGGGAAAATATGAAAACTAGAAATAAAATTGATAGTAAGGGCAAAAATCATGGAAGATAGTTTTAGTATATTATGGTTAAGCATAGAAGAGTATCAATCCTTTTTTTCTACAAATATATGTAGAGAATAGCAAAGAAGAAGCCAGAAAAGGTGTATAGTATATATTAATTAAAAGAAAGGATACTGTCTATATGTTAGGAGTGAAAAAATACAGTCGTGTCATGTGAAAAAGATAGTAATCTCACCACTTTTTATTGTTTCAAATAACCTTTTTTTGTTATTTATATGAATTTCTTATTATGTATCGTTTCTCATTCATTATTTTATAATTTTTGCGAAAGAAGCTCTCTAACAAAAATTTCTCTTGAAAAAATACTATAACAAAGGATACAGAATATATTTAGTTAAAATACTGCAAAAAAGGATCTTTAGGTGTTAGCATAATAGTTGTATTATTCTTAAAAGATTCTTCATAGCTCTGCAAAGATCGAATAAAAGAATAGAAAGAAGGATTTTTTGCATATGCTTTTGAGTAAACGGCTGATTTTAATGCGTCGGCTTCTCCCCTGATAAGAGTGCTCTTTTCTTCAGATTCAGCAAGAATAATGACCTGCTCTTTTTCTGTCTGAGAACGAATTTTTATAGATTCTTCTTCTCCTTCAGAACGATATTGTTGGGCTTGTCGCTTTCTTTCAGATCTCATTCTTTCAAAAATAGCTTGTTGATTTTCTTTTGGTAAATCTGTTTTCTTAATACGAACATCTACTATTTTAATACCAAAATCTTTTAATGAGCTAGCTGTATTCTGTGCAATAATATCCATAATACTTGTTCGACTGGAAGAAACAACCTCTGTAAGCGTATGTTTTCCTATTTCTACCCGAAGCTGAGAATATATAATATCATCTAGTCGTATTTGTGCATTGGTCTGTGTACGAAGTGTTCTGTAGAATAACAAAGGATTGTCAATTCTCCAAGAGGCATAACTATCGAGAACTATAGTTTTCTTATCACTAGTCAATGCTTCTGCTTGCTTTATATTATACATGAGAACTCTAGAATCTACAAAAATAACATTTTGTAAGAGGGGAATTTTGAATTGTAATCCTGGTTGTTCAATGACTTTAATAGGTTCTCCAAGCTGTAAAACAATAGCCTGATTGTATTCTTGTACGAAGAAAATAGAATTATATATAACAAGAATAAGAAATAAAGGAAGTATAATTTTCAACGAAGTTGTATTCATTTTAATTAGCTCCTATAGCGTTTGTTTTCTTATTGAGGGGCAGATAAGGTAGAAGAGTGCCAGCAGAAGTAGATGGAATAATAACCTTTTGTAGTTCAGGAGCAGAAAATAGCCTTTGCATAGTTTCAAGATAAAGTCTTTTTCGTGTTACTTCAGGGGACTTTACGTATTGTTCAAGAAGAAGAGAGAATCGTTCTGCTTCAGCTGTGGCTATTTTTAAAGAGGCGATTTGGTATCCCTCCGCTTGGTTAAGCATTTCGGCTGCACGACCACGAGCTCGAGGAATAATCTCATTTCTGTAGGCAAGAGCTTCATTGATAAAACGAGATTTATCTTCTCTTGCACTTGCAACATCTTTAAATGCTTCAGAAACAGCCTCAGGAGGATATACATTTTGCATTTGAACAGCTAATATTTTCACTCCAAGATTGTAATTATCAGCTATTTCTTGAAGGGTACTTGCAGCAGTTGTTTGAATGAGTTGTTTACCTTCTGTCAAGGCCGCATCGATATCACTTGAACCAATAACTTCTCTCATAACAGACTGGGAAGCGTTTTTCAACAGTTCGTGTTGATCAGCAGCTTTGAATAAATATTTAACAGGGTCATTAATTTGATACTGAACGCTGAATTGTACATTAACAATATTTTCATCCTTTGTGAGCATTTCAGATTCACTATTGCTTGCTGAAGCATTAACAAAACCCACCTCGAAACGTTTTACTTCAAAAACTTTGGGTTTATAAATCTCATATATTGGGTACGGCAGTTTATAATGAGGGCCAGGCTCAGTGGTTTCAATATATTTCCCAAAACGAGTAACTACACCTAGTTCATCTGGTTGGACTATATAAAAACCTTGAGCAAGCCAAAATATAACAAGAAGGAGAGTAATAATTAAAGACATTTTTCTGAAATTGCCAAAAAATTCTTCAAATTTAATAAAAGAGTCTTCCCTCTTTTTCTTATTCTGAGGATCTTGCGGAATTTTATGCGCTGTATTTTTTTGTTTTTTTTCTTCTAAATCATCCCAGTTCCAGTTCATAATCAGATTATAGTATACCCTTGTAGAGAAGTCAAGAAAAAATCTTGCTAATCTACAGAGATACCGATATACTAAGGCATAATTTAATAATGAAGATGAGGATTGTTTGTGCGAGCTATTTCAAAAAATATTTTTCGAGCCTACGATATACGTGGTCTTGTGGATGTCGATTTTAATGTCGAATGGGTTACGGTTTTAGGTAGAGCTCTTGGAACATATTTTTTGAATAACGGAGAAACACTTTGTATTGTAGGACACGATTGTAGGTACTCATCACCTGAGTATCACGATGCTTTAATTGTTGGTCTTTGTTCTACTGGTGTGGATGTTATTAGCATAGGAATGGTTGCAACACCCACACTATATTTTGCAATTAAATATTTGAAACGTTCTGCTGGCGTTATGATAACGGCGAGCCACAATCCACCAGAATATAATGGTTTTAAAATTTGGCTAGGTAGGGGAACTATTCATACAGATGAGATACAGAATGTCTATTCTATAATGAAAGAAAATACCTTTAAAAGAGGACAGGGCTTTGCTAGTGCAGTTGACATCATTCCTGCCTATAAAGAGGCTGTGTTACAAAATTTGGTGTTAAAAAGACCTCTTCGAGTGATTCTAGATGGAAGTAACGGTTCTGGAGGTGAAACGTGTGCTGAAATATTGAGCACATTGGGTGTCAATTTAATAGAAATAAATTGTACTCCAGATGGAGGATTTCCTAATCACCCACCAGATCCTACAAAAGAGGAAAATATTCTTGCTTTAAGAAAGGCTGTTTTTGATTACGATGCAGATGTGGGAATAGCACTTGATGGAGATGCAGACAGAATTGCCATAGTGGATGAAAAAGGGAGATTGTTGTGTGGGGATGAATTATTAGCAATTTTTGCGCGAGATTTTTTAAAAAGAAATAGAGGTGCAACTGTTATAGGAGATGTTAAATGTTCGAACAGATTATTTGAAGATATAAAAAACCATGGTGGAGAGCCCCTTATGTGGAGAACAGGGCATTCTATGATAAAGGAAGCCATGTATAGTCAAAATGTTATGCTAGCTGGTGAGATGAGTGGACATATGTTTTTTGGTGAGGAATGGTATGGTGTGGACGACGCTACCTATGCAGCAGCGAAATTGCTGACAATTTTGTCACAGAGTACTATGGTTGTTTCAGAAATACTACAATGGAGAAAAATGTACAGTACCCCAGAGCTTGTAATAGAATGTGCTGACGAATATAAATTCCGAGTTATTGAGGAATTATATGATTTGTTGAAAGACAAATTTTCTATTTGTAATATTGATGGTGTTCGAATTCAATTTGAAAAAGGATGGGGGCTTGTACGAGCTTCTAACACTCAACCAGCATTGATATTTAGATTCGAAGCAGAAACAGAATATTTGTTGCGAAAATTTAGGTTGTTACTCGAAGAGCCTGTCACAAGAATTATGAATGCAATACAATCTGAAAAAGAAGAAATATAAATATATGGAGCATAATTATATCTTACTTGAGAAAATGTGCAGGTATAGCTTGGTTATATAGTTTTGGTTTTTCTGCATATATTGAAAGATAATAGTATCTTCTTAGGTACTAATTGGTACGAATATAAAAATAGTGAAAATATACCATAAGAATACCTTATCTATTAACTATAGCTACTAATGAAAGAAAATACACAAATAGCGTCTAAAATTTATTGTAGATCTACTTTGTATAAAAATAGTGCAAGAAATAACAAAAGATCAAATGGTCGTTCATAGATAAATGGCAAAGAAGAGAATATCGTTGTCCACATTCTATGCTATATTGCTATTCAAGATATGTTTGTAAAATGAAGCATCGTATAGGATGTCGCAACTTTCGTAATGCTTTTGCTTCAATTTGTCTAATTCGTTCTCTTGTAACGTTGAAGAGTTTTCCAACTTCTTCAAGTGTATGATCCGACTTCTCACCAATACCAAAGCGTTTTCGCAGAACCTGTTCTTCTCTTGGCGTGAGAGTTCGTAGTGCTTCCTCCACTTGTTCTGTTAATTTTGTTGTAATAATTTCATCAGATGGAGAGAGTGCTTTCTTATCTTCTATAAAATCTGCTAAATTGGAATCTTCCTCATCACCTATAGGTGTTTCTAAAGAGATAGGTTCCTTGGCAATTTTAAGAACCTTTTTAACTCTATCAAGAGGGAAACCCATGCGTTCAGATATCTCTTCTGGCATAGGATCCCTGCCAAGTTCTTGAACTAAATATCTACTTACTCGAATGAGCTTATTAATTGTTTCTATCATATGTACAGGAATACGAATAGTTCGTGCTTGATCTGCTATAGCTCGTGTAATGGCTTGCCGTATCCACCACGTTGCGTATGTGGAAAATTTATATCCACGTTGATACTCAAATTTATCAACAGCTTTCATTAGTCCAATATTTCCTTCTTGAATAAGATCAAGAAATTGTAAGCCCCTATTGGTATATTTTTTTGCAATACTCACAACAAGACGTAAATTGGAACGAATTAATTCTTGTTTTGCAGAAGCAACAATGGTATTTGCATGCTTAATCCTCCACAATATTTCTTCTAAGTCACTAACGGAATGCATACATTTTTCTTCAAGCCTTTGAAGAATTTCCATTTTACCTAATAAAATTTCTTTAAGAGAAAAGAATTCATCCACATTTTTGTTGAGGATTGCAGCAGCTTCTATGGATGATAATTGTTTCGTTTTTACTTGGTTGAAAATAGTTTGTAATTCTTGATGGGTTTTTCCAGTGGCAAACGTATATGCAGAAAGATCTCTTTGGCAATTGTACATTTGTCGCACATAATCTTCAACTCTATTTATTATACGAGTGAGTAGGGTTTTCTCTAATTTAACTTCTTGTAAACAAGAAACAACCTTATTTTTGTATTCCATAATTTCTTCGTGTAGAGGTGTAACACACTGTTCTAACGTACAGCAATCATCTAGATGGAGGTATAAATACTTGTATTCATTATACAATTCTCTAATATTTTCTAAAAGCATTAAAACACGTTCTCTTTGATTTAATTCACTTTCTTCATCATTTTCTTCTAAATCATCTTCATCTTCAATCGTTTTAACAACATTTTTTAGCTTTAATCGTCTTTCTTTAAGGTCATCGGAAATACTGAGAATTTCTTGTATAGCAATGGGAACTTCTATCAATGCATAGAGTATTTCTACCTCGCCTAATTCAATTCTTTTTGCTATTTCTACTTCACCATCCCTATTTAATAATGGAACAGAACCCATTTCACGTAGATACATACGAATTGGGTCCGTCGTACGTGCAGAGAAATTAACCACTTCCTCAGATTCTTGAATATCTGTTATATCAAAGAAAATATCATCTTGAGCAGTAGAGATGATTTTTTTCTGTTCAGCGTCAACAATAGTGATATCCATTTGATCAAAGATACCAATAATTTCTTCAAATTGTTCTGGAGTATTAACTTCTGAGGATAGCACAGTTGTGATTTCATCTGATGTTAAAAAGCCAGATTTTTTTCCTTTTGTTATAAGGTCTTGAATTTGCTGTACATCTCTGGAATTAAGCATTATTTATTCCTTTTAAAATTGCTTTAATATTGTTTTGAATATCTTTTAACATGGTAATATCGCTCGTGTTCCTTTGAAGGGCATTTAAGCTGGCAAGACCGCGTTTATAACACTCTATTTCTAAATAAGAAAGAATTTCATCACATTCTTTTTCTTTTTGCTCCACAGAGGTAAGGGTGAATGTATTTGATATATATGAAAAAAGTGTCTGAGATTGTGGAGAAAGAGTAGAGAAATGGTCCTCAATTTTTTTATTGTTTCGAAGATAAAAAAGTATGTCATGTATTCCATCCAATTGAATAATTAATTCAAGACCTGCGTTGCATAAAATATTTGTATGTTCTGGAAACTGTATGAGATGCCGTAAAATGGAGAGTTCTTTATCCATAAGGGAAAAAGAAGGTGTCGTATCTTTTGGTAGAGGGGAAATCTTTTCAATTTTCTTTATAAAATTTCTAAGAATTTCCTCTTCTATACCAAATATACGGACGAAATGAGGAATATACTGAGTAGCAATCTCTTCTTTCTCAACACCTTGTAGAAAAGAACGCAGCCACTCAGCAATTTCTTTTGGGGAAAGCTTTTGTAGTACTTGTGTATAAAAAAGCAAACCAGAAGGAGCAGTTTTTCTAAGATCCTCAAAAGATTCTAGGCCATAATTCATAAGAAAAGAATCGACATCTTCACCCTCTGGCAAGATGAGGACATTGACAGAAAGCCCCTTAGCAAGGATTTTCTCTGTCGCTTTGAAGGCAGCTTTTCTTCCAGCAATATCCCCATCAAAAATGAGCTGAACAGAAGAAGCAAGAGAAGCAATTTTATCTACCTGCTGGATTGTAAGCGAGGTACCTAGTGGAGCACAAGCTGTAGAATATCCAAATTGATGAAGAGTGAGTACATCAATATAACCTTCTGTCAAGATAATAGATTTTGTGTGGGCAATAGATTTTCTAGATTGATATAAACCATAAAGATGTTCTCCCTTTGTATAAATAGGGCTTTCTGGACTATTAATGTACTTGGCTGTTTCAGTGTTATTTACAAAAGAAACATCCCTTCCTCCAAAAGCAATAACTTGTCCTGAGAGGGCTCTAATAGGGAAAATCAGTCTATTTCTGAATCTATCATATATGGAATCATTTTTACTGGAACATAAACCAGAACTTTCTATTTCTTTTTTTGTAAAAGCTGACCTTGTTAAAAAGGTAGCAATGAAATCCCAGCGATCTGGAGCATATCCTAAGGAGAAAATATCCTGAATTTCTTTTGAGATTTTTCGTTTCTCTAAGTATTCTAAGCAATGTTTTCCCGTTGAAGAATGAAGGGTTTGTGTGAAGTGATTACTTGCAACATCGTGTATCTTATAGATATTTTTTTTGAAAGATTGTTGAGTTTCATATTCTTTAGAAGGAACTGTATTGGTATTAAGAAGCACACCAGTTTCGTCAGCCAAAGCGTGCAGGGTTTCTTTAAAATCAACACCATGGTATTGCTGATAAAAAGAAAATATATCCCCTGAAGCTTGACAACCAAAACAATAGAACAATCCAACTCCATTATTAATGGTAAAAGAAGGTGTCTTTTCCTGATGAAATGGACAAGGACCAAGCCATCGATTTCCAGCTCTTTTTAATGCAATATACCGCTGTACTAAAGATAGTATTGGAAGTTTATTTTTAATTTCTAGAATAGCTAAGTCTCTCATGATAATCTCATTTAAGAATGGCATAAATTGGGGACACATCATAACTTCTTAACAGAAAATAAATGACAGTTTAATTCTCCAACGTCCTGTAAAATAGTGCCTCTAGGGTAAATATATGTTCTCAATTTTGGCTAGCAACAATATAAAACATTTTTGAGAAAAAACAAGAAAACCATATGATCTAGTTTAGAATTATATGTGAAACAAATTGCCCATTAAAATCCATACACTCTAATATCCATTGAATGACAAATATACTTTTAACTGATAGTAAACCAACAAATACAAACATATAGTTACTATATTTAAAAATCTCCAGCAAGAGTGTAAAACATCTCTCCAACTTTGTAAATAACCTTTACGAAAAAAATACAAAAAAATGAAGAATATTAAATATATACGGAGAATCAAACAGAAGAAAACAAAAAGAAATCTAAGCAGAAAATGACTAAATTTCTATATTTTGTAGGGCTTCTTTTACAAGAGAGCTTGCTGCTTTTCCATCGAATTGTCCTTTATATTGGGTGTTAAGCATATTCATAACTTTTCCCATATCGGATAATTTGTTTGCACTTACTTCTTTTATTATTTTAAGAATAATATTCTTAAGAACATCATCTGCAAGAATGGCAGGAAGATATTCTTGTAGAAATAACAATTCCTGTTTTTCTATATCCGCAAGGTCATTCCTTTTGGCCTGTTCAAATTGAATAATTGAATCATTTCTTTGTTTTGCTTGTTTGATAATAATATCTAAAATCTCGTTATCAGAAAGAGGCCTCATGCACTCTATTTCCATATTTTTTATGGCTGTTTTAAGAAGCCTTAGTACCGTTACTTTCTGAGTCTCTCTCTTTTTGTATGCAAGGAGATAATCATTGTCAATTTTTTGGAATAACATATCTATACTCTTCCCCAGTAAAAAGGCTCATTTGGAGGAAATGAGCCAAAGTAGTATTTATCAGGATAGGTTTGCTTTTCTATTCTTTTTAAGGAAACGCTTCCTAGCAGCAATTTTTTTCTTTTTTCTAACAACACTTGGTTTTTCAAAATGTTGTCTTTTTTTCATTTCAGAGAGGACAGCTGCCTTTTCAATCTGTTTTTTGAATCTCCTTAGTGCGAGATCAAAGTTGCTATCTCCATCATTGAGGAACACTCCTGGCACAAAATCACCTCCCTTGCACTAAACGCATTATTCTGAGCGAATATAGCAAATTTGAAAATAGATGGCAAGGAAAAAATAGAAGTATTATGAGGAAATTGTGGAGTTTTTTTTCAATATCAAGCGAATAAATTATGTTTAGGAATATAGTCCTTATAGGTATAATCTAAGAAAGCATTTTCAAGGGTATCGTTTTTTTTCTTATGGCAATGAGTATCACATAAATGTACGAATTATATATAAAAATGCTATTAATGCAGAAAAATTGAATATTTTAGGGCAAATGCTTATTTGCGTTTACATGGTGAAAACAGATGTATTGTCTAGTCGTGCTAGTAGTATAAACAAATTGAGAAAAATATATTCTCGCCAAGTGCATATATATCCACACTTTCTCATTCTTTAGGTGTTGTTTCTACGAAGATGGGCTTGGTAGGCTCTGGAATAAATCTTGTGCATAGTTGAGAGAATATGCTAATAATCTAAGTGGTATAATAAAAAGTGCTTTGGTACGTGATACTATTAAAACAGTGCTAAGTTCAGGGGGGGGGGTATTGTTTATTTATCCACCGATATCACTGATTGGTAAAGAATACGTTATATATGATTATTTTTGATAAGATGTAGTGATCTTGCCGAAAGTAATAAAAAGACATGTTCCGTGTTGACAAAAGTAAAGAAATACGATAGTCTCGCATTTCATCGGTTCAGTCTGTTGAAATTTTACGGAGGATATGATGCCTACCATCAATCAACTTATAAAAAGAAAACGAAAAAAGGTATTAAGTCGTAAAAAGACTCCAGCCTTAAAAAGTTGTCCTCAGCGTCGAGGAGTGTGTACCAGAGTGTACACAACTACACCAAGAAAGCCTAACTCAGCTTTGCGTAAAGTGGCACGTGTCCGTTTGAGTAATGGTTTTGAGGTAACTGTTTATATACCAGGAGAAGGGCATAATCTTCAAGAGCACTCCTCTGTTCTTATACGAGGTGGTAGAGTGAAAGACGTTTCTGGTGTTCGTTATCACATTGTTCGTGGTGCATTGGATACGACTGGTGTTGCAGATCGTCGACGTAGTCGTTCAAAATATGGAACTAAGCGCCCAAAATAAGGAGAGTTAAAAATGCCTCGTAAAGGACCAGTACCAAAACGTGCTATTTTGCCAGATCCTGTCTATAGTAATAGGATTATTGCTCGTTTTGTAAATCGCCTCATGTATGATGGTAAGAAAAGTATTGCGGAGTCAATACTTTATAAGACGTTGGATATATTATCGGAAAAAACAGGGGAAGATCCTGTAAAAGCTTTTGAAAAAGCAATAGAAAATGCTAAACCTCAATTGGAAGTAAAGGCAAGGCGAGTTGGTGGAGCAACGTATCAGGTTCCTATGGATGTGAGATTGGATCGTCAGTTGGCTTTAGCAATACGTTGGTTGATCTTATTTGCCCGTAAGCGAGGGGAAAAAGGAATGGTTGCACAGTTATCTGCGGAGCTTGTTGATGCATATAACAACAGGGGTGGAGCGATTAAGAAAAAAGAAGAAGTTCATCGTATGGCAGAAGCAAATAAAGCCTTTGCACATTTTAGATGGTAATAAGGGGGAATTTGTGTCAAGAATTGTACCACTAGATAAGCAGAGAAATATTGGTATTATGGCTCATATTGATGCTGGTAAGACTACAACAACAGAGCGAATTTTATTTTATACGGGTGTTTCTCATAGAATTGGTGAGGTTCACGATGGTGAAGCCACAATGGATTGGATGGAGCAAGAACAAGAAAGGGGAATTACAATAACTTCTGCGGCCACGACGTGTCATTGGAAGGATTGCCAGATTAATATTATTGATACTCCAGGTCACGTCGATTTTACAATTGAAGTTGAAAGATCTCTTCGTGTATTAGATGGAGCTGTTGCTGTATTTGATGGAGTGGCTGGTGTTGAACCACAATCAGAAACAGTATGGAGACAGGCAGATCGTTATGGTGTTCCCCGTATCTGTTTTGTTAATAAAATGGATAGAATAGGAGCCAATTTTTATCGCTGTGTAGATATGATGGTGGAAAGGCTTTCCGCAAAACCTGTAGTACTTCATCTTCCTGTAGGGGAAGAAGATCAATTTAATGCTATTATAGATATTATAAAGCAGAAAATGGTAAAATTTGACAAAGATGTTAAGGGGAGTACTTACTTTGAGGAAGACATTCCAGAAAATTTACGAGAATTGGCAAAAGAGAAACGCTTAGAGATGTTAGACACTATAGTAGAGGAAGATGAAGAGATAATGGAACGCTATCTTGGTGGGGAAGAAATTTCTAATGAAGATATAAAAAAATGTATTCGTAAAGGGTTATTACGACATGCATTTGTTCCTGTTCTGTGTGGCTCGGCATTTAGGAACGTGGGTGTGCAATTGTTATTAGATGCTGTTTTAGATTATTTACCTTCTCCTTTAGATATTCCGCCCATGGAGGGACGTAATCCAGATAAGGAGGGAGAGCTTATTCTTTGTCCTTGTTCAGATAAAGAGCCTTTTGCTGGTTTAGTATTTAAATTATTTTCAGATCCATTTATAGGCCACCTCTCCTTTGTTCGTATTTATTCTGGTTTTGTAGAATCGGGTATGTCAATTTATAATTCAGGAACAGGAAAAAAAGAAAGAATTGGTCGTATTCTCCGGATGCATGCTAATAAAAGAGAAGAGATAAAATGGGCAGGAGCTGGAGATATTATTGCTTTAGTTGGTTTAAAACAAGCTTCTACTGGAGATACTGTTTGTGATGAAAAAAGACCTGTCGTTTTAGAATCTTTACAAATTCCAGAACCAGTAATTGAAGTGGCTATTGAGCCAAAAACAAAAGCTGATAGAGATGCTCTTTCAACTGCTTTAAATAAATTAGCGAAAGAAGATCCTTCTTTTAGGGTTAAAGGAGACGAGGAAACAGGACAAACTCTTATCGCTGGTATGGGTGAATTACATCTTGAAATTATTGTTGATAGATTGATGAGAGAATTTAATGTAAATGCTAATGTAGGTAAGCCTCAGGTTGCATATAGAGAGACTATTACAAAAGCATCTAAATCTGATCTTAAATATGCAAAGCAAACAGGTGGCCGTGGGCAATATGGCCATGTTGTTATTACAGTGGAGCCTAATCCAGGAAATGGCTATGAATTTGTTAATGCTATTGTTGGTGGTGTGATTCCAAAAGAATATATTCCTGCTGTGGATAAAGGGATTCAGGATGCATTGAAAAGTGGTATTGTTGCAGGTTTTCCCGTTGTTGATGTAAAAGTGACATTGACATTTGGATCTTACCATGACGTGGACTCATCAGAACAAGCTTTTTATATAGCTGGATCTATGGCAATTAAAGATGCGATGGCATCTGCAGGAGCGATTTTGTTAGAACCGATAATGGCTGTGGAAGTTGTTACTGCTGACGATTATCTGGGGGATGTTATGGGTGATTTAAATGGTAGACGGGGTAAAGTTCAAGGAATGGATGCAAGAGCTGGAGCTCAGGTGATTAGGGTTGAGGTTCCTCTTTCTGCTATGTTTGGGTATGCCACCGACCTACGTTCTAAAACGCAAGGTAGAGCAACGTTTTCTATGGTATTTGATCATTATGAAAGGGTACCTCAAGCAATTGCAGAAACGATTATAAAGAAGTAGGTAAGATAAAAAATGAGAACAGGGAATACTTGATTTGTGTTCCCTGTTTTATATATATTATAGGATTAAAAATCTTTAGTTGTGTGCAATACGGTTGGCCTTTTTCTTCTGCGGCTGTAGAGTATTATTATACTATTTTGTTCTTTTCATATATTTACAAAGAACTAGCTTCCTTTAATATTTCTTGTGAGTATTATTTTTTGTAGGTCTTCGACTTTTTGTAACATTAGTCCTTCTTTTATAAATATAACATCTTCTGCTATGTGAGTCACATGATCTGCTAATCTCTCAAGGTATCGTATCGATGTGAGGAGTTGGATAAGTGGGTCTATATCTTCGCCTTGTTCTTTTATTTTTCTTAAAATCTTACGTAATAAACTTCCACATAAGGCGTCAACACGGTCATCATAATTTATGACAGAGACAGCTAATAAAGCATCTTCTTCAGAAAAAGCTTGCATAACATCGTGAATCATTCGTCTTGTCTCTTTAAGCATATCAGCCAATTGAGGATAGGAATCAAAAGGGATAGCTTCCCTTGCGTTTGAGAAAATACTGGATATTTTGCATATGACATCAGCCATACGTTTTAAATCCACAATAATACCAGACATTTTCATAATACTTCGTAAATGTCCAGCTTCTGGGTGAAAAAGAGCTGTAAGGGCAACACATTCTTGAGCTATTTCTAGTCTCATTGCATCAGATTTTTCTCGAAGAGTGATGCGGATATCTATAAGTGAATTCCAATCTTGTTGGTTAGTTTCTTCAAAAGTTTTAAATAACATCGTATCTATAAGAGAAGCATATTTAATTACCCTACTTTTTAAGGCTATTATATGTGTTTCTATCATATTATTCTCCTAATCAAATTTTCCTGTTAAATATTCTTCTGTTCTTTTATTTTTAGGCAGGGTAAAAATTGTTTTTGTTGTATCATATTCTATAAGTTCACCAAAATACATAAAAGCTGTATAATCAGATACCCTACCTGCTTGAGCAATATTATGGGTAACGATGACAATAGTAACAGTAGATTTTAATTCAACAATAAGTTCTTCTATCATAGCTGTTGCTCTTGGATCTAAAGCCGAAGTGGGTTCATCTAATAGAAGAACTTGAGGTTTCATGGCAAGTGTTCTTGCAATACAAAGCCTTTGTTGTTGTCCACCAGATAAAAAAGAGCCTTTTTCAAAGAGTTTATTTTTTACCTCGCCCCATAGTGCCGCTCTTTCTAAGGAATCCTGCACTATAAAATCTTTTTCATCTTTTTTTAAATGAATATTATTAAGTATGTATCCAGCAAGAACATTATTATAAATACTCATTGTAGGAAAAGGATTTGGTTGTTGAAAAACCATTCCTATTTTTCTCCGCAACCTAATGGGATCCATAGAAAAAATACTTTCATTTTCAAGATAAACCTCTCCTTCAAAAAGAGTACCATCAATCATTTCATTCATTCTATTGAAGGTTCGTATTAATGTTGATTTACCGCATCCAGAAGGTCCCATAACAGAAAGAACACAGTGAGGTAAAATATCCATAGATATTCTTTGTAGAACAATATTTTTCCCATACCAAAGAGATAAGTCACGCGTTTTTAAAATTGGATTTTCCATTTTTCCACCAAAGGTTTTATTAAAAAGTGAATAATAAGGATAAGAAATACTAAAAATAGTGCTGCAGCCCAAGCATTTTCTATAAGATTTGTGTTAGGGGAGAGTGCATTTTTATATATTTGCATAGAAATGGTTTCCATCGGGCCAGTCATATCAAAAGAAAGATATGGATTTCCAAATGCTGTAAAAAGCAATGGAGCAGTTTCTCCCATAATGCGAGAAATGGCTAATAATGCTCCAACAGCAATTCCTCCAGATGAAGCAGGAAGCACAACACGTAATATTGTTGCCCAGTAGGGAGCACCGAGAGCAAGTGCTGCATTTTTAAGAGATTGAGGCACAAGTGAGAGTGTTTCAACAGAATTTTTTATTACGATGGGAAGCATCATGAGAAAAAGTGCTGCACTTCCAGCAATGGCCGAATATGTTGAAAATGTTTCAACTAGCCATATATTAACAACGATTCCAAGAATAATAGAAGGTAAGCCTTGCATGACGTCAACACATAACATGACAAGATTTGCTATCCTATAATTTTTTGTTTCTGTAACATATATGGCAATAATAATGGCAAAAGGAATACTAATAATACTTGCGCATGAAACTATCATAACCATTCCAACAAGAGCATTTAATATACCACCAATGGCAATATGCTTCTTTGAAGGAGAAAGAGAAGAATATAGTTCTTCAGCAATAGGAACAGGTGAAAGATCCATAAAAAAATTGGCATTGATAGTAGAAATACCTTTAGAGAGTAAAAACCATACTATTGCAATGAGGGGGAGAATAGCAATGAAAGAACTTGTCTTTATAAAAAGAGCAAAGAGTTTGTCTTGTCTTTTTAAAGAAGAATAATGAGCTAGTGTAAAACGTTTATTTGTTTCTGGAACATCTATCATGATTTCTTACCTTGTTTTTTAACAATAATTCTACCTAAAAATCCAAAGAAAATTGTAATAAGTATAAGAAGTAATGCTAATTCAATTAAAGCACTTTGTTTAAGCCCAGAAGCTTCAGCGTATTCGTTAGCAATAAGGCTTGCAATGGTTTGTGCTGGTTCAAAAAGAGAAAAAGACATTCTATTACTATTGCCTATTACCATAGTAACAGCAAGTGTTTCTCCTAAAGCTCTTCCTAAGGCAAGAAGAAGGCCCGCTACAATGCCAGATTTGGCATAGGGAATAATAATAGTTCGGATAATAGTATACTTTGTTCCACCAAGAGCATAGCCTGCTAATTTCATATGTTTTGGAACAAGTGCAATAGCTTCTCTTGTAATAGATGTAGAATAGGGTAATGTCATTATGGAAAGGACAAGAGAGGCTGTTAGAATATTAGAACCAACATAGGGGACAATAAAAAACATAGCCCAAAAACCATAAATAACAGAAGGAATTCCAGCTAACAGGTCTGAAACAGAAGAAAGAAAATAGCCACGTTTTGTTTTCGCAGCATATTCATTTAAATATAAAGCAATGGCAATAGAAAAAGGAAATGATATAGCAATGGCAAGCAAAGACGAGACAAGTGTACCAAAAATGAAGGGAAAAGCCCCATAAAGGCGAGAATAAGAATCTATATTTTCTAATGAAGGAGAAATAGTTGTAGAGACAATAGTATTTTCCTCAACAACAAAAGCAATATTCCATGTTGTTGCTATTGGATAATTTTGTGAATTTCTAAGAGTATCTTTAATAGAAAGAACATATTCTCCATCGTGAAATGTTTCAAAAAAAAGCTCTATATATCTATTCGTAACACTATACGTGTATGGTATTATTCCATAAGAAGGCTGAGAAAGAGAAATGGCATTATTAACAGTATCAGGATCTATGGGGTAAGAAAACCGAAGAGAAATAGATTTGTCACTAGGGGATAACACAGGAGGAAAGAGGACTGTTTGTTTTTCGTTCCATTGAGAGCTCGTCAAAAAAGAAAGAGAAAATTGTTTTATGGAGGATGAAGAACGGATAAGTAGTGTTGCTATAAGAGCTAAAATGACAAAAATATAAATGATAGATGACAGTAAGCCACAATATTCAAGAATTACGTCTAACCAAGAATGCCCCATTGTTTTTATTAAAGGTTTTCTCTCTTTTATAGTCATGGAACATCCTTCTGTAAATTAAAATGTCCTTCCATTGTATGTCATAGTATTTAAGAGTTCAAGTGCTTTTTCTTGTGCAATTTGAGAGAGTGGTGCATAGTAAAGTGGCTTAGCATATTGTTGTCCATTTGTTAGCATCCATGTTAGTAATGCCTTAACTGCTTTGGCTTGTTGAAGTGTTCGTCCTTTATAATTTTGTTCTTTTTTTACTAATATCCAAGTGAAAGAAGCAATGGGCATTGCTACTGGATTAGAGCTATTAGTAAGAGAAACTTTAAGAGAAGGAGGAAGAGAATCTATTTGAGAAGCTGCAACAGTACTATCTAGAATATTTTCTTCCGTAATACGGTACTTAGCACTGTTAAGCAAATGTGCAATTTTAAGAGTGTTTTGTTTTGCATAGGCAAGTTCTAAGTATCCTATGCTACCTTTAGTTGCCTTGATAAATGCAGCGACGCCCGCATTACCTTTTTGTCCAACACCAACGGGCCAATTTATAGAGGTATCTTTTCCATATAATTCAGCCCAATCAGAAGAGACTTTGCTAAGATAATCTGTAAAAATAAAGGTTGTTCCACTTCCATCAGAGCGATAGACGGGAACAATGGGGATATGTGGAAGTTTGTGATTAGGATTTTCTTTTATAATTTGTGCATCATTCCAATGGGTAATAGCTCCTTCATATATTTTTTCTATAACTTCAGGGCTTAAGAGAAGTGGGGGACTTTGTGGTTCACCTATATTATATGCTAAAATGACGCTACCGATAACCATGGGAATATGCAAAATGGGAGTGTGAGAAAGCGCTTCATCTTTTTCTGTCATAGGTGCATCACTGGCGGCGAAGTCCACTATTTCGGAGAGAATATTTTTAATACCACCACCAGATCCAATTGCTTGATAATTTACTTTTATACCAAATTCTTTTTGGTATTCTGATAACATTTTTAAATAGAGTGGATAAGGAAACGTCGCACCAGCCCCATTTAGTACTACCGTGGAAGCAAAAACAGAAGATGTAGACAGCAGAACGGAGAAACAGCATAGGAAGAAGCAAAAAATTCTAATGAACATAATAAACTCCTAAATTAAAAGATACTGTTATGGTGACTCTTTTGTAAGCAGGAAGAAGAGAGCCACTGGCATTCTATTTGAGAATTAATAAAAAGTCAAGGCTTTTCCATGTAGGTTTTTCTTGTATTTTTGAGGGCATTCAACGGAGTAAATTAACTCTTGCAAAAAAAATGACTTTCGTATAGAAGAAAGTTATGTGTCTTTTCTAGGGTGTAATAATATAAAAAAGTGAATGAATGGCCTTTTATTTTTGGGGAAAGTGAGAAAATGCAAAGAAAGACAGCGGATGTACTACGAATTTTGGCAATAGATGCAGTAGAAAGAGCTCAATCTGGGCATCCTGGTGCTCCTATGGGAATGGCAGATATAGCAGAAGTTCTGTGGAATGAATTTTTATCTCATAATCCTATGAAACCGCAATGGGTAAATAGAGATAGAGTGGTACTTTCTAATGGACATGCTTCTATGTTGTTGTATGGTGCTTTGCATTTGTCTGGATATGAGGCTTTTTCAATGGATATGCTGAAACGTTTTAGACAGTTTGGGTCACATGCAGCTGGGCACCCAGAGTATAATCTAGAAGCAGGGATAGAGATGACAACAGGCCCTTTGGGGCAGGGTTTAGCAAGTGCTGTAGGGATGGCAATAGGAGAGAAAATTTCTGCAACAAAATACAATAAGGGAAACTATGTTTTATTTGATCATTACACATATGTTTTTGTTGGAGACGGTTGCTTGATGGAGGGTATATCTCATGAGGCGTGTTCTCTTGCAGGAGTATTATCTTTGTCTAAACTTATTGTCCTTTATGATAGTAACGGGATTTCAATAGATGGTAATGTGGAGAATTGGTTTGCTGATGATACTTCAAAGCGTTTTGAATCATACGGATGGCATGTTATACGCGATGTAGATGGTCACAATGCGGAGGCAATACGCGAAGCGATAGAAGGGGCTCGGTTGGAGAAAGATAGACCTTCTTTTATTAGCTTTACAACAAAAATAGGCTTTTCTTCTCCAAATAAAGAAAATTCGAATGCTGCACACGGTTCTCCTTTAGGTGTAGAGGAAATTATAAAAGTGAGAGAGAAACTTCAATGGGAATATGAGCCTTTTGTCATACCAGAAGATATCTATGCGCATTGGGATGCAAAAGAAAAAGGAAAAAGAAAGACGGATTTATGGCAGAGTGTTTTTGAGGCATATTCTAAGCAGTATCCAGAATTAGCGAAAGAAATAGAAGAAAGAAGGAGCTGTCCGCTTTCTGAGGGATGTGAAAAAAAAATAAAGGCATATAGAGAAAAACATTTGGATGATGATAGCTCTGTTGCAACACGTGTTGCTTCTCAGCGGATTATTGAAGAGATTATACCAAGTTTCCCATATCTTATAGGTGGTTCAGCGGATTTAACATCTTCTGTAGGGACATGGGTTAAAGACTCAAAGCATATCACAAAAAAAGATTTTTCAGGTAATTATCTTTCCTATGGAGTTCGTGAATTTGCAATGGGAGCAATAATGAATGGTCTTTCTCTTTATGGGGGTTTTATTCCATATGCTGGGACGTTCTTGGTCTTTTCAGATTATGCAAAAGCAGCTATTCGCCTAGGGGCACTCATGGGAGTACAAACTATATGGATTTTAACTCATGATTCAATAGGTCTTGGAGAAGATGGTCCCACACATCAACCAATAGAGCATTTAACGATGCTGAGAACAATTCCGAATCTTCATGTTTTTAGGCCTTCTGATATAACAGAAACAAGTTATGCATGGGAATATGCATTAAAGAATAAGGCTGGTCCAACTGCAATAGTGTTATCGAGACAGAAATTACCTCATATAAAACGGACAATGGCAATAGCAGAGGGAATTGTACGGGGAGCCTATAGTGTTCGAGACAGTGTAGACCCACAGGTTATTGTGTTAAGTACAGGCTCAGAGCTGCATTTAGCAGTAGAAGCGCATGCTGTGTTGCGTAGGGATAATATTCATATTCGTGTTGTTTCTGTGGTATCGACAACTCTTTTTGATCTGCAATCAGAAGAATATAAAAAAGAGATTTTACTTCCCTATATTCCCTGTATAGCTATAGAAGCTGGTGAAGGAACAAGCTGGTATAAATACATAGGGAAAGATGGCATTTTTATAGGGATGAATAGTTTTGGGGCGTCTGCTCCAGCAGAGGAATTATATAGTCATTTTTCTATTACAG
The DNA here is from genome assembly GCA_051650105.1 of Desulfovibrionaceae bacterium. Lineage (GTDB taxonomy): Bacteria > Desulfobacterota > Desulfovibrionia > Desulfovibrionales > Desulfovibrionaceae > CAMWXW01. The sequence continues at coordinate 81,222 of JBOFIJ010000017.1, forward strand.
TGGAAAATATTGTGTCTTCTGTTCATAGAATATTGGGATTGTAAGAGGTATTTCATGCTGAGAACTGTGAGAGACATTGATTTTTCGAATAAAATAGCATTAGTAAGGGTAGATTTTAATCTTCCAATGCAAAATGGTATAGTGCAAAGTGTAAAAAGAATAGAGGCTTCTAAAGCGACTATAGAGTATATTTTAGAGCGAGGGGCTAAGGTATTATTGCTTTCACATTTGGGTAGGCCCGTAGAAGGTATTTATTCAGAAGAGTATTCTTTAAAGCAAATTATACCAAGTGTGGAAAGTGTTTTAGGAAGAGAGATCGCATTTGCTCCTAGTTATATTGATGGCATTTTTCCAGAGGGGCAGTGTATATTGTGTGAGAATATACGTTTTTGTGAGGGGGAAAAAGAAAATTCTGATACATTGAGTAAACGACTAGCTTCACTGTGCGACGTTTTTGTTTTAGATGCTTTTGCTGTTTCTCATAGAAAGCATGCTTCCACGTATGGTATTTCTCTATATGCTAAAGAGTCATGTGCTGGTCTTTTGCTTGAAAAAGAGATTATTTCTTTAGAAACAGTGTTGTCACAATCTGCTGGATCTTGTTTAGCAATTGTTGGTGGCTCCAAGGTTTCAACTAAAATAGAGGTGCTTTCAAAAATAGCTGAGAAAGTGGATACTCTAATAGTTGGGGGTGGAATAGCCAATACATTTTTAGCGAGTAAGGGTTTTTCTGTTGGAAAGTCTCTTTATGAGGAAGAATATAGTGAGATAGCAAAAAGAATATGTGCCAAAACAAAAGTTATCCTTCCTGTAGATGTAAAAGTATGTAAGAAAATCGATGAAACTGCGAAGCTTTCTACAAAAGATGTAGCTATGCTTTCAGCAGATGATTATATTGTGGATATTGGTGAAGAAACAATATCGCTGTATGAGAATGAAATTGCAAAAGCGAAGAATATTTTATGGAATGGCCCTATTGGAATATTTGAAATAGCTTCTATGTCGGAGGGCACAAAAAGGATTGCGGAGGCAATAGGTAGTAGTAGTGCATTTTCTGTTGCTGGCGGCGGAGATACAATATCTGCAGCAGAAAAATTTCGTGTGTATAATGCCCTTTCCTATGTATCAACAGGTGGTGGAGCATTTTTAGAATATATAGAGAGTACGTCTTTTGCTTCTATAAATATATTGTGTAGTAATAAGGATTAATTATATGTTTGACATTCTCAATATGTCTTTTAAAGAATTAGAAGAGTACTGTACCAATATTCTAGGAGAACCTTCTTTTAGGGCAAAACAGGTATGGAAATGGCTTTGGCAAAAAAGGATTAAATCATTTAGTGAGATGACGAATGTTGCAAAAAGGCTTCGGGAGTATTTAGAGGAACATGCAGTGATTTTATATCCAGAGATAGCTGATATTAAAAAGAGTAATGATGGAACTATAAAATTTTTGTTGCGATTAGAAGATGGAGAAATAATAGAAACAGTACTTATTCCAACAGAAAATAAAACTGGTGCTGTTCGGATGACACAATGTTTATCGAGTCAGGTTGGATGTGCTATGGCATGCACATTTTGTAGTACAGGGACAATGGGTTTTATACGCAACATGAGTATGAGAGAGATACTTGGGCAAATACTTATTGTAAAAGATTATATAAAAGATTATAGCGTAGATACGCCAATTATTAGGAATTTTGTTTTCATGGGTATGGGGGAACCTTTACTAAATTGCGAAGCGTTATTACCGAGTCTTCGAATTTTAAATGATAGAGATGCTTTATGTTATTCACCACGTAAAATTACGGTATCAACAAGTGGAATAAAGAGGGGTTTAGAAGCATTATCACAAGAGAATTTGGCATATATAGCAATTTCATTACATAGTCCTTTTCAAAAAACAAGAGCGGAGATAATGCCAAAAGCAAGTAAATGGGGTATAGAAGAAATAATTTGTTTTTTGGAGAAGTATCCTTTACAAGCAAGGGCAAAAATAACACTAGAATATGTATTGTTACAAGGCGTGAATGATAGCATAGAGGATGCGATAGCGTTGGCAAAAATAGCTTTGCGTTTAAAGGCAAAAGTAAATTTAATCAATTATAATCCTTCTGCAACAGATAGATATAAAACGACGTTGGATAAAGATGTTCTTTCTTTTGAAAAGGTACTGTGGAAGCATAAGATAATTACAGTGTTGCGTAAATCAAAAGGTTTAGATATTCAAGCTGCGTGTGGCCAACTTGTATATGAAACGAAGAATAAAAAGAGAGTGCTTCTTGGAGAATCGTTGAATTAATAAAAGAAAGAAAAAATACAAAAAGGTATTGACAAGAAGTTTATAAACGTATAGAAATAAGGGGTGCTGTTCCTCGGTAGCTCAGTTGGTAGAGCGGGTGACTGTTAATCACTAGGTCGGCGGTTCAAGCCCGTCCCGGGGAGCCACTTTGTTTGGCCAGTGCTGGTGTAGCTCAATTGGTAGAGCAGCTGATTTGTAATCAGCAGGTTGCGGGTTCAAGTCCCATCACCAGCTCCAAGAGGAGGGGTTCCCGAGTGGCCAAAGGGACCAGACTGTAAATCTGTCGTCGTATGACTTCGAAGGTTCGAATCCTTCCCCCTCCACCATACTGCAGAGCAGTATAGTGTTGTGGGAGATAGGGGTTTTTTTATAGACTACGGCGATAGCAAGCGGGAGTAGCTCAATTGGTAGAGCATCAGCCTTCCAAGCTGAGGGTTGCGGGTTCAAGTCTCGTCTCCCGCTCCACTTTTACCTTTTCCCTACTAAAGCCATAATGAAGACTTACAGACTGATAATCCTGCCCATATAGCTCAGGAGGTAGAGTACTTCCTTGGTAAGGAAGAGGTCATGAGTTCAAATCTCATTATGGGCTCCATTTTAAAAAGAATAAATATGAATTGAGAGGGAGAACTGCAAATGGCTAAAGAGAAGTTTGAGCGTAAGAAGCCACACGTTAATATTGGTACAATTGGTCATATTGACCATGGTAAGACCACATTAACAGCAGCAATTACAAAAATTGCAGGTCTTCGTAGCGGTAAGAATTCATTTGTTGATTACAGCGAAATAGATAAAGCTCCAGAAGAGAAGGAGCGTGGTATTACGATAGCAACAGCTCATGTTGAGTATGAGAGTGATGCTCGTCATTATGCCCATGTGGATTGTCCTGGTCACGCAGATTATATAAAAAATATGATAACGGGTGCTGCTCAGATGGATGGTGGTATTCTTGTTGTTGCGGCGACAGATGGTCCGATGCCTCAAACAAGAGAGCATATACTTTTGGCTCGTCAGGTAGGTGTTCCTGCATTAGTCGTATTTTTAAATAAATGTGATATGGTGGATGATCCTGAGTTGCTGGATTTAGTTGAGATGGAAGTGAGAGAGCTTTTGTCTTTGTATGAATTTCCTGGTGAAGAGGTTCCTGTGATACGGGGATCTGCGTTAAATGCTCTTAATTCGAACGATCCTAATTCAGCAGAAGCAGCTCCAATATTGGAGCTGCTAAAGGCATGTGACGATTTTATTCCTGAGCCGACACGAGACACAGAGAAGCCTTTCTTGTTGCCAATTGAAGATGTATTCTCTATTTCTGGCCGTGGGACAGTAGTAACAGGTCGTGTAGAGAGGGGTATTGTTAAGGTGGGTGAAGAGGTTGAGATTGTTGGTATAAAAGATACCGTGAAGACAACATGTACTGGTGTAGAAATGTTTCGCAAATTACTTGATGAAGGGAGAGCTGGAGATAATGTAGGCGTTCTGATTCGTGGGGTGAAGCGTGAAGATGTAGAGAGGGGTCAGGTTTTATGTGCTCCTAAATCTATTACACCGCATAAGAAGTTTAAGGCTGAGGTGTATATTTTATCTAAAGAAGAGGGTGGTAGACATACGCCATTTTTCTCGAATTATCGACCACAGTTTTACTTTAGAACGACGGATGTAACGGGTATAATTCAATTGCCAGATGGTGTTGAGATGATAATGCCTGGTGATAACACTACATTTATTGTAGAATTGATATCTCCTATTGCTATGGAGCAGGGTTTGCGATTTGCGATTCGAGAGGGTGGTAGAACAGTTGGTGCAGGTGTTGTTACGGAAGTAATGGAGTAAGTTAAATGCAGGTTCAAGCAATATTAGAGTGTACTGAATGTAGGCGACGTAATTATTCTACAACAAAGAATAAAAGGACTGTCACTAAGCGTTTGGAGTTGAGAAAGTATTGTCGTTGGGATAGGAGGCATACTCTTCATAGGGAGACTAAGTAGCTCTTTGTTATAGGGCAGTAGCTCCAACGGCTAGAGCACCGGTCTCCAAAACCGGGTGTTGTGGGTTCGAATCCCTCCTGCCCTGCCATTCTAAATAGAGGCTAATATGGCTAGTAGTAATAATGTATCATCAAAGATAAAAAAGCATGGGAAGAACGGCGAAGTTAATCGTTTTTCTAGGTTATTGAATTATTTTTTAGATTCTCGGTTAGAATTAAGAAAGGTGACGTGGCCAACTAGGAAAGAAACTATTATGACTAGTTTGGCTGTTTTTGTTTTGGTTTTGGTGGTATCGGTATTTTTAGGTATAGTGGATTTTGGGATTTCTAGCTTAGTAGGATATCTACTTTCTTTATAGGTATTAGGATATGGAAGAAACAAATATTTTTGCTACTAAGGCTTTTTGGTATTTCATACATACTCATTCTTCCTATGAACTTCGTGTAGAAAAAACAATAAGAGAAATTATGAGAACTGGGCAAGATGCTGGTGCAATTGAGGATGTTATTGTGCCAACTGAATGTGTTGTGGAATTGGTAAATGGGGTTAAGAAGGTATCTACTCGTAAGTTTTACCCTGGCTATGTTATGGTGAAGATGCGAATGACAGATGATTCGTGGTATTTGATTCAGTCTCTTTCAAGGGTAATAGCTTTCATGGGTGGAAAAGAGAAGCCTGTGCCAATGAAGGATAGTGAGGCTGAGAGAATTTTATCAGCGATGGAGAATTGTCAGGATCAGCCTCGTCCGAAATTTAATTTTAAGCGATTGGATGAGGTGCGTGTGTTAGAGGGTCCTTTTGCAGGTTTTAATGGTGTTGTAGAGGAAGTTAATCTGGATAAAGGGAAATTGAAAGTTTTTGTTTCAATTTTCGGGAGGCAAACGCCTGTTGAATTAGATTTTATCCAAGTAACAAAAAGTTAAATTTTATAAAAGGTTTGTTATAATGTCAAAATTAAAAAAAGAGACTGCTAAAATAAAGCTTCAACTTGTTGCTGGTTCGGCGAATCCTTCGCCGCCTGTGGGGCCCGCTTTAGGGCAACATGGGGTTAATATTATGGAATTTTGTAAAGATTTTAATGCAAAAACATCTGATAAGAAAGGGACAATTATTCCAGTTGTTATAACTGTTTATGCTGATAGGTCTTTTGCATTTATTATGAAGACACCTCCTGTTTCCGCCTTGTTGAAGATAGCAGCAAAGGTAGAAAAAGGCTCTGGCGTGCCTAATCGTAATAAAGTGGGTAGTGTTACGATGCTTCAAATTAGAGAAATAGCTGAGACAAAAATGGAGGATTTAACGGCAAAGAGTATAGAGAGTGCTGTAAATTGTGTTTTAGGAACAGCACATAGTATGGGAATAGAAATAGTTTAAGGTCTTGCTATTTTTTTGTTATTTTATAAATAGCAGGAAGGTGTGAGACAGAAAAGGAGGTAGGAGATGGCAAAGTGTGGTAAGAAATACAGGAAAGCGGTTGGGGGTATTGATTTTTCCCAATTTTTTGAAATTGAAGAAGCAATAGAGAAATCTTTAGTTAGTTCTTATGCTCGTTTTGATGAAACTGTGGATACGGCATTGTGTTTAGGGGTAGATCCAAAGCACTCTGACCAAATGATTAGAGGTGCGGTTGCGTTACCACATGGTTTGGGTAAAGTGGTAAGGGTATTGGTTTTTGCTAAGGGTGAAAAGCAAGCTGAAGCCAAGGCTGCTGGTGCTGATTATGTTGGTGCAGAGGATTTGGTTGAAAAAATTAAGAGTGGGTGGACTGATTTTGATCAGGCAATAGCTACTCCCGATGTAATGGCTCTAGTGGGGCAAATTGGTCGTATATTAGGTCCGAGAGGCCTTATGCCCAATGCAAAAACAGGAACAGTTACCTTTGATGTTGTCCCCACGATAGAAGAGATGAAATCAGGTCGAGTGCAGTTTAAGGTAGATAAAGCTGGTGTTCTCCATGCTCCTCTTGGTAAAGTTTCTTTTGGCAAAGATAAAATAAGAGATAATTTAAGAGCACTTTTAGGCACTGTTATCCGATTGAAGCCAGCTTCAGCGAAAGGCACATATATGAAAAGTATGAGTTTATCAACGACAATGGGTCCTGGATTTAAAAGTGATGCGCTTTTGATAAAACGATTTTTGGATAGTTAAGGTTTTTGTTTTTTAACAAGTGTGAGTCAGAGAAAGTAGGGTGGTGTATTCCGTAATATCCTACTGAGGCCGATTTCTTGTTTTCTTTTGTGTGTGTTGTTTGGTATTCGTTTTCTTATGGAGTCGTATGTGAATAGAACAGAAAAAGCAATTGTAGTCGAAGATTTGAAGCGTGTTTCGGAGGCTGCTTCGGTTGCGTTAGTGACTAGTTTTAAGGGGATGCAGGTGGAGGAGTCCACGCGTTTACGTGCGAGTGTACGAAATGCTGGAGGGAGTTATATTGTTGTAAAAAATACATTGGCTAACATAGCATTAATGAATGGAAAGCATGCTGTTTTACAGAGTGCTTTGAAAGAGGATTCTGCTATTGTTTTTGCTATTGAAGATGTTATTAGTGTAGTAAAAGTCCTTGCTGATTTTTCCAAGGAAAGCAAGTTTTTGGAGATTCGTCTGGGCAGTCTTGATGGACAAGTATTGTCGTCGGATGATATTAAGGAGTTAGCTAAGTTACCAAGTAGAGAAGTTTTACTTGCTACTGCTTTAGGTACATTGAATAGTGTTCCAGGTAATTTTGTATCTCTTTTTGCGAACCTTATCCGTGGAATGTTGTATGGATTAAAAGCTATAGAAGAACAAAAGCGTACTCAATAAAAATACAAAGGGGTTTCAAATGGCTAAAATAGTTAAAGAAGATGTGGTTGAATTTATTTCTAATATGACAGTTCTTGAATTGTCTGAATTTATTAAAGAATTAGAAGAGAAGTTTGGTGTTTCTGCAGCAGCACCAGCGATGGCAATGGCAGCACCGGCAGCGGCAGCGGCAGTGGTGGAAGAGCAAGTTGAATTTACTGTTATTTTAAAAGATGCAGGTGCAAGTAAAATTAATGTTATTAAGGCTGTGAGGGCTTTAACAGGATTAGGATTGAAAGAAGCAAAGGATAAAGTAGATGGAGCTCCTGCTGCTATAAAAGAGGGTGTATCTAAAGAAGAGGCAGAAGAGGTAAAGAAACAGCTTGTAGAGGCTGGTGCGACAGTTGAATTGAAGTAATATATCGAAAAAAGACACATATAGGAAAGAAATATATTTTCTTATATGTGTTTTAGACGTGCTAATATGCTAGAATTTCTCTAAATGATATGTGTTGTTTAAACACTTTTTTGAGGTGATGATATGAGTCAACTTACCAAAGAATTCGGTAAGATAGATGTTTCTAATGTTGTTCCGCATCTGGTTAATTTGCAATTAGACTCTTACAGGCGTTTTTTGCAAAGGGATCCTCAATTGGTAACTCCGGAAGAAGGATTGGAAAGTGTTTTTCGTTCTGTATTTCCTATAGAGGATTTTAATAAGACGACAGGTTTAGAATATGTTTCCTATAGTGTTGGAGAACCAAAATACGATCAGCATGAGTGTATAGTTAAGGGTGTTACGTATGAAGTACCGCTTCGTCTACGTGTGAGATTAGTAATTTATGATGTGGATGAAGAAACAAAAGTGAGAAAGCCAAAGGATATTAAGGAGCAGGATATTTATTTTGGTACTATTCCTTTAATGACGGATAAAGGAACATTTATTATAAATGGTACTGAGCGTGTTGTTGTGAACCAATTACAACGTTCTCCTGGAATTATATTTGAGCATGATTTTGGTAAAACTCATTCAAGTAAGAAGAATTTATATTCAGCACGTATTATTCCTATGAGAGGTTCTTGGATTGATTTTGATTTTGATCCGAAAGATATTTTGTATGTACGAATAGATAGAAGAAGAAAAATGCCAGCCACAATATTATTGAAAGCTATGGGCATGACGCAGCAAGATATCATTGATTATTTTTATAAAAAAGAAATTTTTTCTTTTGGGAAAAGAGGTGCTATTTTATGGGATGTTTGTGAGGGGATTTATAGGAAAGATTTTGTTGCTCAAGAGGATATTTTAGATGAAACAGGGAATGTTATATTAAAAAATAAAAAAGTGATAGATCTTCGTTCTTGGGCAAAGTTGCAGGAGCATGGTATTAAGCAGATTAGTGTTGCCAAATCTTTTTTATTAGGTCAATTTCTTGGAAAAGATATTATAAATGTATCAACGGGGGAACTTCTTTTTCCAGCTTTAACAGAAGTAACAGAAGATGTTTTAGATGCTTTATATGAGAATAGAATAGTGTCTATTGAAGTGATTTATACGAGAGGTACTGGAGTTTCCACATCTTTAAGGGATACGTTGCTTTTGGATAAGACAGAAACAAAAAAGGATGCCCAGTTAGAAATTTATCGTCGACTTCGTCCAAGTTCTCCACCTTCACAAGAAATTTTTTCGAGTTATTTTGATAATATTTTTAGAAATTCAGATTATTATGATTTGTCCACAGTTGGTCGTTATAAGGTTAATCAACAATTGGCACTGTCTATTCCTTTGACTGTCAGGGTATTAACAGATGAAGATATTTTGAAATGTCTTGCTCATTTGGTACGTTTAAAAGACACACATGGTGCTCCAGATGATATAGATCACTTGGGTAATCGCCGAGTTCGTTCTGTTGGTGAGTTAATAGAAGTGCATTATAGAACTGGTCTTGTGCGTATGGAGAGAGCTATTAAAGAGCGTATGAGTTTGCAAGATATCGTTTCCTTAATGCCTCATGATTTAATTAATCCTAAGCCAGTTATTGCAGTATTAAAGGAATTCTTTGGGACATCGCAATTATCACAGTTTATGGATCAAACAAACTCTTTGTCAGAAGTAACTCATAAGCGTCGGTTGTCAGCATTGGGGCCAGGAGGTCTCACAAGAGAACGTGCTGGCTTTGAAGTGAGGGACGTACATAATTCTCATTATGGAAGAATTTGTCCAATTGAAACTCCGGAAGGTCCAAATATTGGATTAATAGTTTCTTTGACAACATATGCTAAAGTGAATGATTATGGTTTTATTGAGACGCCATATCGAGTAGTAAAAAATTCTCAATTAACAGAAGAAATTGTTTATTTGGATGCTTTGTGTGAAGTAGGGGCTGTGATAGCTGGTGCAGACGTTCCAATTGATGATAATAGTGTGATAATCCCAGAAATGGTTCATGTAAGAGACAGTGGTGAGATAACGGTTGCTCCAAGGGAAGCTATAACATATACGGATATTTCGCCAGGACAGATGGTTTCTATTTCTGCAGCATTAATTCCTTTTTTGGAACATGATGATGCTAATAGAGCTTTAATGGGTTCGAATATGCAACGTCAGGCTGTTCCGTTGTTGCGCTGTGAAAGAGCTCTTGTTGGTACAGGTATGGAGGGAGAGGTTGCAAGAGATTCTTGCACGTGTGTTATTGGGGAAGATGATGGAATTGTGCGCTATGTGGATGCGAATCGTATTATTGTGACGTATAATACTTTGTATAGGGATCAGACTGGTGTTAAGGTATATGAATTACAGAAATATCATAAATCTAATCAGAATTCATGTTTTGGTCAAAAGCCTATTTGTAATATGAATCAGGTAATTAAGAAGGGTGATATTTTGGCAGATGGGCCAGCAATCCATTTAGGAGAATTGGCTTTAGGTAAGAATCTTACGGTTGCATTTATGCCATGGTGTGGGTTTAATTTTGAAGATTCTATTCTTATTTCAGAACGCTGTGTAAAAGAGGATATTTTCACATCTGTTCACATTGAAGAATTTGAAATTCTTGCAAGAGATACTAAGCTTGGACCAGAAGAGATTACCAGAGATATTCCAAATGTCAATGAAGAGATGTTAAAAGATATCGATATGAGTGGTATCATACGAATAGGTGCTTTGGTTAAGCAAGATTCTATTTTAGTGGGTAAGATTACTCCCAAGGGAGAAACACAGTTAACGCCAGAAGAAAAATTGCTTCGTGCGATATTTGGAGATAAGGCGAGAGATGTGAAAAATACATCTTTAAAAGTGCCTCCTGGGGTTGAGGGGACAGTCATAGATGTGAAGGTTTTTAACCGTCGTTCTGGAGATAAAGATGAAAGGGCGATAGAAATAGAAAATGATTTTTTGTTAGATATTGATAAAAAAGAATTGGAACATATACGGGCTCTCATTTCGGTAACAAAGGAAGAGATTCTTCAGAAATTTAGAGGCGAGAAGGTAGTGAAAAATGTGCTTGCCAAGAATTCTTCAAATGTTCTTTTAGCAGAGGGATCTCTTTTATCTAAAGAAATTTTAGAGAAAGTTGATATAAAAAGTTTGGAGGGTATTTTTGATTCTCGTGCAAAATTAGAACTATTACACGAAATTATTAAAGAGTATAGTGAAAGGATTTCATTTATCAAAAGATATTATCTTTTGAAAAAAGAACGATTTTTAGAAGGAGATGATTTACCTCCTGGTGTAATAAAAATGGTAAAGGTATATGTTGCAGTTAAGCGTAAGTTAAGTGTTGGGGATAAAATGGCTGGTAGACACGGTAATAAAGGTGTTGTATCTTGTATTTTACCTGTTGAAGATATGCCTTTTTTTGCAGATGGTCGTTCTGTGGATATTGTATTAAATCCTTTGGGTGTGCCTTCTCGTATGAATATTGGACAGATAATGGAAACTCATTTGGGGTGGGCAGCTCAGGAATTGGGTATACAGTTATCAGAAATGTTAGAGAGTGGTGTGGCACAGGATGTATTGCGTAGTGAAGTGAAGAGTATTTTTTCTTCGTCTGTTATAGATGGGATGATCGATGAAATGTCCGAGGAAGAATTACATATTGCAGTTAAAGATCTTCGAGGTGGAATAATTACTAAAACTCCTGTTTTTGATGGTGCAAGAGAAGAGGAAATTTGGAATTGGTTAAAGAGGGCATCTCTTCAAAGCGATGGAAAAAGTTTGTTATATGATGGGAGAACGGGAGAACCATTTCATCAGAGGGTGACAACTGGAATAATGTATATGATGAAATTACATCACTTGGTGGATGAGAAGATCCATGCAAGGTCGACAGGGCCTTATTCTCTAGTAACACAACAGCCCTTAGGTGGTAAGGCACAGTTTGGGGGTCAGAGGCTTGGGGAAATGGAAGTATGGGCTTTGGAAGCATACGGTGCAGCATACTTATTACAAGAATTTCTCACTGTTAAATCAGATGATGTTCTTGGTAGAGTGAGAATGTACGAAAAGATAGTGAAGAGAGATAATTTCTTAGAGGCTGGTTTGCCAGAGTCGTTTAATGTTCTCATAAAAGAGCTTATGTCTTTAGGGATTAATGTGTTATTACACCAAGAAGAAGAGAAGCGTTCTGTAAAACATTTTGAAGTAGCAAATACGAAAGAAAAATAGCAAAATTGCTATACTATATTTCTTACAATGAGGTTTTTATGACTTTAGATGAACTTTTTAGTGTACGAGGTTCTAGTACGAATGTCTCTAATATTCGTAATTTGAAATCAATTCAAGTATCTATAGCTTCTCCAGAAAATATACGAGAATGGTCTTATGGGGAAGTAAAAAAACCAGAGACAATTAACTATAGGACGTTTAAACCAGAAAGAGATGGTTTATTTTGTGCAAAGATATTTGGTCCAGTTAAAGATTATGAATGTAATTGTGGTAAATATAAGCGAATGAAGCATCGCGGTATTGTGTGTGAGAAGTGTGGTGTAGAAGTAATACCTTCAAAAGTTCGTCGAGAAAGGATGGGGCATATAGATTTAGCGAGTCCTGTGACGCATATTTGGTTTTTAAAGACATTGCCTTCTAAAATAGGAACATTGCTTGATATTTCTATGATGGATTTGGAGAAAATATTATATTTTGATTCATATATTATTTTAGATGCTGGATCAACCAATCTTCTTCGTGGACAAATATTAACAGAAGAACATTACTATCAAGTTATAGGGCATTATGGTGAGGATAGTATTCAAGTAGGTATGGGAGCGGAAGCAATAGGTGTATTATTAGAAGATATTAATTTGGAAGTATTACGTGTAGAATTACGAGAAGAATTTCAAGCAACACGTTCTCAGACAAAAAAGAAGAAATTAATTAAGCGTTTAAAGGTTGTGGAAGCTTTTTTAGATTCAAAGAATAAGCCAGAATGGATGGTGATGAGTGTTATTCCTGTTATTCCACCAGAATTACGTCCTCTTGTTCCACTAGATGGTGGAAGATTTGCAACTTCTGATTTAAATGATTTATATAGGCGTGTGATAAATCGTAATAACAGGTTGAAGCGTTTAATGGATTTGGGTGCACCAGATATAATTATTCGTAATGAAAAACGTATGCTTCAAGAATCGGTAGATGCTCTTTTTGATAATGGAAGACGAGGCAGAGCAATTACGGGAACAAATGGGAGACCATTAAAATCTCTTTCAGACATGATAAAGGGAAAACAGGGACGTTTTCGTCAGAATTTACTTGGAAAGCGTGTTGATTATTCTGGTAGATCTGTTATTGTTGTTGGCCCTAAATTAAAGCTTCATCAATGTGGATTACCCAAGAAGATGGCATTAGAGCTTTTTAAACCATTTATTTATGCCGAATTAGAAAGAAAGGGTTTAGCAACAACTATTAAGGGTGCCAAGAGAATGGTTGAAAGAGAGGAGCTTGTTGTATGGGATATATTAGAAGAAGTTGTAAGAGAGTATCCAATACTTCTTAATAGAGCACCAACGTTGCACAGGCTTGGAATACAAGCATTTGAACCATTATTGATAGAAGGTAAAGCTATTCAATTGCATCCATTGGTTTGTTCAGCGTATAATGCAGATTTTGATGGAGACCAAATGGCTGTGCATATACCTCTTTCTGTAGAAGCACAGGTTGAGGCTCGTATTTTGATGATGAGTACGAATAATATTCTTTCTCCAGCAAATGGTTTTCCAGTTATTATTCCGTCTCAGGATATTGTTCTTGGTTTGTATTATATGACTGTTGAGCGTTCTTTTGAAAAAGGTGAAGGGATGGTTTTTTGTGCGCCATGGGAAGTAATAGCTGCATATGATGCAGGGATCACTGGTTTGCACGCCAGAATAAAAGTTCGGATAGACGAAGAAGGTGGGAGAATATATTCTACAACTCCAGGTAGGGTTCTTATTGCAGAGCTTCTTCCAGAAACCTTTTCTTTTGAGCATGCAAATTGTGTGTTAACAAAGAAATCTATTGCTACTTTGGTTGCACTTGTCTATAGGGAAGCAGGAACAAAGGCAACTGTTTTATTATGTGATAAATTGAAAGATATTGGCTATGAATATGCGACTCGTGCAGGGGTGACAATTGCTGTTCAAGATTTAAAAATACCTAAGCAAAAAGAATCTCTTTTAGTGAGTGCACAAGCAGAAGTTGATGCAATAGAGAAGCAGTATCGTAGTGGTATTATTACGACGACAGAGCGTTATAATAAGGTTGTTGATGTGTGGACAAAGGTTACACAAGATGTTGCTCAAGAAATGATAAACGAAATTTCTTATGACATTGTTGTAGATGAAAAAACTGGTAGAGAAGAGAAGAATGATAGTTTTAATTCTATTTATATGATGTCTACGTCAGGAGCACGTGGTAATCAAGATCAGATGAGGCAATTAGCAGGCATGCGTGGCCTTATGGCGAAACCTTCTGGTGAAATTATTGAAACACCGATAACATCCTCTTTTAGAGAAGGTTTAAGTGTTTTGCAGTATTTTACTTCAACACATGGGGCTCGTAAAGGTCTTGCGGATACGGCATTGAAAACAGCAAATTCAGGATATCTAACAAGACGGCTTGTTGATGTTGTACAAGACGTAATTATTTCAGAAGTTGATTGTGGAAGTGTAGATGGAATAGAGTTGACAACCATTATTGTTGATGGTGAGATAAAAATAAGTCTTGCTGAACGTATTTTAGGTAGAGTATTGTTATACCCTATATATCATCCTGAAACTCGTGAGTTACTCTTTTCTGAAAGTACATTTGTTGATGAGAGAGTTGCAATTTCGTTAAGTGAGTCCGGAGTAAATACAGCTTTTATACGTTCTGCTTTGACATGCCAAAGCCAAACAGGAATTTGTGCATATTGTTATGGTAGAGATTTGGCTAGGGGAGATATGGTTAATATAGGTGAAACGGTTGGGATTATTGCGGCACAATCTATAGGTGAACCAGGAACACAATTAACGATGAGAACGTTCCACATAGGGGGGACAGCATCACGTGAAATTGAGAGATCTAGTATTGAGGCACAGCATCCTGGGAGAGTTGTTATTTCTCGTCTTAAATCTGTTATCAACAAAGAAGGTCAACGTTTAGTGCTTGGGAAGAGTGCTTATATTTCTATTGTTGATGAACAAGGAAGAGAGAGAGAGAATTATGCTCTTTTGAATGGAGCTCGTTTATATGTAGAAGATGGTCAAATGGTGACAAAAGGGATGCTATTGACAGATTGGGATCCGTTTAATGAACCTTTTATTTCTGAAATAGATGGTATTATTAAATTTGAGGATATTATAGAAGGAAGAACATATCAGGAAAAAACGGACGATGTTTCAGGAGCTGTGACAAGGATTATTGTAGAATATAGAGCGACATTACACAAGCCTGCAATATCTATTGTGGACAGTAACGGCGTTCCTATACCTCGTAAAATGCTTAATAACCTGCCTGCTACTTACCTATTACCAATAGGTGCATTGATAATGGTTAATGATGGAGATATAATTCAGGCTGGTGATGTTTTTGCTCGTAAACCAAGGGAATCTTCAAAAACAAAGGATATTGTTGGAGGTCTTCCTCGAGTTGCTGAATTATTTGAAGTTCGTAAGCCGAAGGATCCTGCTGTTGTTGCAGAAATTGCTGGTATAGTATCTTTTTCTGGAGAGACAAAGGGTCGTCGCCGAGTTATTGTCACAACGGAGCAAGGTGAACAAAGAGAATATCTTATTTTGAAGGGCAAACATATTACTGTAGCAGAGGGTGATTTTATCGAGGCTGGTGAGGCCTTTACGGAAGGGAGTCCGGAATTACACGATGTTTTGCGTACAAAGGGTGAGAAATATCTGGCTCGTTATCTCGTGGATGAAGTGCAAGAGGTATATAGATTTCAAGGTGTTTCTATAGATGATAAGCATATAGAGGTTATTGTGAGACAGATGCTTAAGAAAGTGAATGTTTTGGATCCCAAAGGATCGAGTTTCCTTGTTGGTGAGCAAGTAGATAAAGTTGATTTTCGTCTAGAAAATGAGCGTGTTTTAGCAGAGGGTTTGGAGCCAGCAGTGGCGGAACCTCTCGTTTTGGGTATAACACAAGCGTCATTGACGACATCATCATTTATTTCAGCAGCATCATTTCAAGAAACAACAAAAGTGTTAACAACAGCTGTATTACAAAGTAAAGTAGATCATCTTAAAGGTTTAAAAGAAAATGTTATTGTTGGTAGGCTTCTTCCGGCTGGGACAGGGTATAGAGAATACGTTAATGCACAAATTATTCGTTTAAATGAAGATGGAACTGTGGAAGAGGAGTTGGGCACAACGTATAGGGTTGTTAATCCAGAATAAGAACAGGGAGCCTTCATTTTTATTTTGAAAAAGAAATTCAATGGATAGAAATAATAAGGGTAATTGGTTGTTACAACAGAAAAAATACTGGGAATTGTTTTTTATCATTATTTCCTTTATTGTAATAGTATTAACCATTTGGGTAGAATTTACTTTTTTTAGGTTAAATTTATACTCTTTTCTTATTGTTCTTAATATCAATTTATTGCTCCTCTTTGTTACGTTTTTTGTTGTTTTGCGTAAGTTGACAAGGCTGGTTTTAGAGCGTCGAAGGAAAATATTAGGTTCTCACTTGCGTACGCGTTTAGTATTATCTTTTGTTTTTGTTTCTTTTATTCCTGTTATCTTTATAATATTAATTTTCTCACAAATCGTGTCTACAAGTGTAAATTATTGGTTTAGTACGCAGGTAGAGTCAACATTAGAGAAATCGTCTGTTTTAGGAAATACATTTTTTAATAATGTGGAGAAATCTCTTCAAGATAAAGCTGAACATTTTGTCACTGTTTTAGAAAAGAATAAAGAGAGAATGACTAATATTATTCTTGATTCTATTCAAAAGGCAGAGGGAGAATCGTTTTATATTGCAAGAGTGGATAGGCAAACTATAGTAGACGTGCAAAATGGAGAAGATTCATCTCATATTTCAAAGATAATAGAACAAATAGCTTTTGGTGTGGATTTGAAGCGTTTGGATGTAAAAAAGAAGATATCATTTTTGGAGATAATGGAGAATAAAGATTTTATTATTTTACTGTACCAGATTCCAAAAAATATCAGTATACAAAAGCAAAGCCCAGAGTATATTATTTTAGGAGAACATATAGGTGAGGGTTTTGTTTTAGCACAAAGAGAGATAAATGATGGAGTTGAAGAATATAGAAAAATACATACTTTGAAAGACCCTATAAAATTTTCTTTCTTTTATCTATCAGGAATATTGGCATTGCTTATTATTCTCGGTTCTGTGTGGTATGGTTTGCGGATTTCTAAGGAAATTATTGCTCCTATTGTTGATTTAGCAGATGCATTTCATAAGATTTCTAGAGGGAATTTACTAGTAACATTAAATGATGATTTAGCAACAGAAGAAATGGAATTCTTATGTTCGTCGTTTAATGATATGGCAAAAGAATTGGCGTTAACACATGCGAGGATAACAGACGCAAATGCTGTGTTGGAAAGGAAAAATGAAGAAATAGAAATACAAAAGGCTCATATAGAAACTATAATAGAAAATATTACAACAGGTGTTATTTATTTGGATGTTGATAATGTTGTGTGTAGCATAAACCAAGCAGCATTATCATTGCTAGAAATAGAGCATACGGATATTGTTGGAAAGAGAATAGGAGAGATTCTTCCAACAGATTCTCATTTTCTTTTGGAAGAAATGAAAGGGAGATCTCAAACAGTACGTCATAATAAGTGGCAAAAACAAATTTATATAACAGTGAAGAATGTTAAGAAAAAAATGTTAGTAACTGGAATAACTCTTCATAATTCTTCGTTGGAAGAAGGAAGTGTTATTGTTTTTGATGATATAACTGAGTTAGATCAAAGTCATCGTATAGAGGCGTGGAGAGAGGTAGCAAAAAGGATTGCACATGAAATTAAAAATCCTTTAACACCAATAAAGCTTTCAGCTCAAAGACTAGAAAAGAAATATGCTGTCGCAATAGGTGATATTGTCTTTTCTCAATGTACTCGTCAAATTATTCAACAAGTGGAGTATTTACAGCAACTTGTGACAGAATTTTCTCGTTTTGCCAAATTGCCAGAAATTGTTCTAAAAGAAGGAAATATTGCATCTCTTTTGGAAGAAACTATATTATTTTTTCACAATACGTATCCCAATATAGAGTTTATTTTTGAAAAATGTGGTGAAATTCCACTAATTGATATGGATGCTTCCGCAATGCAAAGAGTATTTATGAATATTATTACTAATGCAGTGGAGGCATTGGAAGGAACGCTGTGTCCTTGTATAATGATTCAAATAGAGTATCAAAAAAAAATGAAAAGTATTTATATTTTTGTAGAGGATAATGGAAAGGGTATAGGAGAACAAGAAATACATAGATTATTTGAGCCATATTTTTCACAAAAGAAAGAAGGCACAGGTTTAGGGCTCACTATTGTGAAATCTATCATAACAGATCATCAAGGATATATACGTGCACAATCGACTTCTGCAGGAACAATAATGAAGATAGAATTACCTATAAGAGTATAGTAATAGATAAAAAATTGATATTTATTACGTTTTCTTATATAGTGGGCTTTTTTATGAGCAGATATAGTCATTACTTTGTAGGGGGGAGGAATGAATAAAAAATATATAATGGCCAATTGGAAGATGAATAAATCGAGAGTGGAGGCTGAAAAATATTTGCAAGATTTAGAGCGTATTTTGTGTGAACGTGTATCAAATCATGAAATTATTGTCTTTCCTCCATCTCTGTATCTAGATGTATTTCTTAAAAATACAAAAAAAGTACAATATGGAGTTCAAAATTTTTATCCTGAGGAGCAAGGTGCATATACTGGAGAAATATCATTATCTATGTTAGAAAATAAAAAGCCATGGGTTATGGTAGGCCATTCTGAACGAAGAATATTATTTGCTGAAAATGATACTTTTATCAGTAAGAAGCTCCATGTATCTATAAAGTGTGGGTTTAGAACAGTATATTGTATTGGTGAAAATAGGGAAGAAAAAGAATCTGGTAAAACAGAAGAAGTCTTGGTGCATCAATTATCATTCATAAAAGGGGTAAAAATGGACGATGCATTAAGTCAAAAATTGGTTATAGCATATGAACCTGTGTGGTCCATAGGTACAGGCAAAATTCCTAGTTTACTAGAGATAGAAGAAAGGCATATGTTTACAAAGAATTATTTGGAAAAATTGCTTGCAACATCAGATAAAAAAATATACACTTTATACGGTGGGAGCGTGTCTTCAGCAAATAGTAATTCTATTCTCAATGTGAAAGGTGTAGATGGTGTTTTAGTCGGTAATGCATCATTAGATTTTACATCTTTTGTCGATATTATATATACGTAAAAATAATGGGAGTATGTGTGAAAGCACTTATTTTGGGTATCCATGTTCTTGTTTCTATAGTGTTAATAGTGCTGGTTATTCTTCAGGCTGGTAAGGATAGTATTGGAACTGTCTTTGGTGGTGGGAATACAGGAAGTGTTTTTGGCGGTACTGGAGCTGGTTCTACTTTATCTAAGATGACAGCTTGGTTTGCCGTGTTGTTTTTTGTAACGTCACTTTCTTATACATATGTGTCTTCCGAGGGAAATAGGAAGGAATCTGTTATTATCAATATAGAGAATCCTGTGCCATCTGTAAAAGAGGGTATTCCTATATTGGAAGGAGAAAAATAAAATAGTACAGGGATACTATATTCTATGGGCGTTGTAGCACGGCGTGGAGTGAGTATTTTTTTTAGAATAGTATAGTGATATAGTAATGTATGAATTATCTTACTGTTGTTCTGCTGTTCCCTATGTTCTTGTTTGTTTTTAGGGCTATGTGTAGAGATTTTATTGAACAGATGAGTATACAGAGCCTTCAGTGTTTTCTAATTTATAAGGTATCTTTTTTGCATAACCTGGTCGGAGTGGTCTCAACAAAGACTGGTATTGTATATAGTGAGTTGGAATAGTTTTCCAAAATTATTTGCAAAGGATAGATATGTTCTTAAAGATTATAATGCAATGTGGTATAGTATCATGTGTCTTTTCTCTTCTTTTATCAGTGTTCCCATTATATGCATCTAAAATAGTTCTGTATAAAGAATTTTTGCCCGAAGATCTTTTGTATGTGGATAAGAAATCTCAAACATGCTATATATATAAGGGCAATGGTCTAGATATCGTAAAATATACTTGTGCAACAGGTCAGGTTGATGGCGATAAAGTTATAGAGGGCGATAAGAAAACGCCAGAAGGTCTCTATTTTGTAACAAGTTCTATTTTTGGAGGCTTAGATTTTGCGGAATACGGAAGTAGAGCTTTTCCTGTAAATTTTCCAAATCCTATAGATCAAGTATTGAAAAAGACAGGCTATGGTATATGGGTACATGGTCGAGGAAAAACACTGGAATTAAAGAGTACTAGAGGTTGTGTTGCTTTTTCAGAGGAGATAATAAAGAAGCTTTCACCTATTTTTGTGAAATCATATCCAGTTATTATTGGAGATACTGTTGTTCTTTCCAAAGAGAATGCTCCAGCTATATTTGCCACAGTGGAAGGAAATGTTCTAAAATGGCGTGATGCTTGGACAGATCGTTCAGATAATTTTATAAAACTATATAGTAAACAACGTGCAAGTTATGATAGTTTTGTGAAAAATAAACGTTCTCTGTTTTCGCGTTTTCCTTTTGTCTATAATATTATAGAAAAAGTAAATATAGTGGAGCATGCTCCATATTTTGTTACTTGGTTTAGACAATATTATTATGCGCCTAATATGGTGGTTGAGGGAGAACGTCGTTTATACTGGCAAAAAAATGGAGACAATACGTTTTCTATTGTAGGAGAAGAGTGGTTACCTGACACAACAAAAACGACGAAAGATACAATGTCTTCATTGCTCCGTCCAGATATTGAGAGTTTTGTTGAAAAATGGAGATCTCTATGGGAAAAATCAGATGTGCAGGCATATGCTATGATGTATGCTGTAAATGCAAGACAAGGGAATTTGCGTAGTAGAGAATCGATAATAAGAAATAAATCTCGTATTTGGAAAAAGGCTAAGCCTAAAGAAGTTAGTAATGGTAAAGCAATTATTTCATTGACTGGAGAAGGTATTAAAGTTTCTTTCCCTCAAGAATATATTGCATCAGGGTATAGAGATTATGGACTAAAAACGCTTATTATTGTTCCTAAAGGACAGAATAGTAAGGATTGGAAAATTATAAGAGAGTCTTGGTCTCCTCTAAAAAAATAGTTGTTAAAAAAAAGGAAATGCTTTGTGGATAATCTTATTTATAAAGAGCCAAAATTTTTATTTGTGAGAATGAAATCTTTTTTACGTGACCTTCCTGTTGCACTCACTGGTTTAGCTTTGGGTTTTGTGGGTATATGCAATGTGTGGGCGATGTTTGTAGGGCAATGGATATCTATTTTTGGTGCTGGAATAGCTATCATAATACTTTTCTTTATAGGTTGTAAAAATATTATTTGTTTTACGCATTTTTTAACGGAGTTATCACACCCATTAATTAGTAATTTTATCCCAACATACGCAATGGCACTCATGGTAGTGTCATCTGTTCTTGTTGCGTTCCTTCCTATTGTTGCTAAAGTATTGTGGGTATTTGCGATAATTATGCATTTTATATGCATGGTTCATTTCTTTTATTCAAGACGCAAGGTTATCTCTTTAGATCATATTCTCCCGAGTTGGTTTGTTCCACCTGTTGGAATAGTTGTTGCCTGTGTGACAGCAGGTGTAATGGGAGAAACAGATATAGCAAGATTTATATTTTTTCTTGGGTTTACGCTGTACATGATATTATTGCCAGTAATACTATATAGGGTATTATTTGCAGAACGAATTAGTGATGCAGAATTGCCAACATTTGCTATTATAGGGGCTCCTGCAAATTTATGTTTAGCAGGAGTCTTAACAGTTTTTCCAACGCCAAATCCGTATATAGTCTCATTATTATTGGCTTTGGCAGTATGTACGACGTTTTTGGTTTATTTATCTATTATTCGTATGGCACGAATGACATTTACGCCACTTTTTGCTTCTTTTACATTTCCATTAGCAATAGGAGCAACTGCTATTTTATTATATGCGAATTATTTAGAGAGAAATCACGCTGCTATAATGGATATTACTTTTTGGAAATATATTGGTTATATCGAACTCGTGGTAGCGACTTGTGTAATAGCATATGTTGTTATTGCTATGAGTATGTATGTATATAAAAATATTTTTTCTGTTCATTTCAATGCGTAGTGTATTGTAAAGAGTATTATTGTATTCCCAAAAAATCTCATTGCTTTTTGCATAGATAGGTTATAGAATCGACCTAAGTGTATATTACAAGTTATGAAGGAGTTCGTTATGAATATAGTATGTGAGAGGTTGAATCAATTATTGGCAGACACAAGTGTATTGTACGCAAAAATTCAGAATTATCACTGGAATGTGAAAGGGGTACAATTTTATGCAATACATGCAAAAACAGAAGCTTTATATAATATAATGACCACAATGCGAGATGATTTAGCGGAGAGAATTATACAAATAGGTGGTACTCCTATTGTAACTTTAAAAGGCATTTTACAAAAAACACGTATTAAGGAAGAGGAAAATATTGTTTTTGATGCAAAATGTATTGTTCAGAATATTCTTAAGGATTTTGAATTCTTCCATAAGGAATTTGTTGAATTATCTAATTTAGAAGGTGTGGATATTGTGACAGGTAATTATGCACAAGATCAGCTTGCTTTTTTGGAAAAAGAAATTTGGATGATGAGAGCATTTCTTACATCAGTAGAATGTTAATATCATTTTATACACGATATTTTTGATATTGTAAAAAGCCCACAAATTATGGGCTTTTTTTGTTACGTATTAGTCAATTATCGTATCTCCCCTGTCAAGGAGTATAACTGGAGTATGTTAAGAAAATATGGTGTTACCTATTGCAATAGTAAATTCTTTTTTGTTTTTTGACTAAAGACTATATTGATATTAGAGGGCCATTCAAATAATCTTCCCTCTATACTCTATCACATATAGATATTTGTTTCTGGCTCTAGATTTTCTATATTGCAATATTTTTTCTTTGTAAACTCTTGGGAGAATTTTTTATCCAGTCCTTCTTCTTTGCTTTCTTTAAGAATGTGTG
>JBOFIJ010000018.1:0-12358 GCA_051650105.1 Desulfovibrionaceae bacterium
CCATTCCGAACATACTTATATTATTAATAATGATAATAAATACAATTGATAAAATAATTATTCTAACGCATAATATTTTATATTATTTAAATTCATAATTTTTATTATATAAATGATACCTTGTAGAAAGAGGAGAATATATTTTATTGTAAAAAGTGAGTTCTTTTTGTGCAATCAATATATTCTTCTAGCTGAAGAGAGCTAAGCCTCTATATCCTTCATCTAGAAATATTAATGGGGTCCTATTCAAATAGTTCTTTTTCTTCTTTTTCTTCAAATAGTGCATATATTGCTTGATATTCATATGCATTAGTAATTCTTACCTCGTTGTACTTCAAAACACCATTCTTTAAGGCAATACATTAACGTTACAAAAGAGAATACTGACACAATACGGGAAGTACAAAGAACTAATAAAATAGTCCGTTTTACGCTCACACAATTGCTTCTTGATGAATTTCGCATATAGCAACTATTACTATTTCAGTATTACCTTATAGTAACTATCTGTTATAGAATACATAATAAACACGTCATCCTTTTTAGTGCACTATGTTAAATCAAAACAACAATAATCCACACTACCCTGTCCAAATGAAATCAACTCCAAAGTCACACAATGTACTATGGTAAGAAAATACTACCTATTTCATAAATAAGATGAATTGTATGCTATATTTTACACTCTTTTCATTATATAATTATCGCTCCTATTATTGTATCTTCTCATAAAGAATATCTATTTTTCAATATGTGCCACAACATTTATCTTCTTAAGATCAAAAATATATTCACAATAAATATAAGAAAGAATAAATACACTTTCTATTCATGGTAAATAAATTAGAAAATAAAAATGGCCTCTAGATAAGCACAACGCTGGTACAATACGTGCACTTTATTAGATTGTATGAAATTATTATATTAAAAATTATATTCTTGACAATTTCACAAAAAGCACTATCTTAGTGAAAATTTACCACTAGAGAAAATATATCATGTCCCATCAAATATCTAATATCACGGTTACAAAAACAGAAATCACAGTGGCAAATCCTTCAGCAATAGGCCTATTTGGTTTAGCAATGGTTACGCTTGTTGCTTCATCTCAGAAATTAGGGTTCACAACAGGAACATCACTCATTATACCTTGGGCATTGTTTTTAGGTGCAGCAGCACAAGTATATGCAGGCATGCTCGATGCAAAATTAAGTAATGTTTTCGGTGCAACAGCATTTTGTGGCTACGGTTTCTTCTGGTTTGCGATAGGCACAACATGGATGATACAAAATGGTGTTTTCGGTGCAGATATGGCCTTACATGCAGACACAAAGCAACTTGGTGTCGCATTTATTGGTTATCTTATTTTTTCTTTATTTATGACTTTTGCTGCAATTGAAACAACCAAGCTTCTTTTTAGTATCTTTGTGCTTATAGATCTTTTATTTATAGGGCTTTCCTTAACAACATTTGGAATAGCAACACATCTGTCACACCAGTTAGCAGGTTTCTCCGAGCTATTTATATCAATACTATCTTTTTATGGTGCCGCAGCGGTGATAATAAATACACAATTTAAAAGAGAGTACCTACCTGTAGGAAAAGCATTTGGTATATTCACACGATAATATACATACTGCCAAGATACAATATTAAAAAAACTCCAGTGCATTTTCATAGTGGTAAATATACTATCACTTGCTACCCATTTTATATTGACAAAGCAGTAGATAATAAAAAACAATAAACATTCTCGTTTTTACAACTGTTGTTTTAGTGAAAAAAACGATGTCTGTTATATACTATTTTGACTCTGCTACAACACCTATGTTCTTTTGTAATATATTATCTCTCTATTATAAAATTATTGTTAGTACATACTCTTTTGAAATAAAGTACTCTTCTTTTTAAGATGAACAAGATACTTGTTTAATATAAACATAAGCACGTTACTTATTCCCCCATTTTTTACGTTTTTTAGAAATCCATGAAATAAGGGAATTTCCTATGTTACCCAAATGATTTTTTGTTCATCTTCTCCTCACAAATAACATCGAATATTGCTAACACATTTTTACTATCTCTATTAATTCTTAGAACGACATTCTTGAGTGTTGTACTATCTTATTATAGGTCAGATATTTCTTACCATGACCACGCCCATATTACAAAAACAGAGAAAACTATAATATTATACTTTAGAAATGATAACACATTCCTATATATCAGAAAGATTCATACCGTCTTATAACGTCCAACAAAATTTGTTTCCACTGTATTTTTAATAGAACGTAAAGATTCTCCGCAAAGAAAATCTGCGGAGCATCTTTATCACTATACTATAACCATTCGAAAACTATACTATTCTTAATATTATACAAAACATAAAAATACTCCAATACAAAATTATTGGGTATTCTTTAAATATCAAGATTGTCAATAAAATCATCCACAGCTTTACCAAGCTTCTTCTTAATGGTATCCCTTACACCAGAATACACACTTTCATTAAGTGATAATGAAGAACTACCCGCTTGCACATTAAGATTTGTTAAATTATAACCAAAAAAGAATAAGAATGTTTCATGTATCTCATTTTGAGAATAGGTAAATGCTCCTAAAGAAATACGTGGAGAACCATTTTCATCAAGACTTGCATATGATACCCGAACGTTATTAAAATTAGTAGATGATGAAGTACTGCCAAAAATTGTAAGAGTCTTAGAATCACCATCGAGCTCTTTTAATGTTTTTATTGCTGTTTCCAATACAACAACTCCATTTTCTGTAAGAGCTGCGGCTACTATTTCCAAGATTACTTTTTCCACAGTGAGCCCTTCAGACGATGTATCATATTTCAGCATTTTTATATCAGAATACAAAAAGCCTATATGTGCTAAGACATTAGTATAATACTCATACCAAGCAATGGGATCTTTATTCGCGTCGATTTTTTTATCTGCTGCCATTTGTGCTAACAATGTCGCATTTGCTATATCCTCTTTTTGCTGTCCAGATAAAGAAGAGTCTCCGACAGTAATAGAGCCAGGTGTTATAGTAAGTTGATTGCTAAAATCCTCAAATTTTGGAATAACCATCCCTGTACCTACTGAAGAAAATAATCTCAATTCATTTTCAGCTGGCATGATTAAGTTGTTTACAAAATGAATACGTTCATTATTGCTTAAATTCACACCACTCAGTTGTTTATTCATACAATCTCCTATAAATTTTAATAACTATCTTTGTTAAAGTTAGACACACCACTTCAAAAAATACAGTACCCTCGTCCACTCTTTTAAAAGAATATACTTCAGGAGTACATTGAAAAGGTTTAAATAAAACTCTAACGAGCTGCCCTCTTAGTATAAGTATAATCAGGTATATTTTCAACAAAAATATCCATTTTTATTGCATTCTCTCAATATATAATCGATACACAGTATATAAACAATATCATTATACTAATACATATTCAATTCTTATACAAAAAAGATCAGGCAATAGTAAATTTAGAGCTAACATTGAACATATAGTTATGTATGAGTTACAACGGTTGGAATATTATATTCAGAATAGATTGCACTAGCAAGAATAAGAAAAATTGAAGAATATATAGAAGCAAAAACAATGGCTAACTTTTTGCGGCAAAGCCCACTATCTTCATAAGAAACAATTTCAACACGTTATCTATATCTATACAATATCTTTTTCATAACAACATATAAAAATTGGAATATTACCCACTACAACATAAAGAAATCCCTATAATATGCCACTATAAGATAGTTTTACAAACCATATAGTAATTATCAATTATTACTATATGAATCAATCACATATATACCTACCATAGCACGGAAATTATATTATCTCACATTCTTTATGATGAAAATAAGAAATTAACTATAATAAAAAATAAGAATAACTCACCACATTATATTTTTATTGACTTTATCTATATACTCAAGTTACACTCGAGAAGTAGATTCTACAAACTATTTAATAGAAGGGGATGTTTATGCAAGAAAATGACGAAGATTCTCATTATTTACAAGATAGCCACGCAGGTGAAACTATTCTTTTACAAAATAATTCGACTGAATTTACGTTACATTTGAAAAACTTGGGGCCTATACGCGGATACACAAGAGTTACAGGTAAAGAATTTGATGCAGCCAAAAGAATTATAAAATTGCTTGATTTTGGCCTGCTGTGGAGAAGAGTATCAGCTGGAACTATAACAACAGATGGTAATGTTAGGCTCGACTTACAAGGTTTTACAGAAGGACACAAACAGTCCAATTTCCAAATCCAAACAGGTTCTTCAACAATCAGTGGCACATTGGTAGATTCAAATCTCGCTTCTCTTACAAAAGAAAATGACAGATCATATCTCATTAGAATTGTTCGTTCAGCGTTTGAAAAATCCCTCTTGGATGGTAATTTATACTCTATTACAGGGTAAACTTCTGCCCCTTGTCAACAATTTATTAATTTACCGCCTATTTTATGATATTATAATGCTGTGGAGGAATTTTGTGAATAGTGATTATCCGCTCCTTATAACATTGGCTGACCGCTCTCTTCAACCCGTAGCTGAAACCAAGCAACTTTCTTCCGCTCTAATTTCAAAGGATTACCTCCTTGCCGCGGTGATATGGGCAAATCAACAGATTGATGCTTCTACCAAATACCTTCGTAGAGACGATTTTTATATGTGGAATCTCCTTTCTTTACAAAAATTAAACGAGTCCTTTTTGCCTACGCTCTGTGTTAATTCTTATGATGGAACGAAATCAAATTATAATCCTAGTATTGAAGATCTATCCCATATGTTATCTTCACATATCTTTTCTCTTATCGATTCAGAATCCTTATCTAATGATATTATATCTTCTGTAAACAACTCTATAGAGTTAGTTGCCAGTTTATCGAAAAATATTTCTCACGATATAGCAACACAAACTGAATTCTTTATTGCTTCCTCAAATTACATACTTACACAAGAAGGAAATGATTATATCTTTTCCAATTTGGTATATTGGTTCAAGACTCCTCCCAATTTTTTTCCTGATAGTGTGGACTTCTTGTACAGAATATATTATTCAAAGTCAAAATTAGACCTCGACAAATATGAAAAAAGTAAAGAATTTTTGGACAGTATAGTAAAAAATATTAGTGACTATATAGAAAAAATCAAAACTTAATAAAAAATATTAATGCCTGACAGAAACCCTCCATGCCATAGTGTCTTCTGTCTTTTCTAAAAAAATAAAATATATTTTTACTATAGAAAAACTCCCTTAAGCAAATCTTTTCCATGGATTGCATACACAATTTCCCAAATTACAGAATTTTCTCAAGCTTTGCCCATACATAAAACACTATATACACTTTTCCATCTCTTAGCATTGTTCTCCCGCTCAAAAAAACTTATCTACTTTCAAAACATTATTGTTTTCAGACTTCCCTCTATAACTCTACTGTCCTATCTTACAGAAAATAACCCTATTATTTCAACAAGCACAAATATCTCTAAAAGCCCGCTTGTGCATCAAGAACACCTTCTCTTTTTTTGTAGAAAAATAATGGATTCAATAAAGTAAAAAAACGATATCTACTTTCTTCTCACTCTTGCAAATACTGCTTCACTAAAGAAAAATGAGAAAGAACCCATCTTCATTATATAAATTTACATGGAAAGAATGCAAGAAAAAATATAGTGGATTTTTTTGTTGAATTATATATTAATGTTGGAAGAAATATTTTAGGAGGTCTATTTTCGCCTTTCTTACTTTGCATTAATACAGTTCTCTAGCCAAGTATTCTACTTTATCACTATATAATTTTGTTAGCTAACACAAAATATCTCTTTTATACACCGTTGTGGTAATAAATTTAATCACGAGATGCTCTCTTCCCATCTTTTCTTTTTCTTAAAAAATTCCTTCAGCAAATAAAAAACAGTACCCAAAAAATATTTTCATATGATATTTCTCTACAGTGTTGTTGAGAAAATATTTTCCAAGTAGCTACTAATCCCATTAGATCTAAGAAATAAAAACTTGAAAAAATATTTTATGTGATATATCATGACCTGTGTGTCTGCTGTTCCTATGCACTGTTTTGTCACACTCAGCTATTATCAATAAAATTTAAGAGGAAATATGAAACTTATCCCTATTTTACTAGTCTTATTCTCTTATGTAATAAATATAAATCTGTCATATGCACAAGAAAATACTCCTGTACCTGTTCAAAAAGAACAAATGCCGGCGCCTGCTATAACACAAGAAGGAGGAAATCAATCTCCCTCTCCATATCCTCCGTACCCTCCTTTTTATGGTGCCCCACCAATGATGCCACAAGAAGGAATGCCACCATATTATTACTATGATGACGATTATTATGAAGATTATGCTAAATATATGTACTTTCAACAATTACAAAATAATCCTCAGGCCGTTCAACAAGGAACAATGCCTCCGTATCTTTACTATGATGACGATTATTATGAAGATTATGCTAAGTATATGTACTTTCAACAATTACAAAATAATCCTCAGGCCGTTCAACAAGGAATAATGCCTCCGTATTTTTACTATGATGACGATTATTATGAAGATTATGCTAAATATATGTACTTTCAACAATTACAAAATAGCCAAAGTATGCAAAACCCTCAAAATAATCAACTAATACAAAATCCAAACACACAACCACAACAAACAAATATTAAGTAAATTTATACTTATATACTGTATGAGTGTATGGAAGAACTCTGTGCTTATGTTACCGTATTATTCCAATACCTTATATAAAAAAAGAGATCCCTATTTTTTTAGGAATCTCTTTTTTTGTACTGTTTCCTTCTCAATATCTTCAATAACGTTCTTTTTTCTTATCGAAGATGCATAAATAACACTCCATCTGCTCACAAAAAGCCACACAATCACCCTACGCAATAATACCGTCTATACTCTTCCACTATGTTAAGTACGTATCCCCTTTCGCTCTCTCATGTCATATAATTATATGAATAGCTCTTTGTGAGAAATATAATTGCCTTTTTATCAGTTTACTAGGGTATATAAGAAGAATTTATATCCTTTTTTTATATTTTACCAATGTTGAAAACCTTTCAAAAACCTCAATTATTTATTCCCTTGCTCGGCACAAAATTATATTTTGTACTTTTTCATTTTTATATCAATTTTCTCTAAAAAAGATACCAAATGCCATGTCTTACCTACACCTATCTCATTTTTTCATTTGAGCATACAGATTTTCTACTATAACAATTATTACTATCTCCATAGTTACCTTACTCTTTACAGTATATGTCCTACTCTACAGTAATCTCCTCATATATAGTAATTTCATAAAAGTACTTTCCTCTCGTGTAAAATTGATATATAGTCCGCATTACACAACAGATATAAGTAATACATTATTAAATACACAATTGTTTATTCAAAGTATTTATTATATTTGTGTCTTCACATCCGTATATAATAAACTTAACACCTTCTTTTACAGTTATTATTTTAATGGGTAAATCCACGTGCATCTTTTTTCTTTTTTTCATAAAAAGAGACATTGGCTTTTTGTAAATCCTGTATCGCCATGGTGAAATCTTCTATAAAAGACTGTGCTGTATTCATTCCTAAATCTGCACGGCAAACGTAGCGCTGAATAATAACATCTGTTAAATCTGCTGGCAGTGGATAAGAAGGCACTTGCCATCCTTTCATTAAAAGGCGGTCTGACAAATCGTACAGAGTCCAGGCAACCTTTGCTGTTTCTTTTAATCTATAACACACTATAGGCAAATTTTCTCCTGCATTTAAAATTTCAAAGAGCCCTGTTTTTTCTACTTCTTTTGCAAGAAATACTGCAACATCTTTTGTTCTTTGATGGATTGCTCTATACCCTTCAAAACCAAAACGCAAGAAATTATAATATTGACCAATAATTTGACTTGCACTCCGAGAAAAATTGATCGCAATTGTCGGCATCTCACCACCAAGATAACTTACCTTAAATATAAGCTCTTTTGGTAAATACTGCTCATCTTTCCAAATAACCCAACCAATACCAGGATACACTAAACCATATTTATGACCCGATGTATTGATTGAAATTACGTTCTTTAAACGAAAATCCCACACAAGTTCTGGGTTGATAAATGGACAAAATAAACCACCAGAAGCACCATCTACGTGAATATATATCTTATGCTCCGTTGTCTTATTATACTCTTCAAGTTTCGCATCCAAAGCTTTAATATCATCAAGATTACCAGTATAGGTTATTCCAAGTATACCCACTACTCCAATAGTATATTCATCAACATAATTAAGAACCTTATCGACATCTATACTGGTATGCTTTGCATCCATAGGAATTTCACGCATTTCAATATCCCAATAAACACAAAACTTCTCCCAACATACCTGATATCCAGATGAAATTATTAAATTAGGCTTCTTTGCATTGATATCTATTCCTAATTTTTTTGCTCGCTCCCTCCACCTAAACTTCATTGCCATTCCACCAAGCATACATGCTTCACTTGAACCAACTGTTGATGTCCCAATAAATTTCATATCCTTAGGAGCATTCCATAAATCTGCTATAATATTTACACAACGCATTTCCATTTCTGCTGTTCTTGGATATTCTGATTTATCTATAGCATTTTTTTCTAATGTTTCTGACATAAGTTTTGTTGCTTCTTCTTCCATATATGTTTGACAAAATGTTGCTAAATTTTGTCTTGCAACACCTTCATCTAATAATTCATCTTTAACTAATTGATATGCTATTCTAGGTTCGACAGAATGCTTAGCTAATCTATATTTTGGAAGTAATGTATCCTCTCCAACACTCCCAAAAATAGGGTCTAAATATGCATCTTGTTTATCACTTTTTTTATTCGCCATGGTATATTCTCCTACAGATATAATCTATATTTTATTTTTTAAGCAACACAAAACCAAGCAATTATATACTCTTTCTCCATTTCCCTTTCATACTATATAAAATAAATGGCAATACTAATGTTACAATACTGCTAACAGTGAGAAGAAACATATATGTCCCTGTATTTTCACTTTGTAAATTAGCAGGTGGAAAAAAAGAAATAATTAGAGCAAATAATGATGTTCCTAATCCACACATAGCCACAATGGTTTTAACTATTTTACCACCTGGAATGCTATATGTTCTCACCAAAGTATCTTTCTTAAAAATGAGTACAAAATATCCAATAAAAAACAACAAATATGCTATGAGATAAATAACAACCGTCATAGAAATTGCTGTCATAAAAGATAAATTACCTCCACCGCCACCAGCAAATGTCAAAATAGCAGCCCAAATACTTACTATAATACCCTGCACAATTATGAGAAAAACAGGCACATCATTTTTATTTACCTCAGCAAATTTAGCCGGTAAAAGACCTGATTTTGCGGCTGCATACATTCCTTTAGAAGGACCAACAACCCATGAACTGATTTCTGCAATAACACCACAAGAAATCATAATAGCGATAACCTTAACACACCATTTATATTCTTCACCATATCGCAATATTAATGATTCAAATGTTTGAACCACTCCAGAAGAAAGAGATAATTCACTTAATGGTATTACAGAAGCTATTGTCATCCCACCTATTGTATTTAATATAATAGCAACTAATACCAATATAAAAATAGCTAACGGATAATCTCTTTTAGGGTTTTCCATCTCATTCACATGTGTTGCAGAAGCCTCAACTCCCATATATGCCAATATAAATGAAACAAAAACGACCAATGTTGAAGGTTTAGAAAAATTTGGAATAAAACTTTTCATACTAACATCAACAAGTATTGGATTACCACCAAATAGATATGCCATTGAGAGAGCAAATAAAATAATAACAGGAAGAACAATTCCAAATAAAAAACCAATTTTTGCTATTCTTGCTGTATTCTTTGTCCCTCCCAATTGAGAAAACGTTAACGTCCAAAAAACAACCATTACCCCAATAAATCGTATCATTGGATTTGTGTCTAAAGCGCTGTATCCAAAAACATATGACAGAGCTCCTAAAATAAAATAAATCATGACAATAAATCCCACAGTAATTTGAAACCACTGAAAAAATATTGCGGCAAAACCATAACGAGGACCCAATGTATTTCCTACCCACGAAAAAATACCACCTTCTCCCCATCCATTTAGTGTCGCCATTTCTGCTGCACATAGTGCAACAGGAACAAACCACAATAAACCTCCAAGCAATAGAAAAAATACTAAATTAAAACCAGATGTGGCAAATGTTGGATATTCATATACTGTCATTACCATAGATGCAGTAATAGAAAAAAATGCAAAAAGGGACAGACGTTGACCCACTTTTCCAATATTAGCCCCAGAAGTAATTGTGTTCTTCATTCTTTTAACTCCTTTTATATAAACACAAAAGGAATTATTCAATGAATATACCGTGTTTGCAGTATATCCTATATAATTTTTCCTTTATTTATATAAAAAGAGATGTTATTTTTCTTTATTTTCTGAAATTATTCAATATTAATAGTTATTTTTATTAATTTATATATAATTCTCTTCATAATAATAT
This sequence comes from Desulfovibrionaceae bacterium, assembly GCA_051650105.1. GTDB lineage: Bacteria > Desulfobacterota > Desulfovibrionia > Desulfovibrionales > Desulfovibrionaceae > CAMWXW01. The sequence continues at coordinate 10,640 of JBOFIJ010000018.1, forward strand.
GATTTTCTAGAAAATATAACCCATTCTAGAAAATATAGATGTGTATAACAATATATATTGTATAAATATACTTCTCTCTTCTCACCACTATTAATAAAAAATGATACTATTCTTCTAAATAAAAAAATATTGATACATACCACTCTTCTTATTCTACTAATATATTGCATTAAAAACACTACACCTCCTTTTGTACAGTATATGAGCATATAAATATCCATACACAACAAATATTTCTTTATTTCTACACAATATACAAAAAGAATTGTACTAGCAAAAACTAGAAAAACTTCAAATAAGAAAGACATAACGAACAGGTAAAATGATTACAGCAACGCGAAGAGTATTAACAAAAATTTTTCTACCATTATACCTATGTATCCACTATAATTTTTTAATTACAAAATATTATTTTTGTGCTATACTAAGCGTGCAACTACCCCACTGCTTTTTATAATATTGGTTATTTTATGAAAAAATCTCAATTTAATACGCATCTCTTCTTTATAGCAATTTCTCTATTATCCTTTCTCTTACTGGAACAATATACAAATATTGATCCATATATCCAAAATATATTTTACCTAAAAAACACAAAAACATGGTTAATTACCCCTGCTGAACACAAAGAATTTTATGGCTATATCTTCTATTATACCATTAAACAATGTTTAGTATTTTCTGGTATTATGCTACTTCTTGTGTGGATATACGGTGTTTTATCCAATCACCTTGCACGCACATATCACAAGGCACTCACTAAGTATCTTCTTGCACTTATTTGTATTCCTCTTCTCATTTCTTCTCTAAAAAATGTGACTAACGTCTATTGTCCTAACCAAACAGAAATTTTTAATGGACTTGCTCCATATAGTAAATTATTGGAATTCTGTCCTCAAACAAAAACAAATTTTGGGAAAGGGCGATGCTTTCCCGCTGGCCATGCAAGTTCTGGATTTCTCTTTTTCATCCTTTTCTTTTGCTTACAAGATATAGGAAAAAAACGTTATCGATACTATGGACTTTTCATAGGATTCTTTCTTGGATGGGCTACAGGAATATACCAAATGGCTAGAGGAGAACATTTCTTCAGTCACACAATTACAACAATGATTCTCGCTTGGCTTATCGCTCTCATAATTAATATAACCGTCAATTACTATTATGATAGCACCCCTTCAAAGCAGACACCATAGTTTCTCAGTGCCCTTTATATTTTATATGCTGTCACAATTTATATTCATTCTGGTCTCCTTTCTTATAAAACAAAGGAACATACTTATAAAGAATCATTCTTATTAATGTAAACAACATTTTCTATAATATTAGCTACTTTTGCTAAAGAATGACTTTAAAAAATATAATTAACCACTCTCTTAAGGAGTGATATTATTACAATATAAAAAAGCATCCACTTATGCAAAAAAAGCATCTTTCTTTCTAGGGATATCGTTAAATAATACGATTTCCAAATGTAAAATTGCATCACGCTGAACTTTTTCTACTCTTAATTATAAGTACTTATACCAATAAAAATCTGTGAATATTCAATAGACTGCCTATTACAGTTTATATAAAAAATAGATAACACAACAATGAAACCTTCTATTGTTTTTTCTGTAAATAATGCTGAACAACTACAGTGCTCATTACCTATTACTATAGAAAGTGCCATTCATATTTCTGCCAATTTATGTTTTATGCAGGCAAAAAAAGAGG
>JBOFIJ010000019.1:0-25115 GCA_051650105.1 Desulfovibrionaceae bacterium
AAAGCTCTATATATTCTTCAAGATGCTCATTGTTTTATTACACATATCTTTTTAAGAAATTGGTATATATTCGAAAATCACTATTCCAATATGAATAGACTTTTCCAAGGCCAGTGCAATTTTATATTAGATATGACCATGGGAATACTAGAATAGTATAGTTTTCTTTCCTTTTTTATGGAGCATTTTTGTAAAAATACAGGGATATAAAGATCACTCCCTATCATATTTATAAAAATAAGTGTTCTTCTTTTGCACAAAAGAGTTTTCCAAAATCTATATTGTTATTCTTTTTTTCTTCTTGGAGGAAGAGGTGGTGGTGTTTCTGAGGAAGACTGTTGTTCTCTTATTTGTTTTTCTTGTATTCTTTGTAAAATTGGTAGAAAAGGGATCGTTACAGTAGTAAGAAGTTCTGTAAGAAATAAGCCTGGTTTTTGAAGTGCGTATGCTGCTGAAGTTTGAATGTCTTTAATACTTCTTTCCACTACACAATTTTGTTTAAGTATTCTTTTCTTGTGGCATTCTGTAATAAATGTATTCCAATTTTCATGTGAAAACATGCTAGGATGTAAATTACGATTTTTAAGCATTCTAAATAAAGTAAGTACTGTTAGCAATATTTTACTGGATTGTTTGTGTTCACCTAACAAATGCAATAGTTTCTGTAAACAGATGTGAACGTCTTGTACAAATGAAATACCTTGTTCTTTATTCACTATATTTTTGAGGAGATTATGACGTATAATTGAAAATAATTCTTGAGTAAGAGAGAGTATTCTGATATTCATTTCAAGAGATTTCTGATGACTCAGTGTTCCTATATTTTTTCTAAGGGAAATAGGATCATTATATAGCATGTCTTCAGGGTTTTCAGATATAATTTCTTCTGCTATACTGAGTATTGATTGATGGCCTTGTCCAATATTTTCTCTTTCGCCTACTACGACAGAATATATACATGTAAGTATGGCTGTTTGTGTACTTAAAGCAGTTACAACATCTTGAATAGTGTGCAGTTTATCAGGCATCAACTCTGGCATAAAAAGATTCTTGTGTCTAGACTCTTTTACGGTATCTTTAATATTTTGCAAGGTTTCAGATAGCGTGAGAGTCTTTGCGTTTGCCACTTCAACATATGGAATAGTTGTAATTATTGATGTACTCTCACGACCTACTTCTTCTATAGATATTGTTAGTTCCTCAGGGAAAGTTCTAGAAATTGGTAGTCGTTGCAAAGGGTTGGTGTCTGTAGCTTTGGATGGTCTATCATGGGCTTTCTCTTGCGGAGTGCCTTTTCTTACTTCTTTTTGAGCAACAAGTGTTTTTTTCCTTTGTTTTTCTTCTTCTTTTTTTTCTTCCTGTACTTTCTTTTTCTGTTGAGTTTTAGAACTTGCTAAGGGTCTTTCTTTAGGATGTACAACACGTTCTGCCATTTCGGATGTTATTGATAAACTCAACTCTTCCAATGATAACTCACTAGAACGAGCTTCTGTTGTTTTCTCTTCTTTTTTTGTTTTTTCTTGTGGGAGTAGTCTTTTTTCTTTTTCTATATCTGCTTCTTTACTACAGTGTTGGGTGAGTCTTTCTAGTTCACGTGTCTCTATGCGTAACATTCTATTAAATGAAGGCAACGGGGGTTCTAATACTGGTTCATCCTCTGTTCTATCAAAATAGGGCTGAATTTTGGAAAGACTGTCTACACTTTTTTCTAAAGCTGTTTGAACTATTGCCACAGTTTGTTCTGAAAAAATATCTTGGCATTGTGCTCTTTCTCCTTTGAATATGTTAATGAGAAGAGTTCTGCACTGACGAAGGTGTTTTCTTAAACGCTCCAACTCTTTTTTTTCTCTCTCTTCCTCTTGTTTTTGTTTTTTAGTTTGAACTTTTCTACGGCTAAGAGAGGGTTCAGATGAAGATGATACTAAAGAAGGCGATTTTGTTAAAGAAGAAACGATTGTTGGTGAGGGTGTTACTGTGCTTACATTGGAAGTGCTTTGTACAGGTGGAGATTGTTGTTCTATCGTTGGGGAAGTTGAAGAAGGGGAAATTGGTTTCATATAATGTCTCTTTTTGCGGTGAAGTATGAACGTACAATAGTGCATGATTACCCATAAGAAAAGAGGTAAACAATATTTTATTGCAATGGAGTTCAAGATTCTTTATATAAAAAAGAAAGAGAAGAACAATATGGCACAGTCTTTCTGTACTATAACACTGAGATATAATAGAATTATTCTATATAATCGTAAAACATAGTACGTTGTTTTGGAATAAAACCAGCTCCCTCAATAAGAGCATGAATTTCTTCTCTGCTTAAAAGAAAACTTACTCCAGCCGCAGAAACGACATTTTCTTCTATCATAAGAGAACCAAAATCATTCACCCCAAAAGAGAGAGAAAGTTGAGCAATATGTGGGCCCATAGTAACCCAAGAAGCCTGAATATTATCGATATTATCAAGAACAATTCGTGATATAGCAACTGTACGCAGGTACTCAGGAGAAGGTGCTGTAAAACAGTCTATTTTAGTATTTTCTGGTTGAAATGTCCAAGGAATAAAGGCAGTAAAACCATGTGTTTCGTCTTGAAGATTTTGCAATTCATATAAGTGTGTAATTCTATCCTCTAAATTTTCTCCATGACCAAACATCATTGTTGCTGTTGTACGTAAACCAAGGTTATGCGCTATACGCATAGTGTTAATCCAAGAATTTGTAGAACATTTTAAAGGAGCAATTTTTTCTCTGACAGAATCAACAAGTATTTCAGCACCAGCACCAGGAATAGAGTGTAGACCTGCTTTAATAAGTCGGCTAATAATATCTGCAACACTGGTATTTTCATTTTTAGCAAAGAACAGAATCTCTGGTGCAGAAAAAGCATGAGTATGTATTGTGGGAAAGGTAGAACGAATATAAGAAAGAAGTTCTTCATAATAGGAAAATGCAAGATTTGGATGGTGACCACCTTGTAAAAGGATTTGTGTTCCTCCAAGATCTATTGTTTCTTGTATTTTTGATGCTATTTCTTCAATAGATAAAACATAAGACTCAGGGTGTTTTTCTGTGCGATAAAAAGCACAAAAACGACAACCCGTAACACAAACATTTGTGTAATTAATATTTCTATCGGCTACATACGTAACATAAGGTTCAGGATGTTTTTTTTGTTTTATCGTATTCGCCAAAAAAGCAAGAGTATATAGTGAGGCATCTTGATAGAGAAGAAGAGCCTCGTCTTTACTAATTCTTCTACCTTCGAGTACATCTTGTGTAATACTTTCAACAGAAGAATAGATATTTGTAGTGCATGGATTTGCTACCATTGATATCTCCTTATTATTTATACAACATTGAAGCAAGCATCTCGAGAGACAGGAAGAAATCCAGAGTGTGTAATCATGTGTTTAAGTTCATCTATCTGGAGAGCTGCTTGAGATTTTGCACCAGCCCAGTGTCCTATTTTTTCTTCTACAATGGTGCCATCAATATCGTCAGCCCCAAAATGTAGTGCTGTTTGAGCTTCTTTTACACCTAGCATAATCCAATATGCTTTGATATGTGGTATATTATCAAGGAGTAACCTAGAGATAGCAATAGTTTTCATTCTATCTATAAAAAGGCTTCCTTTCTCTTTAAGTTTCTTACCTAAAATATTATTTTTGTGCTGAAATGGCAAAGGAATAAAGCAAGAGAAGCCACCAGATTTATCCTGCTGCTCTCGTAATAAACAAAGGTGATCTACGCGATTTTGATAATTTTCTATATGCCCAAAGAGCATAGTACAATTAGATAAGAAACCAAGAGAATGAGCTTCATTATGAATATCTAACCATTCTTGTGCATTCACTTTTGTTGGGCAAATTTTATCTCTAATACTTTGTTCAAATATTTCGGCACCTCCACCAGTTAACATGTCACTACCAGCATTCTTTAATTCTATAAGAACGTCTTTTGTGGAAATTCCTTCAAGAGTAGCAAGATGTCCTATTTCAGCGGCTGTGAACATTTTAATACTTGCTTTTGGCAAGAGTCCTTTTATTTTTGTAAGCAATTCTAAAAACCAAGAAAGAGGTAGCGATGGATGACAACCGCCAACAATATGTATCTCAGAAAAAGCAGTGGTATCATTAGATAATTCTTCTAAAATAGTATCATGAGAAGATTCAAAGGCACCTTTATCAGAGGCAGAAGCTCGTTTGAATGCACAGAATGAACATGTATTTACACATACATTAGAATAGTTTACGTGCCTATTTTTAACATAAAACGTTTTATTCTGATGCATTTTTTCACGTATATGGTGTGCCAGTGCACCAATAGCTAATAAATTCTTATTTTCAAATAATTGAATACCTTCTTCTGCAGATAGCCTTTCTCCTTGCATAACCTTGTCATATATATGTGCTAAACCTATATTGCTATAGTGATGTTTTTCGTATATCATAAAGACTCCCAATAAAACAATATGAATAAAAGAGTAAGCTATGTCCTCAACAATACGAAAAGAACTTGTAACGTTTGGAATATCTCCATGTCCGAATGATACATTTATTATGTATGCATTAATTGAGGGTATAATTGACGCACCTATTATACACACAATTTTTGCTGATGTGCAAGAATTAAATGAAAAAATACTCTCAGCAAGTATAGATATAGGAAAAATTTCTGTGGCAACGTATCCATATGTTGCTAAGGAATATAGTATCTTGTGTTCTGGTGGTGCTCTTGGACTATCCTGTGGGCCTGTTATAGTGAGCAAAAAATATAGTAGCATAGAAGAAATAAAAAAAGAAAAGAAAAAATATAGTATTGGAATACCTGGTACATTAACAACAGCAAATGCACTATTGACTCTATATGGTAACATATTTGGAACACGAACGGAAATGCCCTTTGAAAAAATACTTCCTGCTGTACAAAGAGGTATTCTTGATTTTGGTTTAATTATTCACGAAGGTCGTTTTGAATATGAAAAATATGCTTTACATAAAATAATAGATCTTGGGGATTTTTGGGAAGAACAGTATGGTATACCATTACCACTTGGAATTATTGTTATGAAACGCTCATTAGGATCAGAATATAAAGAAATCTTTGAGAAAGCAATTCAAAAAAGTTTAGACTATGCTTATGCAAATAGAGAAGAAACATTATTATATTGCAAAAAATATTCGCAAACAATGGAAGATATAATTCTTAAGAAACATATTCACACTTTTGTGAACGAATATAGTATGGATTTAGGTAAAAAAGGTTTCAGTGCCATACGTGCTTTAACAGGAGTAGAAAATCCACATATATAATATGTAATTTTGTCCATAAACAGTATTATCTCTTAGTGTATTACGAAGAGAGAGATATATATAAGTATTACAATATGTTAATGGACATATATTCTTATTTATCTTGTTCACATGCTTTGTGGTTCATAGTATCTTATTTCTTTTTAATGAAAGAGTGCATATCATTTAAAAGTAATATCTAATAGAAAATTATAAAAATGGATATCTTATTACCATACTATGCTGTCGTATTTTTTCTATACGTATAAATATATTGATATGAATAGTTTAGAAAAATTTGTTAACTGATATAGTCAACATATTGTTGTTCAGAATGTTATGATGAAGAGTGCTCTATATAAATAGTTACAGTATTAGTTGTTATTTGTGTGTTTTTATTACGCAGAAAAATACTCTGACATGCTATTATTAAAGATTGTATATACAAGAATATTATAAAAAAGCCTAGTTATTTCTGTTACTATTGTTTTATTATCAGGAGCACATGCAAAAAAATGTTATTCTATGTATTTTTTAAGAATGGGATATAAACAATATACTGTATATAAAGAATAAAGAGATGTGCCTGATAACGTTGTTACATATTCAATAAAGTACAGTTATTCTCACAGTGTGTTGGGTTTTTATACGATGTATTTATTTATATTATAAAACATTATAGAATGAAAGTAAGAAGTATTGTACATTTTCAAAAATAGATCTCTTTTCTGAGGAAAAGAAAGACAACTCACAAAAAGCATATTATAAGAATCAAAGTATTCCATAATGGTGTTAAAGAGAAATATATTATTGGGAAACGATTGTTTTTTCTGCTTGAGTGACTGTTTCTTCTGTCCAAAAAACAAGATCTTTTGTAAATTCATTCGTGCTTTCTTGAAATGCTTTTGCAATACTTTGCACGGTCACTCTATGTAACGGTATTTTTTTTGTCCATACTTCTTGAGCAATAATAGTGCGCTGTTGTGTATTAACAATATTGGCATATAATTGTGTCATTATATATTTAGTATTCCCTTCTATAAGAAGATTCCAAGAAGTAATAGAAGTTTGAAGAAGGTATTTTGCAATAATTCCTTCATTGTCATTAGAAATAGAGGTAAAAGTGGAGGATGTTCTAAAAGCTGAAATAAATATATACCCTAATAAATAATTAACTTCTCCATTCCAAGAAAGATTGGGAATTTGAGAAACATTGTTATTTGATAATACAAGAATGGCATTGGAATCCATATTAGGAGATATCGTTGTTCTTGCAAGAGAAAGACTAGTTGTGATTGGAAGAGAAGAATTCTTTTGAAATTGAGGTATTGTTAATGTTAGTCTTTGATCAACTTTTGGTGGACTAAAAAGAGCACAGGCACTTAATGAAAGAGCATACAGTATAGTACAAAGTATGTTGTTATATTTCATAAAAATCCTCTATTTATCTAATTTTGTATAATCTGGATATGCTTTCCCAAAAAAGAATTGTTTTGGATTTGCCTGAAATTGTCTCATAACTCTATCTAGATTTATAAAAAATATTTTAGCTTGAGTGATAGTTTTTTGAGTATCTGTAATAATTGAAGAAAGATCTAGAATTTGAGTATTAACTAATTTAACGGTATCTGGTAATTGGGAAGCTGTTGCTTGTAAAGATTGTGTGAGTGGTGTTAAATTGGAATCAATATAACGAGATAATTTCTTATTAGTAATATTAAAAGATCGAAATGCTTTGGCGGTATCTTCAAAAAAAGCAAGAATGCTGTGTCTTTCATCTCGTAAACTTTTAATTGTAACGGCAGTATCTTCTAAAATACTATTAATCTGGTGAATATTATCATCACTAACAATTCTTTGAACTTTCTCTAGTATACTTGTAACAGCAACAAGAATATTTGGAACGGCAGACAGTATTTCCTCGAAACGAGAGGCCTGTGACTGTATAATAGGAATATCTGAAGGATTTTCAGAGTGGAGAAAGAGAGCGTCTTTGGTTCCACCAGTAATATGTATATTCGCAAGGCCAGTAATACCTTGCGGTTCAATAGTTGCTATAGAATCTGTACGCACAGGAGCCTCACTATTGACTCGAATACGTACAAGAACTTGTTCTGGCTTTGCAGGATTAAAGCGAATAGTCTCGACTGTGCCTACTGGAACACCATGTAATAAAACAGAACTACCTTCTTGTAATCCAGCAACATTTTGAGAAAAATAAATATCGTAAAAAACTTGTTTTCTTCCTTCTTGAGCAGAAGTAATCCAAAGCATATACCAAATTAAAGCAAGGATGGAGACAAGGGTAACAAGGCCAACCCAAATATATCTAGCATGTATTTCCATATATTATTTCCTTCCTTCTATAGCCATTCTACCGCGTGGACCATGAAAGTATTCTTGTATCCATGGGTATGGATTTTCACGCAATTCTTCAATTGTTCCAGAAGCATAAATTTTTTTTTCTGCCAATACGGCAACTCTGGAACATATGGTTAATAAGGAATCGACATCGTGTGTAATAATAAAAATAGTGAGATCAAGTGCCTTTTGTAAATTGAGAATGAGAGTATCAAAAGAAGCAGCAGAGATAGGATCGAGACCAGCTGTTGGTTCATCAAGAAAGAGTATTTTTGCATCAAGAGCAAGAGCTCTAGCAAGACCAGCACGTTTTCTCATCCCACCAGAAAGTTCAGAAGGGTATTTATGTGCAGAATCAGGGGGAAGCCCCACAAGAGCAATTTTGAGAAAAGCAAGTTCATTTTGTTCTTTTTTGGGTAAAGAGAGCATTGTCCGTATAGGAGTTTTAATATTTTCCAATACAGAAAGTGAGGAAAAGAGTGCACCACTTTGAAAAAGAACTCCCCAATTTTGCTCTAAAAAAAGTCTATCTTCTCCTTGGGCAGTATGTGGATGTATTCCAAGGATGCTAACACTGCCTTCGATAAGTGGATTTATTCCTAAGATTGTTCTTAGTAAAACAGATTTTCCAGAGCCAGAACCGCCGATAAGACCCAAAATTTCACCACTTTCAACAGATAAATTGAGATGATTATGTATATAATTTGTATTAAATGCTGTGGTAATATTGGAAAGAGTAATTATGGGAGTATTCATAATCCAAGCCTACTATAGAGAACAGCAAATGCTGCATCTGCAACAATAACAAGAAAAAGAGATTGTACAACAGATTCTGTAGTGAGCTTACCTATTTCATCGGAACTACCTGTTGCAAGAAAACCATAAAAACATCCGACACCAGTAATAATAAAAGCAAATACAGGAGCTTTAATGAGTCCTAAATACAGTGTTTTAAGCGATGTTATATCTCTGAAAATATTCCAAAATGTTTGTGGTAGAATATCTAAAGAATACCAAGAGGCAAGCATACCACCTAATAAGCCCATTGAATTTGCAACAAGAGTGAGAAGAGGAAGAGAAAACATTAATGCAATAACTCTAGGTAGCACAAGATATTCCATAGGAGGCATACCCATAATACGCATGGAGATAACCTCTTCATTACTAACCATAGAACCAATTTCTGCTGTACAAGAGGCTCCCGTTCGTCCTGCCACAATAATGGAAGCGAGCAAGACACCTAATTCACGTAAAATACTCACATCCAAAAGATTAATAACGAATATTTGTGCACCAAATCTCTTAAATGGGGCAGCACTCATATATGCTAGAACCATTCCGATAAGAAAAGAAAGCAGTCCAATTATTGGAATTGCTTTAATCCCCATGGTTTCAATATGAGAGACTATGGAAGTCCAATGAAATCTTCTAGGAGAAAAAAGAATAGTAAAAAGCTGTGCTACAAGGTAACCAAAAAAAGTGATCATTTTTTTATAAAATGTATACTGATCAAAAACAAATTGTCCAATACTGGACAAAAAGACAAGCGAAAAAGGAAGTTCAATAGGCGCTACACTATTTGACACAGGAATAGAGGAGATAGTATTAATTAATACCATTGTTTTATCGTCCGCATGTACAGTAATGTTTAAAGAAGAAGCCTTAAAAGGAGCTATAGCATTATTGATAAGAAGAACACCAGCACTGTCAATTTTTGATATAGACGTAAAATCTAGGATTAACGTATTCGTTATGGATAAATCGATAGAGAGTAAATATTCACTAATAGTACGTTTTGCTTCTTCTATCGTGCCAATATCCCAAGTTCCCAACAGAGAAAGAGAAATAGTCTTTTTTTGTTTTAAAGAAGAACGTAAGGACGGTGGTGGATAATAATCCACATGATCCTGAGCGAGATTACTATTATTCATTGACAAAGGAATAACTTCTTACAAGAAGGATTGTTATGTCTTTATCTAGTGCACTTTGGACGGGCGTTGCCATGATTTCTATTTCTTCCCCTATATAATTCACTATATCAGCACCAGCCCCTTTATGTGCAATAATATATTCTTCGCCATCAGAACGTAAACAAACTTGCGCTTCTTTTGTAATAATAGATAGAGGCTCCACACAACCCTGTAGCTTTTTCATAAACCAAAAGATCCTTTATAAGATATAAACGTCTCATACTTTTATCACGAGACTTTCCTGCCTATCATAGAATATTTTTCTATTATAGTAAAGTTTTTTTATAAAAAATAAATATTATTCAAAAGTATACTATAATATGGCATACTATCTTTATAATAGTAATTACCGTGTTCGAAGAACACTCTTGTATGCATCAGCCCATGCATAAATTTGCGAATGTGTTACATACGATTCTGTTTTGCAGTGAGGGCATGAGAATGCAATTTTTGTTTTACTAAGGGAAAGGTTTTGTTGCACAAGAAGAGCATTTTTTCTACAATTTGGACAGCGGACTTCTAATTTCTTTGGTATTTGAATACTCATTGTGAACTCTCTTTCAAAAAATTGTGAACTCTCTTTCAAAAATATGAGGATAGGACAAATATTTTGTACAAATAGTATCGGGGTGAATATGGAAAAGATTAGAGTAAATAGATTGTTTGTTATTTTTTTTATAACATTAGTTTCTATTATGGGTGTTTCAACGGTAATTCCAGCATTACCTCAAATTCAAAAATTTTATGATTTAGACTCAGAAACAGTCGGTTTAGTGCTAACTGTTTTTACGTTACCAGGTATTATTTTAGCTCCAATTATGGGTATGTTATCTGACAAATATGGAAGGCGGGCTGTTCTTGTACCTTCTCTTATTATATTTGGTTTAGCTGGAGTGGCATGTGCTTTTGCTGAAGATGTGAGAGTGCTGTTTGTACTACGTTTTATACAAGGCATAGGTGTAGGATCGTTAAACGTATTAACAAATACATTAATTACAGATAGTTATCAGGGTGTTAATAGAATGAGAATATTGGGATATAATGCTATGATGCTTGGCATTGGAACGGGTTTAATGCCTTTTGTTGGAGGTATATTGGCATATTTTGATTGGAGATATGTTTTTATTATGTCGTCTGTATCGTTAATAGCTGCTTTCTTGAGTTGCTTTATAGAGTATCCAAAAGTAACATTGCATGTATCGTTTAAGGAGTATATAAGAAGCGCTGGGAAGGTGCTCTCTTCAAAAAGAATGGTATTATTATTGTCTTTAGCATTAGGTGCATTTCTTATTGTCTATGGCCCGTTATCTACATATTATCCTCTCTATGCCAGTGAAAAATTTGGACTGTCTTCATTTGAAATAGGTTTACTATATTCTTGTACGGCACTTGGGACAATTCTCGTTACAATGAAACTTGGTTATCTTTCTCAGTTTTTTACAAATCTAGTCTTGATTAGAGTTGCTCATTTGTTATATATTGCTAGTATGCTATTATTTCTTTATACATTCTCTCCATGGTTTTTTATTTTCCCTATTCTTGTCTATGGTTTTGCACAGGGATTGAAATATCCTAATCTAGTGAATTTGGTGAGTAATGAAGCAAATGATGAAAACAGAGGCATTGTTTTGGCGGTTCAGGGAACAGTATTTAGGTTATCTCAAACTATAGCACCTGTTATTTTTGGAGTAGTTTATTCTTTTTTTAAATTTGATGGTGTTTTTTATATGGGAATAGTTCTTTCCTTAATTATGTTAAGTATCACATTTTTTATTGAAGACAAGAAAATTTAGTGTGTTATATACATAGGAGAGAGATCAAGGTATAGTAGTATTACTTGTTAAGGTGGAATAAAGAACGATATGAATAAAAAGAAGCGTAATGGTAGAGGGTACCTTTATTTATTGTATCTGCGTATAATACGTATTAGGGCAGAACCAAGAGAAATTGCTCTTGGCCTCGCTCTTGGTGTATTCATTGGATCATTACCAATTATACCATTTCAAACTATTGCTGTAGTGATATTAGCGATACTTTTTAAAGCAAGTAAAATAGCGGGATTTCTTGGAACATTTGTTACAAATCCAGTGACAATGTTACCATTTTATCTATTACTGTGGTACGTGGGGAGTTTTTTTATTCCTCATGCTGTTGGTGAGAATATAAATATGTCTGATCTGTCCTTAGAAAATTTAATAGCTCAAGGCCCCAACATTTTTTTGGCAATGATGCTAGGTGGAATTATAGTTGGTCTTCCTGCGGGTATCGTAACATTTTTTACTATTAAGCCATTATTAGAAAAATATAAAAAAAGAAGAAATGAGCGAAAAAGAAAAAAAGTAATAAATGGTAAAAAGAATACACAAACAATTAAATAAAAAAATATATTCTACTATGAAATATGTAATGTCTTCTGAGGAGCAGATTACACATATCGTATTGTTTTTCGGAATGGGCGATCAATTATTTTTGAAGATGCACAAATAGTTTTAAAGAATTATAAATGGCATTGTGGGAGTATCTTTTTAGGAGTTCACGACAGAGTCTTATCTTCTTTATATTTTGGATACATTGTGGTATTTATATATATTGTTATGGTGTTATCACGTAGTTTTTTTGTGTCACAGTGCTACTGTGTTATAAATAAAAAAGATAGAGAGAAAAAGATACTAATAAGGTCTGTGTTACTTGGAGGATGTCATGCGTTCTATTTTTAATATTATTTCTAAAGCTCATGAAGACATTCTTCATAAGAGTGTGCATTGTATTCCAAAAAAGGCACTTGGCCAAAATTTTTTGAAAGAAAAGGACATTGCAAAGAAAATAGTTTCTTATCTTGATAATGTGGAAGGTATGACCATTATAGAAATAGGAGCTGGGGCTGGAGCTCTTACACATTTTTTACAGGAGAAAGAAAATTCTTTATATATTATAGAAAAAGATCCCTATTGGGCAGGTGTTCATTCCAAAAGTGTTCCTGTTGTATGCATGGATGCGTTATTCTTTGCATGGGAAAAAATACATTCCAATAGGGGATGTAGATACTGTCTTATTGGGAATTTGCCATATAATATTGCGTCTTCTCTTATTTGGGATATTGTATCACAAGCAGACGTTCCTGCTGTTTTTATGGTTCAAAAAGAAGTTGGAGAAAGATTATGTGCAAAAGAGGGCACAAAATTATATGGTGCACTTAGTGTGTGGGTACAGAGTTTTGTAAAGGTTAAGAAAGAATGTATTGTTCCGCCGACAGCATTTTTTCCAAGACCAAAAATAGATTCAATGGTACTTTCTTTCACCCCTTTTGCGCAGGAAAAAAGGGAATTAGTTCCAAAAGAATTAAAATTAATTTTAGAAATAATATTTCAACAGAGAAGAAAGCAATTACAGGGGGTTTTGAAAAAATATTATAAGGGTGTAGAAAGTGTTTTTGAAGAGTGTGGCTTTCTTCCTAAAATACGAGGAGAAGCTCTGAGTGTGAAAGATATACATATGTTGACAAAGGCACTTTATAAGAAAATAAATATATAGTATAGCACTGTATTTTCTTGGTATATCTTCTGCATGTGTAAGTAAAAGATTGTACAGAGTAAAAGGTGTGTTATGGAAGTGGAAGATATAGAGATGGAGGAAGAGGTTTTACAGGTTGTCTGTTTCAATATAGGAAAGGAAGAATACGCTCTTAATATTCTAAATGTCCGTGAGATAATTAGAATGAATGCAATTGCATCTACTCCATTGACACCAGAACATGTTGTTGGAGTGATGAATTTACGTGGTAATATTATTCCGGTTATCAATTTACATATTTGTTTTGAAGTTGAAGAAAAAGAGAAAACAGAACAGACTAGAATAATAGTGACAGAATATGATAATTCTATTGTTGCATTCATTGTTGATACTGTGTCGGAAGTACTTTACTTAAATAAAAAAATACTTGAAGAAACAACAGATATGACAATGTTAAATAAGGACACGTTAATAGAGAATATTGCAAAACTAGATGATGGTAAAAGGATAGTACTCTTACTCAATATTTTGAGATTAGTTAACGTGAATACGAACGGTATAGACGAGAATTGAAAATTATTCAGACGGCCCGTAACAGATATGAAAGAATGAGTAAACTTGGGGATAGCCAAGGTCCCTTCTAAAAGATAGCACGGTATCTCGAAGAATTGTTTAATGGGTATGTGTGCTGAATCGGTAAAGAATGGGATAAGTATATACCACAAGAAGAAAGATTCTCGTTGTGGTATATAAGCGAAATACTATTTTTTATATACTTCTGAAACTTTTCCTAAGGCAATTTCTGCTGGCTTCAATGTTTTTCCACCAGGTTTCCATTCACAAGGTACTACTTCACTTGGATTATTGAATGCATGCATGAAAGCATGTAATTTTCTTATTAACTCGTCAATACTTCTTCCAACATTATAGAATTGTACTTCACTTGCAACAAGGGTGAGTTCTGGATCTAGAATGAATGTCCCACGAAAATCGAGGCCATTTTCTTCATTATAAACACCAAAATAATCGGAAAGAGTTGTTTGACAATCTCCTCCCATTTTATAATTTATACCAGAAAGAAGTTTTTCATAATCATGATACACAGCATGGGCAAAAACAGTATCAGTAGACACAGCAAGAACCTCTACTTTATCACCAAATGTGTCAGCAACACGTGCTAACTCAGCAAGCTCAGTTGCTCAAACAAAGGTAAAATCAGCAGGATAAAAGAATAATACAATCCATTTTCCTTTAGCGTCTTTGGAAGCAAATTTTCCCATTTCACGTGTTTTAGCATTATATGTATCTACAGAGAAATTAGTAACTTTCTTTCCTAACATAGCTCTGTAATAACATTCTTCGTTTTCATCGCAACATTCGTCTTTCATACGCGTATCCCCTTTTTGAGATTATATAAAACCTATTGATTCAAAAATCTTCTTAGACGATGGTAGCATATAATATATAAAAGTCAAGCGATGTTCCTTGATTAATCTATGTGAAATCCTTTTTCTCTATATTCATTAATTTTATTTCTCAGCGTTCGTACGCTTATTCCTAGAAGATCTGCAGCATGTGTTCTGTTTCCAGAAGTGCTTTCTAATCCTTTAAGAATCATAATACGCTCCATTTCGTGTAAAGGTACCAGTGCTTTTGAAAGGTCGACAGTATTTTGTAAATCACTTTGGCATGTAGTGAAAGAATGTATTTTTTGCTCATCTTCAATAAATGGCCATGAAGTAGGTTCTAGGAGAAAATGTTGAGGTAGGATGGTACCACCACCAGAAAGGAGCACAGAGCGTTCTATAAGATTTTGTAATTCTCTAACATTTCCAGGAAAAGAATAGTGAAGAAGCCATGATTCGGCATCTGAACCAAGGCTTGTCTTTACTAGAGAATATTCTTTAGTATACATTGTAAGAAAATATTCAGCTAGTAGTGCAATATCGTTTCCTCTTTCTCTTAACGGTGGTAATGTTATAGGGAGAACGTTTAATCTGAAATAAAGATCTTGCCTAAAATGTCCAGATTCTATCCAATTTTCAAGATGTCTATTGCTCGTTGCAATAACCCGAACATCAACAGGTATTGGGTGACTACCACCAACTCTGTCTATTTCATTCTCTTGTAATACTCGTAAAAGTTTTGCTTGAAGACTAATAGGCATTTCAGATATCTCATCAAGTAATATGGTTCCACCTTGAGCGAGCTCGAATTTCCCGAGTTTTTTTGAGATGGCTCCAGTAAATGAACCTTTTTCGTGTCCAAATAATTCACTTTCTAGTAAATGCTCTGGGAGTGCTGCACAATTAACAGCAACAAAAGGTTTATCTGCTCTATCACTTAAGGCATGAAGGTATTTTGCAAAAACTTCTTTACCTGTGCCAGATTCTCCATTGATAAGTATTGTTGCTTTAGAGGGAGCAATACGCTTTGCAAGAGAAGTAACTCTTTGCATAGTGATATCTTGACCTATGGGAGTGATTTTTTTTACATGAATATTTTTTTGTTGAAGAGGTATTGGTACATTTTCTGTGTGTTCTATTGTGTGTGTGCTAGGAGGAGAAATAGCTGTCATTTCTTGTAAAAGAAGCATTAATTTTTCTTCTACAATAGGTTCTTCCCAAAAATCTTTTATACCGTGTTGTAGGTATTTTTCTATTTCCTCCAAGGGGGAATATTCTGAAATAAGTATAACAGGAATTGTGTGGTTATTTTCGTGCAAAAAAGTGAGAAGCTCATCTGCTCTATATCCAGGTAACTGAGTGCGAGAGAGTATAAAAAGAGGCTTGTGTTTTTCTAAATGGGCTTTTATCGTTCTCATATCTGTGGCCATGTGTACTTCACACTTTTCTTTCTTAAAAGAAGTGTAAAACGGAATTGCTAAGGATGTTGGCGTCACGAAAAGGGCTGTTTCATCTGTCATATTAATACCTTGTTGAAAGAGAATTTCTATTGAAGCCAACAGTTTGCATGAAGCATACCAAGAAAAAGCATTCTGTACTATACAATGTTTTCTTATTGTGTAATTATTTGAGTGTGTTGTTATGGTACATTTTCATAAGAAAATATGTGAATGGGTAAAAAATTCCCTGTCATATTAGTGCTTAGGAATTAAAAACATATTAAGCACTATTGTATACTATTTGCATAAAAGATATTGTGTATAAAAATGGGATTGTCACAGGAATATCTTGATTTTACGTTATATGCTATTTATTCTAAAGATATGTGGAAAAGTGAAATACAAAGAAAATATACAATAGGTATTTTAGGTGGAACATTTAATCCTGTTCACAAGGGGCATGTGGCACTTGCTAAAAGTGTATTAAAAAGAAATCTTGTAGATAGAATAGATGTTATTCCAGTATATTCTGCAGCACATAAAGATAACCTTGCTCTACTACCTTACAAAGTGCGTTGTAGGTTAGTGGAAGAGATATTTTTTTCTGAACAAGCTATTCATGTAAGCAAAATAGAATCCCTCCTGCCAATACCTTCTTACACAATAAGAACACTTTTGTATTATGAAAAGAGATTTGTAAAAGCAAATATATTTCTTTTAATGGGGAGTTCAGATTTTATTGGGATTCCAAAATGGTACCACGGAGAGACTATCATGAAAAAAGCATCCGCAGTTATTGTTCCAAGGGGAAATGTATTATTTGATACTGTTCTCAATACTGTTAATAGGTATCATAAGAGTATAAATATCATTCATAATAGTATGCAGGGAATAACGAGAATTATAACAAAAAATTTGAAGGAGTACGTTTATATTCATAAGAGAGAATTTGCTATTTCTTCTAGTGAAATACGAGACAATGTGAAAAGAAATGCATTGGGGAAGGAGCAGTACAATTTTTTGAAAAACGTAAAGATATAAAAAATATAGTATTTTCTTAGAGAAGATATAGTATGTTATTGTGAGGAAATTGCTATTCATAGATAAATAATAGAATTTTTATTGTGCTTATTGTCTATACTCCTAAAGAAAGATTATTAAAGGCCGAAAGTATCTTTGTGACAGGAAGTTCTTTTCCTGAACTACTATGTGCTGTGAAAGTACATAGTCTGGAAAGAAGATTTGGATATAATCCCTCTCTATCTTCTCTTTATGAAAGAATAAAGGAAAAACCATTTCTTATTTTATGTGTAAAAGCCATTGAAAAAGTACGTTGACATTAGGAATTGGAAAAATTTGTGTTCTTCATACAGGTGAGAATTCTTTTATATACTTACACTGTCAATAAAGTGTGATAATATTGTAAATAAGTAGAGAGTGTTTTAGATATAGGAAGGAGTTTATATGCTTTCAGCTTTACCGCTTAACATAAAAGATGTGTTGGCACGTGCTAAAATGTATGCTTCCAAGGCCTTATTGGAAAGATCCTTGGAAACGTTATCGGGCGCATTTGTTATGTTGAAAGAAGTCCATCTTGTAGGACAAGGAAAAATTACACTTCAATCGCTTCTTAGTGAAATTGTTTCTATTCTGAACACAAATAAAGATTTGGAAAATTTTTGTATAGATAAAGCTCTTCCTTTTCCATTTTTTAAATACGAAAGAGGACATGAAGAGCAGTTAGTAAAAAGTGTGCTCATTATTAATGAAGTATATCCTTTGTATATTAAGCAAATACGAGACCAGGAAGAAGAAGAAGATAGTATGAAAAGAGAAAAAGATCTCGATACTATACGCGATTTTTTGTCTAAAAAAGAGATGGAATCTGTGGTGCATGCTATTCGTAAATATTTTATTAACTGGGGTCGTGAAAATATAAAAGAATATTTACAAATAATAACCATTTTAGAAGATGAAAAGTGTTATGCTCTTGCTGCTTCTGTCAGTATGAATGCATTACGTCAACATCCATCAGAGAAGAATTTATATTTGAGAGCAGCAAAATATTATGAGTTAGCAAAAGAATATGGACAAGCTGAAACATTATATATGTCATTTGTTAATGCATTTGGAGCTAATGCTTCTGTTCTTTTATGTTTAGTAAAATTGTATAAACGTCTTGGAAAAGTTGAAAAATTATGTGCTGTGGCAAAAAAACTCATTACAATTGCTCCAAATATGGAAGAAGCACAAAAAATATGGAAAGAAGCAGAAGAATATATGCAACAAAGTAAAGAATAATGAGGTATATAAAAACATATTGTAGTGTTTTCTATTTTTAGAAGGAGAGAGTACACAAAAATTATTATATAGGCAAAGTGATAAGTATGTGGTGCTTTTGCACGGAATAGTACATTATATAATAATTATATGGCATAGGTATATAACGCAAGTGTTTACACTAGAATATATTCTCAGATACTTCTGTGATACATGTACTATATTGAAACAAGGAAATAGTGGTGCTATAAAAGTATACTAATATCAATATAAGCTTCTATGAGATTATTTTTACTAATTTAAGTCAAACATTCCAGATTTTCCTCTTTGTAGCTGTGCATTGCTAAGAGATGGTGTGCCTAGGTTCATTGTTGTAAAATTGTTGGAAATGCTATTGTATTTTTTGAAGAGAAATTACAGTAAAAATATATAATAGATTACTATACTGTAATGTTTTATTTCACATTTTCTGTTGTTACACAAGAAGAATGAATTTTATAAGAACGTAATGAAATAGATAGAATTATTTAGAAACAACTATGCAGTATAAGGGGAAGGTTCTTTTTTTACAATAATAGAATAAGTATTTGATATAATAGTAGAAGAAGTTTGACTTGATGCAATTTTACATATAGAGTGGCCTCTTGAAGAAATTAGAATAATAGTTTTATAGGAAGCTATTGCATTGAGAGGTATTATGAGGCGTCTTGTTTTTGCTTTGTACATTATTTTTATGGGGTCTTGTGTTAATATGTTGTGCGCGTATGCTGGTATTCAGCGGGAAAGAGAAGAAGATGTTGTAACTATGGGAGACGATCTTGTTGTCACTGTGTCTACGGTAGACGAAGAATCTGCTCAGGTTGTCACAAGAGATATTGCCCAAACACAAAATCCTCAGAAACCACGTTATCCACGATCTGCATATAGATCAACATTTGTATTACCATTGTTTAGTAAGGCTCTTGGTTTAACAGAAGATACAGCGCCTATGCCTTTCACTATTATGTTATTTGGGAATTATTTACAAAATGCTGTTGTACCGTCCAATTTTGGAGGTAATGCCCATGTTCACAATGCCCTAACGAGGGAAAGAATGATTGAATCAGGGACATCACCTTTTCTTGCAACATTGTTAGAGCGAGTAATTAATGGTATGGGTTTAGGGCCAGATGCACAAATGCCTTTATCTGGGCTGGCAGATGTAACAAAAGTTCAACAACGTTTTGTCACAGCTGGTGGAAGGTTTGCTGTAAATGTTCTTCCTTTTGTCTCTGTTTATGGTATTTTTGCTAATAGTACAGGAACAACACAAGCGACTGTATTTGTTGATGATTATAGAATTTCTGATTTTGACCCAGGTTTGGGTATTTTACCAGGAGGAGACCAACTTATTATCTCTGCCGGGGAAGTTCCGTTTGATATGAAATTTGATGCTACGTCCTATGGTATAGGTACAGCAATTTCTATAGGCACAAATTTATTCTTTTCAACAATAGATGCGAATTATGTAATCACAACTGTTGAGGGAGCAAATGTTATTGTTCACACAGTAACTGCGTCTACAAGAGTAGGTCTTCATAAAACGGTTGGCGGAACAAGTATAGCGATATGGCTTGGTGGGAATTATATGGAAAATGTAGCTGGGAGTGATAAATTGGGTGCTCAGTTTGGCGTTGAGCGATTGGGAGATTTATTTCCTATCAATGAAAATGCATCAATCAATTTAGGAATAGGGAGCCTTAACATTGGTAAAATGATAGCGAATAGCCCAGCAGATATATCATGGCTTGTTAATCAAAGGCCAGCTTCGGTGTTTTCTGTTCTTTTTGGCATGAAGTATTCTCCAGCTCCCAATATAGATATTACTGCAGAAGTGACAATGGTAGAACGATTTTCTGCAATGATTGCCCTGGGGTATAATTTTTAACTACAAAAAAGATAAAAGAAATAACGGTAAAGGATGTATAATAGCATCCTTTTTTGTTTCTTTTGTCCTTTTCTTGCAATTTTAGGGATAATCGTGTATTGCTGTTGAAAGAAGATAGACTACAAGGATTCATTATGAATGATTATAAAAAAACATTACATTTACCAAATACAGCATTTCCAATGCGTGCGAATTTAAATCAGAAAGAGCCAGCCATAATACAGTTTTGGGAAGAGAATAATGTGTATCCAAAGATGTTAGCACAAGTTTCAACAGCTTCTTATATTGTGCACGATGGTCCTCCATATGCTAATGGGCATATTCATATGGGAACAGCATTAAATAAGATTTTGAAAGATATTATTGTAAAATCGAAATCTATGCAGGGATATCACGTACCCTATGTTCCAGGTTGGGATTGTCATGGTTTACCAATAGAATTACGAGTAGAAAAGGAAATAGGAAAAGAAAAAAAAGACTCTCTATCGGCAGTAACTATTCGAAAAATTTGTAGAGAATATGCGCAAAAATATGTCAATATTCAACGTAAAGAATTTAAGCGCTTAGGAATTATGGCTCTGTGGGAGGAGCCTTATTTAACTATGTCTCCAGGATACGAAGCAGATATTTTAAGGCAACTTGCAACATTTAAAGAGAAAGGGAATTTTGTAGAAAATAAAAAGCCAATTTATTGGTGTACATCGTGTACAACAGCATTAGCAGAAGCTGAAATTGAATATGAAGATCATACGTCAGATGCCATTTTTGTATCCTTTCCCATAACGGATGTACAAAATAAAGTGAAATGTTCTACTAGTATACATGCTGTTATATGGACAACAACGCCATGGACACTTCCAGCAAATATGGCGATAGCAGTACATCCTGAATATGAATATTCAATAGTGGAGCATGAATCTGTTCATTATATTATAGCAAGTGAACGCGTAAAAGAGTGTGCAGAATTATTTTCATGGAAAGAGTATACAATTCTTGAGTTAGTACAGGGAAAGAATTTAGAAGGTTTGCGTGCAAAGCATCCACTGTATGAAAGAGCATCCCCTATAGTATTAGCGAATTATGTAACGTTAGAAAGTGGAACTGGTTTGGTACACACAGCTCCAGGTCATGGTAAAGAGGATTATGAAACAGGGTTGCGATATGATTTGCAAATATATTCACCAATAACAGATACAGGAGAATATACGAAGGATGTGGAATATTTTTCTGGAAAAAATATAGAAGAAAGCAATTCCTTCATTATAGAGATGGTAAAAGAAAGAGCTCTGTTATTGCGAGAAGAGAAAGTTCGTCATTCTTATCCTCATTGTTGGCGTTGTAGGAATCCTGTTATATTTAGAGCAACAAGGCAATGGTTTATTGAAATGGATACAAATTCTTTACGAGATAAGGCCTTAAAGAGTATAGAAAATGAGGTTACATGGCTTCCTTCATGGGGTAAAGAGCGAATATATGCTATGATAGAACATCGCCCAGATTGGTGTATTTCGCGTCAGCGTTTATGGGGTGTTCCAATAGTGGGATTGCGATGCACAGAATGTTCAACAGTGTATAATGATGCAGGTTTTATACGGAATATTGCAGATGCATGTGAACAACATGAAAGAGGAATAGATATCTGGTATGAAAAAACAGTTAAAGAGATACATGAAGAATTTGCTAATTCAGTACTTTGTTCTTGTGGTTCAGCATCATTTGAGAAAGAGATGGATATTCTAGATGTTTGGTTCGATTCAGGGACAAGTTTTGCTGCGGTATTGCAAAAGAGAGAGTATTTGTCCTTTCCAGCAAATTTATATTTAGAAGGCTCAGATCAACATAGGGGATGGTTTCATAGCTCGCTACTTATTTCAGAGGGTGTGTGTGACAGTGCTCCATATAAAGAGGTATTGACTCATGGATATGTGGTGGACGGTAAGGGTCATAAGATGTCTAAATCTGTGGGCAATGTCATAGCACCAGAGGAGATTATTAAGAAATATGGTGCGGAGATAATACGTTTATGGGTTTCTTCAGTAGAGTATAAAGAAGATATTCGTATTTCTGATGAGATATTGAATCGTCTTGTTGAGGCCTATAGACGTATTCGTAATACGTGTCGTTATATATTGGGTAATTTAGAGGATTTTTCTCTTACAGAAAAGATTTCTTTTGAAGATATGGATGCATTAGATAGATATGCATTGTCTAGAGTATATAAAGTACATAAAAGAAATAAGAAATATTATGAATCTTTTGAATTTCATAAAATATTTCAAGCATTACATACATTGTGTTCAGTAGAATTAAGTTCTTTTTATTTAGATATTGTGAAAGATCGTTTGTATTCTTCTGCAAAAAAAAGTAAAGAAAGAAAGTCTGCTCAAAGTGCTTTATATGAGATAATAAAGATATTGCTTTATGATATGGCACCAATACTATCTTTCACAGCAGAGGAGGTTTTTTCTTATTTAAGTGAGGAGCAAAAAGGTGGAATAGAGAGTGTTTTATTAATGAAAATGAAAGATAATATGCATTATGAAATATCTACTAAAGAAGAAAGACAATGGAAGGAAATTATAGCTCTTCGATCAGAATGTACAAAAATAACAGAGCCGATGAGAGCAAAAGGGTTAATAGGTCATTCTTTGGATGCACATGTAAGGATATCTGTTAATGATGTGAAATCATTTTGTGATATGAATACAGAATTGCGCTCTGTTTTTATTGTTTCTTCTTTGGATTTTTTGGTATTGGCAGAAAATGAAAATGATACTGCGTATTCAGAGGATGCAGGCTTTGCATTTACAATTTTGGTAGAAAAAGCTAAAGGGAAAAAATGTGAGAGATGTTGGATATATTCAGAGGAAGTGGGGAAAATATCTCAGTATTCCACACTGTGTCCTCGTTGTATAACCGTGTTAAAGGAAGAAGTATAATGTCTTTACAGCGCTATGGCATATGGTATAGTTTTCTTTTAATTTTGCTAGTTGGAGTGGATCAATATTCGAAGTATCTTATTCTTAAAACATTTTCTTTTGGAGAAGGAGTGAGTGTTATTCCTTCTTTTTTTAATTTGGTATATGTACGAAATTACGGTGCCGTTTTTGGTTTTTTAAATGATCCAAATATGCAATGGCAATTTTGGTTTTTTATGGCAGTGGGTATTTTTTCTTTTGTTTTTTTAGGGTATATGATGTGGGATTATAGAGATAATGGGCTTGCAATTATAGCATGTTCCTGTATACTTGCAGGAGCAATAGGGAATACTATAGATAGGGTGCGGTATCGTTTTGTTGTAGATTTTTTAGATTTTTATATAAAGAGTTATCATTGGCCTGCATTTAATTTTGCAGATATTTTTATAGTAGTGGGTGTAAGTGTGATGTTTATTGTATCTTTTTTTCCAAAGAATGGCATTAGTAGATAATAGAAAATGCTACCATTATTAGAACTTTCATTAAAAGAATGGATAATAATATTACTTCCATTGCTTCCGACATTGTGGGCTATCTATCATGTATGGAAGAGTGTTTTTGCTAGTCAAGAAGAAAAAATACTTTGGCTCATTTTAACGAGTCTTCTGCCTGTTCTAGGGGCATGTATATATTTCCTGTTTGGGATATGGCGTGTAAAGAAATAAAAAGAATTATGAGTTAAGGAGTGAGATATGGGTGTTACTCATTATTATGGAAAGAAAGAGAATATTAAAAAGGTTTTACTTATTGTGGCAGGTATTTTATTTTCATCGTCAGTACTTTCCTGTGCAGGTAAGAACACAAGTAGTGCGGATGCTAAGTATGATCCTTTTGCTCCTCCGCCAAGACAATTTGGTGGGAATAGGAAAAATGTGAGTACACCAGATAGATTGGAGCGTTTAGAAAAAGATAATGAAGCATTAAAGCGTATTATTAAGGAATCTAATGCTAGGTTATCGAAATTGTGGTCTTTAATGGAAGAATTAGAATTAAAACAGCAGAATTTATTGGGTGATGTGGATACGTTGCGAAGACAAAATGAAGAAATTCTTCCCATATTGGAAAATAAAATAGCAAAACATGATGGTGAACTTTTAGTAATACGTTCTCAATTAGGTATTGATGAGGGTGTCAATATATCAGAAGTTAAAAATGTAGATGCGGCAATGTTGAAAAAGAAAGAATCTGAAGCAGCGGTACCAAAGCAGACAGAAGTAGCATTATATAATGCAAGTTTAGATTTGTTTAAAAAGAGAAGGTATAATGATGCAGTTGATTCATTTAGAGCTTTAATAAGTGCATATCCGCAAAGTAAATATGTTCCGAATGCTCACTTTTGGATGGGGGAATCGAGGTATCAAGCTGGTGATTACACGGCAGCAGCACTGGCATATGAAGATGTAATAAAGAAATATCCAAAAAGCTCAAAGATAGCAGCCTCTTATTTAAAGCAAGGTATGGCATTTGTTAAATTGAAAAATCTTCCAGTAGCAAGAATACGTCTAAACCATGTGGTACAAAAATTTCCAAATACGCAAGAAGCTAAACGGGCAGAGAAAGAGCTATTTCTTATAAAAGATAGTAAATAGATGTGTGGAGGGTGTACGTGTAGTGGTATTATGGTATATATAGGAGCATTACATACACATTGTTAGGGTGGATTTTGTGTATAATGTATATAACGTTATTTCTATAGAGAAAAAATCTGCAGAAAAACTTGTACAATATAGGACGTATATTGTAGTAAAGAATGTGTCTGCCTTGTATAATATTAATATTATACAATAGGGGAATGGTTACTGTTAAAGCATTTAAAAATGGAAAGAAATTCCCGCGACAGAGTTAGCCGTAGTAGAAAGGGAGAAAAATAAGAAGCCGATATTTGCAAGCAAAAAAGCAATTGTTAAGAAGATACATAGTGATTTAGAGGGACATTTTATAGAATCTGGTACAGAAT
>JBOFIJ010000020.1:0-18996 GCA_051650105.1 Desulfovibrionaceae bacterium
AAAGCTCTATATATTCTTCAAGATGCTCATTGTTTTATTACACATATCTTTTTAAGAAATTGGTATATATTCGAAAATCACTATTCCAATATGAATAGACTTTTCCAAGGCCAGTGCAATTTTATATTAGATATGACCACGGGGATACTAGAATAGTATAGTTTTCTTTCCTTTTTTATGGAGCATTTTTGTAAAAATACAGAGATATAAAGATCACTCCCTATCATATTTATAAAAATAAGTGTTCTTCTTTTGCGTTATTGTAAGCATTATCAATTAGGTGAAATTCTATATCAAGCTATATGGGGTAAAATGAATACGTTTCTTTTAGAAAATAGTACTATATAAATAACAGAGGGTCTCTTTTGTGGAGGAGCATTTTTCTTATATTCCAATGTTCCTCAAAAGATATTTATTGTGTGACGGTATATTAAGAAAATGAAATTGTTAAAGAAGCAGATAGTAGATGCTTCTTTTGCAAGAAATTGTCTTTATTCTTTAGAGAGGGTGTTAACGTTTTAGAAATATGAACCTTTAATAACGATAAGGATAACGTAGTATAAGGTATTGTTATTGTGCTGTAGAGATGAATATTTTTTATAGATAATAACAATGTTTATTCAATTGGAGTGTTGTCTTTTATTTTTATAATGTACACTGGTATAACAGCGGGATTTTTATTTAGTAAACCACGTCATAAATAAAGATAACATACATGGATAACTATCTATGCCTTTTAGTCTGTGGCTGCAAGAAAAGAATAGTAAAAAATTATGGTGATAGCGAGAATGTAGCATTGCCCCCTTTAATATATCCAAAATAAAAATCTTTTGCTGTGATACTTTTTTTACTTTCTGGTCGGATAGACAATAATTGATAGTGTCCAGGATTACATTGGACATAGAGTGCATTGTTGAGAAAGAAAAGTTGTCCTATTGTATGAGTGAGTGCATGCTGTGTGGAGGTAGCAAATGTTCCAATCATAATGCGAAGATGCAGTGGCTGTGTATTCTCTCTTAGTAAAATAGACGAAGCAGAAGGACTATTACTTGAGGTGACAGCAGCTATTTGGGCGTGAACGTGTTCAACTGCTTTGTTCCACTGTATAGAAAGATCGTGTTTAGTAATTTTTTCTGCAAAGGATGCTAAAGAGTTATCTTGTTTTTTGGGATGTAAAACATAATTTTCAATAGAATCAGTCGTTTTTCTAGTGAAACGAGTATGTGCAATATTTGTTATTTCCCTATCAGAAATTAATTCATATTCAAAGCAAATGTGGTAATATGTAAGAACTTCTAGTAGTGCTCGTGTTCCATAGTGTGCCATGGATTCCATAAGTGTATATGTAGTATCTGTGTGCTGAATGGGAAAAGAAGACGTTAATAAAATATCCCCAGTATCAAGCCCTGCATCCATTTTCATAATAGTAATACCAGATTCTTTCTCATTATTCCAAAGAGCACGTTGAATAGGGGCAGCCCCTCTATATGCTGGTAAAAGAGATGCATGGACATTAATAGCACCATAGCGTGGTATTGCTAAAATTTCTTCTGGTAAGATAACACCATATGCCACAACAATGATGAGATCAGGAGCAATTTCTACTATGTGTTTATATACTTCTTGAGAACGAAGTGATTTTGGTTGATAAAGAGGAATAGCATGATGAAGAGCATATTCTTTAACAGGAGAATATTGATATTGTTGACCTCTTCCAGAGGGTTTATCTGGTCTGGTAAATATGGATGTAATAGCGTACTGAGAAGCAATGGATTCAAGGATAGTTTTTGCAATATGGGGTGTTCCCATAAAGAGTATTCTCATATAATTAGAGTTTACCTTTAAAAATTTTTGCATCATACAAAGATCTTTTTAAAAAGCTAATTCTATCAATAAATAATTTTCCAATAAGATGATCTAATTCATGTTGTATGCAAACGGCAAGAAGTCCATTTGCTTCAAGGCTATATGGTTCTCCAGAAGTAGTGAATGCTTGTAAAAGAACATGCTCTGGTCTTGTAACATTTTCTCTATAATGAGGAACACTTAAGCAGCCTTCCTGATACGTAAGGGGGTCACCATTAGTCGTGATAGTTGGATTAATGACCACTAGTATTTCTGATTCTTGTTCATCATACTCTTCGTCTTTCTCAATATTTTCAATAATAGATTTCGCAATAACAATGGCTTCTAAAGAAATGCCAATTTGTGGAGCCGCAAGTCCAATACCGTTAGAATGAAGCATTGTTTCTATCATATCATCAATAAGAATTTGCAGGGAATCGTCAAAAATGGTAACAGGGTCTGCTTTCTTAGTGAGTCGTGTATCAGGGTATTGTAAAATTTCTCGCAGCATATTATTCCACCTTAATATGGAGTTCTTGCAATTGTTCTTTTGTTACAGAACTTGGTGCACTGGTCAGTAAA
The DNA here is from genome assembly GCA_051650105.1 of Desulfovibrionaceae bacterium. Lineage (GTDB taxonomy): Bacteria > Desulfobacterota > Desulfovibrionia > Desulfovibrionales > Desulfovibrionaceae > CAMWXW01. The sequence continues at coordinate 2,428 of JBOFIJ010000020.1, forward strand.
CAGGTGGCTTTTTGTGTTTTAGGAAAGGCAATAACATCACGAATGGAATCTGTTCCCGCTAAAAGAGCGACAATTCTATCAAAACCAAAGGCAATACCGCCATGAGGGGGTGTTCCATATTCAAGAGCGGAAAGAAAATATCCAAATTGTCTTTGTATTTCTTCAGGCGTAAAACCTATAGCGTCGAAAATAGCATTTTGTTGTTCTTTCGTATGGTTTCGAATAGAACCACCACCAATTTCTGTCCCATTTAACACAAGGTCATAAGCTCTGGCACGTACACTCTTAGACCCGTTGTGCATAGCTGAAGCATCATCTTGGTGTACAGAAGTAAACGGGTGATGGCATGCAACCCACCTAGCATGCTCTTCATTGTATTCGAAAAGAGGAAATTCCGTTACCCATAAGAAATTATACGTATTCTCTGGGATCATATTCCTATAGTGAGCAATATGAACTCGCAAAGCTCCAAGAGCAGCATTAACAATATTTTCTTCATCAATAATAATAAATATTGAATCGCCTTCAGAAGCAACTAATGTATTTTTTAAAAGAGCGATCTCTTTATCAAAATATTTCATAATGGGAGATTGCCAACCCTCATTTGTTATTTTGATAAATCCAAGTGCTCTTGCGTTATATACACGAACAAAATCGGTAAATATATCAATTTCTTTACGTGTAAAAGAAGCTCCATTAGGGACAATAAAAGCTTTAGCACATGGGGCAGAAGCAAATGGGTGAAAGTCTAATTTTTTTGTTATATGGCTTATGTCATGTAGATGCATAGCAAAGCGAGTGTCTGGTTTATCAACACCATAGCGTTGCATTGCTTCTTTATAAGAAATACGGGGAAATGGAATGACAACGTCATTATTCTTAACTTCTTTCATAATACGAGCTATCATGCGTTCGGCGATATCCTGAATAATATTCTCCGTAGCAAAAGATAATTCAACATCTATTTGAGTGAATTCTGGTTGTCTATCGGCACGTAGATCCTCATCTCTAAAACACCGAACAATTTGATAGTATTTATCGAATCCAGACATCATAAGAAATTGTTTAAACTGTTGGGGTGATTGAGGCAGGGCAAACATTTTTCCAGGATGAACCCGACTTGGAATAAGAAAATCCCTAGCCCCCTCAGGAGTTGCTCGAGTGAGAAAAGGTGTTTCAATCTCAAGAAAATTTTCATCGTTATAAAAAGAACGCACAACAGCAGCAATGTTATGTCGCAGAATAATATTGCTTGCCATTTTTGGTCTTCGTAAATCAAGAACACGATTAATTAATCTGGTATCTTCAAGAGCATCAAGCCTATCTTCTATAATAAAGGTAGGTGTCTTTGCTGTATTAAGAATGCGACATTCTTGCACAAGAATTTCAATATCACCAGTAAGCATCTCAGCATTAGCCATTCCAGAAGGTCTAGCGATAACAGTTCCTTGCACAGCAATGACATATTCAGATTTTAGAATACACGCTTTTTTAAAGAGCAAAGCATTCTCTTCAAGAAAGGTAAGTTGAACAAGACCATACCTATCTCGTAAAGTAATAAAAAACATGGAAGACATGTCTCGTCTTCTATGCACCCATCCCATAAGGCAAACTTGTGTACCAACATGAGAAGAACGTAGTTCACCACAGGTATGTGTTTTAAACCATGTACCCATACCTTCAATTGGTGAATCATGGTGTATAGCATCCATACAAAAACCTCTCAAACTATATAAAGCACATCCTACCCTATACTATTTTATAAAAGATTGCAAATGGAACAGATAAATTGATAGTATCGATAAATAATAAGGGGTACAATATAGTAAAATACTATTTTCCTTCGTTATGTAAGACAAGTACAATAGTTTCTCGTATGGCGTTAACAAGTTTATCTTCAAGAGTTGTCTGACGACCAATACCAGAAATAGGGTCTAGAAAAAATTGTTCTATGGGAACATTAAGCGCTTTTGCTATTTTTTCAAGAGTAGCAATTTTAGGCTTGTTTTTTCCTGTTTCTAAGGATCCAATATAACTTGTTGAGGTATTGCACATTTCAGCTAACGTTGCTTGAGATATAGATCTCATCTTTCTGTATTTCCTCACATTGGTGGATATTGTTTTGATAAAAGCCATAAACATACCCCCTTTCAGAACGATAAACATGGCTATCGTCAATATAGTATCAATTTTTTACTATAAAGTCATACTTCTTATAGGTATAAAATGTATTAATACAAATATATTGTACGGAGTGGTGAATTATTGCAGTTATTAAGAACAAAAAGTGGTAAATTAGGTTTACATGAAGTGTGGTGAGAAAAAGAAAAAGTGATGAAGTATATTACTTTTTGGAGAGTAATATTTCTGGTCCTTGTGGCACTGTATAGCAAATAAGAGCATGAGATTCAGCTTTTCCACTATGATTTACATAGAATCGCACACTGCACCGCAAAGAATCTTTTATATTCTTTGCAATGCGTTCTTGTTTTTCAAAGGGGATAAGAGGGTATCCGTGCAGTGCCGCGGGCTCGATATTGTGCCATTCCATTTCAGAGCTTCCATCAGTATTGTAATTCATAAAATTTGGCTTTCCCCAAGTATTTAAAATAAGAGATACAGGAATAGCATTACTATTTAAATAATTTCCTTCTAGCAATATAGTGTTTTTTGAAGTGCATCCGACAACAAAAGCCCCTATAAGGGAGAAAAGTAAGGAAAAAATAAAAATATACGATTTCATAGGTGCTTTTCCAAGAAGTAAAATATATAGCTATTATAGCTAAGTTATCGAATAGTTGCAATTGTTTTAAAAAAAGTGTTATCTTTCAGATAGAGCATTATCCTTTGCCTTTAAAATAGGCTTTAGCAAATAATCTAAAACAGTTTTCTTTCCTGTAAGAATATCGACAGTGGCTGTCATTCCTGGAATAATATTATGTTTTTCGCCATTTCTGCCTTCAATTACATTGCTATTTGTTCTTAGTGTGACAAGATAGTAAAATTCACCTTGTTTATCCTCCAAGGTATCTGCACTAATTTGTTCAACCACGGCATCTAAACCACCATAAATGGAATAGTCAAAAGTAGTCACTTTAACAACGGCTTTTTGTTCAGGATGAATGAAGCCTCTTTCCGTCGGGCTGATTCGAGCTTCAACAAGCAATGTGTCGTCTAAAGGCACAAGTTCCATAATTGTTTCACCAGGTTTGATAACACCACCCTCTGTACGAATGAGTATTCTTTGTACAGTACTTCGAACTGGAGCACGTATTTCTGTCCTAGCAACTCTATCTTCACCTGCAGCAAGAGCCTCTTTGACAGAAGTGAGTTCAACAGATCGTTTATTCAACTCTTCAAGAGCTTGAGTTCTGATTTCAGATTTTCTGAGTTCAACTCGTTCTTTGGCTTCATTAACGGCAGATCGTACTCGCGGTAAAGAGGATTTCATGCTCTCTAATTCTCCTTGCAATTCGACAACCTTTTGTTCAATAGCAAGATAATCGACTTTAGAGTAAATGCCCTGATCCAAAAGAGGTTTAGCTATATTGCGTTGTTCTCTTGCAAGTCTTAGGCTCTGTGTAATTTGAGATTGTCTACTGAGTATTTCTTTCACTTCTTGTTCTTTTTGTTCTGCTTGACTATTAAGAACAGATATTTCAGAATGATATTTTTCTTGAGATGTTTTAAATGCTAAATCCTGATGCTGTATAACAGCGGAGGCCTTCTCTTTTAATTCATCGGGATACACAGGAGTAGTGTTGTTTAAGAACGCTGTTAACCTTGCAACTGTACCCATGTTTTCATAATATTTAGAAAGATTATCTCTATAAAAACTTTCTGCAGATTGATTGCTAATAAGAACAAGAGGTTCTCCTTTTTCAACAACCGCACCCGTTTTTACAAGAATCTTTTCAAGAATCCCACCCTCAAGGTTTTGTATCTCTTGAGTTCTTTGAGAAGGAATAATTTGCGCAATTCCTCGAGTTACTTGGTCTAATACAGCAAAATTTGCCCATATAAGAAAAATAAAGAAAAAGAGAAAACCAGAAGTAGAAAGGACAAAAGCTAAAGGATGCCCTCTTCTATGAAGAGCTGCATCAACATCGCTCATAAAATCAAGATTTTTCATATCGGGCTTTTTTGAAGCTGGCTTTATCTTTTTGGATTTCCCCTGTTTTTGTGGAGGAATTTCCACTTTAATGGATGGAAGAATAGAGGATTGTGTGTCTTTATCGCTCATATGTATATATCCTCATAATTATGCTCTTTTAGCTGGATTAGCAGCTTTAATACGGTCTTGTCGTAAAGATTCTAAAACAAGATTTTTAGGACCATCTGCAACCACTTTACCGTTATCAAGAATAATAATCCTGTCCACAAGGTCTAGCATAGACGGCCTATGTGTTATTAATAACAGTGTTTTATTCCCAAGTATTTTGGAGAGCCTAGATTTTAATAAATCTTCAGAAGAATGATCCATATTACTACTTGGTTCATCAAGAATAAGAACATCTGGATCAAGAAGAAGTGCCCTAGCAATAGCAACAGCTTGTCTTTGTCCACCAGATAAATTCATACCTCTTTCTCCGACCATAAGCCCAAAGCCAGAAGGTGATTGTTTAACAAAATCTGTAACACCAGCAATTGTTGCGGCGCGTAAAATCATTTGATCATCTGCATTATGAACACCAATAGCGATATTATCTCGAACAGTACCATAAAATAAATAGTTATCCTGAGAAACAAAGCCAACACGTGGACGTAGATCACTCATATCGAGCTGTCTTATGTCGATGCCCCCAAATTTAACTGCTCCTTCTTGAGGTAGGTATAATCCCACAGCAAGCCTTCCTAACGTAGATTTCCCAGAGCCCATTCTTCCCAGAATGCCAACTTTCTCACCAGCACGAATAGAAAAAGAGACAGCATCGAGGGATCTGCGCTCAGATTTTGGATAAGCAAAAGAAAGCTCATCAAAAGAAATAGATGGTTCTAAAGGGCCAAAATCGATATATGATTTACCCGCAGGTCTTTCAACGGGCAATTCCATAAGAAGATTAAGAGATTTTAATGCCATACGAGAATGGTGTAATCGACTAATAAGGGAAGCTACTTGGCTAAAAGGAGCCATAGCGCGAGAAATAAGCATATTGCAGGCAATAAGTGCGCCCATAGACATAAGGCCTTCAGAAATTCTATATACGCTCCAAATGACAACAATAATACTAACAACTTGTGTTGTAAGAACAGAAAGAGAGATAGAAAAATTAGCAAGACCTTTAATGGTAGAATTAGACCTTGCATTTTGTCCAACAATTTTTTCCCAAATGTCTTGCATGCGAGATTCAGCAAGGCTCACTTTAACGGTTTCTAAACCATTTAGTATTTCCACGAGAAGAGCATTTTTTTGCATACCTTCTTTGTATCCAGACTCCATAATGCGTTGAAAAGGAAAATGGATGAGAAAGCCAACAAACACAATAAAGGGTATAGCAATGAGAGGGACAAGAATAATAGGCCCACCAATCATGTACACAATACCTAATAAAATTAATACAAAAGGTAAATCCATAAGAGTAAGTAGTGTTGTTGAACTAAAAAATTCCCTTAACGATTCAAATTCTTTCAAATTATTTGCAATAGATCCAGTGGAATCTGGTTTATCATCAAAACGCATTCCCATAACTTGAGTGAGTAGTTTGCTAGCGAGAATAACATCTGCATTTCTCCCAGCCACGTCTACAAAATAACTTCGAAGATTTTTTAGAAGAAAATCAAAAAAATATGCGATGAGTATCCCAACACCAAGAACCCATAAAGTTTCAAATGCTTTATTTGGAACTACTCTGTCATAAACATTCATAAAAAAGAGCGGGCTAGCAATGGCAAGAAGGTTAAGAACAAGGCTCGCAATAATAACGTGTTTATATATTGGCAAATAATTGAGTAAAACATCCCAGAACCATCTTTTGGTATTGAGGAGTTTAATATCACTCGCTCTTTTGTCCATAGGTGCATCTGGTTTTGCAAAAAGGACATAGCCAGTGTATTCCTCAGATAGCTCACTTAGAAGAACTTTTTGGACAGATGTGCCTGTTTCTGGCATAAGGACATCGGCTTCTTGACTATTGTATTTCAACAAAACACAAGCTTGTTGGTTTTTTAGAAGAAGTATGCATGGGAGCGTCAGTGCTGAAATATGAGTGATCTTTTTCTTGTGTACAAGTTTAGATTTCATTCCAGCATTTCTGGCGGATCTCATACAGGCAGAGGGTGTCAATTCATGGCCGCTTGCTGGCATACCAGCCATAAGGTATCTCGTGGAGATGGCCTTTCCGTGTATTCCGAAAAGTAGACTTAAACACGCAATAAGCGGTGGGGTATAATCGACGTCATTCGATTTAATATCAGAGGAGTCAAGTATTGAATTTTGACTTGTGGGGGAGGTCATAGGTGACTCCTATATGGTGAAAATGATGTCCTTCAAGCACAAGACATTCTAGCAAGATTTTGAGAAAAGTAAAGAAGAGTTTAAAAAAGGTTGAAAAATGTATAGAAATGCTCTAAAAAGAACTTGCTATCGAAAAAACTCTCTGGTAAGATCGATCCTATGTTGCTGTGAGTCCAGCACGTTATCTGTTTCATAGATGGATTCGTATCGTATGGATAGTATTGTTATGGTAGAGAAATCAGTTATTTGTAAGGAGTCCTGCGTATGCGGAACGTGTTATTGAATTTTTCCAGACAAGTCACATTTATATTTTTCATCTTGATGGGTCTTTGTTTTTCATGGACTTTAGGTGTGGCAAATACTTTGCAGAAAACGGTTTCTTCTGCTCTACAGTATAATCCTCAGCTTAAAATATACCAAGAAGGGATAGAGATATCTGAAAGAGAATTAATGAAAGCCCGTTCTGGGTGGTATCCAACATTAGATGTTTCTGGTCAGGTGGGCGCGGCGCTATATAATGATCAAAGCACTCGTAGAATTAGGGCCTTCAATGCGAGAGACAATTTGACAAAAGAGGCTGGGAAATTGTATTTTTCTAACTCTGTTGATGCCGTTGCGAGACAAAGCTTATTTTCAGGTTTAGCTACATGGGGAGCTACAGATGTTGCGGCTTACCGCATCAAATCTGCAGACTTTAGGTTAATAGATAATGCAGAGGCAATTGCCTTAGATGCTATTCTTGCTCATTTGAATGTTCTGCGTTTTAAAAAGATTATTGCATTTTCTAAGAAAAATGTAGCTCAGCATGAACGTATCCTTGTTTCTCAGACAGAAAGAAGGAGGTTAGGTGCAGGGAGTGTGGCAGATGTGTCTCAAACACAAGCACGCTTGGCAAGATCAAAAGCAAGTTTAGCGGAAAGTATAAATGCATATAGAGATGCTGTGGCAAATTATGTACGAGTAACGGGTGTGGAAGTTGGTGATGATTTAGCAGAGATTCCTAATATCCCTTCTACTTTTGCTTCGTATGAGTCTGCTCTTGCATCAACACGCTCGTCCAACCCTAAAATAAATGCTCTTCTTATGGATGTGAAGGCCCTACAAAGCCAGGTGACAGTTTCTCGCGCTGGTTTTATGCCTGAAGTGTACTTAGAAGGTGCATATAATTATTCATATGCTCCATCTTCTGTTACTACGGATATGTATGCGGCTTCTGTTATGTTGAGAATGGATTGGAATTTGTTTAATGGTCTGTCCGATTATGCATCTTTGCGTTCGGATTTGGCACGAGCAAGACAGGGTAGATATGAAGTTTTACAATTGGTAGACCTTCTTGCGGAAGAAACAAAGAATACATGGAATAGGTATGTTGCTTCTATTGAGCAAAAAAACTTTTATTCTTCTGCACGAAAATATAGTGCAGAGAGTTTAGAAACATATTTGAAGCAATTTCAAGTAGGGCAAAGAAGCTTATTGGATGTTCTTGATGCCGAGAATGAATTATATTCAAACTCTGTGTTAGAAGTGAGTGCATCCACAGATTCTGTAGCCACACAATATCGTATTTTAGCTCTTGGAGGGAAATTGCTCTCTAATTTGGGAGTAACTCCTGCTCAAATACGGACCAGTGCTAAATAATTTTGTTTTACAATAATTGTGTTTAAGAAGAGACTGTTTTATCAGTCTCTTTATTTTGGATTATAATAAATTTCTTTGCATATAGGACATATGTTCACTCGTATTATTGCAAAGTAACGATGGTTTTTTCTGTATTTTGATTGAGAAAAAGAATTTTTTTACTGAAGTATAAGATAAAAATAATAGTCTTATAAGAAATATATTAAACAGATTCTACTGATATTGAGAGAATATGATTATGTTCTTTTGTTTTGGGTGAGTATAACAAGAATGTGAGAATAGTGGTATTTTTTTGTATTTATTAGTACTATTCTTATAAGTAGAGAAATAGGTATCTGTATATTATAATGGAGAACTGTGGTATTCACGAAATTTTTGTATAAAAAGAAAGGGCTCTCTTAAATATAATAGGGGTGTTTTGTACAAACAAAATGTTCTTTAAAAATATAGTTACTTATGCACAATATGTATAATGGAAGCCTCCCAAGCCTGTAGTGCTATTTTTATTGGAGAAGTGAGAGCAAGAGTTTTCTGAAGTGGTATTATTGTCGCTGTATGGGGAGACATAAGGTATTCTTGAAGTTCAGGAGTATTCTTTGTGTTAATAGTAAATGAACTTTCTCTTTGTCCGAAATTGAAGGAAGCGATAATGAATTCATTTTTCTTATTTTTTAATAGTAAAGATAAGAAATGAGTGTTTGTGGGGAAAATTTCTACAAGTGTACTATTTGATATTCCTAAATATTTTCTAATAAAAAGAATGTTTTCTAACGTTTTTGAATAGGATTCTTGCAAAAGTTTTTGTGTATCTAGCGGTTGGTAAATAGAATCTGTATTAACTAATCCAAATTTATTGAGCGTATTTTTATGTGTACTAGATTGTAAAGAGTATGCTGCATAGCCAGAGAGAATATCGTGACTCCATGTATTTCCTGTTTGTTCAAAGTCCTTTTTTTGTAAGGGCATTGTGCCAGAGAAGTCTTGTGCTGTTAGCATAAGTATGCCAGGGAGCATTGCTTTGAACAATGTTAAAAGAGCGTGTCCTTTGTGGATGGTTTTATAGTATTCTTGTGTATTTTTTAAAATGCTAGCTTTTGGAGGTAATGAAGCAGATAAAGCTACTAATGCTGGGGTTGATAGAGAGAGTTTCTGTTTTGAATCTGGTAAATATTCTTTCCATAATAGTATTTTCTTTGAGATAGTATTTATTATAGCTAAATGTTCTGTCTCAAGCTGTGAAGAAAGAAATTTTGTATGGGAATTGTTATAGTAACTAAGGGGATAGAAAGAGAGTCCTTTCTCTGAGGGCATGGTATGCACAAGTTTTTCAAAGGGGATATTGTTATCAAGAGCTTTTCTTAGTAAGAGAGATAATACGTTCGTTGAGCCAGAAAGAATGGCAAATTCTGCTGCAGGAGAAGTTATTGAATCTTTAAGAAAATCAGTTCTTTCGAGAGTAGGAAGAATGGCATCGAAGGAAATTTCATCAAGAACATAAGAATATGCTCCAAAACGGGAAATGGAAGCACTTAAGCTCTTTACAGCTGAGAAAAATAGAGGGTATTGGTTCAATGCATCTGTGGCATTTAAAGAAGGGGAAAGGCCGATATAGGGAGTAAGTTCAAGGCCAATGAGAGCCATTCCATAGGCTCCAACAGATTGAATAATACTGGCATTGAGTATGCGCTGAGCCATGAATGAGGGGTCATTCCATTGAAGGATAGGCCGCAACGTGTTATCAAAATATCGATAAAGAAATTGTTGTTCATTGCCATTAACATCAGTAATAAGGCGTGTGAGTGCCCAGCCTGTTGTTGAGTTGTGTAAAAAATCATCTTGAGTAATGAAAGGAGGAATTATTTTTGCTTCTGAAAGAATGTGTAATGTTTCTTGGGAAAGCTCTATAGCATTTTTATCATGAGGAATAGTTGGAAGTTGATCCCAAAGGGGAGAGGGTATGATATTAATAGCATATAGCCCTTTATAATTTTGCGCAGAGCGTGTTGCAAGCCAGAAATCGGCACCTATGCCGGTTGCAACGGGAAGTATGTTGCCACCAAGGAACATTGAATCTTTTCCTAAGAGATTTCTAAATTGCATAAATTCTTGTAATGAGCCTAATTCATTTGGGAAAGTGTATTGGACGGCATCTTCACCAAGGCTTTTCATTCTTTGTGTATTTGTCCATAAATATCCTGTCCCATAAAGAGGGGAAATATATATTCCAGAGATTCCAAGATCTTTCATACGCTGCAGTGAATCTGTATGAGAAAAGGAAGAGAAAAAAGAGAGATCTGCTTGTGTAATGTATAAAAGAGGATTGATAGAGAGCCAAACATCTGCCATAGTGAGAAGGCTTTGCTTGTTTGAGTCTGCATTCCAAATGTGTGAAGAAGCGGAGACAAGGTTAATAAGTTCTTCTGCATTGTGCAATAAAGAGCGTTTTTTCATGTACTGAACATAGCCAGGATCTGGCCGAGAAAGTTCTTCGTTTTGTACCGGAAGGTATGCAGGGTGTTCTTTTGGAGAAGAGCAGGATATATTCATAAAAGAAATAAGGATGAAGAATAAAAGTATATTCATTGCTGAAGAAACCCCATATAAAAAAGGTAATATTTTCTTAGAGAATAGAGTTTTATAATGTATATGGGATAAAGAAGCAATATAAAATAAAAAAAGATTGATGAAAAATATAAAATATGTATAATATGAGACGTGTGTACATAGACGGATATAGCGGAGGATGGGGTGTCATTTTTACGAATTGATCCAGATAAATGTAGAAAGGATAATATTTGTGTTTCTGAATGTCCTGTAAAGATTATACTGGCATCTACAGAAGGTAATATTCCTATTTTGCGTAACGGTGGTGAAGAGATTTGTTTAGAGTGCGGTCATTGTGTTGCTGCATGTCCTTGGGATGCTCTTGAGTTAGAACCTTTGCCGAAAGAAAAATTTGAAAGCATTGAAAATAGGGGTAAGAATCTAGGTTTTTCTGAAGAAAATGCCGTTTCTTTTCTAAAAACAAGAAGATCTATTCGATCATTTAAGAAGAAAACAGTCCCATTAGAGACGTTGGAATCCATGGTGGATGTTTTGCGCTATGCCCCTTCAGCAAAAAATGAGCGTCCTACGCAATGGGTTATTGTGAGAGAACCAAAAGATACAGCTCATTTAACAGAACTATGTTTAGAATGGATGGCAGAATTACGTAAAGATAGTCCAGCAATAGCAAAACAGTATGGAGTTTCTGGTGTATTAGCAGCATGGAAACGTAATAAGCAGGATTTAGTATTAAATGGGGCTCCACACGTGGCTATTGCATATACAGAAGAGTCTTCTGTCTGGATGACAACAGATGCAAGTATAGCGCTATCATACTTAGAGCTTGCAGCTCATGCTCACGGTGTAGGTGCATGTTTTGCTGGCTTTTTCACATATGCGTTAAATGATAGTAAGAAGATAAAAGATTTTTTAAATATTCCACATGGCATGACAATTCATGGAGCTCACATGTTAGGCTATGCTTTATATGCATATAGAAAAGTTCCTTGGAGGCCGGGATTAGGTGTGTCTTGGAAATAGTGTAGGGTGTTTTCGGATTCTTTTTACTTGACTTTGAATGTAAAGTCCATATAATTTGCGGGAGTGTTTCGATAGATTACCGAGGGAGTGTTCATGGCAAAAGAAGAGGCTATAGAGGTTGATGGGATTGTTCAAGAAGCGTTACCAAATGCGATGTTTAGAGTAAAACTAGAAAATGATTATATTGTATTAGCCCATATTTCTGGAAAGATGAGAAAATTTTATATACGTATCTTGCCGGGGGATAAGGTAAAGGTAGAGTTGTCCCCATACGATTTTTCAAGAGGGCGCATCACATATCGAATGAAATAATACAGTATTAAATTGTACCAGTGAATATATGTGGAGCTCTCGTTTTAGAGAGTGCTGTGAGGGTTATTGTATATGGAGGAAAATGTAGGAAAAATTTTTTCTATATATACTTTAGGGTGTAAGGTAAACCAGTATGAAAGCCAGGCCATAAGGGAGTGCTGGGAAAAACGAGGTGCTTTATACACGGAAAATGTGGGTGAAGCAGAAATTATAGTAATTAATTCTTGTGCAGTAACAGAAAATGCACTGAAGGATATACGTGCCTTTTTCAGGTCTATAGGGAAAAGGGAGAAATCTCCTTTTATTATAATAACAGGGTGTGCTTCTTTATTGTTGGAAGAAGAGTGCAAGCGGTACTTTTTAACATATGTTGTTGAACAAAAAGATAAGGAGAAATTGCTTAAATACGATTTTTTAAAGCAAGAAATTCCTAAAGAAGATATGGTAGAATTTCGCAATCCGTTCGCTTTGCATATTTCTACGTTTCAACGTTCTAGAGCAGTTGTAAAAATTCAGGATGGGTGTTCTCAAAATTGTACGTATTGTATAATTCCTTCAACGCGTGGAGCACCTATTAGTAGATCTATAAAAGAAAGTATAGATGAAATAAGAAGATTATTGTTAAATGGTAATAGGGAAATAGTGCTTTCGGGGATTAATTTACGTCAATATGGAGAAGATTTCTTGCAGCCCTGTACTTTTTGGGATTTATATGCTGCAATAGAAGAAGAATTTTGTGAGGAATGGCACGGTCGTATTCGTTTTCGAATTAGTTCTTTAGAGCCATGTCAGTTAAATGAAAAAGCTCTTTTGGTTATTTCATCAAGTAAATTATTAACACCTCATTTACATATATCATTACAAAGTGCTTCGTCATCGGTGTTAAGAAGAATGAATCGTTCTCATTACACTGCAGAGGAATTGGTGTCGGGTATTGAAAAGATTCAATCATTTTGGAAATATTTTGCTTTAGGTGTGGATATAATAGCAGGCTTTCCAAAGGAAACAGAGGAAGAACACGAAAAAACAAAAGAGATATTAAATAAACTTCCCATCACATATGCACATATTTTCCCATATTCGGAAAGACCAGGTACACCAGCATTGGCAATAAAGGGAAGTGTCTATCCTCATATACGTAAAGAAAGAGCGAAAGAATTGCGTGCAATTGCGGAAGAAAAACAGGGCTTATTTATTGATACCATTGTATCAGAGGCTATTCCTTTGGAGATAATTCGTGAAAATACTGGCGAATATGGAATGAGTCAATACTATATTCGTTGTAGGGGGGAGGATATATATAACAATGCAAGAGAGTTATATAGAGCCATGCCTGTAAGAAGAGAATCTTCAGCATTAGTAATAAGAGAAATTGTATGATATTACAGTAAAGAGACGACGTTTTTTGTAAGAATAAATGGGCAGAATTCTTTATATTATTGAAGAAAATATATTACGAAATAGCTATGCCGTTCTAATACGTTTGAAAAGAATATTATTTTCCACATGTACGTGTTCCATTGTAAATAAAAATAGCCATTCTATGGCATTGTAGATAGAGAGACTCTTTTCAGAAATATTTTTAATTCGTGCACCTTCCTCCAGAAGAGCTTCCATATTTATTTGATGGTGTTCGTGTTCGCTCTCCATTTTTTCCATTGGACGTTTGAGTATTTGTTTTGCGTCTAATTCATTTGAGTGTTCATAATTTTGGATGAGGGGGAAGAGTATCTTTTCTTCTTTTGAAAGGTGGTCTTCCATTTCGGTCATAAACACATTATAGAGATCTAAAATATTTGAGTGGACGTTTTCTTCTTTAAGAAATTCTGTAATTTCTTGTAAAAGAGAAGCACTACGCTCACGTGTTATCACGTGGTAGTGAGCATAAATAGTATTTGTGAATTCAAGAAGGGAAAGAGAAAGTGGAAAAGAGAGGGTACGTGTGGAGGGTATTTCATATAAAGAGGTAAAGAAGATATCATTATCAATGGTATTATTTTCGAGTGCTTCCTTGAGATTTATATCTGGAGTTTTAGTGCAATCTATACCATTTTCTAGAAAAAAGGCCATATATGAAGGAGAGGAAGTAATAATATCGCTGATGGTACTTTGTAAGAGAAGTTCTTTCTTCAAAGAGATACTCCAATAATGAATGATTTGAGTGAAACAAAAAAACGTTTACCAATATTGTGTAGAAGAATATCACGAGAATAATTTATATTTATTCTTCTAAAAAGTAGTAGCGTTATTCTAGCAGAAAAAATACTATTTGAAAATAAAAATAATCGCCCCACTTTTTACATAGTTTACAGTGTTTGCTAGAAGATGAAGAAGGTAGAAATTTAGTAAGAGTAGATAGTAGTATAATTGTATTCAAGAGCAAGAATATACATTAGGTATAATGTATATAGAGATAGTAATATTAATTTAATATTGTAGATAAAAGCAATATGTGATACAATAAACAATTGTTTTAAATAATATAAAGGAGAGATATATATAATATAAATATTGATATACAAAATATAGAATATAAGGATGCTCTATGTGTAGAATAATTGTTTTTCTGCTTAGTGTTATAAGCATAATAACGATACATAAGAATAGCTACGCAGGTGTGAGTATAAGGTACACTCCTGTTGTTAAAGCGGTGGAACGTGCATTTCCCTATGTTGTTGCTATTACTGTGGTAAAAAACAGTAAAAACCCCAAAACGGATGATGAGTCGAGAATGGGTTCAGGTCTTATTATTAATGGTAAATTGGGCTTGATTGTGACGAGTGCACACGTGGTGAAAGATTCAGAAAGTATACATGTGCGTCTTCAGGATGGCAGAGCGTTATCTGCCAAAATATTAGGTGTAGATTCTAAATTTGACATTGCTCTTTTGAGTATTCCAGCAAATAATCTACCTGAAAAGAGTATCCTTGGAAATTCATCGGGTATTATGTTAGGTGAAACAGCAATCGCTATAGGAAATCCATATGGTTTTGGTCATTCTATAACTGTTGGAGTTATTTCTGCAACAGATCGTTTAATAAAGACCTCTTTTGGTGTTATAAATGATCTCATACAAACAGACGCAGCCATAAATCCAGGTAATAGTGGTGGTCCACTCATTAATTTATCTGGTAAAGTAATTGCTATCAATATTATAATTGATGCAAGGGCGGAGGGAATAGCATTTAGTTTGCCAATAAATAAGGTAAAAGAGATAGTAGAAACTCTGTTAAAGCATGGTAAGGCCCCACCATTATGGTTGGGCATCCATGTTGCGTTGGTGGATAAAAAAACATTATTACTTTCACGAGTAAGAGAAGGTGCTGGAGTCAGGGTATCACATGTATACCCTAATTCTCCTGCAGAACGGGCTGGTTTAAAAGAGGGGGACATATTAACAAGTTTTAATGGAGATCAGATACATAATCAAACAGATTTATCCGAAAGCATTAATGCCTTTACATATCCAAGCTTAGTCCATTTATCTATACTGCGTTCTAGTAAACATATTCCAATATTATTAAAAATGTCTACATTTAAAGAAAAAGAATTAGTAGAATTATTATGGTATCGCTGGGGAATAAGTTTAGATGAAACATTTACAGATTTACGCGTTGCTAGAACAACATCTAATAACAATATATTGTTATTAGGAGATAGAATACTTTCAGTAGATGGCACAGGAGTGGAAACAAGAGATGATTTAATTTATCTTATGGGAAAAAACTACTTAAAAACTATTTTTGATATTACCGTAAATCGTAAAAATAGAGAAGAGAAATTGTATATACAAAACAACTAGAGAATAATTTATAAATATTATTTACACCTTATTTTTTATAAAATGAGGTTCTTTTGCATAAAAATTGTATTTTTTATCCTATTTAGCAAAATTGTATGGAGATAATAATATTTATAAGAATTCCTCGTAGCGCTCTAAAAGACATTCTATATAGTTTCTTTTTTTTCTCCACAGCACAGCAAAATACTTCTCACTAAGCATATGAAATAATTCCTGTTTATTTATATTATATAAGCGAGCAACAAGGATATCATTCTCTATTTGTAAAGATTCTTTTTCTGCTTGTGTTGAAGGAATACTGAGAATGCGGGGATATTCTGTAAGAAGAGAAGAATATGCTAATGGATTATTTGAAAAAGAGAGAGATAGTGAGTTATCGATAAGTTTTCTATATGGCATTGTTTCTAATTCATAAGGAGAAGGCTGTGGGAAGGGTATTCTATACATATGAGACTTACCGATATTGATAGAACTAATACGGCGCATGAGCCAATCAAATACAAGAGAATTACATATTGCAATAGCATACAGCACTAAAGGCAGTGGTGTTTTCTTATAAATAATATTCCCATTTTCTAGAATATAAGACTTACCAGTGGAAGTAAAAATAGAATTTTGGTATGTAGCTCCAAAAGGAAGAAGAGCAGCAATAACACTTCTTTCATCTGTATTTCTTGCTATTGCACGCAATGCGAGCCTCCAGTGCATTCTTTCAGGAACAATATATTCTATAATTTCAGCTTTACTTTTTTGTAAGAAATTAAGAGTTCCTTGTATT
>JBOFIJ010000021.1:0-9424 GCA_051650105.1 Desulfovibrionaceae bacterium
CTCGGCATACTTGCTGAAACTCGCTTCTTCTCTCTATTCTTTTGTCAATGTACAAACACTGTTCCTACAACGTCAGTCTGTTATACACTATTTTTTATGCTTGTCAATATTTTATTTATAAAAACGGCGACGAAACTATCGTATCGTTTATATTTATGTTCATACATAAACTCGTATATGTTCTCGTGCACACGAACAATCTATTTTTTTTGTAAACAATTCAAAAGAACTTCTTCCATTTCTTTTCCCTTATCCTTCATATTAAATCTATCTTCACATCTCTTCAAAAAAGAACCTTTTCTTCTTATTATCTCCTCATCTTCCATAAGAAAAACCTTCTCTAATACAGAAAATAATGCTCTTACTCCTTCACTTTGGGCTACCAATAAATCTTTACACTCCTCTGGAAATGCTTCTGGAATTCCACCAACATCTGTGCATACACATACCAAACCCTCAGAAAATGCTTCTAGCATAGCATTTGGCAAACCCTCACTTTCTGACGCCATCACGAAAATATCAGCCTCTCTCAATTTTTCACTTATTTTATTACTAAAATTATTCCATTTCACACTTCCCAATAAATCTAATTCTTCCGTTTTATGCTGAAATTCTTCCAAATCCTCACCCTCTCCATAGCTGTCCCATGTAAAAGAATATCCCTCCTGTTTTAATAACATTAATGCCTCTAAAATATTTCCGAGACCCTTACTTTTTACAATCCTTCCTGTTGTTATTAATGATAACGGCCTATTTACCCCCTCTCTCACACATCTTGGATATTTTCCAGACTCCACAACATAAACATCTTGACTCTTAATAAAGGAAACTCGCCCTAAAAGATCCTTCTTAATAAAAGAAGAGGGGGTGAAATAACATGGCCTTACCAATATATCCTTTATTTTTGCGGAAAAAGAATCACGAATATCTTTGCCTGCACCTATTGTTTGCAACACACCAATACCTAATACTCTTGCAGCTATACCAGCTGTTGTTATATCTTTACCAACGTTACCCACAACAATATCTATTGAATGCTCTTTAAATTCTTTATAAAATAACGCTATTGTTATAGGTGAATACGATGCCACAAAGGATACTTCTTTCACAAAAAATTTCCGCTTTCTTATTTCCTCTACAAAAAACGTATCCCTTGCATAAAAAAATATTGCATGACCTCTTTTATGCAATTCTTCTGCAAATTCTAAAAATAATGTTTTCACTCCGCCCCACTGCCTAGTTGCTATACAGAATGCTATATTCATATTTCTTCCTTCCAAAATACAATGAGACGAATTCCCACTTTTCACATACAACCGCTTCCTATTATACCATCCTTTTTGAAAAATTGTAATGACTCTCTTCCTCATTATACTTCATGCACTATTTACAACAATACACACGAACATCCGATATCATCACAACACCCCTCACAAATATTCTCTTATCCAATACTATCTCTTTATACAGAACAAAATTAAACATAATACCATGTACTCTATTCTTATTTTCCAAAATTATTTACGACAATACACCACGTTACTTTTTTAAAAACACAATACTCCCATTTAAAAATGAAATCCCTCCTTCCACTCTCTATCTAACGTACAATGACACCCCTTCATAATACAATTGCTATCCATATAAAAACTACCATTACAAAAGACAAGCACTCAAAGACTTCTATACATATATCTCTATATCACTTCTTATGCGACTACCCTAATTTTCAATCGTATGCTCTTGATATTCTTAATATTAATGATATATTATCGCAAGACATAATTTGCTAAGCTCTTCCACCCAAGCTCTAAGGATATCCGATGAAAATAGATAACACAGCATTTTTGCAAAATAGCATAGTGTCTTCCTGCTTTTACTCTATTATTTTCTATTTATTCTTTCTATTCCTTCCAAATATTTCTTTAGCAAAACACATTATAACTTTTTCTCTGGTGCCCCCACAATATATACATAATGATAGAATAGATTCCCAACACGCATATGGAATACTTTACCTTAAAAAATTACAACTTACCCTGTATATGAATTTGCTTCTTGGCGCGGGCATTAATTACACAAGTATACGAAGTGACGATTCCATTTCGAGAAAAGATATTCACTGCTATGCCATTAGTCTTAGCCCTAAGGTAGGATTATCTTTTCCAATTTATAAAGACTATATTGCGTTCTATACAGGTTTAGGTGCACATTTCCAATACGAAAGTATTATGGAAAATAGAAAATTTCAAGACAATTATATAATAAATGGTGAATTATTCACGGGTGTTGCATTTCAATATAAATATTTTTACACTTCTATAGAATACTCTGTTACACAAAAAATCCGAAGCCGCGGAATAACATTATCTCTTGGGGTTATTTTCTAATATTTATATCTTTAAAAAATTCCACTAACCAAATAAGCAAGGCCTTCCAACAGCACTGCATATGAGCCTACACGGCATTGTATGCTAAAAAAGAACAAAACTCGACTGCTGCTTTACTATATCTTGAGCTATTTTCCTCATATAATATCAATGTAGGCAACACTATCACACTACCATGTTGTACGTTTTTTCTTGCTTCTATCAAAACTATTTTTGCACCTTTATTACTTCTTCCTTGGATAAAACACATTCTTTTTACTCTGAAAGAGTGTGCTTCTAATGCTAGTAAAAACTCATGAAGTCTACTTACAGTGAAACTACAATAAAAATATCCTTTGTCTCTTAGAATGTTCTTACAAAAATCTAAAAATATCCCCATATCACTATCCGTTCTTGCTTTTTTCCTTAATACATATGGAGATGTGTATCCAGAACCCTCACTAAAATATGGAGGATTACACACAACTGCATCTATTGAACCACAATCTAACCCTTCTACAACATCGTGTTGAATACAATGTATCTTCTCTTCAAAACCATGCATCACAACATTTTTCTTTGCCGCATGCACCAAAACATCCTCTCTCTCAATAGCAATAATCTCTCCTGCCTTTTCAGCTATTGCTATTGCTATCGCTATTGCTCCGCAACCACTTCCTACATCCACAAGTCGCTTATGAAACCTATTTCCTGCAAATGAAGACAAAAGAATAGCATCTACAGAGAAGTTAAATCCTCCATCAACTTGATGAAGCCCACGGGGAAAATATTCTCTACACTCTTTTATTCTATCTTCCACAGGCCTTCCTCACACCACTTCTTTGGTGATTATAGCACTATATTATTTCTTTGACAATACTCCGTACTTTTGGTATACCTGTCTGGTCTTTGCGAATGTTCATTTATTGCTTGGAGACGTCATATGAGCTTTAAAAAATCCCCTCTTATTATTAAAAAAGCACTTATTATATCTCTTTTTTGCATTATTCTGCTCTGTATTTATTTCATTGCACGTCCATTCTTAAATGACGAACAGACTTCCTTAGTCGAAGATGTCGATTTTCTCAATGCTGTTACGTCTATTAATGCAGAACTGCCATTAATGATAGATGAAGAAACAGAACTTATGTCTATACAATTTACGAATAAAGTACTTCAATACCATTTTAGACTCCCACTTATAGATAAGGCTTCTATGCAAGTTACTCCATTTAAAGAAAAAATGCTTTCTCAATTCAAAAAAGCATATTGTGGTCAAGAGGAAATTATGGTCCTTCTTAGACAAAGGAGTTATGCTGTATCTTACATTTATAAGGATAAGAATTATACCATAATTACAGATTTTTTTCTAGAACCACAAGATTGCCCTAAAACATAGAGGATATTTACGTTATTTAAAAAATACACAAAGATAACATGGTAATTTTGAGACTTACTTAAAATGAAGAGAAAGTAACAGTGAACAATACGCCTCTTCCTTATTATTGTTAGCAGAAAGATATGAAGCTTCATGGAAGCATAGAATATTCATTTTCACTAGGAAACACAATGAAGAAAAAAAAAGCCATTCAAAAAATGTATATTAGTGTTCTTCCAGGGGAACAAACTGAAGTAGTTCTCACATCTGATGACACAGTGAGCGAATATTATATTGAACTTTTACATCAAAACAAAACAAAAGGGAATATCTACAGAGGTGTTGTTAATAATTTAGATACCAATCTACAAGCTGCTTTTATTAACTATGGTGTTGAAAAGAATGGCTTCTTACAAATTGACGAAATACATCCCGAATACTATAGAACACCCTTCACCCCCTCCAAAGGGAAAAAATACCCTCTTTTGCAAAAAATTCTGAAACCTGGTGATGAAATTCTTGTACAAGTTGTGAAAGAGCCCACCCCTAAAAAAGGAGCCTTTCTTACAACATATCCCTCTTTAACAGGTCGCTTCCTCATTCTTACGCCAGGTAGAGAACAAATTGCTATCTCTAGAAAAATAGAAGATGACATGGAAAGAGAAAGACTAAAAGTTCTTCTGGAAGGAATAATGCCTGGCGAACATCTTGGTATTATTGTTCGTACCGTTAGTTCTGGAACCACAAAACTTGCTCTTTTACGGGATCTACAATTCCTAAAACGTCTATGGAAAAGTACTCAAAACCAAGTAGCAATTTCTGTTGCCCCTTCCATTGTTTATCAAGAACCTGTTCTGGCAAGACGCGCTGTTAAAGATTATCTTACCGAAGATATTAAAGAAATTTGGATAGATGATGAAGAAACTGCAGGACTTATTAAACAAGATATTGCTCTTATTTTTCCAAGAAAAAGCAATATTATTCGCCTTTTAGAAAATACAGATACATCACTCTTCTCCCATTCTGGCTTGCAACAACAAATTGAAAGAATTTATGCTAGAGAAGTTCCTTTACCAAGTGGTGGAAGACTTGTATTTGACCAAACAGAAGCACTTATGGCTATTGACATTAATTCTGGAAAAATTACTGGAAAAACAAGCTTTGAGGCTATGGCTCTAAGAATAAATCTTGAAGCAGCTCAAGCAATTGCAGTGCAATTACGCCTAAAAGATATAGGAGGACAAATTGTTATCGATTTTATTGAAATGCGTGACCCAAAACACTGGGTTGAAGTGGAAAAAATGATTAAACATTGTATGAAAACAGATAGAGCACGCTATGATGTTGGGAAAATTAGTCGTTTTGGTCTAATGGAAATTGTTAGACAAAGAACAGGGCTTTCTGCTATCTCCACACTTTCTGAAGTATGCCCTCATTGTTCTGGTACAGGAGTGCGAAGTAATATTGAGTGGCAAGCTGCTTCTGCTCTTCGTGAAATAACACAAAAATTGCGTAATAATCTAAATGAAGAATCTTGTATTTATAGTACTTCTGAAGAATTAGGCTTACATCTATTAAATAAAAAACGATTTCAAATTACAGCTCTTGAAGAAGAATACAAAATGCCTATCATCATTACACTAATTAGAGATGGAAATTATAATTAAGGATAATATAATGCATAAAAAACTATTACTACATGTTTGTTGTGGACCTTGTACTATTGTGGTTATTGACATGCTTAGAGAAATGAATTTTGAATTAACTGGTATCTTTTTTAACCCCAATATTCATCCTTTAAAAGAGTATCTTAAACGACGAGAATCTATGAATATGCTTGCTGAACAAGCTAATTTACCTATGATTTGGGTGGACGATCAATACGACCTCACAAAATGGCTTGCTATGGTTGCAGATAATCCTCAATATGGTGAGCGTTGTAAATCATGTTATCATCAGCGATTATTCCACGTGATGCAACAAGCTGAAAAATTAGAAATACCTTATTTTTCTTCAAGTTTACTGTATTCTAAAATGCAATTACATGAACTTATTGCATCTACTGGAAAAGACATCTCTTCTCATGCATCCTCTACTCAATTCTTTTATCACGATTTTAGACTACGTTGGCAAGAAGGCATTGATAAAGCTAAAGAAGATGATTTATATAGACAAAATTATTGTGGCTGTATTTATAGCGAGTCTGAACGATTTCAAAAAAAATTAAAGGCTCTTTCAAAGTCCGTATAAATTTTTATAAAGAATACAATTAGCTCATAAGAAGGAATCCACATTCTTTGAAAAAATCTTACATTTCTCTTTTCAAAAATATGCATTCTCCTTTTCTATAGTATGTAAAAAGATTCTTTACTATAAAAAGATACATATTTCTAAAATGTTTTAGACAATGGTATCTTCTTTCTTTAATTATGTATCTTTTTGTATACAATTCTTTATAAAAAACATAAATACGTTATACAGTACAAAGAGAATCTCTTTTTATACCCTATTATAATGACTCATATACTCTTTTTTATCTAAAAACAATAATACACTCTACCCTCTTACCAAAAACTATAAGAATATCTAATGAATATAATGCTATACATACATATACCTTTTTGTAGTGCTCGCTGCAGTTATTGTAGTTTTTATTCTCTTGTGCGTTCTAAAGAAGATTTTTACAACTTCAAGAATACGCTTATTCAAGAAATTACTCATGCATCACTCTTTCATTATTTACCTACACCGCACACTGTTAGCAGTATTTTTTTTGGAGGTGGAACACCATCGTTACTCCCACCAGAATATATTGCAGAAATACTCTTTACAATAAGAACATGTTATGTAATAGATTCTGCTGCTGAAATCACCCTTGAAGCAAACCCAGAATCTATCAGCTTTGAAAAAGCTCTTTTGTGGAAAGAAGCTGGAATTTCCAGAATAAGTATGGGTTGCCAAAGCTTTCAGCCAGATATGCTAAAATTACTAGATAGAGTGCATAGCCCTCAAGATATCTACAGAGCCATTGCTCATCTTCATAAAGCCTCTTTTACAAATATTACTATTGATCTCATGTGGGGCCTACTACACCAAAGTACGCAAGATTGGCTACAGGAACTAACACTTGCAATTCAACTTGGAGTACAACATATTTCAACATATTCTCTCACTATTGAAGAAAACACAACTCTTTCACGAAACCCTCAACATATACCCACAACACATGAAGATACACTCTGTCAAATGTACACAAAAGGTATTCAATTATTAGAAAAATATGGATTTCATCAATATGAAGTATCTAATTTTGCACAAGAAGGATACACATGTGCACATAATATGGGATACTGGAATAATACCAGTTATCATGGTTTTGGACCTTCTGCTTCATCATATATTTTTGAAGACGACAAAAAAAAATCGTATAGATATACCCATTCTCATTCTCTTACAAAATGGACAGATACTATTACTACTGCAGACAACACCCTCTCTCCTGCTCATTCTATACAAAAGGAGACTATCACCCCTTTTACACATCTTAGAGAAAGTATTATGCTAGGATTACGACAAAAAAAGGGCTTCTATTTTCCTCTGTATGAAGATATCATGCATGTTCCGTTAATAGCATCTCATAAGAATCTTATCACACACCTTGAAAAAGAGAAGTTATTGTCTTGCTCAGATACACATTATTCTCTCACAACAAAAGGTTTTCTCTGTTCTGATGCTATTATCGATGCCTTTACTAGAGATATTTCTATTTCATAATAATAACCTTCCATAATTTCCTTGTTGTGCTTCTTCATATAAAAGAACTACCTTTCTATACAATTTTCATTCACACAGTGTATAGTACTTTCTGAGAAGATATTTCACCTTTTTTTAATACTATTGCTACTGTACACCAACTATAGTATAATCCATTAGCACATAGCATTTACACACAGCCATATGTTATTTTTTATTTACTTCCAAATATATGAGCTTCTGATATATTCCTAAAAAATACGTACACCTATATATTTTATTCACTCTCTTTTTTCTCTTTTTGCACAATATTGCTTTTATTTTTGCTACAGTAATATTCTATACTCCACAAATATAGCGTAATACCAGTATCACAAAGATATCCAACTTACATCAATATATATTTTATTATCACGCATTTTTTGTGTATAAAATAATTTTAGGGTATTCTTTTCTAAACTTTCTAATACAAAACCCTCTACAATTTCTGGTATATTCTTAAAACTCACATACATTCTATTATTTTCTAATACAAATTTATTTACATAACCGAGTGCTGGTGGATTTTCCGCATTTTCTATGTGATACAATAATGGAATTTCTTGGTACTGAGTACTTTGTATAATTTGATTCACCTTTTCTATATTCATTTTAGGAATACCTATCGGGTAGAATGCTGTTGTGAGTAATTTTAACCCTTTTTCCATAAAATAACTTTTCTTAAACTGTGGAACACTCATAAAACATGTGCCAATAACTTCTTTTTGAGCATCGTTCAAGCCACAACGCTTTTGTTTTATATCTCCTTCTTGAAAACGTAAATACCCCAATTTTGTGACAGCAGGTGGAAAACCACCACAAAGACCTATATGACGCAGACTTGTGTATCCAATATCTTTTTTATAAATGGGAATACTCATAGAAATAGAAACATAATTATAAAAACCATCGTTAATAAGCTCTTCCAATTGCACAGGAACATCTTGATATGTTGCAAATAAATAATTATCTATCACTTTAAGCCTTGATACATAACCAAAAGCTGGAAAATTGTTTTCTGGATGCCCTATTACTAATGGAGACATTTCACGCGGCGTAAAATTTCTTACCATAGCTACTAAGTGCTCTTTAGAAATTGGCCTATTATTTTTATTATTACCCTCTCTACATACTGCCTTAAATCCTTCCAAAACACTTTTATATAGTTCCTCCAGAATAATTTTAGCCTCTGCATTATTCTTCTTTTCCAACATTGTTATTACTATAATGGGATCTATTTTTTCACATATTCTCCTTAAATGTGCCGGTGGAATATAATAAAAATCTTTTTTTCTTATTCTTGTATGATTACGAAGCCAACGTGTATCTTCATCTTCTACAAAAGAAGAAGAAAACGGTGAAAATAACTTCTGCAAGAAAGATTGTTTTTCTATTTTCTTTTCAGAATTTTTTTGTATCTTTACAGCATTTTTTGATACCACTATGTGTTTGTTATTCTTCATTGCTAACTTCTTATAAAAATATTCTATACTCTTATCGCTCTATTTTTCATTTTGCATCACTCTCTTTATATCTTTTTTATTATTTTAATAAAAGCATTTACAATATATCTTGACAATAATACGTCTTCTATGCTACCTTTCCAGTGGCGTGGACGGGTGGCAGAGTCTGGTTTATTGCGACAGTCTTGAAAACTGTTGAGGATTTGCGTCCTCCGGGGGTTCGAATCCCTCCCCTTCCGCCATATAATCTCTCCCAACGCTTTTATCTTAACGACCCCCTCTCACACATGCTATTTTTCATAGCATTGACTTTGGTATAGCCTTGTATCTCCCTAAAAATACCCTTCAAATATCTGCTTCTCTACAATGCCCTTTTTTGCAAAGGCACTGCTTAGATTTATCAACATATTGTAAGCAAATAT
>JBOFIJ010000022.1:0-45535 GCA_051650105.1 Desulfovibrionaceae bacterium
TATCGTTTCTTCATTACTTTGCAAATATACCTCTCGGCATACTTGCTGAAACTCGCTTCTTCTCTCTATTCTTTTGTCAATGTACAAACACTGTTCCTACAACGTCAGTCTGTTATACACTATTTTTTATGCTTGTCAACACCTTTTACTACCTTTTTATTTCTATCACTTTTCTTACTCAAAAAATCTATTACCACATCAGGATGATCTGAAAAAAGACCATCCACTCCAACTTCCTCAAAAACAAATGTTAACATCTCATCAGATGACACAAAACCGTTTGGTAAATCGTCCACCCTATGTGTCCAAGTATCCACTTTCATACCAGCTTTTTTTATTCTATCTGCCAAATCTGTTTTTACTATTTTACCATCTTCTATTCTATATAAATGTACTATACTAGGAGCTATGCCATCAGCATACTGCCCACTTGCTCTTATACCTTCATCCGTGCGAAGCCATTTATGAACTTCTTCATCATTTATTAAGTCTTGCCCTCTTCCTGCTATTAAAATATATAACCTACCCTTATATCCTGCATCTCGTATTGATTTTAATGAATCATAATCAAATGTTTGCAAAATAACACTCGACTCTTTACTGGTATAACCATATTTTGTTAACATTGCCACAGTAGCTTTAACAATATTTTTACCCTCTTTTTCATGGAATGCAGGTTCCTTAATTTCTGGATAAATACCTATATTCCTACCCCTTGAGCGATTCATACCCTGTATTGTCACCAATTCTTCTTCAAAAGTATGTACTTTCATGCCTGTTGCACAAGCATTACTACTATTTGGAAAACGCTTAGGATACACTTGAATTCCTGTTTTTCTATTCACACGCTCTTTAACACAAAGTGTTTGAATTTCTGGCCATGTGAAATCGATAACATAATATTTACCATCTTTTCTCGCTCTTGCTGGAAATTTTTTTGCGACATCAGTTGTTGTATCCAATGTTGGATCATGCAAAACAATAAGAACATTATCTTTTGTCATCACTAAATCCTGCTCTATATAGTTAACACCCATTGCATGTGCCATTGTCTTTGATTCCAATGTATGTTCTGGAAGATACCCAGAAGCACCCCTATGGGCTGTCACTTCTTTTGCCATACTTTCTCCAAATGTCACCATTATTATCACTACAACAATACTTACTATATTCTTTCTCATACAAACCTCCCCATCAATATTTATTTACAATAGACTCTACATCAATAACCTCCATAATGTTTTCAACCCAATATAATATACAATATATTTTTCCTATATATTCAAATAATATCAATATCCAAAAAACATTGCAGTACTACGTGTTAATACCGCAACACCATACGCAAAAATAGTATTAAAAAACAAACTAAAAAACATCCACTTATACGAATTTGTTTCTTGTTTTATAACAGCTAGGGTTACTAAACACGGTGCATATAATAACACAAATAGTAGAAAGCCTAGGGCTGTTGCTTTTGTCCATATAGGATCTGCTTTTATTCTTTCTGCCAAAGTTGAAGATTCTTCTGGATCTACCTCTCCTAAAGAATATGCTATACCTAATGTTGTTACTGTTACTTCTTTTGCTGCTATCCCTCCTAAAAGAGCTATATTTGTCCTCCAATTAAAACCCATATATTGCGTAATTGGCTCAAGCAATACACCTAACCTTCCAGCTACTGAATATTTTAGCTTCTCCTCAGATAATTTCGATTCCAATTCCAATTTTTCCCGCTCCACTTCCTCCTTACTCTTCAACGCACTCTGCTCCTCTAGTGCTGCTATTTCTTGTGTAAAAACACTTTCCCTATCTTCTGGTAACAAAGGAAATGTCATTGAGGCCCAAAGAAGTATTGCCACTGCTAGAATTACTGTCCCCGCTTTCTTTATATATTGCCAAATCCGTTCAAATGTATGAATCATAATACCCATTACAGTTGGCTTTCTATATGGTGGAAGCTCCATAATAAATGGTGTTGATGGACCTCTTATTATTGTTTTACGAAGCAGTAGCGCTATTAACAATGCAACCACCCACCCCAACAATGTTAACATAAACATCATAAATGCTTCCTGTTCTGGAAAAAACACACCTACAAAAAGAATAAAAACAGGAATTTTTGCCCCACACGCCATATATGGTGCCGTCAATATCGTTGCCAATTTCTCAAGAGGGCTTCGCAGTGTTCTTGTCGCCATAATACCAGGAATTGCACATCCTCCAGCAATTCCACCAGAAATAATAAAAGGCATTACTGAATAACCATGAAGACCAAAAACCCTAAATATCCTGTCTAACATATATGCTATTCGTGCCATATACCCTGAATCTTCTAAAAATGCTATTTGAATAAACATAAGCATTATTAACGGAACAAAACTTAAAATACTCCCTATACCATCTATTATTCCTGAAACAATAAGTGATTTAAGCATCCCATCTGGAAGCACTTTGGCAATACCAATTTTAAGAATTTCAAAAAAACTTTCCAACCACTCTTGAGGATACGCTCCTAATGTAAATGTTATTTTATATAGTATAAATATAACAAATAACATAAAAATTGGGCCAAAAATCTTATGTGTTATAATGGCATCCACTTTATCAGAAATATCTAAACGCTGATCCATAGGAGTACAACCAAGTAACGCACCTTGCTTCAATAATGCTGCTATATACCCATATCTATAATCTGCTATAATATTTTCTGGTTTTGCTTTTAGTGTCTTTTCTAAATGCTTTGTTAAAACATCAATATAGCCTTCTAATCGTAGAGCAACCTCTTCAGAATACTCTTTACCTTGCCTAGAAATTTCTTCATCTCTTTCCGCATACTTTACTGCTACCCATCTAGATGGATATTCCGACAAAAAAGAATTTCCCTCTATACATTTTTGCATTTCCTCTAATGTACTATCGACATCTGCACCATACGATATATGCAACGGAGCACGTATTGCCTTTTTTTCCTTAACTAAATTAACAGCCGTACTAAGTATAGTATCTAAGCCCTCACCACTACGAGCAATGGTTGAAACAACAGGACATCCTATGCTCTTAGAGAGTGAATCTTCATCTATACATATACCATGCTTTCTCGATTCATCTATCATATTCAGTGCAATCACCACAGGTACGCCCATTTCTAGTAATTGAACCACTAAATATAAGTTCCGCTCCAGAGCACTTGCATTAATAACACTAATAGCAACATCTACTTCGTTACTCAATAACTCTTTTCGTGTGACTAACTCTTCCTGAGAGTATGCTGTAAGAGAATATGTTCCAGGAAGATCTATAATGCTAATTTTTTCCTCACCAAAAGAAACTATCCCTTCCTTCTTTTCTACCGTTATTCCAGGGTAATTACCCACACTCTGCCTAGATTTCGTATAATAATTAAAGACTGTCGTCTTTCCAGAATTTGGATTGCCCGCTAATGCAAGCAGTATCTTCTTCATATATCTTTCCTTTTCACTATTTCCTATTCAGTGGATACCTGTATATAACCTGCTTCATTATTACGAAGTGATAGTGTAAAACCCTTTAATCGTACTGCTACAGGATCTTGTAATGGAGCTCTCCCCACAATCTCTATTTCTGTTCCTGGAATAATACCCATATCCATTAATCTTCTGCCAATTTCACCCTCTGCTAAAACAGAACATACAATTGCTTTCTCTCCAACTCGTAAATCTCGTAACATCCTGTGCATTTCCGTACCCCTTTTCAGATCTTAACTTACTCTTATTTTTCTCTTTTATTACAATCCGAAGAATTGCACGAACTACATCCATTCTTTTTCTTAAAAACAAAAGAATATACTATCCAAAAAAATGCAATTACTACTATAGTGAACACGGCTATTAAATCGAAACTCATTATATACCTCCTTTTTGTTATAAATTACATAAAATAAACTAAACTGTATACTCTCTTTTTGCATTTTATGATTCCAAGCATATCAAGAATGATACGTATCCTATACTATTGTCAAATCTTTTATTTTTTATTGGCATAAAAGCACCCCTGTACCATATACTTTTTTATCACCTGTATATTATGTAACCACTATACTACACCACTTTTTCTAGAAAATAAAACACTCCTCTATATTTCTTATTATGGGCAATTATACTTTATACAAAAGAAAATATCCCTTAATAAAAATTTTCTCTCACAGAGCACTACAAACAAGAAAGACCACAATAAAGAATATAAAGAAATTATTTTGATTTTTACAGTAATAACCACATATTTTAGTTATCCTATTAACGATATTTTCTATACTACTCATATTTTTCTGGGATACAAAGTGAAGACAAAGCTTTTATTATAAGAATTTTCTCCAAAATAATAAACCTCTATGGTTATATAACTTGCTGTGTGAAGACTACCTCCTAAACAAAAAGCATCTTCTTTGTACTATTGCTTTTCTTTTTTACCATCAATTCACAATAACACTCTAATGAAATGATGACAACCTTCTTTTCTCATGTAGCAAATATTGTAAAAACAAATACAGAATACCATAGTACGTATTTATGCCATACAACACAAAGATTCATATATAATTACAACATAATTATTAATTTTTTCTTCCACACCAGAATAGAATATACTCTTTATCTGAAACATATTCCATATTCCTCTCTATCTTTCCCTCTGTAAAAATTGACTTCTTTCTCACTATATGCTACCGTTGCACCCATCATTATTATTTTTTAAGAGGGTAAAAGGCTTTATTATTCATGATACTATCTCCTTCATTACTTTCTTGTACTCTCACAAATTTAGAGCAAGAATTCTCACTTCTAGAATCTGCAGGAATATCTTGGGTTCACTGGGATGTCATGGATGGAAACTTTGTTCCAAACATCACGTTCGGTGCTCCACTTATTAAACAAGCTCGCAAGCTATCCTCAACACTCTTTTTTGATGTACACCTTATGATCCAAAGCCCTGAACGCTACATTAAAGACTTCGCAGATGCTGGAGCAGATCTCATTGTTATTCACGCTGAAACAAGCACCCATTTACAAAGAACACTCGCTCTCATTAAACAATACGGTAAACAAGCTGGTATTGCTCTCACTCCAGCGACACCCCTTTCTATTCTTGAATATATTCTTGATGATATCGACTTAGTCCTCATTATGAGTGTTAATCCTGGTTTTTCTGGACAATCTTTTATTCCCTCATCCATACAAAAAATTATTGATGCCAAAAATCTTTTCTCAAAACACAATAAAGAAATTCTTATACAAATTGATGGCGGCGTCTCCCTTACAAATATTGCATCCTTATATGCACTTGGTGTTACCATCTTTGTTTCTGGCTCTTCTTTTTTTACTAATTTAGAACCAAACCCCGCCTCTTATACAAAAAGAGTGCACGACTTTATTACTGCTTCTAAACAATAAGGATTTATATGGATTCACGAGAATTTTCTGAAATAAAAACTAAAGCAAGAAAACTTGAAGAAATATATAATGATCTTTGGGGGAGACTTTGACAATAATACCCTATGTCAAGAACATGCCATAATAGAAGAAGAATTAGCAAAACCCACTCTTTGGGAAAATCCGGCAAAAGCAAAACCGTTACTTAAAAAAAAGACGCTTTTAGAAAATAAGCAAAATACAAATGCTCTTCTTTTTTCTGCCATGCAAAATGTAAAAGACTATCTCCATTTTGCGCAAGAAGATTTCTCTAATAACCTTCAAAGCGATGCCCTACAAGAGCTTATTAATGCACTGACATACCTTGAAACACTATTAGAAAATACAGAGAATACACTTTTACTAGCTAATAAGGAAGATTCTTTCTCTGCTATTATTGAACTTCATGCTGGTGCAGGCGGCACAGAAGCACAAGATTGGGTAGAAATGCTATTACGAATGTATGTACGATTTGCAGAAAACAATAAATATACGGTCGAAGAACTCGATTACATCTCTGGTGATGAAGCAGGTATTAAAAGTGTTGTTTTACGTATTATCGGTGAAAATGCCTATGGACTCCTTCAATTTGAAAAAGGAATCCATCGATTAATACGTATTTCTCCTTTTGATTCTTCCGGGAAAAGACATACTTCTTTTGCCTCTGTTGACGTTTTGCCAGATATTGATGACGAGACAGAAATTGAAATTAAAGAGGCTGATCTTAGAATAGATACATTTCGCTCCTCAGGACCTGGAGGACAAAGTGTAAATACCACAAGCTCGGCTGTTCGCATAACACATCTCCCAACTGGTATTGCTGCACAATGTCAAAATGAAAAATCACAGCATGCAAATAAAGATTCTGCATTACAAATACTTAAAGCAAGAATATACCAAGAAGAACAAAAGAAAAAACTTCTAGAAAAACAACAACACTATTCTACAAAAGATGCTATTAATTTTGGCAGCCAAATACGAACATATACACTGCACCCTTATAAACTTGTTAAAGACCATAGATCTAATACAGAAATTGGGGATGTTGAGTCTGTTTTAAATGGAAATTTATATCTACTTATAAAGGAAGTATTACGCTATGCACAACAACAAAGAACAGAATTATATTAATACATTGTTAGAATTGGAACAGTGCACAAAAAATAGCACTACTTTCGATAAAGGTAACCCTCTTCTTGCAATCAAAATTTTTGAAGAATGTACTCAAGAAGAATGGAATCAATTACAAAAGCAACATAATTTACATGAATGGATTGGGCTTTCCTTAAAAGAAAGACAAACGACCAAAGAAATTCAGGATATTTTTAAGGATATCTTTACTGTTGCAGAATCTTCTCTTGAAAGTGTTAAAAGCACAGCACGCATCACACACTGTATTAATATGGAAATGCAAAGAGTAGAAAGAGGTGCTGGCGAATTCTCCATTCTTGCTTTCAATCTTTCAATTCACGACGCTTCTCTCAAACAAAACCCTAAAGAATTGCAGAACTTAATGGAATCTATTTTACATTCTTCTATTAGAGCATACGATTCTCTCTTTCTCTTAGAAAAAAAACGTTTTGTTCTTATTCTTCCGGGAGCCTCTGCATATAATGCACGGCTTTTTGCAAAACGATTCGTACAAAACACAACACATCTTTTAGAAGAACAATATCAATATTCTATTATCTTACATATTGGTGTTGCCACGTACAAAAGTGGAATAATTCTCTCACCAGAAAGAATGCTCGATTTTGCTATTGAAGCCTTAGAAGAAGCACTCGTGAAAGATAGTTCAGTTTTGCAAATAAGTTCTCATTTACTAGGAGAAATAGACAGAGAAAGTATTGTTAAAGAAGAAGAAAGGGCATTCTTATTTACTAATTCTAAGAGAAATTTACATGAATAGCATTGCATTTATTAGTGGAAAAGGTGGTGTTGGGAAAAGCATTATTGCACTTAATCTTGCTTATCTATTAAGCGCACAAAATACTGTGTTATTAATGGATTGTGATATGGGACTCGCAAATTTAGATATTCTTGCTGGTATTACACACACAGCAACAATTCAAGATGGTATAATAAATGAAAAAACATTTTCTGATATCGCCGTTTCTCTTTCAAAAACACTCACTCTTTTACCCTCTGCTAGTGGAATGACGGAGAGTACTCTCTTCGATAAATCCATTATTCAACCCTTCCTTAACAAGAATAAAAAGGATATGCAAAAGTATTCATTTACACTCTTTGATCTTGCTTCTGGCGTTAATGCTACACTCTTAGCCTTTATGGAAAAGACAAAATTACCAATTATTATTATGACACCAGAACCCACGTCTATCGCAGATACATATGCTCTTATAAAAGTACTTCATATGCACTATGGTATTAGCAACGTCACTATTTTAATAAATATGGCACACTCTGAGGAAGAAGCATCTTATGCTTTTACGAAAATAGAAACAGCACTACAGCATTTTCTTTCTATTTCTGCAGTGTTACTTGGTTCTCTTGCATCAGATTCTCTTATTATGGATTCTGTTCAACAACAAATTCCATTTGTTCTCTCACACCCTCATTCCACTGCAACAAAGACATTAGAAAACATTGCAACCACTATTGTTTCTTTACTTACACAGTAAAATATTTTCCATCTTTTATAAAAATTCTTGTATATACCTTCCAGAATATATATCGTATTTCTTAACAATATGATCATTATTCTCTTACTATAGTATTACATCAGAACACATAATACTATACTATTTAAGAATCTATTTATTATTTCGGATACTATCTTTTTGTGTAAAATATTCTTATACAGTATATATTTAATTTTGTACCTCAGTACTTTTCTCGAGAAGGCTATCTTCTTGTTTGGGGAAATTCTCTTCCATCTCTTCTATCACTTCATTTTCCCGAGAAGTAAAATCACTTATAATAAAATAGAAGCTTCCCAATACACATATTGCCACAATAACTATAGTCATAATTATTTTTGAGTTTAGAACCATATATATTCTCCGTTATAGTGCTATCAATTTTATAACTTCCCTAAAATATTCTTGATAAAAAGGAAGTTGTAGTATAAGGTGAGTGACCTTATTAGTCAATTATGATTTTATCTATCAACAACATTATAGTACCATTTTTCCCCTGAGTATAATACTGCAGGCAGAAAATGAAGGATTTTTATTATGTCCACAAATAGAAGAAAAAAATCTTTTCTTATACTGCCTCTTGTTGGATTTATTTTTGTTCTCTTCATTGTTGCGATGACACAAGGTTTTGTTATTGCTTCAGAAATTATATTATTGCTATTAGCCATTGTTTCTTCTATTACAGCTCTTATTTTAGGATATTCTTGGGAAGAAATACAAAATGCTATTATTGACAGAATTATTAGTGTTCTACCTGGAATTCTCATTATGATCACTGTTGGTATTCTCATTGGGACATGGATGATTGGTGGAACTATTCCTATGCTTGTGCATTATGGTCTCACATTTATACCTCCAGATGCACTTCTTGTTGCTTCCTTTATACTCACTTCCATTGTTTCTGTTTGTACTGGAACATCTTGGGGGTCTGTTGGAACTGTTGGAGTCGCTCTTATTGGTGTTGCATATGCATCTGAAATTCCATTAGCACCTGCTGCTGGCGCTATTATTTGCGGAGCTCATTTTGGAGATAAACTTTCTCCTCTTTCTGATACAACAAACCTTGCAGCCATTGCTTCTGGTGCAAACCTCTATGAGCATATTGCCCATATGCTACGCACAACGATCCCAGCATATGTTATATCATGTATTATTTTTATATTTGTTGGAAATACTTTTTCTGTAAGTTCTTTAGCATTTAAAGAAATTACTCTTGTTACTGAAGCTCTTTCAGCAATATTTACAAGAAATATTTTATTATGGATTCCTCTTATTATTGTTCTTCTCGGTTCTTTTTTTAAAAAAGCACCCGTTCCAACAATGATATTATCAAGTCTTTTTGCTATCATCAATGCTGTACTCATACAGAATTTTGCACTTATTGATGCATTAACATCAATGGTTACTGGCTTCAATATAAAGTACCTTCCCACAATAGCTCAGGATATTTTGCATAGTATTCCAACCATGACTTCCTTTTTTAATAGAGGAGGAATGCAATCTATGCTTCCTGCATTACTTATTATGATACTTGCGTATTCTTTTGCAGGCGCTCTTTTTGCCACTGGAGCATTAGAACTTCTTATTGAGAAAATGGTCTCTTATATAAAAGGAACACGTTCTCTTATACTTATCACCATGCTTACAGCCTTTCTTTTTGGTCTTATTTCTGAAACATATGTTGCCATTTTACTTATTGGGGAAATATTCAGAACAATGTATACATCTATGAATCTTGCCACTCAAAACTTATCCAGAGCGTTGGAAGATTCTGTCACAGCCACTCAACCATTTATTCCATGGACAGCAGCAGGAGTATATATGTCCACAACACTTGGAGTACCGACGGTTGAATACCTCCCATGGGCAGTGTTAACCTACACAAGTCTTCTTTTTAGTTCTTTGTCTGCAATAACAATGTGGGGAATTATTCCACTTAAAAAATAACCGCAGTAAAGAACTCTTATATTAAAAAAATAGTTTTATACATTCTACTGTATAGAGCCTTATAAGTATTGCTCCTAAGAAATTTCTGTTTGATCTTTGTACAATATAATATACCTCACTACAATACTGAGAAAGCTAAAATAACAAAAAATCTCTTCCCAACGCTATCATAAAATTCACATATTTTTTCAGCCTCATCCTTATAGGACACACCTACAAACATAAAGCATCACCACGATCTTCTTATATACTATATGAAAAGAAGCACTAACTACAGCACACCACATTCCCCACACTGACTTATATACCACCTATACTTTCCCAATATATATTGAGCAAATCTTTTTTATTCATATAAATATAGTAATAGACCTCTATAAATTTTTATATAACATATACTATTTTAGTATTACTTAACAGCCCTATAATATTGCGGCTTCTTCTTCATACGCAAATGCTTCCACAATATCACCTATTTTAATATCATTAAAATCTGCTAACATGAATCCACACTCATAGCCTTTCATTACTTCTTTCACATCATCCTTAAAGCGCTTTAATGATGATATCTTTCCTGTATAAACGACAATACCCTCTCTTAATAGACGAACCTCTGTGTTACGTATAAACTTGCCATCCACAACAAAAGCTCCAGCAACAGTTCCCTGTTTCGGTATAGAAAATGTTTGACGTACTTCAGCCTGTCCAAGATATACTTCCCGGCTGATTGGTGTTAATAGACCTTGCATTGCTTTCTTAATATCTTCCGACAATTTATATATTATATTATAAAATCGAATATCAACATTTTCTTGATCTGCTAAATTTTTCACCTTAGCAATAGGCCTCACATTAAAACCTATTACTATTGCATCAGACGTCGCCGCAAGAAGAACATCCGATTCTGAAATGGCTCCCGTTCCACTATGTATCACTCTAATAACAACTTTTTCTGTATTGAGTTTATTTAATGATTGTAAAATTGCCTCTAAAGAACCTTGAACATCCGTTTTTACAATAAGGTTTAACTTAATTCCTTCTTCTTGTCCTGCTGTGAGTAAAAAGGTCTCCAACGTCACTCTGGAATCTTTGGCTAAAGATTTCTCTCTTTGTTTTGACGTTCTTATACCTGCAATTCTTCTTGCAATACGTTCTTCCTCTAAAACAATAAATTCGTCTCCTGCTTCTGGCACAGTGCCAAAACCATGTACCTCCACAGGATAAGAAGGAGCAGCCTCTTTAAGCTTCTTGCCATAATCATTATATAATGAACGCACACGACCACTTGATGCTCCACAAACAAAAATATCACCCTGCTTTAACGTTCCTTCCTGAATAAGAACTGTAGCAGATGCTCCCTTCGTTTTATCTAAATGTGCTTCAATTACTCTTCCCCTGGCTGACTTATTCGGATTTGCCTTAAGAGATAACACTTCTGATTGCAATACTATTATTTCTAACAATTCCTCTATTCCAGTACCAGCCTTTGCAGAAACTAAATTATAACTTGTCTCTCCTCCCCATGCTTCTGGAGTTAAGCCCAACTCAGCAAGCTCTCTTTGCACTCTTTCTGGATTCGCACCTTCTTTGTCCATTTTATTAACAGCAACCATTATTGGAACATTAGCCGCTTTTGCATGGTTAACAGCCTCCCTTGTTTGTTCCATTACACCATCATCTGCCGCAACAACAAGTATCACAATATCTGTTATTTCTGCTCCGCGAGCCCTCATTGCAGTAAATGCTTCATGACCAGGTGTATCTAGAAATACTATATTACCCCTTGCTGTTACTACATGATATGCCCCTATATGTTGTGTAATTCCACCTGCTTCTCTATCTATTACATTTGTTCTACGTATGGCATCCAACAGAGAAGTTTTTCCATGATCTACATGTCCCATAATAGTAACCACAGGTGAACGAGGCAATAAATCCTCTTCTTTGTCCACTACTTTGGGAAGCAATGCTTCTTCTTCTGAAAAACCCACCACTTCTATTTCATAACCAAATTCAGAAGCTATCAGCACAGCTGTATCTATATCTATGGCCTGATTCACAGTTACCATAACACCTAAAGAAAAAAGATTTTTTATTATTTCTGTCGCCTTTACCCCCATCTGGTGTGCGATTTCAGAAACACGAATAACTTCATCAACACGTACTTTCCTTTTTTCAGCTTTAATTGGCTGTGTTACTGAACCTGATTCATTTAATTTTGTTTTATTTCTTTTCTGTTTATATCTTCTTTGGAAATCATCATCGCCCAAAGAAAAATTCCGTATATTCTTGCCTTGTTTTTCATTATCTTTTTCAAACGTTGTCGACTTCTTATTTTTATTCTTTTTCTTTTTACTTTGTGCATTTTGTGCAGAATCTACAGGAATTGGAAATACTGTGTTGAAATCTTTCACGCCAGAAGAAGGCTTTGCAGAAGCACTCCTATTTCCGCCTCCTTCTCTTGGCCTGGTATATTCAGGTTTAGCATATTCCTTTTTAACAGCGCCGTTATCCAGAGCTGGCCGTCTATTATATTGAGGTACATCTTTTTTATCTTTAGCAGGTGCACTCGGAGCTGATGTTGGTGGTTCCCACTGTCTTGGTTCTGCACGTGCTATCACACGCACCTGAGGTTTTTTCCCTTGATATGACCTTTTCACTTGTCCTGAACTTCTCTCCTGAACATTTTTTTGGGGAAGCTCTTCTATATTAGGATTTTTCTTAGAATTAATAGCATCTACTACTTCCTTTTTCTCTTTTGCTTCAGAAACTAATGGCTCCTGCACAGACTCCTGCACAACTTCCTTTACTACTTCTGCTGGAGGAGATTCAATTTGACTTTCTTCAGAATATATTTCAGATTCTTTTCTATTTCTTCGCAAAATAACCTTACTCTCTTTTTTCACTTCAACTAACTCAATTCCATATTCTTTTAAGTACTCACGCACACGAGAGGCTTCACCTTCTGTAAGACTTGTATTAGAGCGAACATTTGATTTAATATTTAAATGCTTTACTACAGCTAACACTTCACTACTAGCAAATTCAAATTCTTCTATTATCTTTTTTACCATCGTTCTGTCATCACTCATGTAATTTAATCCTTTTTCGCTTTTTATACCACTCACTCTTATGAAAACGCTCACTACATTCTTTCTTATAACAATGGTACCACCCTCTCCCATGAGCAATAGAAGAAGATTCCCACATCCCTTCACAACCTTCTTTTCTACAAAGAACATACCTAACTAATACATTTTTTTGAAAAGTATTCCTACAAATAACACATGTCCTTATAGGAAACATCTTCACGTTTTCCACCACAAAAATTACTCTTCATTTCCAATAGTAGTATTTTCAACATTTTGCCCATTCGATGCCGGTAAGACAAGATTAATTGCCGATCGCAAATTGACCACACTCTCCTTAGAAACAGAAAGTCTTTCTAGTAATTCCTCATCCGATGCCTTTATAAGATCATCAAGGGAAGAATATCCTGAAGAAAACAATTTTTCCTTATGAATTTCAGCAACACTCGCAAGCTGTTCCATAATTTTTTGAGAAGAACTTAATACATTGTATCTATTTTCTGCATAAATATCTAATTTCCAACTTAATAGTTTTGATACTAGCTTAACATTCTGACCCCTTCTCCCTATAGCATTGGATAATTGGTCATCTGGAACAATAACTTCTAACATATTTTCTTCTTCATGAGGTATCACCCTTAACACTACTGCTGGAGCTAATGCATTACGAGCATATGTGGCTATATCTGCACTCCATACAACAATATCTATACGCTCATTATCAATTTCTTGCATCACACTTTGAATTCTAAAACCCCTTACCCCTACACAAGCACCAATGGGATCAACATCTTTATCCCTAGAAAGAACCGCAACCTTTGCACGTATACCAGGCTCTCTCACAATAGAAACAACCTGTATAATTCCATCTTCTATTTCTGGAACTTCCCTCTTAAACAAGGCATGAATATATTCTGGATGTGCTCTTGAAAGAAGCAATTGAGCCCCCATTTTAGTATCTTTATTCACCTCCAAAAGAAGACATTGAATTTTATCACCCCTGTTAATATATTCCTTTGGTATCTGTTCCCCTTTTGGTAAAAGCGCTTCCGTTCTCCCTAAATTTATTATCCAACCATTTTTGTCACGTCTTTGCACTATACCACTTACAATATCACCACGCCTGTGCATAAACTCATTATAAATAAGCTGCTGCTCCGCATCTCTCATTCTTTGAACGAGAACCTGTTTTGCCGCCTGAGCTGCAATGCGTCCCATATCCTCGATAGGAAGAGGAAAACCCATATCCTCTCCAATTTCCGCTGAGCCTTCAAATGTTTTCGCATCCTCTAAAGAAACCTCAAAAGCGGAATTACGAACGGTATTCACAACTCTTTTAAACTGATACAGCGACACTTCCCCCGTCTCTTCATCATAACGAGCTTCTATATCATAATCATCACCATATTTACGTAAAGCCGACATCCTCACAGCATCTTCTATTGCCTGTATTAATTCTTCTTTTGAAACACCCCTGTCTTTGCTTATCTGCTCTAATGCTTTTTTTAATTCACTACTCATTACTTATTCTCCGTGCAGTCTATACAAACAAGACTATTCTTCCATATTTATTCTATTGAATGAGTAGACAAGTTGTACCGATTCTACTACATCCCAGGGGAAAATATATTCCTTTTGCTCTTTTCCCTTCATGGTGCTGATAACTACATTCCCATCTTGTAATGAACACAATACGCCCTTAATCCGACGAGGGATATCTTTCACAGGATTCAAAAGAGCCTTAACCTCACTACCAACATAAGGGACAAGCTGCTCCTTACAAAAAAAGTACTTCTCCACTCCTGGAGTAGAAACTTCTAATACATAGGCTGAAAGACACAAACGGTTTTCTTCTTCATCTAGCAAAAGAGAAAGCCTACGAGAAACCTCGGAACAAGACTCCACGGTTACACCTTCTTGAGAGTCTATAAAAATCTGAATAACTACCTGCTTCGCAGTGATAACACGTATACCCCAAAGCTCTACTGATACACTCTCCAGTATAGGAATAACCATACGCTTTACATCGTTAACTAACGGGTGCTCTTTCATTGGGGTAATCCTACAGCACCATTTTACTCCTGTCAAGTTTTTTTTCCCTCTCTCACTCTTTACACAACAGACTAAAACACCACTCTTACTTCCTCTTCGTATAATAAATACAATCCAGGCCCTACAATGATATATTTTCTGTACATAAAATGAGCGTATACTGCTCTCCGTACCCTATTTCCATAAAAATATCTTTATGGAAAAAGCCATATCTTATTATCATATACCATAAACGCTCATTCTATCTCAGACCATCTGATAAAAACACACTAACTCTTTGCAATAGAAAGAATTTTCTTCACTCCATACTGTGCTTATTCTTATTTTTACTACATAATACCTGACATCACTCAATGCTATCGTGAGCCTCATTCTAAAATAATTTTATTATCTAGACAGTTATACTTCTTGAGTAATTACATATTCATACTATGCCATAAAAACCACTCCTTACCGGCAATCATGCACTTTCTTCTACTATATACCAGTATAGTGTATCTTCTTCCTTATTTATTAATTCATTACGATACACAATTCATACAGTATCTTGTATTGGTATTATTTTATTATTAGTGGTATACTATAGGACAGATCATTACTTTTTGGAGGTACTATGAGGTTTTTATCAAAATGCATTCCTATATTCTGTCTTATTCTATTCTATTCAACAATATTCTTTTCACCACTGCACGCAAGTAAGGCTAATATATACATTCTTGCCACTGGAGGAACTATTGCTGGAGCTGGAACAAGCTCAACACAGACAGAATATAAAGCTGGCTCTGTTTTAATTGATTCACTACTAACCGCACTTCCTGCTAATATTAAAGAGTATGCAAACGTAAAAGCTGAGCAAATCTTCACTATTGGTAGCCAAGATATGCTACCAGAATATTGGATCACTCTTGCAAAACACATTAATACACTTCTTGCTGATAAATCTATTGATGGCGTTGTTATTACACACGGTACCGATACCATGGAAGAAACAGCTCTTTTTCTTAATTTAACCGTCAAAAGCCAGAAACCCGTTGTACTTGTTGGAGCCATGCGTTCTTCTACAGGGTTAAGTTCCGATGGAGTTAAAAACCTACATGATGCTATTCTCGTTGCAGCAGAAAAAAAATCTGCAAATAATGGTGTTATGATTGTCATGAATGATACTATCTTAAGTGCTTCAGATGCTATGAAATCTAAAACAACATCTGTAGATACTTTCATCGGACCAAATATTGGACCACTTGGCTATATTTGGGGAGATAAGATATTTTTCTTACGAGACAATAAACAAAGACACACTACTCGTTCAGAATTCGATATTGACACTATTAAAGCTCTACCAAGAGTCGACATTATTTATGGCTTTGCCGGTTCTGATGCTGCCCCTGTTCATTCTGCTATTGCAAATAGGGCAAAAGGCATTGTCTATGCTGGTGTCGGAAATGGTAATGTCAGCACTCCCGTTGAAAAAGCGCTCCAAGAAGCCTCAAAAAAGAATGCTATCTCTGTTATTCGATCCTCTCGTATAAATAAAGGACCTACTACTCAGTGGGCTGAAATTGATGATGAGAACCTAGGGTTTGTTGCTTCTTGGTGGCATAACCCACAGCGTGCCAGAGTTATTCTTATGCTCGGTTTAACAAAAACACAAGACCAAAAAGCATTACAAAGAATGATGCTAGAATACTAGTATAGCACCATCACAATAAAAAGAGAAACTTCATCTAGGGGTTTTCTCTTTTTATTATAATACTATTTCTGTTCTATTTTACTATTGTCCCAGCAATACTACTCTTATCTGGTCCTATTAATGCCAAACTATCTTTTGTTTTTGCTGCCAATATCATACCTTGTGATACAACACCACATACTGTTCTTGGCTCCAAATTCGTTATAACCACCACCTGTTTATTGATAAGCTCTTCTAAACTATAGTGTTCTGCTATTCCAGATACTATTTGTCTTTCTTTTGCTTCCCCAACATCTACAAGCAGGCGTAATAGTGTATCTGTTTTTGCTATATGCTCTACCTCTTTTACTATTCCAATTTTCACTTCTGCACTCATAAAAGCATCTAAAGAAATATAATTCATGGCCGCGTCATTGGTCATTGATGTTTGTTCTACACAAATTTCTTTTTCTGATACAGATTTCTTCGAAATATCATCATCCCTTTCACGCTCTTGTTGTACTTTTTTTCCCGATGCTATTCCCATTTTTTCTTCCCATAATTGCCTAGGAAATAAATTTGCCGAAGGAGCCAGAATATTTCCAACATCCAATAAACCCCATGATGTCCCTTCATACTTTAATGAAATACATTCCAATGAAGAAATCCCTAATAAAGCCAACATTGTCCTCGCAGTGCTTGGCATTATTGGCAATAACGCAATACTTATTTTACGTAATGATTCAAGAACGGTATACAAAACAGTTTGCACCCTTCCTATTTTGCCCTCTTTATGAAGATTCCATGGCGCTTGTGTATCTATATACTTATTTAGTATCCCAATACCCACCCATAATGATTCTAATGCTCTTGAAGGCTCCACATTTTCAAAATAATCCTGGTATCTTTTAATAGAATCTTTTACACAATAAATAATTTCTTCATCATCTTTTATATATTCTGTAGCCTCTGGCACACAAGATGAAACATACTTATTTGCCATTCCTAAAGCCCTACTAAATAAATTACCAAGATCATTAGCCAAATCTGCTATTATACGGTTACTTAACAATTCATCTGTATAATTTGAATCTGAACCAAAACGCATCTCTCGCATTAAAAA
Source organism: Desulfovibrionaceae bacterium (assembly GCA_051650105.1). GTDB lineage: Bacteria > Desulfobacterota > Desulfovibrionia > Desulfovibrionales > Desulfovibrionaceae > CAMWXW01. The sequence continues at coordinate 17,985 of JBOFIJ010000022.1, forward strand.
ATAACGAATAGCATCTAAACCATATTCCTGTATAAGGAGCAATGGATCTATTACATTTCCTATACTCTTCGACATCTTAGTATTTCGCACAACCCAATACCCATGAACGCATATTTTCTTAAAAATAGGATATTCCGCAGCACGTAAGATACATGGCCAAAAAACTGTGTGAGGCTTTAGAATATCTTTTGCTATAAGATGATGTGCATTTGCCCACAACTCATCTTTGTCTTCCCTTTTTTCTATCCCAGAAAGATAATTTAATAGCGCATCAAACCACACATAACACACATAAGAAGAATCAAAAGGTAATTCTACACCCCATGTTAAACGATCTTTTGGGCGAGAAATACATAAATCCTCCAATTCCCCAAGCTCCAACAAAGAAAGAACTTCTGTTCTATATTGATCTGGCTCTATTAATTCTGGGTTATTGGCAATGTATTCCTTTAGCCATTCCACATACTTTGACATTTTGAAAAAGTAATTCTTTTCTGTTATGTATTCCGCTTTACTTTTGTGCTGTGGACATACTCCAGATTCTAGCTCTTTTTCTGCATAAAATCGCTCACACCCATAGCAGTAATAACCACCATATTCACCAAAATAGATATCCCCTTTATCGTATACCTTTTGCAATATATCTTGCACAAAATCCTTATGCTCTTTGTCTGTTGTGCGAATAAAATGAGAATATTCTACATCTAGTTTCACCCATAGCTTCTTATATTCCTCTGTTATCGTATCTGCCAATTCTTGGGGAGTAATACCTTCTCTAGATGCTGTCTTTACAATCTTCTCTCCATGTTCGTCTGTTCCTGTTAAAAAAAAACTCTTTTCTCCCATAAGAAGATGATACCTATTGAGGACATCTGCTATTATAGAAGTATATGCATGCCCGATATGAGGCCTTGCATTAACATAATAAATTGGAGTCGTTATATAAAATGTACCCATTCTTTTTCACATCTACCCTTTTATATAGTATCTTTATTCAATAAACGCTCTTTTAATTTATTTTCCACATGTTTTGGAACACAATTTGAAATATCTGCCCCAAGCCTACTTGCGCTTTTTACCATACTAGAACTCACAAATAAATATTGATAGTCTGTCATAAAAAAGAGTGTTTGGATAGAGCTATCTAAATTAGAATTAAATAAAGCTAATTGAAATTCATAATCAAAATCTGCCGTTGCTCGTAAACCACGTATAATAACATTAGATCCCTTTTCTTTTGCATATTCTACCAATAAACCAGAGAAAGCCTCCACTATAACAGATGGCATAGTCATGAATGTTTCTTGCAACATACCACAGCGCTCATCTATGGAAAAAATCTCTTTTTTTTCTGTTTGAACAGCGACAGCCACAATAACTATATCAAAAACAGATATTGCTCTTTCAACAATACTTTTGTGTCCATTTGTTACTGGGTCAAACGTGCCAGGATAAATTGCTATTGAGGACATTATTCCACCGCAATCAGAATTTCTTAATACCGCATTCTACTTTATTCCATTTTGGAACACAAGAAATAAATATAATTCCACCAATAACGTTTTATTAAAAAAATGAGTAAAGATTTTTATATAATTGTGCGATAGAATATAATAGCTATTATAGCAGAGTATCAAACAATAGCTTTTACTTATTATAGAGCACAAAGGTATTTTTCTCATGACACATACTTCATCTAACACTATATCACCCACACGTATTGATAGTACTTTTTTCCCAAAAAGTACATCATCACTTATATCTCGACATGGTATAACAAAGGGAATGAACTTACAATTATCACATAATAAAAGTTCTGGTTTTGGTGAGTCTTGCGCCACTTCCCCACATGTTGAATTTACATATATGGCTCTTAACCCATGGAAATTTAATAATATCACAATTCAAGGACAATCTGAAAGTTTTATGCGTTTACAGGAGATATATTCCGAATACCATCGTTATTACAATACTGAAGAAGAATGTATTTTTCATTTAACAAAATTACTTTATGTCACGCTGGATACGTTTACGAGAAGAGAAAGGCTACATATCATTGATAAATTGGTCAATACAGGTCTTCTTTCTTTATGCTGGAATAATCACACCATAATTGTCACTCACTCTGATGAATTAACATTTTCTGTTCATCTTCTTGGAAAAGAATTACACAAAATATCATTTGCAGAAAAAAAAGAATGTATCTCGAATATATTCTTTTACCTTGCTGAGGGGGAATATGTTCCATTATTAAAAGAAATTCTTCTTTTCTCACGGCAAGAATCCATTGATTATACCGAGTTCTTAACTATCGTAGATAATACCCGCAAGGAACTTCCTCCTGCTCTTTCCGATGAACTTTTAAGTGGCTGTATCGATAAAAAAATTCTCGTATTATCTAATACACTCCTCTCTCTTATTGCTATTGTGCCAGAGGAAAAACAAATCCTTTTTGAAAAAATGCACTATATTCTTTCTGCCATACGGACACCCATACTAGAACATGCTGGGCTCTTCGATCCACCACCAAGTGTATTGCTTTCTCAATTAGATATCGACTGGAATCTTCTTGTTTGTTTTGGAGAAAATACTCTTTTACCTATTCCATATGCTCTTGGAAATGGCATACTGCGTTTTATACATATTATAGAAACAGTACAGGGTTCTATTATAGAAGAAAAAAGTATCCTTTGGTTATTAAGCTCTATAGAATTGTTCATTGATGCTGTCAGCCTCGAATACGAACAATACCTTTCCCATTTCTTTTCCTCTATTTTAAAAAATATACCTATCGCCACTTTAGAAAAAACGTGGGAAAGGATGCACCAAGAGGACTATGAAAAACTCTTTGCTACTTTTACGTTTGCTAATAGTCATGTAAATAATACTGCTTGCCAAAGAATATATCTTTTTCTTGTCTCTTTTCGTAATACACTCTCCTCTTTATTAACAGAACAATCTCAAGAAAAACTCGTCTATACAACACTCTTTGAAATTGATGAACATTGTCTCTCTATTCTTTCTCGCTATGATATTCTTGTGGAAGAAGTATATTTACTACATAGAATGAAGGAATTACTTGCTGTGCTGAATAATAATGTCTCCTTTCATACAATAGAAAAAGATTTTTTTGCTACTATTTCTGCTTGCGGAGAACAATATTACAAAGCACTACAACAATCTTCTATTAATAAGAAAGATAAAAGACAACAAGAAAATTGGGCAACCTCACTTTTACATAGAATAATACATAGTTTCGAAAACATTGATAAAGACAGTATTGCTTCTCATTTACAAAGCAAAGAATATCTATTATTCGAAGAAAAACATCCCTTTCTTCAATCTCATACCCTTGAAAGCACATGGTTTGGATCCTGGCTTATTCTGTCTGTTCTTAAGCAATATGCTCTTAACACAGCGCCACCTTCTTCAAAAATACTGACAACATATTCACACAATCCTAGAACAATATTTGAGCGACGTGCCTCTTTTTCTGAAACAAAAGTTCCCGTAAAAAACATTATCCCTCAGGCAATAAATGGAAAGAGTTTTGCTCAATTTGCGAAAAAATGTACTGAAAGTTCAAAAGGAATACATTTTGTGCAAAAAAATCTTGCTACAATGAATGTTTCACAAGATGTTCTTGTTAATACGTATCTGCGAATTGCTGTGCAGAACAAACTTATTTCTTCTGAAGAGGCTACAGAAATATATACGAATCTTAAAAATACAGAAGGTGTTGATATCCCTTTATTTAAAGTAAATTTATCGAATACAATACAACTTAAAGGGCACCTCCATGAATTACGAATGGCGTCCACAGCTTCTTTATTTGGTTTTAATATCCACGCTATGAATAAAATTTATCAAGTTCAGGAAGAGAATAAACAGTATGAAGTTGATATTCTGATGAAAAAATACGATAGACTCATTGGTATCGAAGTGAAAGACCTTGCAGATAGTAGAGGCACAAATTTTAAAGATATTCTTGATGGAGTGAAAAAAATGGGGGCTTTTAAACGATATCAAGGAGATGCCACTATGCTCTCTATACTTACTCAATCTGGTAGACCTCCTGTGAATGATAAATTTAATATTTTACACTCAACAGCACTTTCTCTTGGTGTGGAAGTTCTTTATGGTGGAATACGAGAACAACTTTTACAAATAGATGCTTTAGCAAATTCTTAGAAAATATATAAACAAAACAATATGTAAAGCACACAATATTTTCACACTATTATGGACATATAAATAAACATTACCCAGTTTTACACTCTGTGTTATTACACTATAGTGAATATAATAATACATCACTCTCTTTCTCACCATACGATACATTTTTTAGAAAAATAAGATTATTCCACATAAATACATAACGTTCTTTTCTTACAATATATTCTTTTCTTAAACTCAAAAAACCTTGCACCTTACACAATACTGCTTATACTACTCTGTACTATCTCTAGTTTTATACGTGCGATACTCTTTACCAAATTTATTCTATCTTATTGTTAAATTAAGTACGATAACAATATATTTATCGCTCTATATATTTTCGTTTTTTCCGCATATACCTATCCCTGTCAATATTTTTTTATTACCTCACTCGTGCTCCATTATTATTGACATAGCATATTGTTCGTGATAGACCTCGTTCTGCTCGCTAAAGTACATATAACTATTATTGACAAGGAACATATATTCTATGATTCAAAAACCTGTTGAAATTATCGCTCCTGCAGTAAATATGGAAACCTTCCTTGTTGCACTTTCCGCTGGCGCAAATGCAATTTTTTTAGGATTACAACATTCTTCTGCACGCATGAAAACTCAGAATTTTTCTTCTACAGACCTCGCTCAAGCTATTGATCTTGCACACACACATAATACAAAGGTGTACCTTGCCATTAATAGCCTTGTTAAAGCAAATGATATTCAATCTGTCGCAAACCTTATTTCACGAACCATTAAAAATACTCCACCAGACGCTTTTATTATTCAAGACCTTGGCATTATTCCCATTGCAAGAGACGCAGGATTTATAGGAGAATTTCATCTTTCCACACTTGCAAATATCGGCCACATAAATACGATTCAACAAACTGCTACCCTTGATATCCATCGTGTTATTTTACCACAAGAAAGCTATTTAGAAGAATTACAAAGCCTCAATACTCTTTGTCCAGATTCTATCGATCTTGAACTCTTTGTGCACAGAGCTCCTTGCAATATTGTATCTGGAAAATGGTATTGGCCTAGTTGTCTAAGAGGAAAAAGTAACGTTAAGGAACAATACATACAGCCCTGTAAAAGAATGTATAGTCATGGAAAAAAATCTGCACAAGCCTTCTCTAGTTTTGATTTTTCCCTTGAAACTATTGTTAATGACATCCTTCCCCTTAAGAAAATTAGTTCTTGGAAAATTGAAGGAAGAAAAAACAATGCTCACTATATTTACCACGCCACTAAAGCATATGTTCTTCTGCGAGATTATCCAGAAGACCCCAAAGCAAAAAAAGAAGCACATAGACTACTTGAACTTGCTATAAACCTTACTACCACCAATGCTCTGATAAAAACGACAAAAAACAATACTCCCATAGACAATAAATCTCAAACCAATATAGCCTTATTAATTGGTAAGGTATTCCCTAAAAATGGTACATTCCTTCTCGAAACTACAAAAGAACTCTTTCCTCTAGATTTGCTACATGTAGGGTACAAAGATGAAGCGTGGCACACAACTATTCCCATAAGGAAAAATATAAAAGTGGGCGCAACACTTTCTATTCGTTTCACTTCAAAAAAGCTTCCATCAAAACCAGTTAATGCCTTTTTAATAGAGAGAAAAAGTCTCGCCCTTCGAAAGGAAGTTGCTCTATGGCAAGGAAAATTAGATCATATCCCACGAATTATTCCCTCTTCTATACATTATTCTCCCCCTCTACCAAAGCCAAAACACTATTCTTCTTTACCCACTATGTCTCTACAAAGTGTATTACCGATAGGAAAAGCAAATAAAGCTTCAGGGCTTTCTCTTTGGGTATCTCAAAGAACAGTTAAGGAAATATCTCGCACTATCGTTCCAAAAATTCACTGGTGGCTCCCACCTGTTATTTGGCATGATGAAGAAAATTCCTTTAAAAGACTTCTTGCCACACTCATAAAGAATGGTGCAACACATTTTGTTTGTAACGATATTTTTCAATATAGCATGCTTCCTCAACATGCATCGTACATTGCTGGCCCCTTTTGTAATATTGCCAATGCCAGTACCTTAGAATGTATACAAAACTTGGGATATGAAGGAGCCATTGTTAGTCCGGAGCTTTCTAAAGAAGAACTTCTCTCACTTGTTCAACAAAGTCCTTTGCCATTAGGTTTTGTGACAAAAGGCTTCTTTCCCGTTGGAATTACACGTCTTTCTCCTCAAGGAATTTTCTCTAAAAATACCTTTGTAAGTGAGAAAGGTGAATCCTTTTGGATAAAACGTCATGGAAGCACCGTTTGGTATTATCCAGCTTTGGAAATAGACCTTTCTGGAACAGAAAAAGAGCTCACAAAAGCTGGCTTTTCCTTTTATGTTCACACTGTCGAACATGCTCCCAAAAATAGTACCATTACAAAAAGACAACGTACTCTTAATTAAAATTTAAACACATTATAAATAGAGAGTATAGTAAAATTTATATTGGTAAAAGCATTTGGCACAATAAGAACAACAGATTGTATACAACCGACATACTTTTTTACTCTACTAAAAAAATGGAAAAGCTATACACAACACTCGACATTAATAATAGTAAAAAATACAAAAGAAACACCCCCTTATAGTCATTATCTTGCGTACATATTTTTTTAGTAGAGTAAATTATTCTGCTTTGCAATGTAAACAAAGTAGCATATTCATAATTCCTTTATTATATTCTTGTATTAAATCTAGTGTATTTCCACGCTATTAAAAAACATAACCCGTGTTCTTCATATTCCAATTGCTACTCCCTTTTTCAATATGCTATATGTGATTTTACTCTCTACGACAATTCTATAAGAATAAGCTTCCTATAAATATACTTTTATACAATAGTGCTTTCTTCACTAAAAAATATTTTCTTTCTTCACTCCATTTTTACAAAAATACACTTTAGTACTATGGTGGAACAGACTCTATTATTATATATAACTGGCTATATTACTATGTTAGCCACAATGCTCGTATCTCCTCTTAATAGCTATTTATTTTCATAAAGCTATACTCCCTCCATTCACCATTACTTTTTCTTTTTATCGTATTATTACTATCTATACAATACGATGCTTACTCACACAGTAAAATATTATTGGGTAAAAAAATATGTCTCTTAGAAATAACACGTTGATAACACATCTCATTTATACGAAGCGATGTATATAAGAAAAAATTTTTTATTTTGTATATAACAACAAGCACTAGATAAATGCTTTTGTAAAACAATAATAAAATAACACTATTGAAATGCTAGCTGATAAAAACAAAAAATAGTACTTATGTACTAAGAATATATAAGAAATACTACTGCAGAACATGTAAAATACACTTTAGTAAATAATACTTTATACTAATAAATTTTTGGAGTATATTAACTTTTTTATCACATCAAAAGTATAGAAGGACACGCTATTATTGCTTGAAGAAATGGGAGAATATAAAAACAAATGAAACACAAATACACTACTTTACAATATTTACTATTTGGATTTAAAAAAATATTTTTTAAGGTACTTTGTCTCTTCACACCATCAAAAATTTTTCGCCGTAAATTACGAAATATAATACAAAACTCTGGAGAAAATAACAAAATAATCATTATCAAAGACGGACGTGAATATACTAACCGCTTTTTCATGGTACCAAATGGCTTAAGTATTGAGATACTTGGAAACAATAATACGATAAAGCTCTGGCTCCCCATGAGTATAAAAAACTCTCTTATATTCATACACGGTAATACTTCCACTATTGAAATTGGTGCTCGCAGTAAAATTAGGCATACAAGTATATATTGTGGCCAAGGAAATGAACAAGTTTGTGTTTTAGGAAAAAATACCAATATAAATGGTGCAGCATTTTATATTGAGGGTAATACACGTTGTATAGTGGGAGATAATTGCTTATTTTCATCTAATATAACAATTCGCGCTAGTGATTCTCATTCAATTTTCGACAACAACACATATGAAATACTAAATAAACAAAAAAATCCACTTATTATAGGAGATAATTGCTGGATTGGATATGATGTAGGATTCACAAAAAATGCACAGATACCAAATAACACAATAGTTGCTATGTCCTCTCTCGTATCGGGTATTTTTACAGAAGAACATACTCTTCTTGCTGGCTTCCCAGCAAAAGTAATAAAAACAAACGTGTCGTGGGATGAAAACAGCATATATCATTTTGAAAAAAGTACAATATATAGGGATATACGCGGTATCTCATAACGTTATTCCAATACCATCTCGATTATAATTTTTTCTCTCCCAGATTTCCTCCCCCTTTTTATATCTACAAAGTAACCTCTATTATTGTGAATGCCCTAAAAACTTATTACTACGTTATCAAATATATACTATGCGTTGCACTCCACAACAAAGAATTTCGAGTGCAGGGTCTTGTTTTTACTTAAATTTTTCCAATTCTTGCCATATATAATAGCGTATCCTATGCAATAACACTCTGTAACACAAACTCTATATTCGCCCAGATCCACATAAACAGCGACACCACCTGTGAACATGCCAATCTTCTTACCTAGAAGCACAGAATAATAGTGGAATAACTACTTGCCATACTTTATAAAGTCCTCATTGCAGTGTCAGCATTCCACGAATACCAAGGGTTTACCATCTTGCATAATGACACAGTCGACCTTAACACCAACAACAATTATACACTTTGGCACAACCTTATCGGGGTTGTATATATCATACTCTAGCTCTTTTTAAAATAGTCATACAAGGGTGTGCTTAGTAATCTCCTCGGTCTTCAAATGCTCAGGCATAGTATGTGCTTTTTTCCCAAATGTTTTCAACCTTCATTTCATATCATTATTTTTATTTCAGAAATTTTTCAAATAGAGACTTTTTGTATTAACGTTAATAAAAGGTCTTACTATATATTCAGAATCAGTATCGATATCAATACTGATATTTGCTCCTCTTTTTATACCATTCTTATGTAGTTTTACACTTTCCACTACTGTAATAATATACTCCCTCTATATTCCTCAATATCCTTAATGCCAAGTTTTATGCATAATTCCTCCACCTCTTTTACTAGAGCAAAAGACCGCGTTGGTTCCATAAAATTCGCTGTTCCTATTTGTACTCCCGATGCTCCTACCAATATAAATTCCAGCACGTCCTCCGCTGTTATAACACCTCCAGAAGCTATTACCGGTATTGCCACATGGTTACATACCTCGTGCACACAATGTAGCGCAATATGTTTTATACAAGGACCAGAAAGACCACCTTTACCATTAGCAATTCTTGATTTTTTCGTATAAATATTCACAGCCATAGCGTTCACTGTATTAATACAGGAAATAAAATCTGCTCCAGAAGCCTCTGCTACCTTTGCCATATAAGCGATATCCGTTACATTTGGGCTTAACTTCACACACACAGCCTTACCATTAGATTTCTTTGCAACAGCTTCTACTACCTTTGCCAAAGCCTTTGGATCTTGTCCAAAAGCAATACCACCCTCTTTTACATTGGGGCATGAAACATTCACTTCTACACCGTGCACAGTATCTTCCTGAGTTATTATATCTGTTAACGTGGCAAAATCCTCTTTTGATTGAGCATAGAGATTTGTAAATACTACTGCTTTATGCTTTTTTAACTCTGGCAATGTGTTTTTAATACAATATTCCACACCATAATTTTGTAAACCTATTGCATTGATAAGACCTCCCGCAACTTCAACAACACGCGGCATGGCATTACCGCTTCTTGCCTGTAAAGATATGCCTTTTAAAACAAGTGCACCTAATTCTGATAAAACACCATATGGAATAAATTCCATCCCATAACCAAAAGTACCAGAAGCCGTCCATATAACATTTTTTGTTTCTAAAACAGTATCCTTATAAGGCAATGTCATTGTAGATTTCATATATCCCTCTTACAATATAATATGTTGTGCTTCAAATATCGGTCCCTCTGTGCAAGATTGTACATAACTATTACGTAAAATTTCTTTTGGATATATAGCTGTTGTTTTACACACACATGCAAGACAAACTCCTATCCCACACATCATTTGTTCTTCTACAGATATTTCTGTGTATATTGAATTCTCTACCGCATGTCTTTGTACTGTGCGTAAAAGAGGAAGTGGTCCACAAACAAGCACTTTTCCATCACTGTATTCTTTCATTGTGTTATGAATTATTTCTAAAAAACCTGCTAATGGGTATTTGTCTGTATCATAAGCAAGACTCTTCAAACATTGTTCAGCTACACTTTCATAAGGATATGATTCTAGTGGAATTCTGTGTCCAAATAAAAATTCAACATTCTTTGTACAATATTGTTGTGTATACCCAACAAAAGGAGCTATTCCAATACCGCCAGCAATAATAAGCATTTTCCCTTCTGCAGAAGAACTATATGTATTCCCAAGGGGACCCCATACCTGAACGTTATCTCCCACACATAAATACGACATTTTTGTTGTTATCTTACCCTGTGCTAAAAAATATAATTCTATACATCCTGCCGATATATTTGCTATAGAAAAAGGCCTTCCAAATAGAGTATTTCCACACATATCTGGAAACCGTAACATAACAAATTGTCCCGGCTTATATTGGGAAAAAGACGTATTTACTTCTGGATAAGACAGTATAAGGTGAAATATTTTTGAATCATTCCGAGTTTCTTCTAATAGCTCTACACGCATATCGGTATATTGTTGAACACTTTCCATGCGCCTAGTATAGCACATATTATTAAAAAGTATAGAAAATTATCTCTACAATATTTATGAAGCTTCAATAAATAATGTTTATTTTTATTCTATTTAGTATCTTACTATGAGAAAAATATCGTATTGATTACTATCTCAAATACATTTTTTCTTTGAAAGAACTCTCTTGTCTCTTTTTTACCTTTTTGTATTTTTACAAAAAGAGACATACAGACTATACTAAGTCCATCACAGTTCTCAAATGTATAGGCTATCTATATCAAAAAAAGATAGCGGGCTAATTTCATATTGCACATAAAACGATTAGATATATCCTTAACCAATGCATCACTTTACATAAAAATGTTAGAAAAAAGACAAGGAGATTCTAGAAAATACCTTTTATCTATTTAAAGAAAATACAATATTAAACCATGAACACTACCTCGTTTCCAAACTGAAACAAAGAATACCCCACTAAAGTTACTAACTATAAAACAGTATAGAACCCTACCAATAGTATAATTTATTTAATAAAGATAAAATAACAGCATTACATACATATTGATACTAACTCACTTTATTGTATAAAACATTATCTACAATACAAAGCATATATTCGCTTTCAAATACACACATTTTTTTGAACACTACTAAAGAGAGTACTCCTATTGTAAAAAGTATATAAACATGCAATGGAAAAGCCACTTCTTTGTATATATGCTCACGTACCCACTACACTTTACGTATTTTTTATTGTTAATATAGAATATAAAATGTACGAAAAAATGGTATTACATTCTTATCTTTAGTGTATTTTTTACTTTACAAAAGCTCCACGAATAACACTTTTTTATGAAATAATTATTTCTTTGTAACAATAGCACTATAAAGTGCTATTGTTTCCTTCAAGAAGATACTATCTGAAATTCGCCCTCTTGTTATATTTCCTACATCTAAAAGCTCTTGCAAATAGTGAGGAGAAGAGAGACAATGCACTATAGCATTCTTTATATTTTTTGTTCTTGTTTTCTCATTTTCCACAGAGATAAGATATTTTTTAGGAAGTAAATCTGGCATAACTCCAACGTCTGTTGCAAGTAAAGGTCTTTGACAAGACAGTATTTCCAATGCAACACGTGCTATAGTTTCTGAACCCAAAGAAGCTATCATAGCAATATCCATAACACAAATATGCCCTGGGATATCCTCACAATGACCTGTTATTGTTGTTATTTGTTCTATACCAGCTTCTTGTACCCATTGCTCTATCTGTTCTTGTTCAATACCAGAAGAAAAACCAACTAAAAGCAAACGTAGTGCAGTATTGTTATTTTCCGAATATATTTCCCCAACAGCTGCAATAACCTCTCTTTGCCCTTTCACCCAATCAAATCTTCCAACAATACCCAAAACAATGCTATCTTCAGTAAAAGAATATTGTTTACGCAGTAATTCCCTTTTTTCTTGCGAAAAAGAAAATACCTCCTGGTTAACTCCTCCTAAAATAGTATGTATTCTTTCTTTTGGAAGAGAAAACACTGTTTCAAAAGCCTTTGCCATATACGAATTGGTGGCAACAATACCATCAAAAGAATACGTATGCATTACTTTATTGGGAATATTATCTTGCGGTAAACGTTGATCTCCTCTTGTACGTATTAGTTTATAGGGGAGTATCATTTTTGCCAAAGCCCAAAATATAACAAACTCGCCTCTATGACAATTCACAATATTCGGCTTAAAAGAACGTAAGAGAGTAAGCAACTTAATAGACGTATACAATATAGTAAACGGATTCACACTATTTAAATTACCATACACAGTTTTTATACCTAATTCTTTCGCTTTCTTGTCTGCTGGACTATTTTTTATTGTAACAATAAGGACATCATGACCAGCCTTTTGCAGCAAAGAAGAGAGAAGTACTGCATACCAAGCAGTTGCATTATACCAGCGGACGTTGATGATTTGTATTATCTTCATATAGACACAATTTACTCATCTTTCGGCTCTTCTGTTTTCTTTGAAGATTTATCGGTAATATCAATTTCTTCTGGCTCTGTCGTTGCCTTCTTAAAATTCTTTATGGCTTTACCTAAACCCGCACCTATCTCTGGTAAACGAGCAGCACCAAAGACAACTAAACCTATCACCAAAACAACAACAATTTCTTGAACACCTAAACCAAACATAGGAGACCTCCTTATAAAGCACAGCCAAGCTCGTTATGGTATCTTTTCTTCCACACAAAGTCAAATATTTTTAACGAGCTCCCCTCACTCTTTTTTCTTGTGTCTTTTTTTCTTCTATGTTACTCTCACAAAGTAATACCGTCATCTTGGAGCACTATTTTATGGGGAAAACCTTAGAAAAAAGCTATATACCTCACACTGTTGAAACATATTGGCGGACATATTGGGAAGAAAATCACTCCTTTAAAGCCACTATCGATTCTTCCAAAGAGCCTTACTGTATTGTTATTCCCCCACCAAATGTTACAGGGTCTCTTCATATGGGGCACGCCCTTAACCTTACACTTCAAGATATTTTATGCAGATTTGCTAGGCAAAATGGAAAGTCCGTTTTATGGATACCAGGTACAGATCACGCTGGAATAGCAACACAAAATGTTGTTGAGAAAATGCTTGCAAAAGAGAATATTTCTAGACACGATCTTGGTAGAGAAAAATTTATTGAAAAAATTTGGGAATGGAAAAAAGAATATGGAGATAAAATTCTGCATCAAATTACTATGATGGGAGCCTCTGTTGATTGGAGTAGAGAACGCTTTACTATGGATGAAGGTCTTTCAAAAGCTGTAAGAACACTCTTTGTTTCTCTTTATAACGATGGATATATTTACAAAGGTAATTATATTATTAATTGGTGTTCAAGATGTTCAACGGCCCTTGCAGATGATGAAGTTGAGCACGTTCCACAAAAAACGCATCTGTGGAGTATTCGGTATCCTGTTCTACATTCCACTCACTCTCTTGTTGTTGCCACAACACGGCCTGAAACACTTCTTGGAGATTCTGCACTTTGTGTTCACCCAGAAGATGAGCGCTATGCACACTATATAGGATCTTATGTTACTGTTCCTCTTACACAAAGAGTTATTCCTGTAATCGCAGATAGTTATGTAGATAAAGATTTTGGAACAGGTATTCTTAAAGTTACTCCCGCACACGATCATAACGATTGGGACCTTGGACAAAAGCATTCCTTAGAAAGTATACAAGTTATTAACGAACACGGTATAATGAATGAAAATGCTCTTAATTATGAAGGTCTTCATAAAGATGATGCACGCAAAGCTATTATAAATGACCTTGAACAACAAGGCTTTCTTCTTTCCACTGAAAATTTAGAAAATACAGTTGGCTCTTGCTATAGATGCAGAACAATTATCGAACCACATGTTTCAGAACAATGGTTTGTTGCTTCTAAAAAATTGGCTCCTATGGCCCGTGCCGCTGTCCCACAAGATACCTCTATTTTTCCAAAACAATGGGAAAAAACATATTACGCGTGGCTCGATTCTATACGAGATTGGTGTATTAGTAGGCAAATATGGTGGGGACATAGAATACCTGCTTGGACTTGTTCTCATTGTCAACATATTACGGTGACCATTGAAGATCCTTCTCAATGCGGTGCCTGTGGATCCTCTTCTATTACACAAGAAACAGATGTTTTAGACACATGGTTTTCTTCCTCTCTTTGGCCTTTTAGCACCTTAGGATACCCTGAAAAAACAAAAGAACTAGCCTATTTCTATCCCACTGCTACACTAGTAACTGGCTTTGATATACTTTTTTTCTGGGTTGCCAGAATGATGATGATGGGAATATATGCAACACAACATGTCCCCTTTAAAGAAGTCTATATTCACGCACTTGTTAGAGACGCTAATGGAAAGAAAATGTCTAAATCAACCGGCAATGTTATAGACCCCCTTGTGATGATAGAACGTTATGGAACAGATAGCTTACGGTTCACCCTTACCTCTTTTGCTGCTATGGGAAGAGATATTAAACTTTCTGAAGAACGTATTGAAGGCTACAGACATTTTGTTAATAAATTATGGAATGCCACTCGTTTTGTTATTATGAATCTTGCGCCTGAAACAACAACGTTCTCTCATTCTACCACACAACTCCCACTGCATCATTATTGGATTCTCCATACTCTAGAAAAAACAAAACACAATGTTCACACTGCCCTTTCTACATACCAGTTTAATGAAGCAGCACAAATACTGTATAAATTTATTTGGAATGACTTTTGTGATTGCTTTCTAGAATATGCAAAAGTGGATATACAACACGAGAGTTTTGAACACACAAAGTCTCTTATGCTCACTGTTCTAGAACAAATACTTATTGTACTACACCCCATTATGCCTTTTATTACAGCAGAGCTTTTTTCTTATCTACCTCACAGCAAAGATAACGATATCTCAAAAGAAAGCTTTCCTCCACAATGCACCACTTTTGTATCTATGCCTCATGAAAGTGACATGCTCTATATACAAGAAATTATTTACGGCATACGAACAATTCGTGCTGAACTTTCTATTGCTCCTCGTAAGAAACCAACTCTCACCATATGTCTTAGTTCTCCAAATAAAAAAATACTTATCGAACACTATAGCACACATATTATGTCATTAGCAGGCATTAACAATATTCATTTCGTAGATAACTCATTTTCTTTTGACACGTTTGCAACACAGAATATTCAAAGTGATACTATAGCCATCCATCTTAACGAAATAGAAAGCATTGAAGTTGAAGTACAAAGACTAGAAAAAGAACTTAGCAAAATGAAAAAAGACTACGAAAAAACGAGACAAAAGTTGTCCAATCCACAATATCTAGAAAAGGTCCCTAAAGATATTTTGGAAAAAGAACAAAATAAAGAGAAAACGTTATCCTCTTCTATTGAAAAAGTGACGCATACTCTTTATAAATTAACCTCTCTATAAGCAATATCCTACTGTATTTAAGAATAAATATGCTCTACTTTTCTATTGCATATACAATAAAAACAAGATAAAGTGTTCCTTGTTAATTTAGAAAATAGGAGTTTATTGCTATGAAACAGATATTTCTTGCTGCTTTGACAGTAGTATTATACACGAGTGTAACTTTTGCTCTTCCTCCGATGAATCGTATTGATGGAAATGGGGATGGTAAAATAACACCAGAAGAATTCGCATACAGATTTAAAGATTCAAAAAGAGAAGACTTTGATGCTATTGATGCTAATAAAGATGGTATTTTAGATAAAGCAGAAATGGATGAATATCGTAGTAAAATGGGTGGAAAACAACCAGGTAAAACAAGAGAAGGCACATATCCTTCTCTATAATACTTTTTGCTATATATATTCAATAAAAGTGAGCCTCTATACTTTACAGGCTCACTTTTTGTTTATGCATCTATAGTAATTCCTTTTTTCAACACTTCGTATTTAAAAGAATTCTATTGTAAGAATATCTTATACAAGCTCTTTGCCATTCATATAATATCATTTTTTTTGTTTTGCTATATTTATTCTCATATTTATAGAATAGTACATACAAATGAATATCTTTTTCTATGCTATATATCCCGTCACAATAAAACCATATTTTTACAAAACCATTCGCTTTATCTGTTTCTTCGACAGATAATACAAATTTACGGTATTTCAGTGCATTCCTAAAACATAGCTTTTCCTTATAACAATATAAAAAGACACAATAACTATAGTGTCGTTCAAAAAAAGAATACTCTTATCCTTATCTATTCAAAAAAGACAAATACATTATTTTTTCACAATTTGCACTCTATTGCCCAAATAATATCTATTTTCCAACTCTTGCTCTATATATAGCAGCTCTTTAACAATCTCTATAACGACAAGGTTATCCCCACAGGGCAATGGTCCGAACCATACACATCATCGGCTATCCACGCTTTTTGTAAAGAAGATCGCAGTTCTTCAGAGATAAATATATAATCTATTCGCCAACCAACATTCCTCTCTCTTGCCTTTGTTTTGTATGACCACCACGAATATTTTTCTACTACTTCTGGATTCATATATCTAAAAGTATCTATGTATCCCGCCTCTATAAAGGAATCTATCCATGCACGCTCTTCAGGCAAAAAACCAGATTCTTTCATATTTTGCTTTGGATGTGTTAAGTCTATTTCTTTATGTGCAGTATTGTAGTCTCCTACTGCAATAATAGGCTTTGATTTTCTTAATTCTTTTGCATACTGTAAAAAGGCATCATAAAATTCCATTTTATACTGTAATCTTGCACTCCCATTTTGGCCATTTGGAAAATAGATATTAAGAAAATGAAACTCTGGATATTCATGGTGAAGAACTCTACCTTCATCTTGGAAACGAGTGTCTGGCAATTCTTCAGAAATGCAAAGAGGTTCTCTTTTGCTAAATGTTGCTACTCCAGAATAACCCTTTTTCTTTTTACATGCAAGCCAAGCAACATGTTGCCAATGCTGTGATGAAGGACACTCTTTGCTTGATAAAACACAAGGATCCACTCTCGATTCCTGTATGCCGATAATATCTGCCTGTGGAAGATTTTCTACTAACCATAGCCCTTCTTCTTTTTTTTGTATTGCCCTGTACCCATTCACATTCCAAGAATATATTGTTATATCCACCAACACACCTCAATTAAATAAAAGATACCAGTTTATAGACAGGCTCCACGTATAATTTGCTTTCATTTTGTATAAATATATGATAGACTTAACTAATTGTTTACGATTTTGTGCAGTATAGGTAGATAGGATAAAAAGACACGTATGGGGCGAACGATGGGGATTGAACCCACGACCCTCTGAACCACAACCAGATGCTCTGCCAACTGAGCTACGTTCGCCATCCCACACTGTATAACATTATTTTTCTCAATAAGTCAATATCTTTGTCAATAAAAAGGAAATTACATGGAGCAACTTGTTATAGAAGGTGGAAAACAACTTTTTGGGGATATTACTATTAGTGGCTCTAAAAATTCTACTCTTCCGATTCTCTTTGCTAGCATCTTATTAGATGGTACAGCAACACTGTACAATATTCCTCATCTTAAAGATTGCATAACATCTTTTGAATTGTTAAAAATTCTTGGCTGCAATGTCTCTGCTTTTCACAATAATTCTGTCTCTATACAACCACAACTTTTGCATTACCAAGCTCCCTATGATCTTGTTCGCACAATGAGAGCATCTATCCTCTGTTTAGGTCCTTTACTAGCTCGCCTTGGAAAAGCTAAAATAGCCCTTCCAGGAGGGTGTGCTATTGGTTCCAGACCTGTTGCACTACATTTGGATGCTTTAGAAAAAATGGGTGTCACATATCAACTTGAAGAAGGCTATATTCTTGCCTCTTGTAAAAAACTACATGGTGCTGACATAACATTTTCATTCCCAACTGTTGGAGGAACAGAAAATGTTATGATGGCCGCCACTCTTGCCGAAGGAGAAACTATTTTACGTAATGCAGCTAAAGAACCAGAAATTGTTGATCTTGCCAATTTTCTTATATCCTGTGGTGCTCTGATAGAAGGACATGGATCAAATACTATTAAAATAGAAGGAGTCACATCTTTGACCTCCACCCAACACACTATTATGCCAGATAGAATGGAGGCTGGGACATTTATGGTTGCTGCAGCCATAACACGTGGCTCCATAACGTTACACTCTTGTCCAATGGATTCTCTTGAAGCTGTCATCAATACACTTTCAGATATGGGTGTTGTTTTTTCTATCAAAGAATATTCTCCAGACTTGCAGGGAGGATCTACAGTTTCTGTATCCACAAAGGGAGATATCCTTGCTACTGCTATAAAAACACTTCCACATCCACGTTTCCCAACAGATATGCAAGCACAGACTATGGCTCTTATGTCTATTGCAAAAGGAACAAGCACTGTTGAAGAAACTATTTTTGAAAACAGATTCATGCATGTGCCAGAACTTGTACGTATGGGTGCAAATATTACTATTTCTGGAAATCACGCTGTGATCAAGGGTATTAATTTATTGCGCGGTGCCCCCGTTATGGCTTCTGATCTCAGAGCCAGTGCGTCACTCGTTCTTGCTGGGCTCTGTGCTGCTGGTGTAACGCAAATTCAACGTATTTATCATCTTGACAGAGGATATGAGAGTATAGAAAAAAAACTCTCCGCTGTAGGAGCCCATATCTCCAGAGAACGTGTCAAATAGATCTGTCCACATACTCCTAAAGATAAGGTATTTTTTTTGCATACATAGGAGTATTCTAGTACGAGGATAAATATCTTTATGCAGTTACAAGATCTTATTCCAATATATCAAAAAGAAGATTCATCTTTACCTTACTCTGAAGGAGTTTTACTCTGGATTAGCAATGCAAAAATAGATACTGCTTCTTTTTCATCACTCATAAATTACGGAGGGTTACCCATTAAACACGAGGGTACGAATCTTACATTTTTCTTTGAATCTATCAATACTGTTCCTTTTTCATTGCTGCACCAAATTTCAATATCAAAACAAAGCGATTTTATTTCTTTTATTCTTCCAGCTTCCCTCTATGTTGATCACGTGCACAAGAAACACATTCACTATTCTTCCACAATCTCTTTTGAAGAAAAAAATGATTCTCAAAAAAACACGCTCTTTATCCATTCTTCTCTCACAAGACATTTCTTACCTCAGCAAGGTATCACTCTTGATATTTCAAATAATACTGTTTGGGCTTCTCTTATTGTTGAACGCTCTTGTCCACTTATGAGACCTCCTCAATGGTCTTTCTTCGTCTTCCCTTCACCAAATATTGCAAAAGAAAAAGAAGCTTCTTCTGCGTGGCAAATAACACTACGAACGTTTGAGAAATACTTTAGAGAATATAATATTCGATATTCTATTCATAATAATTATTCTCTTCAAATTACTTTTGATACTTTCCTTGTTAGTAAGAATTTTTTGAATCTTTATAAAACAATTAGTGATTCTGTATACGATGAAATGGATTCCACTACATATCTACCGCAGTTTACCACTCTTTCTCCCCATAAAACTTTTAATTTTAACACCACCAGTATGGATTCTGTTTTTTCTTTTAATAGATCAAAAGCAGTTTCTGGGCATCTTCATACAACACTATTCACAGCTCTTATATTAGAATATTCTTATATTGAAATAGATTCTTCACAAAAACACAGCACTCTTTTCAAATGGGTTGCTTTACTTAACCCAGAAGAGATTATGACAAGCGATATCATCATGCTTGTTCCACAAAGAAAAATAGCTTCTTATGATACTGAATGTTTTTATTGTGGTAGATCAGATCATTCCATAACAGAATGTCCTACCATACAAATTGAAAATACCCCACAACGTGCTATTTTTCAAAAATTTTCCACGTACTCTTTTGAAGAACTATTAAGCACGGCCAACAAAGCTAATGATATACTCACTGGGAAGAACGTTAAAGAAATTATCTCTCTCTATAATAAAAGCACTGAAGAAGGATTCTTTGTCCAAGCGCTATTAAGTATCACAAAAGATTGTCAATTAAGAACCATTCCATACTTATTCCTCTCGAAGGAAAAGAGCAGTAAACAAACAAAACTCCTTACCTCCTCTAATAAAATATATCAATTGTATAAGAAAATTGTTGCTAGAAATCTTTATCAAACAGAGAAAGAAATTGAACTATTCCGCAGCCAACATAAAGATTATAGATATGCCAGTTTATTGGGTTTTATTGCTTTAGAAAAAGGAAATTATTCACAGGCCCTTGAATACTGGAAAGAAGCAGAAAATTTATCCTTCACTATACATCTTATTTCTTGGCATATTTATTTACAAGCAAGGCTACATGAAATACAAGAGAAATATTTTACAGCACACTCTCTCTATAGGAAAGCTAGTAAAATACACCCCACATGGTATGAAGCACACTATAGATCTATTATTACACTTATTAAGCTTGGAAAATCTCATGAAGCTATGGGGCTTCTTAAGCAACATATTGTCACTGTACCAGAAGACTTTATACGAATACTTATGGATCAGAATGCTGAACAAGCTAAACTGGAAATCATACAGACACTCACAAATATCTGGCAAGAATACTCAATACAAGTAGAAGAAATCTATAACAATAGAAAAGAACGAGAACAAGAACTTATATTATGGTCCTCTGCTGATCCTTCGCGATATTCTCATTTACTAGATACATTAAATATGCTTTTAGAAGAAAAAGAAAAAAAGAATTTTCTTCTTTATGCAAATATTATTTCTGCATATCAAGAATATCTCTATACGATCGAAAATACATATAAGGAAGATATAGAAAAAATACGATATAAAACTGAACGTCTCAATTTAAAATTAACGGCAATAGAAGAACACTCTAAATGGACTCCTCTACAAAAATATTTCCCCTCTTTTTATACCCAGTACAATGAAAGTAAAGCATTTCTCTCCCATATTCCTGAACTAGAACTCTTTGAAGCTAAAGATTTTTCTACAGCAAACAAATATCTTACTCAAGTTGAACAAAATATTATAGATATGGAACGCGCACTCCATTTTATCCTTGCCATTAGAGATTCTAGCCTTTTTCTTATAATGTTTGGAAAAAGTCTTATCTTCTGGGAAATTCTTATGACAATACTTGTTTTTGTAGGAACACCCATTCTATTGCATTACAGCTTAGAAATGGGACTTATTAGAATGAGCAAATTTTCTTTTGAAGAGCAATGGGCTTTACAGAAGAACCTCATTTTTATAGGTAGTATTGCTGTTTTGTTTATTGTTTCTTCTGTTAGCTCTGCACGCTTTAAAAAGCACAAAGAGAACATCTTAAAAGCTTTTGGCAGAGAAATTCAGCAAAATATATTCACTGTAAA
Organism: Desulfovibrionaceae bacterium; assembly: GCA_051650105.1. Classification (GTDB taxonomy): domain Bacteria; phylum Desulfobacterota; class Desulfovibrionia; order Desulfovibrionales; family Desulfovibrionaceae; genus CAMWXW01. The sequence continues at coordinate 39,881 of JBOFIJ010000022.1, forward strand.
AAAATAACCACGAGAAAGAATACTGTGATCTCTTCTCTCTTTATGAAAAATAGATACTGCATATTTTTAGTCTATACACCACTCTTCTTCTTGTATTAACACTTTTAAGAACTATCTTTTTGTTTATGAATTAGATACCATATACTTCTCATAAATGTATACGTATTCACACAACATTTTTTCTCGATCACACAGTTATCTGCTCTATACACTTACATATTCTCTATAATAAAAGTTACTACTATGCTTTTCTATATCTTTTATAGAAAACTAGAAAAATAATTTCTTTACTTTTTCTGCAGCAAGACTTTTTGGATATTTCTCTAATAAAATTTTTCTATAAAATTCAGCATTATTCTTATCCTGAAGAGCAATATAGCTCATTATCATCTTTAAAAGAGCATCTGGTGCTTTATTGCTTTTTCCGTGTTCGTTAACTGCTATTTTAAACGTTGTTATAGCATCAATATAATTTTCTTCCCCATAATATGTTTCTCCCTTCCAGTACAAAACATTTGGTATCAATTCACTTTTTGGGTATTCCACTATAAAGGAATCAAACAACTCCCTTGCAAGTTTATATTTCTTTGCATAAACAAATTGCAATGCTTTATCATATTCCTTTTTTTCATTTTTTATCTTTTCTGGTACACCCCTTGGTATTTTTTCTTTAGAAAAAGTGCTTATGGAAGTATCTCTTATAGCTTTTTTATTTGTAGACAAAACATCCTTTTCAGCATCTAACACAACCTCTTTTCGAATATCTGTATTTAATTTTTTTTCTTTTTTTTGTTCACTAAAAACCTCAGATTCTTTTATCTCCATTTCTTTTGTTATAGGAGATACTATGAACGTTGTACCGTTGCCTGCATCCATACTACTTAGTTCTATGGGATATACACTTTCTGCATCTGTTGAAGCATATATAAATGCACCTACATTGTGCTCACCGTACTCAGAACCTTGATAAACCTTTGTTCCACCATGTATAGACCATCTATCATTCTCAGTAGAATTATTTGACACTTCTTTGAGAACTTTATGCAAATATTCTCTTAATTCCATTAATTCTCTTCTTAATTCAGCAATTTGTGTATCTTTTTCCGACACAACTCTACGCAATCTTTCTTGCTCTTCTCTTAAAAATCGCTCTTTTTCTTCTTGTCTTCTGCGCTCATTATATGCATAATCCCCATCAGACCCTCCCCAAATGCTCTTATTATTACTATATTGATTAGAATATGGATACCCAGAAGCACGAACTCTCCCATAATAAGAATCTTTAGAATGAGAAGACGAGGAGCACGCATTTGTCAATACGCCAATACATAAAACAACAGAAAAAACAACCTTCATAGAGCACCTCCAAGGCGACTGCACCTATCTATTCTAGAGAAAATATCAATTTTATGCAAGCACGTGTTTTAATAGAGAATATGTATCTTCTATCAATTTTTTCTTGTATCAATATCTTTTTTATAGTATACTCGCCTAACTTTACTTTCTTCATTGAGAGAGATTTCATGCTAACTATTTATTTTTTTCCTCTTGGTCCACTCGATACAAATAGCTATATTGTCCATAACGATAAAGAAGCTGTTCTTGTTGATGTTGGACAACATCCAGCACCAATAATGCGATATTTGGAGAAGAAATCTCTTAACGTGAACGCTATTTATCTTACCCATTTGCATTTTGACCACATCTATGGACTCTCTTTCTTTCTTAAGACATACCCTGTTCCAGTATATGCTCATCCAGAAGATGTCTTTTTATTGACTTCCACACGTGTTAAACCAGAAAACTACGGGCTTTCACCTCTTGAAACAGATTTTACAATACATGATCTTTATGAAGGAACATTCTCCCTCTTAGGAGTTCCCTGCAAAGCTCTGCACACCCCAGGGCATTCTCCTGGGAGTATTTCTTATTATCTTGAAGAGATTCATTCTGTTATTGTTGGAGACGTCCTTTTTTACCATACTATTGGAAGAACGGATTTTCCTGGTGGTGATTACGATACGCTGGCAAATTCCATACGTACAAAATTGTATTCATTGCCAGATGAAACCATTGTTTACCCTGGCCATGGCCAACCAACTTCCATAGGCCATGAAAAACGCCATAATCCTTGTGTACAGGAGCTTTTATGAAAACAAAAAATAAATACGTTGCTATTATTCCATCTAGATATGGTTCTACAAGACTTCACGCAAAAGCACTACATGAATTTTATGGAAAACCCATGTTCTGGCATGTCTATGTTCGAGCAAAAGCGTGTTCTTTGTTCACAGATGTTTATGTTGCAACAGATGACGAGAGAATATCTTCTTTAGCAAAGAACTTAGGCGTTCCCACTATTATGACAAAAAAAGAACATGAAAGTGGCACGGACAGAATATTTGAAGCATGCTCTCTTCTTAATCTTGCTCCAGATACCGTTATTGCAAATATTCAAGGCGATGAACCCCTTGTTAACCCAAAAATGCTAGAAGAGCTCCTTCTCCCTTTTGAACAAGATTCTTCTATTCGTGTTTCTACTCTATCCAATATCATGCCTATTCAAGATCTAGACAACCCCAATAAAGTAAAAATTGCTCTTGATAAAAACAATAATGCTCTTTACTTCTCTCGTTCTCCAATTCCATACAATAGAGGACAAAAAAATCTTAACTATGTGTCACACATTGGCATTTATGCTTTTACCTATACAGCACTTTCTTCTTTTGTTTCTTTTCCTCCAGCTCTTTTGGAAGAAGCTGAATGCCTAGAGCAATTACGATTCTTGTTTAATGGTATCCCTATTCGTGTTGTTCCTACTCAATATACAACACACAGTGTAGATGAAGAAAAAGATCTTGCAATAGTCAATGAACGGTTATTAAAAGAAAGAACTCTCTATTCTTATTAAATACATATTATTATGGGAAAAGCTCGTCACAATATATTTCTTTCTTCTCAGGACACAAATATTCTCATAAAAGAAAGAATATATTTGTTAAAAGGAGCAGAATATAAACATGTGGCTGTAGTACTAAAGGTATCTCTTGGAGAACACATTGATGTTCTCTCTGGAGATGGCATTATCGCTTCCACAATAGTTACTTCAATAAATAAAAAAGAACTCACCCTTTCATTACTATCATATAGTGTAGAAGAGAGACCACTATATACTATTATTTTGGCTTTAGCTATGCCAAAAAATGTTCGTAAAACATGGATTTTAGAAAAAAGCGTGGAGTTAAAAACATCTGAAATACTCTTCTGGAAAGGAGATCACTCCCAAACTTTTTCACAAAAAAAAGAAAATATACAACATATTCTTCAACAAGCTGCAAAACAATGTCGCAATCCCTATCTGCCATCTATTTCTTTTGCTAATTCCATCACTGAAGTACTACAATATAGTAATACTATTAATGCAATACCTTTCTTTTTTTATGAAAAAAGTGAAAAATCTATGAAAATCCCTTTCACTCAATATAAAAATTCAGCCGATCCAATAGTTCTTATTATTGGTCCAGAAGGCGGTTTCTCACAAGACGAAGTAGATATTCTTGTAAAAAATAACATCCCTTCATATTCTCTTGGTACATCAATACTTCGGTACGAAACAGCTGCCTTTCTAGCTCTGTCTTTATTATACAGCATCAATGAAGATATTGTAGAATAAGTATGTAGAAAAAATTATGAAACACTATGACTATATACTTCTTTTTATTGGAAGTTTTGCTTCATATAATATAAGAAATTTTTCATATGAAATATATTGAGGATCAAGATCAATTGAGAATAGATTTAACTGCCCCTTTACTGGAAAAGGCTCTATATATCTTACCTCTCCTAAATGCCACGCAAAATAATTCCCTTCTAAAAATTTATTATCTATTTCCATACATGCTTTCTTAAAATCTGAATAAGAAAATTTTTCTATTCTTAATACAGGAACAACACAAAGAGCATGTTTAAGAAGGTACGTATATTTTTGTGAAGTTACAATTTTTCCGGTTGAACAAACAATAATCTCCTTCCCTATGATTGAAGGAGCCTGCCATGAACGACATTCTACTATTTTTTCACCATCTGCAATATTTTTTGCCCATATAGGCGGTATAGATAAAGCCTTCATAAATATTCTTTTTTTCCTATATCTTTACAAAATGTCGGATACAATATACTCATACAATTCATATCTAGATTACTATTACCTCTATTATTCCGTAAAATCCTTGCTACTCTCTAATTATTGTACGCAGAAACTTTCTTGTCCCAGCTATTTTTGAATTAGTCTCTATTCTTATATACTCTTTTTTCTCTTCAATATACATATACAGCTAGTATAAATAATATATTTCAACTACCTCTTTTATTATATAATTACCAACAAAAACCAAAATACTACAGTAAAAAGCACAGATTCTATACGATTTACGACAGCATATTGGAATTTTTATAAAGATATCATATTAATACAATTATTTATTCAAGAATATATTTATCTATTAAAGCATATGCAATAGCAGCTGTTTCTGCATCCAGTATTCCATCATATTTTTCATTTCTAAAATGCATTTGGAACGACCGTAATAATGCCGTAAATTCATTTATAGAAGCATGATAACCATAGCGAATTAATTTATTATAAACATCTTCTTTTGTTGGTAAATTCATCTCAAATTTCGATTTATACTTATCAACTACATCATATTCATACCACGCTCCAATTCCATTATCATATAATGTTTTCCATGGAAATAAAGGGCCTGGGTCCATTTTACGACCTATACCAATATCTGAATGGCCCACTACATTTACTGGAACAATATCTGGATATCTTGCTAAAATATTTTGACATAATGCTATTATACAAGATACCTGTGCATCAGGAAATGGCATAAATTTGCTTTCTGTAGCCATATTTACTATTTCTATTCCAATACTAGTGTCATTTAAATTATTTCTCCCATTCCAAGCACTCACTCCAGCGTGCCACGCTCTATCCGATTCTGGAACCAATGAATAGACAACTAATTCCTCCTTATGGTATGTAGGATCAATGCTTTTCAAAGTAGGAACAAGATAGTGTGCACTTACGCCTCCTACTGTCAATGTTTTAGCGGAATCCGCAAAATTAAGAGCTGTATAATGGAGGACCAAAAAACGCTGTCTAAAACTTTTAGACTGCGAAACATGTTCTGTATAATTTATATTTAAAATACTATTCTCCTTTCTACAAATTTTTACTAATGTATAACTCCCCATGAATGAGACTATCTTATAAAAATACTTCGTATAATAACAAAAAATCATCGTCATTAGCAAGAAAAAATGTTATTTTCACTATATATAACAACTATAATAAAACAAAAGATATTCCATCATAATCCTCAGCAATAATTATCCAGTATTAATAGAGCATCTTCCTTGAATATTTTCGCTAAATTAGTGCTTTGTAGTAAATATATTACACCAGTAGTATATACACAAATATTGTTAACAAAAATGTACACTATTTATATATTTCAAATCCCCAACAAATTTGAGGAGACCATGTCTTTCGCTGTCTTTTCACAGCGTTTACTACAAATACCATGGCTACATACTTTCTTTAAAGAGTATCTTTATATTTCATTAAGAACTAGTACGATAGATACA